>NZ_CP114780.1:0-1200000 GCF_027359415.1 Prochlorococcus marinus str. MIT 0918
TTCTATTTCTAATTAGGAAATGCCGGTGCTTGTACGTGAGGAATCTTGGGAAAAGATTCAGCAGTCATTGAAGCAAAATTTGAGTAAGCCGTCATACGAAACGTGGATACGTCCTACTCAGTTCTGCAGCTTTGAAAAGGGAGAGTTGACCTTGATTGCTCCTAATAGCTTCTCTAGTGCATGGCTCAGAAATAATTATTTTGAAACTATCAAAGAGGCTGCTGAAGAGATTTTTGGTGAGCCAGTCACTGTAAAAGTAAAGGTTCAAGAAGACCTCTCGAAAAAAGTTGACCCCTCTAGACCGATTAGCTCTGAACTATCTCCCACTTTAGGTTCTTCTTCTGCTTCAAATAATGATAATAGAGATCCTTTGCCTCAACGAAAGAAACCCAGCCCCATTTTGAATCTCAGATATGTTTTTAATAGATTTGTGGTTGGGCCAAATAGCAGGATGGCTCATGCAGCTGCCATGGCTGTCGCGGAAGCACCTGGTAGAGAATTTAACCCTCTATTTATTTGTGGTGGCGTTGGTTTAGGTAAAACACATTTAATGCAAGCAATTGGCCATTACCGATTAGAAATAGATCCTAGGGCAAAAGTTTCTTATGTTTCAACAGAGACTTTTACTAATGATTTAATTCTTGCTATAAGGCAAGATAAAATGCAATCTTTTAGAGATAGGTATAGGGCAGCAGATTTGATACTTGTTGATGATATTCAGTTTATTGAGGGGAAAGAATATACACAGGAAGAGTTTTTCCATACTTTTAATGCATTACATGATGCTGGTAGTCAAATTGTTCTGGCAAGTGATAGACCCCCTAGTCAAATCCCTCGTTTACAGGAGCGTTTAATGTCAAGATTTTCGATGGGGTTAATTGCTGATATTCAAGCTCCTGATTTGGAAACAAGAATGGCCATTTTGCAAAAGAAAGCTGAGCAGGAACGCGTAGGATTGCCTAGAGATTTAATTCAATTCATAGCAGGTAGGTTTACTTCAAATATTCGTGAACTGGAAGGTGCTCTCACAAGAGCAATTGCATTTGCCTCTATAACAGGTTTGCCTATGACGGTTGACTCTATTGCTCCAATGCTTGACCCTAGTGGCCAAAGTGTTGAAGTTACTCCTAAACAGGTTATGGATAAAGTTTCAGAGTTCTTTAACGTTACTACTGAGGAAATGAGAAGTGCTAGTAGACGAAGACCTGTAAGTCAGGCAAGACAAGTAGGTATGTACTTAATGCGTCAAGGGACTAATTTAAGTTTGCCTCGTATTGGAGATGCATTTGGTGGAAAAGATCATACAACTGTAATGTATGCAATTGAACAAGTCGAAAAGAAATTGTCTAGTGATCCTCAAATGGCTAGTCAAGTTCAAAAAATAAGAGATTTATTACAAATAGATTCCCGGAATAGAAAATAATTATTAGCTCATTATGTATATCTTCTAACTGGATTTAAAAAATAAAGGATTTTGATCTAGTCGATTTTTTGTAGACAATTCAGGACCCTGACCTGTCCCGTCCATTGAGGCTGTTTTCTCAAGAGCTGTGCGGAATTTTCGGGCTGAAAGCAGAGGCATGTCTCTAGGGACTGATACTCTATCTCTAAGGTACCTTAACCCTTTAGAACTTCCTTGTGTTGGCTTGCAAGGTTTGTTGAGGATCATAAAACTCAGTGCTGCTCGTAATGGCTGGTCAAATTGCCTTGCGCCTAATGGATTGATTTCTTTGATGATGTTCTTGTGTTTTAAAACGCGAGCTAATGCAATGGTCGCAGGCTGTTGATTGTTGAAAGGTAGGAAGGTTGTTTCATTTTCACCCATTCCTTCCCCGTTATTTATTTGATTAGAAAATTTTATTTGATTTAAATTATGATCTTGCCAACAACCTCCCATTTGAGGAGGCAGGTCATGAGAGTGAGTATGAAAATCTCCTTGTGTCCCTCTATATTCTTGAAGCATTTCAAGTGCCCGAAACCATCTATCAATATTTGGAAATTCTTTTCTAATTTCTATTCCCTTATAATAAGCAAGAGATGCATTCATTCTTTCAACATAAGGTATAAAGATTACATCTGCACTTCCTGGGAAAGATGCTTTTGAATTACAAATAGATGGATCTATCCAAGGAGAATTTGTTTTTGATAGGCGTTCATCCATTTCATTCGCTATAAGACAAAATTGTTCTTTTTTTCTGTTAGATTGACCTTTAGTGAGTGATCGTGTGCACAACCAGATACACCATGCTCTAAATAACTTTCTTTCAAGTTTTCTTAACTCAATTATCTCAGGATGTTCTAATGACAAACCTAAAGGTCCAAAAGTATTCTCTAGTCTTATAAGAATTTCATCACTTTCTGTTATAAGTTTGTTATCGAGTTCGATTGCAGGGAAAAATCCAGATGGGACTTTTTTTAGATACCAATTTTCTTTTTCTCCATAACATCGCATAGTTACCTTCTTAACTTTGTAAGGTATTTTTTTCCATTCCAGCCAGAGCCAAATCTTTTGGCAGTATGGGCACCATGCGTGATGATCTCTATACAGAATTACCCTAATGCTGGATTCCTTTTCACCAAAGAGTCTTTCTAAGGAATATGAGTTGTTTGGTCCATTAATTAATTCTGATTCAGGGGTGGCAAATTTTGACAGTTCGTCCCAAGTGAGAGCATCTATAGCTTCTTGCATGGCTTAATAGGAGAATTAGATAAAGAATTAAAAGGAGTTTTCTTGGACCAAACTTTTGATCTCATTGTTTTAGGTGCTGGATCTGGTGGTTTGGCAGCTGCTAAAAGAGCGGCTAGTTATGGTGCAAGAGTTGCAATTGTAGAAGGAGATCGTGTTGGAGGTACATGTGTAATCAAAGGATGTGTTCCCAAAAAATTGATGGTATATGGCTCGCAATACCTTGAATCTTTGAAATCTGCTTCAAAATATGGGGCCCAAATAAATAATATAAGAGTAAATAAGAGTTTGTTATTAGAGAGTATTAGAGAAGAAGTTGATCGTTTAAATAAATTGCATATAGAGTTTCTTGCAAAATCAAATGTAGAACTTATAAGGGGTTGGGGAAGTTTTTCTAGCCCAAAATCAATTGTAGTTAAAAATATGAAAAATGAATCTATAGAATTATTTGCAAAAAATATATTAATAGCCGTTGGAGGAATTCCTTGTCGCCCTAATATCCCTGGAGCTTCATTAGGATGGGTTAGCGACGATGTTTTTTTGCAAAGTAGTTTCCCTAAGGAATTGGTAATTATTGGAGGAGGGTATATTGCATGTGAATTTGCATGTATATTAAATGGTTTGGGTGTACAGATAAAACAGTTAATTAGAGGAAATCATTTATTAAGGGGTTTTGATAAAGAGGTTTCTCTATCACTTCAGGATGAGATGCTGAGTAAAGGTATAGATATAAGATTTGGGACCGAGATTATTTCTATAGATGGTTCACAAGGTGATTTGAATTTAATAGACAACAAAGAGGGCACTCATAAATGTGGAGCTATTTTATTTGCTACTGGTAGAGAACCTTCCTTAAATCTTCTAAACTTAAATCAGATAGGAGTTGAATTGGAAGGTAAGAGTATAAAAGTAGATAATAAAAATCTAACTAGCATATCTAATATATATGCAATTGGAGATGTTTCTAATAAGAATAATTTAACACCTGTTGCTATAGAAGAAGGAAGAGTATTTGCTGATAATCTATTTGGGAATAAAAGCAGATCTGTAAATTATAATTATATTCCTAAGGCGGTATTTAGCCAGCCTGAATTTGCGACTGTTGGCATTACTGAAGAATATGCAAATAATTTTTATGGCAAAAAAAATATAAAAATCTATAAAGCAAAATTTAGATCTATGTCCAAAGTTTTAAGTAAGAGTAAAGAAAAATGCTTTTTGAAATTGATTGTTGAAATAAATACAGATAAGATATTAGGTTGCCATATGTTAGGTGAAAATGCATCAGAAATTATACAAATGGCTTCTATAGCTATATCAATGGGCGCTTTGAAATCAGATTTTGATAAAACAATGGCTTTGCACCCTACTATTGCAGAAGAATTTGTCACGATGACTTAGATATAATAATTAATCAGTTATTTTTAAAATTCCAATACTTGATACTTTTAAAAGTTACTATTATTACTGTGATAGGGAGTACTAAATAAAAAAACATTAAGCGAAGAATTTGCTGCATCTCTGGAAATAAATACGGTAGGATTTGATCAGTTAAATATAAAATATATAGTCCTAATAATATTCCTCCTTCTGATCTACTAATTTTACCTTTAGTCCAAAAAATTGGCATACAAGCTAGAACGGTAAGAATCATAATTGGAAAATCTTTTTGAATTAAAATGTCTTCTACAATAAGTCCTTTGTTTCCTGCGAAAATTGCACAACTGCCAAGTACTAGAAGTTGGTTCAGTAGACTACTGCCAACTACATTACCTATAGCTAGATCTGTTTTGCCACGAAGAGATGCAACTAAAGAAGTAACTAATTCGGGCAAGGATGTACCCGCAGAGACTATTGTTAGTCCTATAATTGCTTCACTCCACCCATAAGAAATTGCTAAGGTTTTGGCCCCATTAATTAACAAATTAGAGCCAAATGCGAGAACTATTATGCCAGCAAGTATTTTGCCAAAGGCCTTTAAAGAATTAATAGAATCTCTATTGATATGAATATCTGGCTCAGCATGTTTGATTTCTTGTGGTAATTCTCTTGCAGTTCGAATTTCCCAGATTGTGTTGATACAAAGAGCTATTAATAATGCTATTCCTGACTGCCAACTTAGTTTTCCCGATGAGGCCATTCCCCATACAGCGGTAGAGATGGCAAGTAGTAAAGGTACATCTCTTCTTACTAGTCGACTTTCTACTTTTAATGGCATTACTAGAGCACTGCTACCGAGAACAACTAAAACATTAAAAATATTGCTTCCCACTACATTACTTACAGCAATAGCATCTGAGTTTCTGAAGAGTGAACTGGCGCTAACAAAAAGTTCTGGAGCACTAGTCCCAAGTGAAACAACCGTTAAGCCAATGACAAGTTGGGGAATCCCAAGAATTAGAGCTAGTGTCGCAGCTCCTTGAACAAAAAACTCACCACCAGCAAAAAGGATTATGATTCCAAGAATAATTTCAAACGAGGCCTTTGTTAGTAGTAATGACATGAGGGGTGAAAACAAGAGTCTTTGGCTATTGGTTAAATATTTCCCAATTTGATGAAATAGAGAGCTAGATAATTATTATTTAGGTTATTTTTAGAATAATGGTATTTAATCCATAAAGCTATTTAGGACTGACCCCTTTGAATTTGTCCCCAGAAAAAATTACATTGCGTCAACCTGACGATTGGCATGTACATTTGCGAGATGGAAATATTTTAAATACTGTAGTTGTTCCTACTGCACGAATATTTAGGCGTGCTGTAGTCATGCCAAACTTGCAACCACCAATAACAACGATTCAAACTGCTATTGCCTATAAAGAAAGAATATTAAATGTAATCCCGAAGGAGTTGGATTTTACACCTCTGATGACGTTATATCTAACGGAAACTCTTTCAAGAGAGGTTATAAGAAAAGGGTTTGCAGAAGGTGTTTTTGTGGCAGCAAAGTTGTATCCAGCGAACTCTACAACTAATTCTAAAGATGGTGTTACTGATATAAGAAATATCTACTCACTTATAGAGACAATAGAGGAGGTAGGGTTGCCATTGTTGATTCATGGTGAAGTGACTAATCAAGATGTTGATATTTTTGACCGTGAGGCTGCATTTATTGAACAAATCCTTGACCCTTTGCTTCACCGCTTTCCTGCTTTAAGAGTTGTTCTTGAACATATAACAACAGAAGATTCTGTTGAATATGTTGGAAATAGTAAATTTAATATAGCCGCAACGATTACGCCTCATCACTTGCATATTAATCGTAATGCAATGTTTGAAGGGGGTATTAGAAGTGACTTTTATTGTTTGCCAGTTGCTAAAAGAGAGTATCATCGCCTTGCTTTGCGGCGTGCTGCTACTAGTGGGAAACCTTGCTTTTTCTTAGGTACTGATTCTGCTCCTCACCTACGCGCTTTTAAAGAAACTTCTTGTGGTTGCGCTGGCATTTTTAATGCACTTAATGCAATTGAAAGTTATGCCCAGGTTTTTGAAGAAGAAGATGCGCTAGATCGATTAGAAGCTTTTTCAAGTGAATTTGGCCCAATTTTTTATGGATTGCCTTTCAATGAAAAAAAAATAACCTTAATTAGGAAGCCTCATAGAGTTCCCTCAAGCTTGCATCTTGGGAAGACTTCTGAGCATATTGTTCCTTTTCATGCAGGGGAGATATTGAATTGGTTGTGTGAAAGATGATCTAAACCTAATGGGAGCAGGGGGACTTGAACCCCCACAGCCTTTTACGACCTGCGGATTTTAAGTCCGCTGCGTCTACCAATTCCGCCATGCTCCCGCAATGGTTTTGATCGAATTTTTACTTTAGCAGTATTAAGAAAAGTGCGTCTTGAAATCTAAGAAATGCTTTTATTTAATCGCTTAGAAAATCAATGGAAAAAGTTAACCGTTGTTTCTATTGGCTTTTGTTGACTTTAATTCCAAGTTCTCAAAGGCTTGCTTGATAATTTTTATTCACTAACTAATCTAATATTAGAATAAGTTAAATTAGCTTTTTAGAGTGCTTTTTCTTCTCACAGTAAATCAGATATTGAGTAGTCCTTTTCTAGTAGCAGGAATGTATTTATTTCTTGGAGCTCTTTATTTGGTTGTAATTCCCTTAGGATTATTCTTCTGGATGAACACTCGTTGGAATTTTATGGGTAAATATGAAAGATTATTTGTATATAGCTTTGTTTTTCTTTTCTTTCCAGGTTTGATTTTGTTTGCCCCTTTCCTCAATCTTCGTATATATGGCCAAGGGGAGCAATAGAAATTGACCAAGGGAAATGTAGTTCAATTAGGAGTCATTATTCTTCTTTTAGGAGGAATTTCCTATGGTGGTCTGACTTTACTCGGATTTGAAGAAGCCAAAGCTGGGATAGCTTCACAAGCAGTTCTTATTTTCTTAGTTATTGCTTGGTTGTTTTCCTATTTCTTTAGAGTCTTTACGGGTAAAATGACTTTTATGGAACAACGTAAAAGGTATCGCAAGGAATATGATCAGATTACACAAACTGTATTGCAAGAAAGACTGGATTCAATGTCTGATGATGAAAAGATTGCTTTAATGAAAGAGGTTAATGAGAATAATGAAAACAAATGAAATTTGGTAATTTAATATCAATAATTTTTTTGAATGACATTTGAAAAAGAATTTTTTTAAAATGATTTTATGAAAAGCTCTTTAATCGCAAAAACTTTCACTCAAATAAAAAAAGAGGGAAGAATTGCATTAATGCCTTTTATAATGGCAGGAGATCCAGATTTGCAAACTTCTTCGGAAATTTTACTTGGACTGCAAGAAAAAGGCGCAGATATCATTGAATTAGGTATCCCATATAGCGACCCTCTTGCGGATGGTCCAATTATTCAATTTGCTGCTTCACGTGCACTCTCTTCAGGAACTTCTCCGAAAACCGTTTTAAGAATGTTGCGAGATATAAAAGATAAGTTAACAATACCAGTGATTCTTTTTACTTATAGCAATCCATTATTGAGTTATGGTATGGATCTTTTTTGTAAAGATGCTTCTGATGCAGGAGCTGCTGGTTTGGTTGTGCCAGATTTGCCTCTTGAAGAAGCTGAAAAATTATCTTCAATTGCTTCATCGAGAGAATTAGACTTGGTACTGTTAATTGCACCTACAACACCTGAAGAGCGTATGAAAACTATTGCTGAAAAGAGTAATGGTTTTATTTATCTAGTAAGTGTTACAGGTGTAACTGGTGAGCGGTCATTATTGCAAGATCGTGTGCAGTTGCTTGTTAAGAAAATAAAGCAATTCACTTCAAAACCTGTTGCAGTTGGTTTTGGTATTTCTGATGCTAACCATGTTCGGAAAGTTAGAAACTGGGGAGCAGATGGAGCTATTGTAGGAAGCGCTCTTGTTAAAAGAATTTCTAATGCTCCTAATAGAAAAGTCATAGAGGAAGCAACTGAATTCTGTAGAGAACTTAGTTGCGCAACTTTTGAGAATAAATAATTTTTATTTATTATTTATCAAGATAATTTTCCTATGCTTTATAAACTATATTTCTCTTAAGCTTAGCAGTTCATTATATATTTTTTTTGATAGAAATAAAAAACTTGTCTAAGTATTTAAGTCCTTAACCCTCTTCTCATATAAGTATAAGTCTAATTTGTACGCCTTAGTGTGATCTCAAATTCATCAACAGTGTTTAGTTCTAGTAAGGCTGTATATGCTTTGCCAATTATAAGATTACAATTTCCTTTTACAGTCGCTATATATAACTAAGTTTCCTTCCTACTTTTTCTAAGCTTGATACAGAATTGGCACCTAGTTTTACACCTATAGCTTCTAATAAGGCTTTGTAAAAAGAAGTGAAATTTAATCTTTCTACGCCATTCTTCTTGTTGGATACATATCCACATGCCTGAACAAGGTCTGGGTTAGTGACATCACCTAGCTCTTTCATTATTTGAGTAATTCCCTACCTGTGAGCATAATAGTTAAGTAATAAATTGATCTGATTAAACAAGATAGCAATTAGCATGCTAATTGTGCAATCATTAAGGTGTAATTTTATTAGATTATTTAATCTTTAAGTGTAATGGAAAGATTTGTTCTTTTTGGTACTTACTGTGAAAACGCTATTGAAAAGCGAGGACCTTTTCGAGATAAGCATTTATCTAGACTCGCTAAACTGAAAGAAGAAGGTTTTTTAATAACCTTAGGACCTACAAAATGCAATAGATATGTATTTGGGATTTTGGAAGCACCAACTCTTGAGTTTGCAAAAAAAGTTTTAAAAGAAGATGTTTATTGGGAAAAAGGAATATGGACTTCTTTAGATGTTTATCCATGGATCCAAGCTTTTTGAGATTGTTCCCATATCCAATTTGCAACTTTTATATCTCCATTTTCTCCTAAAAATTCTTTATAACCATTCATAGATCCTACTCCATTATTTGCTATTTTAGCGATAGCTTCTGGATTATCTAATCCATTCCGTTTTAAGTCGTTTAGTTTTAAAGTTTTATTTCTTCTAATTATATTTCCTCCATTTATATGACATCCAGAGCAATGCTTGATAAATAAATGTTCTCCACTATATGAATCGAGAGCTAACACTTTTCCTTGAAAATTAATTAATGGTATAATAATTAAAAAAGTAGGCAGAAGAATCATAAGTATAATTTTTTTTTGTAATTGATCCAATAGATCCCAAATTGTTTGTAAATGTTTCACTAAGGAAATCATATGAGAATTTATTTAAGTATCGCAGTCTTCTTTAATTTCTTGCAAAAGTAGGTCAAGTTGTCCAAAAGGATCTTGATTCTTATGCTTTTTTATGTTTTGAGAATTATTCACAGACCAACTTTGATCAATAGCACAAAGTAAAGCCGCAAGCTTCGGTAAGCCTCCTGAGGTGTATTCTTCTTGGAAAACTTTAAGTAAAATAGGCATTCTTTCAGAATCTGCTCCAATACTGGCTTTAAGGTCTTTTTGTGTTTTCCCTTTTTGCTTAAGCCATTCTTTAATAAGAAGTGTAATTTCTTCTTCTATTTCTTGTGTCCATTTAGCCATTTCTAAAGAGGAAACCATTTATCAAGCTTCATCCGAGCCCTATTGCGTATCTCTGGGTTCATATGTTGGCTCCAAAGACTTATTACTGCAGTTATAGCAACAAGATCATCGCTAAACCCTGCTATAGGAATAAAGTCTGGCATTAAATCTATAGGCATTATCAAATATGTAAGTGCTGCAAGCAAAGATACCCTTGCTTGTGGAGGCGTTGAGGGGTCGACAACCATTTCAAAAGCTTCCAAAGCTGGCTTCGCAATAGTTCTTCCGGCTTTTTTTAATACTCTTCTGAAAACACCTTCATCTATAACAGAACTATCTATAACCTCTGCATCGAGAACTTGCTGATCTTTTTTGTTGGCTTCAGGCATGTTTCTAAAGTCCTTGAATATGTTGCATTGAGGCTTTTAAGAACATTAAGTTATTGATCTTGGATAACTCCTTCAACTAGACCTGATTCGATACCTGTTCTTCGTAATTTTCTAAGTGCTCTTTGTACAACTTGCCTGCAATACTCTCTACTGCAGTTCATATGTTTGGCAACTTCTGCAAGTGTTCTCCATTCATTAGTTCCATCAAGTCCAAATCTAAGACTAACAATAGTTCTTTCTTTAGGGGTGAGATTCGCTTTGTTGAGTAAAGACCAGGCGGAAGCATTTCGTTCGGCAAGCTCTGCAAGTTCCATTGGCGGTGTTTCCTCACTAGGTAAAACATCGCCTAGCTCAGAGGGGTCAGATTTAGATTGCACTACTCCTTGAAGACTGACAGTAATGCTGCGAAGTTCACATTCTAAGAGCTCCTCTACTTCTTCTTTAGTGATCTTTAATTTTTCCCCTAGTTGTTGAGAAGAAGCAATTGTCCCATTTTCTTGCATTAATTGAGATTTAGCAGCTCTTAGCTTTGTAAGCTTTTCATTGATATTTACAGGGATCCTTATAGTTCTGCTTTGTGTAGATAAAGCTCTGTTTAGACCTTGTCTAATCCACCAGTATGCATATGTAGAAAAACGGTGCCCTCTCTTGGGATCGTATTTCTCCACTGCTCTTGTTAGCCCTAATGTCCCTTCCTGAATTAAATCTAAAAGGTCAAGACCTTTCCCTTGATACCTTTTAGCTAAATTAACTACGAGCCTGAGATTGGCAGTGATCATGAGGTTTTTAGCCTTTTCCCCTGTCTTAATTGTTGTTTTTTCTGCAGTTGTAAAGTTGCATTTTGGCCCTTGATTACCAGCGAGATTACAGCGTTCTGTAAGAGCTATCATTTCTTGAACTTTTCTTCCCATGGTAAGTTCTTCCTCTGGTGTTAAGAGAGGATGGCGTCCTATTTCCCCAAGGAAATCACTTAGCGAACTCACAATTTAAAACTCCTTAATACTTAAAATCTAGGTCGAAAGTATTAACTTTCTTAAGTCGTAATGAATAGTTTCTAATTCATTTTGTTTTTAGAAGGTTTCTTTATTTTGAATATTCCTGTAATAACTAGCCACTTTTGTTTGCTAGTTATTACAGGAATGACATCTTTTCGCTTAGATTTTTAAGTCATTACATGACTCCTATGCCTTTTGGTTTTGTTTTTGAGCTCAAAGCTCTCAATAGTGCATTAGTTGCATATGTTCATTACTTAAGCATCCTTTTATGTTTTGGAGCTTTAATTTTTGAAAGGCTTTCCTTAAAAGTCGAATTGAGTAGGAAAGAAGCAATCTCAATAATTGTTGCCGATGTTATCTATGGCTTGGCTGGGGTCATGTTAATAATTACTGGAATCATGAGGGTTAGATATTTTGGACAAGGAGCAGAATTTTACGTCCACAACCCCTTGTTTTGGCTGAAAGTAGCTCTATATATAGCTGTTGGGCTTTTATCACTATATCCAACTATTACATATATATTATGGGCTATACCCATAAGTAAAAATAATCTTCCTAATTTAACTTTAGAATTGGTAAAAAGATTTCGTATGATTTTAAATATTGAGCTTCTTGGTTTTTCATTAATACCTTTACTAGCTACTATTATGGCTAGAGGGATTGGACTATAAATTACTTAATTATATCTAGAGTTTAGTTTGAACAAAATAGATAAACTTTTGTACTCAACTTTGCTTTCGAATTCTAATTTTTCCTTCTTTGGGCAAGGACTTCTAATACATCTCTCCAATTAACTTGGTTATAGCTAAGAGCTACTTGTATATGAAAAATCAAATCAGCAGCTTCATTTGCAATTGACAATTTATCTTTGTCTTTGCATGCCATGACAAATTCAGAACCTTCTTCTCCAATTTTTTTTAGGATTTTATTATCACCGCCATTTAAAAGACTATTTGTGTAACTTTGTTTTTTAGGGTTTATAGATCTGTCTTGGATGATATTGAATAATTCACTACATGCATCTGCAGGAGGCAAAAGGAAGTCGAGCTTGTTTTCATTAATAGAATTCTGCTCAGGATCATTATAAAAGCAACTTCTTGCCCCTGTATGACAGGCTTTTGAGCCAATTTGCTTAATTGAGATGACTATTGCATCTGAATCACAATCAAACCTGATTCCTTTCAATGTTTGAGTATTGCCACTGGTTTCTCCTTTGCGCCAAAGTTTATTTCTTGATCTACTCCAATAGTGAACTTCGCCTGTCTTAAGAGTTTCTTTTAAAGAAGTTTCATTCATCCAAGCCATCATAAGGATTGCTCCATCAAGCCAATCTTGGGCAATAACTGGTATCAGGCCTTTTTCATTAAAACGAAGTTGTTTGATGAAATCTTGTCTGAATTGCGTCATATTCTTAGATTAATAAAAGAGAGCTTTTGGCGATGGGGCAATGATTCTCTTAGTGAGTTTTACAAGTAATTATTAGATGCCTAATCAAATTACTGGATTTACGTGTAGCAAGCATTTTGAAGGCTACCCTTGTTGTCATAGACAATGGAAACATCCTGGCCATTGTAGTTTTGTCCATGGATATAGTAGAAGCTTTACTTTTTGGTTTAGATCAAACAGATTAGACGAGTTTGGATTTGTTGTTGATTTTTCTAGTCTTCATTCATTAGAAAGAAAATTGAAAGAATATTTTGACCATACATTTTTAGTAAATGAAGATGATCCTCTTCTAACAAAATGGCAACAACTTCATTCAGAAAAAGCTTTGGATTTAAGGATTATGAAAAATGTTGGAATGGAATCTACTGCACAATTGATTTGGGAATGGGCAAATGCGATATTGATGGAGAGAGATGCTGGCAGAACTTGTTGTTGGCGAGCCGAAGCAAAAGAAAATGATTTGAATTCAGCTTGTTTTGAATCAACTCCTGATTGGTTTGACGTTGTAGAAATTAATTCTTTATAAGATGGTCTATAGAGGAGAAAAACTTTATAAAATTTATTCCAAAGTTTATTAAAGCAATCATGTAGAAGAATTATTTTTCTTAAGTCTTCTTAGTCTTGATCTCTATTCTTTCCTTTCTTCTCTCAGAAGAATATCACCATCCATGGGGAAGCTAAATTGCAAATCTAAATTTTTTTTTGTATTTCATGGCTTGTCTCACCCAATATTTGATGTCAATCATTGTTTCTTTCCTTGAAACGGTTTTCTGGATTCCTTTCTCATCAACACTTCTACTTATTCCTCTAGGATTGAAAATCGTTTGTCTATGAGTTTTCTAAGTTTATTTTTTGTGACTTTTGAACTGAATACGGGTTTTATTTTTTAGGCATGGGTTTGTGATTATTTTGGTAGGGCCCATGAATTAATTCCTAATTCTGAACCTATCTTATGAGCACATGCAAATCCACTAAAAGCAACAGCATTTAGACCTTGCCCTGGGAAACATGAATCGCCAACACAATAAAAACTTTTAATGGCTGTGCTATTAAAAGGCATTGTTAATAAGCCAGGTAGAGGTATTGATGGAATAGGTCCATAACTCCCTTGGTATCTCCCAAGGAATCTACGGTGACTTTTTGGGGTTCCAATTTCTTTATGGTCAATATTCTCTTGTAAATTTGGAAATAACTTTTCTATTTTTGATATAAGACGATTACCATCCAATTCTTTCTTTTTTGCATAGTTTGACGGACTTAATGAATTCCATTCTTTTATTGATGATGGTGTAAATGCATGAATGATGTGATGTCCTGACGGAGCGAGAGATTTGTCTAGAAGTGTTGGGATTGAGATAAAAATGACTCCTTGCTCATCTTCCATTCTCTGCCAATTGTCAACAATTAAGTGATGGCAATGGCTATCTTGAGGGATGCAATGATCTTTCACGCCAAGATGAATGGACAAGAAAGAAGGAGAAGCTTTATATCGATTGTTCCATTTTTTTTCGGCAGTTGGCACATCTTTTGAAGGGATTAAAGGTTCTTTTATTCCATCTCCTCCAAAAGTATTCCAGCGTGTTGCATTGGAAATAATTGTTTTGGCATAAAGCTTTTCTCCATTTGCAAGCTTAACTCCAATGGCACGTTTATCTTTTAAAAGAACATTGGTGACTCTTGATTTATATAAGATTCTTCCACCTTTTTTTTCTAAACCCTTAACTAACTTTTGAGCTATCATCCCTACTCCGCCTTTTGGATAGTTAATCCCTCCATAATGTCGATCTGAGAAAACCATCCCAGCATTAATCATTGGTGTTTGAGCTGCTGGCATTACAGACCAGCAGAAGCATTCGATGTCTATAAAACGCAATAAACTTTCATCCTTTATATATTTACGAGCTATATCTCCAACGTTAAAAGGAAGCCAGCGTGCGAGCCCTAGGCAAGCTAAAGGTGCTTTAAAGAAAACCTTTGCTAGATATTTAGGATCTTCTATAGAAAGCAAAGGCATTGAGTTGAGGCAATTAAATACATTCCAGCAGACTTTATAGAAGGATTGGATACCTTTCTTTTCATGAGGGAACAGAATAGTTAAGTTAGAAATGAAACTTCTAAAATCTCTATCTACAACTACTGTGTCTCCTTCTGGTAGGTGATAAACAAGTTGAACAGGGTCTGGTATGGTCTCACATGCTTCTCCGGCATCTAAGAGTGCTCTGGTTAACAGATTAGTGTAACCTTGATTTCCAAAACCAAAGATCATTGAAGCTCCTACATCAAAGGTATATCCATTTCTGTGAAAAGCACCACTGCTTCCTCCAGGGATTGTGTAGCTTTCTAGGACAAGAACTTTAGCTCCTTTGGCAGATAATTGTGTAGCAGTAACAAGTCCCCCAATCCCTGACCCAATAACAATTGCATCCCAAAGCTTTTCTTTGTTTTTAGTATTAATCATTGTTTAATCAAAGTTAATGTAAGTTTTTTTGAAAGTTTTGATGTCATTTAGTGCTCTGTCACGATAAGCACCATACCGAAGACGCTTTTCGCGTATTCGAATTGTTAACTCTGGTAGCAGACCAAAATTCGGTGGCATTGGTTGGAATTGGCTTTTTTGAATTGGCTTCTGAATTGTTTTGGTGGAGCTTATGAAATCAGTTAGAGCTCCAATCATTGTTGTTTTGGGAAGTGTTATGGGACTTTTGCCCATTGCTAATAATGCTGCATTTGTTCCTGCTAACCACCCTCCTGCTATTGCAGCTGAATAGCCTTCAGTTCCTGTAATTTGTCCAGCGGCAAAAAGGGTTGGTCTGTCTTTAAATTGTAAAGTTGGGTTTAACAACTTTGGAGACTCAAGGAATGTATTTCTATGCATAACCCCAAAACGAATGAAACTTACATTTGCTAAACCAGGAATCATTTGGATAATTCTTTTTTGTTCTCCCCATTTGAGATTTGTTTGAAATCCAACTAAGTTCCACAGACGGCCATTTTTGTCTTCTTTTCGCAATTGAACTACGGCATAAGCTCGTTTCCTCTTTCTTAATTCTTTATCAAATAAATCACCCCATCGTTTATCCCAAAGGCCTATTGGTTTTAATGGGCCATATCTCATCGTTTCTTCGCCTCTGCGAGCTAGTTCTTCTATGGGTAAGCATCCTTCGAAAAAATTCGCATCGTTTTTATCAAAATCTTTAAGTTCTGCTTGTTCCGCATTTATTAACTCATCTCTAAACGATTTGTATTCCTCTTCATTCATTGGACAATTAATATAGTCAGCATCTCCTTTGTCATATCTGCTGGCTCGAAAAGCAATAGAGAAATCTATACCTTCTCCCTCAATAATTGGACTCGCTGCATCAAAAAAATGGCAATTTTCAATACCGGTAAAGTTTTTTAGATCTTTAGTTAAGCTTTCACTAGTTAGTGGCCCTGTCGCGATAACACTAATAGCATTTTTAAAAGGAAGTTTTTTTAGTTCTTTTCTTTCAATTGTTATTAGTGGATGAGCAGATAAGGTTTTTGTTATGTAATGACTAAATTCTGATCTGTCAACAGCAAGGGCTCCTCCTGCTGGAATGGAATGATTATCTGCTGTTTTTATAACGAAAGAATTTAGTTCTCTTAATTCTTGGTGAAGTAAACCAGCAGCTCTGTCACTACTAAGAGCTCCAAAACTGTTACTGCAAACTAGTTCTGCAAAATTATTTGAATGATGCGCTGGAGATTTATGAACTGGCCTCATCTCAATTAATTTAACCTGCAGACCAGCTTTTGCAATTTGCCATGCAGCTTCAGCTCCTGCCAATCCTGCTCCAATAACTATTAATGGGGAGGACTGAGGCAAAAGAAAAGCATAGAGAGACTATTTTATTTTTAGCCTCTATCAGTGGTCTTAGAAAGCATTGTTTTGGTCGTCAAACTGACGAGACCATTGCTCTCTTGCAGGCTTCTGAATATTAAATACTACCCAGGTGACTGCTGCGAGGATTGGGAGGGCAACGACTAGGAGATTAAGCATGATTGCATTTGATTTCGTGTGATCCTACAGAAAAGAGGTGGAAAATTGTCATTTGTAATTGAATTAATTTAATCAAATACGTTTTCTGATCGTTTTTAAACAAAATTGTAAGATGACAACTTGCGAATGTACCTTTAAGGTTCACTATGGGGGTCGCTAGCTCAGCGGTAGAGCATCCGGCTTTTAACCGGCTGGTCCTGAGTTCGAATCTCAGGCGACCCATTAATTTATTCCAAATACATTGCTTGTAATGAGATATCGCCTAACCAGGCTTGCTCAACTTACTTATATTTTCTTTTTGTTGAATATAGATTTTGTTTATGGTGGATTAAATCATTTTACTGAGAAGGATATTTATAAGGAATGGATAATTGAACAAAAATTCGATTCTGAAAAAAACCAAGTTTTTTGTAGGGCTTCAATTAAAGGATATGGAACGTGGTTTGGACAAAGAATTAGACTTGATAGAAAAGGTAAGCTTGTTTATCCATCTGGGATTTCGAGTAAAAGTCCTCTTAGGGAAAATGATCTTAAATATGTAAGAAAACTTCTTGAGAAGTGTCGCTCAAGTTTGCTTTATATCCCTGAAGACATCAAAGCTCAATAAAAATAGTGTGAGGAAAACCTTACAAAAACTCGATTAATCCAAGATTTGGGTGCTGGATAGGAATGGTTTTACTCAAATATTTAGATGAAATTCTTTGCAGTTGGAATTGCTATTGCAGCTAATGTTTCTTTCTATTTCTGGATGCTGCTTAATATCCAGTTACCTTGATTAAGCAAAATAGTTTGTCTACTGAGTGAATCGCCAGAAGATTTTTCTTTTAATTCAAGCTTTTTATGAATTCAACTTTTTTCTCAGTTCATATTAAGTATTAATAAAGGAAATTTCAGAGAGCAACTTTTTGGTCTTCTACGGCCTTTTAGGACTCATCCTGTTAGAGATGCATATATAAATAGATCAAATGCCTAAGAAAAGTTCCATTGTCTCAAAATCAAGTCGTCCTTGGTTATTGCGATGGGCTGAGCCTGAAAGTGTCTTGGCTGTAATTCCTAAATCAAAAACCCAACGTTTGTCCAAGCAAGCTCAATTGGCAAATATTGATGCAGAGAGAGCAGTTAACCGAGCATTTCAACAAGAGCTTTTAAGAGCACAAGCAATAAGTGAAGCAATGTTTAAATCAGGAAAGGCTGTTAGATATAGCTTTGCAAGTTCTGGTAGAGAGCTCCTTTTACGTGTTACAGCAATTCAAAAAAAAATAAAAAGATGGCTTAGCCCGTGATCTCTTAACGTCAAATAAAGGTTTAATTTGGAATATATAGTTTTATCTGCTTAAAAATAGATTTATGTATATTCTTTAGAAGTAAATCATTTGATATTTTTTTATAACAATGCAACTTTATGTTGTTACGTGGAAGTTTCAATCTCCCGAAGATCAATCATTTGCTGCGGATGCTTTGATTGATTATGTTGAAAGTGGTCAAGCAGAGTCTATGCCAGAAGGCTATGAAAGACTTGCTTGGGTTCATACTCCTCAAGATGGGACTGGAATAGTACTATGTAAAGCTAAAAGTGCATCTGTTCTATACAAAGTTTTTGGCCCTTGGCAGAAGAATTTTGGTATGATATGCGATTACAAACCTGCTCTTACGACAGAAGAGTTTATTAATTTATCCAAGGATATAAATTCGAATAATAACTAAGTTTTAGATTATTTAATATTTAGAGAAATATATTAAATAAATTTTGTCAAGATAATTATTTAATATTAATTTTGTTGATAGTTTTACCTGCGACGCTTTGTTCTGTTTTTTAGTCTTTGCTTCCTTTTGTATTTTTCAACAGGAGTTTCGTGATGACGTATCCTCTTTAATTCATTAAAGATGCCAGCTTTTGACACTTCTCGTTTAAATCGACGAAGAGCTGATTCAATACCTTCGTTTTCACCAACCGTTACCTGAGTCAAAAGAATCACATTAATGAATAACATACCTTAACAGGCATGGTTTACAGAAGACAATGGTTTTGTTTTTTTTTTGAAGTTAAAGGACAGTGTGATTTTTTTAATGATTGACCTATATTCGTCGACTTCTCAATGAGCGACAGGTTTTAAAACTATTCTGAACTTATCACCATAAAAATATTTGATTTGGTTTCATGAGCACTTGAGAAATTGATTTAAAGAATAGCAATACAAAAAGGAGGAGCCTATACAGGCTCCTCCTTTTTGTATTGCTATTTCAAGAAGAGATTATTTAAGAAAATAACAAATTGATTAAGAGGTTCGAAGCTTCTGGTTAGTGGCACGCCTGGGGCCAAAATTCTAGTTTTAAGGCTTTATCTCCTGAAAGGGCACCTAAACGATGCAGAAGGAGTATCGACTGAATTGACGCACCTAAATCATTGATCCTTGTCGCTTCAGACGAGAGCCCACTATTTAATTGAGACTGTTGGAGCAGGGGCCAGAAGTCAGTCTGCTTCTATTAAATACTCAGGTGGAGTGTCTACCATAATTAGGTGCCTCTGAGTTCGATATAAACATCATTACTTTGTTGGCCTATCAAAGCAATCAGCTTTTATACGCATTGCTTTTCATGGAAAAATAACCGAAAATATAAAATTGTGCATTTTAATAAACAATCTTAAATTAATTTTTTAAATCTTGCATAGAACTCAATGAAAAAGCTTGTAATTACAATGCTATTGAATGGCTTTTAGTTTAAAAAAAATAAAAACATAAGGATCTAATGGAAATTAGATCCTTATGTTAGATATAATTTTATGAAACTTTTCGGGTCAAATATAGTAATTAAGACTTTGGATTGATTTTTGAGTATGAAAAATGTTTAGAGAAGAACTGAAATCAGTCTTTGACAACATAAAAATCTTTTGCATAGAAGCTGGTATAACCATCTTTAGCTCTCCAACGGAAGAGAACAATATGAAATGGTATTACGAACAAAGCATGGAAAAAGGTTAAGAGGAAGAAATCCATAGGAATCCCTGGTTGCCCATACATTGCGAAAAGAGGAGCTAGGTTCATTGCTTAATAGAATTGGTCTTTTAATGATTTTGGATCCTAATGTTGGTTTTTGTATGGGATTGCTAAAAAAAATTAATGCCTTTTAAGAAAATAACAACTTTAGAAGGGTTTAGACTTACTAGAGAATCTGTACCTAAACTCAAGTTATGACTAGTGGTGTTAAGCAATAAGGCTAAGATCCTTGTTTAGTTGCTATAGATATTGAGAATGAAAATCTAAGATTAATTTTTATGTGTGACTTCATTTATTACCCTCAATTGGCTTTGAGTGTACATTGCTTATATTAATTGTGGAGGAATACCTTTTAAAATAAGGGCTGCTCTCCTTGCTATTAGAAGGAAAGGAAATATAATTTTTGTTCTTTGTTTAGATGAAAAAGTTAGAGAAAGAACTTTTAATAATGAATCTGAAGGGCTTGATATTTGAGAACAGATATAATGAATAGCACTTGCTCCATGCAGAATATTTTTACCGTTAAGAAGAATTGCTCCTTTATTTAGGTCATAGCCCTTCACATATAAATCATTTAGCTTGTTAAGGTTTTCCCTTCCATTTAGAATAGAAATATTAGGCAAAGAACTTTTTAATTCAATTAATTCTGCAAAATGATTGCAAAAAGGACATTCGCCATCATAAATAAATAAAAGTCTTGATTCCATTCTTAAATAAATACGATTGAAATAACTGTATTCCTAGTATTAGGATACAATTTTTTTATAATTATATATTAATCCTTCCGCTTAGTTTGTATGAATATATTATTTTTTTATAATCAAGACAAATATTTTTTATAGATATATAATCATTGATTCACCTAGCTATATTTTACTTTCTAATAAAGTGAAGTCGCAAATCAATCATATAGGAATAAGGCAGGCTAGAGAGCAAGGCTTTAGATATAAGCGCCTTATATTCTCTGGAATTTTTCAAGCTAATAATACAACAAAGAAAAATATTGATTGCGAAGGAACTTTTTATCAATGGACTAATGAGACTGCTATAAAATGGATTCATGCCAGGGTTAAGGAACAAAAAGAAGGAAGGAAAGTTCACATCGTTTGTAATTGCTGTGACTTTAGAGATATTGAACTTACTAAAATACACAAAATCAAAACGAATGATGATTGCTTAAGAGTTAATCCATCTTGTTATGGTGATGAAATTGTCGAATTAATTAAATCTCTAGCTTGAATTTTTATTAGTTCCAAAAAAACTAATTAGGGTTTTTAAACTTCTTATGTTTGATACTAAAGAACTATAGGTGTGATTTTTTTACATCCATTTATAAGACGTTTATTTTATCTGAAAGTGTGCTTATTTTAATTAAGACCATAGAGATTTTTTTGCTTTTTTTAAATGCAAGACTTATCTAGCATTAGCTAGTACTTGGTTAGCTAATATGATTAGCAAAAATTTAAGAATATTAGTAAGTAATGCGCATGGCAATTATTTATCGATTTGATAGATTAATAGTATGAACTTGGGTCAATTGCCATGAATACAACCCTTAATCAAATTAGCTCTCTAGAGAATAGGGAAGCTATTGACGAGTATTTTGAATGTACAACTTATTGTTCACTCACTGAAAAAGAACAAGACTGTAAGACAATTTGTATGGAGAGACATCTTAAGGGAAATTATTTTTAAAATCATTAATTTCAAGAATTATTGAAAATCAAAGTTAAGACAATAGTAAGTCTAAAGCAAATACTCAAAATAAGCTGCTAAATTTATTAGCGGCTTATTTTGATTTTATTTATTCATTATAAATTTTGATCATTTTCCCTGATTGGTAAAACTCTTTAATGTTTATTTATTCAGCATTTTCAAATTGCTTGGCAAGTTTAAAAGCTTTACGAATAATTAAAACGAATCCATAAATCCCAGCAACTGTAGGAACAATGATTAAAGGATTGGGACTGTAGTCCGCATAGTTCTTAACTCCTTCAACATATTCAACCCCTGAGCATTGAAGATATCCAAAACTTGTAAGAACTATTCCCCATCCAATAAGTGAGAGGAATCCAGCTTTTTTATCGCCTTCGTAGAAACGATCTAGCCCTAAGCCCCATCCCAGGGAAAGAAATATTAATCTAAGAAAAGCATTTTTTTCTTGTTTACGAAGCATTAGATCAAAAGATAACTTTTAATATATTAAAAGATTTTTTTTAATTTGTAGTGCAAAGAACTTTCAGATCTCCTCATATTAGTTTGAGAGGTTCTTGAAAACTAAGTTTAAAGAGTATGAAGAATTAGGGTTGATGTAGTTTTTATGGGGCTCATAGAGTGAAAAAAGCTAATTTTGTTTCGGATTAGATTTAGTGATATTCTTTAGACTTTCAATAAAAAATGGCAGAAAGGTTCCGTACATTATTTGGAATGAAATTTCAGATTGAGATGATTTAAAGCCTATAACTATGATTAGATGATTAGTTTTAAAAGGGTTTAAGCCTTTTTATAACTGCTTGTGACTTGTTCATCTGTAATTTGTTTTCTTTGAACTCAGTGAGTTTTAAGGCTTATAAAGTTTTTCGTTTACAGTTGGTTTTGAGATGGGTGGGGTGGTCGCGATTTGAATTGAAAGACTTTTTTATTTCATCTAATCTATTACTAAATAATTGTAGTCAATGACAGGTCTTTTCTTTTTACTATTCAAGCCAGTATTGTTTTTGATTTTAAAAAAGTTTTTTAAGAAGCAAATGAAAGCATGGATTGTTTCTGCTTTAGAATGGCTTGCCCTTCAAACAGATAATGAAATTGATGATGCAATAGTCAAAAAGGTGAAAGGTGCTATGAAGTTAGGCGTTGTTTGATTCTTCCTTAGAATGAAAAAGCGACCCTGTGCAGAAAGGTCGCCTTATGTTTCCTATTTCATATAAGCACTTCTATTAGTTATAGGCCTCGTAACTAATACTCAAAATAAGCTATGACTTTTCACGATTGTTCTCCTTCATAAATTAATTTGGTTGTTGCTGAGAGATTTGTAGAGAGCACTTATCCCTTAGTACTACTAAATGGTTAACAATAAATTTCATAGAAACCTCGGCTTCTAATCATGTTTAATGAATTTATTTGAAAACCCCGACAGTGAAGATATCTACGACTTTGTTTTAACCATTTTATTGAGCTCTTAGTAGGTTCTTGCTATTAAAGTGTTTCTCTTGAACTGTATTCGATTATCTTCCTGAAGATTACTTTTTAATAGGCAATTTATTCGAGACCTTTTACTATGAGCATATCTCCCTGCTTTAGGTACAGTTTTTCTAAGGAATCAGAAGAAATCAATGAATGATCATATGTCTAGAGATAGCAACTGTTATAAAATAAGAAATTTCCTTTAAAACAAACTTGTTTGAGAAGTTTGTTGTTTAATGATTTGTTCGGATTTCCATGGTTTTGGATTCCAACCACACAACATAGATTGTAGTGTTTTAAGTTCAAGCCCATTTTTAAATGAATCTAGCCAATAGTCTTCTAATCCATTTGGGATGATAACTGGCATTCGACTATGTAAGGGTTTTATTAATTTGTTTGGTTCAGTAGTTAAAACGCAACAACTTTCAATTTCACTCCCATCAGGTGACATCCACCTATTCCAAATGCCTCCTAACCAAAAAGTTTGTTTATCTATTCTGCATATGCGGTGACCTTTTTCAAAGAATCCACTCGCAGGGATGAGACATCTTTTGTTTTTCCAGCTTCCTTTAAATAATTTTTTCTCACCAACAGTTTCAGCCCTTGCATTAAAAGGTTTAGCTATCCCCTTATGGAAAGGGTCTTTAGCCCATTCAGCGATAAAACTCCAAAGCATTATTGAAGTACTTACTTTGATTTCTTTTTTTAGTACAAGGACATGGTCCGTAGGTCTGATTAACTTTTGTGGTGTGTAGTTTTCTTCGAAACCTTTAGGGAGGCTTTGCTTTAAAAGCGACGGTAGGTTTGAGAATGTAGTTGTTAGTTCATACCTACTACACATAATTCAGCTGGGGTAAACAATTGGTTATGACGAGCAATTAACACTAGAACTTATGGTAAGAATTAAACTGATAATAATACAAGTCATGAGTAGGAAAATAGTTGTTGGTTTCTTTAGCTCCTTCAGAAGAAAACATTAGAAAAAGCTTCGTCACTATTATTTCGTAGTAATTAAGAGGATCCTGAGGAATAAGGAGGTTTTGCCTAGAGCTTACTCACTGATTTTTAGGATTGTTTTTTAACTCGTCGCCTTCAGTATCAAGATTCATACGAAGAAAGGTTTTAGGTTTTGATCAACTTTTATTTAGCTTTATTTGGCCTAGTTATGGAAGTATGGTTGTAAAATTAATGTATATAAAGAGACTAATGATTTAAGAAAAGATTTGGTGTGAAAAAGAAGTCTTTCATTGTTGGAATATTTCTTGCATTAGTTTTTGCAGGAGGATTAGTTATTTATTATAAAAATTACCCTTCAACAGAAATAAGACAGAAGATATCTGTCGAGGGGATGTTCTTAGATTAAGTAAATGTTTTTTGATTTTGATGAAATAGAAAAGTAGATAAAACGAGTTTCAGCCTATAAAAGAAAAATAAATACCCAAAATAATTCAAATAAACTTTTTGTTTTATTGAAAGAGGTTGCGTATTGGGCAAGACTTTAGATCATTTCTGAGGTATGTATATAAAACATTTTTCTAAATCACTTTCTTCTATGAATTTAGCCAAGAAGTGCTCATTAAAAAGCCACTCTAAAAGAGTGGCTAGAGATAATTTTAAGTTGGGTGTCAAAAAGAGCGATTTTAAGCAAGTTTAGCTGCGGCCTTAGCAGGTGCTCTTTTAGCACGTCTAGCTTTCCTTGGCTTAACTGTTGCCGCTGGAGTAGCTTTTTTAGCCACAGCTTTCTTAGCAGCAGGCTTATTAGAAGCTTTTTTATTTGCAGTTGTTTTTTTAACAGCAGGCTTCTTTGGAGTAGATTTCTTAGCTGTAGAACCTTTGCGTGTGCGGTGTGCTAGAAGCATTGCCCACTCTTCAGCAGAAACATTGGCAGGCTTATTGCCATGGGCCTCTGATTGTTTAGCAGCTTTCTCGATATCTTTGATCAGATTCTTCCAGGAAGAGGCATAACGCTTGTCAGATTGAGATTTCGCACCACTTTCTACAAGCGATTCAACTACACCTTGCGGGGTAATTTTTTTACGTCTGCGGTTAAAGATTTCTTTTTGGAGGGTTGCAATCATAGCTTCTGCCTTCGCTGAAATCTTGATGGTTAGTTGAGACATGTAAGGTAGTTAACTCTTATTTCTAACCTCTACTACATTGAGGGGTTATTTATCAAATCGTTTACAGTATCTTTGTTATGTATTAAAGAAGACCTATTCATGAGTGCTGATAGTAATTGCGCAGTAAACAATTGTTCCAAAAAACAATGCAATTGCTATTATCCTTGCGATTTATTTAAAGATTTACTTGCTCCTAGCTTAGATCATAACCCCGTACCTACTAGCGATCCCAGCTATATCTTCTAATGAAAGATCTTCAAAGTAACTCCTTAAACATTTGTATGTATTGAAATAGGAATTAATTGTCTCCTTGCGAGTTTCATCGTGTCTATGCATTGCTAAGGAGATCTTGAGAGCGAGTTGATCTTTGGTCATTTGTTAAGAAGCTTTGGGATAGACATCAAGGATTTTTCCTGGTTTTTATATTTTTGAAAAAATTTATTCCTTAGATGAGTGATCTGTAAATAAGAGGTTGATGAGTAAGAGAAATTAGAAGTGTGTGGCAATTTTTATCGCGTTAATACAAAAATGTATGCAATTTATGCAAACGCAAGCTGAACATGATGCTTTGATAGATTCGCAGATTTAGATTGCTGAAAAACTTTTTTTACGTAGATTCTTTTTGGTCGAATTCTTAGATAATCTTTTGGGGCAATAGGTTGATCAAACACGTAATTCAAGTCAGAGGCCCGAAAAATAGCGTAGGGTGAAGAAGTTGGTCCCATAATTTTCCTTGATAGTACATTTATACTAATCTACAGATCTGACGGATGTCAACACTCTTTTAGATGCAGGCTATGAATTAATATCATTGAATCTCGGATGAGATTAAGCTAGGGGTAGGACTCTCAAGCAGAATTGATATTGGTAACCCAAGTCATTAACAAACCAAGCATTTAGAAAAACTTCTATGACAAAAACACAATTAAATACCGAGTATTCCAAGGCGATGAAAGAAGCTGCACAAGCTTTGGGTAGAAGAGAAACTATAGAGCTTTACAAGAAAGCTAATGCCATTAAGAAGCGTCTATATAGGCCCGAGCCTTAAATCTCGCCCATAATGGATGAATAGATTTTATTAAAGGAGTGGCCTTGCTTAAAATTATTACCCTCTCATTACTTCTTGGTTCGGCTATCTATTTTGTAGTAAGAGATTTTCTAGAGCCAGCTTGGTACTTGCGCTAATCATTTATGTTATTAGCTAAGGCTAGATCCTTGAATATGTAATTCATTTAGGGTGCGGATTTGTGTAGATGAATTAAACAGTAGTTTTCCCTTGCTTAGGAGAGGCTTGAGTCTGTTAAGAAGACTTAAGGTTATATAGATCGAGTCGAAGGTAAACGATCAATCAAAAATGATGCATAAAATGGATTTTTATTTTTTATCTTTAAAGATGATTTACTTCTAAAAGGGATCTTTCAAAGATAAATGACCAGGAAGAATCTGTTTATTTGTTGGACGGTGAAATAAAACTTTCACGCCATAAATCAGAAAGCCCACGATTTAAGGAAAAATGCTTTACATTTTGCAATATTCAACATACTTAATCTTAGAAATTGAACTCTTCTAGCCAGGAAATACTTTTTAAAAGGAATGCAAGTTGTTCTAGGAACTTTGCTTTGCAAAGCTCAAAGCCTGTTATTGCAGTCACTATGGCCACGAGCCGACAGGGCTCAGCAGTAGTAAATCATTTGTCTAAGACTGACAATTTTCATATTCGTGCAATTACTCGATCCCCTGCGTCTAAGCGTTCAGAAGCTTTGTCAAAGTTGCCTAATGTTGAAATTGTAAGAGGAGATCTTCTTGAACCTGAAAGTTTAGAGAGGTGCTTTTCAGGGGTTTATGGAGTATTTGGTAATACTACTCCTACTAAGGGTTGGGCTTTGGGCCGCGGAAGTATGGTTCGTGATTATGAGATGGAGCAAGGTAGAAATTTAGTAGACGTAGTGAATAAATTGGCCAATTTTGGGAGCTTAAAACACTTTGTTTTTAGCTCAGTTTGCAAACCTAAAGACCCTTTGAAAAATGAACCTGCTCCTGGACATTTTTCTAGTAAATGGAGCATTGAAGAATATATTTTTCTAAATGGATTAAAGAACATCTCGACAATTATTCGACCTGTTAGCTATTTCGAAAATTTTAATAGCAATCTTCCTGGCGTAAAGATATCAGAGAGAGTTTTCCCTGGAGTGGTTCATAGAGACAAGGTATGGCAAACTATTGCAGTTGATGATGTAGGACTTTGGACAAAGGCTGTTTTTGAAAACCCAAATAAATTTTTGGGTGATGCAATTAATATTGCTGGAGATGAGATGACTGGTAACGAAATGGCCGCTTTGTGGCAAAAAATACGAGGCCAACAATCTGGATCGGTTCGTTATTTAATGGTTCCACGCAAACTTATGAATTTTATTGAGCATGATATTGGGATAATGGCTAACTGGATTGAGCGAGCAGGCTATGGAGCAGACTTGAAAGAGCTGAAGCTTCTTGCACATGAACTTGACATAACAATAACTCCATTTGCAAAATGGCTTAGAGAAAAGACTTTACTAAGAACTACTCCCACAGAAATAAGAAAGCTTAGCTTGATGAAAAGATTTACACCTGCAACTTAGTCCCCACAAATGCAATTTATTATCTTTTTTGGCATTATGGGTATATGGCAAGGGTCAAACTAAATCCAGTTACTGAGGAGGTTGGCAAGACTTTTAAGGTAATTGCAATTTCTTTAACAGTTGTATGCAATCTTAGTGTCTTTACGTGGTTTTTTTTCTTCTCAGGATTATATAAATGAACTTTGCTGATAATTGGTCAAGGGTATTTGTTGTTATTACTTTTCTAATTATTGGAGAAGAACACTTCATTGGTCGAATATTGCCTAATCTAATTGCTTTTGGAATGTTCCTTTTTTCTATTGGTTACTTTGCATTTACTGGCAAAATGGCTGAGATGTTTGGATTAAGAAAATTCTCTAAATGAAATATCTTTGATTAAATGAGAGCAAATTTTCTTTTAAAGAATCGGCTTTTTAGTTATTCATATGAACTTTTTCGGAAGCTCTGATTAAACTTAAGAGTACATAAATCAGTAAATGTAGAAAAAAGGTAATACTAGTTATTCTGATACCGCTAAAACTCTTTTTGAGAAAAGCTATGGAAAGAGCTTAAGTCTATTTGTTTATAGGAATAGTGAATTGCTGTCCTTCAACACCTGCATATGTTACAAAAACAACTGCAGGCTCATCACCAATACTTTCGCAGTAATGAGGTGTTTCACCAGAGGTGGTCGCAAAGCTATCTCCAGCAGAAAAAACCTTTGTATTGTCTGCAGTTACTACGCATTCCAACTTCCCTTTGGATAGGTAGGCGACACCAGGTTGTGGATGTGTATGTACTGGCGTTCTGAATCCTACTGGAGCTGTGATCTTCAAAAGAATTATTTGTGCTTGTCCTTCAGGATATGAATAACGGTCTCCGTTCCATGATTCAGTTGCACTGACAAGTGTTTCGATAACAGGCTTGGTGTTCTTAGAAACTTCCTTTTGAAGGTTACAGCCAACAGTTGGTAATAGCATACCCATCCCAAGGGTTAAGAATAAAAAGCGACGCAATGAATTATTCCCCTTTCCAAGCTGATTGTTCCAAGCTGTTCATATCTACATTGTGAGTTGAAATCCAATCGCTATTACCGATAAGAAATTTTTCAAGCATCCCTTCTTCATGCTGGTGGATAACGATTACTTTTTGAGGATCATCTTTGCTTTGACCTCTGAAAAGTGGCTTGATTTTATATTCAGCATGTCTTTTATTGGCTTCATCACTATCAAAAATTGCCACCCATTCAGCGAAACTACCATTGACCTTAAAGGTTACTACTGTTGTTTCCATCTTTAAGAGGTTTTAATGAGATTTATTAAACCAGTAAATATAGGAGATTAAGCATTTTGTTGTCGATACCAATATATGCAGAAATAAAAAAGCGTAAATATTATTTTGGAGTTGAGTTGGCCTAACTCTTCATGATCATGCTTTAGGCTTTTTGAGTTTGTTTTAT
Organism: Prochlorococcus marinus str. MIT 0918; assembly: GCF_027359415.1. Taxonomy (NCBI): domain Bacteria; kingdom Bacillati; phylum Cyanobacteriota; class Cyanophyceae; order Synechococcales; family Prochlorococcaceae; genus Prochlorococcus; species Prochlorococcus marinus. The sequence goes on from NZ_CP114780.1 coordinate 28,914, forward strand.
CGATATATTTTAAATCTTGGATGCTTTAGCAGTTGTCAATAAAACTAATTGCTTATTGCTCAAACTTTTTAAGTAGCTAGAAGTATTTTAATTGCAAATTCACATGACTCAAATGCCTTCTTCACATTTGCCCAATGGATCTATCGAAATGAAGATTGTTGAAAGAGAATGGGGAATAGAAAGGTGTTATCTTTCTCCGAATGGGGAAGAAATATGCTCACCTATACCTCTAACTGCTTACACTTGGCCTTTCCCCTCTAAGCCTTAACATGGTTTGATTCTTAGGAAATTGACAAACACATAGTTAATAGTGAGGGGGTTTTGACTCTTCAAGAGGAAAGTATGGTTCATCTTCTGTACCAAGATTTTCCTCTTTCCAATATTCTTCCGAATGAGCTACTGCATCATTATCAGGAATTGTTTTTTTATTCATAGCATTGAAGAGATCAAAAGTAGGGCAGTCCCAATGACTATAAATAGAGCAATGCCGATAAGGAAATAGAAAAAATATTTTTGAACAGTGGCGGCAAAGTCATTCTCCATTAAGTCATCATTCCTATTTTTATTGATATTCTAGTTCAGGCAATTATAGGTAGTTTCAAGGGGTGATTCGGCCTAAGCTCATTGCGTTTGGGATAAGATTTCGATTAAAAAAATTTATATAATAATTTTTAATCATAGTCAAATGTACTTGAGCCTCAATAATTGCCACGTATTAAAAAGCTTTAAATCGCTCAGGCTTCTATATCTACTTATAGTGCTCTAGTCCTTTCTTGTGTGGATCTTGCCGAATGTCTTCAAAGCCCATTGGTGAAGATAAAACTTTTGGGTTCGATTAAAAATCAATGGCTCATTTCTTTTGTTACGAATCACTTGCAGCAACAAATATGCTTGCAACCCTAAAAAAGTAAATAGGAGTAAAGGAAGGCCAATCATTTTTCTTCTTCTTCTTCTTTTTCTCTTTCAATATGGAACTCAACTCTCATATTCATCCCTAAGAAAAGGATGATCATGCCAAGTACAGGCCCCCAAATTGATACCTGTCTTACTTGTTCAGGTGATTGAAAGATATCTGGAATCATGTTTGTATCATATGACCAACCTGTTAGATCAAAAAGTAGGGATTCCTTTAGGAAGTATTATTTGGCACCTAGTTTTTTAACAAAATCTAAGGATTAATATAATAAAAAAGGTTTTTTAAATTAAGAGAGTTAAAAAAACAGTAGATCCCTTTAGAGATCTTCTCCTTACGCTGAGAGTTTTCGAAGTTAAGACAAGGAGAAAGAGCTAAAACCTATGACCAGCAACTCTAAAACAAATTAATTAATCTAAAATAAATATCAATAAGTAATTCTTCTAGATGGCTTGTAATTTAAAGATTTCTAAATCTGCTATTACTGAGTTAATAAGACAATCTGCATTTGGAGGAACTCCTGGTGAAATGCATATTGATTTATTGCCCGATAGTTTTGAGGAAGGCTGGTTGTATATTCGATTGAGATGTGGTCAACAATCTGGAGTTCCTATAGCAAGAACAGATGGCATTACTTTATTTGCTCCGTCAAAGCAACTTGGTTTATTGCAAGGTTTAAAACTCGATTATTTTGGAGATTTGACTGGTGGAGGCTTTTTGATTAGTACTCCAGAAGGTGCACAAGCAAGTGGATGTGGCACAGGTTTTAAAATGATGAGTAATTGAATAGTGATTTTTAATTTTTACCATTTCCTCAAAAAAAAATAAAAGATAAAGACGGCTTGTTTGATGTATGAGATTTTAGAAACACTACTTGTTTAATAAATTGACTTCAGATTCTCAGCAGATAGAAGCCCTCATCAGAGGTTTTGCAAATAGAGCTGAAAACAAGTCTTTCTTGCTCTCTAATGTCACAGATCACTTCTTAGCGGTTAGACCAAGTGGCAACCCTATTACGGCAGAAGGTCTTGTTGGAATGTATAACAATGCAGACTTGATTGTTGAGCTATCTGAATTAATAAAGATTCATCGATTAGAAGCAAATTTAGATTGGGGCTTTGCAGCTTTTACCTTGAAAGAAGAATTTAGCTATAAAGGTGAGAAAAATAGTGACTTATCAAGTTATTCAATGATTTTTAAGAAAATAGATGAAATTTGGATGATTTTTTGGATGCAAAGATCATCAGGAACTACAGATCTTTCTACTTGGAACCAAGTATAAAACTCATATCACTATTAATAAATAATTTAGTTAGTTTTGCTGTTGAACCTAGATATGAAAGGGTTTTTAGTTGATTTTTTATTTTAATATATTTATTCCTTTTGAATGTCTCAGAATCAGTGATATCCCCAATTTACTCTCTTTTAGATTAGATGTATTGATATTTAGAAAACCTTTTTGTTGGAGCTCTAAATTATATTAATTATACTTTGCTTTATCCAACTAGATAATCTTTGGGCGAGTAATTATTCTTAGTCGCTTTAGTCAAATTATAAATAAAATTTATTAGGATAGTTGGCTTGTAAGAGGCCTATCTTTTAGCGATGAGTTCTTGTAATCGACTAATTGGAATAGCTTTTGTTCTTTAAAATGAATAAAAGGGTGCTATTTAACCTTCCTTAGTTGCATTGCTCAATGAAATACATGCTTCAAGTTGCTCCTGTAGCTTGTTGTGGTCCAGTTCTTTCCCTATCAGTACAATTTTATTTTCTCTTTTACGATCTCTTTCTGTATCATCTAGAGTGAAACGTTTCCCTGATAAATGGAATATATGAGTCAGCTCACTTTCTTCAAAACATAATAAACCTTTTGCTCTATATACATTAGATGGTAATTGATTGTCCAAAAAGTTTTGGAATTTTCTTAGTGAAAAAGGAAATTTGGATTGAAATGAAAATGATGTAAATCCTTCAATCGATAATTCCTCATGGTCATGGTCATGGTCATGGTCATGGTCATGGTCATGGTCATGGTGATCTTTCCTATTATTTGTTGTTATTAAATCTGATTGGAATAATCCAACACTTAGGAAAAGCCCCAGAGGAACATTACCTTTGATGCCTTTGAGAATTCTTGGATCATTTTTTATTTCTGAAATTTTACTTTCAACATAAGATATTCTTTCTTCATTGACGAGATCACATTTGTTGATTAATAAAATGTCCCCATATATTATTTGAGATCTTGCTATCTGACTAGAAAGTGTGTCATCATTAAAATTTTCAGCATCAATTAAAGTAATTATAGAGTCCAACCTTAATTCTTCTCTCGCACTATTAATTGTCATTGCAACTGGCAAAGGATCTGCTAACCCGGTGGTTTCAACTATTAAATATTCGATGTTTTTATTATGTCCTAATATCTTATGTATAGCATCGAGTAATTCCCCGTTAATTGTGCAACATATGCACCCATTTGTTAGTTCAATAATATCATCGTCCGTCTTCACAATTAAATCATTGTCAATACCTATCTCTCCAAATTCATTGACTAGAACTGCAGTTTTTAGATCTCCTTGGTTAGTTAAAATATGATTTAAAAGTGTTGTTTTGCCTGACCCGAGAAATCCTGTGATAATTGTCACTGGAACACTCGTTTTTTTATTTTTGGCTATAGGATTATTCGCTTTTGACATTGAATTATTTGAGAAGTTTCTTTAGAAAAAATATATCATGTGAACCCTAGAGGAGAGTTTGTAGTGCGTATTTTAAAATTCCAAAGAGTGATCCTTCCTTAAAAAATGTCTGAGCAACAGGTCCAGGATCAGCAAGTCCTGTTGTCTCAACTAACACATAGTCGAATTTATCTCGTCGCTTCATGAGGTTGCCTAATACGCGAATTAGGTCTCCACGAACGGTGCAGCAAATGCAACCGTTGGACATTTCAAAGACTTCTTCGTCAGCATTAATGACCAGACCCTGATCAATACCAACTTCACCATATTCATTTTCGATTACAGCGATTCGTTTACCGTGTTCTTCACTCAGAATCCGATTAAGGAGAGTGGTTTTCCCAGAGCCGAGGAAGCCCGTAAGGATGGTGACAGGTACTTTTTGTTCGATAGTCATTTTGTTGTTCTTCAGTATTTAGTACAATTAGAATTGGTGAAGCTCATATCGATTAAGTAATTCTTGTCGATACCCAAGAGCTCGATAGCCTTTCCTTCAAAATCATCAAGCTCAGAGTAGTTGTAGGGAACTTTTAAGCGTAAAGTTAATTGCCCACCTTCTCTGACAAGAGAGTGATTAGAAAATTTAAGTTCTTCAATATTTTTTTCAAAATCATTTGAGAAAGTTAACTTTAAGATCTTTTGTTGGTTCCATGGTGATTGATCCATGAAACTTGCTTGATCTTCCCAGTATTTTTTGTAAGTTTCTAAACCTTTAATTTTAGACATTTTACTTACAATTGAATGTGCAACTTGAACAGAAGATTAGGATTTTTAAATTAACGTTTAGTTAATGAATCCCATCTATTTTCTAGTTGATTACCTGCTTTTTTATTGCAGGAACCACCCAAAGAATTAACGATGGTACATGTGTTATGAACAGCGACAGAAATAGTATTTCCTGTAGGCATTAAACCATCAACAAAAATTTGTTGTTTTGCTATAGGGGTAGAAGTTTGTCTACTTAAGTTTTTCAATAGCTTTGAAGAAGGTTTTTGCTCTGGAAATATAACTTGTACATTCTCTTCTCTAAGCTCTGTTATTACTTTGGAAATGGTCTGAGGCCTAAGGCTCGCTGAATGACCAAGAAAATCTAATAAGCTAATGGTTTTCAAACCAAAAGCATCCCCGTAGTATTCCATAGCTTTGTGCTTAGAAACTATCGTTCTTTGATTAGAAGGAATTGTGGCTACTTGTCTTTGAATCCATTGATCTAAATCTTCTAAAATAGAATTAACCGCTTGAGTTCTTTCTTTTAAAACTTTTTTAGTTTCTCTATCAAAGAATGAGATTTTCTTGTTGAGACTTTTAGAAATGACATTCCCCATCTTGATGATGTTATGAGGATCATGCCAAACATGGGGATCTAGTCCACCATGATCATGATGATGATGATCACCGCCTTCATCTGGAACTTGAGCTATCGGTTCAATATCATCGCCTGAAACATCTTTAAAGAAATGTTCATCGGCTTCAAACTCAAAAGGCATATGCTCAGTAAAGAATGCATATCTACCAGCTTTTTTGATTTCTACATTGAATGTTGTGATGTCTTTTCTCTTATTAAATGTAAGAAGATAGGCTTTTTCCTGTGCAACAAGTTTGTCATTATTGCGTTTAACTTCTGAATTTTTGGACTCTAATAATTCTTCAGCAAGCTCTTCTGATGCTTCAATATCCCCAGTTTTAAGAATGACCATTTTCATTACAGGATCCGCATAGTCTCCATCGACTTTTGCAAAAGACCATTTGTATGTTCCTCGTGAAAGTTCAAAAACACCAGCCCATTCAAAGGCTTCATCTCCATGATCATCGTGGTCATCATGTTTAGCAGATGAATGATCGTCATGATCATCATGGTCGTCATGATCATCGTGGTCGTCATGCTTCGCAGATGAGTGATCGTCATGATCATCATGGTCGTCATGATCATCGTGGTCGTCATGCTTCGCAGATGAGTGATCATCATGGTCGTCATGATCGTCAATTTCTATTGCACTTACACCGACAACAACCGTTATTGGATTACCCAGCCATTTTTTCATTGCGGGAGTCATCTCTTGCCCAAGAGTAAAGACTTGACTTGCATTATTTAAAGCTTGGGCCTGCCTCGGAGAAATTTTCACATCATGTACATCTTGTTTTCTATTAATCAAACAAGTGACGGGGGATGAAGGTACCGCAATTGCAGAAACCAAATCACAAACCAATGGTTCAACAGCAACGATTGATTTAGGTTTAGCTTGCACACTCTGATTAAGTCCAGAAAAAACAATTGCTCCAACCAATAGAGAATTTCTGAAAATTGATTTATGAATTGTTGCGCCCCTTTCGGCTGATTGATCTAATAATCCCAACACTAGAGATTCAATGATTAACTGCATTAATGATAATGGTTTTCATTTTCATTCGTCAATCATGCACTATCCTTTTGTTATAGAGCTCTGATTTATGACCAGCTTGATTGCTGAAAATTTGACATTTTCCTATTCAGTGCATAGTCAGGCTGTTTTGCATAATGTTTCTATTGAACTTAACCCGGGAACTTTAACTGCACTTGTTGGCCCAAATGGTGCTGGAAAATCTTCGTTGTTACGTCTACTTCAAGGTCAAAGTAAGCCAAGTAAAGGCTATATCAGTATCGGTGGTAAACCGTTAATTGAGGCAAGAGAACAAATTGCTTTGATGCCTCAAAGAAGTTCTATTAACTGGAACTTTCCAATGACCGTTGAAGGATTAGTTTCTTTAGGAAAAGTGAATCATTTAAAGTCAACATGCTGTGAATTAGAAGCTGCGCTACAACGAGTTGGAATATCTGATTTAGCAAATAGAAGACTTGATTCATTATCTGGGGGTCAACAGCAAAGAGCATTGCTTGCGAAAACATTAATAACACCAGCAAAAATATTTCTTCTTGATGAACCTTGCTCAGCCTTAGATCCATTTGCAAGAAAAAAATTTTTGAGGATTATTCGTCAGTTAGCTGATACTGGAGCAACACTTTTTGTTAGCAGTCATGATTGGGGCAAATCCTTAAATGCTTATGATAAAGTTGTAGCCCTTGATAAGACTGTCTTAGCTTTTGGTACCCCTCAAGAAGTAGAAGAAAAACTCGATTCGTTTACCTCTATGGGCAACCATTGCTGCGGATAATTTTCATCAAATTGTATTAAGCATTATCTGGCTTAATACAATTCTGACAAAGACCAAAGAACTCAAGAGTATGAAACAGGAGTTCAAAATCTTTAGATTTTTTATTGGGTAAATTGATTGGCTTTACTGGGCAACTATTCAAACGCGTGGTTTCTCCACAATTAACACAAGTTAAATGATGGATATCTCTTTCTACAGGGGCATAGAGAACTTCGCCTGTTGGAAGATGTCTAGAACGAACCAATCCTTGCTTTACAAGTACTTGCAAATTTCTGTATACGGTGGTTAAGCCCATGGCATTATCACTTTTGTACAATTGTCTATGTAAATCTTGACCGCTCAATTCGTCGTCACATTTTTTTAGCTCTTCAAGCAACCGTTGTTGACGTTTGGTAATTTCAGAGTGGAATTTATTCATTGTCAAGATCTTTAATTTGATCTCTTTTAACGACCATACTGAATCATTTGCTTGATGTCTTTTATAAATACAAATTGGTGGATAATTCCCCTTTTGATAACAATCTTCTCTGGGGTGCTTTGCCCCGCTATGGGCACTGTCTTAATTACTCATAAGCGTCTTCTACAAGTCAATCTAATTTCTCATTGTGTACTGCCAGGATTGGCTTTGGCACTATCTCTTGGCGTTGATCCTTCTATTGGAGGAGTCATAAGTGGTCTGATAGGAGCTCTTATTGCAGAAAGCTTGACCAATAAAAAAAATCAAAATTATGAAGCAGTAATGAATACAATTCTTGCAGGATCACTTGGGCTTGGTGTTCTTCTTATTCCTTTACTTGGTATCAGAATTGATTTAGAAGCTGTTTTGTTTGGCGATTTACTTACTTCAAACTTTGGAGATTTATTAAGAAACCTTATTGCAGCTTCGATATTTAGTTGCCTGATGATTTTTGGTTACGACAAACTTGTTCATGTTGGATTAGACCCTGAAGGCGCCGCTGCTAATGGTATAAATGTGTCTTTTTTGAATTTAGCTCTTGGTGCTACAACTGCTCTTGTCATAGTTAGTTCAATGGCCGCAGTTGGGGTCATTCTTGTAATTGCTTTATTATCTACTCCAACTTTATTGGGATTACAGCAAGCTCCAGCACTATGGATTGCCATGGTTCGTTCTTCAATGATTGGACTTTTAATATCACTTTTAGGCTTTTTGCTAGCGATTGTTTTGAATGTGTCTCCAGGACCTCTGATAAGCGTTATTTGTGTTTTCTCCTTATTCTTTCTACAAAATAAAAAATAGTTTTGAAAGAACTAAAGCTATTAAGGCTTAATGATGATAAAAATATTCTTGGGGGTGTTTTTTACGAGTTAGGCTTCTCAGTTGTAAAGTTACCTGTAGATCATTGAGAGGCCTTATTAAGTCCTGTCTTTATCATTTAGCTGGATAAAGCTAACCAACGTTATTACCCCATATATTTCATCTTCAGATCTAATTGCTTAGTTGCCATTGCAGGTCGTGCTAGAGCTAGGCCTAATTAGTAATTGTTGTTTACCATTCTGGAACAATAGTTATCTTTTCTAGTCGCTGGGTTGATAGATAAGGCAATAGCTTTTTATTTAAAATTGTCGGCCAATTATTTTTTAATAATTACTTAAGGCAATAAAACTTTTAAACGGGTAGCACTTATGAAATGATTAATCTCACTTACATTTTAAACAGGTCTAAGGAAGTGGCAAAAGCGACAAAAGAAAAAAACCAGAAGAAATACTCTTCAGTTGAACTCAAGTATGACACTTCTGAAGCCTTGCGGATCAGTATGAAGTTGGCTGAGGAAGCAAAGAAGAACTGGCTTTGAACCAATGGAAAAGGTTCAAAAGATCTATTGTCAACTTTGCAGGAAAGACATCATGAGTACCTTTTGGTCTAAGAAGGGTATGACTTTGTGCCTTGACTGCAAAAGGAAACTAGATGAGTCGGTGTTGAAAGAACCTATTGCTAGTTAATTTTGGTCGTGATACTTAAAACCCCTAATCAATTAATAGTTCTACCAGATTGTCTAAATTAATTCTTCTCAGACAGTTTTTGTATAAAGTTCCCAGATCAAGGCACCCTTATATAGGGCCCTTAATTTTTGAAATAATTAATTAGATACTTTCTCAGTCCAATTTCCTTCTTCCTCTATTGAGCTTGGGGCAGGGTTAATTCCTTAGTCTCTACATTATTGTTTGACATTGGAGCTTCTATTATTTTTTAAGGCAGATCCAATTAACATTTATCGATTAGATGATATTTGAACCTCGTTTTATAGAGATGCTTTTTAATCGAATTAGCCTTTTATAAAGATCAATAGTTTTTTTTCTTCCAGAAGCTTGCTCGGCTTCTTGCATGATCTTTTAATATGCCGCCGCCTGTAATTTTAAATTGATTTATAGCTCCTATAAAGATAGAAGATGTTTTTTAGCTCGATGCGTTGACAGCTGCCAAAGCTTTTATTAGTATACTTGTACTACAGAACTAAATGTGTCTCGCTTGATCTACAAGATGATAACTCTCGTTTCGTCTATGCCCTTCAAACGTTTTCTCTTACACCCAAGGTTTAAAAGAAAATCGTCATCTCACCAGGCTTGGCTTTCTTATTCCAAAAGATTTTCCTTAAAGAAAGATGATTCCAGAAGGATGGTTAATTGACCCAAAAAGGAAATGGTTATTGCTGTTTCGTAAAGATCCAGCTAGCTTGCAGCGTTTACCAAAAGTCTTTATGGACAAATGGGAATCAACGTCATTAGGGTCACCGTCTACGTTCAAGAATCGAAGAAAAGTTGATTTGACCCCAGCAATAGAAACGTGGAATGAGTTAATTGATAATGGTTGGATTCAAGTTGAATTTAATGATGATTTAGTAGCTTAGTTATATTAGATATGGCCTTGATTTTGTCTTCGATTTGATATATACCTCTTCTTTATGGTAGATATAAAGATTCGGAATTAACTACCTAAATGTCTCAACTAACTATCAAAGTATCCCCGAAGGCGGAGGCCATGATTGCAACTTTGCAGAAAGAGATCTTTAACCGTAGACGCAAGAAAATCACTGCTCAAGGAGTAGTTGAAAGTCTTGTAGAAAGCGGTGCAAAGTCTCAATCTGACAAGCGCTATGCCTCTTCTTGGAAGAACCTAATCAAGGACATCGAGAAGGCTGCTAAACAAACAGAAGTACATGGCAATAAGCCAGCCAATATTTCTGCTGAAGAATGGGCAATGCTTCTTGCACATCGTACGCGCAAAGGTTCAACTGCAAAAAAAGCTGCGCCTAAGAAGCGTGTTACTAAAAAGGCAGTCGCTAACAAAGCAACTCCTAACAAAGCAACTCCTAAGAAGGCAGCAGCAAAGAAAGTTGTAGCTAAGAAAGTTGCAACTGCAACAGCGGCTAAGCCAAGAAAGGCTAGACGTGCTAAGAGAACATCCGCTTCAGCTAAGCTTGCTTAAGGATTGTTTTTGTAGTAATTAAAGACCTTTTGAGCATTTTCATCGCTCAGACAGCTAATCCTTGAGGTTGCTGGTATATCCAATAAAACGCAGATGGCAATTATATCCTCTGCGTTTTTTTGTAATCGCTTTGATAGCTCCAGTACTCTTAGTGATTTACTCATAGTCAGAATGGTTAGCTTTGTTTGTAAGCTCTTTCAAAAACTTTATATATTTTTTATTTTGTACAATTTAGCTTTTTCAAATTGGTTGCCAAGGGTTAATACAGGGAAAATCTATTAAATGTATTTTTCTTGGGTTGATCATCAAATTTCTATACATAAAGTATTTGATAGTTAATTGTGATTAAATTTTTAGAAGCCTAATTTGATTCATGCTTTACATTCAACACTGGAAATTTAAGACTGGATATCACGAGAAAGCTGCAAAAAAGTTTCTCTCTACTCAAGCTCCATACCCTAGGGCAAATATGTTGGGTCGTTATCATGGGCCTGGATCTTTAGAAGGTTGGATATTAGTGGAAACTGACGATCCAACAGCTTTGTATGAGCATGTAGCTGATTGGGGTGAATTTATGGAGTGGAAGACAACTCCGGTATTTACAGATGAACAAGCTGGACCTCTTGTAGCAAAAGTCTATGGCTAGGGTCTAAGTCTTTGGTTTAAAGATTTCTATTCAATTAAACTGCACAAGATGCGAGCCGTGATTAGAAAAAGTTGAAAGATTTAACTCTGAGCCAAAGGATTTAAAACATAGGATCTAGAAAAGCCAAGTGGGTATAGGCGATGTTTTAGCAATAACTTCTTCTTTCAAAAAAGAGGTGCAAAGAAAACAATCTTTGCCATTTTCTCTCTTTAAGGAATTAGTAAATCCATTCGAGTGTGTGGAGTTAAAACTCCTACCTATTGCTCCCAAGATCTTTGCTGATTTAGGTTAATTGCCCCAGTAAGGGCTATTTAATTGAATACTCCTTTATTAAATTAGATAGTTTATTTACTCGAGGTTCATCTAAAGGCCTTGTAGCGTCAAGTACAGCAGCACAACATAAAGACCAACTTGCCCCATTTTCTAAGTTCAGACTTTCAGAAATGTTGGAAGGAGCAATAGAGAGAGTAGTTATTTCTCTGATGTGCTGAAAAGTGTCCCATAGCTCAGCTTCTAAGAAATCGAGTTCGACTTTTGAAAGAAGCTGTGTTGCTACAAAATCTTTTACTAAGTCTGTTAGTTCAAGAGTCATATCTTCATTATGGCTCTCATTTGTTATGGATGGTTTTTATTGAGAAGGTTTTTGTCTAGTAGGTGGAAGTTGCAATCCGTTAGAGGATTTGCTTGGGACTTTATTTGCTAATTGAGACAGATAAGTATTAAGTTCTTCTTTTGTACCTCCAAGCTCGTTGCCGCATTCTTCAAAAATATTTTGGGATAGAGATGCTGCTAAATCTTCTTTTGAAGCAGACATTATTTCTGTCATGAGTGGAGAGAACAATAAGCCTTTTGATAGTTGCGTAGCAGCAGTCTCCCCAGCTTTTTCAGGAGTCATTCCAACTCCAATAGATGTGCAAAATTTCTGAGAAAAATTCTTAGATAGGGCTGTAATTTTAGGTGATAAATCTGTTGTGGAGGCAAATGCAGCAAAAGGAGCTAGCGAAAATGTTATTGCTATAAGACAAGCAATTAGTAAGTGTTTCATGCACTCATAACGGTTTTGTAACAGGCCTAAAGCCTCAATCATACTAATCAAAAAGACATGCTCTAGATTGTCTAGATAAAAAACTTACTGGCTAGGTAATCTATTAAGCAAGGGATACTTGTTATGAAAGAGTTTTATTTGGGTATTCAATAGAATAATACGGAACTAAAGATCCTCCAAAACTAAGTTTAAACCAACCTCTTTTTGGACTATTAACTCCCTCTAAGTCAACTTCTTTTATACCTTGCCTTGCCAAATCATAGAAACCATCCCATAAGACGGCAGTCCCTCCAGTAACTAATTTTAATTCAGGATTACTTGCTCCATATAAGTAATGAGCTCTAAGTTTATCTATTCCAAAAATTGCAATACTACTTGGCTCTCCCAAAGTATTACTCGATAAATACATCTTTGCCTTATTATTAGACATAAGACGATCTATTAGAGTAGCTAAATTAGTGTAGAATGAAGGATCTAAAATTACAGACTGTCTAGTTAAGTTAGATCTATAGAAATCAATGAACATTTCAATATCATTATAAATCTTTGTTTTGATTTTATCCCGAATGGCATATCTTATCTGTTGCCTTCTGCTATTAGATGAATTCTTATAAGTATTTATAGAATCTAAAGAATTTGTATCTTTCATGTCAGATATATTTACATATGAAGTGTATCTAACATCTATTAAACATCTGTTAGAACTCATCCCATAATTATGCCATTGAAAAGGTCTTATGTCTTTTACACTTGGCGAAAGCCGAAATTTAAATGAATCATATATATTAGCCAATTCTTTTATTATGAATACAGTTATCTCATGCCTTTCAGATAATTGCTGAGAGCGTGTTTGATTATTTGTTGGAGGACCAAAGCAAATTCCACTGTAAATAAGATAATCATTTAATATTGCATTCTTGCTATTTTCATCCTCAACTAGAATAACTACAGCTCTTAATTCCTTGCCTTTATAGCATGCATAAAGACCTAGTTTCTCTTTAATATTTTCTAAAAATATTTTATTGCTATATATAGATAAATCTGGTGAAGAGTTTATATAATCATCCCATTTATCATCTAGTTCGCATGGCAATAAGCTTAGAGTCTTTGCCACGATTCAAACCTGGCTGTGATAAATAGCAACCTTACTAAATCTAGCCTAGATAATCTAGTTTCTATAGACTCTTTTTAGGCTGTCTAGGTCACCTGCCTTGTTGAAGTATGATTTCAAGCTAATTTCATTAGATTTCTTCTCAAAGAAGGAATGCAAATATGTTAGTGGAAACACTATAAGAAAATTTACTTTTTAGCCTTAATCATGGTAAGACTTAAGATATAATTAAAAATATCTTGAAATTCGTTCAAGATATAAAGATGATCAATCTAGTAAAGTTATATCAACCCAACTCTTTATCTATACTCATTAACATTTCTTTTCTAGAGAACTTAAAAGGGAACATCACTAGCTTTTCTCCATATTTATTTTTAATATTATTTTTGATTACTTTTAGGCTTTTAAAATAACCCTTCAAAGGTATTCTATAGCATTTTGGAATAGTAAATGATTTAACCTCATAAAAATCAAGATGCTTAGAATTATTAGTTATTTGATTTGAAATTTCACTAATCTCGTCCTTACACATATTTATTACCTTATCAAGACTATTATTGTTTTTGGCATAAACCTCTGAACATAAGACTGTCTTCATAGGATTATTAATAGAATAATTAAGATCTGAAATTCTAGAAGTGATATGGTTTAAATCATAATCAAAAATATAATTTAGGTTTCCAATTGCACCTTTATTTGTTTCCATATAAATAAAATGCTGAGGTATATAGTTTGTTTGTTTTTCTAGTTGATTTGTCCCTAGCAAAATTCTTTCAGCATATCTTTCATCTAACCCTAAATAAATCTTGTCAAAAGGAATATCATTAATACTCGTTTGATTAGATTCTATATAATAATAATTATTAGCTTCATTTTTAATTGACTTTACAATAGTTTCTTTAAGTATTTTAACTCCTTCTTTAGTTAGATTACTTTCAATGGTTTCAAACATGTTACTATAACCATATTTTGGATATAAATTATATACAAGATTCTCAGAATCTGATCTTGGAGCGGCTAAAGTATCATCAAATATATTTAGAGCTTTTTTCAACTCTTTAGAAGTTTTTCCTTCAAATAAAGCTTGGCGATTAGATACGAATGGGATTATTTCATTAGCTTTATAATTAATATCAGATGTTGTAATTCCATAAAATTTATAGCAAATCTTATCCATGTATGATTTTAAAGTATTCCCAGCAGTTCTATAAAGGTATTCCGAAAGAGATAATTCTTCGTTAAAAATCTCATTGTTATTTAACAATAAAATAGACCTTTCTAATAGAATTTCAAGACGAGTCTCAAGATTAAGAAAATTCTGCCAATTAGGAAGAGCCATATTCTCTTGAGAAACCTTCCCCCCAATAAAGTTTGAATAATTGAATGTCAAGTCTATAAGTTCAGCTCCTTTCCCAAAGGATTCAATAAACTCTCGATCGGCGTTTGTAAAATTATTTAGATATTGTGGTCCTACGTCCAAATTTCGATCAAAAGCCTTTACCCCTTTAAGAAAACCGCCTAGGGACTTGTCAGCACAAAATAGATAAACGTTGTTCCCTTTGTTAAGAAGCCTCTTTGCAATCATGCATGAGCGAAAATCACCACCTATTACTGCAACATGCATAAACTTTAAATAAAGCATTCCTTCCTATAGTATAGATGCATCTAGTTTTATCTAGATATTTCTGATCCATCCTAAAATTTTTTAGGAATAGACTGTTTTCTTGCTATCAATCATCAATGGTTCCTTCAGAAAAAGAACATAAAAGTATCGATCCGATATGGGAAGAGAAGTATAGTTCCAATTTAGATATTAATCGTTATCCATGGGACTCAATTGTTAGTTGGATATTTAGGAATGTAGATAAAACTAAATTAAAAGAATTAAATATTTTAGAAGTTGGATGTGGCACTGCGAATAATTTATGGTTTGCAGCACGAGAAGGATTCAACGTATACGGTATAGATGGTAGTGAATCTGCAATTAATTATGCAAAGAAAAGATTTTCAGCAGAAGACTTGCAAGGAGAGTTAATTGTTGGAGATATCACAATATTACCGTTTAAAACAAATTTCTTTGACTTAGTTATAGATAGAGCTGCTATTACATGTCTAAGTGAAGATAATGCAAAGAAATGTTTCTCAGAAATTCACCGTGTAAGTAAATTAAATGGCAAGTTCTTTTTTAACCCATATAGTGACCATAACAGTTCTATGTCATCAGGTATTAGAACAAATAATGATTTGGTAGATGACATCAAATCCGGAAGTGTTTTTGGAGCTGGAAAGATACGTTTTTACAGTAAAAAAGATATTCTTTCACATTTTGAACAAGGCTGGTTGATAGAAAAACTTCATCATTGTGTGGTAACAGATATGAAATCACAATTATCAGATATACAGGCAGAATGGAGGGTATCTTTGAAGAAGATATCATAAATTATTAGAATAAACTGGATTTGGATAACTTATTGATCCTAATTATTAATACCTAAGATGTAAAAAATTAAGAAATAGATTAAAAATCATTCAATGAAGATTTAAAAGATTTAATAGGATCATGGTAATAAATATTCTCATCTATATGTTCACTTTCAAATCTTTTCAAAATAGTTGCTATTTTTAAATCAATATTAGCTATTTCAGATAAAACAAGAGTTTCATCATAATTAAATGGTAATGAATTGCTTTTTGGAAAGGAACTGTTATTTGAAAAAGAATTAATACTATTTGACTGTATGAAAACTATATAATGACCTGCTAACTTTGCTTCATATAATAATGAAGAGTTTAGCCCAAAAAATATACACCTTTCCTGATTAAGAAGTTCCAATTTTGAAGAGATATCTACGATCGCTTTTTTGCCAAGTGAATTAAGACTGTTTTTTAATTGAGGGGTTTTGGATTCGTTTGGGTGAGGGCGGTAGAATAAATTTAAGGCTGGATATTTTTCTAAGCTGAGAGATATTAAAGAATATAATTTAATGATTCTAGGGAAATAATCGAATTGATCTACTGAATTACCACACCAGCCACTACCAATCAAGTATATTTTTTTTAGTTGTGAGTTCTTATATGCAGAAGCATAATAAGATAATCCAATTGATGAATAATTAATTTTAGGATTAAATTGTTGAAGTTGTTTCCCTTGTTGATTGTTCCATACCATATTGTTAATTGTATAAGAACCTGTTGGAGGTATTTTCAGAGTTGTAGATGCCATCTCTATTAATCCATGTTGAATACAAATAACTCTTAATGAAGGAATATTTAAAAGAGATAGGCAGCTAAGGAATGTACCCATGGGTTGTGTGTCTTCCCATATAAATATTTTACGTTCCTGGTTCATTAGTGATTTGGACCATCTATAAATATGGAATTTTAAAAAGAAATCAATATTCAAGTATTGATAAGCCTGTACTGCAAATACTTCAGCCAACATTGATACAGTACATATATCAGGAAAACGAGAAGTATGAATAAAACCATTTGTATTACATAGACCTTGTTTTTCACGCTCTATAAGAATACAAATTTGATTCGATGGAAAGGCATCAAAATAACTCGAATTTCTTAAACCTTGAAATATATACTTCTTGTTAAATAAATTCCTATTAGAATGAATAAATAAACCTAAGAAAGCTATTATCAGGATCTTCATTTTTCTAATTATTGAAATATTTCCACTATTATTTGTTCTTAGACGCATTCTTTTAAATTTTCTACTCCAATCAATTCGAATTTCTTTTATTCTTTTACAAGTAGCATCATTATATTCGTCACTCCCTGAACACAAATAACCTATTAAATCACTAAGACTTTGGATCATAATGGAAATTTAACCTTTACCAGCCTAATCAGATTTACACGATAGTCTAGATCATCTAGGCCGCTGAGCAAGGAAGATTGTCTCTTCATGGCCCTAGGCAAGGGATCCCCAAGATTACTTTCGTTGTAGATTTTAAAGATTTAATTGCTTGGGCTTTGGAAATTTTTTCTGCCCCTTAAGCAGTACTTTTTATAAGAGCAATTTAAAACTAATCACAGAATCAGGTATAGGTTTGTTTAGGGACATTAGGAGGATCGGAACAAGTTAAAGAGAATCGAAAAAAGCAAACTAATAGCAATGCAACTAACTATTGGAAAATAAAAAGTTGAGTTTTCTCCCTTCAGAATTATGTCGCCTGGCAGTTGTCCTAAACCTAATTGCCTTAAATAAGGGTAGAGAAAACCTATAGCGGCAATTCCAAGCCCGAGAATGATTAGCAGCTTTTGCATTATTTATTTCCAAAAAATCTTTTGAACTGCCATGCCAAATAGGCAGAGGTTCCAATGAACAAAATCAGTCCAATAGTTCCAACTGCTCTATTTGCTGCTTCTACTGTTGGCATCTCACCCATCATTTTCTCCTTTACTTTTAGTGAGTTACTGAGCCATCCATAATCGTGATATTGGTATCACTAGAGTTAGCCCAGCGTAATTTACTTAACTCTTGATAGTCGGCTCTGTTGTAAGCCTCTGAAGCTACTTCTTTAGATGGAAATTCAATAATCACAGCAAGGTGACCGCCTTTACCTTCAACAGTTTTTGCATCTAGATCTTTAGCAACAACCTTGCCACCAATTGATTCAATCCAGGTAGCAAAGCCTTGTACATATTCTCCAAACCCTTCTGGATTAGTGACTGTTGTTGTAACGATCCAATACCCCTTAGACATGAAAATTTTCTATAAGAATAACGAGCATCTCATATTTGACCCGTCAAAGGGCAACACTTCAGGCAGTTTTAAAAGCTATGAATCTTTTTTCTTGAAAAACTTTTGGAACATCCACACCAAGTAAATGGTTGAACCAACTAGTAACAGCATTGGGAAGAGTGTATCCATAAGGCGTATAAATCCTTTTTAAGCCTTCCTAGGATACAGACCAAAAACTCAATCCTTAAAAAAACTAGTCGGGGCGACAGGATTCGAACCTGCGACCTAGTGCTCCCAAAGCATCAGCACTAACAAGGCTATAACTGAGACTTATGTTGCTATTAGTACTTTTAGAGAAAAAATTTAGCCTAATTCTGACTAATATGTTGGGATTTGCGTGAGTTTTGCGTGAATTTTAATTCGATAATCGATCTATAAAGTATGGTTAATAAAAAGCTAATTGATTAATTGCGAAAACTATATTATGAATAAAATCAAAAAAACAGACTTTGAAATAAGGCCATTTCTTAAAAGAAGTAATTTCAGAGCTTATTATCAAATAACAGTTACGATTCTTCCAATTATTGCTTTTTGGTTAATAGTATCTCAGATAATAAGCACTAATATTCCTCCTGTTACAAAGGGGTTTTTACTTACTCCCAATCTCTTTATTTTAACGCTTTTATCTTCTAGAATATTTTCATTAATGCATGATTGTGGACATAATTCCTTGTTTGAGCAACGTTCATTAAATAACATATTTGGTTTTTTTCTTGGTTTATTTAATGGCATCCCACAAAAACCTTGGTCAAATGACCATGCATTCCATCATAGAAATAATGGTAATTGGGAAATTTATAAAGGTCCAATAGATATTTTAAGCTTAGAAGATTATAGAGCTCTAAACCTAAGTGAAAGATTTTTTTATAAGATAAGTCGCCATTGGATAATGCTTTTCCCCGGAGGGTTTTTCTATTTAGTTATTAAGCCTCGTTTGGGACTTGTTTTAATTATTTTTAATTTTATAAAATCTTTAGTTCAAGAGAGTTTGCTGAAGATTAAGGATGGAAAATTTTATGAACTTCTAGTTGTTAAAACAAGAATAAAACCTCCTTTCTCTGATTATGGAGACAATTTTGATGAATTATTTGATCTAATAGCGAACAATATACTTGTTCTTAGTGGATGGATATTTATGTGCAAATGGCTAGGTGCTTTTTTCTTTCTAACCTTTTATTCATTGATATCAACCTTATCAGCTGCAATATTTATATGTATCTTTTTTATACAACATAATTTTGAGAATGCATATGCAAGTAGTACAAAAAATTGGGACATTGTTGATGGAGCTATTGCTGGTAGTAGTAATTTAGATATACCAAACTGGCTTAATTGGTTTTTAGCTGATATCTCATTTCATAGTATTCATCACCTATCAGAAAGAATTCCTAATTACAATTTAAGAGCTTGCCATAAAGCAAATATCCATTTACTTCATAATGCAAAGGTCCTCAGACTTATAGATATACCAAAATGTTTTATATATATTCTTTGGGATAGTAAAAAAGAAAATCTTATTCCAATAAATTAGAATTTAGCTTAGGCTCCTTTTCATTTCCTTTTAATTGAATTAACACACTGAGCACTTTTGTTTAGAAAAAAATAAATAAAACAAATTCATAAAGTCCTTTTATTGCAAGTGTGTTGATTCTGTTAGAGGAAGTATCGATGGATTCCATGGGGCGTAAATAAGAGGCTTCTTGGTAAAGGATGGCCAGACAAGAGAACATTCATTGGAGTAAGAAGGGTCCCTCAGTTCATGAAACGGTCTACGCCTATAAAGTCTGGTTTTAATATCAAATGTCCTTGGATAGAACCAGAAGTTGGTAGAAATAATTCATATCAAAATGGATTCTCTGAAGAAGAGATTCGCAAATCGAACCCCCCAATTGGAATGGACCCTCACGGGAAAGATTAAAGAGATCAATCTTTGTTCTTTTAATTTATTTATTGCCTTAGGAAAAAAAGATACCACTCATTTGCAAGAGCGGCTGTAATATTAATCCGAACATCGGCTGTCAACCAAAACAAGCTTAAACATCAGACTCCCTAAGGTGTTTCTAGAGAACAAACTCTTAAATCTACTAAAATTTTTTGGCACCTATTTGGAACCCACCCCATTTATTACTCCTTGAGATCCCAGTCGGGGCGACAGGATTCGAACCTGCGACCTAGTGCTCCCAAAGCACCCGCGCTACCAAACTGCGCCACGCCCCGTATCCAATCATTGTAGTGCCTAAGAGGTATGTACGCCTTTTGTTTTTGTAGAAAAGTTCAAGCCAAGGGGCTGGTATTAATTAGTGATAATGCAATGTACTTTCTAGGAGGCCTAGATTTTTAAGAACCATTTGTTACATTTTATTTGCTGAGCTAATAGCTATTTAGAACAGCTTATTTTAAGTGAGGATTTAAAAAATGAAGCTTTTCCAGCAATTGCTGGTAGCCCCTGCTGCTTTGGGTCTTTTGGCTCCTTTAGCTGCTAATGCAGCTGAAGTCAACATCAATGATGTTGCTAATTATTCAACTAAAGTTGCAGAGGTGACAACATCTCAATACTCCGACGTTGTTCCTGGAGATTGGGCTTATACAGCTCTACAAAATTTAAGTGATAGCTATGGCTGTGTAGACAATGCCTACACACAAAATCTTAAGAGTGGTCAAGCTCTAACTCGTTATGAGGCTGCTGCACTTATTAATGCATGTTTAGAAGGTGGGTTGACTTCTGTTGACTTCGATTCTGATGCAGTTCGTCTTTCCAATGAGTTTGGCACTGAAATGGCCATCCTTAAAGGACGTGTTGATGGACTTGAGTACAAAGTTAAAGAACTTAGTGCTGGACAGTTCTCTCCTACAACCAAAATGCATGGAGGAGCTGTATTCACAACTGGTTTCGTTGATGGACCGAGCTCCAAAGATGATAATAAGCTAACAACTGAGTATTCATATATGTTGATGACTCATACAAGCTTCTCAGGGAAAGACCATTTATTTGCAAGCATAGATCAAGGGAATCATAATGATTTAATTATGGATAGTGCTATGGATATGACTATGAGTAGCTTGACTGTTAGTTCATTGTTTTATCAATTCCCAGTAGACGATTTCCAAGTAACAGCTGGTCCTCTAGTTGACCAAGATGATGTTATCTCTGCTACAACCTCTATTTACTCTGATGCTTTCAGATTAAGTAGCATGCGTTTTAGTGCATCAGGTGGGATGAATGAAACAGGCCCTGGTGTTGCTGTTGCTTACGCTAATGACAGTGGTTTCAACGGTTCAGTAAGCTACATCGCTAATAATGGTGAAGTAGGAACTAAGGGTATGTTCACTAAAGAAGGTGATGACATATTGACTGCATCACTTGGTTATGACGCAGACAACTTCGGTGGCGGAATTCTTTATAAGAATGCCGATAACAATGGTGCCATCAATGGTGAAAAGACATTCGGTGTAGGTGCATACTTTGCTCCTGAGAATCTACCTACTATTAGTGTTGCTTATGACACTAAGGATCCAGAAACAGTTAGTACAACAACTAACCCAACGGGTAAAAATTCCTCTTCATTAATGATTGGATTGGATTATGAAGTAGGTCCTGGTACTGCAAGCTTTGCTTGGGAAAGTTATGAAGATGCTTCTATTTCATCTTATAAGACCCAAACCCTTTCTAATTATGAGCTTTACTATAATTATCCTGTATCAGATGGCATTGCTGTTCAGGGCGGTATGTTTTATGAAGAAAGCAACGGTCGTCAAGCTGACACAGTTGGATATGTAGTTGAAACTTTCTTTAGCTTCTAAATCAGTAAGCTACTTAGATAACTTCAATTACTATAAAAGGCTCTCACATTAGGTGAGAGCCTTTTTCATTTTGCCTACAATTGGCTACAATTTTTAGATAATATTTATCTTTCTTTCTTAGGCTTGACTTTGTAATTTTATTCTTGATGAATAGTTTTTAAGAGGAGCTTTCATTCCAATTGTTGGTAATACAAGTGAAAGATTATTTTACAAAGCTGCTTATATTGCTAAAAGAATAAGAATAATAGATTAAAAACAATATAATAGTTGCAATATTTTTAATATAGATTAAATTTAAATTAGAGATAAAAACAAACTAAGTTGAACACTAAAAGAGTAACACTTCTGTTTTTTTTTGAGCCCAATTTTTTTAATTGGGTGTTCAAGTTATAATAAAGAAAATAAAATTCCTGCTGTTTTTAATACCAAAACAGAAGCTGAAAATGCTGCTAAACAATTCGGTTGTGAAGGTGCCCATAGAATGGGTAATATGTGGATGCCATGTAAGACTCATGAGAGCCATGGAAAACACAAAAAAATAGAGCATCATAGTCATCCGCATGTTCATTAACTAATTAATGAAAATAAATCATGGATAGATCTAAAGAAGAACAAAACTCTGAGCATTGTGGTGGCAAACCTAAAAAAATTGCAATTGGCATAGCTCCACTTGGTTTTATATCCATTGGGGTAGTACCAATGGGAATTATTACTATTGGGATAGTACCAATGGGAGTTGTATCAGTTGGGATAGTAGCTATGGGAGTTGTGAATGCTTCAATAGTTGGAATGGGAATTTTCTCTGTAGGTGTAACAACTATGGGGATAATGGGGTGGTCGCCAGATTCAAGTGCTATTCAAAGAATTTCAGAGGAGTCAGGAGATACCTCTTTACCGAATTATTATGCTTTTCCAACAAGAATTGAAGCAAAAAGAGAAGCTAAAAAAATTGGATGTTTAGGTGTTCATAAGATGGGAAAACTTTGGATGCCATGTGCATCCCATAACCTTGTGAAATAATCTTTTTAACTCTCGTTCATTAATTTGGCGTTAAATTCCAAACCTCATATAACATCTAAATTATGTACTTGTTGATGACATGCCCAAAGTAATTGCCATTGGGATCGCACCTCGAGGAATTATTGCTATTGGATTAGTTCCTATGGGAATTATTGCTATTGGGGGGGTATCAATGGGAATCTTTACTATAAGTGCTGTTGGCATGGGACTGGTAAATATTTGTCTAGTTGGATGTGGTCTAATTGCTTATGGAGTAAAAGTAATGGGACTTATTTAAAGCGTCCTTTAAATAGTGAAATGTTTCCTTGCGAGGCTGAAAATGTTGTTGTTAAACTATTGGTTGATATTTAGTTAGGTAAAGCAATATAGAAATAAAAATGGAATAAAGGGTTAATGCACTCTTCATAGAATATTCATAATATTGCTTTTATTATGCGACCTGTTCCTTTAATTTATTGTCCCCACATGATCATATTGCTTGATCCTATTTGTGTTAAGACAAATAAAAATAGTTTTGAAAGCAACCAACCTATTCCTAGACAAATTACTACAGTCTTTAGAAGATCCATTTTGATCGAGCACCTACTTTCATTATGAAAGGTTTGCCAAGGTTGTCTTAATAAAGAAATCTTTTTATAACTTTAAAAATGTCACTAGATAGAAAAGCCTAAAAAAGGATCTAAAATTTCTCAAGAGCAGATAAGAATACTTCTATAGGTTTGTGATAAGACTCACTTTTTGATAATAAATTTAAATTAAAATTATTAATCATTGTCTTGACCTCATTATTTATAGAACTAATTTCATCTATTGCTAAAGTGTAGTCGCATTTAAAACGAAAAGATCTACTCTCTTTAACTAAAACATTAACTGAAAAATGGTTTGCTATTTGAGCTTCGTATAAAAGAGAAGTATCTGAACCTATAAATATAGATCTATGAGAAGTTAATAATATTTTTTTATCTGTTTTATCAACCATGCATTTAGCTTTAAGAGATTTTAAACATATATCAATAATATTATTGATAATCTCATTTGGGTGGGGTCTATAATAAATTGGTGCTTCTATATAATTAGATATTATAGGAATAATCATTGAATAGAAATATAGAATTTTATTGAACTTATCAAGATTGTAATTGTATAAACCACTACCCAATAAATAGATTTTTGGTTTTTTTTCTCTTAGATTTGCACTAGCTACATAATCTAAACCAATAGGTATACATTTAGATAGCGGGTTTGATTCCTGAATTATTTTTCCTTGCTGATTATTCCATACCATATTGTTTAAAGTAAATGCACCAGTTGGTTTCATGGAAAGCCCCCAAAGGAAGCCATGTTGAATGCAAATAACACAAATATATTTATTTTTTAAACGTGATAATGATGAGATGAAAATCCCTAGTGGTTGAGAATCTTCATATATAAAAAAAGTTCGTTTATGATTACAAAATAGAGTATCCCATTTGTAAAGTTGAAATTCCAAAAAGAACCTTAGACCCCAATATTGATAGGCCTTTACAGCTGATACGACAGCTAGCATAGAGATTGTTCTTAATTCAGGGTAATCAGATATTCTAGTTAATCCATGCCTATTACTATAAACTGTGTTTGTACCTTCTGTAAGAATGCAAATCTGAGAAAAACTAAAAGCATCAAAATAAGCAGAATTTCTTAGACCTTGAAAAAAATATTTTCTTTCTAATGATTTCTTAGAGGTGCAATTAAAAAGACCTAATACCGATCTAATTAATACTAATATACTCTTACCTGCTATTTGTCTGGCCTCAATTGCTTTTGGTTGAGATTTAATAGCTTCTTTCTCAAAACTTATTCTATCATTTATAATTTCTTCGCAAATTAATCTGTATTTATCATCTTGATTCCTTTTAGCGAAGAAGGTTGCCAATAAGATAAGATTCGTAAGCATATAAACAGTAAATATTGTCCTTATTCTAACTAGTATAGAAAGAGGTGTTTTATTAAGATTAGAGTAATGGTAGAAATATTTAACACTTAATAGAGTTTATTCGTTATTGCTTTGTTAATGAATGAATAGCTGAATAATCAGATTTACTTAAATCCAACTCATTTGCTTTGTCTAATAAAAGACTAAGGCTTTTTAAAACACTTATATCAATACCCAATTTAGTAGATTCATTGATAAATAAATTTAGATCTTTAGAAAGATTTGAAATATTAAAGTTTGGTCCTTCATAATTTTCTGATATCATACGTTCTTTCTTTTTATCAAATGTTTGGCAAAATAATGCTGATTTACTTAAGATACATAGGAATTTATTGATATCAACATCTGTATGTTGAATATACCTTAATGAAATTGAGAAACCATGAGTTAGGGAAGCAATTAATTGATTCAGAGATAGCTTGCAGGCAGATGCTTTAGAAACACCACCTAGATAGTAATAGTCTTTTGATAGAAGCTTGAATAGATATTCATACTCTGAAAATTTATTTGGATTACCACCAATCATAATTAGAAGTTCTCCCTTTAATGCCTCTGGCACACTTCCTAAAACAGGGGCTTCTAAATAAAAGCCTCCAAGCGATGAGACTTTTTTATCTATT
Source organism: Prochlorococcus marinus str. MIT 0918 (assembly GCF_027359415.1). Lineage (NCBI taxonomy): Bacteria > Bacillati > Cyanobacteriota > Cyanophyceae > Synechococcales > Prochlorococcaceae > Prochlorococcus > Prochlorococcus marinus. The sequence goes on from NZ_CP114780.1 coordinate 54,125, forward strand.
TTTAAACTTTCTTCAGAGCCAATAGTCCCCATTTGTATTATTACCTTTCCTTCCAATGAACCTATTTGACTAATTACTGACCATGTGACTGGTCCATCATTGAGAACTGAAATTATTATTTTGTTGTTTTGAAAGTCTTTGCTTAAGTCATAAGCAAGATTAGCCCCTATTTTTTGAAGATGATTACACTTACTAATAGTTCTATTCCATACTATTAATGAATTGCCTTTACTTATTAATCGCTCGGCAATAGATGTACCTAGCAACCCAGTACCAAGAAGTGCTATCTGTTCCATACTGTTAAGTCAATTTTATTAATTCTATATCAAAATATGATTATAAGGAGATTTGACTTATAATCTATTATTCTAGATATTTAGATGATATAAAATATAGAATTATTTATTTCTTTATATATATATGTATATATTAAAATTCTTCTTAATAGATATTTTTCAGGATAAATAAGGACACCTTAACTGCAACAGTATCTAGTTAATCTAGATATTATAGATAATCTATTTAATCTAGATATTGTTTAGTTGTGCTAAAATTATAAGTTGGCAATATATTTAATTTGCCTAGAACATTTAATAATCCTAAAAACAATGAATCCAATTGAAAGGTATAAGAAAGTCTTTATAGATAGTTTTGAAATTACTGAAAGCAGCTTAGAGGACCTCAAGTATCAAGACATCCCTCAATGGGATTCTCTAGGACATATGTCAATGATTGGGGCTCTAGAGGATGAATTTGAAATTATGTTTGAAATGGATGACATTATTGATTTTAGTTCTTATAAAAAAGGGATAGAAACTTTAACAAAGTATGGCATTGAATTTTAATTATATATGATTAATTTTCTTTCAGAATATCAATCAAGTGATAAAATAGCATTAATCAATGAAGACAGTAAACTTTCTTATGGCACTTTAAATTCTAAAATAGATCAATTATTAGAGAAATTTAAACCAAAAACAATAGTTATATTAGTTTGCGATAATTCAATAGAATCAATTATTCTATATTTAGCTTTATTAAAGGTAGAAGCAATACCTTTGTTGTTAAACTCTGCCCTCAATCAAAGTGAAATATTATATTATTCGGATGCTTATTGTGCAGAAAAAATCATTTCACCTTTTAAAATTGATTCTCTAAATATAGAAAGTATTGAATGTTATAGCCATTTCTCTATTTCTCAAGTCAAAGGATTTAAATTAGTTGATAATTATAATCAACTTGCTTTATTATTAACCACATCTGGAAGCACTGGGAGCCCAAAGCTTGTAAGAATAAGTAAAGATAATATAATTTCCAATACAGAATCTATTATTAATTCTTTATCTATTACGGGGAAGGAAAGACAAATAACAACTTTACCTATGAACTATACTTATGGACTATCATGTATTAACACATTACTGTTTTCTGGTGGATCAATTATTGTTAATAAGCATTCGCTTGTAGAAAGAAGTTTTTGGGACCTTGTTGCAAAGTATTCCCCTACAACATTAGCTGGTGTCCCTTATACATATGAGATGCTTTATAGAATTGGGTTAAATAAATTATCGACTACTACCATAAATAAATTTACGCAAGCTGGAGGTCAACTTAATAATGATATCTTGCATCAGTTTGCATTATTCTGCCAAGAAAATAATTCTCAGTTTTTTGTGATGTATGGACAGACAGAAGCTACAGCTAGAATGTCTTGTCTTCCAGCAAATAAATTATTAAAAAAAATTGGAAGCATAGGAGTTGCGATTCCTGGAGGTGAATTTTCAATTAATAAAAACCCTATAGTATCTGAGCAACCCTTTAATTATGGAATAGAAGGTAAAGTTGTTGGAGAATTAGTATATAACGGAAGTAATGTTAGCCTTGGCTATGCAGAGTCTTTTGATGAACTAGATAATAAAAATACATTTAATTTTACTCTACATACTGGCGATTTGGCTTGGAAAGATAATGAGAATTATGTTTACATTGTTGGTCGCCTAAATAGATTTGCTAAAATTAATGGGATAAGAATATCATTATACGACATAGAAGTAATTCTAAAGAATCTAGGTTATATAGCAGCAGTTATAAGTAATGATAAAAAAATAACTATTTTCATTGAAACCAAATTAAAACAATCTGACTCTCTCTCTATAAAAGAAAAGTTAATAAAAAAGACAACTATTCCTCCAACCGCTCTACTCATTAAGTTTATTGATGTATTTCCACGAAATATTAATGGGAAAATTGATTATTATAGGTTGGCTAGTATATGAACATCAACGACATTAGCACTTCATATTTAGATAACTATGAAAATTTTCTAATACATGATAACTTTAAAGTAGATCTTCTTAGACAAGTTAATTATCTTACAAGTCATCATTACATTAAATGTAGACCTTATAGATCTTTTGTTAATAAAATTTTTCCAGATTATTCTACCGATATTGGATCTTTGCATTTAGAAGAGATTCCATACTTGCCAGTAAATATGTTTAAAGAGTTTAAGTTAAGTTCAATTACGGAAGAAAATATATTTAAGGTTTTACAATCCTCTGGTACTACTTCTCAATTAAAATCTAAGATCTATTTAGATAAGGATACTGCCAAAAATCAATCTGTAGGTTTATCTAAGATATTTACCGACTTCACTGGATTGAAACGTCCAAGAATATTAATAATTGATAGCCCTGATTTAATTAAAAGAAGCAGTGCTTTTTCAGCCAGAAAAGCAGGAATTATAGGCTTTAGTGCATTATGCAGAAAGCCACTATTTGCATTAAATAGCGATATGTCTATTAATCTGGAAAATATATATAAAGCATTTGAAAATGATAACGAATATGTATTATTATATGGCTTTACTTATATTATATGGTCACATTTGCTACATACAAAGTTACCTGATGACTTAAGAAAAAAATTAAGTACGAATTCAATACTTCTTCATGGTGGTGGATGGAAAAAACTTAACCATCTTCAAATTACCAAAGAGGACTTTAATAATAAATCCCAGTCTTTTCTTGGAGTTCAGAGAGTAATTAATTATTATGGAATGGTCGAGCAAACGGGTAGTATTTTTATGGAATGTGAAAATGGATACCTGCATTCCAACCCCCTTTGTGATGTATTGCCACGATCTGTAGAAAATATACAAGTAATTGATCAAAATAACGTTTCTTTAGCTCAAGTGATATCAGCTTTACCTACTAGTTATCCTGGACATAGCCTTTTAACAGATGATTTAATTAAAATCCATAATAAGGATAAATGCAGATGCAATCGCAAGGGCACTGTTTTCGAAGTTATTGGTAGAATTCAAAGATCAGAACCAAGAGGATGTAGTGATACATATGAATATAGATAAAGCAGATATAGAATGCTTAGCTGGATCTAAACCAGAGAACATAATTAATGAGAAACCATTTCAAATCTATGATTTAAAAACCATAGATTTTTTATCAAAACTATCTAGTGAAATCTTAGCTCTTTCTAAAAAAGATGATAAATACAGGATCTTCTTATATTTTGCTCTTTGGTCTAGAAAATCTAATTTATTACGACTTAGTCAAAATAGAAATGACTTGGAATATAGATTTGGCAGAGGTTTTGCATTCCATATTGCTCCTAGTAATGTCGTTACTAATATTTTATTTACAATGGCTTTTGGACTTTTATCTGGCTGCCCTTCCTTAATAAGAATTTCAAATAAAAGTAAACCTAACATCATAGAAATAATTCACCTTATAAATACAATATTACACAATGATGAATTCTTATCAATTAAGAAAAAAATATCTTTAATTTCTTATTCCCATAATGAATCTATTTCCCAGAGTCTTTCCATTAATTCATCTATTAGAGTCATATGGGGAGGTGATAGCACTATAAACTATTTTAAAAGATTTAATACTCAAGCAAAATGTATTGATTTAGTATTTCCAAATAGAACTTCATCAGCTCTTATCTCAGGTGATTGGTTAATTAATTCATCAGAAGATGATCAAAAAATAATAGCTACTTCTTTTGCTAATGATATAGCATTATTTGCTCAGAAGGCTTGCTCTTCTCCTACAAAGTTATATGTTCTTGATGATGGTCTGAAAACAGAGAGAGTTGCTTATTCCCTGAAGAAGTTTTTTATGTATTGTGATCAGGCTATAAATAATATAAGAGATGTAGATACCGATCACTCTTTTAATAATTTTAAGTCTGCTAGTCTTCTCTCTTTAGAAATGAGACAAGATATCAATAGCTTCAGAGGTAAGAATATTTTTGTCTTATATTATTTAGATAATGCTAAAGATCTCGATATAGATTTTACTTGTGAAAATAGTTGTTTATTAGCATATAAGATTTCAGATCTTATTAAGATAAAAGATCTATTGCATTATAATAATCAGACGATAGTAGCAATAGGTTTTGATAAGTATCAACTAGAAAGCCTGAAATCGATAGTTGCCCCATTAGGAACAGATAGGATAGTACGTGCTGGGATGGCTTTAAATATGGATATAAACTGGGATGGATATGATATAGTTAGCTATATGACAAGATTAATTCAAGTAAGTAATGGTAGGAAAATCATTTAGCCTTAGTGCTAACGAATTGCAGTTATATCAGCCAAATAGATATCCTTTTCTAATGATAGATAGAGTTACTGATGTAATGCCTGGTAAATATGCAATAGGATTTAAAAATTTAACCAATAATGAATGGTATTTCCCTAAGCATTTTGAGAATCATCCAAATATGCCAGGAGCATTACAATTAGAAGCTATGGCTCAAATGCTTACTGTTGCTATAACAACAATTGATGGTTTAAAAGGAAAAATAACACATGCTCTAGAACACACAGTTAGATTTAAGAAAGAAGTTCTTCCTGGAGATAGATTAGATATAAAAGCTGAGCTTATAAGTTGGAAAAGAGGTATTGGAAAAGGTAGAGGAATTTGTACAGTCGAAGGAGTTGAGGTTTCATCGGCAGATATGACAATTACAATTCCTGAAATCTTGGAAAGATATCTACCCAATAATGGAAAAATTTGACATAGTAATAATTGGTGCCGGAGCTTCTGGATTAGCTTCTTCATGGTATTTAACAGATAAAGGCTATAAGGTTGCATGTTTTGAACAAGGAGATTTTTTACGAGAAGATTCACTTATTGATCTAAATCAAGGTGGTGAAATACAAAAATATGGATGTTTATCACCTGATCCTAATTTAAGAAGGTCTAAGGCTGATTATCTTATTGACTCCAGTAGATCTCCTATACATATTGCTAATTACAATGGAGTGGGAGGAGCTACTATTTTATTTTCTGCACAATATCCAAGGCTTACTCCTAATGATTTTAAGGTATTTAGTAATGATAAAGTTGGTAAAAATTGGCCAATAGATTATAAAGAAATAATCCCTTTTTATGATTTAAATGATAAAATTACTGGGCTTTCAGGATTGTCAGGTGATAATAAAGAGCCTTTTGCTAAACCATCCATGCCCCCCGTCCCTTTTGGATCTATGGGGAGAAAATTAATAGAAGGCTTTGAAAAGTTGAATTGGCATTGGTGGCCTGCTTATAGCTCAATAAATACACTACCTTATGATAATAGGCCAGCTGATAATTATTTAAGGCCTTCTAACCTTGCAGGGGGATTAGATGGATCTAAAGGTTCTACTAATAATACTTATTTGCCAAAGGCAATGACCCATGGCTTGATATTAAAAAGAAATTCTAGAGTTGTTAAACTAATTAAGGACCCAGCTAATAATTTGATCGAAAAAATAAAATATTTAAATGAAATAGGTCAAGAATGTTTTGCTAAAGCAAAAGTATTTATCTTAGCTGCTAGTGGAATCGGCACCCCAAGGTTATTATTATCATCAAATAATGGTATTAATTCAAGAGGAATTGCAAATAGCTCAGATATGGTTGGGAGAAATTTGATGTTGCATCCATTAGGATATATAGAAGGGCATTTTTTGGATAATCTTGATTCAAATATTGGTCCTCAAGGATGTTGCCTCTTGTCACAAGAGTTTTACGAAACAAATCCAGATAGAGATTTTAAAAGAGGATATACTTTCCAAGTCATTAGAGGACCTTTACCAATCGAATTAGCATTAAATTTAACTAGTCGGAAATTATTAAAATTTGGAGAAAACTTTTTTAGGGATTTTAATTCAATTTATAATCATACTGCTCATATGACAGTTATTACTGAAGATTTGCCAGATAAAGAAAATAGAGTGACTATAAAAAAATCTTTTGAAGATACGAATAATCCATCTGTTCAAATAGACTATACTTTATCTGATAATACAAAAAGAATGTTAATTCATGGAATAAATAATGGTAGAAAGCTCATGAAAGCTTCAGGTGCAAAGAAAAGTTATGCATTTGGACCTGTAAGGAATACTGGTTGGCATACACTAGGAACCTGTTGTATGGGTAATAATCCTAAAGAATCTGTTGTAAATAAGTATGGGAAAACCCATGATATTGATAACTTATTTATCGTTGATGGTTCTATATTTACAACCTCAGGAGGTGTTAATCCAGCTTCAACAATTCAGGCTTTATCACTTTATGTATCTAGTAAGATAGATACAGTTTATAAGCATTTATTCTAATAGATGAAATATAATAAATTAAGAAAAAGTCTTTACTTTATATCTAATTTGGCCATACCCCCTAATGATAAAATCAATCAAGGACTTGGTACATTGTTAGACTCTTACGAAAATAAATTTAATAATGACCTAGCTCTTGAATTAATTAAAAATCATATTAGACACTTTCATTTCTTAGAGACTCTTATGGATTTAAATTTGGATAGCTATGAAGAAGTTTGTAATAAGATTAATGATCAATTTAGTTTAGAAGAAAATAGAATATTTTACGATGAATTTAGGATTTATGCTGTCAAGACCTATTTTTCGCATCCATTAGTTTTGACTGAATTGGATTTACTATATAATGGATGTGATTTAAATAAGGTTATGAGAACTCATGAGGATAGAATGATTTTAGATTCTATTATAGAAAATGACTAGAATAGATAAAATAGCTATAGTCACTGGTGCAGGGGGAGGGATTGGCTTTTCCATAGTTAAAAACTTAATTCATAGTGGATACTTAGTTGAGGCCTGTACAAAGAGGAATATAGATCAATTGCTTTCCTTTAAGGAAAATATTGATAAAGAATTAAAAGAGAATTTAAAAATTAGAACGTTTGATATAAATAATTTTAATAATGTTAAGGAGAATATATTATCAATATATAAAACTAAAAAGAGGATAGATATTTTAATAAATTGTGCAGGAATTCCGCACGGAGGATTATTCAATTTAACTAATATTGAAGATGCTAAGCAGATATTTGATACGAATTTCTTTTCACAATTATACTTAACCCAATTAGTATCAAGATTAATGGGTAGAAATAAACAAGGAGTTATTATTAATATTTCTTCAGTTACAGCTTTTAGGAATGACCCTGGAACATTAACATATGGATCATCAAAAGCAGCCTTGAACTATGCAACCAAAATTCTTGCTAAGGAACTTTCTTCAACTGGTATTAGAGTTAATGCTATAGCACCAGGCATTACAAACACGCCTATGCTAAGCCTTATGGACGAAAAAGCTTTAACTAGTCAACTATCAGACAGTTCCAATAAAAGCATTGCAGAACCTAGTCAAATAGCTTCGCTTGTGTCTTTTTTATGCTCAGATGAGTCATCTCATATTAATGGTCAGATAATAAAAATTGATGGTGGACAAGGCTAATGAACTATAAAGAATTTAATTACAACCAATTAAAAGAGGATGCTTATTCTGTTAGAAAAAAAATATTAGAGCTTTCTTATAAATCAGGTGGTGGACAGCATATAGGTGGAGGTCTTTCAATGGTTGAAATAATGTGTTACTTATATGGATATAGATTAAATATTAGTCCAGATAATCTTACAGAAATAGATAGAGACCGCTTTATATTGTCCAAGGGACATGGAGTGCTAGGTTTTTATCCAATCCTTAATCATTATGGAATAATTAATGATGAAACTTTAAATACATATAAACAACAAGATTCTGAACTAATTTCTCACCCGATAAAAAATTATAATCTTGGAATTGAATCTTCTAATGGAAGTCTTGGTCATGGTTTATCATATGGTTTAGGAATAGCTCATGGCTTAAAGTTAAAAGAAATTAATTCTAAGGTATTTATTTTAATGGGTGATGGTGAATGTAACGAAGGATCAGTTTGGGAAGCTGCAATGTCAGCTAGCACTTTAAAAATAGACAATTTAATATTAATAATTGATTTTAATAAGTATCAGAGTGATGGGAAAACACAAGAAATTATCAATCAAGATCAATTAGCTGCAAGGTGGTCTTCATTTGGTTGGAATGTTATAGAAGTAAATGGACATGATTTTTTATCAATAGATAATGCCTTTCAGAATAAAATGTTAATTGGATCTCCCAATCTCATATTAGCCCATACAATTAAAGGTAAAGGGGTTGATTTTATGGAGAACAACAATTCTTGGCATCATGGAAGACTTACCGAAAATTTGTTTAATGAAGCAATAAATATTCTAAAAAGATGATGCCAATTTTAAATAAGAATTTATCTAGACAGTGGTCAAGAATAGGTCAAAGAGGAATTTATGGCCAAAGTCTTTTATCTTTGGCAAATGACAATACCAATATATTTGCAATCTCAGCAGATTTGGGTAATTCTTCTGGTTTAGATAGATTCAAACAAAGTTTTCCAGAAAGGTTTATTAATATAGGTATTGCTGAACAAAATATGATTGGTTTCTCATCTGGATTATCCACTCTAGGTTATAACGTTTTTGTTTCTAGTTTTGCTCCATTTATTACTATGAGAGCGTGCGAACAAGTAAGAATGAATCTTGGATATATGCAGTCTAACGTCAAAATAGTTGCTATAGGAAGTGGTCTTTCGATGGGGTTTTTAGGTAATTCACATTTTGGTATAGAAGATATATCTATTGTTAGGTCAATTCCTAATATCCCTATTATTTGCCCATGTGATTGTTTTGAAGTTTATAAATCCCTAGAAGCATTATCTAATTACCAAGGCCCTGCCTTTTTAAGATTAACCGGAGGTTCTCCAGCTTCATCAATATATAAAGAAGACTATGAATTTGAAATTGGTAAATCAATTACCCTTAAGGAGGGTAAAGACATTTTGATTTTATCTCATGGAAGTATTCTTTCTAATGTTATTAAAGCTTCAGAGAAATTGGAAGATAATTACTCTATCTCCTGTCATATAGAAAATGTTCATACATTAAATCCTATCGATGATAAAATATTTTCTATTATAAAACAATATCAAACTATAATTACTATCGAGGAACACTCTATCATTGGGGGATTAAGTTCAATTATTTCTGATTCATTACTTTCGTTTAAAAATGATGTTAGTAACCATATAAAAATAAATTTACCAGATAGCTTTCTTAAATCTGGTACATATGAGCAATTGTTAGAAAAATACTCACTCAGTAGTGATAAAATCTATTCTAGAATTGTTCATGAATATATAGAGACTAATAATTGATATTATTAAATGGAAAATAAACGATTTAAAGCATTAGTTGTTCGACGAAGTATAGAAAAAGATTATAGTTTTAAATTAGAAGATAAAAACTTATCTGAGTTGCCTGATAAAGAACTTCTTGTTAGAGTCTATTATTCTTCTATAAACTATAAGGATGGAATGTCATGCTTAGGTAATCCCTCAATAACAAGAAGATACCCTCATACCCCAGGAGTTGATGCAGTAGGGGTTGTTGAAGAAAGTAATAATTCCGAATATAAAATAGGAGATAAGGTAATTGTTATTACTTACCCATTAGGTATGAATATATCAGGAGGCTTTGGAGAATATATTAGAGTGCCATCTCAATGGGTCCAAAAGTTGGATTTTAATTTAAATATGGAAGAAGTAATGGCTTTCGGGACAGCAGGATTTACCGCAGCATTAGCTATATATAAAATATTAAATAGAATTGATACATTTAATCAGAAGGATTTCATTGTCTCAGGAGTTACAGGAGGTTGTGGTAGTATAACTGCTTCAATTTTAAATAAACTTGGTGCTAATGTTACAGGGGTTATTAGACAAAATAAATTAAAGAATGATTTTTTGGAAATACTCCAATTAAAAGAAACTATTCATTATGATACCTTCATAAATAATACTAAACAAAATTTAGCTATTCCAAAGTGGGATGGAGGTTTTGATTATGTGGGAGGTATAATACTTAATTCAATAATCAAGAGTATAAGAACTAATGGTAATGTTACTATTGCAGGAATGGTTAACTCTTCTAGTCTAAATACTTCTTTATTACCATTTTTTCTTAGAGGCATTACTTTGTACGGAATTAATGCAGAAGAATCATCATTTTCATTAAGGTCAGAAATATGGCATCTTCTTAGTTCTAGCTGGAAACCAAATAATTTAAACAAATTATATAAAGTTGTAGAATTAAATGATTTACCAGAAACATTACATGAATATCTTGAAGGTAAGGTAACAGGTAGAATAGTTATTCAACATGAAAAATAAATATGAGTTTAAAGTTTACTAAGCCCATCATCTCTGATCAACTTGATATACTAGAACCTTTTCTTTTAATTGATTCTATTAAAATTGATATTGCTAACCAGAAAGCTATTGCTAAAAGAGCAATAGACCATAATGATTGGTTTTTTAGTTGTCATCTACCCAAAACCCAAGTTATGCCAGCAACTCTGATTATAGAAGGAATGCTCCAAACTATGGCAATGTTGATCTATAAGTCTATAGATCACAAATTTAATAGAGCATATATTGTTGATATAAGATCTAAATTATTAGCTTCAATAACTCCAAAGGATAAAGAGATAATTTATACCGCCACTTTAATTTCATCTAAAAGAGGAATTACTAAAGGTTATGTAGATGCTAAATATAAGGATGAGAAGAAATCAGAGGGTAATTTTATTTATGCTTCCCCTCACCTTATGAATATTCCTTCTAATACGATATAATTTCTTTATCTTAGTTAATAAAATGATTAATAAAGATATTATATTTAACTTATTGGATGATTCCTTTAATAATTTAGGAGATTCAGAACATATTTGGTTGTCTTTAGATTTAGTCAATATACTTATCCCTTTAAAGATCAAAAAGAAAACTGAGATTGAAGAAACATTAGAATTTATTGTTTCTTATTTACAGAATAATATTCTTCTTTCTACTATTATAATACCCTCATTTACTTTTGATTTTCCGAAATCTAGGATATTTCATACTCATCAAAGCAATCCATCTTTTGGATCCTTTTCCCGATACCTTTTTGAGAGAAGAGATATTTCTAGATCAATCCACCCTTTCTATAGTTTTTTTGTCTTTGGAAAAGATAAAGACAAATTTCTTGATCAAACCTCATCCCTTACAGATAGTATAGGCAATAAATCTGTATTTAATTATATTAATACTCATAAATTCAAAATTCTATCAATAGGTCATCACTATGTTTCAGCATTAACACCTATTCATCATACCGAATACCTAATGGATGCTGATTATCGAGAATTAATTTCATTTAATGGTAAATTAATTGATCCAGTACAAGATTATTCTAAAGAAGGTACCTTTTTGTTTTATGGAAGAAAGAGAGATAGATGTAAATTTTCTGGAGTTACTAAAGACGCTGTATTGCAATATCTAGATAATTCTATTTCAAACCAATTTATTTATACACGATCATTTTACCCAATTGGATATTATACTTTAGATTTGCACCTGTCAAATAAATATACATTAGAGAATCATAATAAGAGAAATATTTTATTTGATATGATAAATAATTTAGGAGATAACAACTCTGAAGTTATTTCAAAGGATTTGTCTGTACAATTATATAATAAGTTGATAAATGATTCTACTTAATGATAGGCTAATCTACTATTATTCTATTATATTACAATTAACTTAGATTTTGTAGCTTATTATAAATATTCTTATCTTTAAATCTTTATTAAGTAAATGTCCTTGCCCTTACAAGTTAAAATTATTAAATAATATTTATAAGCTGTTCTAGCAGAAAATTATTCATTTTTACCTATTACTTTATATTCCTTTTAAAGAGTTTCTTCCATGTTGAAGTTTTAATTCCAGCATCCTTTCTTTTAGTCGTTGTTCATTTTTTATTAAGCGTGTGCCTATCCATACAACACCTATGCCAAAAAGGGTAGGAATAGTAATTGAAGGAAGTTTTGAGAGATAGCTCATATTTAAATTATCGCATTGAACTTTAATTTCGCTATGAATCTTATTTTGATTTAATTTCATAATAGATTAAAAAGTTAACTGTCCTTTTTTGACTAAAATGGTTTGACCACTTTTAATTCCTATGAGCAATCTTTATTTTGGACTAGTATTTTTAGTTGGCTTAGTTGCTACAGGCTTGTTATTGGCTTTTATTTTTTCTAGATCAGGAACTTCAAAAGAGGTTTTCCAAGCTATAGACGGCTCAACGTTCTCTACCAAAAAAGCTTGTAATGAGTATGAATTCCTTTATAGTAAATTGAGATTTCTTTATGAAGAAGCACCTACTTCATATCAGAGAGATAAAAAAAAATTGCAAGGACTTAGCTTAGGATTTGTAAAACAGATAAAGAGCAATGGCTTTAAAGATCCTAACGCATTAATTAGTAATAAAGAACAATTTAAAAAATTGGTTGAATTACTTGATGTATCTGATATGCCTAATGATTATCTAGAGTAATAAAAGACTTTTTTGTGGTTAGATATTATTTTGTTAGAAACCTAAACAATTTAAATATCTTATAGGAAAACTAGGAAAACAAGGGTTAGTTCTAGTTTAAATTTAACCTATCTAGTCTTTACCTAGTATTTTAGATGATTTAATATAACTTCTATTTAGTTATTATGTAAAATCTTTTGTGTTAAATAGACTTGTTTTTTTATTTTCATAACTTCAGTTTTTGTTATGTAAGGTTTAATACTATAATATTAGATTGAGAATTCAATTCTATTCCCTCGATAGGAAAAAGATAGGAATTTATGATTAATTCATTTATTAATTGAATCGCCTTTCTTTTGAAAGAGAACTATGAACTCTTGGCTTTAAATTCCATGATTTGTTTTTAACATTGATTTTGCCTGAAGGGTTGACAGAGCAATAGCCCCTTGGTAGTATGCATGTACTACTAAGGGGCTATTGCTCTGTCTTTTCGACTTATGCTATTTACCAAGTACCAAGTTGGAGTCTTCTAGTAGAACATCAATTGGACAAAAGCAATGTTTCAAAGTTCCACCAACAAAATATCACCTCAAAAGCGATACCCTGAAGAAGATGCATGGGAATATATTGAAGAAAGAAAACTAAAGCGATCATATTCATCTTGTGTTTGCATGACATGTAATTATTTTGACTACTCTTGTGATAGGCATTGTCGAACTCTCCTGATTTGCAGAATTCAAGAAAGACTTATACCTCATGGAGACCACTTAATTAGTAGATGTCCACTTTGGAATAAACCAATACAACCTTTAAAGTATGATTATCCAGACGCAGCTTAATAGATATTTAAGACCATCTCTCTTTATGTATTATTGAATGAATTTCATTCACAATAGATTTCTATTTTTCATTGATCTTAAACGAGATCTCTTTTGATATTGTTAATACCTAATTATTGCTTAGAATAGATCCATCTAGTCTTTTATTCTATTGCGGACCAAAAATTTACTAATAATAAGAGCCTAACGCGATTTGAAAATAATCAACCTAATGCAAGATCTATTTTAATTAATCATACAGTACAAATGAATTACTAATTAAAATATCTTAAATATAATATTTAACCCTTAAAATAACTATAAGTATTAAAAATACTTTGTAGAGTTAAAATTATAACCTGATAGTGATATTCTTTATTTCATAGAGCTATTCTTTAATTACCTCTATGAGAGTAGCTATCTTTTCTGACTATACTTTACTTTATTATGGAATCCATTAATCATGGTTCAGACCCTTTAAAAGATTTTACCGATAAACAATTATCTGATCTAGAGGAATCTATTGATATTTTGGAACAAGAAGATGCCAATATGATATGTCAAGACTTAGAGGATAAAAAAAGAATGATATCTACTAAGAAACCTTTTATGAGACTCCGAAAATCACCAGTTGAAATTTTTAACCGTCTTTTATTTTTAGTATTCCTTGGTAGTTTTATATTTTCATTTTTCTTAGTTTACAACTATAATTCCTGGTGTTTTTTCTTTTATTTAATTAGCGCTTTCTCTTGTATTTTATATACACCAAATAGAAAAGCTATTAAGGAACTATTAGATGCTTGGCCAAATATCTTAACCCTTATAAAGAATAAAAATTAATATAATATTTTTAATTTTGGATTTAATGATTTAGATAAATTTAAATGAACTTTACAACTATGCACTAAATTATAGACTAATGAAATATCTATTTATTCATGAAAAAATTAGTTTTGGTTCTACTAGCTATGATGGCAATCCCTAGCATTGTCAAATCAGATAGTTATTATTTGATTCTTTCTAAAAAAGGAACTGGTTTAGAGAGGATAGAGATGACGGATCTAAGTGAATGTGAGGAGCTAGGAGAACAATGGTCAAATGTTTCTGGAAGACATTCTTTTGTATGTCTTGAAGCAACAAAATAAGTAACTAACCTTAGCCATATAATTCTTAATAGTTCAAGTTCCAACTACCATTACATTATTTATTAAATAGGATAGCTAAAATCCATTTACTTATCAATTATAGAATCAAACTATATTATAAGTTAATGATCTATCTGCTGAGAATTTATATAGTTGAATGATGATCTTTTACAAGAGTGTAAATAAATAAGTTTTTTAAGTCATATTATATTTACTTTCCACTGACTTAATCTTTGTCATAAGTAAATATGTAATACAAGCTCCAAGCAACTCCACCTATTAAGAGAAGGACCATCAAATTCACCGACCAAACAATTTCGTTAACCATTCCAAAATCACTTTTTAGTTTTGTTCTAACGTATTAATTACGCAACTGTTGCTTTTTGTTGTTGCATTGATAAATGGTTTTTATTCTATAACATTCTTAAACAAGCATTCTCTTGATTCTGGATTTACGAAAAACAGGTGTTTTTACTCTTTTAGGTACTATTAATAATAATTAGTATTTAATTAGGAGTCCAAGCTCGGTAGGAAACAAATAAGGGCTGGACTCAAAGGGGGGCATCGAAATACGCCCCCCTTCTACATGCCAATCACTGGTTTGAGAAAATGATCGAGGGTTTAGTCAAATTAAAGAAATAAACTGGCTTTTAAGCAGTTAATCAAATATGTCATTAGTAAGCTCGTAAATAAATAATTGAGATTGCAGTTAAAGAAGAGTTTTCAATTGCCTGGCAAAAATTGTTTGTTGTTAATCGAGCTAAGAATAGTCTCACTAAAGTTCATTTATGAGGATTAGCACAAAGTTTATTTAAAAATTACCTTGAGCATTTTGAAGTATGAGATGCTCTGCATAGCTTTATTTTCTATCAAATGCAGCTTTACCTAGTTGACGCACAATTCCCAAATATCGAGAACCAAATAGCTGCTTATAAGCAGTTTGTAGATGTTTGGGAGAGCGGTGAAATGGCTAAACAGGATAAATTTGAAGGCTTTGAAATGCTATTTCGTGTACACGCTCCAGGGGAAGGACGTGTAGTTCTACTTTGCAAAGCAAGTAGTGATAAGGAATTGTTTTCTCATTTCGCCCCATGGCGCGCAAAATTTGGAATTCATATGGAGATGAGTCCAGTTATAAGTTGCCAGAATGTGGTTGACTACCACAAAGATCTATTTCAGAAAATGGGTTAGGTTATAAATCAAGAAAATAGCGGAAAAATATTTCATATCTACTAAATCAATTTTAGGAGATTATTCCTAGAGGCCAAGAATAAACGAGTATGTTTTTAATACAGGCTAAAAACTCACTGCCATAGATGGTGCAGCAAAAGATCTTCAATGCTACATGTAGTGTTACATCTGTTTGTCAGTCTCATGATTCTTGCTATGTTTATCTTATTGGCTGGGTGATGGGGATCCCTCAGCTTTCAAAATTCTCTCTTAAATAAGAGATTTATTATTCTTTATTAATGAGTTTTATATTTGATTTTAAGTTATTTAAGTATATTTATTTAATGTTATATCTACAAGCTAAGCCTTAAAAAAAACTTCTATTAGCCAAAAATGATTGTTATTTTAGAGTAAATTTTTATGTTTTTTTTCATATTCGAGTGTCTGTTCTACCGCTTTCTTCCATTCTCCTGGTTCAAATTGCTTAGCATATCCGTGCCCCGGTAATAACCATCTTACATCTAGATTTAAAAGCCTTTTGACAGATTTCAATTGTTCAGTCCAATTCCACCAACAGTATTCTTTAGAAGCAACTAATACTTCCTTTTTTGGATTCCACCAAAGGTGGTCCCCACTGAAAAGTATTTGTTTTTGATCACCAAGTACAGCAACTATAGAACCTTTGGTATGCCCTGGAACAGGAATCAATGTGATTTGATTTCCAATAGAAATTAAATCCATTCCTATTAATTGGTTTTCTGATTCAGGAGCCGCATCCATATCGTCTTTATGAATCCATCTTTCACATTTGAATGCTTTAGACCATTTAGCATGATCGGCCACATCATCTCGATGAGTTAGAACCATTTGATCGATTCTTCCCATTTTATCTATTGTCTTAGCAAGTGAAGTACTCCATCGAGGTGAATCAATTAATATATTGCCTTCGGGTCTAACAATCAGCCAACTACTTGCACCAAAACTAAGGCTGGAACTCCAACCACAGTAATACACCTCACCTGCAAAGTTTTTTGCCACAAAGATTGGGAAAATATTATTAGAGACATTGGAAATGATATCTGTGGGAGCACCAATTGCTCCGACAGGGCAATCAGTAAGAGCTAAAATAGCTTTATAAATTTCTTTTTCTTGAATTGGTTGCTTATGAACGAAAGCAGTATTAGCGTTTGTTTGCGAAAAGTTTTTAGGGGCAATTTGCCAGCAACTTCCGCAGTTTATACAGCTTGCATCAACAAAAAATGGTCCGACTACATTTTGACTTAAACGCTTATTCTTGTTAGCCATTGGGGGTTAAAACTTTATATAAAATTTGAGTAACTCTGTTTAAAAGCAAAGTTATTTTTCTGAATAGTTTAATACATACAATCTTGAGTTCATTTTAAATAGCTCATGAGTTTTGTATCACATTTCTTTTCTAGATAATATTTCAAAGCCTGCTATTAGTTTAAGCAGCATTACAGTCTGTATTTTCTTTATTCCACATTTGTGAAATTATTCTGCTAGAAAGCTGTCTATGTACATTCTTTGAGGTGAGGTTGGATTCATATTTTTTTGCTCTGACTCTTGCAGCACCATCTAAAAATCTATCAATGATCATATCAAATTCATTTTGATTCATCTGTTTAATTGCTGGGGACCAACCTTAGCCTTCAAAAAAGGTCTTTCAAGTCCGTCAATACACCTATTTCTTCGACTGAGAGAATGACTGAATCTAGTAATAATGCCTGCAATTTCATTCAGCTAAAATTTTTAAAATTATATCCACCTTAAGATTTTTTTTTAATAGTAAATAAATGTGCTTTTCTTGGTAATAAAATACCAATGAAAATTTTGTAATGCTTTTCTAGGAAATTGGAGGAGTGTTAACTAGTCTTAAAGTTGGGATATGAATGATTTATTTCCAGACATCTTCGGCTTTTTAGCCGCTTTATTAACGTCAATTGCATTTCTTCCTCAGGTAATTAAGATTTGGAAGACCAAGAATGCTGAAGATATATCGATCACAATGCTTGTAATTTTCATCAGTGGACTTTTATTTTGGATTATCTATGCAATTAAAAAGAATGATCTACCAGTCTTACTTGCAAATCTTACTACTTTAGTTTTGAATAGTATAATTCTTGGTTTAAAATTAGTTTATAAAGTTAAAAGTAAAATATAAATATTATTGTGGCATCCTAAATGTTCATAATTTTTATTAGGAATATTAATAAAATGCTTATCTTTTATTTAATTAATAGACTAAAACTCTATATATTAGGTGTAATTATTTATCGATATTAAGAAATTTCTTTACAGAGATATTATTGGCAACACATTGACCTATAAGCTGTTGACCCTTTTTATTTGGGTGCCCATCTTTTAGGTAAAAATGATCACTAGTTAAAGGGCATGATCTAAGGTCTACCTTAGAGATAGAAGGATCTAAAAGTTGTAAAAAATTTTGAAGATCTGATTCTTTAGAAGCCATTTGATGATTAATCTTAACTGATTTAATACGGTCACTTTTGTTTGGTATTATAACCAGAATGATATTCTCTGGTTTATAAATAGTAGCTATTTTATTAAGAGCCTGGATTGAATTTTTTATTATAATTTCCTTTTTCTCTGGGATAGCAGTAATAATACCTGTCTTTTTTAGAAAGTTTGATGGATTATTATAAGTAATTTTTCTAATAACATCTTTTAGAATATTTTTTGCATATTTCTCTAAACCTGAAAGTGAACTACGCAATCCAAACTTATATTTTGATTTGGCAAAGGTGATTATTTCTTTAGAATTCATTTCTTTAGGTATATGCCACCAAGTAGCAGAAATTCCACATAGTTTTAGGTCGGTTACATAATAGGCTGAACATTTAGCATTTGAATGCATAATTGCATTCCTTCTATATATATCACTGGTTATAATTGAGAATATAGCTTTCTCTGCATTTAATCTTTTTTTTGCAAAGACCAAACTATTTGACATGTCAATGATTCCATAGCCTGGCATTGCTAGATTTATTGAATCTGTTCCAATATTACAAAGTTTGAATTGGAGATCTTTTGTCCAAGAAATTTTTGAGCCTTGACCTTCTGTGAATGAATCACCCGTTATAGCAACTATAGGATTTTTAGTTTCCAAATTACAGGAATAAGTATTGCGGAAACCATATTTATTAGTTTTAAAAGTATAATCATAAATTACATTTTTTCCATATACTGCTGCATGACGAATTGTTCTATTTGGAGTATATTTCCTTATTAGGTTTTCTTCATCTGTTTTTAAGGATCCTCCTCCTAAAAGCATAATCCTTCCATTTTGTTTCGGAAGATTTAATTGTTTCAGTATTAGGTCAGCGGCAGCTATTGGTATAAACATTGACAATAATATAAGCATTAATCTAATAAGAAATTCGTTTGTTTTCTTTTCCATTTTTAGTAAATTTGTATATAAGTGGATAAATTTTTAACCTTAGTAAGAAATTTGCTATTTAAACAGCAGTCATAAATATGCTATATCAGGGGCTCCCTTTTGTTGATTAAAAGTATCATAAAGTGATAGGATCGAATTGAATTTAATAGCTTTAAGGCTTTCCGATCAGGGTTTATTTTGTTATAGCAAGAGTTTTCGCTAGCTATAAAATGAGCCTACATGCTTAATATGATGATTATATATTT
Source organism: Prochlorococcus marinus str. MIT 0918 (assembly GCF_027359415.1). Classification (NCBI taxonomy): domain Bacteria; kingdom Bacillati; phylum Cyanobacteriota; class Cyanophyceae; order Synechococcales; family Prochlorococcaceae; genus Prochlorococcus; species Prochlorococcus marinus. The sequence continues at coordinate 73,750 of NZ_CP114780.1, forward strand.
CTTTTATACCAGAAGGCCTTCGATAAAAATAAAGTGATGCCCTAAGCTGCTTAAATAAGGTATCTATTAAAGAGATCTATGCAAAAAACAATGTTGAGACCTATAGCATTTATAGCTTTTTTTGTAGTGTTAATCTCTTCGATCTTGTTTGTTGGAACTGTTAGGGTTGAGGCTAAGGGCCTTTCGGGATTGGCTAATTCTTCTATTTTAGAAAATGACAAGAATATGTCAGAAATAGGTTTAGATACACTTGGTGAAGAACAGATGTTAATTACCCAAGATAAAGATGAAAATATTAGTGGAACAAATCAAGAGTCTTATCCTGACTTAGGTGATGATCAGGTTTTCCCTTTTGTGGCAGGTTTGGATTCTTATGAATAACTTTAGATTCTAATAAGTATGTAAAAAAATCATCTTTTAAGATATCTTTAGGATATTCTTAACTAGTTAAACAAAAGAATTAGATGGCACTCAAAGATAAATTTCTTACAAGAGTTTTCAGTAGTGAAGGAACTGAGACAAGTCAGCAGAACTCAAATAAACCCATGAAGCCTACTAACATATTGCCAATCTTGCAAATAGGGATTGCAATTTTAATTGCTGGAATATGTATTGCTCCGATTGCTATAAACGTTATTAATCAAGGTGGTCTTTAAGACCGACCATGAATGTTAGCCATAGAATTATTATCTAAACCCTTTAGGGGCTAGTTTTTTAGGATTTGAAGTTTGATCCTTTTTATAAAATTTAATTCTTCTTATTAAAGCTATACTCATTCCACTGATCAGAATTATTAAAAATATACTCATTGACCAAAGTACTAATGTGGTTGAGGATGGAAACGTAATGAGTAAAATCTTTTTTGTAACTAAATAGTTCATTGCTTTCAATTAAGGTCTCTTTTAAAATTTGCTAGGAATTAGAATTTAGATTCTAAAAAAATATAAACAAAAACTTTGCAAACTTAATCAAAAATAGAATTAGCTTATTTTAAGCATGATGGTTTTGATTGTCATTGTATATAATAGTTGTGATTATGTATTAAACTTTATTCAATCTAATATCTTTAATAAATTGAATAAATAGATCTTTTCACTTTTTTATAAGCTGTTCTAATTTTCTTCTCGTTTCTTCTAAACCATTATTTTTTGCTTCAACCATATTTTCCTTAGTGGGCTTAAGAGTCTTAGAGATCCAATAAATCTGAAGACTAAAAAAGCTTATTCCAAATAACACTAAAGCCATGGTGCCTGGAGGTAGATTATGCATTAGATTTAAAAATATAAACATAGAACTTTAATTTATATACTTTAATTCTAACTAATTACCCTTAGCTAGTTATTTAATTTTCTGTGCTGAAAATATTTTATTATATATATAATAAAATAGATTTAGGTCCTGAAACCTAACATTCATTAACTGATTTTCTATTATTAGATTGAATAAGTTCCAAAGTTTAAATTGAATCATATGTTATTCATTTTAACGATTTAATTTAGTTAAGAGTAAGTTCATCTAAATCACTTTTAGAAAAATCGAAGTAGTTACATGTATAAGCAATATCATCTAGAATTTCATCTTTTAATTCATCAATGTTAATTTTAGAGATAAGCGGGTTTTTCACAAATTCACCTTTGGTTTCACCTAGTGCAAATTTCAGAGCACCTTCTTCAGAAATGCCAAAACCAGTTGTGTTGCAAAATGTCTTAGCAAACTTTTTCGAGACTTTATTTTCTAGAGATGAAATTTTCTTGTCTATATCTTGAGCTGCTATGGCTGCTGAAGTAGAACAAAGAGTAATAAGTGTGATTAAAAAGGCAAGAAGAATTCTTTTCATTGTTTTTTGTATATCATAATCATATTTTATTTCCTAGACCTTAGTTCTTCAACAATAGAATCCCATTTCTTTCCAGCTTTAATTTCTTCTGCTCGTTTGATCCTGTTTTTAAGTGAGGAAAGAAATGCTCTTAGGCGTTTTTGTAAGCTCTTCATGAATCCATATTCAAGTCTAAAAGATACCTTTGCTAAGGATTAGTTTCTGGCTAATAGTTAGGTGTGTTACTGCTATGAATTTCATTTATATTTTAGCTATGATACTTAGGAAGTACTTTTCTTGAAATACTCTTTGACTGATAAACCTCTTGCTAGTAATTAGCTTTGATAATTATGCGTTGTTAATTTGATTGAGGAATCTCCTGCTCCTTTCTTCTTTTGCATTTGAAAAGAATATCTCTGGCGAAGAAATTTCTACAATTTTGCCAGAATCCATGAATAAAATTCTATCGCCTACTTCCTTTGCAAAGTTAATTTCATGAGTAACTACAACCATGGTCATACCTTGTTTTGCAAGAGTGCGCATAGCATCTAGTACTTCATTGACACGCTCTGGATCTAGTGCACTAGTAGGCTCGTCAAATAAAAGTATTTCGGGGTTTAAGGCCAGAGCCCTTGCTATAGCTACTCTTTGTTGTTCACCTCCACTAAGTTGACTTGGATATTTTTTCGCTTGTGCAGCTATACCCATTTGATGTAGAAGTTCTAATGCCTGCTTTTCAGCATCTGCTCTTTGACGGTTTTGTACTTTAATAGGGGCAAGAGTTATATTCTCAATAATAGATAGGTGGGGGAATAAATTAAATTGTTGAAATACCATTCCAACTCTTCGTCGAATTCTGCGGATTTTTTGATCATTATTACTTCTTGGATTAATTGTAATATCTAGTATTTTTAAATTTCCAGAATCAAAGCTCTCTAGCCCATTAAATGTACGAATTAGCGTGCTTTTTCCTGACCCTGAAGGCCCCATTACAACAAGAACTTCTCCATGGTTTATGTCAATAGAAACATTATCAAGAGCATGAAAACCTCTGGTGTACGTTTTAATTAGATTATTTGCTTTTATAACAGTTTTCATAGTGAATTAGAGATTTGATCTATTAGTAGACATATTTAATTCGATATGTCTAGCTAAAAGTGCCATTATGGTACAAACAATCCAGTAAACTAAAGCGAGCCAAATATATACCTCTATGTAATGGCCTATGAATTGAGGATTGGCAAGTAGACTTCTGCCTATACCAAGCAGCTCTACTAATCCTAAAATAGCCATTAAAGAAGTGTTTTGAAGAAGTCCTATTGCTTGATTAGTTAAAGCTGGCAAGGCCACTTGGATGGCCTGGGGCAAAATTATATAACTTGTTATTTGGTACTGATTCAATCCAAGTGCTTTCCCAGCTTCAAATTGGGTTTTTGGTATCGATTGCAATCCACCCCTAATATCTTCAGCTATATATGCTGAGACAAATAATGTAAAAGCAAGAACTGCTCTCCATACCCGACTAATTTCTAGCCCTACTGGTAGAAATAAAGGTATTAAAAGTTGACCAAAGAAGAGAACTGCAATTAGCGGGACAGATCTCATTGAATCAATATATACTGAGCTGACTTTTTTAATTATTGGTAATTTACTTTGCCGCCCAAGAGCTAATAATATTCCAAGTGGTAATGAAAATAATGAACTAGTTGCTGTTAGTAAAATAGTTAGAGTTAGGCCACCCCAATATCTACTTTCAACATGTAAAAGTCCAAACCCTCCTGAGAGGAGATAAATTCCTAGAGGTGTAATACTAAACCATGCAAAAGGTAATATTTTCCGAAGCCATAACCATCTAGAATCCAAAAGAGTTGCTAGTGTAATAATTACTATAAAAAGAATCCAAAGAGCTGGCCTCCATCTTTGTTCTACAGGAAAACTACCGTATAAAAATAAAGGAAAATTTTGTAATATTACGCTCCAATCAGCACTAGTAAATATCCAATTAAATCCTAGTATTAGGCTGAAGCTTCCTCCTAATATAATAGTTACAGTTATTATTTTATCGAATAGATTTGAAAAAATTAGCCTTCTTAATTCCTTGATTATTTTTTGTCTTATTCTCATGAGAGTTATTTTTATGGTTAATAATTTTTACGTGAATTAAGGATGCTAGAGTTAAAGAACTCCATTCCATAGCTAATAATTAGATTTAAGAACAAAAAACTTAGAAGTAATATTATAAATCCTTCTATTGATCTACCTGTTTGAGTTATTATGGTATCATTTATCGCATAAATATCTGCAAAGCCAATTGCTATTGCTAAAGTGCTATTTTTGGCCAGATTCAAATATTGACTTGTTAGCCCTGGGAGGATTGCAGGTAATGCTTGAGGAATTATTACTGTATAAAGACCTGTCCTGTCAGATAATCCAAGACTTCTAAATGCTTCCCATTGTCCAAGAGGCACAGAGTTAATTCCACCACGGACAACTTCCGCAATATACGCACCTGTAAATACACTTAGGCCAATTAATAACGCTAAAAATTCAGGGGATATTTGTAAACCATAAATATTTAAACCTTGATTGGAAATTCTGAATATATTTCCAAAGGGACTAATTACATTGGTCTTTAGGCCCAAAAAACCTACAAAATACCAAAAAAGAAGTTGTAATAATAAAGGTATTTGACGAATTAAAGTGATATAAGTTGCTGATACAAGATTAAGTAGTTTATTTTTACCTACTCTCGCTAGACCTACAAATACTCCGATAAAGGTTGCTAATAATAGAGACCCAGTAATTATCTTAAGACTGTTAATCCATCCCATAAATAAAGCCCATGCATAACTATCTGATGGAGAATATGAGAGGGGAGCGTCGGCTAAAGCAAAACCTGCTGGTTGAAATAGCCATTTAAAATTAAAACCAAGTCCAGTTCTATTTATATTTATAATAAGATTATTAATAAGGATACAGGTAAGAGAAATTATTAATAAAATAGTAAATAACTGTATTAACTTTTCACTTGATATTTTCATTTTACATTAATTAATTAAAAGGAGGAGATATAAAAAGCCCTCCATTCTTGTATAGCCTATTAAACCCTCTTGAAATAGGTACTTTACTATTTGGGCCAAGATGTCGATTGTAAATTTCACCATAATTACCGGTAGAACTTATTACCTTCACAACAAAGTCATTAGCTAATCCTATCTTTTCTCCAAGTCCTCCTTCGACGCCTAAAAATCTTCTCAATGGTTTCATTTGTGGATTGTTTTTTGCAAACTGAAGCTTTTGATTAATGTTGCTTTTTGATATCCCTAGCTCTTCAGCAAAAATGAGAGAGTAGACGACCCATCTCATTGCATCACTAAGCTTTTGGTCTTCTCCATTAGAGGCAGGAGCAAGAGGCTCTTTGCTTAGTATATCGCTAAGTATAATGTGGTTTTTTGGATTTTTAAAACCAGACCTTGCAGCTGCCAATTGAGAACGATCTGATGTCATTGCTGTACATCTACCTTGCAAATAACCTGCCACTACTTGATTCAGGTCTTGATACTTAATAGGTGTATAAGGAAGTAATAATGCTTCAAATGCATCATTAATATTTTGTTCTGTTGTTGTACCTGAACCAACGCAAATTGCTTTATTTGAAAGCTGTTTAATGCTTTTTATACCACTACTTTTCTTAACCATTAGGCCTTGGCCATCATGAAAAATAACAGGTGCAAATGTTAATCCGTTCCCTCCTGTGGCATCTCTACTGAGATTAAAAGTTGTATTTCTTGAGAGCAGATCAATTTCCCCAGTCCTTATTGCTGTAAACCTTTCAGCAGCTGTTAGTGGTCTATATTCAACTTTTTTCGAATCACCTAGGAATGCTGCCGCAAATGCTTTGCAAATATCCACATCTAACCCTTGAAGACTTCCATCACTTTCAAGAAAGCTAAAGCCAGGAATTTTCCCACTTACTCCGCATATAAGAGAATCGCGTTTTTTTATTAGTCCTAGTCTTGAAAAATTTTCATCATTTGTCGTTGCACAACCACTCATTAGTATTGACAAAGACATAATCCCTGAAATAAAGCGCTGCATTTCTCTTGATAAGTTCATATATATTATATTTAAAGTAATAGAGAACTGAAATTCTGTACTAGCTCCTTAATTATGCGTTGTGATTTTTAAGATTTGATTTAACCATTAAACAGCTTTTTAAATATGCTTATGCTAAGCGAGAATAATTTATATTATTAAGTATACTTTTAATCTTAAAGTCTAACTTCTCTTGTCCATTTAATTCAACTTTAAGCTATGAAGAAATAGCGTTCTTTTAAACTAATTTAAATATATAATTAGATAGAAAATTTCTCCTAAGATAAGTTTAAGTTTATTATATTATTCAAGATTAAAACTCACCTTTGATTATAAATGGAATTGCAATAAATGCAAAAGCAATTAAAAGGCTTGTACTTCTTAGGAAGTTGTTTAATGATTGGCTTTTCTTCTTTTCCTGTAATCTTATAAAAAAAGAAGAGAAATAGAAAATCAAGGCAAGAACTTCGCCAAGATATTGATACCAACTTAAATGTTCAATCCATCTTAAAATATTTGAATTAGTTAATTCAATCATTTTCTTTAACTAGATTTTTAATAATTGGCTTAGCACATTTGTTGCTAGTTGCAAATGGAGATCCACCTTTAATTGAATCCTTAGCAAAGCAATTGCAGTAATCTGAGGCTAATCGATTTCCATATAATTCTTTCACCTCAGAATTCATGCATTTATTATATTTAGACCTAAGCGCAAAACTGCACCCAGAAATTAAAATTAAAATCATCTGAAAAAATAGAAAAAGACGTAAGATTTTTATCACAACTTAAGACTTTATTAGGTGAAGAATCTTCTCAATAAAGCCCTGGGAAGAACCTAAGACAAAAAGAATAATTCCTATTATTACAGCAATATAAGCTATATCGTAGATTAAATCTGTAGAGCTATATTTTTTTTTGCTCATAGCACTAAAAATTGCACGAGTTAAATAAACGATTAGCTTTTTGCTGTTCTTCTAGTATTTTTATTTTCTTTTCCATTTCTTCCATTTCTTGTTCAGCTTGCTTGATAAGTTTTAGTGTCCATTGCCAGTTCCTTTGAGTACAGTGTTTTTTTGCGGCTAGCCAGTCCATTCGATTAAAGTAAATTTTAAGGCGTTATTGAATTATTAACCTTTATTTAAGCATTGTCAGTATTCTATACAATATTCTTTTTTGCATTTCTAGAAAATTCCCACTGTGACTGTTTTATGTTCTAGAGAGTTGCTTTTTGTCTTTTGAAATAATTGAGTTTAAATTCTCTATGCATATTAACCAAGATGCGCTAAGAATATAAAAAGACTTTTTTTCTATGCCTGTATTAGCCAAAGCAACCTCAACAAAGTCTAATGTCTCTGTTCAGTCTCGATTTGCTACTAGTAAGCTTATTCAAAATTTAGGATCTAATCCAGAGCAATATAATTTCAACGAGAACTTAAGAACAGTTTATGGTAGAGACTGATTTATTTTAGTTTATCTTTATATAAGCTTTGATAGCTGATTGTAAATAGATGATTCTTAGCTCATCTCTTAAGTTTTTATTTAAACTATAAAAAAAATTAATAAAATCAATTATAATAAATTAAAATCAAAAAACAATTGATATATAATGAAATTTTTACTAATATTTGGATCTTTGACTTTAGTAACTATAATATTTTATATAATATTTCTTGGAATCGGCTTTGCTGGTGTTCCTCAAAATCGAAAAGCACAGAATTTAGATAGAGAATAGACCAATGATCTTTAATAGTTATTCAATACTAGTTACTTTTTTTATCTTGATAGGCATTCCATTTGCATTTGTAAGCTATCGAATAATTAGAAGTAATTCTTTGGCAAATTCAAATAATATTAATTTAGTCAAAAATAATACATCTCTTCCTGAATTAGATCAGCTTCTGGCATTAGAACTTATATCTAGGAAAGATGGAAGTGGAATATCCTTTGATTCATTAATAGGACTTTGGAATTTCTTTTCAGTTTGGAAAAATGTAAATAATAAAATCGATTATTTATCTAGTTCATTATTGAAACTTTTTTCAGCAAACTTAGAACTTCGTGAAGCTTCACCTATAGAGAAAAGAAGGACTTTTGATATTACTAGCTCAATTCAATTTGGTTTGCTATCAATTAAATTTATAGGTATTGGATATTTGAAGGGTAAACAACCTATCTTGGAGTTCTTCTTTAAAAGAATAGAACTTAAATTAGGATCAAATATGTTATTTTCTAAATTACTAAGTATCCCTGCAGAAAATAATAAACCATTCTTTTCTTTAATTGGTATGGGGGGCGATTCTCAATGGCTTTCTGCAAGAGGAAGAGGGGGAGGATTGGCTCTTTGGCTTAAAGATTAAATTTTTAGTAACTAAATTAACTAAGCAAAAAAATCTAATTTTGGATCTTCTTCTTCCTCAGGAAGTTCCATTCTTATATCGCTTCCCATTTTGAGGCCATAAGCATCTGATATTTTTATCATTAATTGCCCTAAGGCTTGCCCCCAAGCTTCTTCTGTATTCTTCCACATCATTTCACTGAACCTTTTATTGAAATCCTCATCACTTTCTCTTTTACTGTCTATTTCAAAAACTTTTTTTAGGCCTTCTTGACTTAATAGAGACTTCACTTTGTAATAACCCATCATCATCATTTCAAGGCCAAATTTTTGTTGTTCATCTTCATATTTTCGTAATGCATCTTCGCGACATTTTCTTGCAAAATCTGGTGATAATTCCATAAAACTAATTTGAGAAAACATACGTATACAAAACTATAATGAGATTTTTTATACTTTTGCTTTCTTAGTGAATGATTTTACTATTATCATAAAGATATGTTTATTTGAACAAGCTTGTTAGTTTTCTAAGAGAGCTTAAGAGGAACTGGCTTATACTAGGATTTAATTTATAATTTTTCTGTATATATCGCTGCAATTGGTATAAAGAATAGCAATACAAAAAGGAGGAGCCTATACAGGCTCCTCCTTTTTGTATTGCTATTTCAAGAAGAGATTATTTAAGAAAATAACAAATTGATTAAGAGGTTCGAAGCTTCTGGTTAGTGGCACGCCTGGGGCCAAAATTCTAGTTTTAAGGCTTTATCTCCTGAAAGGGCACCTAAACGATGCAGAAGGAGTATCGACTGAATTGACGCACCTAAATCATTGATCCTTGTCGCTTCAGACGAGAGCCCACTATTTAATTGAGACTGTTGGAGCAGGGGCCAGAAGTCAGTCTGCTTCTATTAAATACTCAGGTGGAGTGTCTACCATAATTAGGTGCCTCTGAGTTCGATATAAACATCATTACTGTGTTGGCCTATCAAAGCAATCAGCTTTTATACGCATTGCTTTTCATGGAAAAACATCCGATGATTATTACTTTGACTTATAGTAAACCTCCTGGATTAGAATTTTTAAAAGATTTGAGATGGAACCTCTTTTTATAATCATCTAATTTCAGTTATCCATTTGTTAACATAGTGTTAATGAAGCTTTTATTGGCGAATTTAACTAGGGATAGAAATAAAAACTATAAAATAGATTAATTCTTCTTTTAGGCTTTATAATTATATTCACCAATTGGTAATAAATACCTTGTAATTAATACTCCCGTGATTTAACTCATGGACATTATGGTTCCTATCTATTAAAAATATAAAGAGTATCCTAAATCTATCGCTTATTAAGAGACCTAAGTTTAATAGGCATAATTATTTTCATTAAAAAAATTGCTAATGCTTATTTATGTCTTTATTTGCACGATTAAGTAGATCTGAATTGATTCACGGTAGGGTTGCTATGGCAATTATTATAGTTGTGATTGCTTATCATTATTTAATATCATTGTAAAAGCTCTATTCATTTAGCCTAAGGATTTGAAGAATAAAAACTTTATTTGATTTAATACTTTCCTAGCCTTCTCCATTAATCAGTATGTTTTGCCCAGTTATGAAGTTTGATTTCTCTGAGAGAAGGAATTCCATGGCAGGCAAAATATCAGAAGGATCACCAATGCGGCCTTTTGGGTGATTCGAAGCTTCCATTTCTTTAACCATTGTAGGGATATTCTCAAGAAAATCTGTATCTAACATAGATGGAGAGATAGAATTAATTGATAATCCAAAACCTGCATATTCTGCGGCTAAACTTTTCATTAATCCTAAAACTGCATATTTAGAAATTATATAATCTGACATACCTTTTGGAGGTTTATTATGAGTAACAGAGCTTAGGATAAATAATATTTTCCCTGATTTTAACTTTACCATTTTAGGAAGTATTGTCTGCAAAATCTTAATTGATGAACCTAGTTGAATATTTAAATTATCTATAAATTCATTTTCCCATTTAATTTTGGTAAAACGATTGATATTATTACGAGGTGCAGCTAAAAAAACAACTTCATGTAGATCTATAGTTAGATTTTGAAGAAAATAAATTAATTGATCTAAATATTGTTTTTGATTTAAGTCAGCTTTGATTGGAATATACTTAGTTTTATTCCCCTCCATGATTTTATTTAAATCATTATTATTAGATCTGTAATGGCATATTATCTTTTCATAATTTAAACCATATATTTTAATATACTCAATACCTAATGCTGATGAAGATCCAATGAGTAGAAGATTTCTTTTAGGCATGACATCCTGCTTGAATCTTTGCCTTTGATACGATATTATTTTCACTATTAATGATACAAGTATTTATATCTAAGATTCTTAATGAATCATTTTTATAAATTATTTCACCAGAGACAGTGAGTACATCATTAATATAAACTGGAGAGTTGAAGCTAATCTTTAGAGTATGTATGAGAGAAATTGCCCCTGGCAAGTACATACCTATAAATGATGAGTATAGTGATGCTGTTAGCATTCCATAAACAACTCTCCGTTTATAACCTCTAGATTTTGCATAGTCATCATTAATATGTAGTTGATTTAAGTCTCCACTAATCTCAGCAAAGCTATCCATCATAGAAGATGTAATTTGTACTTGATAACTATCTTTCATCCCAACATATAAATCAGAAAAATCAAGAAGTTTTGCTTCTTTTAATAAGGAATGTATTGTCATGCTCAATTCTTAGTTAATACAAGGCTGACAAAGTCACCTATATTGTTTAATTTCTTTATTTCTCCTAAAGAAAAGCTACATTTAAACTCCTTTTCCATGGCTACAACAATACTTATATGTGCCAGAGAGTCCCAACCATCAATATCTTCAGCAGTCATTGTCTTTTCTAAATCAAGTGTTTCTAGATCTAGAATATCTTTAATGACTAATGTCATTTTAAACAGTACATCTTTTTCAGTCACTTCTTTGTAGATTAATTAAGGTCTTTATAGGATTATAGCGATCTGTTTCCATAGACCATATAGTTCCCTCTTTAAAGTAATCAGATTGACTTAATATGAAGCCTTTTTCGTGATATAAATCTTTAACCATAGAATTCTTTGAAGTTGGAATATAGTTTCCATATATTTTTTTGATTCCTAGAGTTTTGGCCTTAACTATAGCTTGATTAAGCATTAAGTCTTCCATTCCACGCTTAAGTACTCTGCAACTCATAAGCCATAAGTCAATATATGCTGAATTATTTATTATCTTTGCAATTATAAGAGAGACTAATCCATTTTCACCAAATTTATCTTTGAGTTTTCCTTGTAATGTCAAATAATTTTTATTATTAGATACTTCATTAATTTCACTATAGGTATATCTTTTAGTAGTCAGGTTAAACTGGTTTGTTTTGTTACTTAACTGGGTAATTCTATCAAGATAAATATCCTTAAATATATCTATCTCAGCTTTCATTTCTAGCGATTTCAAGAATTCTGTGTAGCTAGAAATTGACTTCTGAGATTCATATCTCATGAAATTTTCTTGATACATTTTGTTTCTCAAACGATCTTCTTTGGATATACTTGTAGGTTCAAATAATCCACTGGAGTCAATAATCGAAATATATTGAAGAAAATCTTCGCCAATGTCAGGTACATCAATCCCTTTTATATTTTGATTGACTATTTCTCTTTCTGCTGGATTATCATCCATAAATACAAGTGAGTTCAACCCTATATTTAGTGCTTTAGCTATTTCAATAATATTTAGATCTTTTCTTTCCCAATCTGCCATGATTAACGAAAAATCTTCTTTCTTAATTTCATTTTCTGGGTGGCTAATTCCCTCTAAGGCTATGTCCAGGTTGTTTTTTGAAGAAATAGTTAGCAAGATTCCTCTTCTTTTTAACTCTAAAATATATTTTTGTATATCTGTATAAGCTTCACCTATAGGAGTTTCCTTACCTATCTCTATTCCTTTAACCCCATCATCTCCAATAACGCCTCCCCAAAGTGTATTGTCTAAATCTAAGACAAGGCATTTAGACATCTTACCAAAGATTGAAGAAATGATAGAAGCTATATTATTTGCCAGCAGTGGTATTCCTTCTAGCCCAATAGCATATTTATAGCTATACCAATTCGAAAGGTTATTCCACTTATCATCACCAACTTTAAAAGCAAGCCAATTAATATCACATAGATATAGATCACTACGAGCTTCAGCTTGCTCAGAGAAAAGCAAATTAAGCTTATTAATATATAGACAAAGGCCTTGAGATGAATATACCTCTAAATTACCTAAGGGCCTAAACTTTGGAGGATCAAAGTTATTCTGGATAATTGGACAGTTGAAGAGATTTTTTATCTTATCCCAAAGAGACTTATAAATTTCTAATTCCTTTAGTACAATACTATCTATATCAGTTGTATTTTCTTTTGGAGCAAATTTTATGTTTTCTTTATTAGTAAAGATGTATATTAGATCAGGCTTGAAATTAATTAATTTCTCTTCTTCGAACATAATATCTTCATAGTATTTATTATATTCAGACTCATAAAAACTACCTTTAATTCCTCGGCTAAGAAGAAGAATATCTAATAATTGAACTAGCTCATTGGTTGTAGAACCTCCTAAGATCGCAATTTTTTTTTCAAGCAAGCCTTCTTTGGTTAGAAGATTTTTTTTTATTTTCCTTCTATTCCTTAGTAGGTTTTCAAATGATAAAGGATATTGAATGTCGTTTGGATTGGAATTACTCATAATTAGCTATTAATAGAATTGACTTAAGGAGTAGAAAATATTATTCAATTATTATTAAAATATTCCTTTATCCAGTGGATCACATAATCTGAATCACCTTCATTCATTGCAGGATGGCAGGGTAAAGTGATTAGCTTTAGCCATTCTTTATCAGCTATAGAGTATTCTCTATTATTCTCTTTAGAGAAAATAGAATGTTTGTGCAAAGGTTTATAATGAACACTCGTATGGATTTTCTTTTCACTTAGATAATCAATTAATTTATCTCTATGCTTTATAGGTACTCTTGCTGAATAATGTTGAACTGTTTCACTATGCTCAGGTGGCTCTAAATAATCACATAAATTTGTATTATATTTTTGTTGGATCTTTCTTCTAATTTCCAAATGTTTTGGTAGTTTTTTCATTTGCTCTAGGCATATAGCAGCAGTCAAATCAACCATATAGCACTTATATCCCAATGTTTTTACATCATAATCCCATGAATAACCTGGTCTTGAGGATAAATTGCTAAGGCTATTTTTATTAGTTGTTCGTGAATAAGTACTTGTTATTCCAAGCCAAGTCATAGGTAGTAATTTCTCATATAGCTGTTTATCATTTGTGGTAATCATTCCACCATCACCGCAAGGCATTGTTTTTACAGCCTGGAATGACCATACAGCTGCATCACCTCTAGAACCTGCTCCTTTTGTATAACAACTATGAGCACAATCTTCAATAATAAATCCATCAAAGAAATTTCTAATTTCTTCTATGGGGGCTAATATACCGGAGTAATTAACGGCAATAATTGCATGGGTATTAGGCTTTAAACTTTTTCTCACATCTTCTGGGCAAATATTTAGATCTTTTTTTCTTATATCTACTATATTTGAAGAGCAATTGTTCCACAATGGCACTACTGCAGTAGTCATGAAAGACATTGTTGGGTTTATTACATCTTTATTCTCTGCATTAATTGCTTTTAATAAAAGATCTATCCCAGCTGTATTGCTTGTCACTGCAATAGCATATTTAGCACCTACCATCTCAGCAAATTTCTTTTCAAATTCTGATACTTTGGGACCTTTTCCCCACCAACCACTATTAATGGTATTGGCTAATGATTCTATTTCTTCCTTGCCTCCCAGAGGACGAAGTACAGGCAAAACATCCTCGCGGATTTCCATTTAATTCAGAAAATGATTATTAATATAGCATAAATAATATTTTTTCTTTAACTCATAGTTTTATAAAGTATAATAATCACATTGAATTAGGGTATGAAATCTAATTACTTTATCTTTATCAAATCAAAAATTAACTCATATGGTGGTATTACATAGCATAGGCGTTCTTCATATAACTCTTTGAAACAAGTTCTTGAATTAATAACCATTGTTAGCAACCTAAGTAACTTACCATAGATAAAGGTATTAGGTAGAGTCATAAATATCATTTTTGTATTAGTTAAAGCTAGTTTCAATTCTTTATTATAAGTAGGAACCTTACGTTTAAAATTGCAGTAATCTTTAGCTAAATAACAAAAACTATATAGACCAAAACTACTTACATGCGTATAGTCTGAATAGTAATAAGGGTTAGCAAAGTGAGGTACTATCACTCTTAGTTTACCTTTAACCTTAAGAACCCTAGTGAATTCATTTATTAAACTTTTTACGTCTTTTATATGCTCAAGAAAATGCCTTGTAAATATAGAATCAACACTATTACTTGGAAACTCTTCTAGGATTTCAAAGACATCTCCAACTATATCTACATTGTCATAATCGATTATATCAATTCCTATATAATCTTCATTATACTTTGAAGAACCACATCCTATTTCAAGGTTGATTTCTTTTTTTCTATCTATATTTAAAAGGAAATTATTTTTATCATTCATTTTTTAATTTTATAAACAGTTTAGATAGTTTAGTGCAGATCGACTCTAATGAATATTTTTCTAAGATTATATTTCTACCTTCTCCGAACTGAGTCCCCAAAACTTGTTTGTTTTTGTGCATATATGACAATGCTTCTTCCCAATCCTTCCCTGATTCACATGGAATTCCGATAGAGCCGTAAGAGAACAGTTCTTTGTTGACGGCAAGATTTGTCGCTATTACAGGTATTCCACAACTCATGTAAAGAAGCTGTTTGAAAGCTGACTTTCCTTTAATCCACTCATTGTCAATAAGAGGCATTATTCCAACATCAAAACCTTGTATTTGTGAAACCTCATCCGATGGGTTCCATCTTTTATATTGGATATAATCAGATATCTTTGTTAATTCTTTTGGTTCTTTATCTGAACATATTTGTAACTTGCAATTTCTATTATTAGAGAAAAATCTGTACAAATTATCTTCAATTTCTAATAGATATGGGTATGAACTGCTAGTACCAGACCAGCCTATAATAAACTCTTTACTTTCTAATTCTCTTTTGGCTTTAGGTTTGAATTTTTTAGTATCTACAGAAGGAGGTATAATAGTTACATTATTATTAAACTGTTTACAATAATCATAAAGATATTGATTCTCAGCACATACATAACTGGCTTCTTTTGCTAAGAATTCTATACCTTTTCTTAAAAACCTATTTCTAATAAAAATAGCATCATCTATATCGTATATTATTGGTTTTTTTAATAGCCATTCAAAAGATGGATACCCAATGATTAATTCTCTTGAAATCCAAGTAAAATCGTATTCTCTAGCAGTTAAAATTCTAGAATATGTATCCGAAATATTTTTTAATTCTAGATTAATAGCTGATAGCAATTTTCTTTTACTATTTCTTATACGCCTATTTGGAAAGTATTTGCCAGATAGTTCCGATGAAAATCGTCTAGGTAAATCAATTACATTTATACTTCTCTCTTGAAGTCCATCTATTAGCTGCCTAATACGGAACCTTGAGCTAGGAGTAAATACATGGTCTGTCAGAGCAGCAATGTTTATTTGAAAATCGTTTTTATTTATTTCCATTAAAAGTTTCTCTTTTATGTATTCTAGCTATGCAAAAAGAACTTTACCATATAATAGTTTCTGGGCCTAAAAAATGAGAATTTTTGTCCGATATTAATATCTATATTTAGGTTATTTCCTTCAATAGATTGGAAGAATAGAAATAGTTATTGATATATGAAAGTAATTATAATCCATTAAAATTATATCTGATTTTTATACAAGAAAAAATTAAGAATTAGAAGGAAATTGTTTATTTTATTTCTAACTTTTTAGCTAATTGGTCAATTCTTTTTTTATTTACACCATTATCTCCTATCCCTACTCTTGATTCTGATCTTACTTGAATCATATTCTCACTAGGTATTGCTTTGATTAATAGGTCATCTGTATACCTTCTCCACCTTGTTTTAGCTTCAGCTTCAATTAAAGAATTAGTTTTCTTAACTATTTTTGTTCTTGGAGTATGTGATAGTTCCAGCGCAGTCTTTTCAAATACATCCTCTACATTATTGACTTCCCAATTTTCTCTTACACAGTGGGTAACTACGATGCATTCCGGTAAATAATTATCACTTTGGTTATTTGTTATAGCAGCATTGGCGCTTTCAGCTGCAATGCACAGAATAAGGAGAATATATAAGATTTGCTTTGTTAATACTGCAAAAGGTTTAAATTCATTTTTATGCTTTTCTGGAATCATCTCTTAAAGTATTGATTTTATTTCAGAGGTTAGAAAAACTATAACCAATAATATAGGAAATAAAATTCATAATATTCCTAATGAGCCCCCTGTAAAACCAATAATACAGAAAAAAGTAAATTCTAGTAATTCTCTATTTGCAATAGGAATTGAATTTAAAGCAACGGAGATTCGTTGAGCCATTTGAACCTTGTACTCACAGGAACATAGAAACTAGTAAAAATTCTTTTTAGTCGTGGGTTTTTTGGCTTTTTAAAGAGAAAACCATAGATTTTCTTAGTAATTCATTCCTTGGAATGAAGTAAACACTCAAAAGACTTGTGTTTGTGCTTAGGCTATTTCTCTAGAATCTGATTTTTGTAATGATAGAGAGCATTTTGATTAATTATAAGCTGGTCAGTCAAAACTAATATTTATACAAGCTATATAACTACACCTTATAAGTGATTACCTTACTGAAGCTTGAAAAGCATACTAAGAATAGAATTGTGAAAACCAGGTACTGCTTTGTCTAATGCAAGAAAAAAAATAAGTAACGACATAAGAGTCATTGCCGCATATTGTCCCCAATGGATACCAGCAGCGTCTACACCGTGCTTATTAAATCCAGTTGAGGTCATGATTTTATAGAAGGTATTGGATTTTAACTTATTTATTAATTTTTTGAGGGTTTAGTACTCTTCTTGATAATCTGATCGAAGTAAAATGCGTCATTAAAAGTTACTCAAGATTGTAAAATTTGATTCACGATAAGAAATATTTAAAGAACCATTTCTATTTTATAAACTCATGTGCTTTGGTAATGATGTAATCTAATTTATCTTCAATACCAAGCCATAAGGGAAGTCTTACGATTCTATTTGAGATAGATTTTGTAATAGGTAATTCGTTATGATCGAGATTTAATTTTTTTGCATATGAAGATTCGTGTAGCGGTATGTAATGGAAAAGACAGGAAATAGATTGCTCTTTCATTTTAGAAATAAAGCTATTACGCATTTTTTGATCTTTAAGTATTAAATAAAAAATATGGCCACTATGTTTACAATAGGTTGGAACATATGGAGTTCTCAAAACACCTTTTTTTTCAAGACCTTTAAATCCTTCTTTGTAAATGTTCCAAATAGCAATACGCTTACTATTTATTGACTTGGCAGCTTCTAGTTGTGCCCAGAGAAAAGCAGCAACTAATTCTCCTTGCATATATGAAGAGCCAATATCATTCCATGAATATTTATCTACTTTCCCTTCAGAAAACTCCTTTCTATTAGTTCCTCTCTCTCTAATAATTTCGGCTCTATCGATATATTGACTATTGTTAATTAATAGAGCTCCACCATGTCCTGAAATTAGATTTTTAGTTTCATGAAACGAATAACATCCAAAGTCACCTAATGAACCTAGAGGTAAGCCTTTATAGTAACAACATACTCCATGGGCTGAATCTTCAATAACTAATAAATTATGTTTTTTTGCAATACTATTTATTTTCTCCATTTCACATGCAACGCCAGCATAGTGTACAACAATAATTGCCTTTGTTTTATCTGTAATAGCAGGCTCAATTAAAGACTCATCTATATTCAAGGTATCCTTTCTTATATCTACAAATACAGGTTTTCCACCTCTAATAACAAATGAATTGGCTGTTGATACAAAAGTAAATGAGGGTAATATTATTTCATCACCCTTTTGTATATTTGCTAATATTGATGCTATCTCTAGAGCAGACGTACAAGAATTAGTAAGTAATGATTTCTTTGTTCCAGTTAACCTATCAAGCCAATACTCACATTTATTGGTAAAATACCCATCTCCAGCAAGTTGTTTTTTTAAATAGGCTTGAGAAATATTCTCAATTTCGTTCCCTGTCATGTATGGTTTATTAAAAGGAATCATTAGAATGCGATGAAGTAGACTTTGATGCGTTAAAAAAATTACTTAAAAGAGTCTAATTAATAGTTTGAATATTATGGTTTTTGGTTCATTCTTTTTCATGGAACTATATTGAAGAAATAGGTTAAGCAATCTTTGCTTATTAGTTTATGGTAATTATAATTACTATAATTAATAGTTTTTCTAGATCAATGAATAACTTGATAGGAGTTTTGGGCACTGAAATTAAACTTTTTATAAGTATTGTATTTGTTCTTGGCCCTTTCAGTATTGCAGCATTAATTTTATTACTTAAAAAGATAGAGAAAACTAACCCAGACCGTATCAGATGGCATTAACAAAATTTGTTTAAAGAGACTCTACTAGTATAGATCTTTTATAAGTTTACTTCATTTGGCTTTCCTTATTTTGATTAACTTTCTCTAATAAAATTGTTTTATTTGCGAAAGACAAGTAGTCATTTGGATTACATGTTAGCAATATTATTTGCAATCCATTAGTAATTGCAGTCTCTAGCATTTTTTTGACCAGCTCAATTCTTCTTGGATCAGAGTTTGTAAATGCATCATCAAAAACAAGTGGTAGGCAACCATTATATTTCTCTTTAAGAACATCAGCCATAGATAAACGTAATGCTGCTGTTAATTGTTCTTTCATCCCTCCGCTTAGTTGATCGAAATTATAAAAATTATTTCCCCGTCTAAGTTGAATTCCAGAAAAGCCATCTATTTGATCAAAAGCTAATTTTGCTATTTCTCTATCGTTGCTCAAAGGCCTTAGATATAATCCAATGGATTTTGCTAAAGGTGTTGTATAACGGTTGGAAAGATCTGATTGGGCAGTAGTAAAAAGAGTTTGTAATAACTTATGTGATTCGGTGATTAGTTTGAGCGATGTGTACTCAGCTTTGGCAGTTTCTATTTGTACCTTTGCTTTTTCAAGAGCTTCATAGGGATTTTGAGAGCTAATTTCGAGACAGTTTCTTTGTGCTGATCCCCTTTCAGCAATCAAATCTTCTCTTTGTTTGGTTATTGATTCAATTTTATTTTCAATGTTTAAAAGTTCAGCTGCGTAATCATAATCTATTAGAGATTCAAGCTTTTTCCTTAGCTTACCCAAGTTTTTTTCTGATGCCTGTAGTTGTGCTTTGATAGCTAGACATTGATTAATTAACCTTGGACTATCTCCATTTTCTTTTTGGAGAAGATCAAGATTTCTTTGTGAAGACTTTACTTCACTCTTAATGATTTCTAAGTTGCTCTGAGCTTTAACTTTAGAGACAATAAAGTCATTTACTTTTAAGTCGGTAGTTTCTAAGTTCTCTTCCACATGTCTAAAAGAAGTAGTGGTATGAGTAAAGCTTGCTTCAGTTTTTTGTTGTATTTTCTTTAGTTCATTCATATCATTTGCAATAAAATTTTCATTAACACCTAATTCTTTTAGATGTATATTTAGACTCGAAATACCTTTTTTTATTTCTATAGCTTTTAACTTGTAGGCGTTTATTTCTTTTTCTGTTGTTATAATCTCTTGCTGACTCGAATAATTTATATTTTCAAGTTGTTGCTCAATAGAAGATTTCTTTATAAAATTATTTTCTGCAATTTCCAATGACTTCAGTTGAAATTTAGAGAGACAATCTGAATAGCTCTTTTCAGCTTCAAAATATTCATTTTCTAAATTATCTTGGTTAATTCCCCCCCCCGGTTGGATTTCTAGAAAGATTTCTTTGCCTATTTTTAATTCAAACTTTTCATTCATATGTTTTTTAGTACCAATTTTTAGTTCATCATCATTTATCAGAATTTTTTGATTGGATTTTATTACTTTTATAGATGAAGCTAATGTACTCTTGCGAGTAATAATATCTCTAAGCTTTTGATGTAGATCTTTTATTTTTTTTAAATCAGTATGATTTATTTTAGGGAGTAAATCTAACTCTTCTTCTAATGCCTTTCTCTTTTCAAATAAAACCCTTTGTTCTTTGAGTTGCTTATTCAGTCTATAGATTATTTCTTCATTAAGAAATTGATCGATTAAAAGTTGTATCAGTTGACGTTTTCTATCTATTTCTAAAAGATCCATTTTAAGTTTTCTATGGTTTCCTTTTAGTTTCTTCAACTCATTTTTTAGTTTATTTTCTTTTTCATGAAGTGTATTATG
Source organism: Prochlorococcus marinus str. MIT 0918 (assembly GCF_027359415.1). NCBI lineage: Bacteria > Bacillati > Cyanobacteriota > Cyanophyceae > Synechococcales > Prochlorococcaceae > Prochlorococcus > Prochlorococcus marinus. Next base: position 94,488 of record NZ_CP114780.1, read on the forward strand.
CTCCGCTTGTAAGCTTTCTATTTTGAGTTCCTTCCCTTTTATTGCTTTCTCAAGAAAGTTAATATTTATTATTACTTTATTTAATGTATTATATTTAAATCTAATTGGCTCTGATTCTTTTTCAGTAAGATTTATATCTGCTTTTATATTTTCACATGCTCTAACCTTTTCCGATAAGATAGACTTCTTTTGTAGAAGATTTGGTAGGTGATTGTTATTTATCTGAGCAAGTTTTTCATTAATTGCTATTAGCTCTTCACTTGCTTTTTCATATTCCTTGATATTTGATCGAGCCGAAGCCAATAATTCTTCTGAATTTCTTAACTGTTTTTTGCATTCCCATAAGGCAGAATTTTTTTTAATGCCACGACTTGTAAATGTTTGATCGACTTTCTTTTCAATTTCTTTTACGACCTTTTGGTCATGAATAGATTGTTGAATAGTAGCTCCCCCCTTTTTTTCCAATTGACTTACCAATGAGTCAAAGTCGTAGCTGCTTTTATCTTTATTAAGTAGGTTATTTAACGCAGATCCTTGCATTACCCACAAATGTGCCCATCTACTTGCTAAAAGGCTATTTGCTTGTCGGCTACCTAAGGATTCTTTGACCCCAATTAATTCTGCTAATAATTCTTCTGCGTTTGTCCCTGAGACCTGTTCTCCATTAGTTTCATTGAGGAGTGTGATTTGCCCTGAATGCCCTGTAAATCGCTTGCGTAATAAATAAACCTTGCCTATTGCTTCAAATTTAATCTGAACAGTGGGGTGTCCTAAATATAATTTGGATTTAAGAGCTTCGATAGGTGCACCTGTAGAAGTCGCTTTAAGGAATAATGTCCTGTGAAGACTCTCTATTAATGTACTTTTACCTGTCTCATTGGCTCCACCTATTAATGTAATTCTTGGAGAAAAGTCTATTGAAAGATCAGCGTGTATTCTTACATTTTGAATTCGACAGTTAATTAGGCGCATAAGTTATTAATCTCTCACAGCAAGTTGATATAACTCACATAGAGCTATACGTGTTATTTGAGCTTTTTCAGATATCGGATTTTCTTTCTCTTCTTCTTTTAGTTGCTCTTTGAGTTGATTTGCTACATGAGCTATTAAAGGATTTTCAATTGACCTTGTTAATTGCTCTAATTCTTCATCCTCTGGGGCTTTTTGACATTCACCTTTAATACGTAGTCTTAATAACTTGTTGTTCAAGTCTTCTTTTAACAATTCATATTTTTGATGACCTGCAAGACTAAGATTTCCACTAACTTCTAGTCTTATAAGATCTCTTGAAACACGATCAGAGGTTAGTATTTTTATTTTATCTCTAAGTTTGTCTATGTCATTATCGCTATGAAAGTTAATAACTATGTTGTGCCAGTGAATATAACCAGTTGATATAGATTCTATTTTTGGTAGATGATCTCTTGTAAGGTCTACGTGTAAAATTTGACCACGCTGGTTTGTTTCTCCTTGATTAAAACGATCAGGTTCAGGAGTCCCTGAGTAGTAAGTTTTCTTGTTGATTTCTTTTAGGCTGTGCCAATCACCTAAAGCTATGTAGTCAATCTGATCATTTGGTAACTTTTCTAAATTAATAACATTACTAATATATGATTTTTCTGTGTTCTTTTCCAAGGCATAATCACGAGGTCCAAATTCATAGACTGAGCCATGAGCTAAAACAATTCTCGGTTTAGTAATGGATGTTTTACTCCAATCAAAATTTCTTAGCCAGCGTGTTGGATCAATATTATTTTTATTCCGAAGTAAGGGACATGGAAAAATAACAGCTTCTGCTAGTTCAATTGGTTGGCAATCAAGCAAAATTAGAAGATTTGGTGCTATTTCTTTTTGATATTTTTTAAAAATTTCATTATGCCAAATTGTTCCAAGTGCCCCGTGATCATGATTGCCAGGTATGACTAGTACTGGAACATTCATTTCTCCTATAGGTTGCAACACCTCAGCCACTGTAGGGATAGATGGCGTTGGTGAGTCGAATAAGTCTCCTGCTACTAGAACGAATTGAGCTGAGGTCCTTTTTACAGAATCTCGAATACGGTTAATAGCATTCAAACGCTCTTGTTGAAGTTTGAAACGCTTCTGACCATCTTTTATTTGTAAATACGGCTTACCTATCTGCCAATCTGCTGTATGGATAAAACGTGCCAATTTTTCCTAGCTTCGTGTGTATAGTTCTCTTAATTATCCGATAAAATTGAGTAATTGCATCATCTGATTAATAGTAATAAGTTTAAGCTTTTTATAATGGTTTACTTCTTTCAAGTGAATTGCATATTTTATTTAGAAAACATAGTTGGATTTTATTGAGATTTGACCAAGCCTCTTTTTCTCCATGGTTGACAAGCTTACTTTTTGCTGCTAGTACATGAATACTAGTAGATGTGCTGTGATTGGCGTGACTTTTCTTTCTGTTAGAAGTGGTGATTTTGTGGCCATTTCTTCCTCTGATCAAGCCCCTAGTAATTGGTGGGTTGGTAAAGTGCTTAGTAGGGTAGGTAACTCAATAGATGCTAATGTAAATACTCTTTTTCAAGTGATTGATATAGATACTGGAGTTGTGAAAATAATTAATGCTGACTTTGTGATGGGAATTATACAATCTGGTTATTTAGCTAATAAATTGGATAAATACTGATGAGATAAAATAAAATTTACGAAATTAGCGTTTGGCTAACCAGGAGACATACTCATGAATTTGTCTGAGTTTGTTAGAAATCAACCATGGCGTATTTGGGTCTTTGTTATTGCGCTGAATATAGTTGCTTTTCTTGGGATGTTCTTTTTAAAGATGAAGGGTATCGATTTGTATTCCTTTAGAGGAGGTACTTGAAAATTCAGGAAGCTATCTATGACTTAATTGTTTATACTCTAAAAAATGAGTGTATATAAGAACTTGAGATGATATTTTTTGATTGTTTTTTTTGTTTTGACCATTAGTAAAAACAACAGTCATCATTATTAATGGTGCTATAAAAGCAGCTGATAAAATGAGAGCAAGTAATTGAGTTGGTTTTACTATGGATACTTGTATTAAAGGCTCTTTACAAATAACACAGAGCATTTCTTTATTTTTGATGGTTCTCTTGACTTCAAGATAGGTCGAACAGTATGGGCAATGGTATTTAATCATTTTGCTTGGGACTGTGAAGCTTTTACTTTTCATTAGAAATTATGATTAATAAAATATTCGAAAATGAAACTTGGAAATCAAGATTAGAATAATGATATAAGATTATTTTGGCTAGTGTCTTTGCATGCGGGTGTAGTTCAGTGGTAGAACGTCAGCTTCCCAAGCTGAATGTCGCCAGTTCAAATCTGGTCATCCGCTTCATAGAGTTGCTTTTATTATTTAAATAACTACTAAAAATAGTGATTGCTTTTATTGAGGAATTTATAACAGCTTCTACAAATGAGGTGTAGTGGTTTTCTCAAGTGCTCGATTTTAATGGCCTTTAAGTATTTTTTTCTGTTGTTTTAGTAGGTGATTTTCTGGCTCTTCTCGCTTTTCTTGGCTTTACTGCAGTCGTATCTGTAGCTTGTTTAGCAACAGAGCTTTTATTTGCTACGGCTTTAGTTGTTTTTGCTTTTGCTTTTGCTTTTGCTTTTGCTTTGGGAGCCTTATTTGCAGATGGTTTAGTTGTTTTCGTGCCTTTGCGTGTGCGATGGCTTAAGACCATAGCCCACTCATCAGAACTAAGATTTGCGGGTTTATTTCCATGGACCTCAGATACTTTAGCGGCCTTTTCAATATCCTTAATTAAGTTCATCCAAGATGAAGCATATCGCTTGTCAGATTGAGACTTTGCACCGCTTTCTACTAAGGATTCGACTACGCCTGCAGCTGTGATTTTCTTACGCCTACGATTGAAGATTTCTTTTTGAAGTTGAGCGATTAAGGCATCTGCCTTAGCGCTTAGCTTGATTGTAAATTGAGACATTGAGAGGAAGGCACCTAATTTATATCTACCATAAAAAAAGAAAGTCGCTTCAACAACTCTCTAATTAATGCTAGAGATTTAGTTTGAATTCTTATCTTAATTTACATGATTGATTCTAAAGATAATAATATTGATTCACATAACCTTAATAGGAAGTAAAAATTTATAAAATTAAAAAATTATGAGATTATTAACATGGAATGATTTTGATGCTTGTGTATTGAATATTACCCATTCATGTAGACATAAAAAATTTAGAGGGGTTTATGGCTTCCCTAGAGGAGGCTTGTGCTTGGCAGTTGCAGTTAGTCATTCAATGAGAATTCCTTTTTTGTATGAACCTATGCCTGATTCATTAGTTGTTGATGATATTTATGAAACAGGAGCTACTTTAAATAAAGTAAGAGAGTTGCCTGGTATTAGTACTTTTGTTTGGATTAGTAAGGTAGTGCCCGATTGGTGGAATGCAGTAGAAGTGAATGATTCGAAGGATTGGATTGTGTTCCCTTGGGAAGACCATCAATTTGCAGAACAAGATGAGAGGTCTTATCTAATGATGCGTAGTAAATTGAGTTATCCAAATTATTCCCAGGATATTTCCAGTTAGATTATTTAATTAATCCAAAGAGCTTTTATCTGAGAATGTCTTTTAGTGTAAATGGGCTTGAGACTGTGTTTTAGTGTTTTGTGCATCCATTGGGACAATATGTGTTTTTGGTCGAGCTGGTTGACCTTATATTTTAGGAAATAAGAGATGTTTTTTTAAGTTATCACTGTAAAAATCCAATTTTCCTCAGAAGAATTAGAAAATAGTGCGATTTTCAGGAATTCATCAAAATAATTTAGGTGGGCTTTACGTGATTTTCGTAGAGAAATCATTCCTAGAAGAACATTCGTACTACTTGAGTGAGCTTGGACGCTATTGGTGGTGTCAGCCTAAATAAAATTGGTCGATATTTGGGGGCTTGATTTCTTCAGTTAAATCATTTAAAAAGAGTATTCCCCATCACCCAGACCCAGCGCATGTCGCAAGGGTCTTTTTTTTGGTTGTTGCTGGTTTGAGCAGAAGTTTTCCTATAAGCGTAAGTTTTATAATAAGAAAATCAATGAGTTTTAATTCCTTACGAAAAATTGATAGCCCAACTTTAATAGCTAGATAAATACCATCACATTTGTTACTTTTAGTTGAAGATCAATAGAATTTTTTTTAATAAGGATATACAACATGTTTGATTTGATTATTCTCTTAGTAGAACTTAAAACCGATCTTAAATGATTTTATTGAATATTACCAATGCGTCTGAGGTTGTAAAAGCAAAGGCCGGTAAGTTGTTTGAAAAAATTACTCCTGATAGGATTGATCAAAAGCTGGTTGAAGCCCAAGTAATTCAAACCATGATAGAACAGATGAAATTGGAAGGCCTTGAAGGGGAAATCTCTAGTGTCAAAGGACTTGAAGTAATAGGAACAGATCTGATAACCAAAAGTACTTTTGTTGTAAGAGAAACTAAAAAGTTTTGATTAAATATATTTAATCTATTCTTTTAGGTTGGAAATTTAATTGCAATATCATTAAAAGCCATTTAAAATAGATAAATTTATTTATTAAACTTTGCACGTATAAAATTTCATTGGTTAATATTATAAATGGATAGGTTTAATTAAAAAGTCTTTTGTCTTATGCCATTAATTACAGTTCAAACATCAAGTTGTGATATTGAGAACCCTCAGTCATTTCTTCAAGATCTTTCGAAAGAGTTATCTTCATTAACCGGTAAGCCAGAAAGTTATGTCATGACACAACTTCATCAAAATGTTCCTATGACTTTTGGTGGAACACCCAAAGCTTCTTGTTATATAGAAATTAAATCAATAGGTTCGATTGATCCGTCTAATATGTCGAAGGCTTTTTGCAAGTTGATAGAAGAAAGGATTGGGATCCCTAGTGATCGTATTTATATTAGTTTTGAGGATGTACCGGCAAAATTATGGGGTTGGGATGGTAGGACTTTTGGATAAGACAGGTCTAAATACTTATGACAAATCTTTAGAATTTTGCCATTTTATAAATTACACTTTTAAATAATATGGCCCATCCAATACCTTGGTTGTTTATAGTTTGCTTTTTTCTATGGATTATTAATAATCTTTTATTACTTAACCATAAAGTATACCTTAGTCGAGAAGAGCAAATAGACCATCAGTATAAATCGATTGCAAAATTATATCCTAAAGGTACTTATATCTCTAAATAAGATTCAATTTAATTTAATTGGTAATTAATATTATTCAGCTAACATTCATTTTATAATTCCAAACCCAAAAAATGAATTAGCTATAAATAACAAGCTAAATCCTGAAAGGAATATTAATCCAAACCAGCACAAGCCTTTCATTAACCTTCCATACCGATATTTCTTTGATATTAGAGAACTATTAATAGTGTCCATTGCCATCCAAGCAAATAGAGGAGCAGTTAAAAAACTTCCTGACATTGCACCAAACACAAAATCTTTGATTGTTATGCCGCCTGTTTTTGCTATTAGTAGTGAAAATATAGAAGCTAATACATGCAATACAATCCATAATTTTAAGCGTTTCTTTTCTTTAGAAGAAGAGGTTATTCCCCTATCTTTAGCTTGTAAAAGACCTTGTATAGCAGAAATACTACGAGGGTAGGCATCTAAGCAAGTTAGTGTAGTACTAAACATTGCAGCAAAAGAGGCCGGTACAATTATCCATTTAGCCCAACCTCCTATAGCTTCTGTGTAAAGTCGAATAAGGTTTTGAGCAAAAGACACTCCACTCCCTGACATCATTGTTTCTCCACTTCCGTACATTGTTAAAGCACCAAGAGATACAAAAAATATTGCAGTAATAACAGTAATTAAATAGCCAAGATTAAAATCAAATTCAGCTTCTTCAATGCTTGCTTTATGTTTAGTGTCATTTTCTTTAGAAAACATCCATAAAGATGGCCAAACACATAGCTCTACTGGACCAGGCATCCATCCCATTAGTGGTATTAAAAATGAAAGGTTCTCAAGTCTCCATGGGCTTGGATTAGAATCGTATAAGTTTATCACTACTGAATCTATTGAACCACTTATCAGTAGTGATATTAGAGCAAATCCTGTTAAAATTGTTAGCAGAATCACTAAAAATTTTGATATTCGGTCTAGCGCTTTGTATTGACCTATTAGTAAAATTAGCCCACTAATAATTAATACTCCTATTGATAAATCGATAGGAGGGGAAAGTGAAAGTAACGGGATATTAGTTAAAAGAAGACCAGAAACAAAACTTACTGCAGCTATAGTAAAGGTTCCAGTTATCAAACTGACAGTTAGATAAAGTGGTAAATATAGTTTGCTTCTAGCTTTAAACCCTTCTAGTAATGAAAGTCCACTAACTGCTGTAAATCTTGTACCAACAAGTAAAAATGGATACTTTATTAAATTAGTCAATAAAATTAGTCCAATTAAACTAAACCCAAACTTTGCTCCAGCTGTAGTTGAAGACATTAAATGCGAACCCCCAATGCAAGCACCAGCTAGAAGAATGCCAGGTCCTAGGCTTTTTTGAATTCCTTGCCTCAAATCTTTCATTATTAAGTTAGTTGTCTTATCTATGGTGAGTACTAAAACAACTATTGTGTACTTTAGATTACAAAAGTAGATGATTATAGTTTTCCATTTTTCGCTTATAGAATCATATGTATCCAGCTAAGACTTCAGCATATAGAGTTTCTATTATCTAATTGAATGATTAGTAAGTATTAATTTTCTTTTTAAGAGTAAAAAAGAATCACTAACCCTTTTTTTGAATAATGTGACTCTCTTTCTTCTCTACTTAAATCCAGACCAACCTCCAAACCTTCCTTAAGTGCTTCTTCGTAGGATACTTTAGGAGAGTTAGGTATCTCTTTCTTGCATAATGCAGCTATTCCAATAGGTGTAGCGTGCCAATGAAATTTAGAAGTTTGCCCTATAGCAGGTTCTCTAAGTGAATCCTCCAGCAGTTCTTGTGTAGACATGTGTTTTGAACTAAAAGAGTAAGTTCTTATAACAATGGCAAAGATTTTATAAAATTGCGATAAATTCTTTGTTTTCAGGACTTAAAGCAAAAAATATTTTAAGTCTCTTTAATAAATTAATAATGTTAGAGATATTTAAAAGCAGATTAATTCCCTGATTTGCTAGTTAATGATTTGCAGCACAAATGACCATATAGGTATGGTTATTAATGACGAAAGCGTGCTCCAGACGACAAGTGAGCGGGCTATATCTTGATTTCGTTCACTTGATTCAGCGATTAATAATATTGACAATGCAGTAGGAGCAGCAGCCTGAAGAACCAATGCATTTCTCATAATGTTATTCATACCAATGCTTAGACATATTCCAAGCATCAAAGTTGGAAATAATATTAGCTTTGTTAATAAGCTATTTTTTACTGTTTGAAATTCTTTAGTAATAGTTGCTTTTTTAAAGGGATTTAATACCCCAAGACGCATGCCAACAATTAAAAGAGCTAGGAAAATGACAATTTTAGATGGAATCCAAAGAATCGAAGCTATTGGCTTATCCCATGGTGTGATACTAATTATCAGGAATCCAAGTAGACCTTTGCTTGCAGGGCTTTTAGTTATGTGTCCTAAGAAAACTTTAAACTTTTCAAGTATTGTCAACTTTTTATCGGCATCCCCAATTATGAATGGCCCTACAGTCCATATGAGTAAAGTTGCACCAATATCAAATCCCATGCTGAAGCTCAGTGCCTCAGTAGGTAATAAAGATAAAGATATGGGAATTCCAAAATAGCCTGTATTTCCGAAGGTACTTCCTAGAAGCAAAATAGAATTTAAAAAAACCTTTCTGTATTTTTGGTAAATAATTAATGTAACTATTAAAATGCCAATTGCTAATAATCCTATAAATGCAGCTTCTAAAAGATTCCAATCGATACCAGTATTAAGAAGTAAGCCCATTAAGCTTATGGGAATTCCAAATTCGCTAAGTGGTTTAGCTACTCTTGTTGAAATGTTTTGATCAAATTGCCCAATTAAATACCCTAGAAAAAGACATGGAATTAACTCAGTAATTAGATTTAAAATATTCATCAAATTATTAAAAACTGTTCTAGTGAGAAATTGTTATTCTTGATTGATCCTTTATTAAGGAGCAGCTAGTCGAGATAGATATGCCCCCTCTTTTCCGGCGTTAATCCAACCTGTTGCAATTGTTTTAGTAGCAATATGACTAATGCGACCTCTATGAATATGAGATAATCCCGCTGGAAAGATTATAAGCTTTCCACGTTTTGCAGGTTCATGATGCTTTTGCCAATGAAACTCTGTACCTCCAGAGGTAACATCATTACAATAAAGAATCCATGCAAGTACCCTAGCAGTAGGTTCTGTGATTTCAGAATTAATAGTCCAATCACAATGCCATTCTTTAAAACCTTCGCCAGGAGCATAATTTTGTATATTAAATATTGGATTTATAAAAAGATCTTTGTCAGGGCAGCACTCTTTAAAGAGGGGGCGTTCTTTTAAGTAACAATTAAGAGCAGCATTTACTCCTTTTAAGAGGACCTGAGAAAGTGCAAAACCTTCTGGATCTGAGCGGTCAATAGCCACAAGACTAATATCGGTAGATATTTTAGCCTCTGTTGGTACCCCATTCAGTTGACTCCCAAATGCGATGCCTTTCCTATGTAAATCAGTACGCCTATGAAAAAAATCAATAATCCCATCGGCTACAGTTTCAAATCCTTTATTGCTATAGGAGGCTATTAAATACATAGATAAATATGTTTTTAAGCATTAATAATAAAGAGTTATAGTTAGGATCTTTATTTGTTTTTAGCTAAGCTTCATGCTTTTTTTCCTCGGAAGTCATATCCGGGAAAGCTAGAACATCTTCGTAACTAGGTAAATCTACAATCCATTCGGCGAATTCGTTGATCAAAGCATATTGATCTTTCCCCTTTACGTGCTTGGACCTATCTAATACATGAATCATAGCAAGAGAAAGTGATTCAATTGCTGAATTGACTTCTTGCATAGCATTTAATATTCACTTTATGTTACCTACATTTGCAAGGAAAGCTACTCTAAGTAGTCAATTTTGTTTTGCAGGCTGTAATTCTATCGTTTCAGCTGAAAAATATCTTTGTGTTTGATTTTAAGATTTATATAATTCAACCTATCTTATTAACATCTTATCTTGATTGATTAATTTAATATTAGGCATGAAGATATTTTATTAAAATAAATTTAAGAGAATTCATATTTTCTTCTAAGGTAAAAAGATTTTAATTTAGTAATCAATTGATATTAATCATTTTTCTCTATAAGGACTGATATGCTCCTTTGAACTGAATTAAGTGATTATTTCTATGATTCCTTCTGTTACATATTTAGCAAGATCTTCAATATTAGTGTCTATCTCATCAGTTTCAATATTCCATCTGCTTGAAATTTTCTTGGTTAATTGATGTTGTTTAGCATGATCAAGCATTGATTTAATCATAAAATCATGCAAACTTACTTTCATTCTTATCTTTAGATAATCCCATACTGAATTATCTAGATTATTAATATACTTTATATCATCAGTTCCTGTGTAGTCATATAGTTCCATTACCCCATGATGGCAAAAAATTTGACCTAATTCATCATAAGCGCTTGTTGCTTCTTTGGCATGTTCATATTCTGCAAGCATCCACTCTAATTCCTTACTCTTAACTTCATTGCCATCTCGGACTGAACGAAGAAGTTTATAGAATGAACCAAATTCGACTGGGTTCGCCATTTAATCAGTTTAATTTAACTAACAATAGTAATCTTTTATGATTTAGTAAATGGTTTTAAAATTTATTTGTACTTTTGTCCATATATCCTCTATGAGCGTTTATTTGATTTTTCAGACCTGAATTACAATATCTAAATTCAATTACTTAATTAAGCTTAGCTTCTTCAAGAATTTATTTCTTGTTGATTAGAGGAATACCCTTTTTAATACAAGTATTAAAGATGTATGTAAGATAAATACCGTCTTTATATCCTCATAATCAATCGCCTACTTCATTTCTGATTAATAAGATATATAATCATATATTCCATATACAAATGAAATATATAATTTCTAGACATGATGGTGGTTTTGATCACATCACTAAACAAGAATTTGATAATTATGATGATGCCTATGATCTTTTAGAAGGTATTTACTCAGATCTATGCTGTTCTGATGCAGATTATGATGATCGTCCTTATTATGAGATAAGGGGAGTCAAAAATTAGATATGCTAATTTTTATCTAATAAATAGCCGTTTTCTATATATTAATACTATTATAAAAAAAATTTTTTTAATATGTCTAAGAACAGTCTTAATGAAGAAGAATTAAGAGAGATTTGTGAAGATGCCTTTGTTAATATCAAGGAGGCTTGTATTACTTTGCAGGAAAAAACCAAGTGTTCAAATAAAGTAGTTGTAGACATGCTTAACAATGTTATTGATTTCTATACTTCTAAGAAACTAAAATAATTTGATTTGAAATTACTTTTGTTTTTTAACAAGAAAATATATATATTATTTTAGTTATTATATTCAATTCTTCTTCTTTCTTCATGCATCTCTTCAATTCTTTGATATATAGTCTTTAAACTTTTATTTATTTCATCTATATTATCAAAACATTCCAATGATTTGATAACTTTAAGAAGATTCTCTTTGCTTTCAATAAGTCTTCTGCATTCTAGACTTCCAGATTCATAGGACATGGTATTTGATCAAAAGAATAATGATTGGATGAAAATCAACCTAATGAAGGTTACCTATAGAGGCTGTAGGCTTTTACACCTAAATAGATTTTCAATATAAGCTTAGTCGTTATTTACTTTATTTTAAGTTTCTGTGATGAGTTAAATTATACAAAACGATAAATTAAAATGATATATGTCTTTTCGCATAGACCATCAAATTTCGTCTATTTAATAATGTTTTAGTTTAACTTTACTTATCATTGACTATAAGCACTTATTGTCATAGGACATATAAATGACCTTTTCTGCCACTTATTTTGGATCGAGTAGCTGGTTAGTTGAAATAGATAATTTTAGGATTTTGATTGACCCTTGGTTTAAAGGAGATTTGGTTTTCCTTCCTGGTCCATGGTTAATTAAAGGCACACTGAAATCTAATTTTCAAGTGCCGAAAAAAATTAACCTTATACTTTTGACTCAAGGTTTACCAGATCATTCACATCCAGAATCATTAGATCTTTTTAACCGCTCTATTCCAATTATAGGTTCTGCAGGTGCCGTAAAAGTAGTTTATAAACTTGGCTTTAGGAATATCTCAAAACTTTTACCAGGTCAAAGTCTTAAAATAGATCATATTACTATTGAGGCTACAGCAGGAGCTAATGTCCCAAACCCAGAAAATGGTTATATTGTTTCTAATAAAAACTTCTCATTTTATGTAGAACCTCACGGTTTTCTAGATCAACACATAAAACCAAGACATGTGGATGTAATTTTTACTCCTGTTGTTGATTTAAGTATTCCTTTGGCTGGATCTTTTATTGAAGGGAAATCAATTTTACCAAAACTCTTAAAGACTTTTACCCCCCATACCATTTTTGCTAGTACTACCGGTGGCGATGCAACTTTTACAGGAATTTTAAATAATTTAATTTCAGTTAATGGTACTTATGAAGAAGCATCTAAAGTAATTAATGGAGATTCAATATTTATCAACCCAGTTTTAGATAAACTTTATGAAATAAAGATCTAATTAATTGATTAGAAGGGTGTTCCTGGAACGAAATGAAGTATTAGCAAGCCAATACCAGCTGCAAAAACGATAGAAATGGCTATCGCAACTAAACCATTAACCATTCCCCCGCCTTCTTCTGAATTCATGATCTCTAACTCCCAATAATTTTTGAATAACTATTTAATTTTATAACTAGGTCAAAGAAAAAAAATTATATATTTTGAATTAAATATTTAATCTAATATTATTTAGTCTTACAAAAGCATTATAGAGAAATTTAATTTTTCATAAACTTTGTATTTTCTTATTAAGCTGCTATTAACCCAGATTGAGATAATATATCGACTATTCTATCGATTCTATTTTTAGATGACTCTATGGGGCGAATTTTATCCAATATAGCAGCATTACATATTATCCAATAACTTCCTCTGGCTACTCCTGCCTCATCGCAAACTATTGCTGGAGCCATGCCTGGGAATCTGTTGTAATGAACTCTATTTAAGGAGTCAAACCAACATCTTTCAAGAAAATCAAGTTCTTTTTCAGAAAGTTTTTTAGAGTAACAGTAGTTTTCAAGTAAGTGGCAGAGATTAAGTCCAGTCATCAGATTATTTTCTTTGAGTAACCAAGAAAATAACATTAACTTCGAGTAAAAAAAACTTAATTTCTTAAGTGATTGTTAAGATAAATTTTGTAAGATTTGATGATCAAACATTATTAATCAATTTAGTTAGATAAATTATTACTTATTTTATAATTATTACCCTTTAAATATTTCAATAAATGCAGCTGCCTTATCTGCCTTATCCCTTGCCTTTTTTATAGTTTCAGCCTTGGCCAGAGATACACCCATTCTCCTACCTGCCTTTGCTATAGGCTTGCCAAAAATTAATATGCTCGTGTTTTCTATTGCAAGAGCATTTTCAATTCCTTTATATACTACTTTCGAAAGACTTTCTGTTGATAAGATCACTCTACTTGCTGAGGGTGAGATGCATTTTATTTCGGGAATAGGTAGAGCTAGTATAGCCCTTAAATGTAATTCAAATTCGCTTAGGTTTTGACTTATAAGTGTTACTAGTCCAGTATCATGAGGCCTTGGAGATAATTCAGAGAAAATTACTTCGTTTCCTCTAATAAAAAACTCAACTCCAAACAAACCAGCTCCACCAAGTTCATTTGTAATTGTTTTTGCAATGGTTTTCATTTCTTTTAAAAGCTCTTCGCATATAACCTGAGGTTGCCAGCTGCATTGGTAGTCACCACCTTCTTGTTCGTGTCCAATTGGAGGGCAAAATAATGTAGGACCATTTCTTTGTTTAATAGTTAAGAGTGTAATCTCTTGATCAAAGTTTATAAACTCTTCTACTATTACGTGCTTAGATTTTCCTCTTGACTCTCTTATTGCCGATTCCCAAGCTCCCTCAAGGTATTTTTCTTCATCTACTTTTGATTGACCTTTTCCTGATGAACTCATAACAGGTTTAATTAATAGAGGGTACTTAATTTTTCGGGATACTATTTTTAGTTCTTCTATATTTGAGGCATATGCATATTTAGCCGTTTTCACGTTTAAGGTTTCAGAAGCTAAATTTCTTATCTTATCCCTGTTCATTGTTATTGCAGTAGCTCTGGCTGTTGGTATTACATTTATTCCTTCTTCTTCTATCTCTTGCAAAGCTTCAACGGCTAGAGCTTCTATTTCAGGAATAACAGCATCAGGTCTATATTGTCTTATAGATTTTTGAAGAAGATCTTTATTGTTCATCTCAAAGACAATTGCATGATCAGCAACCTGCATAGCAGGAGCATCTTTATAACGATCACAAGCAATTACCTTGCAACCTAATCTTTTTGCAGCAATTGCTACTTCTTTTCCTAATTCCCCACTTCCAAGGAGCATTAAGGTTTTTGGAAAGATATTCATAGTTTAAAATCAAAATATTTAAACATATTCTCATTATATAAAAGGATATATATAAATGTGTTTAATTAAATTATTAGATCTTATTATGGACATTTACAATAAAGGGTAAATGATTGCTTATCGCAATATTTAATTGCTAATAATCTATAGAAGTAAATAATATATTTATTAGGTTAAATAACTTAACTTTAATTCAAAATATTTAAGTTAATTCAATAATTTTTTTATTAATAGTAAATAGATTATTATGATTACATATTTTTTATGATAAATTAAACAGAAAAGATGTCATTAGACCAACTTAAGGATTTTTTGCAAAAGATGCAGGAAGACTCTCAACTGAAAGATGAGATACTTGCTGCATCTACAGCTGATGACGTTGCAAAAATAGCTTTCGAATATGGATATGAATTTTCAGGAGATGAATTACTCAGATTTTCTGGCAAAAAAGTAGGGAAGGTAACAGTTAGGAAAAAGGATGTGCCTGGAGAATATAATTAGTAAAATGATTACAATGTGTTTTCAGAGGAAAGTTTTTTCTTAGCAAGTCTCCAAATAAATATAACACCTATAATCATTAATGAAAAAGTAATAATCGCATTTAAGAAAAATATTATCAGGCTAAATATAATTATTAAAATTGATATTGTAATCCATTTAGGATATACAGGCTTAGCTTCTTCCCCTGCATCACTATTATTAGGAATAATCTCAGGTTCTATAGCCAAAGATTGTACGAACATAGAAGAATTTTATTTTAACCCATTATCCTGGGCATGGCGCTTTTTAGTTTTGGTTTAAGGAAAATCAAAACCTCTTTTAGAATAAGAAGAACTAATAGGTTATTATTGTTTAATTATTTTATTATTGTTAAATTATAGTTAATATTATTATTATCCTCTAATTTCAATGTCAGAAGAGAATTCCTATATAGGTAAAAATTGTTCTAAGCTATTCAAAGCTGCTTATGAAAATCGTTATACTTGGGATACTAATTTTTGTGGATATAAAGGCATATGCACTTGGACAAATGGCGATGAAGAGGTTCAAGGATTATTTTCTCTTGGCAAAGATTTAAAAGCTAATGTGACAGAAATAGAGAATGAAATTATTAGCAAAGCTATTTCTTCCCAATTATGGGAAGTTGCAATTCATAGAGTTAAGAGGAGCTTTGATCAAGTCCATGGGGAAAATACCTTTTTAGGTGGAGATATGAATGAACTAGGACTAGAGGTTTTAGTGGGAGGTAAAAATTCCGGTGATAAATATAGGATTAAAGATAATGTAGTCACTATGGTTTATAGGCATATTCATGGCAATATCGTAGAGATATTTACTAAGGAAACTATAGAAACTGGCAGTGGTTATTTGAGTAGAAAATATACAAGCCAATATTATGATACTACTACTAAGTTACCCAAAGGTAATAGAAGTATTTTTGTGGATGAATTTGTTCCTTTGAACGAAAATGGACCTTGGGCTCTTTCTACGAGAACCATCGAGAAAGAAAACCCTAATAATAATAATAATTCTTCTATAGAAAAGTATTGCTTCTTAAATCTAAGTATTCTAAAATAATCTTATAGTACCATCTAATATTTCTTTTCATCTTAATAATCAGCTATGGATAATGACCTTTTAAATATTAATGTTAGCAAGAGAATTTGCAAGCATATGAATTCTGATCATAAAGGTTCACTAATAAAATATGCTTCTTATTATGGAGGTATTAAGAAGCCTGTTAATGTTATTATGATTGATATAAAACCTGATATGATGATATTATTAGTAGATAATAAAAGTGTTAAAATACCTTTTGACCATTACTTAAAGGACAGTTCAGATGCTCATAAAACATTGGTTTCCATGATTAAAGAGCTTCCAGAACAATCTATTTAGAGGATGAAGCTTTATCTAATAACCTATTAGCTTTTACATTAAAAAGATAATTTTTAAATTAAAACAATTGCAATAATCAAAAGTCTTGTTAAATCTTAATACTTGAAAACCCAATTGAATCGGTGAAATCGTTTATATCTTTTCTTTATATTTAAATAAATATAACTGGAATTCAATTTACATTGTTTTTTTTGTAAATTTAAAAAAAGAGGGAATTATTCACATGGACAATGAAATAGAGAAGTTAACAGGAAAGGCTCTTGCTGAGTTCATAGAGCATCACCGAGATGAATATCAGAATAATGGCGATGCCCTTTGTTTAGCTTCAGGTTATGGAACGAAATCTGACGATGGTCTAGTGAAATGTAATTTGACGGATTTCATCAATGCTTTAGGAAAAGCTTTAGATTTAGATGATTTTCTGCCCTAAAACAAATCTTTTCATCTAATACCCTGACTAGTATTTTGCTCTAATTGAACTTACTTATATTTTTTAGAAATCGCTCGCTTGAAAAACTCACATAAGATCTTATCTGTTAAATCAGGAATACTCCAGATAGAGTCATCCTCAATCTTGTCTTCTATAAGCCATTCCTTAAATTCCATAATTACAGCCTTGCGATTTTCCCCATGAAGAAAATTGAGCCTAGTCGTTAAAAAAACATCTATTTCTCTAAGGCTCTTATCAGGATGATGGGATAAATACCTCATTCTCCTTAAGATTCTCTTTATATTCTAGCTCTTTGAGGTGCGTGTTTGAAGAATCTTGATTTTCGTTGAATCTCTGTAAATTAAAAAACGGTTATAAATTTTCAATTCTAATTTCTGGAACCTAGATAAACAGGTTGCATTAAGCCACCTCCTTCATCATCATCATCTCCGCTATCTTGAAAAAATAAGTATGCAATTAGAATAATTGCTACAGATGAGTATATGCTTAGCTCTTGGAATTCGTTCAAAAGAAATAAAAAATTTGATTGAGCCTACTCGATAATCTTCAAAAGGGGAAATTTCTTAGAAAGCTATTACAAAATCTTCATGCAGGTGACTAAATTTATTCTTATGGATTGTTTATTGGAGAAAACGAAACCCGTTTTTTTATTCTTTGGACAAACTTGCGCCCCCTCTCTTTAAGATTTCTCTTTCATTTTTCACTTTTAATGCTGCTTCAAATGCTGTAATTGATGATATTGCAATTAATCCTAGAAAGCCTATATCTTCACCTTGAAAGCCTGCTGGATCAGAAGGGTCATATGCTAATTGCCTAGAGAAATCAAAATAAACCCAAAATGCAGATACTAGTGAGGTGATCCAATATGCTCTCCAGCGCCTCTGGTATAAATAACCTGTTCCTAATCCTGGAATGAAATTTAGCAAGGCGGATACCCATCCAGCAGAGGAAGCGATGATTTCGCTTTTTGATTGCATTGAGAATTATTTTAAGAATATAAATAAATACTAGTTCTTTTAGCAAAAATTTTAGTTAATATTTTTAATTGTTATAACCTAGATTTCTCAGTTATTCATAATAGTTTGATATCCCTTAAGCTATATTATTTTTTTGTTTTAATGAATAAAATATTATTTTATTATCTTTCTAAATTTCACAAAGTCTTGTTTTTATATCCTTTTAAAAAACACCGGGAATTATTTGACCAGTTGTTATATAAGAACCAATTAGTGCTACAAAGCCAATCATTGCCCAGCGGCCATTAGCTTTTTCTGCATCCTCAACATAACTTGAATAATTTTCTATTAATTGAGGTTGAGCTTCTACAGGAAAGATGTTTTGCCTGTTACCTGATTCAGTTGTTATTTGATCTTGAGTTGATGAAGTCATTATTTTCTAGGGTTAAAATATGCCTGGGATTATTTGACCAGTAGTGGCATAAGCACCAAATGCAGCTAAAAAGCCAATCATTGCTGCCCAGCCATTAAATTTTTCAGCTTCTGGAGTCACAATCAAAAAGTAATGTTGTAAAGCATTATTACATAATATGTAAAGCTTTGTAAAGCAATTTTTGGTTCTTTTTGCTGCCTTTAGCAGAAACATATGTATGAGGTGTAAAAATCTGCCGGCAATATCTTTTAAAGCAATTCATTTTGTAAGTTGATAGTTTTCCTAGATATGCATAGCTACATTCTTTTATAAAGGTTTTTATCCATTTTATATTTATGTCTTCTAAAGCAAGCGAAGACAGTCAATTTCAAGATTTCTTTCTCGAATTAATGGAATTAACTGGTTGTTCTTATTCAGATTTAACTGAATTAATTGCTTTTCTAAATTTTAATGATCCTAATGAGCTAAAAGAATCAGATGAAAAATCACCGTAATTTCCAAGATAATTTTTTTATTAAATAAAGACCTTTAACTATTCTGTCCATATTTAGATAGACGCTTGTACTCTTATGTCAGGTTTTTTGTTTTCATTTTAAAAAATTATGCAGACCTACGGAAACCCAGATGTCACCTATGGGTGGTGGGTTGGTAATTCTGTAGTAACCAACAGAGCTGGCCGTTTTATTGGCTCTCATGTTGGCCACACAGGAATTATTTGCTTCGCGACTGGTGCAAGTTGTCTTTGGGAACTTTCACGTTTTGATCCCTCAGTACCAATGGGACATCAGAGCTCTATATACCTTTCCCATTTAGCGTCTTTAGGTATTGGCTTTGATGAAGCTGGTGTATGGACAGGAGCAGGTGTTGCAACTATTGCAATTTTCCATTTAATCTTTTCTTTGGTTTATGGAGGAGCAGGCTTAGCTCATTCCTTATTTTTTGATCCAGACCTACAAGAAGGTCCAATTGGTCGTGTAGATAAATTTAGGCTGGAATGGGACAACCCTGACAACCTGACCTTTATCCTTGGGCACCATTTGATTTTCTTGGGTGTTGCGAATATCTGGTTCGTTGAGTGGGCCAGGGTTCATGGCATATATGACCCTTCTTTAGGCGCTGTACGTACAATTTTCCCTGGATATGGGGATTTTGGAATGGTATGGGGGCATCAATTTGATTTCCTCACTATAGATAGCCTCGAAGATGTTATGAGTGGTCATGCCTTTTTAGCTTTCTTACAAATAAGTGGAGGAGCTTTTCACATTGCCACTAGACAAATTGGGGAATACACCAAATTCAAGGGGAATGGACTTCTTTCTGCAGAAGCTGTTCTTTCTTGGTCTTTAGCAGGTCTTTTCCTAATGGGTGTAGTTGCAGCTTTTTGGGCAGCTGGAAACACAACTGTTTATCCAACAGAATGGTATGGGGAACCATTGCAATTTAAGTTTGGTATTTCTCCTTATTGGGCTGATACTGGCGACATTTCAGATTGCAAGTACTTTTTTGGACATACTTCTAGGGCCGCTTTGGTCAATGTTCAATATTATTTTGCTTTCTTCTGCCTTCAAGGACATCTTTGGCACGCTTTACGTGCATTAGGATTCGACTTTAGGCGTATAGCAAAAGCTATTGGCGGTTTAACTGAATCAACAGCTTCTTAGCATTAGATTAAAATCCCAATAAAAAAGCCTCGCAGTAATGCGAGGCTTTTTTATTGGTGCAAATTAAAAATCCTTAATGCTCTTTTCTTAATTTAAAGATTGAGTAAAAGGAAAGTTTGAGATTTTTCTAAACCCTTTTCAGAAAAAACTAGTCTCTTTTAGCCCAGGGATCGATTCTTTTAGCATCGTCAGAATAATAAAAGAATTGAGAAGCTCCAAAAAATGCTCCTAAGCCACATAGAGCAGCTCCTAGGTTAAAGCCACCTGATGGCTTGATAATTCCAATGTCAGTTGGGTGAGGAAGTTGGGTGGCGAAATCAAGTAAATGAGTTGGATCAATCATTGAGTTGGATTGCAATTGTGTGTATAGATAACCCAGGTGGCCACTTTGCCAAACCCGTGCTGACTAATTTTACATCAGCTTTATCAAATTTCTCTAACAAGTAAAAACTCTACTTACATTGACAAACAAATAAAAACCTTTCCCTAGTGCTTAAAAAGCATTATTTTTTTTTTTTACTAAGAATTCATATGGCATGAGCCTAAAAAACAAAGGAATTTGCACTAAATCTGATTATCTGAACTATTAGGGATATCTTAAAACGAGTTTTATTCTATGTAGCTTGCTTTTGTTAACTTCTTTAAAGCAAACATAAAAAAGCCCCTTCAATATTTAAAGGGGCTTTTTTATGTTTGCTTTAAACAATCTTTGATGGTTTAGTCCATAACCACTCCTTTAGTTAGAAGGATCATTGGCGTCTAAGCCGTAGTAAATAAACTGTGTTACTTGAATAAAGGTAATTAATCCAAAAGTTGCTGCGAGTGGATTAAACCCCCCAACTGTAATAGTTGCTAACAAAGGACTTGAGTGAATGAGTTCAAGCATTGAATCTTAGTGATGTGGAAAATTTCCTTATAGATAAACATAAAGAGCACAGAAAATCTCATCTCGTTGCATGTTGAAAAATGTTTTTTTATTTCTCTTAGATAAAGACCTCTAACTATTCCGCACAAAACAATGAACCTGCATGTAGTGTTCATGGGGAATAGCGCCTTTTTTTCGCTTAAAAAGAAATTATGCAGACCTACGGAAACCCAAACGTCACCTACGGGTGGTGGGCTGGTAATTCTGGAGTAACCAACCGTTCAGGCAAATTCATTGCAGCTCATGCTGCTCATACAGGACTAATTGCCTTTGGGTGCGGTGCGGCCACACTTGTTGAACTAGCAGGCTTTGACCCTTCATTACCTATGGGTCATCAAAGTTCTCTTTTCCTTGCACATTTGGCTTCAGTTGGCATTGGCTTTGATGAAGCTGGAGTCTGGACTGGTGTTGGTGTTGCCAATATCGCGATACTTCATTTAATTCTCTCCATGGTTTATGGGGGAGGAGGACTTTTACATTCCGTATATTTCACAGGAGATATGCAGGAATCAGAAGTGCCACAAGCCAGAAAGTTCAAATTGGAATGGGATAACCCAGACAATCAAACTTTTATTCTTGGTCACCACTTAATTTTCTTTGGTGTGGCCAATATTTGGTTTGTTGAGTGGGCAAGGATTCATGGCATTTACGATCCAGCTATTGAGGCAATTCGTCAAGTTAATTACAATCTTGACCTCACTCAGATTTGGAATCATCAATTTGATTTCTTAGCCATTGATAACCTTGAGGATGTCATGGGTGGACATGCGTTTTTAGCTTTCTTCCAGATTGGTGGAGGTGCATTCCATATTGCAACTAAGCAAATTGGTACTTACACAAAATTCAAAGGTAAAGGATTGCTTTCTGCAGAAGCAATTCTTTCTTGGTCATTAGCAGGTATTGGATGGATGGCATGTGTTGCTGCTTTCTGGGCCGCAACAAATACAACTGTTTATCCTGAGTCTTGGTATGGAGAAGTTCTTCAATTAAAGTTTGGGATTGCTCCTTATTGGATAGATACAGTTCCTGGTGGAACAGCTTTCTTAGGTCATACCTCTAGAGCTGCTCTTGTTAACGTCCATTACTACCTTGGCTTCTTCTTTATTCAAGGTCATTTATGGCATGCTTTAAGAGCTATGGGATTTGACTTCAAGCGCTTGCTTGATAGAACAGGTCCATTTGGTATACCAAGAACACTCTGAATACAAAAAGCTTTCTCTTAAGTTGAATAGCTTTAAAGAAGATAAAAAAACCCCTAACTTTTAGGGGTTTTTTTATCTTCTTTAACAAATGAGGAAAATAAAAAGGCAGGGCATAATTTAGCCCTGCCTTTTTTAGTTAACTAAAGCTCTAATAAGAAACCTTAGGTTTGGATAACGTTTTTCTGAAGTGAGTTTAACGGGATAATTTTTGTCTTTCCGTTCCTTCAAACTTCTCCGGATCGTTACAGTCTCTTGCATACCAATGAAATTGAGATACTTGAATTATTGCAAGTATTCCAAAGATAACTGGTACTAATTGGAATCCACCTGATGGCTTTACTAAACCTAAATCTGATGGATGAGGTAGTTGCGTTGCGAAATCCAGCAAATGCGAGAAATCAATCATCAAGACAATTAAAAGTAAGTCAGTTATAGCCTAGAGATTTGCATTATTTACGAGAAAACTTTTTTTTGACATTACTATTAATTTAATGAGCGTAAGAAACTCGAGAAATTCTTGTGCTTGATTTTAAATCCTATCCATTCATAGATGGCTTATTTCGAGAGTATTTGATTTAAGAGAAGGATCGTATAGAAATGGTTGAAAAAAAATTTAGAATTCGATAGTAAGATTTAGAGTTTTTTTTGGTTAAGTCAGCTTGAATTGATTTCTTAATGTTTTTTTTTTTTTTTAAGTTCACTTTTTTAGGTTGTGTTCATATTTCATCGAACCTTTCTTTTCTTGCTCAGCTTTTTTTTTGGTTAACTCTGTAAAGACTTGCACTGCAGTCATTTTCTCTGATTTCTCCAATTATGATGCCTTTAAATTTTTTGTTGAAATGGCCTTTAGTTACGAGTTTTTTTTTACAGATCGAAAATATTTCTTACCAACTAAATAAAGACCTTTAACTATTCTGCGCATATCTATTGAGCACAGTGTAATCTGCATTGGATATTTGCCTGTATTGCTTAAAAATTATGCAGACCTATGGAAATCCAGAAGTTACCTATGGATGGTGGGCTGGTAATTCTGTGGTTACCAACCGCTCTGGCCGATTTATTGCCTCTCATGTAGGCCATACAGGCTTGATCTGCTTTGCGGCTGGTGGTAGCACTCTTTGGGAGCTTGCTAGATACAACCCAGAAATACCTATGGGGCATCAAAGCTCTTTATTCTTGGCTCACCTTGCTTCTATCGGCATTGGCTTTGATGAAGCTGGAGTATGGACAGGAGCTGGTGTAGCAACCATTGCAATCTTTCACCTTATCTTCTCTATGGTTTATGGAGGAGGAGGACTCCTTCATGGAATTCTCTTTGATGAGAATGTAGAAGATAGTGAAGTGTTACAAGCTCAGAAATTTAAGCTTGAATGGAATAACCCAGACAATCAAACTTTTATTCTTGGACACCATTTGATTTTTATGGGTGTTGCTTGTGTTTGGTTTGTTGAATGGGCAAGGATTCATGGTATTTATGATCCTGCTGTAGAAGCAGTACGTCAGGTTAATTACAACCTTGACCTTTCTATGATCTGGCAAAGACAATTTGATTTCATTACTATTGACAGCCTTGAGGATGTCATGGGTGGACATGCTTTCCTAGGATTCGCTGAAATTACAGGTGGAGCTTTCCATATCGTTGCTGGATCAACTCCATGGGAAGAGAAAAGACTTGGCGAATGGAGTAAATTTAAAGGAGCAGAATTGCTTTCTGCAGAGGCTGTTCTTTCTTGGTCATTAGCAGGTATTGGTTGGATGGCAATCGTTGCAGCTTTCTGGTGTGCAAGCAATACGACTGTTTATCCAGAAGCTTGGTACGGAGAACCATTAGAACTTAAATTTGCTGTTTCTCCTTATTGGGTAGATACTGGTGACCTTTCTGATGCAACAGCATTTTGGGGGCATTCAGCGCGTGCTGCTTTGAGCAATGTTCATTATTATCTTGGTTTCTTCTTTCTGCAAGGCCATTTCTGGCATGCACTAAGAGCCTTAGGCTTTAACTTTAAGAATGTAACTGCATCAATTGGAAATGAGCAAAAAGCAACTTTTACAATTAAGAACTAATTAAGTTGCATTTAATAGATTTTATTTTTTTATATAAAGTCTTTTAACCAGTTATTAAAGCCTCTTCTTTATTGAAGAGGCTTTTTTTTTAGCCTTTAGTTTGAAAATGGTAAATGTTATTTATAAAGGTAAAAAAAAATGCTCAATAGCATAATTTTGATCACATCTTAGTCAAGTCTTTGGTTATAGAATTTGTAGATATTAATGAAATAAGATTATGACTGCTGATGAAATTCAAACAGTATCTAAATTAATTTCAGCCCATCCTCCAATAATTATAGGAACACTTTGCATCTTTATGTATATAAGAGGTAAGATTTTAGATAATAATAAAAGATCCTCAAATATATCTACTTTATAAGTTCTAACAACATTATTTTTAAACTCTTATATGGAAATCTTTAAGTATTTTCTCTTTGGAATTAGCGGCTTTAGTATGATCTTTTGGGTTGCTGTAATTGCTTTATGGCATACTTATATGTTCCCACGATTATTTAAGGAAGATCGTAATCCAACAAATAATATAGATAAAACTTCTGCTCAATCGGGATTCAAATTAAAACCTTCTGGGCTTTTTGATAGGTCTAAATATTCATTAAAAACATTTGTTATAGCAGATTTTACACCAGTAGAAGAAAATTATTCAATTAATAGGCTCTATACTTCTATGCTTTTAAGTTTAGGTTTCATGTCTTTTATTATCATTACTTATGGTCTTCATAGCGCACTCCCTCAGTTGCTGTACTAAGAAAAGAAAAGATAGTTACTCTTAAAAGTATAAGATTAACCTTTGAATTGTAATTTCTTTTCATCAGGAATTTAAAAGATGTCTTAGGACATATTTGATTAAATATTTTCAATGACAATAGGAATTTATTTCGCCACAACAACAGGAAAAACGGAAGACATTGCAGAAAGGATTCATGGCTTGCTAGGCCAAGCTAATTCTCCAAAAGATATGTCAGATGTTGATGATCTAAATGAATTTGCCACTCATGATGGAATCATTTGTGGGATACCTACTTGGAATACGGGAGCAGATTCAGAGAGATCAGGCACGGCTTGGGATACTATTTTGGAGGAAATAGGAGAACTTAATCTTTCAGGTAAGAAAGTGGCTATTTTTGGTTTAGGTGATTCATCAACTTATACAGAAAACTATTGCGATGCAATGGAAGAACTGCATAGATATTTCAAACAAGCTGGAGCAACAATGGTTGGTTATGTAAATACGAATGATTATACTTTTGACGAATCAAAAAGCGTAATTGGATCTACTTTCTGTGGGTTGCCACTTGATGAAGATAGTGAATCTGATATGACTGATACAAGAATATCTCAGTGGGCTGAGCAGTTGAAACAGGAGATGCCTGGCCTATAAAGGCTTTTAGATAGAACTCTGCAAAAAATAGATTCTAATATTAATCATCAAATTCAGGCTTAGGTTTCTTCTTTACTTTCCCAGTTAGAAGTTGATGTAGAGCATCTAATGAGTTATAGACTTCTTTTAACTCTGTCAGTTCAGGGAGTAAACCATCTTCAGTAAGAATTTGGTCTAAATCTCTTAGCTCTTGGCGTATATAGCGCAAATGAGAGCTAATCTCTTCTCGTTTACTTGTGGACATTTACTTAAACATTTATTTGACGATGTTATGCTCAATGAGATACTTCTCATTGAACAAACTCAATAATAATAGAGATCGTTCCCATAGAACAACCTTAAAATTCTAGATCTTTGTCGTTAGGCTTCATTAGAGCAAAATAACTAGGAGTTAAAAGTATTCGAAAAAAGAGCAATAAATGATCAGATTAAGCTCTTAGCTTTTGAATTGACTACTAGTTAGATACTATTAACCAGAGTCCTAATACCCAAATATCAATATGGATTTACTTTATTACTACCTTTTGTTAATTAGCTTAAGGTTAATATATCTTTCTGATTAATTTCATTTTAATTATAAATACATTTCTCGAATTTCCTAAATGATTCATTTCTTTCTTAAGTGTTTATATAAATTGTTAAAATGATAAGAAGATTGTTTTGAATGCAATATGTCTCCACCTTCTCTCCTCCAAAATAAGGACTTCTCCAAAAGGTTAAGGAAACCTTTTAAATGGATTATTTATCTCTAAAGATTTAAATTAACTCACAGTAGGAATTTTTATTAGTTATATTTTCTAAAAAGTTATTTTCTTAATATCAATGGAGTTTAGGTCACTTTTGGATAAAGAAATAAGGCAAGGCAATTCATATGCTCTTAATCAATCATTTTTCATGGGAGGCATACTCGTTTTTTTTAACTTGTTACTTATGTCAGGCGTAGGGTTGTATTGGATCAATCCAGCAGTGCATCTATATTTTTCTGGTAAGCCACTTTGATTAAATGACTTGACTACCCATTGTTTTATCTATAGTAATGATTATATAAATTGTGTGATAGATAATTAGAATTAGAGAGATAATTATTTTCTGACTCCTCACGACTAAATTTCATGTCGTCATTTTTTTCTTTTAAAAAGTTGTTTGCTTTAGCAGTAACACTTCTGGTTTGGCTTTGGACTTGTTTGCCAGCTGAGGCAGTCTTGAATGTAGGAGATGAAGTACCTAATTATGTTAGGTCTCAAATTACAGGAATCGATCTTCATGGCCAGGACTTGTCTAAGTCTTCTATAGCAGGCGCTACTGCTAGAGATGCAAATTTTAGTGATGTTGACTTACATGGGACGGTGGTTACATTGGCTGACCTCAAAGGGTCAAATCTCAACGGTATAGATTTAACAGACACGCTTTCTGATCGAGTTAACTTTCAGAAAACTGATTTGAGAAATGCTGTCCTTGTAAACATGATTGCTTCTGGAAGTAGTTTTGCTGGCGCACAAATAGATGGTGCTGATTTTAGTTTTGCAGTTCTTGATAGTGATGATCAGCGCAATCTTTGCAAAATTGCCGAAGGTGTTAACCCTGTTACGGGGGTTTCAACTAGTGAAAGTCTTGAATGTTTAGATAATGAAGGGGGTTATAAACCTGCTATGCCAGGGAGTTGAGAATTAGTATCTATTTTATTAGTTATAAATGAAGCTTTTAATATATTGATTGGCAGACATTTCTGGTAATTAGCCTTGAAGAAGAGTGATAGTGAAATTGACATCCTAATTCTTAAGGAGTCAATGAATCATTTAAGACCATATACAGTTCGTTATCGATCTTTTGATAATGGCAAGGAAGAGAACTGCTTTTATGCAAGTGATTCTTTCGAAGCTAGGACACTTGCGATGGAATTCAATAAATATATACATGACCATCCCAACTGTATTGATTTAATTCGTTGCGAAGAACAACTTATTAGTCCTATTAATACTTGAAAATAATTTAGGTATTTTATTATTTATTTAATTATTTTTAGACCAACTTTAGGATTGATAAAATAAGACTTTGTTATTGCTTATCTAACATTATATGTTTTAATAAAAATATTATATGTTGTTTAAATGACTGATCATTTAGTAGAAAGATCTGTTACTCAGGGTTTTTCAATAGAAAAACTTGCTAAAAGTTATAGAGATAAGTTAAATAGCGTCTCTTCTAAAGGGGTTAACAATAATCTAAGAGTTGAAGAGCAAATCCATAAACTCATATCTAAAAACAAAGCAAGTAAACTAGAGACTCCTGAGCAATTTAATTTGTATAAGGATCATTGGGCAAATAGGGATTATAGAGATTATTATGGCGCAGCATAGCTATGGTTTACAGTATAAAAGAATAAATATATATGCCTAAAAAGAATTAAGGTAAGGATTTGGTTGGAGCATGTATAGGCTAAACGTATTTTTTATTACCTTTGTTTGAAAGAGTAAATATACCCCCTTTTGGTCCTTTATAATATACTTGATCATTCATTTTGGATTCCCCATATTTTTTTAATCTACTTTTGTGAATATTTACTTTTTCCAATAACTCATCTTCTTTATCCCAAGGATTTATTTTTATATTATTCATTGGATTGATAAGTAGAGAATCCCAATAACTTTCATAGAGCCTACGATTAATATGTGTTCTTTTCTTGGAAACTTTTCTAAACCTTTTTATAAGAGTTAGATCTTTGCTCTTAAAGATTGATTTTTTATTAAAATAAATTAATAGAAATAAACTTATGAATATTATAAGCGTAATTACTTTCATGATAAACACTTCTTTTAGCTAATTAAAACATTATTTTTTGCTTAGTGCCAATAATATATTACTATTTTATGATTTAATAATTATATCAATATCAAAGCCAAGATTACTTCGATTAGAAAGGACTTGCTTCTTAAATATTCCTCTTCGGAATCCCTTTAATAAAACAAAAATAGATTCAATAAATAAAATAGTGATTGTTAACAAAGCTATGAGAACTTTTGAAGTTAGGCTTTTGCTCGTTTTTATTTGAGTTTTTTGAGCTGTTTTTTGTTCTTTCATTTTTTAAATTTAAGTTTTGATGTTCTTAAGACAATAGTTATTGGAGTCTGGTTGGTTAATCTTTGCCCTTTAATTATATGGTCCAAATCTAGCGGTGCATTCAGCTCCACACTTAGCACCTATTTCTATTGCTTTCGATATGTCTAAACCTCCTGCTAAACCAACTGTTACACCAGCGGCAAAACTGTCACCGCATCCATAAGTATCAACTATCTTTTTATTCAATTTCAAAGCTTTATATCGACCTCCAGGCTCTACTTTTCCTCCAAGAGCTCCTTCAGTTGAGATTTTTATCTTTGTCTTGAATTTTTTCTCTTCTTCTTTTATTTGTTCGTCTGGATCTAAACCGCTTCCAATTAATGCATCAAGCTCTATATTGGCAGAATTTAAATTCTCTATCTTCACTCTCGGAGTTGCACATAATATTTGTGCCTGTCTAGCTAAATTAATAGCCATTCCATCAGCTGCAGTTATAAAAACCCCATCAAATTCATTTAATATTTCCCAAGGCAACTTGTCTTGCCCTTTAGGTTGCAGCCTCTCTCCTATTACAGTTATTGCTCTTTCTCCACTGCTATCAATAAGACTAATGGCTCTTCTAGTGGGTTGATTTCTCCATGCTATATGCATTATGAGGCCTAGTTCTTCAAGTCTTTGAGCACATATTTTCCCAATATTGTCATTGCCAAGAGAAGTGAAAAAGTGCACTTTTTCCTTAGTTAGATTTGCCATTTGCACCCCAGCCACTGCTCCTCCCCCAGCAGGTTCTTCTAATAGATTAGAACCATGGCTAATTAATCCTTCCGAAGGTAATTTGTTTACAGATAGGAAAGTCACCCATTCAATATGACCTACTACGGCTAAATTTAAGGAGTTAAATGGTTTCAAATGAGTCGAGGCTCTTTTGTACTCAAATGTAAGTTTAATATTTTTTTTAGTTTTAAATACGATTCTTTAATTTTGATTTTAATTTATTAACCTTGATTTTTAGTTGATTTCAGCAAGTGAGCGATAAATTTGTTCTTATAATTCGTTTCGCTTATAAAATCCAGTAAGTAATTGCTTGCAAATGAAACTTCCTTCTTCAAAAATCGGATACTTGTATTTACTACTATGTATTGCAGGTGCTGTTTTGCCAACACTTTCTAATATTGATTTCGTACGAGCTTATGGACCTGGATTTGATATTCAATCTTTTATATCTTTAGCAACAAATAATCCAGCAGCAAAATCTTTATCTTTAGATTTATTCATATCTTCTTCATCAATTTTTCTATGGATGTATATCGAATCGAGGAGGCTTGAAATGAGGAATTTTTGGATTATAGTTTTAACTACATTTACTATTGCAATTGCTTTCTCAACCCCACTCTTTCTGTTTTTACGTGAACTTAGGCTGAGTGAAATAGAAGATAAATAAGATTACTAAGTCTGATTATTGTTAGGGATAGTTAAATAAAATATTTATAGCTTAAATAATTCTAGTCCTTTCAATATAATTTGTTATAGGATATGCAACTATGCAAGTAAAGCTTATTATTAACCATAGTAACATAGCATTTCCTTGACTATCTATCAATTTACCAGCTACTAAAGGGAATATTAGAAAACTTATTCCAAAAGTTTGAGAATATAGAGCCATACCTAACCCTTTATATTTGATGGGTGATACCTTAAATATAGCTTCAGTCCCTGTTGGTAAATAACTTGCAATTCCAATTGATATAGGTATTAAAGCTATAATTAACAAGAAGATTCCATTACTAAATAAACTTGATAATGATAGTAATAGGCATCCTAATGAAAAGCTTAAGAGACTTATCTTGAAACCATAGATAAAATTCCTCTTTGTCAACCAATAGCCTATGGGCCATTGTATTAAGGGGAGTAACGTTAGTTGAAAAGATATTATCCATGTTGTCCATTTCCCATTTATTCCAGGCCTATATATACCCCCATTGGCGATGTCAAGTTGTAGCGCTATTTGCATTAATGATAATATACCTGTACTCAAAATACTTAAAATAAGTATTGGAGCAATTAATTTAAGTAAATCATTCAATTCTTTTCTTTTGGTATATAATCTTTCTTCTTTTCTGTGGTTTTTTTGTTTATTTGAAGATTGGAATAGGCTTTTAAAAGATATCCCTTGAACAATTGATATAAGTATAAGCATGCATATTGCTTCGTTGATGTAAATAAACCTTATATAGTTAAAAGATGCTGCTATAGAACCAATTAATGCACCAGTAGTTATTCCTAGTGCATCAGCACTTCTTGCTAAAGCAAAACCTTTATTTGAATTATTTTTATCGCAGCATGTTGGAATAGCTAGTTCAACTGATGGCCAGTAAATCCCTGCAGCAGCTCCAAGAAAAAATTCGCCTATAAAATAGATTTGTTTTGTAGAAGCAATTAATAAAAACAAGTCAGCCGTAATAGCCAGTATTCCTGCAATTCTTAGAGGCAATGAGAAGCTTATACCTTTATCCAAAAAAACACCTGTGGAGAACCTTGTGATTGTTCCAGCGAAAGCTGCTGCAACAAAGCCAATTCCTATCTCTGTAGCGGAAAAAGAAAGATCGTTGAAAATTAATGGAGTTAAATAAAGAACACCCCCTGCTCCAATAGATGCTAAGAAGCGACAAATTGTTATTATGCGCAAATTAGATGGAAACTGGTTCCACCACTTTCTGAGCTTTGTCGTTGTTTTTAAGACGGTCAATACGAAGAATACTTCTTACTAGCTTGACTGCCAGTATTGCAGTCAGCAATATTTTAGGTGTTCAACTAAAAGCAGCTGAAAGAGTTGAATTTCATTTTGAGGGTATGACTATACCCATTCCAATAGATGAATTAAATTTATGGAAAGATGATATAAACGATAAAAACGTTGATGAGTTATTAGTTGGTTCTGAAGATAATGATTTGTTTTTTTGGCTTAATTTACTTGGCTTTGAAAGCAGAGAAGCTTTATCTAATTTTCTTGAAACACCGTTAATTAAAGATAAAAGTATGGCTCGACAACTGATGAGGAGTTGGGCAGGCAAGAAGTTACTTGATGAAATAAGTGATCTAGTTACTCTTGATCAAGATAGAACAGGAACTAAAGTTTTTAATACTCTAGAAAATCTTCTAGAAAATCAAGAACAAGTTTCTTTAATTGACCTTCTGAAAGAATTGCCTGCTGAAGTTATTCATTTTGATTTGGATGGTTGGGTTGAAGTAATTAGTACTTGGAGAGATGAATTAAAAAAACAACAAAAATTATTACTTGATTTAAGAAGGCTTTCTAATAAAACAAAACTTGTAGAACTAGAAAATTTTTCTAATACAGGACTTAAGGAAACTTTAAAAGAAACTATGAAGGTTACGGTAGAACATCGTTATGAACCCCTTTTGATTCAAGTTTGGAAGCCTGTCTCTAGAAGTACTACTAGATCTAATTGGATAGTTTTTATGCCTGGTTTAGGAGGAGATCCAAATCATTTTGAATGGCTTGCAAGAAGCCTTAGTCATCAAGGTTGGGAAGTTGTTGTGATTGATCATCCAGGAAGTAATGCCAAGGCAATGTATTCTCTTGTCTTAGGCAGAGACCCATTGCCAGGTAGTGCAGAAGTTTTCTCATATAGATTATCTGACTTAAAAGCTGTAATAAATGCAAAAGAGAAAGGACTCCTAAATATAAAAGGTGAAAACATCGTTTTAATGGGACATTCTTTGGGAGCTTTAATTTCTTTTATGGCTTCGGGTGCTTCACCTCAAATAGGATTAGCGGAAAGATGTGACTATGTACTTAATAATCTTTCTATAACTAATCTTTCAAGGATTTTACAATGTCAAGTATTAAATATTCCATTACCTAATCCACCAAGAATAGATAATTTGGATGCAATTGTAGGTATAAATAGTTTTGGAAACTTATTATGGCCAGATTTTTCAAGTTTAAAAATTAATGTTCCTGTTTTTTTAACAGGGGGTACTTTTGACTTAATTACACCAGCTATCACAGAACAATTAGGACTTTTATTATCAACAAGAAAAAATAACTTTAGTAGAGCTTTAATTATTGAAGGTGCAAGTCATTTCTCCCCTATAAGAGTCCAAGATAAACTTGAAAAAGCAATAGAAAATGACCTTTATCAGTTAAGTGATGCATTAGTTGGTACTCACCCATTCTCTGTCCAAAGTCTATTGGCGTCAGAAATAATTAGATTTCTTGATAATCTTGAAAAAGGTAAAGAATTAAATGTTTCAACAAATAATGCCACAACTAAATTAATCTTTCATGTTCTAGATCAATCAACGACTTCTAAGATATTAAATAACTAATACTTTACTCTTGGGTCTATAAAAGCAATTATGAGGTCTATAGTTAAATTAATAACTACTACTAACGTTGAAATTACTACAATAATACCTTGAACTATAGGATAGTCTCTTTGACTTATTGCTTCTTGAAGACTTAGTGCGATCCCAGGCCAAGAAAAAGTAACTTCTATTAGAAGTGCTCCTCCTATTAATGATGCAATAGTTAATCCTGCAATAGTTAATACAGGGAGTAAAGCATTAGGTAAAGCATGTGCAAATAATATTTGATTATCTTTTATTCCTCGGCTTTTTGCGGCCTCTATATAATTAGTTTTAAGGGTTTTATCTAAATTAACTCTTAGGGAACGACTAAATATTCCACTTAATAATATTCCTAACGTACTTGATGGAAGTATTAGGTGCCTTATAGATGCATTTAATGAAGATATGTCGCCTAGCCTAATACTATCAAATATGAAAAAACCACTTCCTTGAGGTGGTGATAATTGAGGTGGAAAACGACCTCCTACTGGTAACCAACCTAAGATAACTGCGAATAAAAGTTGTATGAGCATTGCCGCCCAGAAGGGGGGTAATGCATACGTGCCAATACCAAATAATCTTCCTACTAGATCTGTTTTGCCTTCTGGATTAGCCACACCGGTGAACCCAACACTAATACCTATTAATGCGGCAATTATTAATGCTATAACTCCTAATTCAATACTTGCAGGTAATGTCTTTGCGATTATTTCTCTCACTGGTTCTTGAGTGTTAAGAGATTCCCCTAAGTCTCCATGGATAAGTCTATTTAAGAAATGAAAATATTGATTAATTAATGGCATATTTAATCCAAGCTTTTCTCTCATTATTTCTCTGGCATTGTCATCAGCGCGATTGCCAAGGATTGCATCAACAGGGTCGCCTGGTGCAATTCTTAGTAGTAAGAAAACAAAAGTTGAAATTAGCCATAACATAACAGGTGCTAGAGATAATCTAACCATTGAATAATTTATAAGATATCTGCTTCTATTCATGCTCTTGTTTTTTAAGGGTTTTAAGAATTAATTTTCCACTTCGATCAAATTTTGGATGAGTAAGATTTATTTGTCCCCATACTTTTGGTTTTACTAGCCAAACAGGCAAAATAGAAGCACCTTCTGCAGCTATTTTTTCTATCATAATAAAACTTTCAAGTCTTTTTTTGCCTGTTAGTAATTCACTTTGATCTAAAATATTTTGAAGATTTTCATTTCCCCAAAAAGTTCCTCCATATACAGCTTCGCCACTTTTACAAATTGTGTTTTCTATTTTTTTGCAATCTAGCAATGGAGATAAATATGCATATGGATCAGGGTAGTCACCTGTCCATCCAAGTATAACCGCATCGTAAACACCTTCTGATAGTTGTTTATAAATAGTCGTTGATTCAACACCATTTAAGGATAGTTTTAGGCATCTAGAAAGATCTCGTTTGATTTGCTCATTCCAAGTTAGTGCTAGTAATTTATCTGCAGGCACATTGGATCGATAGGTAAGAGGTAGTATTAGTTTCTTATTATCACAAAAACCAGCTTTTTTAAATAATCTAATTGCTTCATTAGGATTATATCTTGGCCATATAGATGCTTTTTTGATTTGTAAAATAGGTGGAGTTAAAGTTCTTAAAGGTTCTCTTAGTCCATAACTTACTTTTTTACTAATAAGTTCTCTGTCTATAGAATATGAAAGTGCTTTTCTAATAATTATTTTGTCGAGAAGGTTCGAATTTGAATTTAAAGCAATATATCCTATTTGCATTGCTGGACCTTCTCCTTCAAGGAGAAGATTTTTCTTTGATAGTCTATGAAGTGCAAGCCTATGTCCATCATCGATAGAATTTGATAAAAGAATATCCACCTGCCCTGTGCGAATAGCACTAAACAATGATGTTGAGGTATTAAAACTTACATAATTTATTCCAGAATTAGTTGCTTTTTCTCCCCAGTATTTTTCAAAAACTTCAAATGTTTGCCTCTCAGGGGAGTAATTTTTTAATTTATATGGTCCAGTTCCAATAAAATTATCATTTAGAAACCTATCTGTATGTTCCGAATATGCCTTTGGTGATATTGGAGTGAGATTTATTGATGTAAGTAATCCTTTTATTGAGCTAGAAGGTCTTGTAAGTTTTAATTTAAGAAGATAGGGATTAGTTGCATCTATATTTTTTATTCTTCCGTCAACTATATAATTAAGAGTGCCTATTTTTATAAAACGTTTAATACTAAAAGCCATTGCTTCAGAATTAAAAGGAGTGCCATCATGAAATAGAACATCTTCCCTAAGAGGAATAGAAATTGTTAGTCCATCAGAACTGATTTCAGGTTTATCTTTTGCAAGAATTGGTTTTAAAGAACCATCACTAGCTATGCTATAAAGTGGGTCACCTAAAAGATTTATTATCTGAATAGCTAATAGTTTATTTACTTGTGCTGGATCTAGTGACTCTATTTTCCCTTTGCTTGCAATAGTTATTCTAGAATTATTTGATTTATTTTGTTGGCAAGAAATTTGAGTTATAGCTAATAAAAATATAGATATAGATGTTATTAAAGATTGATAATATTTGATTTTGGTTTTAAATAATTTAACCATTAACTAAGAAAGTTCTTATTTGATAATTTCCTTATAAGATTTAGAAGGCATTGAAATTTCTTTGATAGGTATTTCAAAAACAGGACACCCTGTCGGTAGTAATGGCCATTTTCTTACCCAGCATTTCTGATGCTCATTATCTATCCCAATAATTTGAAAAAAATTTTCATCATTTAATAGTTGTACACAATCACCTTGACTCAGGTTTTCTTTTTTCATAGAAGGATTTGAGTATATTTTCTTACTTTGCTTATTGACTTTTGCCTAAACAAAGGGAAATAAGCTTAGTTTTGGTGGATATTATCCACTTTCTTATAATTAACAATATTCTTTCTTACTTGCCATATTTAACTTTATTTAAAGACAACTTAAATGTGTTGCTACCTTAGTAACCTCATTAAGTTCTTTTATTTTGTCAAGAGAGTCCCTTATTTGCCCCCTAGTTACATTATGAGTAATTATTATTATTTCAGCTTCAGATTCTATGGAATCATATTGGACTATTGATTGAATAGAAACATTTTCCTTGCCGAATACATTACCAATTTGTCCAATAACCCCTGCAGAATCAACCGTGATTAATCGAACATAATTTTTTTGAGGAATTTGACGAGGATCTGCTAATTCGCAATTTCTCCAACGGAAAGCGGATAAAAGAGGGTCTAATGAATTTTTATTTTCTGACATTAGTTTTACACCTGCAATGTTCAAAATATCAGCAACGACTGCTGAGGCAGTAGGTCCGGACCCTGCTCCAGGGCCATAAAACATAACCTCTCCAATTGGATCTCCCTCAATAAGAATGGCATTGTTTACACCATTTACCCCTGAAAGAGGATGTTCTATAGGTACAAGAGTTGGTTCTACTCTTAATGCCACAGATAGTGATGAGTCTTTTGCCTGAGAAATATCTAGATTTTCTGCGATAGCCAATAGCTTAATTTCGTAACCAAGTTTCTGAGCGTATTCAATATCTAGAATTTTAAGATTACTTATGCCTTTGGTAGGTATTTTTGTCCTTTCAATTGCTCCTCCAAAAGCAAGACCACTTAGGATTGCAATTTTATCTGCGGCATCATGACCTTCTACATCAGCTGTGGGGTCTGCTTCAGCATATCCAAGTTGTTGAGCTTCTTTTAAAACATCTTGATAGTTTGCTCCTCCTCGACTCATTTGACTGAGGATGTAATTGGTTGTTCCGTTAATGATTCCAGTT
Source organism: Prochlorococcus marinus str. MIT 0918 (assembly GCF_027359415.1). Lineage (NCBI taxonomy): Bacteria > Bacillati > Cyanobacteriota > Cyanophyceae > Synechococcales > Prochlorococcaceae > Prochlorococcus > Prochlorococcus marinus. The sequence continues at coordinate 131,385 of NZ_CP114780.1, forward strand.
ACTTTACTGATGCGGTTACCTCCAAGCGATTGCTTAAGTGGTTCAATAATTGGAATACCTCCACCAACGGCTGCTTCAATCAAGACATAAACCCCAGCCTTATTTGCTTCTTTTGCAATCTCTTCACCATGTCTTGCAATGACAGATTTGTTTGCAGTTACTACTGATTTACCTGCTTCTATAGCACGTAATATCAAGCTTCTTGCTGGTTCAATCCCACCCATTACTTCTACAACCACTTGAACATTGGGATCGTTAATAACCTCTAGTGGGTCATTAGTTAAAATTTTTGAATCTAAAGTGATTGCTCTAGGCTTCTGAAGGCTTTTAACAGCTATTTTTGCAAGATGAATTGATGAGACTAATGGATGTCTTCCCTCAGGAGAATTAACAATATTTGCAACCCCAGTTCCTACAGTTCCAAGTCCAAGAAGTCCTATGCCAATTTTTTTAGTCATAACCTACTTATGAAACTTGTTTGATTAATAACTCTATAAAAGTACTAAGTATCATTTGCAAAAAGTTGCTGCTTGAGTCCTCATTTTAAGAAAGATGTTCATAAAACCATTTGCTCTTGAAGGCGTAAGGCTTTTATTCAGACCTGTTTCTGGAATGAAACTTGGATTAATCTCCATAACTTCTTTAGGAGTTAGATTATTAAGTCCTTTGATAAGAAGAGCTAACATTCCTTTTGTAATTAAGGCATCTGAATACCCTTTCCATAATAACTTTCCTTCGATTAGTTCACCAAAAACATATACCTGTGAAATACATCCTTTTACTTTCATAGACTCACATAAAGAATCTACTGGAATACAAGTAAAATTTTTGGCTAACGAAAGTAAGTATTCATAGCGTTTTCTTGGTTCAGTACAAGATTTCATTCTCAAAACGACTTTATTTATTTCATCACTTCCATAATCTTGTGAACGAGATTCGTTTGGTTCTTCTGCCATAGATCTAGGCTATATACATTTTTTAAAAGCCTAACTAGTAATCAGTATGATTTACTTGGAAAGTGTCTATTTCATTAATCCAACCATCAAAGGGTATATCCCAAGAATCTTTAGGAAGAGGGGTGTTTGAAATACAAGCTTGAGGAATTATTGCTAAGGCTTGTATTTTTCTCCAATTGGGATTACTCCTTAAACGATCAAAGAAGCCTCCCCCATAACCAATTCTAATCCCATTTTTATCTACAGCTAATGCTGGTACTAATAATAATTTAAGTTCATTTGGCTTAAGGGGAGGTTCAGTTAATGGTGCAGGAATGCCACATGCATCTTTCAATAAAGTATTTTTTGACCATTTGTGGTAACTAAGGCCACCATTTTTATTACTAGCTGGTAAGGCTAACGATATTCCTGGCAATTCTTTTAGGGATCTAAGGTCTACTTCACCTTTAAGGGGCCAGTAAATACCAATAATTATTTTTTCTTTTTCTTTTTTTAAAAGAGTATTTATTGTTTTTTCTACTTGGATATAAATTTGCTCCTGAGCAATAGGAAGCACTTTTTCTCTTATTGCAAGACATTTAGACCTTATAATCTTTTTTTCTTTTGATCTATTCATTTTAAATATTAATAATTTTATTGCTGATATAAGCCTGTTAATGCAATAGCTAAAGCATCTGCAGCATCATCTGGACGAGGAGGTCTTTTAAGATTTAGTTCTCTCATTACAGCGTCTAAAACTTCAGGTTTCTTTGCATGTCCTGATCCTGTTACAGCAAGCTTTATTTGCATAGGTGGAAACTCAACAATAGGAATTTTAAAACGGGCAAGTGTCATGATTAAAACCCCTCTGGCTTGTAAAACACTTATTGTTGTACTTGATTTGTAAAAGAAAAATTTTTCTACTGCGGCTAAATCAGGTTGCCATTTTCTTATTAATTGACGAAGATCTTTGCTTATCTCTAACATTCTATCCCCTTCACTGTTCTCTTTGTCAGTTTTTATAATTCCACAATCAAGCATTACTGTTTGGTTATCTTTTGTATCTATAAGTCCATATCCAACTCTTGCAAGTCCTGGATCTATTCCAAGGATTATCAATTGTTTACTCCGATGTTGCTAATTCAAAATCAGCAAGATTATTTTGATCATTTCTATCAAAGATTTTACAAAAAGCTTTGATAACTCGATCACCTGAATCAATTTGTTCTAAAGGATCTTTTCTTAATCTATGTCTCAATGAGCATGAGATTACACGCGCGATATCATCTTCCGAAACTTCTGTACGGCCTTCAAAGGCAGCTAATGCTCTTGATGATCTATTTGTGACAATATCTCCTCTTAGACCGTCTACATCTAACTCTCCACAAATAGCCGAAATGTTTAACCTTAAATCATCATCAATTTGTACATTTGTTAAAAGTTTTTGAGCCGCAACAACTTTTTCCTGTAAAGCATCTTGAGAAGATTTTATAGAGGAGATAAAAGTTTCTGGATCATTGTCAAAAGAAGTTCTTTGATCAACAACTTTAACTCTTAATTCTGGCTCTCTTACTGTTCGAACTTCAACACTCATTCCAAACCTGTCTAGAAGTTGAGGTCTTAGTTCTCCTTCTTCTGGATTGCCTGAGCCAATTAAAACAAATCTTGCTGGGTGTCTTATAGAAATACCTTCTCTTTCAACTGTGTTCCAGCCAGAGGCCGCTGAGTCAAGAAGAACATCCACTAGATGATCATCAAGCAAATTAACTTCATCTACATAAAGCAGCCCTCTATTCGCTTTAGCTAAAAGACCTGGTTCAAAGGCTCTAACTCCTTCGCTAAGTGCTTTTTCAATATCAATTGTTCCACAAAGACGATCTTCAGTTGCACCAAGTGGTAGGTCTACCATAGGAACTTGTTTTTCCTCTATAAGAGGAGTCTCCCCTGCATCTATTTGTTGGAGGACTTCAGTACTTTGAAGATCAGGATCATCTGGCGAACTATTGTAAGGATCTCCTTGTACAACATTAATTCCTGGCAAGAGATCAGCCAATGCTCGGATAGTTGTGGATTTGCCAGTGCCTCTATCTCCCATAATCATTACCCCGCCAATTCGAGGGTCAATTACGTTAAGCAGAAGAGCTAGTTTCATCTCTTCCTGGCCAATTACTGCTGCAAAAGGGAACACCCTTCGCTTGCTTGATGAACTCACTGGTTAATTGTTTCTCTTGGAATGGATTGTTTCATAAGGGGGTTACCTAAGACTTGTTTTTTTATTAAAAAGCTTGATAAAGCAATCTTTTTAATTCATTCATTATAATTTCATTCAATCTTTTTTGGATAGATTAGTTATTGAGGCAGCTAGTTTCTGGATAATTCTCGATGCCTTTGGATCATTAACAGGAGTTTGGACAATAAATCCAGCAAATATATTTGAAGCGTTTGGCATCTGTATTATTGCTGCGTCAGCAAATGAAAGTCCTAGGATCCCTGTTTTGTTAAATACTCGAAAGCCTTTTTTTAAAAGCGTGTAATCAATTTCCCTTTGCTCAAGATTTAATCCTTTAAGCAGGCCTTCAGGTATAAGACTATTTGTGATTGATGTACTTAAAACTTCCCTGAAAAGATCTCTAGACTTTAGGCTAAGAAAATTTCCATCATTAGCTAATTTCAAAGCTTTTACGAGGTTTTGAACTGTTGTTTTGTTAGTACCTTTTGAATCAGGCAAGAGACTGTTTATTTTTGTTTGATTAAGTTTGAGTTTGTCTAGTTTATTCCTTAATTTTCTTATTCCTCCTAATCTTTCTATTAGAAGATTAGTTGCTGTATTATCACTAACTCTTATCATCTCTGTTGCAACTTTGAACAATGGAAATTCTTTTCCTATAGGTTCATATCTCATCCATCCTGAACCTTCAGCAATTATATCTGGTGTAATCGTTAACTTTTCATCCCATTGCAACTTCCCTTTATCTATCATTTCTAGGCACAATAATAAAATGTATATATTTATAGTACTTCCACTAGGAAGTATTTTATTTGGATTTAAAGTTAAGGACTGACCATTTTCTAGTAAAACATAACCACTTATTTCTATATCTCTATTGGCAGAATCTATTTTATCCCACTCTTTTTTAACTTCATCTATATTATAGTATTTTATATTTAAATTCTTAAGAGATTTATTACTTATATTTGTTATGGAATCTACCTTTTTAGTTTGTTTATTGATCGGCACATTTTTCAGTGCTGTTCCTACTAAAACTCCTATAGTTATTCCTGACAAACAAAGTTGGAAGATTATCTTTGGAAGCTTGTTGGATTGTTTTTTATACAAATTGTTGCGATAATTTTTCAAATAACCTCCTTTTGATTAAGGGTTTACTTGGTTTTTTTGTGAAACCATCTTAATTGCCTTAAAATTCCTCTGATTAAGGCAATCTCATCTGATCTTACTTCGCCTCTTTGAAGTAACACTTGTATCTTTGACATTCTTGATTTAGCAGTATGTTTGTGTAGAAAACCTATTTCTAGTAAGAGTTTTTTTGCATCCTCAATAAAGTTATTTAATTCTATTGCTGGGGCATATTCAATTAGAGAATCATTTTCTAAGAAAGAAAATTCATTTTTAGAAGTGTATAAATTATTGAGAATAATTGCTACTGCATGTGAGAGGTTAAGAGATGGATAGTCTTTTGATGTTTGTATTGAAATGACTTTCTGTGCCAATAGAAGTTCAGTATTTGAAAGTCCTCTGTCTTCTCTTCCAAAAACCAAAGCAATTGGTTTGTTTGTAGATTTTTTAAGAATCCACTCTAAAACATGTTTGGAAGAATTTAGAGGGATACTTTTCCCATGATCAATACGACCACAAGTAGCAATGATGTGACCACAATCTTCTACTGCATCTATTAATTCTTTATATATTTTTGCATTCTCAAGAAATGATTTGCCATGCATGGCCATCTTTAATGAATCGGGACTTAATGGATCACAACGTGGAGAAACTAGTCTTAATTCATTAACATCAAAATTCTTACAAAGTCTGGCTATGCTCCCTAAGTTAATTTCTCCTATTGGCTCTACTAAGATTATTTTGACGTCAATCTTTCTTTTATCCACAATTAGTTCTCTAACGAATGGAGATAAGTAAGTAGGTCTGACATGGATTGAGGGTCCATTTCAAAACTAGGCATTGGAGGGGTGAGACCTTTTATTACTTGAATAATTATCTTCTTATCATTTAGCTCTTTAGTTACATTATGTAGATCAGGTCCAACAAGTCCTTGTGCTGAGATCCCATGACAACCTACACAATTCATTCGGAATAAATTGTTTCCTTTATTTATTGAACCGGTGAGACTTAATGCTTTTTCTATATATGGATCTTCAGGTGCACCCCAAACAAGTAGTGAAATTATCATAATGCAGGAAATCACACTGATTATCAAAAGAAATTTGAATCCCTTTTGAGACTTTTCTTCTTTTACTGCTCCAATTGATGAAGTAATTTTCACGAAATGATCGCTAACATGAAACAATTGTGATTAATACTCTCACTTTTTGCTAGCAAATGATTGAACCGTTGCTTTGTGGCATTGTTTTAGGCTTAGTACCTATTACGATTTTAGGCTTATTTGTGAGTGCTTGGAACCAATATCGTAGAGGTGGTTCTATTCCGGATTGGGAGTGAGGAAAAATAATTTAATTTCCCCATAATTTTTTTCGGTTTTTAAAGACCATTCAGAGGGGATATGAAATATTGTTTTTTTTGAGGTTTCACAAATAGCAATAGCATTTTCTTTTACCCAGTCACCTTTTATAAGATTCTTAAGAACAGAAGAATATAAATTGAGTTTGAAAGGTGGATCTATATAAATTAGATCAAATTTATTTTGTTTTTGGTAGTTTTGCTTTAATAGATTTATTAAATATTTCTTAAAACCTAGTTTTAATAGTTTGTTTGCCTCTGAGTTGATAATATTTACATGCACATTGTGGTTCTCACTATTTGAAATGGATAAGATATTTTCTTTACAGGTTTTATAGTTTGTCTTGTTAAGTTCAACTGCTAGTATAGCTTTTGCTCCTTTTTGTATGGCTTCACAACTCATAATTCCACTACCACTAAAAAGATCAAGCCAATTAGCATCTTTAAGTTTTTCTTGAAGTATGTTCATTACAGCTTCTCTAACAATAGAGGTTGTAGGTCGTACTAATTTACCTGTAGGACTTTTAATTTTCCTGCCATTTATTAGCCTCAGTTGTGATTTCAATGTGAGTTAGTTATTAAGATCAGTTTTCAACCAAGATAGCCATTGTTTTAGCAATAATTCACCTGATTTGCCAGATTTTTCTGGATGAAATTGACATGCGGCTAATTTATTTCTCCAAATTATTGCTGTAACTTGTGTGCTTCCAAAATCAATTGTTGCTGCGATATCTTTTTTATTAGATGGCATTACTGCAAATGAATGTACAAAATACATCCATTGAGGATCGTTGTTTTTTGTAAATAAAGGGCAGTGTTTACTCTGGTTAAGTAAGGCCCATCCAATGTGAGGAATATGTTGATTTTGATTGGTGGGCAAATTCGATACCTTGCCTTTTATCAAACCTAATCCTTGAGCATTTCCTTCTTCGCTAAATTCAAATAACAATTGAAGTCCCAAGCATATACCTAAAAGAGGTTTGTCATTTAAGACCCAGCTTTGTATTTCTGGAATGAGTTTGGTGTCTTCTAGATTCCTCATGGCTGGTCTAAATGAACCAACACCTGGGAGGATTAATGCATTGCAAAGCTTAATATCACTTGGATCTTTGACTATAGTTATATTTTGTCCGAGCCTATTGAATGACCTTTCTACTGAATGTAGATTTCCCATCCCATAATCTATAAGTCCAATATTGATTACCACTTGCAGAATGAATTTTTTCTAAGAGATCTTTATAGGTGTTTGGAAACAGTTCCTGAAAGGGTTGCTTTAGGAACTGCTCCAACAACAGTATCAACCTTTTGACCACCTTTGAAAATCATTAATGTTGGAATGCTTCGAATCCCATACTGGCTGGCAACATTGGGATTTTCATCTGTATTAAGTTTGCATACTTTTATTTTCCCTTCGAAATCTTTTGATATTTCATCAACTATTGGGGAGACCATCCTGCATGGGCCGCACCAGGGAGCCCAAAAATCAACAAGTACGGGCAAACTACTTTGAAGAACTTCCTGCTCAAAAGAAGAATCAGTAACAGCACTGGCGCTAGACATACAATTAAAAGTTACTAAAAAGAATCATATGTCATTTATTTTGCCTGAGAAAATGATTCTTGCCATTACTTGTATTTATTTGAACTTTAAAAGGCGACTCTGGATATCTTCTGGTTACATACTTCCTAAGGAGTTAATACAAACGCAATAGACAACCTAAGTAGAAATTGTTTTTTTTGCTGGGTTATTTTTATTTAATAGACTAGAGCTGATTATATTTGGCAAGTTATTTGCCCATTCCTAGTTGCTGTGCTTTTTGGTATACCTTGCCTTCTGAGAGTAAAGATGGGGCGATTACTACTTCAACTTCTTGCATTTCTTTAATGCTTTGTGCACCAAGGGTCCCCATTGAAGTTTTTAATGCACCAAGAAGATTGTGTGTTCCATCATCTAAGGTTGCTGGTCCTTTTAGTATCTTTTCTAATGTTCCTGTTGAACCAACTTTAATTCTGGTCCCTCTTGGCAGTAGAGGACTTGGAGTTGCCATTCCCCAGTGATAACCATTCCCAGGAGCTTCTTCCGCTCTAGCAATTGGAGAACCAATCATCACCCCATCTGCTCCGCAAGCAATGCATTTGCATATATCACCCCCGGTAATTATTCCGCCATCGGCAATTATTGGAATATATTTGTTTGATTCTTTTTGGAATTCATCTCTTGCTGACGCACAGTCTGCAATAGCAGTTGCTTGAGGTACTCCAACGCCTAATACTCCTCTAGAAGTACAGGCAGCCCCAGGCCCAATGCCAACAAGAACTCCTGAAGCGCCAGCCCTCATGAGATTTAGAGCTACATCATAAGTAACACAATTCCCAACCATGACAGGGATATCAAGACTTTGGCATAGATTTGAAATGTCAAGATTTTGTTGATTCTTTTTGCCAATATGTTCAGTGGATACAACAGTAGCTTGAAGAAAAAAGATGTCTGCGCCTGCTTCTTCGATTGTTTTTTGAAAATTTATAGCAGCTAAAGGAGTTCCACTAACAGCTGCTATTCCTCCTTTTTCTTTTATTTCTTTTATTCTTTTTTTTATTAATGCTTCTTTTATTGGTTGACTATAGATTTCTTGCATAAGGGGTACAAACCCATCTTTTCCAATAGAAGTAATTCGATTTAATACTTCTTCAGGGTTTTCGTATCTCGTTTGTACTCCTTCTAGGTTTAAAACCCCAAGCGCCCCTAATTTTGAAAGGGAAACTGCCATACTGACGTCCACAACTCCATCCATTGCACTTGCAATAATCGGGACTTCTAAATTTATCCCTCCAAGACTTAAATTGGTATCAGTATTTTCAGGGTCAACCGTTTTACCTCCAGGTACAAGAGCTATTTCGTCTATGCCATAGGCTCGACGAACTTGTTTTGAGCGGCCAAGTTGGATATTCACATTAGGTATCAATAGGTTTTGTAAAAGCTACCAACTAAAAACATTAGATGGTTGGAAATTGAGGATTGTTATTGGAGATTATCCTTATAGCGTTCGTAAGTGAATGAAAAGTTTCTTAATCAGCATCTTTTTTTAATGGCCAGAAGTAATAATTGTCTTATTAAACTGTGAGATCAGTTTCGATTTCTTGAGTTAAGTCCTTTTTGAATTCAATTGTTTAAAAATCTGTAACCATCAATTTTTATAGCAGGATCAAGGGGGGGCAAGCTTTAAATAATTCTGATGAAATTTATATGTGTGATATCTAACTGTAATTCTTATGATGTATTTAGATTTTACTTCTAATTAAAAGATCTTATAGAGATAGTTAAAATATAGAGTTTAAAATATTCTAATAGGTTTAAATTAGTGTGTTAGTTAGTTTAATTTTAATAAATTCTTCTCTAAGAAGAAGACTATTTCTCAGTAAATAGCAATAGTTTAATGTTTATTTTCTTAATTTATAGTAAAAAGTAATGTGTTGGATTCTTTAATTTAATTTATATATGCTTTTGTCTTATGGAGTTATGAGTTGTGATGATATCAAATCATGCGAATAAATTTAATTTTTTACTCTAACAATTAAGCTTATTTCAAGATAAAATAACTTCAATGGTCAAAATTATTTTGCATGGCTGATCCAACGGAACTCAATAATAGTGTTCCAGATGAATTTGAAGATCGGATCATCCAGACAGACCTTCGCAGTGAGATGTCTCGTTCCTATTTGGAATATGCGATGAGTGTGATTGTTGGCAGAGCGTTGCCAGATGCAAGAGATGGTTTGAAACCGGTTCATCGCAGAATCCTTTATGCCATGTATGAATTGGGATTGACTAGTGATAGGCCTTATAGGAAATGTGCAAGAGTTGTTGGAGAGGTTTTAGGTAAATATCATCCGCATGGTGACACTGCTGTTTATGACGCTTTGGTCCGAATGGCTCAAGATTTTTCCATGCAAATGCCTTTGGTAGATGGACATGGGAATTTTGGTTCTATAGATAATGATCCTCCTGCAGCAATGAGGTATACAGAATCTCGTCTTAAAGCTCTAACTCAGGATGGTCTATTAGAGGATATAGAATCTGAAACAGTTGAATTTTTAGATAATTTTGATGGTTCACAACAAGAACCATCTGTATTGCCGGCAAGGATTCCACAGCTTTTACTTAATGGCTCTTCTGGCATTGCTGTTGGAATGGCTACAAATATTCCTCCACATAATCTTGGAGAAATAATTGATGGATTGATGGCTTTGATATCCAATCAAGAACTTTCTGATCAAGAATTAATGAAAATAATTCCAGGCCCAGATTTTCCTACTGGAGGACAGATCCTCGGTAGAAGTGGAATTAGAGAAACATATCTTTCTGGGAGAGGTTCTGTAACCATGAGAGGGGTCGCGGAAATAGAAACTATTGAAAATAAGGGGAGGCCTGATAGAGATGCAATTGTGATAACCCAATTGCCTTATCAAACAAATAAAGCTGCTTTGATAGAACGTATTGCTTATATGGTTAATGATAAAAAGCTTGAAGGCATATCTGATATTAGAGATGAAAGTGATCGTGATGGTATGAGGATAGTGGTAGAGCTAAGGCGAGATTCTTATCCCCAGGTTGTTTTGAATAACCTATTTAAATTAACTCCTTTGCAGTCAAATTTTAGTGCAAATATGCTTGCTTTGGTTGATGGTGAGCCTATAACACTATCATTGCTCAAAATGTTACATGTTTTCTTAGATTTTCGAGTAGAGACAATTGAAAAAAGAACTCGTTATCTATTAAGAAAAGCAGAAGAAAGGAACCATCTTCTTTTAGGACTTTTACTTGCATTAGATCAACTTGATGAGATTATTTCTTTAATACGTTCAGCTCCTGATACTTCAGTAGCTAAGAAAAAATTGCAAGAAGTTCATGGATTAACAGATGTTCAAGCAGACGCTATATTGCAAATGCAATTAAGGAGATTAACTGCTTTAGAGTCTGACAAAATAAGACTTGAACATGAGGATCTTTTAAAAAAGATAGAAGATTTTAATGATATTTTAGCTAATAAGAATAGAGTTTACGAAATCATTAAATCAGAATTATCTTATATAAGAGATAAGTATTATCTTCCTAGAAGAACAGAGATTTTAGATTTAGGAAGTGGGCTTGAAGATATAGATTTAATTGCAAATGAAAGGTCAGTTGTATTGTTAACAGAAACTGGTTATTTCAAAAGAATGCCTGTTAATGAATTTGAGTCTACAAGTCGAGGAACAAGAGGTAAGTCTGGGACTAGAAGTCAAGGAGAAGAGGAAGTTAAGTTATTTATTAGTTGTAATGACCATGACAACCTTTTGCTTTTTAGTGATAGAGGAGTTGTCTATTCAGTGCCAGCTTATAGGGTTCCTCAATGCAGCAGAGCTGCAAAAGGAACTCCAGTTGTTCAGCTTTTGCCAATACCACGAGAAGAAGCAATTACTTCTATAATTTCAGTGGCTTCATTTGATGACGATAATCATTTATTAATGCTGACTAATGGAGGTTTTATTAAAAGGACATCAGTTTCAGCTTTTAATAAAATCAGAGCAAATGGTTTGATTTCTATAAGTCTTGAGGACGGGGATGCACTTAGATGGGTGAGATTGGCTTCTTCAGGCGATAGTGTATTAATTGGATCAAAAAATGGTATGACTATCCATTTCCGTATAAATGATGCTGAACTTAGACCCTTGGGAAGAACTGCTAGAGGAGTTAGATCAATGAATTTGCGTCAAGGAGATTCGTTGGTAAGTATGGATGTACTTTCTCAGGAGCTTGCTGACAAGGTAGCTGATATATCTCAAGAAAATGAACTTTCTACAACCAATGAATATGAAGGCCCTTGGGTTTTGGTCGCTTCGGCTGATGGATTAGGGAAAAGAGTTCCAATTACTCAATTTAGACTTCAAAAACGATCTGGCATGGGCTTACGTGCTATCAAATTTAGAAATCAAGATGATGAATTAGTTGGACTAAAAGTTTTAGGAAAAGGAGAAGAGCTTTTACTAGTTAGTGAAAAAGGTGTAATTGTTAGAACAAGTGCTGATCAAATCTCACAACAGTCACGAGCTGCTACTGGAGTTAGACTCCAGCGCTTAGATTTAGGAGATCATTTAGCTGAGGTTGTTTTAGTACCACCTCAACAAGTAGAACAAGAAAATAATGATGAAGTTACAGGCACTGATCAATCTGTGTTAAAAGATTCTCCTGAAAGTTGAAATTGAAAAAATGTTCAGATGTATTGGTTATGGGCGCAGGACCTGCTGCTCTTTGCATTGCCTCTGAATTGATTGAACAAGGATTGAATGTAAGTGCGTTAGCCTCACATTCTCCTGAAAAGCCTTGGCCTAATACCTATGGAATCTGGGCTGAAGAGCTTGAATCGCTAGGGATAGCAAGTCTTTTAGGTCATCGGTGGAAAAATACGGTTAGTTATTTTGGGGATGGTCAAAATAATGATGGGAATCACCTTGTTACTCATTGTTTTGATTATGGACTTTTTGACCAAGCAGCTTTTCAGAATGAGCTGTTAAAAAAATGCCTTGGTCTTGAATGGAGTATAGAAACGGCTAAAAATATTAGATATACAGATGAAATAACCGAAGTGATATGCTCTTCAGGAAATACATATCGAGCTAGAGTAGTTATTGATGCTAGTGGACATAGGTCACCGTTTATTCGACGTTCTTATAAAGAGGATGTTGCACAACAATCAGCATATGGAATTGTTGGAAGATTTAGTTGCCCACCTGTTGATAAAGATCAATTTGTTCTTATGGACTTTCGCCCGGACCATTTGACAAATGAACAATTAAAGGAGCCACCTACGTTTTTGTATGCAATGGATTTTGGTGAGGGAGTTTTTTTTGTAGAAGAAACCTCTCTTGCTTTTTCACCCCCAGTTTCATGGAATACTTTGAAGGAGAGATTACTTGCAAGACTATCAAGTCGTGGAATTAAAGTTTTAGAAGTAATGCATGAAGAATATTGTTTGTTTCCAATGAATCTTCCTTTGCCTGATAGGAATCAAGCTTTACTTGCTTTTGGTGGCTCAGCCAGTATGGTACATCCTGCTTCTGGTTATATGGTAGGAGCACTTTTGAGAAGATCTCCTTCACTGGCTCGACAACTATCAAAATCATTGTCAATAGACCCTCCTTTAGATTCAAAGGCCTTGGCTAAAGAAGGTTGGAGAGTTCTATGGTCTAATGAATTAATACAAAGACATAGGTTATATCAATTTGGTTTAAATCGTTTGATGAGTTTTGATGAGGCTCTGTTGAGAACTTTTTTTGCTACCTTTTTTAAATTATCTAAGAAAGATTGGTCGAGATTTCTTGCCAATACATTGCCTCTTCATGAATTGATAATAGTAATGTTGAAGCTTTTTACATTAGCTCCATTAAAGATAAAATTAGGGATGATTGGGATAGTTAAAAATTAATGTTTATAAGTTATATTTTGCACCAGTCTTTGGCTTGAATTAATGGAAATATAGAGTCTTCTAATTCAAATTCTTTAAGTTTTAAATCTGAAGGATTATCTTCTCTATCTAATGCATTTATCAAGGTCCAAAAACGATCTAAATGTTTATAGATTCTTTTTTTAGCTAAATCAGTAGTAGTTCCAGCTTTTAATATAAAGCTCCAGTCTGATGATTGAGAAAGTAGTAATTCTCTAGCTGCTTGTTGAAGAATTCTAATTTCGTATTCTTTTTCGACTCCATTACTGCATCTATTTACCATTGCCTTCCCAGCCTTACTCCATTCAGAAATTAACCAGGAATTACTTTCATTAAGCCAGTATTTGTGAAAACCTCCTTGCCCCCAACTTGACGGGCAAGGCTCACATAATTGTAATTTTGAAGTAGACCTTAGAATATCATTCAAATTAGTAAAGAATATATTCTCTTCTTTGGCTTGTTTAAATATCTCGGCTAAAAATATTGGTCCTTCAAACCACCAATGCCCAAAGAGTTCTGCATCAAATGGGGCTACTAAGATTGGTTCTTGATCAATTTCTTGATTTAATCGTTTAAGTTGTATATGTCTATCTTGGAGATAATTCTTTGCATGTTCTTTAGCTTTTTCGGCTGCCAATTTTGGATCGTAAAACTTTTTTTCAGTCAGAGATGTATTTCTTGAAGTGACTTTATGAAGTTTTAAACCAAGAGGCCTGGAGTCTTTTATCCCAATTTTTTTTAATATTTTTTGAGGTAGATCCCACCCTAAATCGCGATGAAACTCTCTGTAGTTTTTATCTCCTGGGTATCCTTCTCTCGAAGACCAAACTGGTAGTGTTGAGTCACTATCTCTACCAAAAAAGGCAACACCATTACTAGAACAAATTGGTGCATATATCCCATACCTAGGCCTAGGATTAGCATGTAATAAGCCATGTCCATCTAAAATTGAATATCTAAGGCCGCATTCCAGCATTAATTTATCTAAGCCTTCATAATAAGCACATTCTGGTAGCCATATCCCTTTAGGTTTTACTCCGAAAAAACGAAAATGTTCTTTTACAGCAGTTGATAATTGTGCTTTGACACACTCTATGTTTTCTCTAAGTAATGGAAGATATCCATGAGTGGCTGCACAAGTAAGTAGATCAACTACATTATATTTTTGTAGTTGCGAAAACCTTTGTATTAGGTTCCCTTCACATGATTCCCAATCACTTAGTTGGTTATTTATATATTTGTCTAGGTAATCAGATGCAATTTGTCTTTCTTTATCAATATAATTAAGAAGATTTAATCTATCTTTCAACCAATCAGGAAACCTAGCTTTTAAATCTTTGTCATCTAAAAGAGATAGAAGTGTGGGTGATAGAGAAATGGTGATTTTTGGCGTTTCATCTTTTTCTTGTAATGATTTCTCAAGTACTTTTAAGATAGGTAGATAACATTCAAAGAGAGCCTGGAAAAACCAGTCCTCTTCAAGAGATCCAGGGTTTGCAGATCTCACATATGGAAGATGAGCATGCAGAACAAGGGCGAGTTTGCCTGTAAACAAGTTCTAGTATGAGGTTCTTTAGATTTAATATCTTATAGAAATATAGTTAGAATAAAATAAATTGTTTAATTGTATTAGGAAATTATATGGCTAAGGATCCTGGAAGAGTTTTGATTTTTGATACAACTCTCAGAGACGGGGAACAATCTCCTGGTGCAAGTTTAAATTTGGAAGAGAAATTAGCGATAGCACATCAACTTGCAAGATTGGGTGTTGATATTATAGAGGCAGGCTTCCCTTTTGCTAGTCAAGGAGACTTTAAGGCTGTTCAGAGAATTGCTGATCAAGTCGGAGGGGAGGATGGTCCGATTATTTGTGGTTTAGCAAGAGCTTCTAAATCAGATATAAAAGCATGTGGAGAAGCTATATCTCCAGCCCCAAGAAAGCGTATTCATACTTTCATTGCAACTAGCGATATTCATTTAAAACACAAACTTCGTAAGTCAAGATCTGATGTTCTTCAGATAGTTCCTGAAATGGTTAGTTACGCAAGATCATTTTCAGAAGATGTTGAGTTTTCTTGCGAAGATGCAGCAAGAAGTGATCCAAATTTCCTATACCAAATAATTCAAAGTGCTATTTCTTCAGGAGCTTCCACCATTAATATTCCTGATACTGTCGGATATACAACACCAACAGAATTTGGACAATTGATCGCTGGAATAAACAAGAATGTTCCAAATATTGATGAAGCGGTTTTATCTGTTCATGGTCACAATGATTTAGGACTTGCAGTGGCTAATTTTCTTGAAGCAGTTAAAAATGGTGCTAGGCAAATGGAATGCACTGTTAATGGCATTGGTGAAAGAGCAGGAAATGCAGCCCTTGAAGAGTTAGTTATGGCGTTACATGTAAGAAGAAGGTATTTTAATACTTTTTTAGGGAAAGAGATGAATAGTCCAACCCCACTAACTGCTATAAGAACAGAAGAAATTACCAAGACATCTCGGCTAGTCTCAAATCTTACTGGAATGGTTGTTCAACCTAATAAAGCAATAGTAGGAGCAAATGCTTTTGCACATGAATCAGGTATTCATCAAGATGGTGTTTTAAAAAACAGACTTACTTATGAAATAGTTGATGCAAAAACAGTTGGACTTAGCGATAATAGAATTTCTTTAGGAAAATTAAGTGGTAGAAGTGCTGTTAGAGCAAGATTAGAAGATCTAGGTTACGACTTAACTAGAGAGGATTTAAATGATGCATTTGCTAGATTTAAGGATTTAGCAGACCGTAAAAGAGAAATTACAGATAGAGATCTGGAGGCCATAGTTAGTGAACAAGTGATGCAACCTGAAGCACGTTTCCAATTAAAATTAGTGCAAGTAAGTTGTGGAACAGCTTTAAAACCAACAGCTACAGTGACTATTGAAGATCAGGAAGGACAGGAACAGACAACAGTAGCTTTAGGAACCGGTCCAGTAGATGCAGTATGCAAAGCCCTTAAATCTTTGACTAATGAACAAAATGAATTAATTGAATTTTCAGTAAAATCAGTCACTGAGGGTATAGATGCACTTGGTGAGGTCACAATTAGGTTGAGGAGGAATGGACAGATTTTCTCAGGACACTCTTCAGATACTGATGTGGTTGTAGCTTCAGCTCAGGCCTATATAAATGCTTTGAACAGACTTGTTTCTTCAGATCAGAATTTTGCATTGCATCCCCAATATGATGTTGTAAACGGAAATCTTTAGATCATATTTTTGTTGTATTGCGTTTTTCTTTCTTATTTCATATAGAATAGTTAAGTGACAGTTGGTTGAGCGTACATAGGACATGGCTATGCCTGAAGCTAACAAATTTCGTCTGGTAGGAATGGATGGTCTTCCTCATCCAGTACTAGATATGCCTTATGAATCAATAGATGCAGCTAGATTGGCTGCTAAACAATGGACTTCTACTCAAAAGAAAGATCTTTCTGGTAACTATAGTTCTATTGGAATAGAGATTATGACTGAAAATGGTTGTTGGAGGACGATCCAATATTCATAACTTTTATACTTATTTCTATATAATTTGCCATAAAATTAATTTCTAAGAGTCAATTAATTCAATGATATTTGAATTTGAGATTTCCCAAGAATATTTATTTTCAATTATCTTTTAAAGGAATAGATTAAGCGTCTAACTAACTTTATAAAGCTTATCGTTCATTTATATTTAAAAGATAGTATCATTTCAATAGCTAACTTAATATCAAGAAAATGGGTTAATTAACGTTATTTTAATTTAAGTGGATATGGAGTTCTTAATGGTAAAGCCTGTAAAAGGTTACTGGATACTTTCTTGGTTAGGACTTTTTTCGAATCTTCTTGCGCTTCCTTTTATTGCTTATGTAGTTAGTCTTGGCCCACCAATGCATATTGCAAATATAAGCATTGCAATAAGTTTGGCTTGGCCTGCAGCAATTGTTGGAATTGTAGCTTCTGCTGGACTTTTAGCTCAAAGGAAGTGGGGGATTATTGTTTCATTAGTTTCACTTTCAATGGTTATAGCTGGATCAATTCCTTATGGGGTTGTTCGATTGATGCGAGAAGGTGATTTAATAGGTTTAAGTGGTTTATCTTTATTAATAGCTATATTAAATTTGTTTGCATTGATTTATTGGTTATTACCAGTCCATAGGAGAAGAGTAAGATATTAATATAAACCTTAATTAGGTTAACTTATTATTAGATTATAAACTTATTTTTAATTTCATTCTCTTAAGAGGTGAATAAAGGTTTTTTAGTATAAATAGGATATTTAATCCTTCGATGTCTCATCCTTTTCCATACATTGATGAAAGAATTAATTATTAGTTCAATCTCAGCTTTTGAAAGTCCACTATTAATTAATTGCCCATCTGTTTCCCTAGATTCAACAATTTTTCTAATGGTTGCATCTGCTTCTTTTTCATTGCTATTTAAGTTCAAGGCTCTGAGTGAAGCTTCACAGCCATCTGCAAGCATTAGGATTGCAGTTTCTTGAGTTTGAGGAATGGGACCTTTATAACGAAAGTTTTTTTCTGAAGCAGATGGTTCAACTTCCTTTGCTTTTTGGAGAAAAAACCCCATTTTTAATGTGCCTTGATGTTCAGGGATGAAATCAGCAATTGCAGTTGGTAATCGATAACGTTTGGCCATTCTTAACCCCTCATCTACATGTGCTTGTAATATCTCTGCGCTTTTATAGGGATCATTAAGTTCATCATGAGGGTTTTTGCCCTCTTCTTGATTTTCAATGAACCAATTTGGTGCATGTAGTTTGCCTATATCATGGTAAAGCCCCCCGGTCCTTACAAGATCTGTATCAGCTCCAATACTCCTTGCACCTTCTTCAGCCAAGCTGCATATCATTAAAGTATGTTCAAAAGTTCCTGGAGCTTCTTTAGATAATTTCCTTAGTAGAGGTCTTTCCTGATCTGCAAGTTCTAATAATCTTGCCCTGGTTAGTAAACCAAATGTACTTTCAAGAATTGGTAAAAGCAATATAGTAATCATCAACATTGCTCCAAGAACTAAAGCTTCGGTAATTAATGCTTCTGAATTTGGAGCTAGTCTTCCCCAGGCACTATCTGATGGGGAGATTTTATTTCTTATAAGAATCCATTCTAATAGAAGAGCACTAACTGGAAGTAATACAGCTATTTGAAGAAGTTGAGCTCTACTTCTCATACGCCCTCCTTGAAAGGCAACTAATGAAGCTGTTAATGCGGCAATAATTAATCTTCCTTCACCAATTCCACTAACTGGGACAGGCCATAAGAGACTACCTATTGCCAACCAACCTAAGGCTGAAGCAGTACCTATCCCCTGTGAAAGAAGAAGAGTAGGGGGAACTAGGATTTGTAAAGGACTTATTGCTGCTCCAAACCAATCTTTACTTAATTGTGCAATTAATAATAGTCCTAGTGCTAACAATGCATGTTTAGGCTTAAGAGAAGGTTTGTCTCTTCTCATAACCATAAGTAATATAAGGCAACTTAAAAATGCTTCAGTAAAACTCCAAAACCACTCAATTGGCTTTGCGCGTCTATTTATTAGACCAAAATAATCAAGAACGTCATATCTTTTTTGATTTATAGTTTCGCCTTTTCTTGTGATCAAATCACCTTTCTTAACTTCAATCTTTGGAATGCCTTGTTTTGTAATTAGTTCTTCTAGTAGTTGCTGACTTCTATTGGAATCATGACGAAGATTACTCTTGCCATTGAAAGTATTTGCAATTAATTTACTTCCAATAGTTTTTGACTCTGATTGGCTTCCTTTTAGTGAAGACAATTGAAGGTAAGCTGAACTTTTGAGTTGATCTTGAGCAAGCGTTTTTATAAGACCTTGGCTAAGCATTTTTTCAGCAACTTCAATTATTTCTCTGCTCCAAGAAGCTCTTTTTTCTATAGATTGTTTCGCAAGCCATTTTCTCTCTAGCCTTGTAAGATTGACTGGTCCTATTCGATCTGCATCATTGGTTGCTAAGAGCTCTAATTCTTTAAGTTGATAAACCAATTCTTTTAAAAGCTTTTGAGACTCTTTTTGGTCAATTACTTGTACTGAAGTAAGTGGAATAAGATCAGACCTTTTTTGTTGAAGTGCTGCACTGTCAATTACAAGAGCATCTTTAGCTGCGATTGATTCAAATGGCGCTATATCTCCAGGTTTTAAGTCAGGAACAGCTAATAATTTGTAGCTAGAAATTATTGCAATTAACAAACAAACCATTAAAAGACCAGCTCTGTCAGCTGCCGACCAATTAATGACAGCCCTTCGTGGGGCCTGGCTAATCGACCAGTTTCTCAAGATGCTTTTTAAACTAGGAATTTTTGGCAATGCTTTAAGAAGGTCTTTATAAAGTTAGCTAGCTATTGGCAGCATGGTTCATTCAAATTAATTTGTTCAAATGAAAAACATTCTTGATGGAAAGTTACTCGCAAGAGAGTTGGAATTGAGACTCATTGCAGAGATTAACCGATTTGTTGCTCAAGTTGGGAGACCTCCAGGGCTTGGGGTTATAAGGGTTGGGGATGACCCTGCGAGCAAAGTTTATGTATCTAATAAGGAAAAGGCATGTAGAAGAGTAGGCCTTAATAGTGTTGTTCTTCATCTTGGTGCAGATAGCTCTCCTGAAGCAATTATTCAAACAATAGAATCATTAAATAATGATCATAAGATAGATGGAATCCTCTTACAGTTACCTTTACCACAAGGAATTGATGCAGCACCCCTATTACAGGCTATTAGTCCTGATAAGGATGTTGATGGACTGCATGCTTTAAATTTAGGTCGATTAATTAAAGGGGAAAAAGGACCAAGATCTTGTACCCCTGCAGGAATAATGGCATTGCTTCGGCGTAATAAAGTTACTTTGGAAGGGAAGAATGCTGTAGTAATTGGTAGAAGCATTCTTGTAGGAAAGCCTATGGCTTTAATGCTTCAAGCTGCAGATGCAACAGTAACTATTGCCCATTCAAAAACAGCAAATCTGCCTGTATTAACTAATCAGGCAGATATTTTAATCGTTGCTGCTGGAAAAGCTCATTTAATTGGGGATGAGCATGTTCGAGCTAATTCTATAGTTGTTGATGTTGGCATTCATCGAATAAACAAAGAATCTTCTATGCCAGGAAAATTAGGATATAAACTTTGTGGGGATGTGAGATCAGAAGAAGTTGCTTATAAAGTAAAAGCTATTACTCCTGTCCCAGGTGGAGTAGGGCCTATGACTGTTTCAATGTTGTTAGTTAATACAGTGAATTGTTGGCAATTCCATTGCGGTTTGTCATCTACTCTTAGCGATTTGCTTCCATAAAGCCTTAATCCTGAGAGAATTTAAGTAATTATTTTTTTTTCATGGCGGAAGCAGTCATTTCTTCTTTTGACTTCACCGCTTATCTAGCGAAAGCTAGGAATCGAGTGGAAGTAGCTTTAGATGCTTCTTTAGGGCCAGAAAGACCTGAGCAACTAAGAGAAGCTATGCGATATTCCCTTTTGGCTGGAGGTAAAAGGTTGAGACCTATCTTGTGCTTAGCAGCTTGTGAGTTGACAGGAGAAGATTCTGATATGGCAATGTCTGCAGCAGTGGCAATTGAAATGATTCATACCATGTCCTTGATACATGATGATTTGCCTTCAATGGATAATGATGATTTACGAAGGGGACGTCCTACTAATCACAAGATATATGGCGATGCTTTGGCAATTCTTGCAGGAGATGCTCTTTTGACAAGAGCATTTGAGATGGTTTCTCTTCGAAGTCCTGGAGTATCTTCAGAAAGATTATTGAAGGTTGTAGGAGAACTTTCATTAGTTGCTGGTGCACCAGGTTTGGTAGGTGGTCAAGTAGAAGATCTTGAGTGTGAAGGGAAAGAAGTTGATCTGGATACTCTTGAATTTATTCATATTCACAAAACGGGAGCTCTTCTTAGGGCTTCAGTGGTCTGCGGAGCCCTTATAGGTGGCGCAAGTAATTCCCTTCTTAATGCTTTAAGGGTTTATGCAAATGCTATAGGATTAGCATTTCAAATAATAGATGATATTCTAGATGTGACCTCAAGTAGTGAAGTTTTAGGCAAGACGGCTGGTAAGGATTTGATAGCAGATAAAACTACATACCCAAAGCTGCTTGGTTTAGATGAATCAAGAGCAAGGGCAAAAGAACTTATTGAAAATGCTAAAGAAGCTTTAAAACCTTGGGAAAAAAATGCTTTGCCCCTTATAGCTTTAGCTGACTATATAATTAGTAGAGATAGATGACTCTTTTTCAAAATAGTCAATTTTTTTCAATTGCAGAATTACTTGACAACTCTGTTTTGTGTTGGGCCTTACTTTCTTGTGGCATAGCGCAATTTTCCAAGTTGTTTGTTGAATTGATTTTTTTTCAGAAGTGGCGCCCTTCTGTCCTTTTGGAAACAGGTGGAATGCCTTCGAGCCACTCTGCTTTGGTTACAGCAACTGCTTCTGGAATTGGCCTTGACCTTGGATTTGACCATCCAGCATTTGCTTTAGCGGCAACTTTTGCATTTGTTGTTATGTATGACGCTAGCGGTGTTAGAAGATCTGCAGGAATAATTGCTGCTCGAGTTAATGAATTACCGTCAGAACTTTGGCCCTCACAACCAGAATCACCTTTGAAAGAAAGTCTTGGTCATACTAGGATTGAAGTTTTAATAGGGTCTTTACTTGGGCCCTTAATTGCTTTGCCAGGAATTGTTTTAATTGGATCTCCTTTACATTTTATACAAAGTTTTGGATTATTAGTAGGGTGATCAATAAACAAAAACTAACATTTGATCAGAATAAAGCACTTGAAAAATTTAATATTTGGCTTGATGAAAAACCATCTTCAAATATATTTATTTTGAGTGGATATGCGGGAAGTGGCAAGACTTTCTTGGCTAGAAAGTTCCTCAAGATTGTTGAGAGCAGGAAAATTTGTTGGACAGTTGCAGCTCCTACGCATAAAGCAGTAGGTGTTTTAAGAAAGGCCTTAGATAAAGAGCAAATAAACCCCACTTGGTATCCCGCTACTATTCATAGGCTTCTTCGGTTAAAGCTTAAGAGAAAAGGTAACTTAGAGGTTTGTGAAAAAACTGATAAAACTTTAAAGGCTTTAGATCAGTTGGGCATGGTTCTCATAGATGAAGCTTCTATGTTAGAAAGTAATCTTCTGGAAATAGTTATTTCATGTGCAAAGAGTTTTAATACTAGGTTGGTGTTTGTTGGCGACCCTGCGCAATTGCCACCAATAGGTGAATCAGTTAGTCCTGTCTTTTCAATAATAAGAGCAACTAAGAGTCATTTGAATGAGGTGGTAAGGCATCAAGGTTCAGTGCTGAAATTAGCTAATCTTATTAAAGAAAAAGATTTTCCTTGTAGTGCTCCTCCATGTTTCTCACTTGGGAAGCCTAATTCAGGAGTTATTGGTTCTCTAGATCAAACAACTTGGTTAGAACAAGCTAAATTAGCTTTAAAGGAATCTACTGCCAAAAATGATCCTGATTCTGTAAGGATACTTTGTTATACGAATAGATACCTTGAGAGGCTTACTCCTCATGCCCGTAGAGCATTGCACGGAAAATTGGCGGATGAAATGCCTGTTTTGCCTGGAGAAGTGTTGATTAGTAGAAGAGCTGTTATGAGTTTGGCTTCTTTAAAAAGTAATGAAAAACTGGAAGAACCAGGCATCTTATTGGGATCAAATACAGAGATGATTGTTGAAGACGTAAATAATGAAAAGTTTTATTTACCAGATAACGAATTAGGAGGAGACTTAGGATTTGATATTCCAGAAATTAATTCTCTTGTAGCAAAAGTTCGTGTATCCAATAATATTTTCTTGATAAGACTCATGCCTGAAATTGGATCAAATTCTAGAGTTGTCCTTGATAAATTAATGAACCAATTAAGTAATCTTGCTAAGAAACTATCTAAAAAAGAGTCTCGTCATATATGGAAAAATTTTTTTTATCTAAGAGATTCATTTGCATTTGTTGGACCAGCATCTGTACTAACAGTTCATAGAAGTCAAGGTAGTACTTTTGAAGAAGTTTATATTGCCTCAGATGTTTTTTGGGCAAGAGAAGATTCTCTAAGAAAACATTTGTTATATGTAGCTGTATCTAGAGCAAGTAAAGCAGTTTGGCTTGCAGGCGATTCATCAATAAATCCAATAGATAATATTTGGAATGATAAACTTATTTTTTCAAATTGATATTACTAACTCCTTAAGATATCTGACCATCTTTTAAGTATTTTTGGCGAACTTGCCCAATGAAGATGAATCCAGCTTGCATGAAATAATTGATTCCCCCATCCTTCCTTAAAAGAATCTATTCCCCAACCTTGAACTTCCCAGATTTTTGATAGCTCATTCTTATTAAAACTAGGATTATGATTATTACTTAATAGATTCTTTTTTTTATTAATAACTTCTAATTCCCATCTGTGAAATTCATGCCCCATAAAAACGTCTCCTTTGTTAGAAATCAGATTTTCACTCATAGAAATTGCTTTTCGATAACCTATGCTTAGTGATCCTTTTTTTGCTTTAAAAGGTAATAAACCAGCCATAGGGAAATCTTTACCATTAGAATCAGTTAATGATTTTCCTAAGATAAGCATTCCTCCACATTCTGCATATATAGGGTGTTTGCCAAAGAAGTTTTTAATAGAGTTTAAACTTCTTTTTGATTGACTTATTTCTTCTGTGAATTCTTCAGGAAATCCTCCTGGAATAATTAGTCCTTTTGCTTCTTTTGGAATTGATTGGTCCTTAATTATTTCCCAATCAATTATTTTAAATCCTAATCTTTCAAGGGATTCTTTAGTTTCTGGATATCTGAAATGGAATGCATTGTCTCTTGCGATAGCAATTGTTAAATCTTTTTTAAAGTCTTCATCTTTAATGTCAATACTTATACTTTCTATTGCCCCTTTTGAATTCTTTGGTGATTTAAGAAGCTTTTCTATTGAAGTAATATTTAAAAACTTCTCAGACAAAAAAGACCATTCATCAATCTTTTCTTCTAAATCTGTTATTTCATGAGCTGGTATTAACCCAAGAGATTTATTTGGAATATAAAGACTATCGATTTTTGGAATGCAACCTAGAACTTTAATATTAATACTGCTAAGAACTTCAGTTAACAAATTCTTGTGACGTGTACTATTTACATTGTTTAAAATTACGCCAGCAATATTTAAATCATTATCAAAATCCCTAAATCCTTTTAGAAGAGCAGCAATTGAAGAACCTTGTCCACTAGCATCAATAATTAATAATATAGGAAGCTTTAATATCTTTGATATATCTGCTGTACTTCCTTTAGAAGAAGAACCAATACCATCATATAAACCCATAACCCCTTCAATTAGGGTAAGTTCAGAAGAACTACTGAACTCATTGAAGTTACTCTTTATCCAATCTGTACCACATAAGATTTTGTCTAAATTTCTACACGGTTTCTTAGAAATTAGAGTTAGTAATTGAGGGTCAAGGTAATCAGGGCCAATTTTGAATGTTTGAATGCTTTTTTTTCTTTTATGAGCCCAAGCTGTTAGTAGAATACTAAGAAGTGTTTTGCCACTATTACTTGAAGGAGCTCCTATTACTAATGCCATTTTGGCTTTTCTTTAAAGGTTTTTAAATTTCTTAGATTGAGTTAATTAGATTAAGCATTTTTGTAGCTATTGGAGTTGCATTATTAAGTAGTGGACTTGTTGTCCCTCTACTGGTCTCAAGTAGGCGGGCTACATCCATTTCCACAGGGTTTTGTTGAATAGGAACTACTTCTTCTAATAGTTCCATATTTGCCATGCCACCTGCTTCAAGACGCATGCATTCGCCTGATTCAGAGGCTAGTATTACGCATAAAGAATTTTCTTTCCCTTCTTCTATATTCTTACAAATTAGTCTTATTCCTATGATTTGACCAGGATGAATACTTGGTTTACCTATTGGCAATGTCATTAATCTCAATTGTACGATCTCTTTATCTGATCGCTGAAACTTTGTGGTTATAGTATTGCCTTCTTTAGAAACTTTGTTGGTTAATTTCCATTCAAGTTTATCTGCTATCCATGATGCTAAAAGTAATCCTTGAACAAGATGTTTTCCTTCGATATCAATATCCAAATTAATAATTTTTGAAAGAGAATCTCTGCGTGTAGGAGGATCAAAAACCATAGCAAGAGTTTCACGCCATGTTCTAAGTCTTAGCCAATTAAGATCATTAACAGCTTGACCGCTTATTATTCTTTGCTGCAAAACTTCTAAGCATCTTGTAGGTTCACCAAGTGCAGTATCAATAATAATTCGTCTAGTTGGTAAAGCTAAATTATTAAGTAGATGAGTCTCTTCATCAAGATGACTATTCCACCAAAGCCATGAAGGAAGGTCTTGAGGAATCAATTCTTCAACAATGTCAAGTCCTTCCTTAAGTGAATTTGTATCTCCTCTTAGAACTATTACATCTCCACAGGCAGAATTACCTCCTCCTTCTTCAGGTAGAGGACAATAAGCTGCAATAAGAGTTTCTAAATCATGTTTTCTTTCAAGAGTAGGAGCTAGTGTTATTAGACGTCTTGGTTGAAGTTCACTGATGGCTGCATCAATGTGTTGTCCTCTTAAATCATCTTCTGCATAAGATAAAGATAAAGCATTTAATGATGTAGAAACTTTTTTATCTAAAGGTGGAGTTGAATGAGGCAAATTAGCACTTAAAATTATTTTCCTTGCTGCTTCTATTAGTTCACTTCTTTGATTCCCTATTATTGGGCCCTTAATTTCTCCCATTCTTACTAGCTTTTGTTCAAGCCATGCTGGTTGCCAAACAAGAAGGCAGAATGTATTAGCACCTTTATTATCTGTCTCATCAAGAGCCCAAAGTTTTTTTAAGTAATTTGGTATTTCTTCTGGAGGAAGTTGTATGGGCGTTTGAAGAGTAAGTTGTGGCGACATTTTGCTTTTTTAAAATTGAAATTAAGCTTTGAAAAGAAAATAAGTTTAAGGTCTTCGCCAAAGCAGATGATCCTTAGCTAATAAAGCATCAGCTTCTGAGGGGCCCCAAGTCCTAGCTTCGTATTGATAAGTAGGAAGTTGCCATGGGCTATCTTCTATTATTTCTAGGAGAGGTGTGTAAAGTCTCCAAGCTGCTTCTACTTCATCGCTTCTAGTAAATAATGTGGGATCTCCTAGCATTGCGTCTGCTAAAAGCCTTACATAGCCTTCGTCAGATGGTTCGCCAAACGATTCATCATATGAGAATTCCATCTCAACAGGTCTACTTCTCATCCCTGATCCAGGAGACTTAACTTCAAATTTAAATTCAGCTCCTTCATTAGGTTGGATTCTTAGAATTAGTTGATTAGAGGTTGGACTTCCTCCTGCTGCGTCAAATAAATGTACAGGAGCTTCACGAAACGTAAGGACTACCTCGCTTGTTCTTTTTGCCAATCGTTTACCAGTTCGAATGTAAAAAGGCACACCTTGCCAGCGCCAATTATTAATAAAGAGTTTCATTGCTACATAGGTTTCTGTAGTGCTATTTGGGCTGACACCAGGTTCCTCTCGATAGCCCATTAGGGGATTGGATTTAGAACCTCCTTTGGAATATTGACCCCGAACACAACATTTCCAAGGTTCTAATTCATCTGCCAAATGAGCTGCTTGAAGTACTTTGGCTTTTTCATTTCTTATTGCTTCTGGATCAAAATGACCAGGTGGTTCCATAGCTGTTATTGCAAGCATTTGGGTTAAATGGTTTTGCACCATATCTCTTAAAGCACCTGAGGTTTCGTAATAAGCAGCTCGATCTTCAACTCCTACAGTCTCTCCCGAAGTTATTTGTACATTCGAAATAAAATTTCTATTCCATATAGGTTCAAATATTGTATTTGCAAATCTCATTACCAAAATATTTTGTACAGTTTCTTTGCCAAGATAATGATCAATGCGGAATATTTGACTTTCGAGAGCACAAGTTTGGACCAATTTATTTAGGCTTTGTGCGCTACTGAAATCACGGCCAAAGGGTTTTTCTATAACTATTCTGCTTCTCTTTGGATCATTTAATAATCCTGCTGAAGCCAATGCTTTGCATCCACTTGAATAGAATTTTGGAGAAACTGAAAGATAAAAAGTTCTATTTGCATGAGTTGCTTTTAGTTTGTCTATTTCATTTAGTCTTTCTCTTAAAGTCAAAATATCTTGACTATTTTCAAGATTAACTGGTTCATAAAAAAGTGAAGATGAAAACTCTTTCCATTCTTTCGGATTTTCTTGGATTTCTTTCGTCAAAGAATGTTCCATTTTATGGCGAAACTCTTCATCACTCCAACGTCGGCGAGCACAACCGATGACAGCAAATTCTTGTGGTAATCTTCGTTGTTTGAATAACTCAAATAACGCAGGCACTAATTTTCTATGGGTTAAGTCTCCGCTGGCGCCAAATATAATCAAACATTGTGGGGAAATAACTCTTTCTTGTCTAAGACCTACTCTTAATGGATTTGTAATAGGCATTTTAATTTGAATCCAATCCCCTGTTGGTATATCAAATATAATTAATTCAAAATATTTATTTAATACAGGCTATCTTTTGTTCTCAGATCACCAAATTATCTTGAGTAGGAATTTTCAAAAATTAGTTCCAAAATATATAAATTGATAATTTTTAGATTTATATGATCAAGTTGTTAGTACGTCTCTACATGCCATCTTCCTGCTTTTTTTAGCTGAGGCCTTAATTCTGACCAATTCAAACCTTTAGCTAAGGCTGCAGCTGTCATTGCTTCGTCTATACCTGGTTCCATTCCCTTAAGTCCACAGAGGTATATATGTGTTTTTGGATTTTCAATTAAGGAGAAAATTTCATCAGCATGTTCGAGTACTCGATCCTGTATATACATTCGACCACCTTTTGTATTGTTTTGCTCCCTACTAATTGCTTTTGTATAACGAAGATTCTCAGGGAATTGAGATTTGTAATGCTCAAAATCATCATCGTATAAAAGATTTGCTGTTTTTGGAGCACCCATAAATAACCAAGCTTTACCTTTGAAATACCAATTATTTTTTTCTCTTTCTGTTGGCTCGAACATCTTCCTTAAATAAGCTCTCATTGGAGCTATACCAGTTCCAGTAGCAAGCATGATGATATTTGCATCTTCATCATCTGGAAGAAGCATTTCTTTCCCTACAGGTCCTGTTATTTTGACTTTGTCGCCAGGTTTTATGTCACAAAGATACGTTGAACAAACTCCATCAATAGTTTTCCCATCCTGTTCATACTGAAGTTGTCTAACACATAATGATACTGTGTTTCCCTGGAAATTATCACCATACCTTGTACTAGCAATTGAATATAGACGTATTTTGTGAGGCTTACCTTTAGCATCTTGTCCAGCTGGAATAATTCCTATGCTTTGTCCTTCGATATATTTAAGTTGAGGATTTCCATTTGAAAGATCAAAAGTTATATGATTAACCCTTCCAATGGCACCATCTTTTAAAAGACTATAGTTCTCTGTAACTGTGCCTTCGAATGGAGATTTAGGTTTATAAGTATTTACAGGGACATTTGCGTGCGCAGGTTTTTTAACTGCCTTGGCAGGCGCAGAAGGCTTTTCAGGAGGCTTGGGGGGCTGCTTAACAGACTTTTCATCTGTTAGGCCAGCTTTACCAGGCTTTTTGTTAATACTGCGGTGGAATTTTTGAAAAAAACCAACTAATCCAATTAAAACTGGAATATGCGCTAGGCCACCGGCCAAAACTTGTGCTTCCGAATAAGCCATTAAAAACTTAAAACCGCTAAAGAGAATACCAATATTTCGACTTTATTAGGGGATATATCCTTTTTTAAAGTTTACGTTTTGAGATTGGCACAAGTCTGAACATTCTATTAAAACAACCAAGATGGTTTTTTTTTATGTATTGTTCATTGGATTTTGTTCTTTTGGTCAATTGGTTTCTAGTAACAAAAACGAACATTCTGGAGACCGATTAGCTTCGCATCGAAGAGTTATCGAAAATAGAACTATTGAACAAACAATGGAGGTTCTTCCAGGCGGAGCAAGAAGACTAGCGGCACAATTGAGG
The DNA here is from genome assembly GCF_027359415.1 of Prochlorococcus marinus str. MIT 0918. NCBI lineage: Bacteria > Bacillati > Cyanobacteriota > Cyanophyceae > Synechococcales > Prochlorococcaceae > Prochlorococcus > Prochlorococcus marinus. Next base: position 160,643 of record NZ_CP114780.1, read on the forward strand.
ACTCCCTTAGGATTTGATGCTCTTTGGACAGTATTAACTAATTACAATCAACTCAGTGAATTAATTCCAAATCTTCGAACTAGTCAAGTCCTTTCAAGAGTTGAAAATGAAGTTTATTTAAAACAAGTCGGTTCTCAGGAATTTTTAGGATTGAATTTTTCAGCTGAGGTTTGGATAAAGCTTTTAGAGGATAAGAACAATGGATCGCTAACATTCAATTTGGTTAAAGGAGATTTTAGAAGATTTGATGGGTCTTGGAAAATAGCACCTTTGTTAAGTGATCTAAATAGTTCTTTAACTTATGAACTTACTGTCCAAGGTTGTTTTGGTATGCCTGTAAGTCTTATTGAAAAGCATTTAAGAAAAAATTTGACAACAAATCTATTAGCAGTTGAGAAAGCTGCCGCTCAAATAGGCTTATGAAAAATTAATGTATAGCCCCAAGGGGATTCGAACCCCTGTCGCCTCCGTGAAAGGGAGGTGTCCTAGGCCTCTAGACGATGGGGCCTTGCCGGTGATCATACACAAATGTGATCACTATCACATTTGAAAGCTAAGTTTAAGACTGCTCCTGCGTCAAGACCTCAAGGGACTTGTTTTGTTTATCCCAAACCGGAACTGTGAAATAAAAACAGGCTCCTTTGTTGGGTTCAGAGACTACCCATATCTTTCCACCATGGACTTCTACTATTCTTCTGCAGACAGATAGTCCTATTCCAAAGCCAGAAGTTTTGTCAGAAGTTTGAGGTAATCGAACACGATCTAGAAATATTCTTTGTTGTTCTTCCTTGGGGATTCCAGGACCATTGTCACAAATGCTTACCTGAACCCATTGATTAGTTCTGTGGAGCATAGTTATTTCTATGGAATCTCCTTTAACTGAAAACTTAAGAGCATTTTCAATTAAATTTAATAAGACTTGTCTGATCCTCTTGTGATCTACAAATACAGCTGGTAGATCCGAAGGTATATCTGTATTAATTCCAATTCCTCTACTTAACCAAAATTTCTCTAATTCAAGAATTACTTCTGCAGAAATATTTGCAAGGTTTGATTGTTTAGGTGTGCATAAAGCTTCCCATCTGGTTGAACCAACTTCAAGGAGGTCTTTTGAAAGTGATTCAATTTCCTCTAAACGTCTTTTTATAACCTCTTGCAATTTACTTAAATCAATCTGCCCAAGTTGTTGGCTTTGAATAGCTAACTTTGCTGCAGAAAGAGGTGTCCTCAATTCATGAGCGACCATCCTAAGTAGTCTTTCCTGAGCTTCAATACGGTTCGTGAGGGTTTCGTTTTCTTGTTTTAAGACCAGATTTTCATCTTGTAGATGTAATTCTTGTTTAGTTCTATTGAATTCAATTTCTGTTTTTTTGAGATTTAAGTCAAGACCATTTTTAAAGAATTCTTCTTCCCATCTTGGGAGCCAATTCTGAATTTGTTGAAAAATTCTGGTACCTGCAAAAACCTGTTTAGGAAGTGGATTAATTTTTATTAGTGCTGGTATTGCTACAAGTCTATGAAATTCAAGCAATTCAGGTTCTTGTTTTGGGTCCGAGAATTGAAGAGTTACTTCAAATCCAGAAGCCTCTGACTTGAGAAAGTTTATTAGAGATCTTAAATCAGCTCTTGATAACTGTTGCTTACTTGCAACGAGAAGAAGTGTGAGCTTTTTTAGTTCAGTAGCTGTTTGTTTGATCACAGCTTAGAACAATTGAAGTAGAGAATAGTTTATACAGCATAGTCGATATAGTGCTTTATGAAGAGATTTATGATCACTTTGTTCTGTTATATTTAATAATATTAATGATTAAAGCCTTTTCTTAAGGCTTTAATCATTAATATTAGGCTTTATTTTTGCAAACAAGTTTGATGTTAATAATGTATGTATATTGTTGTTAAAAGTAAATATAAAATCAAATCAAAATATATTTTACTCTCAGTTTAGGTTATATATATATTCATTTATTCCTTTAAAATATTATTTTTTTTAAATGGTTTTTTTTCTAATAGGGTCTAGAGGATATAACTCATAGAAAAACAATTATTTTATCTTTAGTTAAAAGTGATTTATATTGCTTTTAAAGGATAATTGAATTTTTAAGAAGATAGACTATTATAATTATGTTTAATTTGAAGCTTACTGGACTCTGTGTTTAATTGCTTTACTCACTTGAGAAAAATCACTATGCGTTTAAGAAAACTCTCTTTGGGATTTCTTCTTTTTCAAGTATTTCTTGGATATTCTTTTTCTCCAGCATTAGCGGAAAAGACTCTACAAAAAAAATCAGCCACAGAAGAGGACCTTTTTTTATATAGAGCTATAGGAGCTACTTATATTTGTGTTGCACGCGAGGTAGACATTGAATTCTCCAAGGCTTCAGCTATTGCAGCTATTACATATGTTAATTTATTAGAAGGAAAACATGGTGGAAAGATTAAAGTTATAGGCGATAAAGAATTATCAAGAAAAGAGTTAATAGTTGGTGCAAATAATCAACTCATCCCAGCAGCAGTTGAATACTGCCCAGATAAAATTCCAAATAAGACAAAGAAAGATGTAGAAAAATATTTAAAAGAATTGAAGAAAAAAACCAAAAGAAAATGATCTTAAGTTTATCTGAACATAGAACTTATTGAGCTTTCTTCATGTATTCTCCATATTGCTTCTCCAAGCATATTTGCAACAGAAAGTACTTTTAATTGACTAAATAATTGATCCCTTGGAACAGGAATACTATTTGTAACTACCACTTCTTCAAAAAGGTCTTTTGCTGATAAACGTGTATAGGCTGGCGGTGAAAAAACTGCATGTGAGGCACATGCAATTACTCTTTTAGCTCCTTCTTTTCTTAGAAGTTGTGCGCCTGCACATATAGTTCCACCAGTATCAATCATGTCATCAATTAATATTGCGGTTTTATTTGAGACATCACCAATAACTGTAAGGCTCTCAGCGATATTATGAGCTGATCTCCTTTTATCAATAATAGCAAGCGGTGCACCTTTCATTTGTTTTGCAAATGCTCTTGCTCTAGCAACCCCTCCAACATCAGGAGAAACTACCACCACATCACTTAAGTTTTTTGTTGAAAGGTAATCAACTAATACTGGTGATCCATATATGTGATCACAAGGTATATCAAAATAACCTTGGATTTGGGCTGAATGCAAATCCATAGCTAGGACTCTGTCAACTCCTGAAGATACGAGGAGGTTTGCAGTGAGTTTGGCTGTAATCGATTCTCTTCCGGCTGTTTTCCTGTCTGCCCTTGCATATCCATAATAAGGAATAACAGCAGTAACTTGTCTAGCTGAGGCTCTTTTACATGCATCTACCATGATCATTAACTCCATAAGGCTGTCATTTACAGGAGCACATGTTGGTTGTATTAAAAAAACATCACATCCTCTTATTGATTGCTGAATCTGTACATATAGTTCCCCATCGGCAAACCTTTTAGATACAAGTGGTACATCCTCTATGCCTATATATGATGCTATCTCTTTTGCAAGAGTAGGATTAGAAGTACCGCTTATTAGCTTTAATCTTTGAGTATTATGGCTGTTCTTTAGATTTTCAGCCGTAGATGCGGTGATAAAGCTAGTCACAATTCGCCGCAATCAATAACCCTTATATTGATGCTAATGCTGATAGCTCTCTATTCCAAATTTTTTTTAACTCTTGTAGGCGATCGATGATTTCTCATAACCCTATTCTTTATTCGATTGGTGATTTGTCTAAGGAGTTAGAGATTGCAGGATCCATTGCTATTTCTAAGTTTACAGGTACAAGAGTTTTAAATATTGCATGTGAAGAAGATCCAAATGTTGTTCTTGAATTATTTGTAAAAAGAAATGATATTGGGAAAATTTGTGGAGATCCAGCCATGTTAAGACCATCTGGAGATAGCTGGTTAGGAGCAATTGGAGCATGGAAAATACCATTCATTTTATTAATACCACCACTCACTTCAGGCAATATTCCTGGCATCGCGGCTGCTTATGTAAGTTTATGCAAGGATTTAAGGGTTCCTTTAGTTGGATTAATTCAGTTAGGCGGTATTTGGAACTCTTTAGATAGAAAATTAGATGGGTTGCCGTGGTGTGGTCTCATGCCGGATGAAGTTTTAAGAGCTGATTTCCAAATTAATAAAATCAGCTCTTTATCTCTTCAGCAAATGGAAGAAAGTATGTTCAATATAAGAAAGCGTATATCGCTGCTAATTGAAAAAAAATGATTAAGGTTATCTTAAAAAAACTTAGTATTATCTATATCTCTAAAATTAATTTATTAAAATAAAAATATAGAAATTAGATATGTGTATTTCCTATCTAGGTTTAGAAATAATTTTAATATCTTCTCTAATATTATTGAATTCCAGTGTTATATTATTGGAAATCAAATTCGAACACCAAATTCCAAGCAAAGTAATTGCAATACAATGAACCACTCTACCTGGATATATTCTTATCACTTGTTACATTGAATAAGTCTTCTTCATTATTCAACGTTTTCTAGAAAAGAAAAAGATTTTATGTTTTTTGAAACTTTCCTCTAATGGTGCTTGATTCTATATCAAAGCCAAGATTTACTGGGATTTTAATTCACCCATCTTCTTTGCCAAGCAAAGATATTTGTGGGACTTTTGGAGAATCTGCTAGGACTTTTATTAAGTTGCTTGCTGAGAATCATATAAGTGTTTGGCAATTCTTACCTCTTACTCCAACTGATTCAACTGGTTCCCCTTATAGTTCTCCTTCTTGTTTTGCTTTAAATCCTTGGTTAATTGATTTAGATGATCTCATAGAAGATGGTTTTTTGCCTTCTTCAATTATTAATGAATTCTCAAATATAACTACTGAAAATAATATTGATAAGATTGATTTTGGTAAAGCACAAATAAAAAGTTATAAAATTGGTCAAGCTTTGGTTAGATCATGGAAAGGTCAAAATATAAAACATCATAATGAATTTCTGGAATGGTCCTCCAATCAATTTTGGCTGGAGAATCATTCTTGTTTTATGGAATTAAGGCGTCAATTTAAGGGAATTCCATGGTGGGAGTGGCCAGAACCTTTTTCTTCTTTTAGAAGTAATGAATTAAGTCTTTGGAAACTTAAGTATAAAGATAATTTGTTAGAGCATTCTTTATTGCAATGGCATTTAAATCGCCAATGGAATAAATTAAGGTCTTTATCAAAGGATCTGGGAGTTCTGCTTTTTGGAGACCTGCCTTTTTATGTTTCAAGAGATAGTGCAGATGTATGGGCAAATCGATCACTTTTTTCAGTACTTGCTAAAGGTAATTTAGATAAACAAAGTGGTGTTCCACCAGATTACTTTTCTGAAACAGGCCAACTTTGGGGAACCCCTGTATACCGTTGGAGTAAACATAAGAGAACAAATTTTAGTTGGTGGAGAAGTCGATTTAAAAGGCAATGGTCACAAGTTGATTTGTTGCGTTTAGATCATTTTAGGGCTCTTGATTCATATTGGTCTGTCCCAGGGGATCATAAAACTGCAAAAAATGGATGTTGGATTCCATCACCTGGATTGGAATTAATTTCCCATTTGAAAAAAGATTTTGGTGCCAATCTTCCATTGGTGGCAGAAGATCTTGGCGTAATAACTTCCAATGTTAAGAAGCTACGTGATTACTTTGGTTTCCCAGGTATGAAAATTCTTCAATTTGCATTTGATGGAAATTTAGATAACCCTTATTTGCCAGAAAACATTAAAGGTTATAAGTGGATTGTATATTCTGGAACTCATGATAATGCGACTACTAATGGTTGGTGGGAAGAGTCTGATAATGAAGTTAGGGAAATGGTAAACAATAGAGATAAAGGAACTTATAATTCTCCGGCTTGGAAATTAATAGAGATTGGAATGAACACAAAAACCTTTCTGTTTGTTTGTCCTGTGCAAGATGTTCTTTCTTTAGGAAATGAGGCAAGACTAAATAAGCCAGGTACAATTGGTTTTAATTGGTCTTGGAGATTAAAAGATTTTAATGATGATTTTAGAATGTCGATAAAGAAATATGGAGAACTTTCTGATAAATGTGGACGTTCTTTTAAGAATATTCATTCTTTATTGATTTAATATATATCATATCAATTTTCATTTCATTATTCTTCTATTTCTTTCATTAGTATAGATGGATTTTCTTCATTGATATTATTAAAATATAATGGATTGGTTGTAAGAACATTTTTCTTTGCTAAATAAATTTGGTAAACATTTAGAAAAAAGATTGAGATTAATATGCAGAAAAAATAATACAAGTTATATCTTGAATAATATATTGATTGATTTTCTTTCATCTTAAAATGATTCACATTTAAACCTTTATTGGCTTTTATATCTGCAAAGAGTAATTTTTCCAGTATAGTTTCCTCAATATTTAGTTCTTTTTCAAGTATCTTTAACATAGATATTAGATATGTTCTTTCTGGTAGATTTTCTATCCAGCCATTTTCTATTGATTCAATGACCGTGACTGATATCTTTGTTCTTTGAGAAAGTGTTATTATATTAATTCCATTTTGCTCTCTTTGTTCTCTGAGCAATAGGCCTGCTTTTTGAATAGACTCTTTATCTGGATATTTATTTTTTTGAATTACTAGTTTAATTTTTGAATCATTCTTGATCCATCTAAACATATTTAACATCAGAAGAGTATTTTACTGATATTTTTATTTTAGCAACATTTCCCATTCTTGATTATCTAGACATCTCCAACTACCTTCATTTAGGTTACCTAGTTTGATATTTGATATTGATACCCTCTTAAGGTCGATTACTGCATGTTTTAACTGTTGCCCTATGCGTCTGATTTGCTTATTCCTGCCTTCAAATAAAGTTATTTCTAGAAGACTTTTATATTTACTTTGTTTTTTTAATTTCACAAGAGCCTTTTTTGTCTTTTTACCATCAATATATATACCTTCCCTCCATAGATTTAAAGTCTCTTCGTTAGGTAAACCTTTTACCCAGACTTGATATATTTTACTATGATTATATTTCGGATGAGTTAGTTGATATGTTAATAAACCATTATTGGATATTAAAAGAGCACCTCTACTATTTAAATCCAGTCTCCCTACAGGATACATACCTGGTCTTAATTCTTTAGGGAGTAGATCTATTACAGTTTTTCTATTATGAGTATCATTACATGTACAAATTATACCTTGTGGCTTATTGATAAGAATTACTTTGCTTTTTATATTTTTTGGAATAATAAAATTATCTATCCTAATTATATCTACTAATGGATTGGCTTTCTCACCAATCTCTGCTTGTTTATTATTTACATAGACCCTTTTTGAATAAATTAACATCTCAGCTTTTCGTCTAGAACATATACCTGAGCCCCCAATAATCTTTTGTATTCTTTCTTCCATCGTAAATATATTTTAATAGGAATTTATCTTTAAGGAATTATGTAGATATATTTTTATTTATTTAATAATAGAATTCATACGAGCCATCAAATTATTTACTATTTGTTCTGGCATGAATTTCTTTAGCAACACATTGCCTAATTGTTTCACATCTGTTGCATTGAACTCATCATTTTTTATAAGAGACATTAGAAATTTTTTTCTTATTTTAACACCCTTAGAACTAACAAGTAATTTTATTCCATTTTTTGCTACTGGAATTAATTCAGTACTGCCAGAAGATGAGTTGACTTCTATAACATCTAAAAGAGCTTCTATTCTATCTACTCTAATTTGATTTTCTTTATCAAAAATGATGTCCATTAGAATAGAAACCATTTCTTCGTTCTGTTCTGTTAAAAGCCTTTTTGCTACATATGGGTATGCAAATCTAATTATTTTAAACTCTGGGTCTAATTTCAATGCTAGGCCTTCTTGGCTTACTACTGCTCTAATTATAAGTGCAAATCTAGCTGGTACTCTAAAAGGATAGTCAAACATTAATTCTGAAAACTTATCGGTTATTGTTTTTATATTAAATGAATTAACTTCTTTATTAATAACACCCCCTAAAATCTCTTCTAATACTGGCGCTAACTTATTTATATCTTCTCTTTCAGAGAGAAATCCTAATTTTTTAAAATCATTTGCTAAGGATATGAAATCTTGGTTAACTAAATGAACAATTGCACCAGTTAATATTATTCGATCGTTATCATTAATAGAATCCATCATTCCAAAGTCTACGTAACCTATTTTCCCTTCAGAATTCTTTTCCCCTTGTAGAGCAAAAAGATTTCCTGGATGTGGGTCTGCATGAAAATAACCAAATTCAAGTAATTGTTGAATTCCGCTTATTACAGCAGTTCGAATAATTGATGTGGGATTAATTCCCTTTGATAAAAGTGCTTCTCTATCTTGAATTTTTGTACCTTCAATCCAACTTGTTGTTATAACTTTCTTAGAAGAAATGATTTTTTCTACTATAGGAACTTTTATTAGCTTATTATTCTTAAAAATCTCTGCAAACCTTTCTGCATTTTCAGCTTCTTGTTCATAATCAATTTCTTTATATAGACTTAAGCCAAATTCATCAACTATTTCATCTAGGCCGAATCCAAGGTTAAGAGGAAGAAATGGAGAAGCAAATATACTTAATAGTCTTATTAATACTAAATCTCTTCTAATAATAAATTCTAAATTTGGTCTTTGTATTTTGACAGCAACCCAGTAATTAGAATTCAATTTTGCCTTGTATACTTGACCAAGACTTGCTGAAGCTACAGATTTCAAAGGGAAGAAATCAAATATTTCTTCAGTTGGTTTTCCAATTTCCTTTTCAAAAATTTTTTTTGCTTCTATATGATTAAAAGCTGGTAGGTCATCTTGAAGTTTTGTAAGTTCATCTAACCAGATCTTATTTACTAAGTCAGGCCTTGTTGATAATGCTTGTCCTAATTTTATAAAACAAGGACCTAATTCTATAATTGTTTTTAATAGGTTTTTGGCCAGACTTTTTTGAATCTTTTCATCTTGATTCCTAGAATTTACTATAAGTTGTATTGAGAATAATATTATTGAGCTGAAAATTTGTATTAGTCTAGGTATCCATATCCATGGTCTGAAAAATAACCAAATGAAATCACCTTGAGGGTCATAGATCATTTTTAATGATTTTCTCTGTTTTGAAGATGACTTATGAGACTTATTCACAGTTTAATTTTCATATGTATGTAATTTTCTTGAAAAAGTGCAAAGAGGTTTCATGAGGCTTTCTGCCTTATTAAATTTAAAGCGCGGTAAGAATTTATTTTTACCTGCACATGGTAGAGGAAATGCTTTGCCTCGAGATATAAAGAAGTTATTAAAAAGCAAGCCAGGAAGTTGGGACTTGCCTGAACTCCCTGATATTGGGGGGCCAACTTGTTTAGGTGGAGCAGTTTCTCTAAGCCAGAAGGAGAGTGCATTGGCTATTGGAGCAGATAGAGGTTGGTATGGAGTCAATGGTGCTACTGGTCTTTTGCAGTCGGCTCTTTTAGCCATGTCTAAGCCTAAACAATCAATTTTAATGCCTCGCAATGTTCATAAATCCATTATTCAGGCATGTATTCTTGGTGATATTAGACCAGTACTCTTTGACCTTCCTTATTTGGAGGATAGAGGTCATTTTTTGCCTACAGATATCTTTTGGTTCAAGAAGATCTTTGAATGTATTTCTAATGAGTCTATTGAATTATCAGCTGTTGTATTAACAAACCCAACTTATCAAGGTTATTCAGCTGATTTGCATCCTCTGGTCCAATTAATTCATAAAAAAGGATTACCTGTTTTAGTAGATGAAGCGCATGGGACTCATTTCTCAACCTCAGTTGATCTTCTTTTACCTAAATCTTCCTTAAGAGCTGGGGCTGATCTTGTAGTGCATTCATTACATAAGTCGGCTTTAGGTCTTGGACAAACTGCTGCATTATGGCTTCAAGGAGATTTGGTAGACCCTGAAATTTTAGAAAAAAATATAGCTTGTTTGCAAACTACAAGCCCTAGTGCATTGTTACTTGCATCTTGTGAGGCAGCTTTAAATCAATGGCAAACCCCTTCAGGATTAAATAAACTGGCTAATACTTTAACTAGTGCAAGGGAAATTTCATTAAAACTAAGAGACCTAGGATTGCCTTTACTTGAGAATCAAGACCCTTTAAGAATTATTTTGCATACGGCTTCAAGAGGAATCAGTGGTTTAGACGCAGACAGTTGGTTTTTAAACAGAGGTTTAATAGGAGAGTTGCCTGAGCCAGGAACTATTACTTTTTGCCTTGGATTTTCAAAACATAGAGGATTGAGCCAAGTTATTAAGAGGAATTGGGATCGGCTTCTTTCTTCAAATATTCCAAAAAATTGTTTTCCTCCTTTTAAAAAACCAAAATTTCCTTTGATAACAAGTCCTCAAATTTCTTGTTTATCGGCTTTTAAAGCTGATTCGGAAATGGTTCCTCTTTCAGAGGCTGTTGGTAGAATTTCCTCTAATTTAATTTCTCCTTATCCTCCTGGTGTTCCAATACTTGTACCTGGTGAGTTATTGGACCAAAATCGTGTTAACTGGATGATGGAACATAGGTTTTTTTGGCCTGATCAGATCCCATCTAAAATCATGGTAATTAAATAATGACTTCAGGTTCATATAGCAAAAGAGTTCTAAGTGGTGTTTTAGTTGGTATGTTTGGGTTGATTGTTGTAGGTCTTGGAGGAATTTGGTTTACGTTTGCTTTAGGGCTGATAGTACATCTTGCTCTTATTGAGTATTTTCGAATGACTGAATTTACAGGCATTAAGCCTGCAACAAAGACAACACTTTTGACTTGTCAGATTTTATTAATAACAACATATTTAGGAATAAATGGTTATATTCCAGAGGAACTTGCAAACGCTGTTTTACCACTTTCTGGAGCTGCAATATGTGGATGGTTGCTTTTGCAACCAATAGCAGGTTCTATTGCTGATATAGCAGCCTCAATCTTTGGACTTTTTTATTTAGGATTTCTACCAAGTTATTGGATTAGATTAAGAAACTTACCCGATATTGATTTGATTTTATCTAAAGAATTTGTTTCTTCTAATATTTCTTTAATAGAGAATTTTGGCATGATTATTACTTTGATATCTTGTTTAATGATAGTTGCATCAGATATTGGATCTTATTTTTTTGGAGGATTCTTTGGTAAACACCCTTTGTCTTCCATATCACCGTCGAAGACAATAGAAGGAGCAATATTTGGGGTTATTTGTGCTATTGCAGTAGGGCTAATATCAGCTTTTATAATTCAAATTAATCATGGATTAGTTATGGGGATAATATTAGGTCTTTTTGTAGGTTTGTTTGCAATTGTAGGGGATCTAATAGAATCAATGATGAAACGTGATGCAGGATTAAAAGATTCTGGAGATGCTTTACCAGGTCATGGTGGTATTCTTGATAGGATAGATAGTTATCTTTTTACACCAGCTATAGTTTATTATTTAATTAAAATGATTGCAGAATTTTATAATTAGTTTTATGGCTTAACAGTTGATGAAATTTTAACAGTTAGTAACTGGTTTTTTAGAAAAACTTTATTAAAGAAAATCGACTTATCCATAGGTAGGTATTCTTCTCTAGAGCTTTTAATTTCTTTGATTATCAATTTTCCTTGTTTTGTTTTTAAGTCAAATAGATTTTCTTGCGAGTTAGTTTCAGGTTTAGACTCTGATTGTATTTTTATTAGGTTATTGCAAATATTTATTGAAGTGAGTTTAGGTAGGAGTAAGAATTTACTTTTCATCCAAGTTTGTAACCAAGAAAACTCATTTTTTAGAATTATTTTTTGCAAATGGTTGCTAGCCAGAACTATTTCACTGGTTATGTTGAACTCTTTTTTGATTTTGATTTTATTATTATTAACTGCCATCAAATTAAGTTTTAAACTAACATCTTCAGCTATTAATTTTATTGATTTAAAGTCTAAATTCTTGAAAATAATATTCTCTGCATTTAAATCTATAGAAGAGAATTGATAGTTAAATAGTGATAAGGAGATTCCAGCTAGGTTTACTTTTAGGTTTTGAATAGATTTACATTTACTTTTAATCCAATAAGTAATTGCTATTTCCAGAAGATTTGATTTAGTTTTTAGATTAGTTATTTTGTTCACTATTAACCAAACTCTTCTAAGCAGTATTTGGCGACAAGATAAGGAGAATCGATATGCGGTAGATGGCCACATTGAGGAATGGACTCATGTGAGCAATTTAAAAGTTTTATGCATTTATCTCTGGAACTTTTAGTAAGTATTCTGTCTTCTTCACCCCATATTATTTTTGTTGATTGTTTTGGTAATGGTAAGCCACAATTAGAAATCCCACCTTTTCTCGCAAAAGCAGCTAATGATTCTTTCCATCCAGGCATATTAGTGTGTATAGAGGCAATTTGTAATTCTGGAGCGCTTACGTCTTTTGGATTAGCAAAAGCCTGCTTACATAATTGCTTTCTTACAAAAGCTTGCTTTAAAAAACATGCCCCTAATAAATCAAATGGTGGGTATATAGGGCTGGGAGGGTCTGTTAAACCTGCAGGTGAAAGTAGCAATAACTTATTGATCGTTTTAGGAATTTCTCGGGCAAGTTTAATAGCGATTCCTCCACCCATGGAGGCTCCGACGAGACTAACATTTGAATTTATATTTAATACTTCTAATATTTTTTTTAAATGAGTAATGATTGAGTCAATTCCATATTCAGTATGCTTAGGCCGAGGACAAAACCCAAAACCAAATAAATCAGGAATTATTAGCATGAATTTGTCTTTGAGTAATGGAGTTAATCTTCTAAACTCTAAGAAACAGCTATCAAATCCATGAAGAAGTAATAGTGGCTTCCCTTCCCCAACTACTGCTATTGGATAAAGTTCACTTTTGCTATCTGATAACCCATCAAGATAGGCCCATTTGACACACTTAGTTAAGTTGACCGCAAGAGGATCTAATAATTCTTTTTCAATTTTATTTAGTTCATTCTTAGACGTTGTTAACTCTTTATTGAAGAAGATATCTTTAAGTTCCATTACTTAGTCTTTACTACATCTATTGTTGTTTTATTTATATCGAGTATTGCTTTCTTGAGAATTTCCTTATCAATTTTAAAAGGCATATTATGTATATCAGAGTTTTTATTACAAGAAAAAGAACAAGCATTGTCAAGCTCTCTGAGGCTATAATTTTCTAGTCCTAATGATGTTAGATTGGTTGGCAAATCTAGCTCTTTAAGTAATTTTGTGATTTGTTTTTTTGATTGATAAGCTAATTGGTTATTTGAAAAGAGTTCTTCTAGTCTAAGTTGAACTAATATTCCAAACCCAACTATTTCTCCATGAAGAGGTTTTTTTGAAAAACTTAATTGAGTGAGCCCATTGTGTACAGCATGAGCAGCAGATGTTCTACATTTAGGCCCGCCTATACCACCAATAAGCCCAGCAGTAAGTGAACACCCCTCGGCTACTTTCTCCCATGATTTACTATAAGGATTCTTTAGTGCTTCATAGCCATCAAGTAATAATTGATCTCTCAAAACCCTTGCCATTTGTACAGCTTGTTGAACTAGACCATCATCTGACTTGCCACTGCTAATTGAAGATTCATACCACTTTGCAAGGGCATCTGCTATACCACTTGCAAGTAATCTTTTTGGTGCTTTTCTTACTAATTGATGATCGAAGATTATAAGCTTGGGACATGTATTCAGGCTTTGATCTTTAATGAATGCTCCCTTTGAAGAATAAATATTAGATAAAGCAGTCCAACCAGCACAAGTTGAAGCACTAAGAGGAATTGTTATACAAGGTAAATTCAGTCTATAAGCTAATAACTTTCCAGCATCTAATACTTTCCCTCCTCCTGATGCAATGATTGCATCACAATTATTTTCATTTGCGATTTCATATATACGTTTTAGATCTATTTCACAACAATCAAATTTGAGTTGGGCGTTAATAGAAACTACATGACAATTTCTCAGTTGATCAGTTAAAAGTTTACGAATGCCTAATGTATCTTTACTTCTACCTAGAAATAGAGGCTTTTTACAAATCTGAGGGATAATTGTTTTTGCTTGTTCCCAAGCATTTTCGCCACGTATAACATTTTCAGGAGCTATCTTATGCAAAATATTTTTGATTTGCATATTATATTACTTCTATTTAATTAAACACTTGCAGTAGCAAGCTCATTTTTGTTTTGACCTTTTTTAAGTAACTTAACAATGACTTTTTTATTTTCATCAATATCGACTTCAGCTTCATCGCCATCTTTAATTCTTCCAGATAAAAATTCTTCTGCAAGACTATCTTCCAAAAGTCTCATTACAGCTCTTCTCAGAGGCCTAGCACCATATGATGGGTTGTATCCTTCTTCTACCAACCTTTCTTTAAAAGATTCTGATACATTTAAACAAATTCCTTTGCTTTGAATTCTAGAGAATACTTCTTTTAACATTATTTCTGCGATATCTTTAACTTCATTTCTAGTAAGTTGTCTAAATACTATTATTTCATCTAATCTATTTAGAAATTCTGGCCTAAAGTATTGTTTTAGCTCTTCATTTACAAGGGATTTAATTCTATTATATTGGCTTTCTTCTGCACTATCCCCTTCTAGTTCAAACCCCAATCCTCCACCGCCTTTTTCAATAACTTTAGAGCCTATATTCGAGGTCATTATTATAAGTGTATTTTTAAAATCAACAGTTCTTCCTTTTGAATCTGTCAGTCTACCTTCTTCTAATAATTGTAGAAGAAGGTTAAATACATCTGGATGAGCTTTTTCAATCTCATCAAATAAAACAACAGTGTATGGCCTTCTCCTAACAGCTTCTGTAAGTTGACCACCTTCATTGAACCCTACATATCCAGGGGGGGATCCTATTAACTTACTTACAGTATGTCTTTCCATAAATTCAGACATATCTAAACGAATCATTGCTTCTTCACTGCCAAAGAAATATGCTGCAAGTGCTTTTGTTAGTTCTGTTTTTCCTACTCCAGTAGGACCTGAAAAAATAAAGCTTGCTATAGGTCTATTTGGATTTTTAAGGCCAACTCTTGCTCTTCTTATTGCTTTGGAAACTGATTTAACGGCTTCATCTTGACCAATCAATCTTTGATGAAGAGTATCTTCCATATTTAACAGTTTTACTGATTCACTTTCTGTAAGTTTTTGTACAGGTACACCAGTCCATGATGCAACTATATGAGCAATATCTTCTTCATTTACTAATGGCATGTTTTGATTGTTATCATCAATATCTTTTTCTATTGTTTGATTTTTATCTTTATCTACATTTAAATTATTTATTTGAGCTTTGTTTGTAGTTGGCTGTTGCTTTGCATTATCTAAAATGGATCTAATTTGATTTCTTAAATCAACTTCCTTTTCTCTTAGCTCACCTGCTTGTGTGAAATTTTGCTCTCTTACAGCTTCTTCTTTTTCTTTTTGTACTTTTCTTAATTCCTTATCAACTTGCTTTGCTTCTGGAGGTAGCTTCGAGTTTAAAAGTCTAACTCTGCTTCCTGCTTCATCTATTAAATCTATAGCTTTGTCAGGTAAGAATCGATCTGAAATATATCTATCACCTAAGTTCGCTGCGGCATCTAATGCTTCATCAGTAATTTTTAATCTGTGATGTTGTTCATATCGTTCTCTAAGTCCACGAAGTATTTCTACAGTATCTTCTATAGAGGGTTCACCAATCATTACTGGTTGAAACCTTCTTTCTAAGGCAGCATCTCTTTCTATATGTTTACGATATTCATCTAAAGTTGTGGCTCCAATGCATTGGAGTTCACCTCTGGCTAAAGCAGGTTTGAGTATATTTGCAGCATCAATTGCTCCCTCTGCTGCACCAGCTCCAATTAAGGTATGTACTTCATCTATAACAAGAATAACGTTTCCAGCTGATTTTATTTCTTCCATAATTTTTTTTAGTCTTTCTTCAAATTCACCTCTGTATTTTGTTCCTGCAACCAATAAACCAATATCAAGAGTTAATACTCTTTTCTCTTCAAGTATATCTGGGGTGTCTCCTTGTTGAATTCTTTGAGCTAGACCTTCTGCAATAGCAGTTTTGCCTACGCCTGGTTCACCTATTAATACAGGATTGTTTTTAGTTCTCCTTCCTAATATTTGGATGACCCTGTCTATTTCATCATGACGTCCAACTACTGGATCAAGTTTAGATTCACTTGCGAGTTTAGTTAGGTTTGTTCCAAATTCATCAAGGGTTGCTGTTTTTAAGGAACCTTTAGTGGAGCCACCACCACCACCACCACCTGTCGATACATCTGCTGTCTCACCAAGCATGCGAATTACTTGAGTCCTTACTTTTGTTAGGTCAACACCAAGATTTTCTAAGACTCTTGCGGCTACGCCTTCTCCTTCACGAATTAGGCCAAGTAAGAGATGTTCTGTCCCTATATAATTGTGTCCTAATTGCCTTGCTTCTTCTAAAGAAAGTTCAAGAACTCTTTTTGCTCTAGGAGTAAATGGAATTTCTACAGCTACAAAACCTGAACCCCGGCCAATAATTTTTTCAACTTCTACTCTTGAATCTTTAAGGTTTACACCCATGGATTTTAAAACTTTTGCAGCAACACCAGTTCCTTCTCCAATAAGGCCAAGAAGGATTTGTTCAGTGCCTACAAAATTATGACCAAGTCTTCTGGCCTCTTCTTGGGCCAACATGATCACTTTGATGGCTTTTTCGGTAAACCTTTCGAACATGGTCTACGCATTTATGCATATATATCTAATTTATCAGGATTAAGCTAAGAATGTGTTTGAGGTTAGCTTTCGTATATACCGTAATTTTTTAGAATCTAAATGTTTTATGCCTTGAAAAAGCTTTTCCAGAAGTAAAAAACATATCAAATATTACTCGAGTATGTATTTTATTAATTTTGATTTTATAGAACACGCTTATATATAAATGCATTTTTATGGTCTTTATAGTATTTTTCTCTGCAACTTATTTTTGTAAAGTCAAGACTTTTATAAAGTAATATTGCCGCAGAGTTGTCTTCCTTAACTTCTAAAAATGCTGTTTTAGCTCCATTAATAGTTGCTCTATCCAATAAAGAAGAAATAAGTCTCTTCCCTTCTCCTTGTTTCCTATATAAGGGGTGAACTGCTACAAAAGTGATATCTAACTCATCTAAAACTAGGTAACCGCATGATATGCCAATTAACTTTTCATGTTTTATTATTCCAAGGCAAATCCTAGAAGGATCAGTTAATGCACTACGCCACTGATTCTTGTTCCAGATGCCATGAAGGGTAATAAGATCTAGACAAACACATAAATCTAAATGTTTTATTTTTAATTGAAGTACTTGTGTTTGCATATATATATAGTTTTTTGTTTGATATGTTTTTTTTAATAGAATTCAAAATGAGAGAAACAATGCTCAAAACTTTAGTCTATTAAAAAAATTCATGTCTACCTCAATACCTTTTGAAGAGTGTCAGGATAAAGCAAGTCCTAATAAAAATATTGCTCCACTCACAGCCGAACTTGATGATGCGAAAAGATTAGTAGTTGGTGGATGTAGGTTGAGTCATTTGGCTGAGGAATATGGGACACCCCTTTATGTACTTGATGAATTAACGATAAGGAAATCATGTAGAGCTTATAAAGAAGCAATGGATAAACATTATAAAGGTGAATCACTTCCATTGTATGCTTCAAAGGCAAATAGTTCTTTGGCTTTAAGCAGCATTATTTCATCAGAGGGAATGGGTATTGATGTTGTTTCTGAAGGGGAATTGATTACTGCAATAAGAGGGGGTGTGCCTAGTCAGAATATTGTTTTTCATGGTAACAATAAGTCAAAATGTGAGTTAAATCTCGCATATCAAAATGGTTCGATTATTGTTATTGATAATCAGAATGATATTGAACTTTTAAAAGATATAGCTAGTCAAAATATTAAGAAAGCAAGACTTATGTTGAGGTTTACTCCAGGAATAGAATGCCATACTCATGAATACATTAAGACTGGACGTATAGATAGTAAATTTGGTTTTGATCCTGATGAATTAGAAGATATTTTTGTTCAATTTAAAGAAATAAAGTGGGGCGAATTAATTGGCTTACATGCTCATATAGGTTCGCAAATTTTTGAATTGCAACCTCATATTGATCTTGTTGAAGTTATGGTGAACGCATTGGAGCTAGGTAAATCCTACGGGCACTCGTTAGAAAAACTTAATATTGGAGGTGGGCTTGGAGTTAAATATGTTTCTTCAGATGACCCACCTTCGATTGCGAACTGGATTGAAGTTATCTCAAAAGAAGTATGTGTGGCTTGTGAAAAAAGGTCGCTTAAGCTGCCTTTATTAATGTGTGAACCTGGAAGATCTATTGTTGCTACAGCAGGATTAACTCTTTACAGAATAGGTGCAAAAAAGAATATCCCTGGAATCAAGACATATGTATCTGTTGATGGTGGAATGAGTGATAACCCTCGACCAATAACATATGAATCTTTGTATTCAGCTTGTCTTGTCGATAGACCATTAGCTCAGTCTGAAGGAAAAGTTACTGTTGCTGGTAAACATTGTGAATCAGGCGATGTGTTGTTGAAAGACTTTTCTTTGCCAAATTGTAAAACTGGAGAAGTTTTGAGTGTTTTTGGTACTGGTGCATATAATTTTTCAATGAGTTCTAATTACAATCGAATACCCAAACCAGCAGCCATAATTGTTGCAAACGGGAAGTCTGAATTAATTCAACGTAGAGAATTACCTGAAGATCTATTGCGATATGACATTCTTCCGGATCGCTTTATTCAAAATATTAGTTAAGTTAGGGGAAATTGGGCCTATGGATTGAACATTTGGTGGTTAATAAATCTGCGCTTTTTGCTAGATGCTGTTTTTGCTTCAGCATTAGCAATTGTACTTTTTTCTAGAGTTAAGGAGCCAAGAACCCTTTGGCTTCTTAGAGGTTACTTATTTCTTGCATCATTAGCTTGGTGTGTTCAAAGATATGCGAATCTTCCAATTACTTCAAAATTGGTTGATGCACTTCTCCTTGCGTGTTCACTTTCATTAGCAATTTTATGGCAGGGAGAACTTAGGCGATTAATGGAATTGCTTGGAACAGGTCGATTGGCTGTTCTTTTAGGTAATACTCAAAAAGGTTTTCAATCTAATACAAGTACAGTTACACAATTAGCTGAAGCAGCAGGAAGACTTTCTCAAAACAGAAGAGGAGCTTTAATTGTATTAGATATGGGAAGTGATTTGAGACCAGAGGACTTTCTGTATTCTGGAGTACCAATAGATGCTGAAGTGTCTACAGAATTATTATTAAATTTATTTGCTGCAGAAACCCCTTTGCATGATGGAGCTGTTTTGCTTAAAGGAAATAGGATTATTTCTGCAGGGGTTATTCTTCCTTTATCTAGGCAAAGTATTAGTCGATATGGGACTAGACATCTTGCAGCGCTGGGGATTACAGAAAGATTTGATAGATGTATTTGTGTAGTGGTTTCAGAAGAAACAGGTACACTGTCATTGGCAAATCAGGGAAGATTAGAAAGACCTATTACAAGCAGTAGGCTTTTAGATCTTCTTAAGGAGTTTATGAGCGCTTCGAGTGTCTCAGTAGTTTCCAAAGCGACACAAGCTTCTAGTAATTCTTCTAAGCCTTTGCCTTATAGTTCGGATGCCCCCTCTATAAATAAAAAGTCTGATTTATCTTCTGACCAAACATAAGGATACTTTCAAATGACAAGATCTTCTGCAATTGGTGCTGATAATGAAGTTGTTATATCACCTTTGCCAAGGGTTTTAGATCCTCATCGATTGCCAAATCATATTGCCATAATTATGGATGGTAATGGTCGATGGGCTAATGAAAGGAGGTTGCCTAGGGCTATGGGGCATAGCGCTGGAGTTGATGCATTAAAAAGAACTTTACGTTTATGTAGTGATTGGGGAATAAATGTTTTAACTGTATATGCTTTTTCTACCGAGAATTGGTCTAGGCCAAGAGAGGAAGTTAATTTTCTAATGTCTCTTTTCGAGAGAGTTCTTAAGAAAGAGTTGCAATCTTTAAATTTAAAGAAAGTTCGTATTGATTTTCTTGGAGATTTGGATCAACTTCCAAGTCGTTTGCAAGATCTTATTAATGAGGCTACTGAAGTTACTGCAAAAAATAATGGGATTTGCTTTAATGTATGCACTAATTATGGCGGCAGACGTGAATTGGTTTTAGCAGCACAAAGATTAGCTCTTAAAGCTGTTGAAGGAGATTTAGATCCTAATTTGATAGATGAGAACATTTTTGCTTCTGAACTTTTAACAGCTAACTCAGGAGACCCTGATTTACTTATTCGTACAAGTGGAGAGCGAAGGTTAAGTAACTTTTTGTTATGGCAATTAGCATATTCAGAAATACATGTTACAGATATATATTGGCCTGATTTTGATGTTAAGGATTTAACTAGTGCGCTTCTTGATTATCAATCAAGAACGAGAAGATTTGGTGGGGTGGAACCTATGCCCCCTAATGATATATAGCCTTAGCTTTATATATTATGACTTTAATTAATTCAACTAATCAAATATCTCAAGACATTAAACTTCGTTTTGATTGGACTTTAGTAGAGATACAAGAGCTTTTGGAAAAGCCCTTATTTAACTTGCTTTGGGAAGCTCAGGTTATACATAGAAAAGTAAATCCAGAGTACAATGTTCAACTTGCATCTCTTTTAAGCGTAAAGACAGGTGGCTGTGAAGAGGATTGTGCTTATTGTTCCCAGTCTATTCATAACAGTAGTGATGTAACTAACCAGATTGATTACGATGTTAAAGGTGTTTTGAATAGAGCTAAAGCTGCTAAACAAGCTGGAGCCGATAGATTTTGCATGGGATGGGCTTGGCGTGAAATACGCGATGGAAAGCCTTTTGATTCAATGCTTGAAATGGTTAGAGGTGTTAGATCTTTGGGATTAGAAGCTTGTGTTACCGGCGGAATGCTTACTGATAAACAAGCTTTACGTCTTGCTGAGGCTGGGTTGAATGCTTATAATCACAACCTTGATACAAGTCCCGAATATTATGAAAATATTATTTCTACACGTACATATCAAGAACGTTTAGAAACATTGAACAAAGTTCGAAATGCTGGGATAACAGTTTGTTGTGGAGGAATTATTGGTATGGGGGAAACAATTAAAGATAGAGCTTCTTTGCTTAAAGTACTTGCTACTATGAATCCTCATCCGGAAAGTGTTCCTATTAATGCTTTAGTGCCTGTTGAAGGAACTCCTTTGGAAAATATTCAAGAAGTAGATTCATTAGAGATGGTTCGAATGGTTGCTACTGCAAGAATACTTATGCCAAAAAGTCGCGTGAGACTTAGTGCTGGCCGTGAGCAACTTGGTAAAGAATCACAGATTCTTTGTTTGCTTGCTGGAGCTGATTCTATTTTCTATGGAGACTCTTTACTGACAACAAGCAATCCATCCGTTCAGTCTGATAGAGATTTATTGTCTTCGGCAGGAGTATCAGTTAACTGGGATTTATATGATTCATAATATAAAAGAAGAAGAGATAGACAATAAGTACAAGGTAGCAGCCTTTTATAGTTTCTCACCTATTAATGAAGAGTTAATACCTTCATTATTGTCTCAAATAAGAAGTCTAGCCCAGGAACATGATTTACGAGGAACTATTATTATTGCCTTAGAAGGAATAAATGGAACGATTTGTGGCTCGAATAATGGAATTACAGCTATGCATAAGCAATTGAATTCTTTAATGCTTGCTCCTCCCTTAGATATCAAGTTCAGCTTTACTTCAAAGCAAGCATTTCGACGCTTTAAAGCTCGCCGAAAGAATGAAATTGTGACTATGGGTATGGATGGAATAAATCCTAATAAGTTTTCTGGAAAGTATGTTGAACCAAAAGATTGGAATGCTTTTATTGATGACCCTCAAACTCTTGTAATTGATACTAGAAATGAATATGAAGTGGGGATAGGAAGTTTTCAGGGTGCAATAAACCCTCATACTCAGTCTTTTAGTGAATTTCCTAGATGGGTTGAAAAAAAATTACGACCTCTTCTCAACCAAAAACATCCACAGAAAATTGCTATGTTCTGCACAGGAGGTATTCGTTGCGAGAAAGCAACTTCCCTGTTGATAAAGGAAGGATTTGAAGAGATTTATCATCTCCATGGTGGTATTCTTAATTATTTAGCTGAAGTCCCAATTGACAAGAGTCGTTGGCATGGAGAATGTTTCGTTTTTGACCATAGAGTTGCTTTGGATCATTCATTGAGCCCAGGAGTTCATCGGCTGTGTTTTGCATGTGGGATGCCTCTCTCCCCAGAAGATATTCAAAAAACAAATTACTTACCAGGTATTCAATGTCACTATTGTAAAGAACTTTTTAGTGATGATGATCGTGATCGCTTTCGAGAAAGACAAAAATATATTACTGAAATTAAAAATCGTCAACCTAGTAATAATAATTGGCCTAGTGCATGACTTCTGCACTTTTAAACCTCGAGAAAGAAGCCTCTTTATCAGGTCTTATTCTGAGGATTCAAGTTGGCCGTCCACTTAACTTATGGACTATGAGATTAGTAGTTGGTAAGTATTTAAACCCTCAAAAGGTACAACTTTTGGGTGAGATGAAAGGTTGGGCTTATCAACATTTTAGTGGATTGCAACTTGATACTATGTTGGTGAAAGATAGTGCTCCGGCAGCAGTTGGGCATTTAATATGGGCTGCAACAATGGCTTGGGCCCTTGAAGAAACACCTTGTAAAAAAGCAAGATTATTAGCTATTCATGATGATGATCAGCAGCATAAGATTTTAATTCGTTATTTTCAAAGAAGAAAATTTAGAATAGTTAAAGAGGTTGGAGCCTCTTTTTTTGATTTGCCATATAGATTAGTTTGGGGGGGAGCAGGCAGCCTTATGGTTGGAGATTGCAATGAGGTTTATGAATACAGTAAACATCTTTGGCAAGTTCATAATGGATAAATTTTTATTATTTTTGCTCTGAAGCATGATAACTACTTCTTACTAGAGGTCCACTATTTATTTTTTTGAATCCTAAGCTATTAGCTATTTTAGCTAAATGTTCAAATTCATTTGGATGCCAATACCTTTGAACTGGTATATGTGTAAGTGAAGGCCGTAAATATTGGCCAATAGTAATTTGTTGACAATTTACTGATCGAAGATCTTGCAGTACTTGAACAACTTCGCGCTCGTTTTCTCCCAGACCAACCATTAACCCTGACTTTGTTGGAATACTATTGTCAAGTTCACTGGCGGCTTGTAATAGATCAAGAGATCTTTTGTAGGTTGCACCTCTGCGGACAGATTTCTGTAGACGTTCAACTGTTTCAATGTTGTGATTGAAGCAAATAGGCTTTGCATCAAGGACTGTTTTTAACCTTTCTTTTTGAGCTTTAACTCCTTCGGAGTTTTTAACATGGCCACCCCAGAAATCAGGGGTTAACACTTCAATGTCTATATGTTGATTAATCTTTCTGATTTCAAAGATTGTTTTTGTAAATAGAGAAGCCCCATGGTCAGGGAGATCATCTCTAGCGACAGAGGTTAATACTACATATTTAAGCTTTAATTGATTAACTGCATCTGCTACTCGTCTTGCTTCATTAGGATCAAGTCTTAATGGAGTCATTCCTTTTTCTACTTGGCAAAAAGCACAGCTTCTAGTGCATATAGATCCTCCCAAAAGAAATGTTGCTGTTCCAGAGGCATAGCATTCTCCACGATTCGGACAACGAGCTTCCTCACATATGGTATTTAATTGGTTTTCTTTAATTAATTTTTGCATCCTTTCTAATTGAGACGCTGTTCCAATAGAAGGTTTTATCCAATTTGGAAGCCTTTGAGTGGGAAGAATTTCAGTGAATTTATTTGGTTTAGTTTTTTGAGACATAGCTGTTTTATTTTTGTAGTTATTCAATTTCCCTGCGCCCTTCAATTGCTCGCGTTAAAGTTACTTCATCAGCATATTCAAGTTCGCTACCTACAGGTAAACCATATGCAATTCTCGTTACCTTAACAAAAGGCTTTAATAGCCTTGCAAGATAAAGACTTGTGGTGTCCCCTTCAACACTTGGTGTAAGAGCTAGTATTACTTCTGATGAATTTTCGCTACTTACTCTTTTAACCAATGCAGTTATGTTTAATAATTCTGGTCCAATCCCATCCATAGGGGAAATAAGGCCTCCAAGTACGTGATATACCCCTTGGTATTCACGAGTTCTTTCTAGAGCAATTAAGTCTCTTGAGTCAGCGATAACACAAATTAAAGATGAGTTTCTTTTCGAATTCAGACATATTTCACATACAGTTTGTGCTGTGAGATGAAAACATTTTTCACATTGCCCTACTTTGTTTCTGGCATTGAGAAGTGCAGAAGAAAAAGTTTTGATTTTTTCTTCTGGCTGTTTTAATAAATGTAGCGCTAGTCTTTGTGCTGTCCTTGGACCAATCCCAGGCAGTTGTTCGAATTGATCTATAAGGTGGGCTAATGGGCGTGTAAAGCTGCTCAGGGTTCTTTAGGCAGATATAATAAGAATTTAATCTCTCTTGGAACTTAAAGTGGAATTTACTAATTCTTCTATAAGTAAGTAAATTGTTGTTATTGATAGTTTTTATACATAAATCCTATGAGAAATCTTATGAAGTCTTCACTGAGGTTTGTTGTATTGCTTGTGATTGCTTTATTCATTGGGGCCTGCAGCTCAGGGGTTACAGCAGGCTTGGAAGCCTTTCAAAGCAATGATGGACGTTATGGTTTCTTTTATCCTACAGGCTGGACACGCATAAACATTCAAGATGGGCCTGAAGTAGTCTTTCACGATCTAATAAATAGTGATGAGACTTTAAGTCTTGTTGTATCTGATCTTTCTAATGATATTGAGCTTAAGAACATTGGAAGTCCAGAAGAGGTGGGGGAAAAAATGATAAATGACTTATTGGCACCTTCTGGAGGTGACAGACAAGCAGAATTAATAGATACTTCTTCTCGAGAAGTTGATGGGCATATTTTTTATGATATTGAATATTTGATTCATCTCCCAGAGAAAGATCGTCATGAATTAGCAACTGTTGTAGTTGATAGAGGTTCATTATTTAGTTTTGCTGCTGGCACCAATGAAATTAGATGGAACAAAGTTGAGAATATCTTTAAACGTGTTATAAGTTCGTTTAGTTTCTTTATATAAATATTTTCTTACTTATGAAGTAGTTCTAGGAAAAATTAAGTTTCAGTTATATTATCTCACCAGCCTGAACTTTCCAAAGTTGAGAATAAATACCTTTAAGTTTTAATAAGTCAAAATGATTGCCTACTTCAATAATAGATCCTTTATCTAAAACTACAATTTTATCTGCATTTTTTATAGTACTAAGCCTGTGAGCAATGACTATAGTGGTTCTATTCGATGTTATTTTGGATAGTGATCTTTGAATCGCTGCTTCTGTTTCATTGTCAACAGATGCAGTTGCTTCATCAAGTATCAAAATAGGAGCATTTTTAAGAATTGCCCTTGCCAGGGCTATTCGTTGACATTGTCCACCAGATAATTTTTGCCCTCTTTCTCCAACAAGAGTTTTATACTCTTGTGGTAAATTCTCAATAAATTCTGCAGCTTCTGATAGTTTTGCAGCATGTTTAATTTGATTGAAAGATGCTTGAGTACTACCATAAGCAATGTTTTCTTCTATTGTTCCATGAAACAAATATATTTCTTGGCTTACCAGAGCTATAGATCTTCTTAAGTCAGAAAGATTATATTTATTTATAGCGATATTATCTAATTTTATTTCACCTGAGTCAATATCATAAAGTCTTAGGATTAATTTAACTAAACTACTTTTACCAGATCCTGTAGATCCTACAATTCCTACAGTTGTTCCAGCTTCTATATTTAAATTGAAATTATTAAGCAGATCAGACCTGTCGTTATATTTAAAATATACATTTTTAAAACTTATATTTCCTTTGATATTATTTGGGCTAATTCTCATTGATCCTCCAGAAATTCTTATTGGCTTATCTATAAGATTTAGAACTCTATTTGCTGAGGCCATAGATCTTTGATATTCGTCAAGAACGTG
Organism: Prochlorococcus marinus str. MIT 0918; assembly: GCF_027359415.1. NCBI lineage: Bacteria > Bacillati > Cyanobacteriota > Cyanophyceae > Synechococcales > Prochlorococcaceae > Prochlorococcus > Prochlorococcus marinus. Next base: position 186,795 of record NZ_CP114780.1, read on the forward strand.
CCCAAGTGTTGTTAATGGCCATAGTAATCTTTGTGTGATGAATACAAGAAAACTATAAATTCCAACTTCTAAACTTCCTCTCCAGGCTTGAAACCCACCAACTAATAATATTGCAAGAAAAGCAAACAAAATTGCAAATCTAATTAAAGGTATAAATGCAGCAGATAATCTAATTGCTTGTTTATTGCTTTTTTGATATGCATGGCTATCTATACTGAGCCTTTGAAGTTCCCATGATTCAGTGGCAAAACTTTTAATTGTTAACATTCCTCCGAGGTTATTGCTTAAGCGGGCAGCTAAATCACCCGCTTTTTCTCTTACATCTTTATATTTAGGAGCGAGTCTTTTTTGAAATATTATTGATCCCCATAGAATTATTGGAATAGGTAAAAATGCAAGTAAGGCAACACCTGGTGCTAAGAATGCCATTGCACTTCCAACTAATATAACAGTGACAAATAGTTGAAGTAATTGATTTGCTCCTTGATCAAAAAATCTTTCTAGTTGATTAATATCATCATTTAAAATAGCTAATAAACGCCCAGAGCTATCACTTTCAAAAAAAGACATTTCAAGATCTTGCAAATGATTATAAGCTTTGATTCTCAAATTGTGTTGCGTTGTTTGTGCCAAATTTCTCCATAATATGCCATATAGATATTCAAAAAATGATTCAGCTGTCCAAATAATAAAAGAAGCAATAGCAAGTGTAAATAATTGAGATGGAACTCCTTTAACCCCAATACTTGCAAGCCATGATGATTCTTCTCTTACTACTACATCAATTGATATACCTATTAGTACAGGTGGTGCTAGATCAAAAAGTTTATTAAATATTGAACAAGCTATTGCTAAATAGATAGTTGATTTTTGCTCAGACTGGCTTTTTAAAAGTCTAAGTAGTGATTCACTTATCAAGTTGGTTTTTAAGATCATATTATTTGAAGATTTATGATTTTTCTTAAAGGTTATATTTTCTTGTAGCTTCGTCTTTACATATTACTTTCGCTTTATCTAATTTCTTACCGTTATTTATTCTATTAATAAAGCAATCACAAGTAAATTCTGCTGACCCTTTAGGAATATTTTTTTTGGCGTTCAATAATTCTTGGTTGAATTCATATAAACATATACTTTTAATTAGCTTATTTATTTCTTGGCTAGAAGCTTGACTATAAAAGATATTTAGAAACATATTAGTGAGAACAATAGTTAACTTAATTAGGTATGAAGTCTTATAATTCATTGATTTCAATATTTTATTTATGACGGTTTATATTTAATTCTTTGTTCATAACTTTTACTTTTTTAAGGCTTTTAAAAATGTTGGTTGGCATACCTTTTGGTAGGTCTACAAAGCTATAGTTATCAAAAATCTGTATTCGTCCAATGAGCCGTCCATTTATACCTGCTTCATTAGCAATTGCACCAACTATATTACCTGGCTTTACCTTATCTCTATAACCAACTTCTACTCTGAACCTTTCTTTATCTCTATCTGTTGCTGAATGGTCAGATTCGTTTCTTCTACGATATTTACCTCGAACATCACGACGCTCTGAGCTTCGGCGGTGTCTTTCAGCTTGACTTATCCAGCTTTCATCATCATTAATTAATAAGCTAGAGCCTCTATTTGAAAGTTGTATAGCTGCCAATGCAATATTTTGTGGAGTTATACTTAGCTCACTCTCTATTTCATTAACAACAGTTTTTAGAAGATTAATTTCATTATCATCTTCATTAGAGAGAGTATCTTTTGTAGCTGTTTGTAATAGGTCATTTTTTATTCTCTGAATTCGAAATTTATTAATTGTATCGTTATTAGGTATTTCCATTTTTTCAATATTTTGCCCAACAGCTCTTTCTAAATTACTGAGAAAGGACCTTTCTCGTGGGCTAATAAATAAAATGGCATTACCAGTTCTACCTGCTCTTCCTGTTCGACCTATGCGATGAACATATGCTTCGGAGTCAAAAGGCATGTCGTAATTTATAACTAGACCTATCCGTTCTACATCTAGACCACGAGCAGCAACATCTGTTGCAACAAGAATATCTATTCCTCCTTGCCGTAGTCTTTCAACAGTTCTTTCTCTTAGGTTTTGTGGAACATCTCCATTTAATACGGCTACATTATGCTTTGAAGCCTCAAGACTTTCTGCTAGCTTGAGTGTTATAGCTTTTGTACGAGCGAAAATTATTACTCCTTCTCCCTGACTAAGCTCAAGAACCCTTTTTAATGCTTCTAATTTATAGCTATTTTGAATTGTTATATACCGTTGCCTAATTAGTTGAGATTCTTTTTTGCGTGATTTTATAGTTATTTCAGCTGGATCTTTCAAGTATCTTTTTGATAATCTTCTTATCTCAGGTGGCATAGTGGCAGAAAAGAAAACCATCTGACGCTCTTTTGGTAATTGTTCTAAAATCCACTCAATATCATCTATAAATCCCATTCTGAGCATTTCATCAGCTTCATCTAGAACAAGACACTGAAGTGTGGTTTGTCTAAAGGTTTCCTGACGGATATGATCCATTACTCGACCAGGAGTTCCTACAATGATTTCAACTCCTCTTTTTAGAGAATAGACTTGCGATCTAAAATCAGAACCTCCGTAGACGGCTAGAATTTTTATATTGGGATGCCCTTCTGCGTATGCTCGAAAAGACTCTGCAACTTGCATTGCAAGTTCCCGAGTAGGTGTTAATACTAAAACTTGAGGATGATGCTCTTTTTCATCAATTCTCTCAAGAAGTGGCAATGCAAATGCAGCTGTTTTCCCGGTGCCTGTTTGAGCTTGTCCGAGTAAATCTCTTCCAAGCATTAACTCTGGAATAGCTGCTTGTTGAATAGGAGTAGGTTCTTCATAACCTTTGTTTGCAAGTGTTTTTACAAGACCTTCGCTAAACCCAAAGTTATCAAAACCTTTTTGATTTATCGGCTCATCAGAAGATTTGGAATTTATTTCCAATTGAGTATTTATTTTAGGATCTGCTTCTTCTAATGATTGACCATTGTTGGTATCTAGATCAGGAGAAGATGAAGTTAAAACCTCGTTTGATTTCTTTTTAGTCATTAATAAAGATTGGACACCTGATAACCCTTGAAAATTTCAGGCAGACAACCTCCTTTCGGTATTAACCGTGCTTTGTTGACTCGCCTTTAAAAAGGGGGACTCCTTAATCTATCATTTGACGCGTCAGATACTTCGTTTTTATTATGATATGTTCTATTGATTTTGAAATGGAATTGCTAAGTCAAGCTTGCTTTTTGCCCTTGTAATTGCGGTGTAAATTAACCTTTTAGCATAATCTTCATCGTACTTTGATTGATTATCAAGAAACATACTCTCGAATGCATCTGGCCAAAGGCAAATTACATGATTAGCTTCGCTACCTTGAGATTTATGTATTGTTATTGCAATGGCGGGATCGATTTTTTTAAGCCTTATTGGGTGAACTAATTGTATTCCTAATTCATTATCACTTAAGTTTACTTTAAATAATATTCTTTTAAATTCTCCTTCGCCAAGTATTATTCCCACATCTCCATTTGAAAGGTTTAATTCAGGTTGATTTTCCCCACATATTACTGGTGTACTTTGTGGCCAATTATTAATGCCTCCATCTAATTTACTCCCTAAAATTAGTTTGTTTATATGATCTACACTCCATAAACCGTATCTTCTTGGACAAAGTACTATTAACTCTTCAAGAGAATTAATCAATTTATTTATAGAATGGATTTTATTTAAATGCATGGAATCGAAATCATTGAGGTCTATTTGGTTAGATAATTCGGATAATTTTTGTTGATGTTGTGTTATTATTTTAAGAATAGAAGAAGGTATATTATCTATAGTCGATGAACTTATTCTGAGTTTTGTTGAGGTAGGTATATCTGAAAGCTTTGAAAAGAAAAAACGTAGTGATTTTGTACGAACAATACTTGCTAAATCTGCTAGTTCTTCTTTGTTGCGATATAGTTTTTCTAAATGGATAGCACTAGTACCAAATTTAGTACGTACGTCTTTGCATTGCAATTCTTGCCAGATCGCACCACTACCTATAGGTGGTAATTGGTCTGGATCACCAACAAGAATTAATTGACTCATTTTAGGGAGTGCGTTTAAAACAGCCTGCATTAAGGGAATGTCTACCATAGACATCTCATCTATAATTAGGATGTCAAGAGGTAATAGATTTGATTTGTTTCTTAGAAAACTACTCTCAGTTGCTTTTAGCCACCTATGTAAGGTTAAGCAAGGAAAACCTAATAATATATCCTTGTATATACCATCGACATTATCAATAGATTTTTTAATAGTTTCCTCTAAACGCCTTGCTGCTTTACCTGTTGGTGCGGCAAGACCAATACAAAGATTTTTGTTAATTGAAATTGCATTCATTATCATTTGTACTATTGTTGTTGTTTTTCCTGTTCCTGGACCACCACTAAGCAGAATTACATTGTGATTGCTAATAGCATTCACTGCAAATTGTTGTTCTGAATTAAGATGAGAAATAGGTATTAATGTTTCTGAACCCGAGTAAAATTCATCTGGCTTTTGTTGTGATTTATAAATTAAAGTATCTAATATATCATTCATTTCTTCATGCCAACGTCTAAAATATAGGCGATTTTCAGTTAAAATTACTGGAGAGTCATTCCCTTTTAGCCAACCGCTAGCAGTTAGTTCTTTAATATGCTCTGTAGGCCATCCATTGCCCAAAAATTTTGTAAGAGGATATTGTTTGTCAACTCTTATATAAATATTACCCTTTGATAATGCTTCCATTAATAATGAGATAATGTCTTTAAGATGACTATAACTATTAGTCGTTGGAAAATTCTTTATCAGTGTTTTAAATAATTCCGACTTTAAGTTATGTTGGAGTTTTTCGTTGTTATTCATTTCTTATTACCTGAAGTAAGTAAATCATCTAATTTTATGACACGATTAATTGGAGCCTTTTCAACGAGTACCCCAGGGGTTATAGTTTCTAATGTTTTATTGTCAATTTCATTAGGGTCTGGGACTCCTCTAAGAAAAAAATATATATATCCCCCTAAATGCTTTTTAGGATTGTAATTATCTAATCTCCAAAGTAGATACCTATGTAGAGCCACAAGGTACAGATGCGCTTGAAGAGGGTAGTGATGGAGATGCATTTGTTCTTCCATTGATTTTCCTAAGTAGTTGCTGGGATTGCAATTGTTTCCAGAGTTGTCGTTTGAACTCTCTCCTATCCAATTACTCTTCCAATCAACAACCCACCATTTAGCTTCATTAATATTTTTAGAATCTATAAAAATAAGATCTATAGAACCAGTTAAAAATCCTTTACTGAAAATGTTTAAATCACCAAGTGACTTAGCATATGATTCACCAAAACGTGCACTAGGATCTATATTAAATGCATGAGATATATCCTTTGACTGAACTGGATTGCCATCTATTGACATTGACAGATCAAACCTAAGTTCATGAATACGTTGATTATCATTGAGTTCATTTAATTTAAGTTTCCCTAATTCTCCTCCTAGAGGAATATTAATAATTCTGTTTAGAGCAATTTGAACATTAGAAAGCATTTGCATATCTATTCCACTTTTATTTAACTCTTCTTCAATTAAAAGTGTGTTTTTATGATCTGTTGCAAGGGCTGTAAAATCTAATCTTTCCAAGATTTTATGTAGACAATCACCAGCAATAGGACCACGTGGAAAATCTTGTAGTGGGCTTTTCTGGTAGTGGTTATTCAAACTATTAGATTCTAATTTGTCGGTGAAAATCTTTGTAGTGATTGGCTGTTCCTGCTCAATGTCTTTTCCTGTTTCGATGATTTGTAGGTTTGGATAATAATTCTGTCCATTTTTCTTTGTTGAAACCCATGATGAGTAACTATATCTGCCCCAGCTTTTGTCTAGTGATCGCTTGGGAGTTGGACCAGTCTCTAGTCGTATATTAGTTTCTTTAAACGGTTTCCATATTTGTGGTTTAATTGCCTGATTTAGATTGTTAATTATTAAAAATTTGTTTTTGTTACTAACCCATTTCTGCATCGTTTCGTTATTTAGTTCTTTTATGTTGTAGTTGTCTGAAGTTAAGCCAAAGAGTAGGTATGTAAGAGGGTTTTTCTCTTGTCCTTTCGCCATACTCCAAATTACAATTAGCTCCTCTTTAGCACGAGTCATAGCAACATATGCGAGCCTTTCTGACTCTTCTATTGATTCATTTATTGCATTTTCTAAAATATGTTTTCCTTCTCCCCATCCTGGAGTGAGAGAAAAAAACCATGAATTATTTTTCTTTAGCCTCCATAACGGACCTTTAGGTATAGGAGGAGATTGCCAAAGATAAGGACATAAAACGATTTTATATTCAAGGCCTTTGCTTCTGTGTATTGTTATTATATTTATTGCATTTTCTTCAAGATCACTGTTGGACTTACGGCTTTCAGGAGTTGGAGATATTGGTTGAGATCTTTGTTGCCTTAACCATCTTGATGCACTTTTAGCCTCTAGCTTTTGTGTGTGAATAGCTTCTTGTACTAATTCTGCACATTGTTGAAGGTCACTAAATAACCTACCTCTTTTTGAAAGACTAGCGATGTTTTTGCTTCCTAATAGTTCAGATAAACATCCTAAAAGACCAATATTCTTTAGCTCTTGTGACCATTCAATGCATTTTAAACTTAATTGATTAATATCATCATTATTTTCTGCATCTTTAAGCTTTTGTATGTTCCATTGCATTAAAGGGGAACAAGTAAGAAGCCTAATACTGTTAGTTTGAGTAGGCATTGCTAGGCAATCCAGGAATATCTGTAGATATTTAGCCGCTTGTGTATGAAAAACATCGCCTTGATTTAATAATCGACTTGCAAAGTTGGCTAGACTTAATTTAGCTCTAATTTTTTCTGCTTGTTCGTGACGATGTACAAGTATGCAGATATCGTTAAGACAAATTTCGTTGTTATATGTCTGAAGGACTTCAAATATAGAGTTGACTACAACATCTGGAATATATTCTTCTACTTGAGACTTTGTTGGTAAATGAGTATTCTCAATGTTTGTTCGAGCATATGATTTATCAACATTAATAATTTTAATAGGTGTTGTCTTTGCTATTGATGATTGATTTGAATTTGTTGAAGAAGATGATAGAGAAGGAACTGCTAAGCATGAATATTTTAGACCTGGACTCATCAAAGTATTAAGACCTTGAATTAGATCTGAGGAGGCTCTGAAATTAGTTAAAAGTGAGTCGATTCTATCGACGTCTTTTCTGGCTTTTAAGTAAGTTGAAAGATCACCTCCACGAAATTTATATATCGATTGCTTGGGATCTCCTACCATTAAGAGATAATGACTATCACTATGATTAAATGCTTGATTGATAATTCTCCATTGAATAGGGTCAGTATCTTGAAACTCATCTACTAAAATAACCTTATATTTTTGACGTAATTTTTCTAATAAAGGTTTGGATGAAACTTTCTCTGAAATGTTTGTTCCAGGGTCCAACGATCTAAGTTGATCTCCATAACTTACAAAACCTTTTTCAGTTTTTCGCTTTTGTAATTCTAATTTTGCCCATTTTAGTGCATGTATCCAAGTCATTTCTGCAGGTCTATCCCACAAATTTGCAATACAAGTTTGTAATTTTGGTAATAAGAGTGAGGAGGTATTGATATGATTTGCTTTTTCTATTTCATATATTTTAATGGGGTGAAAATAATCTTTTAATAAATTATTGCTCCTTATATTGTAGTAATTCGGAAGTACTCTCATATTAGTCTCCAATCCTGAAGCACTAAAAGTGTTAATCCAAGATGTTAATTCTAAGGCTCTTTTTTTTCTCGGCTTTTGTGAAAATGGCTTTATGTTATCTACTCCCATTCCCTTCCATATCCTTGCTTGCTTTATTAGCTCCTCTTCCAGAGTGAAACCATCTTTCTCCCATTGATTTGTAAAATCATCCCAGTAATGTTCTAACCATTTATTAAATTGATTATGAAGTGGAAGTGAGAAATCAATTGCTTCTTCACTTACATCAAAATTAATTGAGGGGTCGTTGTCAATCTTAATTAGTGTATTTATTAGAGTATCTATTGATAAACCAGCAGCTTGCAAACCCTTTAAATCCATAAGAGGAAGCTTTAAGATATATTCTCGCCAATATTCGTGAATTATTTCAATAATTAAGTTAGTATTTTCTTCTTCAGAGAGTAATTGTGGTTGAATATGACTACCTGTTTTAATTGCTTCTTGTCTAAGACTTTTACTACAAAAACTATGAATTGTTGTTATATCTGCATAATCTATACTTTCTAATGCTTCTAAAAGACGACTTGACCAATCAAATATTATTTTTTCATCAGTCACATTATTTTCCAGCCATTTGGAAAGTACTTGATCTGTTAGAAAACCATCTACTTGTTTGTGGATGCTCTCCAGTCCATTTAGAGCAGATATTAACCTTGTACATATTTTGTTTTTTAACTCTGAGGCTGTTGCTTTTGTAAAACTAATTACGAGCATATCATTTATTGAATATTCCTTTTCTGTTAATAGCCTTAAAACAATATGTGCTAATGAAAATGTTTTACCAGTTCCAGCACTTGCTTCTATAAGCCTGATGCCTGGTTCAAGAGGATAATTATTCGGATCAAAGATAAATTGGAGTTCTTTCTTATTCATATTTTATATTCGCCAATCATAGAATTTAATCCCTGGAAATATAGCCGGCACATCGAAAATATAGTTTTTATATTCTTTATGAATTTGTTTTAGTTTATTTTCTTCTATTCTTGCTTTGATAATTAATACAGCACTTAAAAGTATAAATAGTGTTAAATGGATTAAACTAAATCTATAAAAACCATAACTTGCTGACATTATTAATATACTTTGATATAAAGGATGTCTGCAGTATTTGTATAATCCAGTAGTTACTAAATTAGCTGATTTCTTTGGCTCTGGAAGTGGAGATAGACTAGCGCCAAGAGATATTAGAGATAAAATTGATCTATAAAGACCTATCGTAAAAAAAATTGATGAAGTAATTTGTATAGAAATAGGAGAGCCTGCGGATGAAGGCCATGCTGGTATTAAGTGAAATATTATAATAAATATTTGAAGTAATAACCACCATTCACCATTTTGATTATTTAGAAAACCTTTTCTACTAAATCCCCATTCTGAGAATATATTGATTAATAAATTATTTTTGAAATTCATATTAAATGTTATTTAGAAAACAGTTATCTAACAATGGGTGATAAAGGGTGCTTAAGCATTCATTAAATAGTTGATCTTCTAGGAAAAACTCTGCGTTACAATTTTCGCCAAAACAAATTTCCATTTCTGGTTTATCTTTTTCTCCCATAAGCTTAAAACCCCCATTCCAGCTTCGAGAGAAGTAATTATCTGCATTTGTTTTTTTGTAATACCTAGCCTTAGAGAGTTGCCAACCACTTTCTGGTGGAACAGGCCAACACTCTTTTAGACCAATTTCTACCAATGACTCGATTGCTTTAAGTATCTCTTTTGCTTTCTCTTGAGGTATTGCTTTTATTTTAGCCGATATTTCATAGAGGTTTTGCTTATTATTTGAGTTGGCTCTTGCTATTAATAATGTGTCTCTAGGAATGGAGTCATATGTGCAAACTTGAAGATGCTTTAACCATGTTTTCATTATTGATTTTGCTTTTACCCTTCCTATTTCTACAATGAGATGGGTTTTCCCCGCTAAAATTATTTCGATCCGCTCCTTCTTCATAAGTAGTTGTTTTTCTGTTGTTTCCCCAAGATTGTTAATAACTGATGCAAGGCTTTTGGAACGAGTATTTAGAATTTGACTTTCTATTTCAGCGGCTGTATTTGGAGGGAGTACACCTTGACCTTTAAGAATCATATCCCAATCTTCTGTTGCGTTTAGTTTTGAATAGCTATCTTCATTGAATTGATTTTTTATGAGCTTATATCTTTGTAGTTCGTTGAGTTCAAATTTTTCTAAAATGTTAATAGTATTGAACCTCTCTTTTGGATTTATTTGTATTTGGTTCAGCCATATAACTTGTGGTGCTATTAACCATTTTGATATTGTTTCATTGTCAAGAGAATTATTGTCTATTGGTAAACTTTTTGGCCATTTTAGTGGTATTGCAAGAGCAATAGGCTTGGGTATAGGAAGCTTATCAACTCTTAGCTTGGCTTCTAGATAACGGTTGTCACAACTTATTGGTGGGCGGGAATTTATAGACAGAAAATTTTTAACGCTTAATGGATTAGGTGAAGGAGTATTAATTAAGCCTGTTAAATTATTTTCATCTAATTCTGTTGATAGATAATCAATCCATTGTTGGATAGGAGCAGGAGGGGCAAGTCTTTCACCTGATTTTTCATCTCTGGAGTTCCAGGTAATTAAAAGTTTTTGTCGACATGACATAAGTGCTTCTAGTAAAGCATAACGATCTTGTTCATTAGGTTTAGGATCACCTAGTAGACGTTTATGTTCTAACAAATTAAAGCCAGGACGATATTTATTTTGAGGGAATATAGATTCATCGACACCCATAATTATAATCGCTTTATGAGGTATTGCTCTCATAGGTTCAAGAGCACTAATTGTTATTTTGCCGCTTCTATGACCAAACCTACCACTTTCAAGTGATAGAGATTCTTGAATAATATTTTTAACAATAGAGGTCTCTATTTCTAATTCGCATTCACCTACATCTTTTTGCCAATCATTTAACAGTGAATGAAATAACTCTCGTTCCCATATCCAATCACCTTCACCTGAAAAACAATCTAATACAATTAATTTTAGTAGTTTAACCCACTCTGTACAATTACGAGGACATCTCATTTCCTGTAGATATTTACATATTTGAGATAATATTCCCCACCATTTGGAGATTTCGTCTATAGAAAAGATTGGAGAAAATGGTGCGATATTATTTGGAGCGATGCCTGGACGACTAGGAAGAACTAAACCAATCAACCATCTTTCTAGGCACCAACTAAGACTATGTGTTTTATCTCCATTCCGTTCATTTTCATCAACTCCCGAAATGAAACCTGTTTGCTGTAGACAATCAATCATCTTATCCAAATCTTCCTGGCTAAAATTAAATTGACTTTGAATTACCTGATTTGATAAAAGTTGATCAAGATTTATGGATGTTAGTCGACCAGAAGCAATATTAAATAGCTCCAATATAAATTCAATCAGACCTGGCTTTTCAAGTTGAGTACGGTCTGTAATTTTCCATGGAAGATTAACTTTAGTTGCAACAACATCATTAAATATAGATCCTACTAATGGAGCTAATTTTTCAATCTGAGGAGTCATTATTAATATATCTCTAGGCTGTAGACTTTCATCCTCAGCAAGCCACTGAATAATTTGATCGCGAATAAGTTGTATTTGCCGTCTTTGCCCTGGACATGGCATAAACATTAATGAATTGTCCGTTATGTTTCTATGAAGTTTCCAATTTGGATTATTTTCGATAAGACTTTCTTGTAACTGTTCTAATAAAGTTGGCTCTTCTCCGTTGTTTTGGGCTATTTTTACGGGCCTTGCAAAAAGATCTTCTTCTTTGAACTCACCTAATTGATATTCGCCACTTCCTTCTAGTAATTGTTGAAACTCTGCTCCCATCCGACCTAGGTTTGCTTCCAAACGTGGAGCTTTTAGCAACCATGATCCTTCAATTGGTGCTTTCCAAGCATAACCCAATGCTTTTCTTCTATCTTTACATCGCTTCCATAAATCTTGGCATGGTGTAAGAAGGTATATTTTTACGTCTACAACAGATGATAATGCTTGGATAAGCTCTATTTGAATAGGAGCAAGGCTGCTAATGCCGAAGATTCTTAGTTGTTTAGGAAGGTCAAATCTATTTAGTGAATTTTTATTTTGTTTTAGCATGTTTATAACATTTTTGATTTGTAGTGTTACTGGTTCACTGTTGATATTCTTTTTTAGTAAATTTAATAAAATAGGTTGCCATTGAACTTCATTAGGAAGATCTTTGATTGAATTATTTGTTACTGGATTTAACTCCCACCATTTACAAATAAACTCAGGTCGATATAAAAAATACTCTTCAAATGTATTTGTAATAATTTTAGCCAGTTCCCATTGCTTTTTATTTATTTTATTATTAGATGAAGTTTCTTTTTTTAACCAATCTTTGAGATGCCTTGCTTCTTTGTATTCTAAAAACTCTGGAAGCAATTTAATTATTGTCCAAACTAATTTATTTGATTTCCAGTTATCATCGTTTGTAATTTCTATGCCTAGGGGTATTTGAATAAATTTTTTTAAATGAGAATTGGGAAAAGGGAAATCAATTAGTGCACTTATACCATTGTTAATAGCTATCTGTTCACCAAGCCATCTACTTGTTGGCCATGTATTTACCATTACCTCTATTTTCTCAAATGGATGAGGAGGATTTACTCGCAATTGCTCTGCAAGCACTTGCGCTAACCACTCTGCCCTATTGCTTCGGTATATTGTTAACAAGATTCCTAAATTAAAACATCGAATTTAAGAGCTAAATAATCTATCTTTACGAGGATATAATATAAGGTTTTTCATTTCTTTCACAGCTTCTTTAAGACCTATAGCTAAGGCCCTGGAAATAATACTATGACCAATATTTAGTTCTTCCATTTCTTTAATAGCTGCTATTGGCTCAACATTTTGGTATGTAAGTCCATGGCCTGCATTGACATGTAAACCAAGGCATCTAGCTCTATTAACACTTTCTTCAACTTTGGCTAACTCAACCTTTTGATTTTTTCGGGATGCCAGTGCATACGAACCTGTATGGATTTCTATTGTTTCAGCTCCTGAATCTGATGATGCTTTGATTTGTTTAGGAATTGGATCTATAAATAAACTTACTGAAATTTTTGATGATTTCAGTTTATCTACAATTTTGTTTATTTTTAATTGATTCCCATTGACTTCTAAACCTCCCTCTGTGGTTATTTCTTCGCGCTTTTCTGGAACCAATGTAACCATGTCGGGTTTTATCTTTAATGCAATATCAAGCATTTCTTTAGTGGCAGCCATTTCCAGATTTAACCTTGATTTAATTGTTTTACGTAATAGCTCTAAATCTCTTTCTTGTATATGACGCCTATCTTCTCTTAGATGAACTGTTATGCCATCTGCTCCTCCAAGCTCTGCAAGGAATGCCATCTGAACAGGGTCTGGTTCATTTGTAAGGCGAGCTTGACGGACATTTGCGATGTGATCGATGTTTACTCCAAGACTTGCCATTTTAAATTGTCAATACAAACTAATTTTATTGGCAAATTTGTATTTATTTCTTTATAGACGTTTAGCCGCTGACTTAACTGCACAATGTATTCCCTTAAATCATTCTTTTCATCGTTAAGTTCTATTTAAAGGTTTTAGTAGTTTTAGGCTTTGGCTTTAGTTCCCCGAGAAAGAAATTTGTGTAAAGGGATAAATCCTGTATGGGCCAAGCTGGCAATGGTTGTTACTCAAGATTTTGTTTTAAGGCACTACTTTAAGAAAAAAATTGTACTTGGCAGAGAAAACTTGCTCTTAAATGGACCAGTTGTACTTGCACCTACTCATAGATCAAGGTGGGATGCCTTAATGTTGACTATGGCTGCAGGGAGAAGGGTTAGTAATAGAGATTGTAGGTTTATGGTGACCCTATCAGAAATGCAAGGAATACAAGGTTGGTTTTTGAATCGTTTAGGTTGTTTTCCTATTGATCAAAAGAGACCATCTTTAGTTTCTCTCAGATATTGCATTGACCTTTTAATTGAAGGTGAGCAATTAGTGGTCTTTCCAGAAGGAATGATCAATCGTAAAAGTAAACCAATTAAACTTCAAAATGGTTTGGTTCGTCTTTCTCAGCTTGCTTCTAAAAGGGGAGTGAATGTCAATGTATTACCTATTGGATTAGGTTATAGTGAAATTTATCCCAAACCGTTTGGCAAAGCTGCTATTTGCATTGGAGAGCCATTACGAATTTCTAAAATAAGTAGAGATTCTGTAGAAGAATTTAATCTTAAACTTACTCAGAAGATGCATGCAGCTGAGGAAGCTGCCCTTAATGCGGTTGGCCGAATTTCCAGATAGATATAAAGTCAAAGTATATTTTTCTTTGTTCAATGGTCTGGCGCATTCCTTTTACTGTTCTTGCACTTTACAGTGGATTGTTTTTTTCAGATTTTTCTTCTATAGCATTAGCTAATCCTTTTAACTCTAAGGGGTCTGCTGAAAATTATAGGGTTTTATCTAAAGAAGATATTGGGCTCGGGATAACAGCTCTTGAAAAGATTATTAAGGAAGGAGATGAGCTTTTTTTGAGAAATGATTTGGTAAAAGCTAAGAAAAAATTTGATGATGCTATAACAATGTCAAATTTGTTACTTAACTTTTATGCTGATTTAAGAAATTCTTTTCGTGGTCTTGATGCTCGCATACCAAGAGAGATGAATAATAATAGCCGTGAAGTTACTAAGTTACTTTCCAAGGCAAGAGTTAGTTTAGCCGCCCTTTTCAGGAAAGATAACAAACCTGCTATGGCAGTACCTCTTTTGGTTGATGTAGTAAGAGTTTCTAGCGCATCTTCACTTGAAGGTCAACAGGCTTATCAGGCCCTTGTAGATTTAGGTTTTGTTAATACCCCTTATAGAGGTGCACAAAAAAGACCATGATTTTAATGAATTAGAATAAATGCGATCTATGTTAATGATATGGTTCATTCTGAAGAAGTGATTTCGTCAATACAAGAGGCACTCCCAGATGCCCAGGTTGATGTTGAGGATTTGAGTGGAGGTGGTGGTGATCATTTGAATGTAAATGTTGTATCTTCAGCATTTATAGGACTGACAAGAGTCCAGCAACATCAATTAATTTATAAAGCTCTTAAAGATGAGCTTGCTACAGAAGCCATTCATGCATTGGCTTTAAAAACTTCTACCCCTTAGCTATCTTATTTTTTTTTTATTATGGAGATGGGTACACAAAAACGAATTGAGGATTTAATCAATTCCAATCCAATAATGGTTTTTATGAAGGGAACTAAATTGATGCCACAATGCGGTTTCTCAAATAATGTGGTGCAAATCCTTAATTCTCTTGGGTTAGATTTCGAGACTTTTGATGTTCTTTCTGATATGGAAATTAGACAAGGCATCAAAGACTTTTCTAATTGGCCAACAATTCCTCAGATTTATTTAAAAGGGGAGTTTTTAGGAGGATCTGATATTTTGATTGAGATGTATAACTCAGGAGAACTTCGCGAAAAAATTGAAATCGCACTTGCCTCATAATTCACTTCAAATTTCTTTTTGAAAATAAAGATTATTTAAATCACCATCGGGTCCTACAAAACTAGAAGGGTCCATTATCCATTGCAGGACAAGTTTTTCAAGTTTTTCTTGATCTTTGCTACTTAGTGCCCTTTCTTTTCTAAGAGCATCTAAATACCCATCTGTATAGAGCTTCAATTCTGAAGGTGTGTGAAAAGTATTGATAAGTTGCTGACACGCATCGCATATTGATTGAAAATGCTTTATACATTCTGGATGCTCAAAAACTTGGGATGTCATTTTGCGATGATCTTTAGGTATTTCTTACAGTTGGGCACTGGATTAGTTATCTTAAAACAACTTGGTTTCGGCTTGTGACATTAACTCCAGATCTACTTTCTGAAGAACAAAGTTCACAGCCCTCATTAGGTGGTGCCTCTCTTCAGCCAACTACTCAGTCTCCATCGAGAGTTCTTGTTGTTGAGCCTCATCCCACATTGCGGACTGTTCTTGTTCAAAGACTTAGGCAGGATGGTCATCTTGCTGCGGCGGTTGGTTCAGTGGCAGAAGCAATTGATTTATGTAGAGACCAATCACCTGATTTATTAGTTAGTGCTGAACTCCTAGAGCAAAGTTCAGCTTTAAATCTAGGACAGCAGCTTGGCTGTCCAGTAATGGTTTTAACAGCTAGAGCAGGAGTGGAAACATTAGTAGGTTTATTAGATGATGGAGCAGATGATGTTTTACGTAAACCTTTCGGGCTTGAAGAATTAGCAGCTAGATGTAGAACTTTATTAAAAAGAGGCCGTATAGGTCTTCAGGAAAGAGTGACTGTTGGCCCTCTTGAGGTCCATTTGCTTCTTCGTCAAGTAACCCTTAGAGAAAAACCTGTTGAATTAAGTCCTAGAGAGTTTGCTTTGCTTTGTGCCCTCCTTATGCCCCCAGGCATGGTTAGAAGTAGGCATGAGCTATTAAGAATGGCTTGGCCACCTTTTAGTGGTGGACCACGATCAGTAGATACTCAAGTGCTAACTTTGAGAAGAAAACTTGAACAGGCTGGCCTGGGTGATGGAGGTGGAATTACAACAGTTAGGCAACAGGGATATAGATTTAGTCTTGATAGCTTGCCTTCATAGTTGTTTTGAATCAAAGAATTAATTAAAAGTAAGCTCATCATTCTTTATATCTAAGTTGATTGTTGACTTTTGACCAAATTTATTTTTTAAGATTAACTTTGCCAAGTTATTTTCTACTTCTGATTGAAGTGTCCTTTTAATAGTTCTTGCACCATATGAAGGATCATAACCTTTAGACACTATCCATTCAATTACACTCTGATTGAAATTAATATTCAAACTTTTATCTTCTAATCTTTTATTGATTCTATTCAACTGTAAAAGCACAATCTTATTCAATTGCTCTTTACCTAAACTTTTAAAAAGTATTTGCTCATCTAATCTGTTAATAAATTCGGGCTTGAAATTTTTTATAACTTCTTCCTTAACTATTTGTTTAAGTTTATTATAGTTTCCATTTGATTTATTGAAATCTATAATTAATTGACTGCCAATATTACTTGTTAATATAATTATTGTATTTTTAAAATTAATTGTTTTCCCTTGACCGTCAGTTACTCTTCCTTCATCTAGTATCTGAAGCATAATATTTAATATGTCACTGTGTGCTTTTTCTATTTCATCAAATAAAATTACAGAATAAGGATTCCTTCTAATGGCTTCTGTCAATTGACCACCTGCTTCAAAACCTATATATCCAGGAGGTGCTCCGATTAAACGACTTACAGTATGTTTCTCCATATATTCTGACATGTCTATACGTATCATTGATTGTTCACTGTCAAATAATTCATAAGCTAAAGATTTAGATAATTCTGTCTTGCCCACACCTGTTGGACCCAAAAATAAGAAGCTTGCTATAGGTTTATTTGGATCACTTAATCCTGTTCTTGAACGTTGTATGGCATTGCAAATTGAATTTACTGCTTCATCTTGACCAATGACTTTTTCTGAAAGTGCTTGCTCAAGATTTATAAGTTTATCAATTTCAGATTTCGCAAGCTTTGTGATTGGAATTCCTGTCCATTTTGAAATAATTTCAGCAATGTCATTTTCAGTTACTTCTTCACGTAATAAGAATTTCTTTTCATTATTTGTAGTATCAAAAAGTAAAGCATCCTCTTTGATTTTTAGATCCTTTTGTAAGGAATCAAGTATGCCATACTCAAGTTCAGCAGCCTTATTTAGATCATAATTCCTTTTAGCTTGTTCAACTTGAAGCTGAGTCTTCTCTATTTCTTCTTTAATTGTAGAAATCTCGTTTATTGTATTTTTTTCTCTTTTCCATTGTTCACTTAGATATATTTGTTTTTCTGTTAAGTCTTTTAAGTCTTGCTCAATTTGCATTAATTTATTTTGGTTAGCATCATTAGATTCTCTCCCTAACGAAAGTTTTTCCATTTGTAATTGAATTATTCGTCTATCAATTTCATCAACTTCTTCTGGTTTAGAAGTTATTTCCATTTTTAATTTAGATGCTGATTCATCAATAAGATCTATAGCTTTATCAGGTAAGAAACGATCTGCAATATATCTATCACTTAGAACAGCAGCAGCTACTAGAGCGTTATCTGAAATTCTTACTCCATGATGAACTTCATATCTTTCTTTAAGACCTCTAAGTATCGAAATAGTATCTTCAATGGAAGGCTGATTAATAATTACTTGTTGGAATCTTCTCTCTAATGCAGCATCTTTTTCAATATGTTGTCGATGTTCATTTAATGTTGTTGCACCGATACACCTTAACTCTCCCCTTGCAAGCATCGGCTTTAAAAGGTTGCTTGCATCCATGGCACCCCCAGTAGCCCCCGCTCCTACAACTGTATGAATTTCATCAATGAAAAGTACTACCTTACCTTCTGATGATGTGACTTCTTTCAATACAGCTTTTAATCTTTCTTCGAATTCGCCTCGATATTTTGCACCTGCTATAAGAGCCCCCATGTCCAGAGCAATTAATTGACGATTTTCAAGTGCAGAAGGAACATCTCCATTAACTATTCTCTGAGCTAGTCCTTCAACTATTGCAGTTTTCCCTACACCTGGCTCACCAATTAAAACAGGGTTATTTTTAGTTCTTCTACTTAATATTTGAATAGTTCGTCTTATCTCTTCATCTCTTCCTATTACAGGGTCGAGTTTCCCTTCACTAGCTTCTAGTGTGAGATCTCTTCCAAACTTTATTAGTGATTCATATTTTGATTCTGGGTTTCGATCAGTCACTTTTTGATTGCCTCTGATTTCATTGATTCTTGAAATAAGTGTGTGTTTATCTATTTTTTCACTATTAAGTATTTCTTTGCAGATTCTTTGGTCTTTTACTAATGCTATTAGAAGGTGTTCTATAGCAATAAATTCATCATTATAAGACTCTTTGATTTGATTAGCTTCATTTAATGTAATTTGAAGGTTTTTGCCTATAAATACTTCTTTTGGAACTACCTTCATCTTAGGCTGAAGATCCTTAAACTTATATATAGACTTTTTGATAGATGCAATAGAGGCTTTTTCTTTTTCCAATATTCTTTTTACAAGATCACTCTTTTCTATAATTGCCAGTAAGAGATGTTCAGTTTCTATATATTGTTGAAAAAACTCTTTCGCTAGTTCTTGTGAAAAAATAATGGATGACCAAGAATGTTCTGTAAAATTTTCAGGAATAAACTCCATTACTCTATCCCTATAGATTATTTAATTATCCTCATACAGGCTTTTATTCTATAGAGGGTAAACCGAATTTTTATAGAGAGGTAACTATGCCTATTCGGTTATTTCGTAAGATCAATTTCCTTGCTGGAATATCTCTAACCAGTAGATATATTTTATATAAATATAATTAAATTATTCGAAATAGTAAGTAAAAATATAAAAGTGCATAAAAAAAGCTAGTTGGAAATTAATCTAACTAGCTTTTTTAAGAGGTTTAACTTTTTTATTGAACTACAACTTTTCCTACCATTCCAGCACCTCTATGAGGCTCACAGTAGTAATCATAAGTTCCAGCTGATGTGAATGTTTCTTCCCATGATTCACCTGGAGCAAATGCTAAATCAGGATGACTTAACTCATCGTGACCTTCAAAAACAGCATTGTGAGGAGCAAGTTTATTATTCACAAACTTTACTGAGTCACCTGTGCTAATGGTTACAGAGCTTGGCTCAAAGGCTAGCATTCCTGCATCTGTTCCTAGTTTTACTTCTACTGTTTTAGCTTGTACTGAGTTGACGCCAAAGACAAGTACTAAAAGCAGTGCAAAGCTCATAGCAACTAATGAACGTAGCATTGAAAACATTTGGTTCTTTATATATATATATTATCTTACCTGCTTAATAGGCTTTTTACCTCTTGGAGCTTCAGATTTATAAAGAATTTCATTAAATGTTTTGGCATAACTAATATTTCCAAAGGCTTCGGGATTTGTAACAGGTACATGAATGAAATGACGTTGCTTAATACTAAAGCGATCCCAAGCATTAATTTTTATTGGTAAGAAAGTAACAAGTCCCTCTATTAACCATCCCCATAAAGGAATTCTTGGAGTTTGATGCATTCCTTTCCATTTCAAGAGAGTTTTGATAGCTTGATCAATTGAGATTAAAGGTTGGCCAAGAACAAATTTAGGAATCTTTTGTGAATTATTTTTAGAAATCAATAAATTCTCATTCAACAAATGACCACATACAGAGGCTATGTCTTCAGCATGAATGAAGTGAAATTTTGAAAACCCTTTAAACCATCTAGCAAGCCAAAGCCAATTAAAAGCTTCTTTTAAACCTTGAGTTAAATAGCTTGATGGAAAAATTCCTGTGCTGTCGAATTTCCCCCCAAAAACAAGTGTAGGGAAAACAGCGATTATTTTTGAAGAAAGCTTATGCTCTTCTAGTTCTTGCAAGCACTTTGCCTTTGTTTGTATATATTCTGTCCCATATTTAACTGCCTCTGGAAGAGGCTTTAGGTTTTTATTAAGAATACTTGCGGTTGAGAAATATACAAACTTTTCAAGGATTTCTGGGTTTAATGAAGATAATAATTTTTTTACAGCAATTATATTCACTTCATTGGTTCTTTTGATATCCCCCCAAGCTGTGGCTGTATGAATAACATGAGTTGCACTAAAAATTTCTTTTGCAAAGAGAGTGGGATTTCTTAAGTCACCTATAAGTAACTTTATTCTAGGATTAGATTGATCTATAGAGGTTAATTTTTTTGGATCTCTAAGCCATAAAAGTAATTTCGCATTTGTATTTCTTAATAGCCAGGAAGATGTGTATTGACCTACACAACCACTTGCTCCAGTTATAAGAATTATAGCGTTGTTCAAATTTTAGCTATTAGTTCATTGATGTTTTTGCCTGTTTCGAAGAAAACTCTTGCGTTTTCTTCAGGAGTACCTGGAAGAATGCCATGACCAAGATTAAGAATATGTTTTCTTCCTTTGGCTTTTATTACAGTATCTATGATTCTGCTTCTAATTATTTCTGGAGATCCAAAAAGAAGGCCTGGGTCAACGTTGCCTTGTATTCCGATATCTTTTGGAAGTCTTGTGCATCCTTCTGCCATATCTACCGTCCAGTCAAGTGAAACTATATCTACCCCAGTAGAGGCCATTCTTTCTATAACACCTGCACTGCCAGAAATATATAAAATAAATGGAGTATCAGAATGAACTTGCTTTACAAGATCTACAACTTTTTTTTGATATGGTGCGGCAAATGTGTCGTAATCAATAGGGCTTAATTGACCTGCCCAAGAATCGAACATTTGAACAACTTGAGCTCCTGAATCAATTTGAAAATTCAAATAATTTGCTATTGATACGGCAAAATGATCCAACAGCATATGCAATAACTCTGGCTCTTTAAATGCCATTGCTTTTATAACTGAATAATTTTTGCTGCTTTTCCCTTCAACAACATAAGCGGCAAGTGTCCAAGGAGCTCCTACAAAACCTAAAACAGCAGCTTTATTGCCAACGCTTTCTCTCAACCTTCCTAAAACCTCTCCTACAAAAGGAAGAGATGCCTTTGGTTCTAAGGGATTTAATGCTTTAACTTGGTCAAAATTACGTATTGGATTGTTTATTAGTGGACCTTTGCTTTCAACGATATCAAAGTCAATTCCCATTCCAGGAAGTGGGGTAAGAATATCTGAGAAGAGAATTACACCATCAGGTTCAAATTCTAGAAAAGGCTGCATGGATATTTCATATGACAAATCAGGGTTTTCTGATCTGTCGCGAAAGCTAGGGTATTTTTCTCTTAGCTCTCTGTAGACCTTCATATACCTGCCTGCTTGACGCATCATCCATACAGGAGGTCTGCTTACTGATTCACCCCGAGCAGCACGGAGCAACAATGGAAGGGATTCAGTCATTCGTGATGCCGATTAATCAAAAATTTACTGGAGCATGAACTCTAATAGTCAAATAATTTTGATTAGAGCGCATCTTCTTCACACGTTTTTGGATTTCTCTTGGGTTTATTGTCCAGATCATAATATTTTTTAGATCATATCTCCCTGCTTAGAGTTTTTAGATGATTTTCTCTTGTCGTGCTTGAGAATTAAAACGCTTAATGGTGGGAGAGAGAGATCGAGAGCATTTTCATAATTATGAATATTCCAACCCTGGGTAAACTTCCCTCCTAGATTTCCAGTATTTGAGCCACCATATCTAGAAGAATCAGTATTAAAAATTTCTTGGTAATAACCTTGTACAGGGACACCAACTTTATAGTTTTGATGAGATTCAGGAGTGAAATTTGCAATAATTATTAGCCACTCTCCTGTTGAACTTTCTCTTCTCATGAAACTAATTACTGAGTTTCTATTATCCTTGCAATCAATCCATTGGAAGCCATACTCTTTAAAGTCATCTCTCCATAGGGCTGGTTGAGATTTATATAAAGAATTTAAATCATCAATTAAGTTTCTAACACCTTTATGGGGATCATATTCTAGCAGTTCCCATTGAAGATCGTCCCAAACATTCCATTCTTGTCTTTGCCCAAATTCCATACCCATGAATATGGTTTTTTTGCCAGGATGTGTCCACATATATGCTAGTAAAGCTCTGGTATTTGCATATTTCTTCCAGTCATCTCCTGGCATTTTGTGTAATAGATGACTTTTTCCATGAACAACTTCATCATGACTTAGCGAGAGCATGAAATTTTCCGTGTAGTTATAACAAATTGAAAAAGTAACGTTATTTTGATGGAATTGTCTAAACCAAGGATCTATTTCAAAGTAGTCGAGCATATCGTGCATCCAACCCATGTTCCATTTTAAGTTGAAACCTAAACCTCCAATATCAGTAGGGTCGGTTACACCTTTCCAAGTAGTTGATTCTTCTGCAATTGAAAGAGCACCAGGGAAATGTTCAAAAAGAACATGATTAGCTTGTTGTAAGAATTTAACGGCTTCGAAATTTTCATTTCCTCCATCTTCATTAGGAATCCATTCCCCATCTGGTCTTAAATAATCTTTATAAAGCATTGATGCAACAGCATCTACCCTTATTCCATCTATATGGAATTGTTCAAACCAGTACACGAGATTTGCTACAAGAAAATTACGTACTTCATTTCTGCTGTAATTAAATATCAATGTCCCCCATTCTTTGTGTTCACCTATACGCGGATCTGAATATTCATAAAGATGTGTGCCATCGAAATAAGCAAGCCCATGTTCATCTTTAGGAAAATGTCCTGGCACCCAATCAAGAATTACACCTATTCCTTCAGAATGACATTTATCAACAAAAGCACGAAATTCGTTTGGATTGCCATATCTGCTAGTTGGGGCATACCATCCAGTTACTTGATATCCCCAAGACCCATCAAATGGATGCTCTGATATCGGCATTAATTCAATATGAGTAAAACCTCTTGCTTTTACATAAGGGATTAGTTTTTCAGTTAGTTCTGAATAAGTTAATAACCTTGAGTTTGGTTTTAAATCTGCAGCAGGTACGGGTTTTCTTGAAGATCCATCTTTTTCTTTAAAAGGCTCATTACTTGATGCATGCAACCAACTTCCTAGATGCATTTCATAGACTGAAATTGGTTTATTAAGTTGATCAGTTTTGTCTCTTTCAGATATCCATTTTTCATCTTTCCATTCATATTCATCTAAAGAAGAAATTATTGAGCTTTGAGCTGGTCTGACTTCATGTTGAAAACCATATGGATCTGCTTTTTGATAGCAATGCCCTTCTTGTGTACGAATTTCATATTTATATAGATCACCTTTATTTAGGCCAGGTATAAAAAGCTCCCAAATTCCACCAAGACGTTTTTGCATGGGATGATGTCTTCCATCCCATGAATTTAGATTTCCAATTACAGAGACACTTTTTGCATTAGGTGCCCATAAACAAAACATTACACCATCAGTCCCTTCTATATTAGTTTTATGAGCACCCATTCGACGCCAAATGTGGTGATGATTGCCTTCGGCAAAAAGATGCCTGTCAATTTCCCCCATCCACTCTTTTCTGAATGCCCATGGGTCTTTTTGAGTGTGAGAAATTCCACCTCTTTTAATAAATAACTGATAGTCGACTCCAGGGTTTTCTTCTAAAAGTGCTTCAAATATCCATGGATGATTAAGGTTTGTCAGGATTGTTTTTTGATTGTTTAAAATAAGATTTACTTCGTCAGCTTCAGGCATCCATACCCTAACTATCCATTTCTTTTCATATGCTTGAGGGCCAAGGACACTGAAAGGATTTTCATGTCGACATTCTGCAAGTTTTTGCCCTTCGCCTGCCATCCAGTCCATAGTAATACTGGGGGACATAACATAAAGAGCGAATAGAAAGAGGAGCTTATCTGATTGGAGGTGGTCTTGGGAACTTATTTAAGAAAAAAAGGCTTGATAGAGAGTTTAGATTTAGAAAGATCTATTGAAATTGTTGTAATCAAGCAATCTGGAGAAGGGGGACCACATTTATGTTGGTTGGTCCCTGGATTAATTGCTATTGCTGGCCATGATGCCCCTGAGATTGATAAACGCAATTGAGATCCTTTTGGAAAATCAGCAAAAAGTGCTTGTAATGTTATTTCTCTATTTAAATTAGTTTGAGATTCATCTCCTCTTATTCGTAATACACCTGTGGAAAGCTGATTGACTTTTAAGTCGTTTTTATAAATTATTGATAAAGCAATACAAAGATCAAATCCTTTTGTGTCTGATTTTGCTGCCAATTTAAGTTTAGGAATACCTTCAATAAGCCTTTTTGTTGTGAATGGCAAGCTGGTGAAAGTAGCCACATCTCCTCTTTGGTCAATTTTAGATCGATCATTTCCTTCTGGGATAGAACACAAATGCCCTCCTATGCTAGGGACAGGTCTCCAAGGGTCATGAACAATATGTATTTCTCCTTTGCCATTTAATGCTGACTCTATAGTCCCTTCTTGAGTATTTGAGCAGGCTAATCCTCTAGAGCAAAGAACCCAATTATTTTTATTTTTTGGTTCATGTGATTGATTACATGTATGCCAAGAATTATTGGTTATATTCCATATTCTTTTTAAGGGCTTTTTGTCTATTGTTTTATTTAATTTTAGGTGTTTATTAAAGAAATTCAGCTGAATTAGATTGGTTCCTTCCCACCAATCAAGATGAGATGCCGGACCTATATGTAGTTCTGGAGAGCCTCCTTCCCGTAACGAGTCTTCGTAAATCGTTAAGATTCCTTTTAAATGAGGATCCTTCCACCCGCCAATCAAAATCATTGGCTGACTTAACCATGATTTCAATGGTTTATGAACTTTCCATTCTTGACAATTGTTTTCTGAAATTAATAGCCATTTAGATGCCATTCCTGTTGGGTCATGTTTTTTTAATAAATCGGCTCCATTTCGTAAATATTCCCCTTTTTCTAGACTTTCTCTTATTTCATTCCAAGCTTTATGGTCTTTTTTTCTAAGAAGTTTTTGTGAAGCTAATTGAAGCCCCCATAAAATACCAATGTCCCACCAAAACGCTCCTCCTTCGCAACTCCAATGTTCACCTTCGTGAATTCCTGTCATCGCTGGGGCAAGGCAATCTGGGGGCTGACTATTTAGCTCTCCTAGCAATTGAGTAAGCCCCTGATAGGAAAAACCATAAGTGCCTAATAGGCCATTGCATTCTGGTAATGACCTGATCCATTTATGAGTTTGTGTTGTATCTGAAGCCTCTTGCTCAAACCCGCAAAATTCTCCTTCTGAAGAACCTTGTCCGCGAACGTCTTGGATAACTACTAAATAGCCTTGGCTCGCCCACCAGGATGGGTGAGCATATGTCACTGTAGAAGCGATTTGTTTTCCATATGGCTGTCTCATTAAGAGTGCTGGCCATGGACCTTCTTCAATGGGCTGCCATATCCTTGAACTAAGTTTTACACCATCTTTAAGAATTAAAGATTTATCGTGGTAATTAACTGAAAACACTTGTTGTTAATTACTTTATTTCAGGACAGTTCATTGCAATAACATAGATACTTAGTATCTCAGCATCAGTAAATGATAAGTTCTTTTCACGGCTAAGTTCTTCAATTACCTCTTTAGATCCTGATGATATGCCTCTTGAATTAAGACCTCTAAATTTTTGGCATAAAGCAATAGCTTCTTTAGGATTCCTTTTTACATTCTCTAGTAGTTTTGATTGTCCATAAGCAAATTGTGGTGATAGCAATGAAGAGGCTATTAATAAGGGAGTTAAATAGCGCATTAGTAATATAGGATTAATTGTTTAACTTGACTTTATATTACTCTTGTTTATAAAACTTTTGTGATTTCATTGCTATTTTTGCTTATAACCTTGCTAAATGAGCCCAAGTTTTTACGATTGGACCTTTTCTAAGAAATTAGTAAATCTATTCATTTTAATAAAACTATGAAAGAAAATATTCTTAATAATTAAATTGTTAATTTAATTGATATCATTGATTTTCATATTATTATCATCTAATAAATCTGATAAATCATTTTCAGGATTAAATTGTTCTCCTGCAATATCATCATTTGAAAAATCTATTTCTAATGGGTTGATTGTTTTTTGCTTAATGATAGGTATAGAAACATTGTTAAATGAATCTCTCGTAACTTCTCCAAGAATTACAGGTTGACTTAATCCTTCACCTTTTGCTTCTAATTTTCTAATACGTACAGTTACATTTGAACCATTTCTTCCACCTCCCTTTAGATTTCCAGCAATTTGTTCTAGCGTTGGCTTTATAGCTTCCTTAGGAAAATCTTCAGTAGCCTGAGCCACGACTAAATCGCCTCCATTGTCATATACAACAGGAATTGACATTGCTCCTTCAACTGTCACAGGTGGTGTATAACTTTGTTGAAAAGCCCAACAGCTTCCAGACAGAAGTAGTGTAAAAATCGTTGCCCCAACTAGCCTGAACTTTGCCCCCCATTTGATTAAAAATGCAATTATTGTAAGTATGCCAAGGCCTAGTCCTGACCACGCGAGCCAGGTAGTTACTTCTTGAAGAAATTGAGAAATTGACATTTGCTGGTTAAGAGTCCTTTCACTCCTTATAGTTCGTCTGCTCCCTAAAAGATATAAAAGTTCTAAAGGAGTGAAAATTAAACCAACAAAAATTAAAAAGATTTGGCTTTTTGGAGCTTTATTAGTTTCTGGCGGCTGTGCAATATCTATAGCAACTAATCATTTTTTTAAAACATTCTTTAATAAGTCTCGCCCTGGCCTTGAAAGGCAGTTTTCTCAGAACCTTGGTCATCCAATAAAAATCGGCTCATATCAAGGCTTACGACCTTGGGGTTTTTCCATTGGATCTTCTGAGTTGTTACAAGGCGAGGAAGATACATCTAGTGCAAAACTTTCGGGCTTAAAAGTTCAATTTGCTCCAATTTCTAGTCTTTTTTCCTGGCGTCCAGTATTAATATTTAGCATTAATCAAGCGAAGTTATTTTTAAACCCTAATGAATCAGGTTCTTATTGGGTACTAGGAGATAGAGAGAATGGTAGTACTCCTAATTTAGATATAAGAATTAGAATAGATGAAGCTTCTAGTATATTTCTTGATTCAGGAAAAACCGAAGTTAAAACTTCTGGCAAAGCATCAATATTACTGTTAGAGAAGAAAGTTAAAGGAACATTATCTTTCTTATTTCCAAATAATGAATCATTTAGTTTAAAGGGAAGCGGGCATTTGAATCAATTAAGTTTTAAAGCTAGAGCAAGATTTAAAAACTTTGGGTTAGATAACTTTCAATCCATAATATTCAATAAATATAATCTAATAGCTAATGGAAGAATTAACTCGGATATTCAATTTGGGTTACAAGGAGCCAGTATTTTATGTAGAGGCAATATGTTTTTTGATGATTTAGACTTAACTTCTACGGTAGTAAAAAATAGATCTTTATCTACAGAATACTCAGGTATTAATTGTATAGATAGAAAAATTGTCTTTCCAACCACTAGAATAAACTATGGCAATTGGGATTTTGATTTAAATGCTTATATGCCTATTAGCCAACCATCAACCTATAATATCAATTTAATTTCATCCATTAGATCTAAATATGAGTCCAATACCCCATTGAATATAGATGCGAATTTGCCTTTATCTATTGGTAGGAATGGGTTTTCTTTTGGTGAATTATTTGCACAACTAGAGTTAGATAAATTTCCAATAAGTTCCTTAAGTTCTATGCTGGGAACTTCAGTTGGAGGAAATATATCTACTAATGGCACTATCAGTGGGCCTCTTTCATCGTTGGATAGTGAACTTTCTCTAGAGGTAGAAAATCCTCAAATAAATTTAATTAGATTACAGGAAAAATGGCAGGGAAACTTTAAGTCTTTATCAGGTAAGGGAGCAAGTCTTAAAATGACTTCTATGACTCCGGCTGTCCCAGGTAAATTAGAGGCAACGCTACAGAAGGATTGGTCATTAAAAGATTTACAAATTAATAGATTAGGCGGAAAAATATCTTTAACTGCTAATCAAAAAGGTTATAGTTGGGAAGCAGATAACTTTAGGCTTGATCGTTTAGAAGTAGCATTGCCTCCTGAAAAGAGTTTTAAGCGCACTTTTGGGAAGTTATTAGGGAATGGAAGTATAGAGATAGATCCTTTTCTTATTGATGGAAAGTTAACTTATAGGTTCCCTAGGCTTTTTGGAGTTAATTTAAAAGAAGCAACAATTAAAGGTAATTATTCAGGGAAAAATTACTCTTTAAATGGCGAAATAATTCCTCCAGATAAAGGAAAAATATTAATTGATGTTAATGGGAGAATTGGCGGTTCGTTTAAAGGAAATGCAATTGCAAAAGGAATAACTCCTAATTGGTTGACAGATAGCAGTATGAAAATACTCCAAAACAATTTAAGCCCCCAGTTCGCCAAAGGGAGCGCAGAGGATTTGAAGAGAATTTCAATCCTTTCACAAAAGAGTTCGTTAGACAGTCAATTAAGTAATTGGGATATATCAAGAGTGTTTTTAGAAAAATATAAAAGGAAAAATGCTAGTAAAAAGATTGTCGATCCATCTAAGCTCAAAGGTGAAGTAGATATAAAAGCAAAATTAGAAGGCTCTATGTTATCTGACCTTAAACTTGATATGTTGGCTTCCGGGAAAACTTGGCTCAAGGGGGATAGGGATAATGGAGTTAAGATTAAGCCTTTTACAGCTACATTCAGATCCACAGCTCTAAAACGAAGTGGCAACTTCTCTTTAATAAATATTCCTTTTTCAATGTTAACTTTATTTATTCCGACGCCTTCTTCTTTAGGAGGTATGTTTGGCCTATCTGGTAGTTATATCTATAAGAAAAAATATCCAGAGATTACT
Organism: Prochlorococcus marinus str. MIT 0918; assembly: GCF_027359415.1. Classification (NCBI taxonomy): domain Bacteria; kingdom Bacillati; phylum Cyanobacteriota; class Cyanophyceae; order Synechococcales; family Prochlorococcaceae; genus Prochlorococcus; species Prochlorococcus marinus. The sequence goes on from NZ_CP114780.1 coordinate 216,022, forward strand.
GCCGAACTTGTATTGGCTGATGCAAGTTTTGCAGATAAGGAATTTCTATTAGAAAAGGGGGACCTTTATATAGCCAACTCTGTTGTTAGAGCCGACATAGCTATTAAAGGTGTTTCTTCTAAGGAGAATGTCTCTATTCATGGAGACATTCCTTTGTCTCCAAGCCTTCCTTTTGATATTAAAGTTGAAAGTCATGGTGACGGACTTAGTATATTTGATGGACTTTCTGGAGGGGTATTTGCATGGGAATCAGGTAATATAGATCTTAAATTATTGGTTAGAGGTACTCTATTAAAGCCAATTGCTAATGGTTATTTAGTTATTAAAGAAGGTAAGTTTCTCTTGGATAATAAGTTAGTTGAAAATTTCTCCAGTCAAATAGTTTTTGATTTCAATCGTTTAGAAGTACAGAAATTAGATGCAAATCTAGGTCCTATAGGAACAATAAAATCTCAAGGCTCCATGTCTATATTTAGAGATGATCAGGAAACCCAAGAAGTCTTAAATGTAGATCTTACAGATGTAAAAATAAATCAACAAAACTTAGATTTTAAAGTTTCTTCAAAACTTAAAATTAAAGGTTCAATTTTAAAGCCAATACTTGCTGGGGAAATGAGAATTGAAGATGGATCGATATCTACTAAACGATCACGCTCTGGGAAGAAGGGATCAGTACAGAAACAAAAATCTTCTGTAAAAGAAAATAAATTCTATACAAGAACCAGATTGCCTGAACAAACTTGGGATTATAAAGACCCTCTGTTACTTTTTATTCAAGATCAAGATTCAACGGCGACTAAGATTCTGAATACAGGAATTCCCAAGAGTTTATCGTCTATAAGTTTTGATAATTTGAAGCTTAATCTAGGCCCAGATCTTCGAATAGTTTCTCAACCTATAGCTAGTTTTAACACTACAGGATCATTGATTCTAGATGGAGGACTATCTGACGATTTTGCATTGCGAGGTCTTGTGCGTCTACTAAAAGGACGGGTCAATTTATTTACAACAACATTTGATCTTGATAAAGGAGAACCAAACATTGCTTTATTTGCTCCTTCTATGGGACTGATCCCTTATTTAGATATAACAATGACTAGTCGTGTTGCAGATGTTATTCAAGAGCCAAGTCAATTAGAATCTTCGAATGATTTGGCGTTAAATGGTGCTGGGTCTGTTGGTATAGGAGGTTCTAGATTTGTAAAAGTAGAATTAATAGCCACTGGTCCAGCTGATCGTGTAGCAGATAATTTCCAATTACGTAGTTCACCTCCTTTGCCTAGAAGTCAACTTCTTGACCTTATAGGTGGTAACTCATTGACTATGCTTATGAGTGGAAGTGAAAGGGAGGTCTTAGTTGACTTATTAAATAGATCATTCCTTTCACCTGTATTAGGAAACTTAAGTGGAGCTTTTAGCGAACGAATACAAGTCTCTTTATACCCTGCTTATGTTAGTAATTCAAAGGCTGCTAACGAAGATAATGAAGACAATGAAGATAATCAAATGACTACATCTGAGACTTCTTCTGATGACCTATCTCCTCAACAAGCTTGGATAGCTGAAGTTGGATTGGATTTGTCAGAAAAAATTAATTTTTCAATTCAGACGACTCCAAACCGTAAAGATATTCCACCCCAAGGTACTATTACATACCAATTCAACCCGAATCTTGGAGTATTAGGCTCTTTAGATAAGAATGGTAATTGGAAGAGCCAATTAGAATTATTTGTGAGATATTAATAGATGATCGAAAAATATCGACAATTAATAGGAGTTGATGTAGGCAGGTGTGTGCTAAAAACATATAATTTTATTATGAATGATAATAAGCACTTTGAAAGAGACTTTGGCTTTTCCTCGCCCTTAACTCCAGGGGCTCTAACTGTGTTGGCATGTGAAGCAGTCGATTTGATCGATAAAGAATCCTCTGTTGATTTTATCTCCCTAGCATTTCCTGGTGAAATTGATCATAAGAGAAGAAAAATCCAATCTTGTTCAGTTTGGGCAGGGTGGGATGAAGTCCCTTTAGCAGATTGGTTGGAAATACGACTTAAAAGGAAGGTAGTGATTTTCAAGAAAAAGTCTTTTGCATTAATAGAAGATGTTTCAATTTTCTTTTTATAAGGTTGAAAAAATCTTTAACTCCTGATTATTATGAATATCTTTAAAAGTTTTTATAATTATTATATGTTATATGCTTTTTTTTAAGGAAAATACAAACAAGTAAGAATCTAATGAACAATCAAACTTCAGTCCCTAGTCCTACAAGTGATTTACTTAAGCGTGCATTTGAGGTGAAGAATGCTTCAATAGCTCTTTCAAGATGTAGCAATGAACAAAGAAAGAAAGCTTTAAACTCAATGGCTGATGCCTTGAGTGCGAGAGCTCAAGAGATTGTAGATGCAAATATAGACGATCTACGCAGATCTGAACATGCTGGTCTTGCTCCAGCATTATTGGCAAGATTAAAACTAAATCATGACAAGTTGAAAGAATCTATTGAAGGTGTAAGACAAGTTGCGTTATTACCGGACCCCGTTGGTTTAAGACAACTACATCGTGAATTGGATTCAGGGCTTATATTACAAAGAATCACTGTTCCCTTAGGAGTGCTAGGGGTTATTTTTGAATCGAGGCCAGATGCAGTAATGCAGATTGTTTCTCTTGCTATTCGCTCTGGAAATGGAGTTATTCTTAAAGGAGGTAGTGAGGCGCAACTTACAAATAAGGTCATTGTAAATGCCTTAAAAGAAGGGTTAGTTAATACTGATGTTTGTTCAGAGTCTATATGTTTATTAACTACCCGAGAAGAGAGTTTAAGCTTACTTCGTTTAGATCATCTTGTTGATTTAATTATTCCTAGGGGGAGTAATGAGTTGGTTAAATTTATTCAAGAAAACACTCGTATACCAGTTTTAGGCCATGCAGATGGGATTTGTCATCTTTATGTAGATTCAGAGGCAGATATAGACCAGGCTTTGAAAATAGCAATTGATAGTAAGTGTCAATACCCAGCTGCGTGTAATGCTATAGAGACATTACTTTTACATAAAGATATTGCACCCTCATTCCTAAAGAATGGAATACCAGCGTTTGAAAAGTTAGGTGTTCTTCTGCTTGGTGATACACATTCCTTAGAACTTGGTGTTAAACATAAAGCTGAAGATAACGACTGGTCTACTGAATATCTTGAATTAAAGCTATCAATAAAAGTTGTTTCATCTCTTGATGAAGCTTTATCTCATATACGTTGTTATAGTTCCAAACACACAGATGCTATTGCGACAAGAAATAAGGAAACAGCGACTAAGTTTTTATTATCAGTTGACAGCTCAGGTGTTTATCATAATTGCTCTACACGATTTGCTGATGGTTTTCGTTATGGCTTTGGCGCCGAAGTTGGTATTAGCACTCAAATATTACCCCCTAGAGGGCCAGTTGGATTAGAAGGTTTAATTACTTATAGATATTTTTTGGAAGGAGAAGGCCATATAGCGGCTGATTATTCTGATGCAAAAAAATCTTTTTCTCATCGGGACTTGTAAGCTTGAATTGTTTAAATTTGGAGAGTTCTATTCAAGTAGATGGCCTTAACCTTTGGGCACACGTCGGTGTCTTAGAAGAAGAACGTCTTTTAGGACAAAGGTTTTTACTTGACTTTATTATTTGGATTGATGTTGAAAATGCAGTAAAAGGAGACAATCTTATAAATACTGTTGACTATAGCCTTGCAGTTCAAAAAATTCAGCAATTAGCGTTAGATATTAATTGCATGACAATTGAATACTTTAGCGAACAGATTTTGAATCAGATTGAAAATATATATGGCTCTGTCCCAATCCAAATTACATTGCAAAAGTGTTTTCCACCTATTCATGGTTTTAGTGGAAGCGTTTCAATAAGAAGGACAAGAAATTTCAAGTGTGATTAGATAATCGTGTCAATATTAAAGCGCCCATTGGTAATGGTTCATGGTTTATGGAACACTCCTGATCTTTTTCATGCTTTAGTACTTCAACTAAATCAAGATCCTTCTTTTTTATTTGCGCCACATTTACCACATGACCTTGGGAGAGTATCTATTAGACAGTTAGCTATTGAATTGGATAAAAAAATCAATAGCCAATTTGGTTCAGATTTGGTTATAGATATACTTGGTTTTTCTATGGGAGGATTGATTAGTAGAGTTTGGCTCCAAGAATTAAGGGGGTTTGAGAGAACTTCTCGTTTCTTTAGTGTTGGTACTCCTCATAATGGAACACTTACAGCTCAGTTTGTACCAACTTCATTTTTCCCTGGAATAGCAGAAATGAAATTAATGAGCCAATTTATTAAATCGTTAAATGATAACTCTCGAAACCTTAAATGTATTAATTGTAGGAGTTATTACTGTTTTTGGGATCTTATGGTGATCCCAGGGCTTTCAGGAGTTTTACCAGTAGGCCCTTCTATCTCTATTCCTGTTTTCAATCATAAAGCTTTAATTAAACATCCAAAAGCGATTAGAATACTTATAAATGATTTATTTGTTGGCACTCCCTGTAAGCCCACAATGCCTAATTAATGCTTCTGTACTTGAGCTCCTGCCTCTAAAATCTTTATATATTTCTTCTGGTGATCTACTGCCTCCAAGGCTAAGAATTGTATCCCTAAACTTTTTCCCAATAGCTTGGACTTCTTCTTCATTGTCTAAACCAGCTTCTTCAAACATTGAGTAGGCATCTGAACTTAAAACCTCTGCCCATTTGTAGGAGTAATAACCTGCTGAATATCCACCTGCAAAGATATGGCTAAATGAACATAATAAATTATCTTCAGGTATAGGCTCCATAACAGTTGTTGTTTTGGCTATATCCCTTCTTAATTCATCAGGTTTCGTCCCAATACTTTTATCCCATTCACTATGCAATTTTATATCTGTAAGTGCAAAATGTATTTGTCTAAGGGTAGCTAGACCTGTATTAAAAGTTTGGTTTTTTCTTAGTTTTTCAAGTTCATTATCTGGTAGAGGAGCTTTTGTTTCCCAATGTCTTGCGATATTCTTTATTGTTTTTTTATCAAGGCACCAATTTTCCATAAATTGACTAGGAAGCTCTACAGCATCCCATTCAACATTGTTAATACCAGCTGCTTTTGGGTATTCAACAGTAGTAAGCATATGTTGCAGACCATGACCAAATTCGTGGAAAAGTGTTTTCACTTCTTCGAAACTCATAAGACTTGGCGAAGCCCCAACGGGAGGCGTTTGATTGCAAATTAAATAAGCTACAGGTAAAACAAGATCCCCGTTTTTTAATCTTTGTTTAATTAGACATTCATCCATCCAAGCCCCTCCTCGTTTACTAGCTGGTCGTATATATGGATCTAAATAAAATGAGGCAATATGGCAGTTGTCTTTATCTAAAACATTGAATAATTTGACATCTTTATTCCATGTAGGATATGAATCAGTTTGAGGACTTATCGTAATTTCAAATAACCTTTCACAAAGTTTAAACAATCCATCAAGTACTTGTGGTAAAGGAAACCAAGGTCTAAGTGATTCTTGATCAAGATTATAAATCTTTTTTCTAAGTTTTTCTGACCAGAAACTTATATCCCAGGGAGATAGCTGGAAATCATTATCTGCAGTGTTTTTTGCAGCAAAACTCTGTAGCCTATTTAGTTCCATTTTTGCAGTAGGCATTGCAGCCTTCCTAAGCTCTTCTAGTAATTTTTCAACTTCAGTAACATTTTTAGCCATTTTGTTGGCAAGGCTTACCTCGGCCCAGTTGTTATATCCAAGTAATTGTGCTTGTTGTTTTCTTAGAATAAGAATTTGCTCGATAATATTATTATTACTAATTTCTCCAGAGCTTGCTCTGCTTATAAAGGCTTTATATAGGGTTTCACGCAAAGACCTGTTATTTGAATATGTCATAAAAGATATATAAGTTGGTATGTCTAAACCTAGTAGCCAAGGCCCTTTATCAGGGTTGCTTTCAATAGAGTCGCCTGTTGACTTTGCAGCTTCTTTGGCGGCTTTTGACATAGCCTCAAGACTACGTTTAGGTAAACCATCAATTTCATCAGGTTTTGTTAAAAGTAGGGTCCATTTTTTTGTAGCATCTAAAACATTGTTGCTGAAAACAGTAGACAATTCTGCCAAACGTTCACTATTGCTATTAAAGGTTTCTTTGTCTCTTCCTATAAGACCTACACCTCGATGTTTCATAGATAATAACTCTGAATTTATAATTCTTTGTTGTGTTTTATTTAATGAGCTTTGGCTGCTTTGAGAAAGAGAAAGTTTTGAAAGTACTTTAAAAATTGCTTCACTTTGTCCAAGTCGGTTGTTAAAACGAACGATACTGGGTTGTTGAGAAGAATATGCCTTTCTTAATTCTGTTGAATTACATACTCCATTTAAATGACATACAGCTCCCCAACTCCATCTAAGCTTTTCTTCTATTTCACTTATTGGAGTAATTATCTCGTCCCAACTTAAAGGTTTATTAGTATTTATAAATTCTATAAACTTAATTTCTAAATGATTTAAATCTATATTTAAATTTTTTAATAGAATAGGAATATATTTCTCAATGTCTTTAGGACTTATGTTTTCAAATTCAGGTAATCCTTTTCCAATTAGAATTGCTGGATGAGATTTAGCTTTTTTCATTTGATACTTAAAGTATTGAGTTAGTAATAGCCATAAGACTTTGAGAGGTTAAATAATTAGAAAGTGCATTAGTTGTTGTTTCGAAAAGATCTGTTGCTATTCTAGGCCAAAAACCTATAAATAATGTAGGCACTAGAAGACTCAAGGCTATAAATAATTCCCTGGTGTTCATTTCATCTACTATTGCTAATGCAGGAATTCTTGGCCCAAAGAATACACGTCTACACATTGATAGAAGGTATATTGGAGTAAGTACGAGACCAATAGCAGCAATTAATATTGAGATAGATCTAAATGTTGAAGTGAATATGTCTTGATTAGTTATTCCTAGAAAAATAGTTATTTCACTTACAAAACCACTCATGCCTGGTAGAGCTAATGACGCAAGTGAACTTGTAAGAAATAATGCGAAGGTTATTGGAAGAGCCTTGGCTAGGCCTCCCATATTTGGAATAGAGAGAGTATTGGTCCTTTCGTAAAATGATCCAGTAATAAAAAACATTGCTGCAGCAATTAAACCATGGCTAATCATCTGTAGCATTGCACCATTGATTCCCAGAGTATTGATTGCTCCTATTCCTAAGAGTACAAAACCCATATGACTTACTGAGCTACAGGCTATTCTTCTTTTGACATTATCTTGAGCAAATGCATTTAATGCACCATAAATTATATTTACTATTCCTATTATTATTAATGCAGGAGCTAATTGAATATGAATCTGAGGGAACATTTGTACATTAAACCTTATTAATGCATAACCACCCATTTTCAAAAGAATGCCTGCTAATAGCATTGATACTGGAGCATTTGCTTCACCATGAGCATCAGGTAACCATGTGTGAAGTGGGAAAATAGGAAGCTTTACTCCAAAGCCAATTAAGAAACCTAAATAACAAAGTAATCCAAATGTTCCAGAAGGAGAGCGAGCTGTTAACTCAGAAAGATTTAATGAAAATTCACTACCTGACAATGCTAATGCAAGTCCACTAATAAGAATTAATAAAGAAGCTAGTGCTGTATAAAGAATAAATTTCGTGGCTGCGTAAAGCCTTTTTTTACCCCCCCAAATTGCAATTAATAAATAAACAGGTACAAGTTCTAATTCCCAAGCTAAAAAGAAAAGAAGAAAGTCTTGAGAAAGAAATACTAATGATTGAGCTGATGCTTGAATTAATAATAATGCAAAATAAAGCTTAGGTTTATTTATTATATTCCAACTAGCTGTTGCTGATAAAAGTGTTATTAAACCACTTAGTGCTAATAATGGTGCTGAAATTCCATCAACTGCTAAAGACCACTCTAATCCAATAGAAGGTAGCCAGCTTATCCTTTCGGTTAACTGTAGATGACTTGTTTGCTTATCAAAGAAATTACTTAGAACGAATAATATTATTATGAAATCAGAAGCTAGAAAGCCTATTGCTAAATTTCTGAATAAATAGGGGTTTTCATCTTGATTTTGAGGAAGAAATGGAATTATTAGTGCACCAACTGAAGGAAGTAATACTATTAGAGAAAGCCAAGGGAAGTTATTACTGGACGCTGCAGTTGTAATTGAAGTTGCGTCCATAATCTAGAAGATGATGAAAATGAACTTTATCAGTCTAAGCATCTTTTAGTAAGTAAAACTACTTATTTCATGACAGGGGACCAAGTGGATCCTGTGGTTTGTAGATTCAATAAAGGAGCTCTACTTGCAACTCCTTCCTTCTCCCAAGCTTTAACCATGGCCTGACTAATCCTTTTCCCGTTTTCTTCTTTGCATAATGCAAGGATGCTTGGTCCTGCACCACTAATCGCACATCCAAATGCACCTGCAGAAATAGCTGCTTCGCATACTTGTGGACCTCCTTTGATTAATTTCCATCGATATGGTTCATGAAGTCGGTCATGCATTCCATCAGTTATCAAGTCTTCTCTTCCTGTCCTGAGTCCATTCAATAGCAAGGTAAGTGATCCTAAATTGATTACAGCATCACTTATAGGAACAGTTTTGGGCATGACTCTTCTTGCCTCGCTGGTGCTTAGCCGAAGAGATGGTATTGCTACGACAGCTTTGATTGAATCATCCCAATCGCATCTAACTATTCTCCATCTTTGGGATGCGGCTTTCGCAGTAAAACATAACCCTCCTAGTAGAGAAGGCACGACATTATCTGGGTGACCTTCAATATCTATGGCTAGTTCAAGAAGTTTTTCCTTACTAAGAGGGGCATCAATTAGAGCATTTGCTCCTACAAGACCAGCGACAATTGCTGTAGCACTACTACCTAAACCCCTTGCAGGAGGAACAGCAAGTTTTACTCTTGCTTCTAATGCAAAGGGTTCTACTTCTGCCGTTTGCCAAACTCTTTGAGCTGCTCGATAAAAAAGGTTTTCAGGCCCACCTCTTAAATGATTTCCTTCAGTACTTTCCATAATGAGATCGAATCTTTCACTATCGCCTTCGATTCGTGTAATCGTGAAATAATTTTTCATTCCTAATGCAGCGCCTAAGCAGTCAAAACCTGGTCCTAGGTTCGCAGTGGTTGATGGGACTTCCACTAATACTTTTTTGCCTATGGGCGGCTGCATCATTACTTTTATTTATTCAGATAAGTTGATTCGTTTGGCCGTTAAATGTGCTTTACAAGCAGCACCAAATAGACCAGCATCAGGATCTATTAATGCCATTATTGGTATTTTTTCAAGAAAATTTGTAAAACGACCTTTGTTTTTTAATGCTTTTAAGAATATTTCGGATTGAAAACCAGTTAGATGTTTAGCTGCGGTTCCTCCACTAATCCATATTCCAGAACTACTTAGTTCATGTAAAGCGAGGTCTCCAACAGCTGAACCATAAGCGCTAAGCCAAATTTCTAAAACTTCTTTCATTATAGGATCACCTTTATGTGCAAAATTACTAACAATTTCTGGGAAATCATGATTTAAATCAGTTTGTTTTGGAATTTTTTCTGCTGTTGGTCTTAATGGATGAGATTTAGCATCTTCTTTCATCAATCTCCATCGTGCAATATTACCTAGACCAGTTCCGCTTACTACTCTTTCAATTGATAATCTTTCTAGATTTAGATCTTTCTTTAACCATTGGCATAGTTCCCATTCACTTTGAGTCCTGCAGGCAAATTCTTTATGTCCCCCTTCACTTGCTAGTACTTCAATGCCACTATTAGAGTTGAAACCTCTTGCCATACCAAGACCTGTTCCAGCTCCAATAATAGAAAAAATATCTTTATTAGAATTTTTAGTTATTTTATTATTTACTGATTGAATATAAGTAAACTGATCATTTTCAAGAAAAGGAATTGCATGAACTAAACATGAGAAATCATTTAGTAATAAAATTTTTTTAGTCTTTATTGATTCGTTTAATATTTTTTCATTTATATCCCAGTCTAGATTTGTTATTTTTACGTTGCCATTATTAACCTTGCCAGCAACACCAATACAGCCAATACTCGGAGATGAAATAGTATTAGGTAATTTAGACAAAAATTCCTTTAAGATCTGATTAAAAGATTGCCATTCTCTTGATAAATACTTTTCTTTAATTATTAATTTAAGTTTTCCATCAAATTTATATATTCCAAGGAGTGTTTTTGTACCTCCAATATCTCCTGCAAGTAGATTCATATATTTAAATGTTATTGTATTGATTAATAATATAAGATTTCATAACAGCTATCTATTTTTGCTTGATAATGATTTTAAAGATATAGCTTCTTGCAGGATTGTTAAAAATATTTCTAATTTCATAGAGCCTAAATCTTTTCCTTCTCTTGTCCTTACAGAAACTGTTTGATTTTCTTCCTCTTTGTCACCAATAATTAACTGATAAGGAATTCTTTGGAGTGTATGTTCTCGTATCTTAAATCCAATCTTCTCATTTCTAATATCTAGGTGTGTCCTTATTCTGTTTTTTATTAGAGAGTTGAATACTTTCTTAGACTCCATTGTATTTCTATCAGTTATGTTCATAACTACTACTTGTATAGGAGATAACCACACAGGGAATTTTCCTTCATATTCCTCTATTAAAATCCCTATAAACCTCTCAAATGAACCAAGTATTGCTCTATGAAGCATTACTGGTACTTGCCTCTCGTTATTTTCATCAATATAACTTGCATTTAGCCTTCCAGGCATAGAAAAGTCAACTTGAATAGTTCCACATTGCCAAACTCTGTCTAGGCAGTCTTTTAAAGAGAATTCAATTTTAGGACCATAAAAAGCTCCTTCTCCTGGTAGGTATGACCAGTCTAAATGTTTTAAATTCAATGCATCAGCTAGAGCCTTTTCTGATTTGTCCCAAATTTCATCATTACCTACTCTCTTTTCAGGCCTTGTTGATAATTTAATAATAATTGATTCAAATCCAAAAGCTTTATATACATCGAATACTAGGTCTATAAATTTATCTACCTCATCTTGAATCTGTTCTTCTGTACAGAAGATATGGGCATCATCTTGAACAAAATTTCTTACTCTCATTAATCCATGAAGTGCTCCTGATGGTTCATTTCTATGACAAGAACCAAATTCAGCTAGTCTTAAAGGCAGATCTTTGTAACTTTTAAGCCCTTGATTGAAAATTTGGATATGACAAGGACAATTCATTGGTTTTATCGCATATTCTCGATTCTCTGATGTTGTAGTAAACATATCATCTTTGAATTTTTCCCAATGACCAGACTTTTCCCAAAGAGAACGATCGACTGCTTGCGGCGTTTTTATCTCTTGATATTCATTTAATTCCAGTGTTTCGCGGATATAATTTTCAAGAACTTGATATATGGACCAGCCTTTAGGGTGCCAAAAAATCATGCCAGGAGATTCTTCTTGTGTATGAAATAAATTGAGTTTCTTTCCTATTTTCCGGTGGTCTCTTTTTTCAGCTTCGCTTAATTTAGTTAGGTAACTTTGAAGTTCTTTGGAAGTTCCCCAAGCAGTTCCGTATATTCGTTGCAACATTTCATTATTAGAGTTTCCTTTCCAATAAGCTCCAGAAACCTTCATTAAAGAAAAGGATCTAAGATGTTTAGTATTAGGTACATGAGGTCCTCTGCACATATCAATATATTCTTGATGTTTATATAATTTTATAATTTCTCCTTCAGGTATTTCATCGATAATTTTAACTTTATATGGTTCCCCTCTTTCTAAGAATATTTTACGGGCTGATTCTTTTGAAACCACTTCAACTATAACTTCATAATCTTGCTTAATAAGTTCTCTAATTCTTTTCTCAATATTTTCAAGATCTATTGGTGTAAAGGCGTTTTCATATGCAATATCATAATAAAAACCATTTTCTATTACTGGGCCAATTGCCATTTTAGCTGTGGGATATAGTTGTTTAACTGCATGACCTAATAAGTGTGCAAATGAGTGACGAATAATATCTATACCTTCTTTGTTTTTAGATGTAATTATATTTACTGTACTGTCATAATCAATTGGAATTGAGGTATCTATTAAGTTTCCATTTACTTTGCCTGCAAGAGCAGCATTAGCTAGTCCAGGCCCAATATTAGAAGCAATCTGAGCTATTGTTACTGGTTGGGAAAAATTTTTCTGACTTCCGTCAGGAAGAGTAATTATAGGCATTATTTATCTATTTGTTCTAATAATCCAATAGCTTTTCTAATTCTTTTTAAAGTTGAATTAGATAATTCTTTTGCTTGCTGAGTTCCATTAATAAGAATTTGATTTAGTTCCTCAGGGTTTTTTGATAAAGAAGTATATTTTTCTTGTATGGGTTGAAGGCATGAAATTATTGCTTCTGTTAGGAGAGGTTTGAATTTTCCCCAACCCATTTCTGCACATTCTTTTGAAACTTTTTCTCGACTTTGGTTAGTAACCATAGAATAAATCCCTAAAAGATTGTCTGCTTCAGGTCTATTTGAATTATCAAATTCTAAGCCAATATACTGATCTGTTTTGGCACGTTTGATTTTTTTTCTTATTATATCTGGACTATCTAAAAGTGAAATCCTACTATTTTCATTTGGATCGCTTTTGCTCATTTTGCTTTTACCATCGCATAAACTCATTATTTTCCCACCTTCTTTCATTATTAAAGGTTCAGGGACTTTTAGTATGTGATTATCTTTTTTGCCAAATTTAGAATTAATTCTTTGTTGGGCAATATTTCTAGCTAATTCTAAATGCTGCTTTTGATCTTCACCAACAGGGACTAAGTCAGGATTATATAAAAGAATGTCTGCCGCCATCAGAACTGGGTAGTCAAGTAAACCTATAGATACATTGTATCCTTGTTTAACTGCTTTTTCTTTAAATTGGATCATCCTTTCCATCCAATTTAGAGGCGTTAAACAATTTAAAAGCCAACAAAGTTCACTATGAGCTGGTATATGACTTTGAATAAAAATGGAACATTTATTGGGATCCATCCCACATGCAACATACAAAGCTGCAGTAGATAAAGTGTTTGCTTTTAGTTCTTCTGGATTATGAGGAACAGTTAATGCATGAAGGTCAACAACACAAACATATGTCTCATATTCATTCTGAAGTTCTACCCAGTTGCGAATAGCACCAAGCCAATTACCTATATGCAGAGCACCTGTAGGTTGAACCCCTGATAGAACTCTTTTTTTATTCACTGAAGCCTTTTCATTGATTATTGAGCAATTCTTTTTCGTCATTACTTATTTCTTCTTTGGTTTCGATTGGCTCTATTGATTTGTTTTCAGAAGATTCATTATTTAAATTGTTCTCAGATTCTTTTTCTTGATTATCCTCATTAGATTTTTGTTCTGGCTTTGCAGGTCTTGCAAAGGGGTTGGGCTTGGAATGGTGTGATGATTGATTATCTGTTCGCCCTCTATCTCTTTCAGAGTTGAACTTATTTTGTTTGGATTGTGGGTTTTGTGATCGATATTCTGCTATTAGCTCATCAATTTTACCTTCTTCAATCATTTGACCAAGTGTTCTTAAAGCAAATCCTAGAACTGCAACTGTTGAGCGTAAATTAAAAGCTTCTTGAATAGTTCTTGAAGCTCTCATTTCATTGTCACTTAATCTAATCCTAAACCCACCACTATCTCGACCGCCAGGATTCCTACCATTTCTAAAACCGCCTCTTATTCCATCTCTTCCATTGTTAAAATTTCTTCCCTTTTGAGGATCACCGTAGGAATCACCCATGAATTTTAGTCAACATCAAAAACTAAGTGTGGCGCATCTTTGACCTTCTTGAAAAGGTTTCAGAAAAGTCGTTGAGCAGATTCACACTTTATTATGTTCGGTCGTAAATGGGATTTTCAAGTAAATTAATTAAATTTTGTGTGTTCTTTCATCATAAATCCTTTGTTATATATGGTTTTATAGCTGTTTCATTTGCTTTAATTACTTTATTGAGTTAATTAAAGAAGAGGGTAAAGAAAACTTATGAAAAACTTAATTCCATCTTTTAGTCTTCCTAAATTGCCAGTAGGCAAAGCTGGTGTTGTTCTTGGTTCAGTAATAGCTGGTCAATGGATTGTCACTGATTTAGTTCACGTCCCTTCTGGGGGACTTGCTTTTTTAGCTGCAGGTGCTGGTATTTGGTTTCTTTCTAAGCCCTCAGTTGGTTCTTTTGCTGCGCCTTCTACTGTAAAAGGTTGGATAAAACGATGTAATGAAGTATTAAAGCAATTTGAATCATTAGAAGATCCATCTGAACATTTTAATAATTCAGAAGAAAGATCAAACTCTCTGAAAGAGGTTATTTCAAGAGAAACTCCACAGTCACTTTCTGTAATAAGTACAACGGGACAGGTTTTGCCAGAATTAAATTTGTTGGAATCAGCCGTTACTTGTTCTAAGCCTTTAAAACTTTCATGCTCTTCATCTCTTCCAATAAATAATCAGTCATGGGAATTTCCAAATAACTTTTTTGAACAGGATTTAATTGTTTATTACCTTCCTTTACCTTTGAGGGCAGTAGATTTGCTTTGGCTTAAGACTATTCCTAATGATTTACCTTCATGGATAATGGTCTCCACTGATCAGTCTGAGGATTGGCCGAGTCAATTAAAAGCACTTAATTCGCAATTGCCTGAAAGGTGGGTGAATAGAATTCTTAAATGGAATGACAATCCTGAGCATTTAAAACAAGTGCTTACTCCTGTTAGAAGATCTTTAGAACAGTCAAAGACCAATACAGATAAAACTTGTCAGAGACTTTTGTCTAGGCTTCATAGTTCTTGGCAAGCAGATCTAGAAACATTAAGAAGGGAGAAATTTCGTGTTATTCAAAACCGTTCTCAATGGATTGTTGCAGGAGCTGTCTTTGCTTCTCCAGTACCATCTACAGATCTGTTATCAGTAGCAGTCGTAAATGGGTTGATGATTCAGGAAATGGGCAGTCTTTGGTCATGTAGCTTTAAACCAGAGTTGTTAAATGCTGTAGCACGTCAACTTGCTATGGCTGCTTTAGCTCAGGGGGTTGTTGAGTGGAGTGGTCAAGCTTTACTTGGTGTGGCTAAATTACATGGAGGTACATGGTTAGCTGCTGGGGCCATGCAGGCACTTAGTGCAGCATATTTAACAAGAGTAGTAGGCACGTCAATGGCTGATTGGATGGCATTGAATAATGGAGTTGCTAAACCAGATTTGGATTTATTAAAATTACAAGCACCAGAATTAATTGCTAAAGCAGCGGAAAAAGAAAAAGTAGATTGGTCAAGTTTTGTAATTCAATCTAAAAATTGGATTAAGGGTCAAGTTGTTAATCAAGAAAATATTCAAGCTCAATTATCCTAATTTTTATTTAGCCATATAAGGACAATAATATAACTTAATGGATAGAGAGTTTCTAAAGACTAAAAAGATTTTATTTCTAAATATATTTAGCATTTTTTTGTTACTTATATTTAATGTTTCTTGCAAGCCACTTTCTTCAAATAAGGATCAGATTGTAAATCCCTCAAAACTCATAGTCTTAACAACGTTTACTGTTCTTGCTGATATAGCAAAAAATATAGCGGGTGAAAGATTAATTGTAGAATCTATAACTAAACCAGGTGCAGAAATACATGGTTATAAACCTACTCCAAGTGATTTAGTAAGGGCTTCTAAGGCTGATTTAATTGTTGAAAATGGTCTTGGACTTGAATTGTGGGCAAAGAAATTTACTTCTTCATTGAATGATGTATCACGTGTTGTACTAACTGACGGCATAAACCCCTTACCCATAGAAGGTGATGTTTATGCAGGCAGGCCTAATCCCCATGCTTGGATGTCGCCTTTAAGAGCTATTCATTATGTAGATAAACTTGCATCGGCTTTTATTTCGATTGATCATGAAGGAAAAGAAGTTTATTTAAAAAATTCTGACATTTATAAAAAGAAATTGATCGATCTTGATCAGGAACTTAGAACAGCTTTGGAAAAAGTCCCACTTGAAAAAAGGGTATTAGTTAGTTGTGAAGGAGCATTATCCTATTTGGCAGATGACTACGGTTTCCAAGAAGCTTATTTGTGGCCTGTTAATGCAGAGAGTCAAGTAACCCCTAGAAGGATGGAAAAATTAATCGCAACTATTTCCAAGACACAAGTACCTGTAGTGTTTTGTGAAACTACAGTTAGCGAAAAGCCTCAACTAGAAGTTTCACGTATTACACAAACCACTTTTGGTGGTAAGTTTTTTGTTGACTCTCTTTCTGATAAAGATGGACCTGCGCCAACTTTTATTGATCTCCAGCGGCATAATGTCCGACTAATTCTTAAAGGATTTGCTGTAAACAATTAAAGAGATATGAAATCATTCAGGAATCAAGACGATTTAGCTTCTCTTAGGATTGAGGCTGATCAAGTCTGTGTTGATTACAACGGTACGGTAGCTCTTTACGATGCAAGCCTAAAGCTTCAAGCAGGTTGTATTTGTGGATTGGTTGGGATGAATGGAGCAGGTAAATCTACTTTTTTTAAGGCTTTAATGGGATTTGTTCGTCCTTCAAGGGGGAAAATTCTTATCAATGGAAGTTCCGTTCATAATGCACAGAAAGATCAGGCAGTAGCTTATGTTCCCCAAAATGAAGGTATTGACTGTTCATTTCCTGTAAGTGTTTGGGATGTAGTTATGATGGGAAGATATGGGTCAATGAGTTTTTTAAGAGTTCCTAGAGAATCTGATAAAAGGGCTGTTATAGATGCATTGGAAAGGGTTGAATTAATTGACCTATGTAATAGACCTATAGGATCTCTTTCAGGTGGCCAACGTAAAAGGGCTTTTCTTGCCCGAGCAATAGCTCAGAGAGCCTCAGTATTGCTTTTAGATGAACCTTTTTCGGGGGTTGATATACGAACAGAAAAGCTTATGGCGGATTTGTTTTTACAATTGCGGCAACATGGAAGATCAATCTTGATATCAACCCATGACCTTAGTCATGTTCGTGATTTTTGTGATGTTGTTGTTCTTATTAATAAAACAGTATTGGCTTATGGAAATACTTCTGATGTTTTTACCTCAGAGAATCTTTCTTTAACTTTTGGAGGTATGAAGCCTGACCCTATATCAGGAGCAATTTCTGCCAAAGAATAAAACATGCATGCAGCTTTCATTTCGATAGAGCCATATTCCTTTTTAATAGATCCACTTTCTCATGATTTTATGAGAAGGGCATTGCTCATTAGCGCAATAGTAGGAGGGGTTTGTGGATTCCTTTCCTGTTATATGACTCTCAAGGGATGGGCATTGATGGGTGACGCGGTTTCACACGCAGTTATGCCTGGAGTAGTAGTTGCTTATGCATTAGGATTTCCTTTCTCATTAGGCGCCTTTATATTTGGTGTGGGTTCAGTAGCATTAATAGGTTTTATTAAACAGAAATCTAGAGTGAAAGAAGATACAGTAATAGGATTAGTATTTACAGGTTTTTTTGCATTAGGTTTAGTTTTAGTATCAAAAATAAAAAGCAATATTGACTTGATCCATATACTTTTTGGTAGTCCATTGGGGATATCAGATTCTGATGTTAGACAGACTTTGATAATTTCTTTGATTGTAGTTTTAACATTAATAATCTTTAGAAAAGATTTGATGCTTTATTGTTTTGACCCGACACATGCTAGATCTATTGGAATAAATACTGGTTTACTTCATTATTTATTATTATCAGTTTTATCATTAGCAGCTGTAGCTGGCTTGCAGACTGTAGGGATTATTTTAGTAGTTGCAATGTTAATAACACCTGGAGCTACAGCATATTTATTAACTGATCGCTTTGATAGAATGACTTATCTAGCAATAATTAGTAGTGTTATATCGAGTATTTTAGGAGTTTATATAAGTTATTGGTCCGATATTGAAACAGGAGGCTCTATTGTACTAGTACAAACATTTATATTTCTATTGGCTTTTTTATTTGCTCCAAGATATGGAATCTTAAAATTAAATAATAGTAAGAATCATTAATGAGTTGTTATGAACAATAAGATTAAAATTAAAAAATCAAAGCAACGTAATAATTGGTTTTGGTGGCCTTTATTTCCTCTTTATCCTTATGGATCTCGGAATACTATTTTTACAGAATTAGTTACCGATTTGGTTTGGAGTTTTGAGCAATTACAAGGACTTTATTATGTTGCTGTTCCTATCAGGTTGACAGTAATAAAAGTACCCAAGGGATTGATGTTGATCAATCCTTTGCCTCCTACAAAAGAGTTGCTAAAAGATTTAAGAAGACTTGAACAAAAGCATGGTCCAATATGCACAATTGTTCTTCCAACGGCTTCTGGGCTAGAGCATAAGATTTCAATGCCAGCTATGGCTCGAGCATTTCCTAAAGCTTTGGTTTGGATTTGTCCAGGACAGTGGAGTTTTCCTTTTCAATTACCATTATCATGGCTTGGTTTCCCAGTTAATCGTACACGTGTTTTATTTGCAGATGGCTTACCACATAAAGAAAGTTGCCAATGGATTTCTTTAGGACCTATTGATATAGGTTTAGGAAGATTCCAAGAAATTGCTTGTTATCATAAGCAATCTCAATCATTAGTTGTAACTGATGCCTTGATTGGAATCGAAGCATCTCCACCCCCCATATTTGATTTAGATCCAACTCCACTTCTCTTTCATGCAAGAGATAAAGGATCTGAATTTTTAGATGATTCTCCTGAACTTAGGAAAAAGGGTTGGAGAAGATTAGTTTTATTTGCTTCATATTTAAAACCTGATCAATTGAAAATACCTTCACTTTTAGAAGTTTTTGATAATGCATTTAAACCTGGACTTAGAAATTGTAAATCGCATTTTGGGATTTATCCTTTTAAATGGGATAAGCAATGGGAATTGTCTGCTAAAGAGATTATTGGAAATAAAAAGCCTCTTGTTCAAATAGCACCTGTAATACAAAGGCTTGTTTTTCCAAGGGCTAAAAACGAATTCCTTAGATGGTTGGACGA
Organism: Prochlorococcus marinus str. MIT 0918; assembly: GCF_027359415.1. Taxonomy (NCBI): domain Bacteria; kingdom Bacillati; phylum Cyanobacteriota; class Cyanophyceae; order Synechococcales; family Prochlorococcaceae; genus Prochlorococcus; species Prochlorococcus marinus. The sequence continues at coordinate 235,100 of NZ_CP114780.1, forward strand.
AATAAAAACTCTTAAAGGAATGAAAAGACTTATCTCTGCTCATTATTCTGCTCCAGTTTCTTTTACAGATAGAGATTGTATTGCTTTAAGACGAAAAGTTAACTTTAGTAATTGGAACCGTTCTGAAGGAGATTGGACTTTTCTTGGCGAATTAGATAAAAGTCTTTTGAAAAATTCTGTGGTACCTAAAGAACCTTTAAAAAATTTTAGAGATTAAGCTCATCAGTATCTATAGACATCTCTTCATCTGTAAGAAATGATTCTTCAAGTTCCTTCCTTTGTTCCATTTGTCTCAAGAAATAACCAGTCATCATTGCTGATGCAAGAAGATTTGCAAAATTATCTTTTGAGGCAGTTACTTTAACTTCAAATTGATCTCCAGGGAGCATTCCAAGTAGTCCTTGGACATTGTGTCGAATAATGTCTTGTATTTCTGGACTGGCAGATTTGGCAACCCTTTGAAGAACATCTGGTGATTGTTCTTGAAGATATTGAATTAGCGCATTATTTTCGCTTCCATCGTTATTCTCTGTAGCAAGAAACTCTGGGTTAAACATCCAAATGAGCTCTATATACTAAGACCTTATCGTAATACGGTCACTTAGGATAATTTTATAGAGGCGGGGAACCGAATAAAAGACATTCTTTGTAAAGGCCAATATCTTAGGAATGCTTTGCCTATGAGGTTTTTTTCAGGTAATGGTCCCCAAAAATGTGAGTCAAGACTATTGTTTCGATTATCTCCTAAGACCCAAACAGTATTTTGAGGGACGATAACTAAATCCATTTCATATTTGATTGGATCATCTATCCATGGTTCGATTAATTTGATACCGTTTCTAATCAATTTGCCATTTTTTATTTCAATTGTGTCTCCAGAAACCCCAACTATTCTTTTTATAAGTGCTTGATTATTGTCGTAGCCAGCATCTATTAGCGTTTGGGGGGGGGTAAATACAACTATAGATTCCCTTTCTGGAGTCTTTTTAAGAAATCGATCAAGTTTTGGGGTTATTTTTTCAATCAAAATTCTTTCTTTTATTTCTAAGGTGGGCAACATGGAGCCTGATGGGATCCAGCGAGGTTCAATTACTTGCCATCTTAGAAACAAAGCAATTGCAATCCATATGATTAGGTTCTTCCAGGAACTAGAATGATTATCAGGGGCTTGTTTGGTGCTAGGAGATTTCATTAAAGATTCTAATAGTAATGCTAAAAAATCAGCTTTTTGAGAAGATTAGATAAGTTACTGATTTTTCGCTGACATTATCCCGGACTAATTTTTTCATTTCCCTTAGCCTTTTAAGGGCTTTTACGGCTCGTGGCCTAGAGAATATTGTTCTCTGCCCAGGGAGTCGATCTGGCCCTCTTGCTATGGCGGCAGGGTTCCTTTTTGAAAATTCCGAATTAAATCTCTACACAGCAATTGATGAAAGATCAGCTGCTTTTATGGCATTGGGTATTAGTGCTGCTACTCAAAAGGCTGCAATAGTAATAACTACATCTGGCACAGCAGTTGGCAATCTATTGCCTGCTGCTGTAGAGGCTAATTTTTCATGTTTACCTATTATTTTTATTAGTGCTGATCGTCCAAAAAGACTTAAAAACTGTGGGGCTAATCAAACGGTTAATCAGGAAGATTATCTTAAGTCTGTATGCCGATTTGTTGATTTTTCAACTTGTAATGGAATACATCTTTTAACAGAAGATTCATTAATGCTTTTAGTAGATAGAACTTGGAAGCAAGCTAATAATTTCTATGGACCCGTCCACTTGAATTTGGCTATTGAAGAACCTTTATATCCTTCTTTTGATGAACAACAAGAGATTTGGCAATTATGTGAATCAAAATCATTTTCTTTTGATCTAATTGAGCCTATTTCTACAAATGTTAAAGGAAAGCTTTTTAATGAAAAGTTCATTGATATAGATCCATCTAAGAAAGGTTTGATTCTTGCAGGACCTTGGAGGGGAAATGACAATTCTTTACCTGAATTTCGAGATTCAATAAAAGATTTTCAATTAATAACTGGTTGGCCAATTTTTGCTGATCCTTTGTCAGGAATATTAAATAATCAAAGAGGATTAATAGAATATTGGGAGTTATTAATTTCTTCTGGAATAATTGCATTAAAAGAGGAAATTCAATTACTAAGATTGGGTCCTCTTACATCAAATAGACCACTCGAATCTTTTTTAAGGAAAAATTCTAAGAATAATATTCTTATAACAGAAAGTGATAAAAGATGTCTTGACCCTCTTAAACAATCTAAGCAATATTCTAGTGGATTTATCTCTTGGTTTAATCAATTTAAATTAAAACATTCCATCAAAAAAAATCAATCTAATAAACATTCTATACCTCTTTTAAATGAATTATTGATTAAGAATCAAAGAGTTGAAGAATGGCTTGAATTGAAATTGAAATTTGATGAACAGTTGTCAGAACCTGGGTTGGCAAGATTTGTTCCAAAAATTTTAGATAAAGATATTCCTATAATGCTTTCTGCAAGCTCACCTATCAGAGATTTTATTAGTTTTGCAGGTATAGATGCTTTTTCTAGAAGATGTTTTAGCTTTAGAGGTGCTTCAGGTATTGACGGTAATCTTTCTTTGGCTATTGGCCTTGCTATAAGTTTAGGACCATTATTTTTTATTTGTGGTGATTTGGCATTTCTTCATGATAGTAATGCTTTGCTTTTGTCTCAACCTAAGAATTATCCTTTAATTATATTATTAATTGATAATAGAGGAGGTGGGATTTTTAGGACTTTAAAGTTAGATAGATTTTATAAAGGAAATATTGAAGAGTTGTTTTCTATGCCTCAAAATGTCGATATACTATCTATTGCAAGTTCATACGATATTCCATATAGAGAAATCTGTAACTTTGATGATTTGCAAATATCAATTAATTGGGCTCTTAAATTATCTGGTCCAGTTTTAATTCACGCAAAAACAAATTCAGAAAAAGATATCCTTCTAAGAAGAAATATTACTGAAGGTTTGAAGAATTTTGTAAATTAATTAATTGATTAAAACTTAATTAAAATAATAAGAAAATCATTCATTAACAAATTGGAATCTTCCTTTTCGCCAAGAAGGGTTTTACCAGGAGAAATTTCTATCTCCTGGAAGAGATGGGGGAATTATAAGGATATCTATCTAGATAGATCAGATGAAGGGATTGCCCGTATAGCTATTAATCGACCTGAGAAAAGAAATTCGTTCAGACCGCTTACGGTCTCTGAACTTTGCCATGCTTTTACAAGAGTCAGGGATGATCCAAAAATCGGAGTTGTTTTATTTACAGGTGTATCTCCAGCGAAGGATGGTGCGTTTTCTTTTTGTGCAGGAGGAGATCAGAGTGTCAGAGGAGATGGTGGATATTTGGATGACGATGGATTGGCGCGTTTAAACGTTCTTGATTTGCAAAGGATCATAAGAACTATTCCAAAAGTGGTTATAGCTCTAGTTGCTGGCTATGCAATAGGGGGAGGACAAGTATTACATCTGTTGTGTGATTTGAGTATAGCTGCAGAAAATGCAATTTTTGGTCAAACAGGCCCTAAAGTTGGTAGTTTCGATGGTGGGTTTGGGGCTGGTTTTTTAGCCAGGGTTGTGGGACAACGAAAGGCTCGCGAGATATGGTTCCTATGTAGGCAATATGGAGCAAAAGAAGCATTAAAATTAGGACTAATAAATTCAGTAACGTCAGTAGAAGAATTAGAAACAGAAGGTGTTAAGTGGGCTAAAGAAATACTTCAAAACAGTCCTACAGCAATTAGATGTATGAAAGCTTCTTTTAATGCCGAGACAGATGGATTAGCAGGTATACAAGAGTTGGCTGGACAAGCTACACATCTTTTTTATAGGACCACCGAGGCACAAGAAGGGAAGAATGCATTTTTAGAAAAAAGAAAACCTAACTTTTCAGAATTTGATTGGTTACCATAAACATCACAATTAGTATCTGAAAAGCTATAGACTTTTATATCTAGCTTTTAATTTTAAAGATGCGCGTTCTTTTCGCTGCTGCTGAATGCGCACCGATGATCAAAGTCGGTGGAATGGGAGATGTTGTTGGTTCTTTGCCCCCTGCTTTAGCCAATTTAGGACATGATGTGCGACTAATAATTCCAGGTTATAGTAGGCTTTGGAGTTTACTAGATATTTCTAAAGAACCTGTTTTTAGAGCTCAGACAATGGGAGCAGAGTTTGCCGTTTATGAGACAAAACACCCGTCAAGCAAATTGCCTATATATTTAGTCGGGCATCCTGTTTTTGATCCTGAAAGAATTTATGGTGGGGATGATGAAGATTGGAGGTTCACATTTTTTGCAAGTGCGACCTCAGAATTTGCATGGAATTTTTGGAAGCCTCAAGTTTTACATTGTCATGATTGGCATACAGGAATGATCCCTGTATGGATGCACCAAGATCCTGAAATTAGTACTGTTTTTACTATTCATAATCTTAAGTATCAAGGACCCTGGCGATGGAAATTAGATCGAATGACTTGGTGCCCTTGGTATATGAGTGGAGACCATACAATGGCAGCTGCAATGCTTTATGCGGATAGAGTTAATGCTGTTTCTCCTACGTATGCAAAAGAAATACGAACCTCAGAATATGGGGAGCGCTTAGAAGGCTTATTGAATTACATTTCCGGAAAGCTAAGAGGAATTCTTAATGGCATTGATCTAGAGGAATGGGACCCTGCTACTGATCAAGCATTAGCTGCAAATTTTGATTCAGAGGATATCTCAGGCCGAGCAAAAAATAAATCTGCTCTTCAATCTCAAATGGGATTGGAAGTTAATTCGGATAAATATTTATTGGGTATGGTCGGTAGATTAGTTGACCAGAAAGGTGTTGATTTACTTCTTCAGGTTTCTAGAAGATTGCTTGCATATACAGATTCGCAGATAGTTGTTTTGGGAACTGGAGATCAGGTTTTTGAATCTGCATTATGGCAACTAGCAATAGAATTCCCAGGTCGGTTTGCAGTTTTTCTTACTTATGATGATTCTCTCTCACGATTGATTTATGCAGGAAGTGATGCGTTTGTAATGCCTAGTAGATTTGAGCCTTGTGGAATTAGTCAGCTACTTGCTATGCGATATGGTTCTATCCCAATAGTTCGGAATGTTGGAGGACTTGTTGATACAGTTAGTCCTCATGACCCAATAAAAAATTTAGGAACAGGATTTTGTTTTGACCGATTTGAACCAATTGATTTTTATACAGCTTTAGTTAGATCTTGGGAGGCATTTAGACATCGTAGAAGTTGGAGAAAACTTCAAAAACGAGCCATGACTCAAGTTTACAGTTGGGATAGATCAGCTAAGGAATATGAAATTATGTATAAAGAGGTTAGTGGTTATAAAGAACCTTCTCCAAATATTCAAGAAGTGGAAAAATTTTCTGTTGGTCAGCATGCAGACCCTTCTTTGAAATCAATTAAACAAGGAACAGATAGATGATTAGCTATTGTTTATTACTATTGCATTAACTTAAATATATAAGTAATTAATGGTACTGCGCTTAACAGATTTAATTCATTGTTTTGGAAAGCCTTTTAATGATGAGGGAGTAGATTTTGATACCCCTGTTGGTCAAGTATGCACTGACACTAGAAAACTACAAAAAGGAGATTTTTATATTGCATTATGTGGTGAGCATTACGATGGACATGAATTTTTAGTAAATGCTTATGAGCTTGGATCTCAAGCTGCATTTATCTCTTTTGATTGTTCTATATCTGTTCCGCAAAAATTTCTTCATTGGAGAGTTAAAGACACACTTGAAGCGTATCAAAAATTAGCGTGTCTCCATCGCGAAGATTTAGAGATTCCAGTAGTTGCAATTACAGGCTCTGTTGGAAAAACTACTACTAAAGAATTAATTAGCTTTGCATTAATGTCTTTGGGAGAGATTACTTTTACTTATGGCAATAATAACAATGATATTGGAGTCCCCCAAACTTTGCTAAATGCAAATTCAAATAGTGCTGCAATTGTTTTAGAGATGGGAATGCGTGGTTTAGGACAGATAAAGAAATTATCGTGCTGTTCTAAACCAGATATTGCAGTTATTACTAATATAGGCACAGCACATTTGGCCCATCTAGGTAGTCGTGAAAATATTGCCTTAGCAAAATGCGAAATAACAGCTTGTCTTAAACCTGATGGTGTCGTTATTATTCCTGCTGGTGATAAAATTCTTGAACAAGCTCTTTTACTTAATTGGCAAGGACGAATAATTCGCGTATCTCTTGACGTGAATTATTCAAATGACTCTACAATTTCATCAATAAGAGATAACTATACTAGTGGCAAGATTGATTACACTGGAATCTTAATTGTTAAGAAATGGCTATTAGAATGTAGAGGATATAAATTTCAATTGCCATTTGAAGGTGTTCATAACGCCAAGAACTTTATGTATGCAATTGCTGTAGCTGACCAACTTGGAATATCACTTGAATGTTTACATAGATTAAATATCCCTACTCCTTCTGGGCGAAATAATATACTATCTCTTGCTTCTATAACTGTTCTTGATGAGACCTATAATGCTTCTCCCGAATCTGTTAAGGCTTCTCTTGATTTATTAGCATTAAAGCCGGGACGTCATTTTGCTGTATTGGGAACAATGCTTGAATTAGGGAAAAATAGTGTTAGATATCATCAACAAATTGTTGAATATGCTGCGTCTCTTGGAATAGATGGGTTGATCATTTGTTCTTCAGGTTTAGAAGCTGATGCAATGGCTATTTCAGGTAGAACAATAGAGTTTTTAACAGTTGTTTCTAATCCTGAAGATGCATTTCTTGTTTTAAAAAAATGGTTGAATGATGGCGACTGCCTTTTGTTGAAAGCTAGTAGAAATGTTAAGTTGGAGCGGTTGATTCCTTTGCTTAAGAATTATTTTTGATTGTTTTTAGGTTTAGACTTCCAATCTTTTTTAATTATTTGATTTGATCTCGCTATTGCTAATGAATTATCTGGGACGTTGTCAGTAAGTATGGAACCACCTGCGATAGTTACATTATTTCCGACTGAAATTGGAGCAATAAGAACAGAATTTGCACCAGTTTTAGTTAGGTTGCCAATTACTGTTTTGTGTTTATCTTTACCATCAAAGTTAGCGACTATAGTACCTGCTCCAATATTTACTTTTTTGCCTGTTACAGTATCACCTATATAACTTAAGTGATTGATTTTTGTATTTTCTCCTAGGTCACTTTTTTTTATCTCAACAAAATTTCCAATCTTACAATGACTTTTAATTGTAGTTTTTGGACGAATATGTGAGTATGGTCCAATGTTTACATTATGTTCTAAAATTGAATCTTTTACTACAGAATAAAAAATAGATACATTATTACCAATACTTGTATTCTCAATAAAACTATTAGGACCTAACCTACAATTGTTTCCAATTGTTGTATAGCCTCTTATATGAGTTTGTGGTTCTATTATCACATTATTTCCAAACTTGCAGTGTTCACTAATTGTTGAGCTTGCTGGGTTTATAAAATAAACACCTTGCTTCATCCAATAAGTTTTTAATTGTGTTTGAAGTAATTCTTCGCATTGTGATAGCTGATATTTGTCATTAATTCCATAAACTTCTCCTAGATCTTCTACTTCAATATGACTTGATTTAGGTAATTCTTTAATTGTATCTGTTAGATAGATTTCATTTTGCTTATTATTATCAGATAGCTTTGATAATACATTCTTGAGTTGATTCCATTTAAAACAATATATACCTGCATTTGTCAGATTGTTTTCTAGCTCTATTTCTGTGCAGTCACTATCTTCGACTATTTTATTTACTTCACCCTTTGAATTAGTAAATACCCTTCCATAACCTTTTGGGTTAGGAAGCTTGGCAGTTAATATTGATACACTAGAGTTAGTCTGCTTATGTCTTAGGATTAGCTTTCTAATGGTGTTTGTTTTTAATAATGGAACATCTCCGTTAAGTACAAGTAAGTCTCCATCAAAACCTTGTAATGAAGGAATTAATTGTTGAACAGCATGCCCGGTTCCATTTTGAGGTTGTTGATATACAAATTCAATATTTGCAAAGTGTCCGACTTTATCTTTAATTTTATATGCTTCGTGCCCAATAATAATCAATAATTTTTCTGGATTAAGTTCTTTACATGTATTTAAGACTCTTTCAATTAGTGAGATCCCTGCAAGTTCTTGCAGGACTTTAGGATTGGAGCTCTTCATTCGAGTCCCCTTCCCAGCAGCTAATATTGCGATAGCAAGCATAAAAAAAATTCTTATTTTAGAAATCTAACGTTTTGGGCTGATATTTGTCTTTATCCATCGTTTTCTCCATGAATTTGTAGATTTTAAATTACATTGGTTTTGTTCATTTTCTCTTCTTTTTAATATTTCAGTTGATATTGATTGTCCTGTTGGATCTCTATATGGTACTCCTGCTCGGGTTAATAAATGCTCTTCTTCCATTTTGCTAAGACAATTCCATAATGAATGCTTATTTTTTGTAAAACCTTTAATACCTATTGTGCCTAGGCTCCATTCTTTTGATGTAGAGCTATTAGGAGAAAGTGATTTTATCTCTAGACCACCTCTTCTTAAACTACCTCTGATTGCTGCGGCTCTTGAATAAGTAAGTATTCTTCCATTATGTGTTAATTTTCCTATTAGCTTATGTAAGAAGTCTTCGCTCCATAGTTCAGGACATTGTTTGGGAGAGAAGGGGTCTAGAAAAATTAGGTCAAAAGTAGTCTGTTCTGGGATATTGCCAACTTTTTGTCGCGCATCACCCCAAAATAACTTACCTTTACTTGTTTTGATATTCCATTCGCTCATAATTGTTAATGAATGAAGTGCGTCTTTAACTTCTTTAGTGAATATTGATTTAAATTCTTCAGCTTCAATTGCAATTTCTAGAGGCCTTCGGTCTATCTCTAATCCCCACCAGTCAAGATATATGTTTTTTTTTTTTGCAGTTCATCAAGCAGGCAAGCTGTGTTATATCCCATGCCTACACATACATCTAATACTGTCAGGTGTTTTTTATGTTCAAATCTATCTAGTTCAGAGGGCTGTATAAATTTTTCTTTAGCCTCTTTAAGTGCACCTGTAGAGCTATGAAATGATTCTTTGAATTGTTTGCTTTTAAGGGTTAAAGTCCCATCCTTTGTAGTGAATGGTATGAATTCTGTGAATCTATGATCAGTATTCTTCAAGTTTTTATTATGACTGAAGTTTTGAAAGCTCATTCCAGAATTCAGGATAAGAAACTGAGGCCGCATTACTACGAGATAATGTGGAATTCCCATCAGCTAAAAGTGCTGCAATTGCCAAACTCATAGCTACTCTGTGATCAGTTTCACTATCAACTTCAGTTCCTAATAGTTTATTCCCACCATATACTGTTAACCCATCTTCATGCTCTTCAATCTTTGCTCCCATATTTCTTAGCTGTCTTGTCATAACTTCTAACCTATCTGTTTCTTTAATACGTAATTCACTTGCCCCAGTGATTTCACTAACTCCATTGCAGAAACATGCAGCTACCGTAAGTATCGGTACTTCATCTACCAATTTAGGGATTATTTCGCCGTCTAATTTAAATGGCTTAAGCTGGGGAGAATGAACAACTTTTATATCTCCAACTGGTTCACCTGCTATTTCTTTTGTATTTAAATAACTAATATTTGCTCCCATTTGATGGAGTATTTCAAGGATCCCAGTCCTTGTTGGATTAAGACCTACATTCTTTATGGTTATGTCGGAGCCAGGAACTATTGACCCTGCTACTAACCAAAATGCGGCAGAACTAATATCACCTGGCACTTCAATATGTGTTCCTTTTAAATTGGAGCCAGGCTTTATAGTTATATGCCTGCCCATTTCTCCACTGATTTCTATATTTGCGCCAAAAGCCTTGAGCATTCTTTCCGTATGATCCCTAGAATTTGCAGGTTCAATTACTGTTGTTGAACCTTCAGCTGTTAAAGCCGCGAGTAGTATCGCTGACTTAATTTGTGCACTGGCTACAGGTGTTCCAATTATTGCTCCATGAAGTTGTTCACCTTTTACGGATAATGGAGCAAATTCTCCATTTGATCTACCATCAATCTTTGCACCCATTAATTTTAAGGGCTGCCCTGCTCTTCTCATTGGTCTTTTACTTAATGATTTATCACCAGTTAAAATAAAATGTCTGTTTTTTCTTCCAACAAGTAAGCCAAGTAGTAATCTCATTGTTGTTCCTGAATTACCACAATCAAGAACTTTTTCAGGCTCTTGAAATCCATCTAATCCAACACCCTCTACTTTTACAATCTCAGTAGAATTAATTGGACTGATCTTTACACCCATATCCTTTAAGCAATTCGCAGTGTTCTTAGGATCATCTGCAGGCAATAAACCTTTTATAGTAGTTTCCCCCTCAGCGATTGCGCCAAAAAGAAGAGATCGGTGTGATATCGACTTGTCTCCTGGGACAGTAACAGTTCCCACTAAACTTCCACCACTTTTGATTTCACGTAATGAAGCTTCGCAGTCTGTTATCTTCAAGGGCTATATTTTACAGTTAATTTAAATTTTATTCTCTAAACCGATAAAAGTTGCTCTAGCAATCATTGCTTTTAGGAATTTGTTATTTGATTTAATCTATTAATTTCATTTATTACATATCCAAATAAAGATGGGTCTGGTTCTTTTGAGTCGATATCTGAAAGACCCAACTCATCCCATCTAGAATCAACTTTTTGTTTAAGTTCTTCTGAGTGTGAAAGTGGTTCACCCCAGTCATGATTTTTTTCTGGACCTATCTTTGTTGTAGCATCTATTGCAAGTCTTCCACCTAATCCTATTTTCTCACTAGCAAAATCGAGACTGTCGAACGGTGTGTTTTCCATTATTAAAAGATCTCTTTGTGGGTCTACTAAACTTGATATTGCCCAAATGACTTGTCGAGGATCTCTGACTTTAATAATTGAGTCTACTACAACTACAAATTTAGTATATGTAAATTGAGGCAATGCACTCCAGAAGGCCATTGCTGCTCTTTTTGCTTGGCCAGGGAATGATTTGTCTATGGATATGATGGCTATCTTATAGCTTAATGCATCCATAGGAAGGAAGAAGTCGACGATCTCAGTTATTTGTCTACGTAGAATAGGCGTATATATTCTATTTAATGCAATAGCCATCATTGCTTCTTCTTTAGGTGGCCTACCACTAAAGGTTGTTAAGAATATAGGATTTTCTCTATGAGTTATGCAATGAAAATTGATTAAGGGGGAATTTTCGCTATTTCCATAAAAACCCATATGATCTCCAAATGGGCCGTCTTCCTTCTCCTCTCCAGGAGTTATTGTGCCTTCAAGAACAATTTCGCTATGACTTGGGACTTGTAGATCTATTGTTTTGCAATTACATAATCTAACTCCTTCGCCAGCATATAGTCCTGCGAAAAGCCATTCACTGAGCGCAACAGGAATAGGTGTAGCTGCGGCCATTAAAATAAGAGGGTGAACTCCTATGGCAACAGCTATCTCAAGTTTTTCTCCCCTTTCTGCAGCCTTCCTAAGATGACGTGCTCCACCTCTCACACTCAACCAATGGACTGTCATGCTTCGTGTAGATTGACGTTGTAGCCTATAAACCCCAACATTAGGGGTTTTTGTTTCAGGATCCTTTGTGATAACTAGTCCAAATGTAATTACTCCACTAGCATCACCTGGCCATGGTCTAATTAATGGTAGAGAATCGAGGTTTACCTCATCATTTAGTAATACTTTTTGTTGGCAAGGAGGAATAAGATCTAGATCAGGCCTTGCTTTCAATAAATCCCAGAGAATACCTCCAAATTCAAATGTTTTTTTTAAAGTTTTAGGTGGTTCAGGCTGTTGTAAAGATGATAACTTTTCCCCAAGTTTTTCAAGTTCATCTATGGATTGAAGGCCCATACTCCAAGCAATTCTATCGGTTGTTCCTAGAAGATTTATTGCAATAGGAATTTTTGATCCAATAACGTTTTCAAATAATAGAGCAGGGCCACCCATTCCTAGTACACGATCGCTTATTGCGGCGAGCTCAAGGTCAGGGCTTACAGGCTTTGATATTTTTTTTAATTGCCCTTTTTTCTCTAAGAGATTTAGGAAATCTCTCATGTCGTTTGTTGAAGGACCTCTTTGAAAGAAAATCATTATGTTACTCGCAACTAGTTAAATGATTTAGTTACGCTTACTCAGGTTGTCACAGATTAAACCATGGAACTTTCTTATTTTCATGTTGCTGCAGATGTTCCTTTTGAAAAAAACACTGAAGTTGCTGTTGTTATTGATGTTCTTAGAGCCACAACTACAATTGCATGTGCATTAAATAATGGCGCTGAATCTGTGGAAACTTTTGCAGATATATCAGAATTGAGAAGAAAATCATCATTCTGCCCAGATTCTAAAAGGATTCTTTTAGGAGAAAGAGGAGGAGTGAAAATAGAAGGATTTGATTTGGGTAACTCTCCTGTAGCAGTAAAGCCTGAAATTGTAAAAGAAAAAAGACTATTTATGAGTACAACAAATGGAACACGTTCTTTAGAAAAAGTAAGAGATTCAAAGGCTCTTTATACAATGGCATTGATTAATCGAAAGTTTGTAGCAGAAAAATTGCTTTTAGATAGACCAGATAATGTCCTATTGCTGGGTAGTGGTTGGGAAGGTGCTTATTCTTTAGAAGATTCTCTTGCCGCTGGAGCATTGGCTTCTTATATCTTGGAATCAGGGATGTGCACAGTTCAAGTAATTAATGATGAATTAAGTTCAGCATTAGCCTTATGGTCCTATTGGGAAAATGATTTAGAAGGATGTTTAAGACAATCAACCCATGGTCAAAGACTTCAGAGACTTGGAAATCATGATGATGATTTCCTTTGTTGTTCAGAAATAGATAAAGTAAATGTTGTGCCAACACAGAGAGAGCCAGGAGTCCTATGTTGCATTTGAATACTCAACTTTTAAATTTGGCTTAAGGTTTTGTCTGATTTTTTAGCGGCTGCAGTTCAATTGACAAGCACCTCAAATATAGAGGGGAATTTTTCTGCTGCTGAAGAGCAAATAGAATTAGCCTCACGAAGAGGTGCTGATCTGGTTGGCCTCCCTGAGAATTTTGCATTTATAGGAGAAGATCAACACAGATTAGAAATTTCTTCAACACTTGCTGAAAAGTGCAGTCAGTTTCTTATAACCATGGCTCGCAGATATCAAGTGGTTTTATTAGGAGGAGGATTCCCTGTCCCTGCAGGAGATGGTCAACGCACATTGAATCGTGCAGAACTTGTTGGTTGTGATGGACAGCTTCTTGGACGTTATGACAAGATTCATCTTTTTGATGTTGATTTGCCTGATGGGAATAAATATCAAGAATCAGAAACTATTGTTTCAGGTAAAGAATTGCCTTCTGTTATTGATATCCCAGGTTTATGCAAAGTAGGTTTGTCAATTTGCTATGACGTCAGATTTCCTGAATTGTTTCGATACTTAGTTGATGAAGGAGCTGAGTTATTAATGATTCCAGCAGCATTCACTGCATTTACAGGAAAAGATCATTGGCAAGTACTTCTTCAATCAAGAGCAATAGAAAATACTGCTTATGTAGTAGCTCCTGCACAAACAGGTGAGCATTATCGTCGTCGCCAAAGTCATGGACATGCAATGATTATTGATCCTTGGGGAACTGTTCTTGCTGATGCTGGAGTTGAACCTGGAGCTTCTATTGCTCCCGTAGATACAGCCAGAGTTAAAAGTATTAGGAGTCAGATGCCTTGTTTAAAGCATAGAAAAAAGGATCTTTTTTAAAACTTATGAGCTTTATTAAGGCAAAATCATTATTGATTGTTGTTTTTTGTAGCTCATTATTTTCTTTTTCTTTTCCTATTCCTTCGTTTGCGGCCAGTGTATTAGCAGCTTGGAGAATTACTACAAATGGTGTTCTTAAATTACGTACAAAAGAAGGAGTTCCTTTAGATGCCTTTTTTCAATCTGGTTACGCCAATACAGGAGATAGGGTATGGATAGATTTTCCAGGAGAATTAATTCAACCTAGGAAAATTAAGGGTAATGGACCTATTAAGGAGATAAGACTTGGAAAGCCTTATAAAGGTAACACTAGATTAGTAGTTGAATTTGAACCTTATGTAGCTCTTAATCCATCTAAATTAGTACTTTTAGGAACTTCACCTAATCTATGGGAATTAAATTTTCATGACTTAAATGTTAATGGTCTATCCGATATAGGAGAAGGGGTTCTAGTTAAATCTTCTATAGATAGATCTAATTTAAGTTCAAGAAATACTTCGTTTAATTATTCTTTAAGTTCCTCATCTTTGCCAAGTGTTCAAAGAAATGTTTATAGAGTTGTTATTGATCCTGGTCATGGAGGTAGTGACCCTGGAGCTATTGGAATAAATGGTATTAGAGAAAATGATATTGTTTTAGAAATTTCAAAAGATGTTTCTAGGCTTTTAAAAGAAAAAGGAGTAGAGGTTGTGCTCACTAGAAATAAGAATATTGACCTTGAATTGACGGAAAGAGTGTTAATAGCTAATAGGATTAGGGCAAATGCCTTTATTAGTATTCATGCAAATGCAACACGAGGTTATCGGAGAGATGTTAATGGCATAGAAACTTATTTTTTTGCTGGTTATAGGGGAAAGCAGCTAGCCAAGAAAATTCAAAGAGAAGTTCTTAATGTTTCTTCAGGTAGTCCAGATAGGGGTGTTAGACAAAGTCGTTTTTTTGTAATTAAGCAAACAAATATGCCTGCTGCTCTTGTTGAGGTTGGTTTTTTAACTGGGAGAATTGATGCAAGAAGGCTTTCTCAAAAAAATCATAGAAGAAAACTTGCTTATGCAATTTCAAAGGGAATACTTAACTATCTGAAGGGGGGCTATTGAACTTTCGAATAGGATTATTTGATAGTGGAGTTGGAGGCTTCACTGTTCTTAAGAGTATTCAAGATCGTCATTCAGATGTTAGTACATTGTATTTGGCTGATACAGGAAGAGTTCCTTATGGTTCAAAGAAAACTAGTGATATAAGAATGATTGCAAGAGAGGTTATTGAATGGTTAACTCAGCAAAATATTCACGCTGTTGTAGTTGCATGTAATACTACTAATTCTCTAGCTATTGATATAATTAAAAACTTTTCAAACCTTCCAGTTTTTGAGCTTATTGAGTCTTCTTCTGAATTTATCTTTGAATCAAGAATTGGAGTATTGTCTACTCCTTTAACTGCTGCCTCAAAGGCATATACAAAAAATATTTTGTCTTTTAATCCAAATGCTTTTGTAATTGAACAAGGCTGTCCAGAATTTGTTCCGATGATAGAGGGATGCCTTTCAAACAAAAAATCTCTTGAAGAGACTGTAAGGAAACATCTTAGACCTCTTTTAGAAGCTAATGTTCAATCAATTGTTCTTGGTTGTAGTCATTATCCACTTCTTAATTCAATTTTTGAAGAATTACTTCCTGAAAATATTCGTTTAATAGACCCATCACTTTACTTATCTAGGAAATTGGATGATTTATTAAGATCTGCTAATGATCCTAATCATAAGCATCAAAGCATTGCTAGCACAAGGTTTTATGTCACTTCAGACCCCTCTGGATTCGCATCAAAAGTGAAATATTGGATGGGAATTACACCTGAAATTCAAGTTATTTCTCTTCAATCTAAGTCGTGTGTCTTCTAATATCTTTATAAGAAAGATCTTTTTGGCCAATAACCAGAGAATTTATGGCCGCAGTAACCAACTTGCTTCAGCCCGTAGAGCTAGATCTTGAGTCGCTCCTTATAGATCTTCGCGAGTTAATTGGTGCTGGTCATCCAATTCTTCAAGCAGCAGCAGAACATTTATTTAGTGCAGGGGGTAAACGTATAAGACCTGGAATAGTTCTCTTACTTTCTAGGGCTTTAACTAATGATGGTGAACTGTCTCCTAGGCATAGAAGATTAGCTGAGATTACTGAAATGATTCATACAGCTTCTCTGGTTCATGATGATGTTGTAGATGAAGCTTCTACTCGAAGAGGAGTTGAAACAGTTCATAGTCGATTTAATTACCGAGTAGCAGTATTAGCAGGAGATTTCCTTTTTGCTCAAGCCAGTTGGCATCTTGCTAATTTAAATAATTTAGATGTAGTTAAACTTTTAAGTAGAGTTATCATGGATTTAGCTGATGGTGAAGTAAAACAAGGTTTATATCGTTATGATCCTAAGCAAACTTTTGATGACTATTTAGAAAAAAGTTATTGTAAAACCGCTTCATTGATTGCAAACAGTGCCCAAGCTGTAGGGGTATTAAGTGGAGTCTCTGAGGAAAAATTAAAATCTTTATATGATTTTGGAAAGCAACTTGGACTTGCTTTTCAAGTTGTTGATGACATACTTGATTTCACAGCTAGTGAGAAGCAATTAGGTAAACCTTCTGCAAGTGATTTAGGCAGTGGTTACCTTACCGCACCTGCCCTTTATGCACTCCAAGAAAATCCAACTCTTTCTGAATTTATTCAAAGAAGATTCTCTTTAGAAGGAGATCTTGAGAAGGCATTGCATCTTGTAAGAGAGTCAAATGCAATTACTCTCTCTAGATCTTTAGCTGAAACTTATGCAAGTAATGCCTATAAATCTATCGAGTGGGTTCCAGAATCAGATTATAAAAAAGCATTGCTTGATTTACCTGAATATGTTTTGTCTAGATTGTATTAGATTTAGACAAATTGTTTTTTCTAATTCTCTAATTCTTTTATTATTTCAAGTAGATTATTAACATAAATTGGGTTTGAATCAGATTTATTTTCGAGAAAATCTAATATTTCTATATTTTTAAGAATCCATACTTTACATTTAGCATCTAAAGCTGATTGTGCACCTGCTAAAGAATCTTCTAAAGCCCAACAAGATTTAGCATTTATTCCAAGTTTATTTGCTGCTAAAAGATAGGGATCAGGATTAGGTTTACCTTTTTTTAAAGAAGGATCATCCCCATAGATTCTAATTTTAATAAGTTCTAACCACTTGTGATTAATACTTTTAAAAGTTGCAGAAGATCTTGTGCTACTTGTTACAAGAGCTATAGGTATTTTACTTCCAACACAAAAATTTACAAGTTCTTCGGCCCAAGGAATTGCCTTTACATCTTTAAGTATTTTTTTATGAATTGAATTATATACAATAAGTACTTCATCAACGGTTATTTTTTTATCTGACCATTTTATTAAATCATTAGCACATTCGATTTTCCTTCGACCTAATAAGGATTTTAATTGAATATTGGAAGGTTCAGCTCCAAATGATCTAGAAGTTTCAGTCCAAGCAAGTTTATTTAATGGTTCTGTATCAAGAAGGACTCCATCAAGGTCAAAAAGAAATGCTTTTGGTTGTTTCATGCTGGAATCATGTTTTTCTTTTTAATAACCGTTTCACTAACTTCTCTATTTCCTAATAAATAGCTTGAATAAAAGCAATTAATGGAAATTATTGTTTTATGAATTCCGAATCTTCAGAAACAATTGAAACAGTACTACAGGAAGAAAGAATTTTTCACCCTTCTGAATCAAATTTCAAAAATTCAAGTATTAGCGGATTTGATGAATATCAGAAAATGGTTGATAAGGCTAATTCTGACCCTGAAATATTCTGGAAAGATAATGCTTTAAATGAGTTGCATTGGTTTAAACCTTTTAATAGTGTTTTGGACTGGTCAAATGCCCCTTTTGCTAAATGGTTCGAAGGAGGGAAGACTAATGTTTCTTACAATTGCTTAGACCGTCATATTGAACAAGGTAAAGGAGGAAAAATTGCAATTATTTGGGAAGGTGAGCCTGGAGAAGTCAGGAAAATTACTTATAAAGAACTTTTCGACGAAGTATGTAGAACAGCTAATGCTTTAAAGCAAATAGGCATACAAAAGGGTGATTTAGTTGCTCTTTATATGCCAATGATCCCAGAAGCTGCTATTGCAATGCTGGCTTGCGCAAGAATTGGAGCCCCACATTCTGTTGTTTTTGGTGGGTTCTCTTCAGAAGCATTGAGAGATAGGTTAAATGATGGGAATGCAAAAGCTGTTATTACAGCTGATGGTGGATTTAGAAAAGATAAAATCATCCCTTTAAAAAAGGCAGTTGATGAGGCTTTGTTGGATGGTAGTTGTCCTTCTGTTGATTCGGTTTTAGTTGTTCAAAGAACTAGGGAAAACATTTCTTTTAACTCAGATCGAGACTTCTGGTGGCATGAATTAGTTCCAGCCCAATCTACTGAGTGCCCAGCAGAACAAATGGATAGTGAAGATAGACTTTTTGTTTTATATACATCTGGATCTACAGGAAAGCCTAAGGGAGTTGTTCATACAACAGCTGGATATAACTTATGGGCTCATTTGACTTTTAAATGGATTTTTGATGTTCGAGATGATGATGTTTATTGGTGCACAGCAGATGTTGGTTGGATAACAGGGCATAGTTATATTGTTTATGGTCCACTCTCAAATTGTTCAACTTCTCTTATGTATGAGGGCGTTCCTCGTCCATCAAATCCAGGAGCTTTTTGGGATGTTATTCAACGGCATCAAGTCAATATCTTTTACACGGCACCTACAGCCATAAGAGCTTTTATGAAAACAGGAAGAAATATCCCAGATAAATATGATTTGAGCAGCTTAAGATTATTAGGAACAGTAGGAGAGCCAATTAATCCAGAGGCATGGATGTGGTATCGCCAGGTAATAGGAGGGGATAAGTGCCCCATAATAGATACATGGTGGCAGACAGAAACTGGTGGAGTAATGATTAGTCCCTTACCTGGTGTTACATCAACTAAGCCTGGTTCAGCAACACTGCCATTGCCTGGTATTGAAGCAGATGTTGTAGATGCAGATGGTAATTCTGTAGAGCCTAATCAAGGGGGCTATTTAGTAATTAAAAAACCTTGGCCTGGAATGATGAGAACTGTTCATGGTAATCCAAATAGATTCAGAGAAAATTATTGGGAATATTTAAAGCCTATTAATGGCAATTTGATTTATTTTGCTGGAGATGGAGCTAGGCGAGATGATGATGGTTATTTCTGGGTAATGGGTCGTGTTGATGATGTGATAAATGTTTCAGGACATCGATTAGGAACAATGGAAATAGAATCTGCACTTGTAAGTCATAAATTAGTATCCGAGGCGGCTGTCGTTGGAAGACCAGATGAATTAAAGGGAGAATCAGTTGTGGCCTTTGTTACTTTAGAAAGTGGTAAGGAAGGCACAAGTGAATTAATTATTCAATTAAAAAATCACGTAGGGAAAGAGATTGGAGCTATAGCAAAGCCAGAGGAAATTAGATTTACAAATTCATTACCTAAGACACGTAGTGGAAAAATAATGAGGAGAATCCTTAGATCACTTGCTTCAGGTGAAGAAATAAAAGGTGATACTTCTACTTTAGAAGATAGAAACGTATTAGACGAATTGCGTAGATAGATTTATATAAAAATATTTTGATATTTAATAAATAAGGGATAATTTTATATATTAATTATTATTTATATAATAGAGAATAAAATCTTAGTAATAGTATTTATTTATTAGCAGACCAAACTCTTGTCATGAAAAAAGATTCTGCTTCAATACAATTAAATCCAGTTTTATCCAACCTCTTTCTTATATCATCTTTAATATAGTCTCTATAATATGGCTCATGAAATACTCTATAGAAGTTTTCCATTACTTGTGTAAAATGAGGAGAGTCATCTAATTGAATAGAGTCAGCAATTATTAGTACACCATTTGGTTTTAGAACTCTATAAAATTCATTGATTGCATTTTGTCTTGCATCTCTAGGTAATTCGTGAAAGAGGAAGACACAAGTAATGGCATGGAATGATTCATCTAAGAAAGGAAGCTTTTCTGCATTACCTTTTATTAATTGAACCATCTCACCGTCTTTATTATTTAAATATTTACTAGCTTGTTTCAGGTAAGCTCCAGACAAATCAATACCTATAAGTTCAGAACTAGGTAAAGAAGATCTGACTTGTTGAAGTGTCCTTCCAGTACCTGTAGCTACATCGAGTAATTTTATAGCAGAAGTTTTGATATGCTTATAGTTTTTCTGCAAGCCTTTTTTTAATGGAGAAATTACTCTTCTTCTCATTGCATCAGCAGTTCCATTAAATAGAATTTCCACTTGAATGTCATATATTTCTGCGGAATGGTCACTTAAGTAACCATCCGTTTGATGATGAAAATTTTGGAGATAATAATCAGGATATTTATCTCGGTTTATTTTTTTTGGTAGATCCTGGTAATGTTTTTCTTTTCTTCTTTTCCAGGTAGAAGGCATATCCAGCCAAACTAATGGGTATTTTAAGAACCATTCAATCCATGGAGCATCAAAAAGTAAGTTTTTTGGATATAAGCCTTTCTCAGCATCTAACCAGTCAATTTCTTCTAGTTCTTTTATTGATTTCCTTAGTTCTACTAGTAAATCTGAGTTTATAGGTGATGTTTCAGGGAGGGCGTCAGGAACTATTAGTTCCATTAGTTTTGTGCTGATTCCTTTATGAGCCAAGCCAACAAGACCTTTCCCTTGTTGAAGGGTTTGATAAGCAATTTTTGTGAGGTTAGGCGATGCCATAAACCTTTTAAAGATAAGTATATTTCAACAGATTTTTTCCCATTCCGAGAGCTTTAAGGTGGTTCTGTTGTCAAGAGAATTATATAAGGCCTTGTTTTAGATTGCTATGGACATAGTTGTGAAGGGATTATGACCATAAGTTCTTTGATTTCAGTCCAATTATAATTAGGCTCTTTCTCACTTAATATTGATAGATTATTAGAGATTATATTATTTAGTTTTTTAGCATCTTCACAAACGAGCTTAGTTCTATTTCTTTTTATATTTCTTTCCATATTTATTAGTATTTTATTAACTAAATGTTGATTATCTTCTTCGATTTGTTTTGTATGTCCTTTAAGAAAAATCAAGTCAAATTGAGATAATAATAATAATAAATAAGTAAGTAAATAAAGCATGAATGTTTTATTCGTAAATACTATATTTATTATTATTATAAATTACTATTTATAAAAAGAAATAGTAATAGTAATTACTTTATGCGTCATAGTACATAAAGAACTCATGAGGATGAGGCCTTTGCCTTAGTTGTTGAACTTCCTCATATTTCATCTCAATGAAGTTATTGATAAAGTCTTGGTCAAATACTCCGCCAGCAGTTAGATAATCATTATCTTCTTTTAATGCTTCTAGGGCATCATTTAAAGATGAAGGGACAGTTGATATTTTTTCTAGATCCTTAGAAGGAAGTTCAAAAAGATCAACATCAACTCCATTGCCAGGATCAATTTGATTTTGAATACCATCAATACCTGCCATCATCATCGCACTAAAGGCTAAATATGGGTTAGCTAAAGCATCTCCTGACCTAAACTCAAGTCTTTTTGCTTTTGGGCTAGGACCTGTTAAAGGAATTCTTACAGCAGCAGATCTATTGCCTTGAGAATAAACTAAATTTACAGGTGCTTCAAAACCAGGAACTAGTCTTTTGTAGCTATTTGTGGCTGGATTAGTAAAAGCTAGGAATGATGGGGCATGTTTAAGTATTCCACCTATATACCATTTAGCAGTTTGAGAAAGATTGGCATATGTATCTTCTTCAAAAAATAAAGGTTGATTTCCTTTCCATAGACTTTGATGGACATGCATACCAGTACCGTTGTCATTCCAAACTGGTTTAGGCATAAATGTCGCTGTTTTACCGTACTTTTTAGCAATATTTCTTACTACATATTTGTAAGTCATTACATTGTCTGCCGCACTGATTAAAGAAGCAAACTTCATACCAAGTTCATGTTGACCTGGACCTGCAACTTCGTGATGGTGTTTTTCTATAGGAATACCTAACTGACCCATTAGAAGAAGCATCTCTGACCTCATATCTTGAGCAGTATCATTAGGAGAAACTGGAAAATAACCTTCTTTATATTGGATCTTATAAGCTAAATTCCCTCCCTCTTCATTTCTTCCTGTATTCCATGGAGCTTCTATAGTGTCAACGCTATAAAAGGAAGTCCCCTCTTTTGAGTCATATCTAACATCATCAAATATAAAGAATTCTGGTTCAGGGCCAAAGAATGCACTATCAGCTAGGCCAGTTTCTGAGAGGTATGAAAGTGCTTTTTGAGCCAAAGATCTTGGACATCTAGAATATGGTTCACCACTTCTGGGTTCTTGTATTGAACAAATTAAACTAAGTGTTTTATGGCGATAAAAAGGGTCTATCCATGATGTGCTTGGATCAGGAACCATTGACATATCAGATTCATTGATTGCTTTCCAACCTCTGATGGATGATCCATCAAAAGCCAGTCCTTCTTGAAATGAGTTTTCTTCAATCATGTCTGACGTAACTGTTAAATGCTGCCATTTACCATGTATGTCAGTAAATTTCAGATCAATTAGTTCAATGCCCTCCTCTTTTATTTGATTGAGTACATCTTTTGCTGTTTTCGCCATTGACTTTCTTTAGTTATTTATAAATTAAAATTAATTTGACCAGCAAACTACTTTTGTATCAATTAGTACTTTTCAGGACACTTTCCCTAGTTTTGTCAATGTTTGCAGTTCAAGTGTGTATGATTCCATCAAAAATAAGCGGTTGAAATTTTCTTATCACCATTGCAATACCTAAAATAAATTTCACGACAATACCGTTAGGTGTTTAGGCTCATAATTAAATATTCATTCTCAGGTCTTGGCGACAACAAAAGCTAACTCCTCTTTCATAAAGAATTCTGATAAGACAGTCCTTCCTATTTCTGTCCCGGAAAGGCTTTTGCTAGGACCAGGCCCTTCTAATTCTCATCCTTCTGTCTTAAAGGCTTTATCTCTTCAGCCTGTAGGTCATCTAGATCCTTTTTATATAAACCTTATGGCTGAGGTTCAAGGGCTATTAAGACAAGTTTGGAAAACAAATAATCGTTTGACTCTTCCTATGAGTGGGACTGGAAGTGCTGCTATGGAAGCAACTCTTGCAAATATTTTAGAACCAGGAGATTCTGTTTTAGTTGGTATTAAGGGGTATTTTGGAAATCGTCTTGCTGATATGGCTTCAAGGTATCAGGCAAATGTTAATAAAATTGAAAAAAAATGGGGCGAAGCTTTTACTCTTGAGGAAATAGAAGAAGCAATTATTAAATTCAAGCCTTCTGTTTTAGCACTTGTTCATGCTGAAACTTCAACAGGAGTATGCCAACCAATGCAAGGGATTGGTGATTTATGTCGAAAGTATGACTGTCTTTTAATTTTGGATACAGTCACTTCTCTTGGAAGTATTCCTCTTTATTTAGATGATTGGAAAGTTGATCTTGCCTATAGCTGCAGTCAAAAAGGCTTAAGTTGTCCTCCAGGCTTAGGCCCATTTACGATGAATGAACGGGCAGAAGAAAAATTAAATAATAGAAACTCTAAGGTACCAAACTGGTATTTAGATGTCTCTTTATTAAATAAATATTGGGGTAGTGATCGTGTTTATCATCATACGGCCCCTGTAAATATGAATTTTGGAATAAGAGAAGCTCTAAGATTAATTGTTGAGGAAGGAATAGAGAATTCCTGGAACCGTCATAAACGAAATGCCCTTGAGTTGTGGAATGGCTTAGAAAAATTAGGGCTGGAATTATATGTAGAAGAAAAACTTAGGCTCCCAACTTTGACAACAGTAAAAATTCCTGAAGGTATTAATGGCAAGGACTTCACTCTTCATTTGTTAAATGAACATGGCGTGGAAATTGGTGGAGGTTTAGGTGATTTAGCTGGTAAAGTTTGGAGGATAGGATTAATGGGATATAATTCAAAAACAGAAAATGTAGAAAAAGTACTTAATCTCTTTGAAACTGAGTTGCCAAAATTTAAAAGCTAGTGTTTTTTGATCTTTGCTGTTTAAACCAAGATTCAATTAGATCTTTTACTTGCTTATTCATTATTCCTCCTTTAACAATCATTTTATGATGAGCACTTTTGTGAGTTGATAGGTCAATTGATCCTCCAAGGCCACCTCTTTTTTGATCTTCTGCTCCATATATAACTTTACCCATGCGAGCTTGGATTAATGCTCCTGCGCACATTTGACATGGCTCAAGAGTAACTATCATTGTACATTCGTTAAATCTCCAATCATTTTTAATTAGAGCTGCCTGTCGAAGTGCCACTATTTCTGCATGGCCAAGAGGGTCTCTTTTTTTATTTCTTGTATTCCTTCCATGACCTATGCAATGGCCTTTTTCATCAAGGATTATCGCAGCCACTGGAACTTCGCCTTCATTTCCCAGGTTTTTTGCTCTTTCAAGAAGAATTACCATCCATCTAAGAGTTTGTGTATCGTTAAGTTTTACCGGTTTAGTAAATTGCATACTTATAAAGTCAAGTTTTTAGACTTGAACATATCTAATCCCTTTATTTTTAAATCTTTTTAAGTAAAAAAGATATTGCAAAGGAACATCCATTGGAATTTTTCGCTTCTCCTTATCTAACTGATCAAAAAATCAAGTCTTTTTTAGAGGAATCTTGTACAAGGCTTTGTGATTGGTTTGCGACTACTGATCAAAGAGAGATTTCCCCACGTTTTTCTGAATTGCCTGAAATAGATCCTTTTGATGAAGGTCTTGCTCCTAATGAATTGTTAGATGATTTGCAATTGATAATGAATGGCTCCTATCAACCATCTCATCCTGGAGCTCTTGCTCATTTAGATCCTCCTCCTCTTGTGGGTTCGATCGTTGGAGATTTGATTTCTGCTGGACTTAATAACAATTTATTAGCTGAAGAACTTTCTCCAAGTCTTACAAAACTAGAACGTTCACTTTGTAGATGGTTTGCTGGAAAACTTGGCCTCCCTAAATCTGCAGGCGGTGTATCAGCTAGTGGGGGTAGTCTCGCTAATTTAATGGCGCTTTTAGTTGCACGTTCTCAGGCCAAACGTCTTTATGATACTGAGATTGTAGTTATGGCAAGCATTGAGGCTCATGTCTCTATATCAAGAGCCATTAAGGTTATGGGATTACCTCCGCATGCTTTATGTCAACTTCCTACTGACAATGAAGGGAAAATAATTATTAGCTCATTAGAAGAGAACCTTAGGAAGATTCAATCAGAAGGCAAAAAATGCTTTGCTGTAGTTGCTACAGCAGGCACTACTGTAAGAGGAGCTATCGATCCATTAGCTGAAATTTCAAACTTTTGCGCTAAGGAAGGGATATGGCTTCATGTTGATGCGGCTATTGGAGGTGTTTTTTCTTTATCTACTTCTACTTCACACCTTCTCTCAAATATCTCTAAGGCTGATTCAGTAGTTATCAATCCACAAAAAGTACTTGGTATTACAAAGACCTCATCTCTTTTGTTAGTTGCTAACAAAGCAGATTTATATGCTTGCTTTTCTACTGGTTTTCCTTATATCGAACCCTCATCGGACAATGAAGCGCAAGGTGGAGAATTAGGTTTGCAAGGTACTAGACCTGCTGAGGTTTTAAAACTATGGATAGGTTTAAGACAACTTGGGCAAAAGGGCATTAATGATTTACTTGATGGCTCCTTAAAGCGTAGACTTTATTTTTATGAGAAAATTAATCGTCAAAAATTTAAAGTTATTAGCGGACCATTACATCTATTAGCATTTACTCCAAGTTCTATAGATGATATTCATGCAAAAGAATGGTCTATGACTACAAAATCAAAATTGTTAAAGAATAAGTTTATGCTTTCTCGACCTAATTATAAAAATCGTTATTATCTAAAGGCTGTAATGGGTAATCCTCATACAACATTAACTCATATAGATGAGCTAATAGGAATTTTAAATCAATGCATCTAAGACAATTATGAATAAAGAAAATAAAAACAGCAAGCTTGTAGCTATTATTACAGGGGCATTCTCAATTTTTATAGGAATTATTTATTTGATTTTAATTAGTATTCTTGACTCTCGTGGTCCCATGATGCCTCCTCCCCTTGAAGCTCTTGGTGTGGTGGTAACTGTTTTCTTTTTGATTTTTCCAGTGGTCTGATTACTCTATTCATGGCTGAATGAATAAATATCCTTAAGTTACTTTCCCGCTTGTTCAAATCATAATGGCGTTGCACAACTTCTTGAATACCTCCGTCACCCCAATCTTGATCTTGTTGGAAATATGTTATAAAACTTTCACCGGCTACTTTTGTTAGCCAGGCTGCAGTAACACTTTGGATTGTCCTTCCTATTAAATATGTAGGAAGGTTTAATGTTAATGAATTGCTAATTATTGATAAACCACCTTTTATTATACCAAGCCCTGCAATTGTTTGTCCTACTGACATTGCTAAGTCTTTAGCACGTTCTCTATTTAAATTAACACCATATATTTTAGATATTTCCATTACCATCCTTCCATTCACTACAGCAGTACCTAATAGGTCGATGCCTGGTAATGGTGTAATAAAAACAACGCCAGTGCTTATCCATGCGTATCTCTCAATAGACCTTTTTGATTCTCTAAGCCTTTGATTGTCTAATAACTTTCTTCCTGACAAACCTAAATTTCTGCATTGAAGCAATATATTGTCAGCAATTAATTCTTCGCCCTCTTCATGTAAGACAAATGCCATTCTTTTAATTAATTTGTTGATTTCTGGTTTGGGTTGCAATGGACGACTACCTACAATAGGTATTGATTGAGGTGAAGCAACAACGGGGACAATATCAGCTGGGTCCATTAAGCCAGTGCAATGGTCTTTTAATAATCCAATAAGTTTCTCCTCTTCTCTTGCTCCTCTAAGGTCACATTTGTTTAATATTAGAAATAATTTTTTTCCGATTTTTGAAAGTTTTGTAATTAATTCCATTTCACCAGCTCTTAAATCACTATCAACAACAAATAAAATTAAATCTGCACGGCTAGCATTTAAAAAGGCACTTTTCTCTCTAGAGCGACCCTTTATTCCACCTTCAAATATCCCTGGAGTATCAATAATCTGTATTCCTCTTTCTATATCTCTTAGTCTTAGACGATATGATTTTGTTTGTTCTGTGGATCCCATGATTGGTCCTACCTCTCCAACAATCTTTTTTAAAAGAGCCCTGATTAAAGATGTCTTACCGCTAGACCCTGTACCGAAAACCACTATCACTAAATCTCCACGCAATAATTCTTTCTGGACTCGTTCTTTTTCTTGCTTTAATCCTTCTACAGCAATTTGATTTTGTATAAGATTAATTAGTTGATCAATACTTTTTAAACTTTGCTTAGCTGCTTCACTTTTGCTATTGCGTAAGTTATTAAATTGGCTTCTTTTTGTTAAATTAAAATTATCAATACTAGATAGTTTTTTTAATAAGTTTAACCGCTTTTTTTTAGATAAAATAAATATAATGATTAAGGAAATAAATAAAGTTTGCAAGTTTATAAGTTTTAAAATCCCACCAATTATTCCTGCCAATAGAAATATAATGATAAATAGCAAACAATAAAGATATATTTTATTATTGGTATTTATCATAATTAATTGAAGAAGTTTCTAGAACTCTTTATGAATACATCTTTAAGTCTTTGTAAATGAATACTCGAAGATAAATTGTTTGTAATAAGTATAAAAAAAGCAATATTAATGGATATATCGGCAATATTAAAAATGGGGAAATTGATAGGTATTAGTTGAATAAAATCAATAACATATCCTAAGCTAAGACGATCTATACCGTTCCCTATAGTTCCACCTAAAAGAAAGGATATTGTTAAACAAGTTGAAGTGCTAATATTAGGGTTCTTAGCAAAAAAAACTATAATAGCTATTGCTACAATTAGACTCATTATCGCTAAGAATATTGGAAATTCATTTAAAATACTGAATGCAGCACCTGTATTCTTTACTAGATTAAACTGGATTATATTTGGTATAATACTTATTTGGTCCTGATAATTTATAGTTATTGCTATATTCTTAGTAACTTGATCTATTATTACAATAGAAATTGTAATAACAAAGAATATAATTCGATTGATATAAATTTTATTCATTCTATTAATAGAATTTTTCTTAAAATTTTAGCCATAAAAACTATTGCCGGACAAAGTAAAAGTTGTGTTGGAAAGGTTGATAGGCTATAGGTAATGATGAGTTCGATTAAAGAAGTTGGCCAACGTGATAGTAGTGTCCCTGTAAAAATATTAACTAAGCCTATTGTATGAATCAATGACAAACCAATAAAAATTGATATGAACAAACTAAAAAACGTATTTTCTTCGTTTGTTTCGGTTAATCTTCCTGTGACCCAAACTGCAGGAATAAAGCCCAGAAGGTAACCAAAGTCAGGAGTTGCAATATATCCAATGCTCCCACCACCATGAAATACAGGCAAATAAAATAAACCTATAGTTAAATAAGCAAAAGTTGCAATAAGGCCTGACTTTGGTCCGCAAACTACTGCTACTAAAAGTAAGCCTGGCACTTGCCAGGAACTTGGTAAGTCAATGAGCTTTAACCCTAATTGACTTGTCGGCATAACAATCGCTGACTGGAGTAGTCCAGATATAAGAATTATTAGTAGACCAGCAAGCGCACTACTTAATTTAATTAATGATTTCAATGATTTCTCTTGCCAATCTAATTACAATATTAAAAGTATCTTTGTAATAAGCTAGTTCCTTTTTTAATCAGTAAAGTTTAAATAATAAAATTATAATAGCTTAATTTTAATTAAGTACTATTTATGACTCTAGAAATTGGACAGCAAGTCACTTTAAAAATCCCTCAATCTTATTTGAAAACAAGTGACCCTATACCTATGCTGAGGCCTCCTGATCTAGTTTCTTTAGAGGAAACTGGCAAAATAATTAAGTTATTGCCAAAGGATATGGCAGAAGTCAGGTTTAGAAGAGGTACCTTTCTATTATCAATAGATCATTTATCTTCTCAACCACTCTTAAAGTAAAAACTGATATGACATCATCTACCTCTGATTTGGAAGCACAGAAAAGTTTTAATGATGATAATTTTCTTAAGCATTTAGAGGAAGCTGTAAAAAAAAGAAAAAACTTTGCAATTATCTCACACCCTGATGCTGGCAAAACAACACTTACTGAAAAGTTGTTGCTTTATGGAGGAGCTATTCAACAAGCAGGCGCTGTCAAAGCTCGAGGCGAACAAAGGAAAGTTACTTCTGATTGGATGGAGTTGGAGAAACAAAGAGGCATTTCTATAACATCAACCGTTTTACAATTTGAATATAACGATACAACTATTAATTTACTTGATACACCTGGGCACCAGGACTTTTCAGAAGATACTTATAGAACACTTGCAGCAGCAGATAATGCAGTAATGTTAGAAGATGCTGCTAAAGGTTTAGAACCTCAGACCAGGAAATTGTTTGAGGTTTGTAGGCTTAGAAATATTCCTATTTTTACCTTTATTAATAAAATGGATAGGCCAGGATTAGAGCCTCTTTCCTTATTAGATGAAATTGAATCAGAATTAGATTTAGCTACATTTGCAATTAATTGGCCTATAGGTAGTGGTGATTTTTTTCGAGGAGTTATAGATCGTTATAGTAAGAATGTTTTTTTATTCTCTAAGGCAGAACGAGGTAAGCAATCTATAGAGAGAAGATTAAAACTAGATGACCCTGAACTTCATCAATTAGTTGAAAAAGATCTTTTGGATAAAGCTTTAGAGGAGATTGAGCTACTAGAGGTTGCAGGAGCTGAATTGAATGTCGAATTAATTAGAGCTGGTGAACTTACACCAGTTTTTTTTGGATCTGCAATGACTAATTTTGGAGTACGACCTTTTTTAGATAGCTTTTTGAAGATGGCCCAAGGCCCAGTAGCTCGAATTTCTAGTCAAGGACCTATTGATCCAATGCGAGAAACTTTTACTGGGTTCGTATTTAAACTTCAAGCAAATATGGATCCTAGGCATAGAGATAGAGTTGCGTTTGTTCGAGTTTGTAGTGGTCGCTTTCAGAAGGATATGATTGTTCGTCATGCCCGTACAGGAAAAACAATACGCTTATCTCGTCCACAAAAGATCTTTGCTCAAGACCGAGCTGTTGTAGAAGATGCTTATCCAGGAGATGTTATTGGATTGAACAATCCAGGGATGTTTGCTATCGGAGATACGCTTTATAGTGGTAAAAGAGTTGAATATGAAGGTATTCCATGCTTTAGCCCAGAAATATTTTGTTGGTTACGCAATCCAAATCCTTCGGCATTTAAAAACTTTAAAAAAGGTGTAAATGAATTAAGAGAAGAAGGAGCAGTTCAAATTCTTTATGACATAGATCAAAGTAAAAGAGATCCAATCTTAGCTGCAGTTGGACAATTACAATTAGAGGTTGTCCAACATCGATTAGAGAATGAATACTCTGTGAAAACTCGATTAGAGCCTATAGGTTTTCAAGTCGCTCGATGGGTTGTTGGTGGATGGCCTTCCCTTAAAAAAATTGGGAGAATCTTTAATTGTAAAACTGTTCAAGACTCTTGGGAAAGACCTGTTCTTTTATTTAAAAATCAATGGAATTTAAATCAACTTGAAGAAGATAATCCCTCATTATCTTTAAGTAAAGTTGCGCCTGTTGTCAGTGGAGTCAATCCTATCAATCTTTAGTATATAAAGCCATATCAGTCTATGAATTCATATATAGTCTCATAAATAAAGTAAATAGGAATTTTGACTGAAAAAGACTCTGAAGCTAATAAAGCAACCCAAGAAGCACTATCAATTCTTGGACTTGATCCTAACGCCTCTTTTGATGAAATCCAGGATGCGCGTAATGAAAAGCTTGCTCAAGCTGGAGAAGACCCACTCATAAAAGCAAAAATAGAGGCTTCATACGATTTGTTGCTAATGAATAGTCTCAAAGCAAGACGCCTTGGAAAAATTAGTTCAGAAGCAGTAAATGCTTCTCAAAAAGAAGAAGTAATAGTCGATATGAACTCTGGTCTTGGCAATGTATTGAGAACGAGACTTAAATCCATCACTTCTTCATTACCTAATTCTAATGATAATTCTTCTGAAAATGCTATCAACCTTCCAAATGGGTCTGGGCTTACTATAAGAATTTCATTAGGAATATTAACTCTTGTTTTACTGTTAGTAGCACCAGATCAAAATATACAATTCATTCTTTCTATTGCCACTATAGGACTTTTTATTAGCCAAATCAAAAGAGGTCGAAGAGTTATTCAATCATTAGGATGGAGTGTTGTCTTTTTATCAAGTGGTTTAATATTAGGTGGTTTAGTTGTTAGTGGAATATCTGACCAGTCATTATTAGTTTCATTAGCAAAAATAGAAGCCTTGCCAGCCGTCTTTTTACTTTGGATTGGCTCTCTAATTCTTTCTTAACTAAAGATTAATTTCAATTATAATTGATCAATAATTGCTTTGAGTTCTGTTTCTTCTATTAAATAAATTGAATTACAGTAATTACATCTTATCTCAGATTTTTTATCTTCATTCAATATATTTATAATTTCTTCTTTCCCTAAGAGTTTAAGAGCTGAAATGCTCCGAGTTCTAGAACATCTACACTTGAAACTTATAGCTTTAGGTTTGTCTTTGATTAATATATTTTCTTTTGTAAGACTAGGAAAAGTCATTTTAAATATGTCTTGAAGATTGTTTCTGCATTGGAATAATTTCTCACTAAAGAAATTTATCTTTTTACATTCATCATCTAATTTATTTATTAATAATTTATTTGTAATTGCGTTAGGTAATACTTGTGCTATGAGGGCTCCTGAACAAATTATTTCACTATTTAGGATTTTCTCTCCGACAAATACAGCTGATTGAATCTGCTCAGAATGCATTAAATAAGATGCTATATCCTCTCCAATTCCACCTTGAATTAACTCTACAGTGCTTGCGAAAGGTTGTCCTTGACCAATATCTCTTGTGACATGAAGATATCCTTTACCAGTAGCAGAATTAAAATCAAAATAATGATTACCCTCACTATCTTTTATCAAGTCTAGTTCTAACTTGGGGTTGCCTACATAACCTCTTACTGTGCCATCACATCCAGCATCTACATTAAGTCCTTTTAATGGACCATCAGATTGAATTTTTATAGTAACTCTCCCTTGCTTGACTTTCATTGAGCTAGCTAATAGTAATCCTGTGCTCATTGCTCTTCCCAATAGTGCTGATGTTAGAAAAGATAGTGAATGTCTTCTTTTTGCTTCATTTAAAGCCTGAGTTATTAAAACAGCAACTAAACTGATAGAACCATTTGCAGCAGTTGCTCTAATAAGATTATCTTTCATGTATCTTAAATTATATCTTTAAATAATTTTCCTGTTGAAAGTTGATAACTGTCAACAGGGTGATTTTTGAAAAGATCAGGCTCATGAGTTGCCACAATAACAGTCTGTTCTTTTGATAATTTATTTATTAACAGAACTATTTCATCACGAACAGACCAATCAAGACCAGCAGTAGGCTCATCAAGTAAAAGGACCTTGGGCTTTCTAATTAATTGAACAGCTATCGCTAAACGTCTCTGTTGGCCTCCGCTTAAATTTTCTGGTAATTGTTTTAAATTAATCTCATTAAGGCCTACCTGATTGAGAACTTTTGATTGCAGCTCTTCTGAAACTCTTCGATGTCCGATTTTTAATTCTTCTAAAATAGTTAAGCCTATGAAGTGACGCTCTGGGAATTGAAATACCACTCCACATAAATTTCTTCTTTGTTTTTCGACAATAATAATATTATTCCAGTAGCAACAACCATTTGTAGGTGCTATTAAACCACTAATAATTTCTATCAGAGTAGTTTTTCCACTTCCACTTTTACCAACGAATATAGTTGGATTACCCTTATCAGCATTAAATGAGATTCCAGCTAATACTTCTTTTTCAGAAGTTGCAGGGAAATAGTGAATTCCTTTTAAATAAAGCATTTTTGATTATATAGCTCTGAGGTTTAGGTTGGTAAACTTTGCTCAAGCATTGTATTTTTCGATATCATCTATCATTAATCATTTAAGATAACAAATATCGTAAAAATATTATGGAAGTACATTTTCGTGAGATTGATCCATTTAATTGTTGGATTTGGTTTCATTTTTCGGATCTCCCTAGTCAAGGTGAAAAAAATTATCTTAATGGCATTTTGGATAGTTGGTATGTAATAGGTCACTTAGGTGGATTTAATTCTGGTAATTTACAAGCCCATCAAGCGGAAAATGATATAAGTTGGCTAAATTATGATAATTCTGATGAAGTATCTAATTTGCCAGCATTAATGCATAATTTAGGACAGCTGGAATATCAAGGGGAATGGGCTAGATGTTGGGTAGACTTAGGCACATCTGATGCTATTGCTCTTGACGTTTTAATAAATACCATGAGACAAATAGATGGCGATTTAATTCGATTTAGAGAAATTTTTGTAGGTGGTGTAAATGAAGATTGGGAAATAGATGAGAATCCTGATGCTCTTTTTATAGATAACGACTAATTTCGTGGCAGAGCCCAGACGTCTCTTAATAGAGTATGCACGCATATGCAATTTTATTAATGATGACCTTTCCCTAAAATTAAATCTATCTGAGCAGCATTATCTTTTTAATGTACTTAGATTAAGGACTAATGATAAAATTCATATTATTGATGGAGAGGGTAAACTTTGGGAAGCAAAGTTATTTGGTAATAAATTAATTAAATTCACAACCGATGTAAATAATCCCTGGCAAAACGAATCTAAGTCTAAAAGAAGTTTATGTTTAGCAATAGCTATACCTAAGATAGGTTTTGATGATGTAGTTAGAATGACTTGTGAAATAGGAATTGATATAATTCAACCCTTGATTTGTGATAGGTCTGTTTTAACTCACGTTAGTATTAATAAGCAAAATCGTTGGGAATCAATTCTTAAAGAATCTATTGAACAATCTGAAAGGCTTTGGAAGCCGGAAATTTTAACCCCTCTTAACTTTAAAAATTGGTCAAATAATATATCTCCTCTAAATACTTTTGCTATAGCAACAACAAGAATTGATAGTTCTTTGGAAATCGAATTATGGTTAAAGAATCTATCTAGTGATTCAAAAAAAGTTTGGACTTTAATAGGCCCTGAAGGAGGATGGTCTGAAGATGAACTTGAGTATGCTAAATCAAAGAGATTTTATTTTGTGAAGATGGGAGATGCAATATTAAGGACTTCTACAGCAGCTATTGCCGCTTCACAAATCATGGCATCCTGGAGAAAATTAAGCACTTAATTTCACTATTATATTGTTTTATAATTTAAAATAGAATTATCTATTTATAGAGTAGAGATGACTTTTCCTTTAGTCGTAAATGAATGGTTTTGGGCCTTTATTATAAACTTTATTCTTATAAGCATTGTTCATACACAGCCATTACTTACTAAAAGAGGATGGGTGCATGCCGGTGCTCTTGGAACAATATTATTAGCTTGTTTAGGTTGGAATGGCTGGATTGCTGTTTTTATTTATTTAATATTTGGCTCTGCTGTCACAAAATTTGGCTTTGCCTATAAACAATCAAAAGGCATAGCAGAATCTAGAGGGGGTAGACGTGGCCCAGAGAATGTCTGGGGCTCTGCGGCAACCGGAACAATTATGGCTCTTTTATACAAGATTCTTTCTGGTCAAGGTCAATATTATATTTTTGTTGGATTTGCTGCAAGCTTCGCATCTAAACTTGCTGATACCTTTGGTAGTGAAATAGGTAAACGTTGGGGTAAGAAAACTTTTTTAATTACCTCTTTTAAATCAGTACCTCCAGGAACTGATGGAGCTATAAGCCTTGAAGGTACATTGGCTAGTCTTTTAGGAAGTTTATTGATGACATCAGTTATGATGGTTTTTTCATTTATATCTTCTTTTGAGTCTTTTCTAATTGTTATGACTAGTGGGTTCTTAGCTACAATTTTTGAAAGTATTTTCGGGGCATTATTTCAAAATAAGTTGAAGTTTATGACTAATGAATTTGTAAATTTCTTGCAAACCACTTTTGCATGTTTAATTTCAATTATGATGGCATTCATTATTAGTTGATTGACTAAAGTTTCAATAATATTGTTTGGGAATATCGTTTGGGTTGGTTTTTATAGTAATAATCATCATCATGACTTTCCCCAGTTTTCTAACGGTGACCAATTCACCACTTTTTCATATATGCAAATATGCCCTTTTGAAGTTAGATGTATTCCATCATCACATATAAGATTTTCCCATAAAGGTTGTTCTCTTATTTCTTGATATGTAGGCAGAAAAGGGATATCTAATACTAGGCAACACTCTTCTATTAGTCTTTCATACTGGAAACACGCTTTATTGGAATACCAAAGGCATTGAGCAAATGGCATTTTTTTCTCAATAACAGGAGTTAAGCCAAGTACCATTACATAGGTAGTTTTTTTGATTCTTTTTAAAAGTTCTTCCAATCCAAATCTAAAGGCATCACTGGATAACTGTGGCCGACCATCTATTCTACCTATTCTTGCCGTGTCGTTTAACCCTACGGCAATTAATATGCCACTAGGGAAATTTCTTCTGTATTCACCACGGCATTGCCATTCCTTTGCCCATCTTTTAGCAATTTTTTCTAATCCGTCACCTCTCACACCTAAAGGATATACAACTGGATAACCTGGATTACTCATCCAATTCTTGCGAAGCCTTTCGCACCAACCACCACCTAAGCTATCTCCCCATCCATATACAGAGCTATCTCCAATAACTATTAATTGTTTCGGTGGTGGATTATTCATAATGAGACATTATGTTTTTACAGTTAACCCTTGTTCATTGGTTTTCTTTAGATAGTTTTGAAATTGTCGGCTTAATGCCTCTCCAATTAATGTAATTAATATAAATGCCATTGTGATCATTAAAACTTCATCCCATGCAAACGAACTTAATGATTCTCTTAATTGCCATCCTAATCCAACACCCCCAATAGCACCCACGACAATTGTTTCTCTTAAGATTACATCTGATCTATATGCAGAGTAGGTTAGATAGTTATTACTTATGGAGCAAAACTTTCCATAAAACCATCCAATAGAACTTGATGCTCCAACTGATCTAATTGCACTATATTTGCAATTGTCTAATTTTGCAATATTCTCTTTTAATATTCTTCCCATAACACCTAGATTTTGAATTCCTAATGCTAATGCAGCAACATATATGCTTGGTGTAGTACAAAGTAATAATAATAATAATAATAAAGGTGAAGGTATAACTCTAAAGAATATAAATATAATATCTATTAGGAAACTTAAGGATCTAAATGGTAAGATCATTAATAAAAGAGGTGGAACTGATATAGCAATTGAACTTGACAATACTGTCATTGATATTGTTTCGAAAAATAGTTTAATCCAAGGAAGATTGCTCATGTTCTTAATTATAATCTTTTGATTATAATCAAAATTAAATGAATGAAATTTTATAGGTGAAAAAATATCTAAACCTAACTTTTGAAGCATTATTATACTTATAATAAGTGAAGATATAAGTACAATAATATTGAGTAAGGAATAGAGACCTATGTTATTCTGATAAAGATTAGGTGACTGTAAGGAATGAACTATTTTTTCGAGAATGATGATAGTTATAAATAATAACCAAAGAGAAGTCCACATATCCCTAAATTCTAAGGATTGAATAGTAAGTTGTAATTCTGTACCGATCCCACCTAATCCGAATATTCCAAGTGCTGTAGCTCCCCTTATAGCACACTCGAGTCTATAGTAGCCATATGAACTAATTAAAGGTATAATTTTTGGCAGCAATGCTGTTATTAATACTCCGAACTTACTTGCTCCATTGTGTTTTATAGCAATAATTGTTGTTATGTCTATTTGATTAATTTGCTCAGAGAATACTCTTGCCATGAGACAAGAATATGGTATCACTATGGAAACTATTGCTATCCAAGGTTTTAATCCGAAAAATTGAAGTAATAATAATCCCCATATGAGTTCATGTGTAGCTCTAGGTATAGAAAGTATTATTTTAATTGCTTTTGATAGTTTTGGATTTATGTCTATTATTTTATAAAATATATCTGAACTTAATAAACCTAACATAATTCCAAATACTACACTTAAAGACCAAGAAATAATTGCTATAAACAAAGTTACTTGAATACCATTTAAACTACTTCTTATAATTGATTGATTTATAGAAGGATTTACTGCTGAAATGATAAATTTAGTAATATTATATAGACCCCCCATATGAATATCCTTAGTTATTTGCAATGTAATAGGTATTAATACGAAAACTGGTAGTATTGCTAATATCGGTTTTGCTATAATTATTCTCATTCAATATTTATTTATAAAGATCATCTAAAAGGTTTTTATTAATATCTTTAATGGGCAAGTCAAAGATTAACTTGCCCATTCTTAAACCTATTACCCTTGTAAAACATGATATAAAATCAATTTGATGTAAACTTATAACTGAGGTGTCTGGAATTAATAAATTATTTTTCTTGCTTCTATTTAATAATGTTAGCAAGATTTTCTTGGCTAATACAGGGTCTAAATCTGAGAAAGGCTCATCAGCTAAAATCAGTTGAGATTGTTGCCTCAGTAATCTAGCTATAGCAACTCTCTTTCTTTGCCCACTAGAAAGCTCTTTTACACTCTTTTTTATTAAATCTTTTGATAAGTTTGCAGCTTTTAAACAGTTTGTACATTTTTCTTTTTCTAATATGAATATTAGGTTTGCTATAGACCATAAAATACTATGCCTACCCAATGCCCCTGAATTAACATTTTGTCCAACAGACAATTCTTCTATTAACCTAAGATCTTGCCATAATGTACCTATTGATCTCTTTTCTTTTGACTTGAGTTTTTCTATATTTATTTTTTTAAATACTACTGTACCTTTTGAGGGAGATAAGGATCCATTTGCCACCTTAATTAAAGTAGATTTACCTGATCCACTTTTACCTATTAAAGCAATCTTATCTCCTGGATAAATTTCTATATTTATATCTATCAGCCTAGGTAATTTATTATGGCCTTCTACAGTTATGTTGTTTAGGCCTAAAATAGTACTCACCTTATTTTGCCAATTTTCCGTCCAATTTCTTCTATCATTTTATATTGACTTTCTTTAGCTTTGATAAAACGTTTTGCTCCAAACATTTCTAGTATTATTGATTGTTGTTTATTGGAAGAATTTAAGCTCAAAATTGAACTTTGTAATTTTTTAGTAAAGCCTTTTCCAAATCTTTTATCTAGGTTTGGCTGTGCTAACCAATGGTAGTCTGGATAAGGAGGTGTGCGCCAAATTTGTTTTACTTTTTTATTATCAGCTTTACCATTATTAAGAGAACTTTTCCATACTGCTTCGTTAAGTACTCCTGCTTCATAAGAATTACTTTGAACCATTGCTATAGTTGCATCATGACTACCACTAAAACCAGGCCTGCCTCCTTTAAATTCTTCAACTCTAACATTAGCTTTATTTAGATAATATTCTGGCATTAACCTTCCTGATGTTGAACTTTCTGAACCAAATGTAAAACGTCTTCCTTTGAGTTTTTGTAAGTCATCAATTTTTTTAATAGATTCAATATTACTTTTAGTATTAACTATAATTACACTATGGAAGTTTTTATCTATATCTCTTTGTGCCATTACTATTGCGCCTGGACGTTGCAACCTAGCTTGAACTCCTGTTAGACCACCAAACCAAACAAGGTCTAGATCACCTGTCCTAAATGATGTTACAGCAGCTTGGTAATTAATTACAGGTTTATATTCTATTTGAACTTTTAATATTCTACTTAGTTCATTTGACAGGGTTTTGTATAGTCTATTTAGCTTTTCTGGATATTGATCTGGAATTGCGCTGATTATTAGCTTTTCTTCCGCATAGGTAATGTTGGTGATTAATATATTACCCAATAATAATATTGATAAAGATAGTTTTATATATAAAAATCTATATGCGATTTTAATATTGGACAATTTTTATTTTGATAACTTACTATTAATTATAACTCTCTTTAGACGATTAAGTCCATCAATTATAGTATTTTCTGATACAGCGCATGATATGCGAATGCATCGATCATCGCCAAAGGCTACACCTGGAACGATTGCAAGCCCCTGGTTCTCAAGTGCAGTTTTACAAAACTCTAATGAGTTAGGTAAATCATTATTTAAATATGGAAATGCATAAAATGCTCCTTCTGGCTTTTTAATTAGTAAACCATCTATTTCTTTTAAACCATTAAGTAATAAATCTCTTCTTGAGTTATAGTTTTCTATCATATAATCTATCCCTCTCATTGACTTTGTAATGGCAGCAAGTGCTCCTCTTTGAGCAAAGCTACAAACATTGCTAGTACTTTGACTTTGCAAGGCGATACATTTTTTTATTATATCTTTAGCTCCTCGTAAATATCCAACCCGCCATCCTGTCATTGCCCATGCTTTTGCAAATCCATTTACTATAAATATTCTATCCTTAAGATCAGGAGTAATAGAAGAAATACTTATATGCTCTTGATTTCTATCAATTAAATACTCATATATCTCATCGCTTATTATATTTAAATTAGGGAATTGTACAGCTATATCAATTATTTCCTCTAGTTCACTTCTCTTCATGACTCTACCAGTAGGATTACAAGGAGAGTTTAAAATTAGTAGCTTAGTCTTATTTGTTATGTTGTTTTTGAGTTTAGCTATATCTAATTTAAAATTATTTTCAGCAGATGAAGGTAATGTTATAGGAATACCTCCGGCTAATTTAATTATCTGAGGATAGCTAAGCCAATAAGGTGATGGTAATAATACTTCATCTCCAATATTAAGTATTACTTGACATAAATTAAAAATCGCTTGTTTTCCACCATTAGTTATAAGAATATTTTCTATATTGGAAGGTGTTTTATTGATATTAGTAAGTTTATTTGCAATTGCATCTCTTAGTTCTTGATCCCCAGCAGCAGGACCATATCGTGTTACACCATCTTTTAATGCTTTTATAGCTGCTTCTACTATGAAATCTGGTGTGTCATAGTCAGGCTCACCTGCACTCAAACTGCATATGTTTCTTCCTTGCTTTTTTAGAGTTTGCGCAAGAGAGCTGATCTCTAATGTTAAAGATGGCTCTAAAGATAGAGCTCGCTGGGAAATTACATGAGAGGCGCTCATTTTCTGAAACCTCTAAATTTGGATTCTCTTTTTAACATCTCTGCTCCCTTTGGTGACTGGCATAAGCTGTTTAAATTATATAAAGTTTAAATGGATTGCATTCAAGCTAGTTTTTTAATTTCTACATCTAAGCCTAAAGAGCTTTCAACTTTTTATTCTTCTCTATTTTCTAAGAAAGTAGAGGAAGGCTTTGATAGTAATCATTGTTCGATAAATGCTCATTCATCTCTCCAAATAACATTCTATAAACCTTCCAGCAATAGAATTCCTTCTGATATGAGATGTCCACCTATATCGCTTTGTTTTGAAAAGCCAGCATCTAAAGAGCCATTGATAGTTTTGAATAATTGGTTAGAAGAAGTTATTTCTTTAGGAGCTACTCTTATTGAAAAGCCAAAGTTAGAGTCTTTTGGCGCTGAGGCATGGGTATTAGATATAGATCAAAATAAGGTTTTGTTATATGTCCCTTATAAAAAAAGTTGTGAATAAGATAAAAATTACTTTATTGATTATTATTTAAATTTGTTATTTACACTAGCCTTTCCCCAAAGTTGGACAGCACAAAGCTTGTTATTTCGAGAGGGAATCCATTTTCTCGTTTAATGTTAATAGGAGAAGCCCCTGGGGCTATGGAAGAACAAATAGGTAAGCCTTTTGTTGGGAGATCTGGTTTATTGTTAAATAATCTTTTAAAGTCTTCAGGAATTAACCATGATAAGGATGTTTACATATGTAATTTGGTTAAAACACGACCACCTAATAACCGACCACCAACAAAAAAAGAAATTTCCGAACATTTACCTTGGCTTTTTCAACAAATAAAATTGGTGGACCCCTTGATTATTGTTTTGATTGGTTCTACTGCTTTACGTACAATACTTAGTACTAAGACCAAAATCACAGAATTAAGAGGTGTTTGGCACAAATGGAATGGAGTCTATGTAATGCCAATTTTTCACCCTGCATACCTACTAAGAAATCCTTCAAAGACTCCTGGAGGCCCATTTGACTTGACGCGTTTAGATTTGTTAGAAGTTTGGAAAAAACATAACGAATTGAAAACGGTATTGAATTCCTCAACATCTTTTCCTTTATAGAGAGTTTGATTATGACAATGCTTTCAACAATCGAAGATAATAACGACTTGTTGTCTCGTCGTTATAGCACTCAAATCCATCGCAGAAAAACATGTTCTGTAATAGTTGGAGGTATTGGAATAGGTAGTGAGCATCCTGTTTCAGTCCAATCAATGATTAATGAAGATACTTTAGATATTGATTCATCTACAGCTGCTATAAGACGTTTACATGAGGTTGGTTGTGAAATCGTTAGATTGACAGTCCCTTCACTTTCTCATGCAAAAGCAGTAGGCGAAATAAAAAATAGACTTGAAAAAACTTATATGCATGTTCCATTGGTTGCTGATGTTCATCACAATGGTATGAAGATAGCTTTAGAAGTAGCAAAACATGTAGATAAGGTAAGAATAAATCCAGGCCTTTTTGTTTTTTCTCAACCAGATCCAAATCGTACTGAATTTTCAAAAGAAGAAATCGAATCAATAAAAGATAAGATTGTTGATAATTTTAAACCAATTGTTAATACTTTAAAACAGCAGAATAAGGCATTGAGAATAGGCGTAAACCATGGATCTTTAGCAGAAAGGATGTTATTCCAGTTTGGGGATACACCTCTTGGAATGGTTGAATCTGCAATGGAATTTATTAGGATATGTGATTCATTAGATTTTCATAATATTATTATCTCTATGAAGGCATCTAGGCCGCCTGTAATGCTTGCGGCTTATAGACTTATGGCAGATACTATGGATAAGGAAGGTTATAATTATCCTCTTCATTTAGGCGTCACAGAGGCTGGAGATGGAGATTATGGTCGAATTAAAAGCACCGTAGGAATTGGAACACTTTTGTCTGAGGGAATTGGAGATACTATAAGAGTTTCACTTACTGAAGCACCAGAAAAGGAGATTCCTGTAGCTTATTCAATATTACAAACCGTTGGTTTAAGGAAAACAATGGTTGAATATATAAGTTGTCCAAGTTGTGGAAGAACATTATTTAACCTTGAGGAAGTAGTAGCAAAAGTAAGAGATGCAACTAATCATTTAACTGGTTTAGATATTGCAGTAATGGGTTGTATTGTTAACGGCCCAGGAGAAATGGCAGATGCTGATTATGGTTACGTTGGCAAAGGGAAAGGAATAATTGCACTTTATAGAGGTAGAGAAGAAATTAGAAAAGTAGCAGAAGAAGATGGTGTTACTGCATTAATTGATCTAATTAAAGAAGATGGTAAATGGATAGAGCCTGGCGAATAAATGTATTTTATAACTTTCAATTAGATCAATATGTATAAACCTTACTATAAAAAACGTATTGCTAATAATTTTATAAGATCTATATTTTTTTCCGTTTTTTTGGTCCCAGTTGCTTTTGCTATTCCATTAAACAACTCTTTGATTGAAGATAGCCCTAAAGAAGTTTTAGATCAAGTTTGGCAAATAATATACAGAGATTATATGGACTCCACAGGTAAGTATGATCCATCTAATTGGATTAGGCTTAGAAAAAAATTACTTTCTAATAAATATCATAATTATTCTCAAGTCTATGATGAAATTGAAGCCATGTTGTTAACTTTAGAAGATCCTTATACAAGATTTTTGGATCCAAAGCAATTTGATGAAATGAAAATAGATACATCAGGACAGTTGACTGGGGTAGGTATACAAATAGCAATAGATGATAAAACCAAAAATATAGTTGTAATATCACCAATAGAAGGAACTCCTGCTTTCAAGGCAGGTGTAAAAGCAAAAGATATTATCTTTTCAATAGATGGAAAAAATACTGAAGGAATGAGTATAGATAATGTTGTAAAAT
The DNA here is from genome assembly GCF_027359415.1 of Prochlorococcus marinus str. MIT 0918. NCBI lineage: Bacteria > Bacillati > Cyanobacteriota > Cyanophyceae > Synechococcales > Prochlorococcaceae > Prochlorococcus > Prochlorococcus marinus. The sequence continues at coordinate 278,275 of NZ_CP114780.1, forward strand.
TAATACGAGGAAAGGAAGGTACTAAGGTCTTAATTGGCTTTCAAAGGGGAAACAAATCTATTAATATATCACTTGTTAGAGAAAAAATAGAAATTAGAACAGTATCAACAAAACGTAAAATATTAAATAATGGCATGAAAATTTCTTATATAAGATTAAAAACATTTAGTGCTAATGCTTCAAAAGAAATGAATAATGCAATTAAGTCTGCAGAACTTCATAATACAGATGGTTATATTATTGATTTAAGAGGAAATCCAGGGGGATTACTTGAAGCAAGTATAGAGATATCAAGACAATTCTTAGATAAAGGAATTATAGTAAGTACCCAAACTAGAAATGGTATAAAAAATGTAAGAAGGGCTAGAAATACTTCATTAACTAAAAAGCCAATAGCGATTTTAGTTAATGAAGGTTCTGCTAGTGCAAGTGAAATTCTATCTGGAGCTATCCAAGATAATAAAAGAGGAATTCTTGTAGGAAATAAAACCTTTGGTAAAGGGTTGGTTCAATCTGTCAAGCCATTAATTGATGGCTCTGGACTTACAGTTACAGTAGCCAAATATCTAACTCCCAATGGAGTTGATATTAATAAGAATGGTATTAAGCCAGATATCAAAGTAAATCTAATCTTGAAGAAGAGTGATAATTTCTCTATTAGTGATTTAGGGTCATCAATAGATAATCAGTATACAGTTGCCGAAAATGCTTTAGTGCAAAAGATTAATCAATTAAGTAACATCAAAAGCTATGTACCTGGTTCAGCTAATTTAGAGAAGGCACTAAATAAATAAATTCTTATTATTTACTCATTTCTAGCATTTTTTTTATTGGGTTAAAGGCTTTACTTCTTATACTTTCTTCTAGTATTATTTCTGGATTCATTTGTTCAAGTGATCTAATCACTTTTTCAGCTGTATTAAGCCTCATGTAAGGACAGGAATTGCAGCTGCATCCATCAATTCCTGGAACATCAACAAAATTCTTTAACGGTTCTTTTATTTTCATTTGATGAATTATTCCTGGCTCTGTTAAAACAATAAAAGTAGAAGTATCCGATTTTTGAATATATGATAATAACTTACTTGTAGAACCTATATAATCTGAATATTCTAATAAGCTTTGTGTACATTCAGGATGTGCAATTATTTCTGAATCTGGATTCTTTGCTTTTAATTTAATAAGTTCTTCCTCACTAAATGTTTCGTGTACGATGCATGAACCTTCCCACAATTTCATCTTTCGACCACTTTGATTTATAACCCACCTGCCTAAGTTCTTGTCAGGTGCAAATATGATTGGAATCTCCTTTGGTATCTTTTTAACAAGGTCAACTGCATTACTACTTGTACATATAAGATCGCTTTGTGCTTTAACAGCTGCTGAACAATTTATATAGCTAATAACAAAATGATCTGGGTATTTGTTTAAAAACTTCTTGAATTCATCTGCAGGGCATTCATCAGCTAGTGAGCATCCTGCATTTATGTCTGGTATTAGAACAGTTTTTTTTGGGCTTAAAATCTTCGCTGTTTCAGCCATAAAGTGAACACCACAAAAAACTATTACATCTGCGTTTGTCTGAGATGCCTTTCTAGATAACTCAAGGGAGTCTCCTATGAAATGAGCTATATCTTGAATGACTTCATCCTGGTAATAATGAGCAAGAATAATGGCATTCTTTTCATTGCAAAGCAGGTTTATCTGCTTTTTTATTTCATCCCTTGTTTTGGGAACAGGTAAATCCGTCTGATAGCTAGTTTTAGATTTAAACAGTTTCTTTTGAGCAATATGATGCAGTATAGAGGTTGATTATCTAGTTAATTCTGTCACGTATTCGACTCGCTATAGCAGGAGATATACATGGTTCTTGGTTGAAAGAGGATCATGACCTATTAATGGCTTTAAAGCCTGATGCAATTTTATTTGTTGGGGATCTCGGAGATGGGCATATTGGAAATGTTAAGGCTATTAGAAGACTAGATATCCCTAAGGCTTTAATTCTGGGAAATCATGATCGTGGTAAAGATCTTTCTGGATTTCATCTCAAACAACAACTCGATTTATTGGGTGATATTGATTGTTCTTGGCGTCACTGTAATTGGCACAATCTACAGTTATCAATTGTAGGAGGAAGACCTTGTAGTTCAGGTGGTGGCTTCTACCTTTCTCCTCAAATTAAATCTGTTTTTGGTCCTATTACACTTCATGATTCAGTTTGCAGAATTGTTTCTGCAGCTAAACAAGTTCCACTAGAAAATCCACTTATAATTTTGGCCCATTCAGGCCCTACGGGTTTAGGTTCTCAAGCTTCTAGTATTTGTGGTAGAGATTGGAAATTACCTCCTATTGATTGGGGCGATCAGGATCTTGCAATAGCAATTAATCAAATTCAAAAGCAAAGATCATTGGACTTAGTAGTTTTTGGTCATATGCATCATCGTTTAAAAAGGAGTAAAGGTTTTAGGGAAACCTTCTTTTACGATTCTATTCGTGACACATGTTTTCTAAATGCTGCTTGTGTTCCAAGAAGAGGAAATGATGAAAATGGGGTTGCTTTATGCCATTTGTCCTGGGTTGAATTTTCAAATAATAAATTAATTGAAGCATCACATAGATGGTTTCGATCAGATGCTTCCTTGGCTTATAAAGAAGAACTTTTTGTAAGAAAAATATAGGTATAATGTTAATTTATTTATGTTTAAGTAGTCATGGATATGGACATGCTGCAAGACAAGCGGCAATCTTTTCAGAACTTTATAGATTGAGACCAGATTGGCAATATGTAGTTAGTTCAGTAGTTGATTATGAATTTTTAAACCTAGCTTTTAATGGAATACCTATTATTCACCGTAGAATAAAATGGGATATTGGTACGGTCCAAGATAATGCATTAACTGTTGATATTGAAAAGACTTTGTATGAATTAAATAATTTTTATTTAAAATTACCTGAGATTCTAATAGAAGAATCAGATTGGATTAAAAGTCAGAATAATAATCCATTAATAATAGGCGATATACCACCTTCTGCCTCAAGATTGGCCTCTTTACTAACAGCACCTTTAATATGGATGGGTAACTTCGGTTGGGATAATATATATAGTTCTTATGATAATAGATTTTCAGAATATATATCAAATATCTCTGATGATTACTCTAAAGGTAATATTTTAATACGATTTCCATTCTCTATGAACATGAATTGGAAGATAAAAGAACATAAGGTTGGTTTAGTTGTTTCTCAAAAAAAAATATTGCCTAATAAATTCCTTGCAAATCTAGAATCTATTAAAAAGAAATTCATCTTAATTTCATTGGGGGGTATGGGATTTAAGCTTTCAAAGGAAACTTTTTCAAAGTGGAGGGACTTTCATTTTTTGATTAATAGAGAGAATGATATTAATGATTGTAGTGACATTGAAAATGTTTCCTTATTGCCAAGATCTTTATGTTTAATTGATGTTATGCCTTATTGCTATAGAGTTATTACTAAGCCAGGTTTTAGTACTTTCTGTGAGGCAATAAGTTGTAATTTAGGAATCCATGTTGTTGAAAGAAAATATTTTTCTGAGGCTCAATTTCTCATAGAAGGTCTAAAGAAATATGGTTCCTTTAGATTATTATCAGAAGAGTCATTTTATAATGGAAATTGGCAATTAGATAAAGAATTACGTAACGAACATAATTCTATAATTAAATCAGATGGTGCTTTGTCTTCAGCGGAAGCTGTTATTAGCTACATTGAGGAAATATAGTTTTAGAACTATATTTATCTTAATTTTCCGTACTATGATTACTTCCTAGAGTTGCTTTCCGTGTTAAAAGATAAGATATGACCAAACATGTTATAAACGAAACTATATTTCTTGACAAAGGAAGTATTTCATTTGTCCTTGTAATAATTGGAGCTATTCCAAATATACCAAAAAGCATTATCCATAATGGTGACATCAATAACAACCACTTCCAAGCAATTAATTCTTCTTGTTTTCTTGGTACAGCAGCAACCCCAGCTATTACTCCTCCTAAAATTGATGTACCAAGAGTCCAAATCCATTGTTCTCTAGGAAGTCCAGGTACAACTTCACAGCCTCCTTTATTTAGGCATGTTTTTACTGCATTGATAGAGTCAATTATTGCTTCACTTTCTCCATTATCTCTTACATAAAATTGATTGCCATATCTAGTCTGTAATTCAACCCAAAATATTCTTGGTAATAGTGCAAAATATGCATCTCCTACATTAAAATTCAACAGATTACCACCTCTAGGATCAGCTACTAATATCAGAGTTGTTTCATCAATGTCCCAGAATTCTTTTATTGCTGTTCCTGGTGTATTTTCAAATTGTGTAAGGACTTTTATCTTCCAGCCTGTCTCCTCCTCATATTGATTTAATGATTCTTCTAGCTTTATGCGTTGACTCTCATTTAAAGATTTTGCCAAGTCAATAACAGGCGTCTTGTGTGTTGGTAATAATTCTGCATTGTCATAGCCAAAAGCAGGTATGGTTATAAAAAAGGAGATTAATAGTGTGCCAATAATTCCTAAAATTAAAGTTAGAAAGTTTTTTGATGACATTTTCATTAGTAATTAACGTTATTCTCCCTTATGAATCGTACTCTTGTGAATTGTCCAGATTGGTTAGCTCATCTTATTCAAGAGGCAGGAGGTTCAATAAGTTTTTCAAAATTTATGGATTTGGCCCTTAATGATCCTAATCATGGTGCTTATTCCTCTGGGAAACTAAGCATTGGAGTTAAAGGTGATTTTGTTACTTCTCCATCCTTAGGCCCCGATTTTGGGCAATTATTAGCTGTACAAATTACAGATTGGCTTAAGCAAATTGATTTAGTTAATAAAAATAGATCAAAACTTTCTATTATTGATGTGGGTCCAGGAGAAGGTGATCTTGCTTTTTATCTCATCAACGCATTAAAGGAAACGTTTTTTAATCTTAATTCTAATGTTGAATATGTTCTTGTCGAAATTAATAATGGTATGAAAAATCGACAGATAAAGAGATTAGAAAGTATAGATAGTATTCCAATTAGGTGGACAACTTTAGAAGAATTATCTAAAGAACCTGTTACTGGGATTATGCTAGCTCATGAACTTTTAGATGCATTACCTGTAGAGCGCCTTATAACTCTTAATAATCAGTTACATTTGCAAGGTGTAAGAGTTATTCAGGAAAAGAATGATTACTTCCTAGATTTCATTTTATTACCTATAGAAAATTCCACTAAAATATTTTTGGAGGAAATTAAAAAAGAATATATGATTTCTATACCTCCTGAAAATGCACCAGATTATTGGACAACTGAAATACATTTAAAATTAGACTCATGGTTTAATATTGCTTCAAAGGCCTTAAAAGAAGGACAACTTTTAATTATAGATTATGCTATTGAAGCATCAAGATATTATTCTTTATTTAGAAGTAATGGAACATTGATATCATATTATAAGCAAAAGGCAAATACTAATATTTTGGCACAGGCAGGAAATAGAGATATAACAGCACATTTATGCCTTGAAACATTATATATAGCCGCAAAGAAAAATTTATTTCATTTTCAAGGAGAAACAAGACAGGGGCTAGCTCTTTTAACATTAGGACTAGCAGAAAAACTTTTTAATTTAACGAAATTACAAACAAAAGACTTGAATATAGCACTGAATAAGAGAGAGAGTCTATTAAGATTAGTTGATCCATCTTGCTTAGGAGAATTTAGATGGATAGTATTTACAAAATCATCTCAATATATAACAAATAAAAATATTACTAATAAATTTCTTAAGGAACCAATTAATTAAATACTATTTATTTCTCTTAGAAACTCTTCTATCTCTATATAGGTAATATTTGTTTCTATATATACAGTTCCAATTTTAACTGGCATTATAAATCTTACGCATCCATCTTTAACTTTCTTGTCTGATTTTAATACTCTAATAACTTTTTCTATATCTAGTTTTGGGTATTCTATAGGTAAGCCAGCTTTCTCTATTAATAGTTTTTGTCTTTCCACTTGTGACGATTCCCACTGATTTCTTTTTAATGAAAGTTCTCCTATAAGAATCATTCCTAATGCTACAGCTTCACCATGCAACCAAGTGCCATAACCAAATAGATTCTCTATGACATGGCCAAATGTGTGGCCATAATTTAATATTGCTCTTAAGCCTTTTTCTAATTCATCCTCTACAACTATTTTAGATTTGATTTTTACTGATTTCGTGATTATCTCTAACAACTGTTTTTCATTGATATCACCTAAGCATCTTAAGCTCGAAATTAGTTCTAATTTCTTAAAAAGTTCTTTATCACCTATAACGCCATATTTTATAACCTCAGCCATGCCAGCAGAAAACTCTCTATTAGGCAATGTCTGTAACGTATTTATATCAATTAGTACTAATTTAGGTTGATGAAATGCACCAATTAAGTTTTTCCCGAATTTGTGGTTGACTCCTGTTTTTCCTCCTATTGAGGCATCTACCATGGCCAGTAAGGTTGTAGGCACTTGTACAAATGCGATTCCTCTAAGCCATGTTGCAGCAGCAAATCCAGCCATATCTCCAATAACTCCTCCCCCTAGGGCAATAATTAATGAATCTCTTTCAATTTCATGCTCATATGCTGCGTTATGAATTTTGGCGATTGTTTGAGGTGTTTTATGTTGTTCACCTGCTTCGATTATTAAAAGATTAGACTTTAAGTTTGATTGCTCAAGACTTTTTATTAGAGCAGAGCTATATGGCTTGGCTACATCAGGATTTGAAACAATTAATATTTTAGTTTTTGGACGTATACCAATTCTCAGCAGTTCTTCTCCAATGGTTTTAATACCTCCTGCACTTATAACAACGTCATATGGGGTATTTGTTAGATTGACTTTGATTCGGTTGATGTCTTGATACACAATATTAATAAATTAATTTTATAAGGTTTCCAACTTTAGTTGGTTTCTTTTATTTAAGCTCAATTGATAGGAGAATTTCATTGGATCAGAAAAAAAACGATTGTCCTACTGTAGGAGTAATAGGTGGAGGCCAGCTTGCGCAAATGTTGGCAAAGGCAGGTAAGAAACATGGAGTCAATGTAATTGTACAAACAGGCTCTTCAAAGGACCCTGCTGGGAATTATGCTTATGATCTTGTACTTTCACATACTCAGGATATTAAAGGAACTAGGCAGTTATCAGATCATTGCAACTCTATTACCTTTGAAAATGAATGGCTAGATATTGAAGGATTATCGCTTTTGGAAGAAGATGGAGTGTTCTTTGTCCCAAATCTTTCAGCTATATCTCCGCTTGTAAATAAACTTTCACAAAGAAAACTTATTGATAGATTACATATACCTGGACCAAAATGGATTTCTTTGTCAACACTTAAATTAGACGACTTTATATTGCCTGATAAATGGACTTTTCCTCTTATGGCTAAATCATCTATTGGAGGTTACGATGGAAAAGGTACTAAGATTATAAACGACTATAATGATCTTAAGAAACTCTTATTAGAAGTAAATCATGAGAATTGGTTTTTAGAACAATGGGTAAGTTATATTAAAGAATTATCATTAGTTATTTCAAGATCTACTGACGGAGTTGTTAAATCATTCCCTTTAACTGAAACCATACAAGATCGTCAAATATGTGATTGGGTCTTAGCACCTGCTGATGTAAATCATGCAGTTAAAGCACTTGCTTATAACCTTGGAGTATCTTTGGTTAGAGAGCTTAATTATGTGGGAGTGTTGGCAATAGAGTTCTTCTGGGGAGAATCTGGATTATTAGTAAATGAAATAGCTCCAAGAACTCATAACTCAGCACATTTTACTATTGAAGGTTGTAAGAGTAGCCAATTTGAACATCAAATTCTCATAGCCGCTGGACTACCAGTCCCTTCAACAGACTTAATATCGCCTGGTGCTATTATGGTTAACCTTTTAGGATATTCAGATAATAATAACCCTAATAATTCTATAGATAATAGATTAAATCAACTTAGTGAAATATCTGGACTAAATATACACTGGTATGATAAACAAAATAATGCTCCTGGTAGAAAGCTAGGACATGTAACAATGCTTTTAAAGGCTAAAGATTGCATAGCAAGGAAACAAGAAGCGATAAATGCGGTTCAAAAGATCAGGTCTATATGGCCCAATGAGATAAACTCCTAACTTAACTTCTTTATTCTGGAACTGTTTTGTTGGTGATGGCTTTTTAAGTGCTCTGATCTGACTCTCTTTCGATCTGAGGAGACTGTCGTTATGGGGAAGTAAACCAGTTTAACTGGAAATGGAACCTAGCTTTGCCTCCTCTTCTGGTTAATCCAGGTCGATCTCTTAGGTCACACGGCAAAACGGTTCAATTTTTATTTATTTATAGACTTAGTAATTAATATTTAAATAACAGGGTAAAATGTAAGAATCTATTTTGAAGTCGTGTTATATATTCCTTTTTATAAGAATCTGAATAATTATATAGTTTTATTTTATAGAATGATTCATGTTTATAAGAGGAACTATTAGTTAAATTTCATACTAATTAAGAATAAGCTAGGAATGAACTTAAATTTTACTTACTTATATTTTTTCCTTAATATTTTTACAGATTAATCACAGCTTTGGATTATTATAGAGATAGCTTTTAGATAAAAATGCTTATTCTTGAGGCTAATGGCAAACTGGTTTACCGTAAGAACCCAAATCCTCAACAAAAAAACCTCGAAAACTGTGCACTTGTTGCTCCAAAAATAGTAGGTGTTTGTTCAAGTGATATTCCTAGATGTTTTGATGGGAAAGCCTATTTTTACCCATTAACGATAGGTCATGAATTTATGGTTGAAATTTTAGAAAGTAATTCTAATAAATTAATCAAAGGAGATAAATGTGCTGTTTTCCCACTTAAACCATGTTTTAATTGTCTTGCCTGTACCAGAAAAGAATATAACAAATGCAGTAATTATTCATATTATGGCTCAAGAGAAAATGGTGGCATGCAGAAAACAATAAATATAGATTATTGGAACTTAATTAAGCTTCCAGAGGATTTTGATGATTTATCCGGTTCTTTAATAGAGCCTGTAGCAGTCTGTGTAAATTTATGTAGAAAAATTGAAAAAAATACAAATGTTTTGCTAGTCGGAGGTGGTTTTTTATCTCAAATAATATGTCAAATTTTGTTAGATAAATGTTGTAGTGTTACTTGTGTAGATAGAAATAATTACAAAAAAGTTTTCTTTCCTGATAACGTTATTTTTATAGATTCTATTAATAAAATAAAAACCGAATTATATGATATTTCTATCGATTGTTGTGGATCACCAAATGCTATTAATAATTGCATAGAACAAACTAATCAAGGAGGTAAAGTTATATTTTTAGGTAATCCTTCGGATTCAACATCAATAAACTCAAAAGAAATTTCAACTGCAATGAGAAGAGAGTTAACATTACTAGGTTCTTGGAATAGTAGATTCAGACCTGATGATATTAGTTTATGTGATTGGAATGAAGGTATAAGATTAATCTCTAAAGGAAAGTTATCATTAAAATCACTTATAACCCATGAATCTATGCTAGAAAACTCTCCTGAATTATTATCCAAAATAAATCGAAGAAGGGTAGATAGAAAAATATTGCCTAATTTTAATAAGGCTATTATTCATATAGATTAATTGTGGAAAATAATATTGCATGTGTCATTCCTTGTTTTAATGAAGCTAATCGTATTGATAGTTTGATTAAAGAGATTCTTTCATTAAATTCTTCAGATATAGATTGGTATTTACTTGATAATGGTTCTATAGATGATACTCAAGATAGAATATGTCAACTTAGCATAAATAAACTTGAAGCTAAGAATATAATGTTTATTAGAAAGAATATTAATGAAGGCTATGGCTCTGGAATTAAATATGCCTTTAAGAATATTGTTATAAATAATTCATATAAAGTATTTTGTTGGACCCATGGAGATGGTCAGACTCCTTTAAATGATATCTTATTAGCTAGTAATTTACTTAAGATTCAAACTAATGGTTTCTATTTAATAAAAGGGAAAAGGTTATCTAGAAAAGATGGAACCATTTCTTATTTATTTACATTTGTCTTAAATTTAATATTATTTATATTAGGCTATAGACAAGCAATTTCGCCAAACTCTCAACCAACATCAATATCTGTAGATCTAATGAATAAGATAATTAACAAACTTCCTGAAGATGGTAAGTTTGATATTGCAATCTTATTATATATTATAGACTTAGGAGTAAAAATCTCGAGATTCAATGTACATTTTTTAGAAAGGGAACAAGGAGAAGGAGCTAATGAATCTATAGATGCTAAGATAATTTATTCTATTAACATGTTAAAATATATATTTAAATGGAAAATTAGACATTTATTTTCTAATAACATATCATTAACAAAATGAGTTTACACCCTATTGCACATAGGATTCTATCAATAGAAGATAGTGAGAAAATTCCTAAAGATATTGGATTGGAATTTGATGTACATGCTTATAATCAAAAATTGGTCATAGCTCATGATTCTTTCCACAATGGAGATGATTTTGAGGATTATTTATGGTCCAATAGAAATCGTGTACTTGCTATTAACGTTAAGGAAGAGGGCATTGAAGATGAAATTATAAGAATTGCTAATAAGGTTTCTTTAGATAAATATTTTATGTTTGATCTTTCATTTCCTGTAGCTTATAAGATGGGACAGAATTATAGGAGTAATATATGCTTGAGAGTTTCTCAGTATGAAATGCTAAATTACAAAAAATGTAGTGATATCAGTAGTTATTTGTGGGTTGATACCTTTGATGGTTCATTTTGGATGACTGAATCTGACATTGAAAATGCTCAAAATAATAATTTTAATCTTTGTTTTGTTTCTCCAGAACTACATTATCCATCTTTACGTTCCCCTAGCCTAATAGACACAAGAAAATTCGATAATAAGATAAATTCTATTAAAAATTCATTGAGTGGAACTAATTATATATGTACTAAGAACTATCAGAAATGGATTTAGACCTATGACATTTATTATTTCAAGTCTAAGTATAATATATATCTTTAGGTGTTATATACATTTAAAGAAAAGACTCAATTGGCAACTTGCATTATTAATAATTCTATTTTTCATGACAAGTTTATATGAAATTTCATTTCTATCTTTTATAGGAAATAATCTATCTACACAACTTAAATTTTCACTCACTGGGTTTCAGTCTTTATTTAATGGTTGGTTCTTAGGTAATAGATCAGGCTTATTTTTAATATCCCTTTTATATATTATAGAGAAGGTAAGTAGATCTTCTATAAGTTCATCTATCTTAATTGAGATTAGTTTATTAACGATAGGTCTGGCAACTCCACTTTCATTAATATATCCAAATTATTCTAGTATTCCTATTATTTTAGGTTTATTTATTTCAATACTAATTCATCTTTCAAAAAGAAATAGTAAATTTGAATCAAATTCATTAACATTTTTTTCTTTTATCGATTATAAATCTTTTAAGAGCCGTGATTTTTTTCATATTCTTATTGGAATTATTACATGTTTCACATTACTTAAATTTCCCTTCGATGATTTATCCATAGAACCAATTTCTTCTGATCATATTCTTAGATTATTTTTTATATGGTTAATAGCTTTGTTTACTCTTTTAAACAAAGGTTTGTTAAGTAAACAACGTATTCAATTATATTTACCTCAATATTCAATATATGTAGGTTGTGCAATATCTACAGTTCTAATTAATTTATACAATCTTCCAGCTCCTGTATCCATATTTACGTTTGATTGTATTTCAGCTATTTGCCTTCTACCTCTTATAGATTTATTAATTATAAGTTATTATACTATAAACAAAAAATTTGAAATAGGTATATTACGCATTAATAGAATATTCTTTCAAAGGTTTATAGATTTATCACTTATAATATTAATAGTACTATATTTATTGTATGTTTTTACATCAGGATAATGCCTAGAGCCGCTTTTCTAAAAAGAATAAAGACCTTTGATATAAATGAGCATAATCATTGTATTGATGATGATGATATTGTTAGACTGAAGGTAGATAGTTGTGCTATTTGCGGATCTGACATAAGGATATTTAATAAAGGAAATGAGCGACTTACCTATCCAGCAATAATTGGACATGAAATTTCGGGTATTGTTTCAGAATCTAATGTTGATGGTTTTAAAAAAGGAGACCGATTGAGCCTTGGTGCTGATATACCTTGTGGTAAATGTCATAAATGCATAAATGGTACACCTAACCTATGTAATGATAATCTTGCTATCGGTTATCAGCTTCAAGGTGGCTTTGCTGAATATATAAATATAGATAGAAGAGTTTTTGACTTTGGACCAGTAGTTAAAATTCCAGATGAATTAGATATAGAAGCAGCTGCGTTAGGAGAGCCTTTGGCTTGTGCAATAAATGGCGTTGAAAAGCTTAATGTTAAGACTCATTCTAGAATAATGATAATTGGTGGCGGACCTATAGGAATTATGTTGGGTTATTTATGTAAAAAATTAAAAAAAGCAGCAAGAATTGATTATGTTGAGATTTCAGATTACAAAAGGGATTTTATAAAAGGGCTAAATATTTCCGATAATACTTATAATTATAATGATTTTATTTCTAAAATAAATAAATATAAAAGATCATATGATTATGTCTTTACTGCCTGTAGTGTTTTTGATACTCATCAGTTAGGCATTTCCCTATTAGATAATGGAGGAAGTATCAACTTCTTTGGAGGGCTTCCTAATCCTGCACCAAGTATTGAACTTATTACAAACGATCTTCATTATAAAGAAATGACTTTAACTGGTAGTCATGGTTCAACACCTCGACAACATTCAGAGGCGATTAAAATGATTACTAAAGATAGTGCTTTCTTTCTTAGTCTAATTACTGATAGGTTTCCATTGGATAATATTAATGAAGCCTTTGAAATAGCCTCTAGAGGTGAAAGTATTAAAATCCTGATTAAGCCATGAAAATAAACAAATTTAAGCTCCTACCTTCGATAATGTGCATCAACTGGAATAAAGTTGGTGAAGAACTTATTCAAATATCAAACAGAGTTGATTTTTTTCATTGGGACATTTTAGATGGATCATTTGCCCCTGATTTTACTATGGGTAGTAGTATTATTAATACAATTAGAGAAGAATTTCCAAAAAGAGGTGACTATCATCTAATGGTAGAAGAACCCTCTAGACTGTATAACAGCTTAGGATTTAAGGAAGGAGACAGAGTTTGTGTTCATGTTGAATGTTCTAAGAATTTACATAGAGATGTTTCTAAACTTAGAGAATTAGGCCTTTCACCAGGTGTTGCTTTATCACCAGCAACTCCATTAGCATCATTAGATTATATTTTGGATGATATTGACAGAATTCTAATATTAACTGTAAATCCAGGTTATCATAGTCAGCCTTTAGTTAAGCAGGCTATATCAAAGATAAGAGATCTTTCTACAATATTATCAGAAACTGGACAAGAAAGAATATCTATAATAGCTGATGGCAATGTTAATTTAAATACTATACCCAGCATGTTTAAAAGTGGAGCAAGAGAATTTGTATTAGGAAAAAGTGGTCTTTTCTATGGAGACATTATTAAAAATATTGATAGTCTTGAACAAATGCTTATTAATTTATCAACTAAGGATTCCAAATGAAACTATCAGTAAACACAGGTTTTTTAGTTAATAGATATCCTTCCCCAAGACAATGGTGTGAAGTAATAAATCAACTTGGAGTTAAAAATATTCAAATAACGGCAGATCTTTTTAATCCTTCCTATCCAGATAAAATATTAAGCAAGCAAGTAGATGAAATTAATAAATTAAAAAATGATTATGGCTTCACAATCTATTCCGCATTTACAGGTGCCTTTACTCGAGTAAACCATTTTTGCCATCCTGATGAGGATGTTAGAAATTATTGGCTGAATTGGTTTGTTCGATATGCTGACTATGCTTCTAAAATAGGTGTAAAGCGCTTAGGTAGTCATATAGGTATACTTTCTGTACCTGACAATAAAACCAATCGCAATTTCTATAGGGATATTTGCGTAACTTATTGGAATAAGTTATATAATGAAGTTTCTAAGTTTGGTATAGAAGAATTAACCTGGGAGCATATGAGCATAGAAAGAGAACAAGGGCATACACAAAAAGATATCGATTGGTTATTGAGAGAACTCTCTAGAGAAGGACTTCCCATTAACCTTTGTTTAGATCCAGATCATGGAGATTTATCATCATCAAACAATGAAGATTATGAACCCTATGGCCTTATAGAAAAATATGCTAATTTTTCAAGTCAACTTCACCTTAAACAAATAAGCAAGGATAAGAGAAAAAATAGTCCTTTTACTACTGTATTCAATAAAACTGGTTTAGTAAAAGCAAATAAAGTAATAAAGTTATTATTAGATAAAATTGATAAGCAAAAACATCGAAATTTCGAGTTAATCCTCGAACTTAATGCTCGTGAAAGAGAGCCTGATGATTCCAATATCGTAATGGATATTCAAGAGTCTTTGAATTATTGGAAGTCAGCTCTTGATGATTTAAGTGTAGAATATGAATAAAAAGATAGCAGTTGCTATTCCTATAGCTGGTCAATCAACAAGATTTCAAAAACACGGATATAATACTCATAAGGCTTTTCTTCCACTCAATAAGAATTGTATATTAGAAAACATTATTCTTCAGTTTGATAGCTCTAATTTTGATATATATATAATATGTACTGAAGAACAATTAAATCAGAATAATAAAATTATAAGTCAGATACTATCCAAACATATTAATGTAAAAATTCAAAAAATCAAAAAACATTCCTTAGGACCAACTTACTCAGTATTAAATTGTGTAGATATAGATGATGATATACCAATAGTAGTTCACTATTGTGATTTTTTAGTTCGAATGGATATGAATAGACTTACTAATTTGTTATCAGATAATAATATTGTAGCTCCCTACTTTAGTGGTTTTCACCCTGCTTCTTTAGGCACTACAACATTTGCTTATATGAAGGTAGATCAATTAAATAATATGATTGCGCTTAAAGAAAAGGAGTCCTTTACTAATGATAGAATTCAAGAACCCTGCTCTACTGGGATATATGCTTTCCCAACATTTAATATATTTAAAAAAATAGCAACTAAATTATTAGACAATCCAGGTTCATGGGGGCAAAAAGAAGCATATACATCACTTTGTTTGAATATTGCCATTAAACAATTCTATAAAGTTGTTTGTCTTGAAGTAGAGAATTTTATTTGTTTGGGAACACCAAGAGATTATGAAGAATATTCCCACTGGAGAAACTTATATTTATGTTATAGAAACCATGATATAGCCTATGTTAAAGAACCTCATCTTATAACAGCAGCTGGTAAAGGTAGTAGGTTTAAAAAATATGGTTATCTTGTCGATAAGATATTCCTTGATTTTCAAGGATATAAACTAATAGAACAAAGCTTTTCTTCTCTTAATAATAATTATAAATTTTTAGCAGCTCTTAAAACACAAGAAATATATTTCGATGATAATTTATTAGATTCATCTTCAAAACTCTTTCTTGATGATACACCTAATGGACAATTATTAACACTTAATATGTTAGTTAATAATTATTCTATAGAATCGTCATTCTTTGTCTCTTCAGCAGATTATAAATTTCATATTGATATATCTAGATTTTATAAATTTATTAATCAAAACAACCCAGATATAATTATTCTAACAACAAAATGGAAATATTTTTCTAATGAATCAACTAATAATTATGGATTTCTAAATCTAGATAAGAACTCTCGTGTTACCAACATTATAGAAAAAGAAGAAATAGACATTAATTCCTCCTATATTAATAATCTCTTAATAGGTACATTTTGGTTTAAGGATAAATCTATTTTATCAATATTAAGCGATAATAATAACCAAGAAGGAGAGCAATATATAGCTAAAAATATTGGTTCATATCTTTCTACTCTTAGAGTATTTGCATTTGAAGTAGATTACTGGTTGTCTTTGGGTACACCTAAGGAGTTATTTCTTGCACAATATTGGTTTAATTATTTTGATAAAATATCAAATTTAGAATAATTAATTAATTAAATAAATTAAAATAAAACAATAAGACTTTATGAATGAATTTAATAAATTATTTAGATTCTTAACTGTAGGTTTAATTAATAATGTAATTAATTTTGCTGTAGTTTATATTTGCTTTAGTTTCTTTAATTGGAAAACATCTATAGCAGGTGCTTTAGGATTCGGTTTTGGAGCATTTATTTCATTTACTTTAAACTCTAAGTTTACATTCTTATATTCAAGTAGCTATATTAGGGCAATAAGAAAATTTGTATTTTTGCAATTATCACTTCTTTTGATATTCTCAATAGTTTTAGGATTGATAAATGATTTTATCGTTAATATACACTTGTCTTGGTTCATAACAACATCATTGGTTTTTCTACTAAACTATTATTTCCAAAAATATTATGTTTTTAATAAATCATAGTTCCATTTTCTTCGTTGTTGAGTTTTTTAAAGACAATATCTATTTTCCATTCAATTCTTCTAGCTTATTTATTGTTTTGTAGTAGAATTTATAAAATACCAATAAGTTCTTGATAGCACTCTCAATTTTAGTAGGAATTATTTTAATCATAATTGCTTCTTATGCATTATGGTCAAAAATTACTTATCACCATACCTTTATAACACTATACATTATATCATCACCTATACCTCTTTTTGCTTATACCCAAGCCTGGATTATTAAATGGTATTTATTTTCTATATTCTTAACAACTATTATAATATCTTTTTATAAAATTTATATTATTTCTGGCTCTAGTATACATCTTCTTAAAGTAAAATTAGCCGAATACCTTCTTTATAATTTTAATAATATTAGTTTTAAAAATAATAAGTTAATTATATCTCTTCTCTTAGCATTAACTCTCTCATTTTATTTTTCTTTTAAAATTATTCCTAGTAATTGGAGGTTTGAAGGACATGATGTTTTATATTATTCATGGTTAAATGATATTTTTACCATTGACTACTTAGGTTCTATAAGGGTTCCAACTGCATATCCCAATTTATTAAGTGCGAATCATTTAATGGCTGGTAGCATTCTTTCTCCCTTTCTTTTTCTTGTAAACCCAATAAATATATATTATTCTTTTACAGTAAAGTATGCTCTTGTTTTACTTTCATTTTTTAATTTCTTTTATACTTATATCTCTTCTATCTTTAGTAGGAATCTTCGTTTAGATTTTACTAATTTAATTATATATATTCTTCTTCTATTTATTCCATTTTCTATTTTAATGCCAGAAATTGACTATTCACTTGGTATATCTAATTATACAATATTATTTTGTCTCTTTGCTTTAACATCATTATTATTAGATACTTATAAGATAAATAATAATTTTTCTATTACTAAGATATCAAAAGACAATGTTACTCTTTTTATTTTTCTTTTAACTTCTCTTCTTATTTCCAAGGCCTCAACATTCCCAACATTTTTCTTTTCATTTATTTTCCTATTACTACATTATTATCGTAGATTTTTTAATAGTACATCAATTAAAAGTCTATTTCAAACTTTCCTCCTACCTTTATTAATTGTCATTATTTCTTTTTTAAGTTGGATTATACCTAAAAGTAACCATGGCTCATTAGCAATATCAAATCCATTCTGTTTTATATTAGACATTAATTCTCAATGCCTAAACTCTACTTTTAACAATCCATTTACTGGTTGGATATTACAGGATGACCACAAGATCCAATTATTAACTAATTTACCTCTTTTTTCTCATCATAATATAATTGTATTTATTTATATTTGGTTTATTTCAATTCTACCCTGTTTCTTTTTGGGTACATATCTTGTTAAGTGTTCTATTAACCCATATGTCAATATCTTTGGGAATTTATCTAGGTATTACTCAATTTCAACAGCACTTTCAGTTGTCTTTATTAGAGAATCTACCAGATTAGGTGGAGGTCATACAGCTCATTCCTATTATATTGCATGTATATTTTCACTTATGTGCCTTTCTCTTATTATTTACGAATTTATTCCTAGTTCTAATTATAGTTCTTTAATCTTATTTCCTATTACACTCATTATTGTATTACTTTTTACATATAACAACACCAATACTTCAATTCTTTCCAAAAGAATAGTAACTATGAACCTTGCTAAGACAAAGATAACAAATAATGTTTCACTTACAATCCAAGAGAATAATTATTTCGATTCCTCTATTTGTACTAACTCCAATGTTATAAGGGAAACATTTGGTTTATTTCTAGATGATAATGGTTGTGGAACTAATGATCTCGCCGAAATTAAACATTCATTAGATTCTACTCGTTCTAATGTTTCAATAAATGCTGATAATTCATTTATAAAAAATTGGGTTATTAAATAGTAATTCTGATATAATAGAAAAATGAAAATTTTTATTATTAACAATAAATTCGTTAAACTCTTAAGTCTTCTTTTTTTAGTTTCTATTTTTCAGATAGTTTTACTTCCTTCTACTTTTAACTTAATTAAATCTCAAACAAAGAATATATTGTTAATGGATAAAATATTTTATACAAAACTTCTAAATAATATATACATTAAAACCTGTAATTCTTATTTGGCTTTAGAAAGTCCTAAAGAGTCTTTAGTAAATTCGATTTGTAAATTAGAAAGACCTAACTTTTTTAGTAAATAATTTGAGTTTAATTTTACTCTAATGATATCCACCCTTTTACATTATTAGCTTTGAATTTAATATCTTCATTTATTAATTTTAATTCATTTCTTTTACACATTCCGGGTGAAGCAACAATAATAATCTTTACATTTTCATTTATTATTTGTGTATCATTATTAGATATTAGTTGTATTCCATCTAATAAATCCTTTATTCTATCTTCAAATCTAATATAATAATCTTGATCTTTAAGTTTTCCTAGAGTTAATAATAATATCTTTTCTCCTTTAGAATAATTTAGTGGCCCAGATGCTAATAAATCAATGTCTTTTTTCCATGTCTCTGGCTTATCTTTTAATATAGTCTTTAAAAGAGGATATGGAATTAGTGATTTATATTCCTGTGTACTATATATTATATTTGTTATTTTGTCGGCTATATAAGCTATTATACTTCCTGTTAATAAGCCGATAAGTAGTGATATTGAGAGGATTCTTGATTCATTAGGTGCTATCGGATCCTCTACTACTGTTGGCTCAGAAATTAATTCCCATGGTGTATTTTGCTTAGCTCTTTGTAATTTAAGATTCGAGATTTGTGATTCAAGGCCTAGAAGGGTATTCTGATCTCTACCAGCTTGACTTTTTAGCTGCCTGTATTCATTTAATATTACAGTAGGCCTAGATAGGGATTTTTCTAATGAATCTATTCTTCTTTTTAATGATTTTATAATCTCCGAGTTAGGCTTTAATAGTGATGACTTTATAGATAACTCTGATTCTAGCAAAGCTAATAATTCAAAGTTATCCCGATATCTCTCCATAGTTTCTGCATCTATTGGATTAAATGATTGACTTTTTAATTCGCTTGCACTAAAAGATTGAGCAAAAGGTGTACTTTTACTAGTTGTAGGTGAGCTAGTAGCTGACGATTTTATATCTGTAGATGAAAAAATTGGAAGACCATCCGCTCCTCCCAAGCCATTTTTCATGGAAAAGTCTATATATTCAGTCATTGATGTATTTGCTCTAGCTTTATATATATCAATTTGTTCTTCTAAATATTTGATTCCTTGTCGCATACCCTGTTGTCTTGATCTTCCAGAATATCTTTGATATGTATCGGTAACTTTTTTTAATACAGGAACAATTAATTGCTTATCTTTATCTTTATATGTGACATTTAATACAGTTGTATCTTTTTTTAATTTAACTTGAAGTTTAGCATCCTTCCAGTTGTTAAATTTCCATGCTCTCAGATCTTTTCCTAGTTTAAATTTCTCAGCTTTAACATAATTAAATACTGGCATTAAAACTGATGGGCTTTTTAATATTGCCACTTCTGTTTTTAAGGATGTGTTTACAGCACTAAATACCCCAGGGATACCTGATGCCGCTATGTTTGAAGCACCACTACTACCTTCATTATTTGTAGTTGACCTAATAACTATTTGCGTTGTACCCTCCCACACTTTATCTTGTAATGATAAATGTATGCAACCAATTCCTAGTGATATTCCTGTTATAGCAATGACTATACCTTTGTTTCTATATAGTGAATAAATTATTTGTTGATAATCTATATCATCTTCTAGTGTATCTATTAAATTTAATTGCTCTTTATCTAAGGTGCTCATTTGAAAATTATGTATTAATCAAAAAGGTTTAATAATGAGTATATACCCACTACAGGTCTTGTAATTGTACTTACAGATTCTGTTAAATACCCTACAGGTGATCTGTTTATATGAATTATATCACCAGATATCAGTATGGGATTGTTTGGTGAGCCTGGCTTAGCTGTGGGCATGTGGTTAAATTTTCGTTTATCTATTTCACCATTTGAATAAAACCTAATAAAACTTATATCTCCGCTGAATATTTTTTTACCTCCTGAGGCAGCAATTGCCTCATTTAATGATCTTCCATTTCGTATTGCTATTCTTCCAGACTTCTCAGCTTGGCCACTAATAAAGACATTGAAGGAATCAGGGTTGATATTAATAACTGATGCTTCAAGTATTTGTTTATTTAGAGATTTTTCACTTTTTCCTATCTTAATAATATCTCCATCAAAGATTCTTATGTTCTGGGACTGATCTCCTTCAAGTATTAACGGCATTAGATTAATAGTTGTTTTAATATATCCTCCACCATTTGTAATAGGATTTTTTCTTTTGATCTGTATATTTGATAAATCAGTAAAAGGTGTAATACCTTGTGAAATTCTTATTGCATCAAATAAAGTTGGAAAATTTATTGTTTGATATTTCTTATATAATTGTAATGAAGCTGCCTCTTCTGCAGGCATTAAAATATTATCTAATTTACCAGTGCCTTTAGTTGATAATGTTCCAACTTCATTTGGTATAGCTTGGTTTATACCTGATAAAGTATATAATCCAGGCCTTTTAACCTCTCCAGCTATAAAAGTTTTAACAGGTCTATATGCAATAATTCTGATTGAAATTTTTGGATATCTTACAAAAACAGAATATCTTTTTAATAAATCATTCTCTAATTCTTCTAAAGTTAATCCTTCTACATAAGTATTTTTTAGTTCAGGAATATATATATAGCCATCTGGTCCTACTGAAACATTAGTACTTAATTCAGGTAGATGTTCTAATTCTATTCTAATAGTATCTCCTGATCCTATAATATATGGAGTTTTATTCTTATTACTAGAGTAATGATTCTTTATAGGGTTACTATTTGTTTTACTATTATTTTCTTCATTATCAAGTGAATAAGCACTATTGATTGATAATGTAAGTAAGATTATACTTATTTTAATAAACTTATTTATATTTTTTCTTGTAACTAGGTACAATTTTATAAACTTTAAAAAATATCATTCTATTTAACCGCCAAACCTATCTGTTGTCAAGTTTAATCAAGAGATCCAAATATTTATAATATGGCTAGTCTAAGTAAATAATAAATTATTATAAAGGAATTTATTTAGTTATTATTCAAATAACTATCTTGGTTTGGTTTTGAATCCTAGCTCCTATATTTGAATCTGAAATTATTAGGGTTTATTATATTAATCTTCATCTGATAATTGCAGCCAACCACTTGTCCAATTGGCATATATTTTTAATTCATTCCAAGGTATTTCTATGGTGATACTTTTATCCATAATAGCGCAGAGAGTTACCCATCGTTCTTCTCCTTTACCCCCGTATTCTAGAACTTCAAAATGTCTATGGCCTTCTCTTGGTGTATTTGAAGTCCAGGCTTTGTTTGGTGGCCACCTCATTTTCTTGCTTTTGATAGGTACATTTACTTCCCTAATCTATAGAGTGAGAAGTTTTAATCATTTATATTTTAGGAACAATTTTAGGTTATGCAAATTAATATTATTTTTTTGCTTATAGAAGCATACATGCATATCAAATTTTATTTGGGAAATTTCTATAATTATCAACGGCATGCCTATTATAATTATAAGTTCTATTGGTATTACCATTAGTATCTAAAAAGGTTTATTCTTTTCACTGACTTGATGAGACCATCAAAACTACGATTTCTTGATTTAATTGGAAGAATTTTTCTTGCCACTGCATTTATCATACCAATTCCTCTTAAGATTCTACGTTACCCATTATTTTTAAAATCACTAATTGCTCATGGTATCCCACCAAACTTAGCTCCTTTCCTTTTGATTTCTGCTATTTTTTGCATGACAGTTGGTTCTACACTACTTATATTTGGTAGCCAACAGAAATTAGGATCATTCTTTTTATTGTTATTTTTAATTCCTACAACAATCATATTCCATCTCTCTCCTTTTCAATATAATATCTTTTTTACAAATTTAGGATTAATAGGAGGATTAATTATAATTATATCACGTCCTAATCCCTTAATTCATAGAATACCAATAATAAAGTTCGACAAAATTATAAATGATATAATATCAAAAATTAAAACTTTAATTAGCTAGTATTAAATTATGTTTAGGAATTAAATTTATAATAAGTAAATATAGAAATTAAATTAAAGTCTAAATAAATAGATAATAATACCTAGTAGTAAATATAAGTATTATTATTTAGTTTTTTTCATGTAATTTGTTAAGAGATTTTAGAATCAATTCAATTGTAATAGCTGTAAAAAATAATATTAGTGAAGGTAGAAATAATGGTTTCCATAATAATTGAAATAAGGACAATAGTTTATGATTGTTATTTAATTCAAAGATAATACTTGTTATAAAAAAGATCGATGCTGATATTATAATGAATATATTTATCACTAAAAATAAATCTATAATTTTTTTTAGATTTGTGATTATATTTTGATTCATAATATCACAAATTACTTATTAGGTTGAGTAATTTCGGATAATTCTTCTTCAAAAAACCATTGTGGTGAACCAATACTTAGATCCAATACCAGGCCAAATTGATTACCATCAACCATTTTATAACCAATTAATTTACCTGTTGGGTTTTTCTTTATATACTCTAGAAGTTTATTATTGAATCGATCTGCAATTCTATCAATATCTATTTTAAGAAGTTGACCTTTTTTTAATTTTGATGAATCTTTTATCATATGAAGTTGTAGGTTATATTTTATTTATTTGCAGAGTGCCTTTGGCTTTTATAGTCAAGTAATCAATATTGTTTTTATTGAATAAATGGTAATTAACATCTTTTTCAACTTTTGAAGCTATTATTGTATTGTTTTTATTTGATTTAAAAAGGTTTGAAAGACTTAGATGATTAACAAACATAGTGTTTTTTCTTTATCTTATTAATCTGATTTCCAATGTCAAGTAGAGTTATCATAATATTAATGGTTAAGAATTTACTAATATTTAAATATAGGCATAACATTAATTGAATATATTATGAGTTGTCATTTCTGTGTGTGCACAATTGATAAGCTAGCATATAAGATAATTCTTTTTTGCTTAATTCTGATTCATTGATAAATGACTGAGGAAGTTGTTTTTTCAATTGCTTAGAAGCAATTGATACACATTGATTCTTGTTTATATAATCTTTACTTATAGGGTATACTAGATTTAATATAATTATAAAAAGTATAAAATTTATTATACTCTTTGTATGGTCTTTTACTTTATCAATCGGTAAATTTCTAATGTAGTTTAGATATTGCTGGACTTTTATTTTCATTACTTTATAGATATATATTTCTTGGAATCAGTTTTCATTTCATTAATTATACATATTTCCAAAGATTGTGAAGATTTTCCTTTTATTTTCCAGTGGTTAATAAGTAGTTGTAGCTCCTCTATCCTTTGTTCTGCAAATTGAATCTTGTCTGTCGTATCCATAAAAATTTAGATAACATTTGAAATATGCTATGAAATAGCTTTTTAGCAATGCCAATGTGTTTAAAAGAAAGCTT
Organism: Prochlorococcus marinus str. MIT 0918; assembly: GCF_027359415.1. Classification (NCBI taxonomy): domain Bacteria; kingdom Bacillati; phylum Cyanobacteriota; class Cyanophyceae; order Synechococcales; family Prochlorococcaceae; genus Prochlorococcus; species Prochlorococcus marinus. The sequence continues at coordinate 302,473 of NZ_CP114780.1, forward strand.
TTCAATCAACTTTAAGTACTTATGCCTACTTACCTTTACCTCATTTTATTGGAATTGCCTTTATATGTAATTTTGCTATATATTTAATATAAGCTAAAAACACTTAAATGAAAAAAGTTAAATATGCAGAAGTTGCCCCTTGGGACGGAGGACCTAATCAAACTCATACCAATGACCCAGAATGGATTATGCAAAAGGGAATAATAGAAGTTAGTTTTAGCAGAAATCAACTTGACCATAATTATTTCCATATTAGAAGAGGAGATAAGGAAGAACAGGTATATACTTTTCAAGCTCGTTATCTTTACCAGGAGCTTTTAGATAAAGGATTTAATCTTAAAGAATAAATCCTTATTAAAACCTTTATTTATATTTATACTATACTTTATTAAAATAATTATATCAATTAATTATATAATTATTATTTTCTTCTAATGCAAATTGATCAAAACACTTTAATGGTATTTGCCTTATCGTTCTTTTTTCTATCTGGCTTTTACTATGTTTTCCTATGGGTTCGCGATTCCTTAGTTACAAATGGAGACGATACTAAAAGCACTCAACCTTGGGATTAAATAGAAAATTTCATTTTAACGTTAAAATTTTAAAACTCAAACACTTTACCTTCAGTTCCTACTGTAATAAGTGATTATACTTATGTTGAATATTTAATTATAATATAGAAATTTATGTGATATAAGATACTTTTCCACATTTATCTTCTTCTAATAACAAAAAAATTAAATAAAAATCCATGTAATCCAATATTCTCTCTTTGTATAATTTATAACTCTTGCCCAAACTGACTGCAGTAGAAGCAGTCTCAGGTTCGAGCTGATGTTGTCACACATCCACTTATGACTTTGTCCTACTCACATGATTTAGACACTGCATCATATGCATTCTGTGGAAATGTGGAAAAGCCCCCTAGGTGTTAAAACTCCTCGAGCTATCTTTTGGAATAACCACCTTGTAACTAATGTCATTATCAAATGTAAAAGGCTTATAGATTATTCTTCTTTTTATAATTATAGTTTGGCTATATATTTTTACGTTGTCTCTGATAGTTTATCTAGTAAATTAGAAGAAATGTTATTTTCAATATCTGAAATCTGTGTAGCCATCTTTGTTAACCAGTCTATTAGAAATTCAACTTGTTTATAAATAGGATACATATTTAATCCTCTTGCCATCACTTCTGATGTTTTAGAACCTTTTTTAAAAACCATTCTACCTTGTAAATGAGAATCTAAACCTTTCTTCAGTGACTTAAAGGCAGATTCAATCATTAAGGTTTCTAGTACCAAGTTTTTATTAACTACTTTTATTCGTGAAAATCCTGTTTGTTTAGCAATTATTTTTAATTTCATTATTAATAGTAATGCTTCTACAGAAGCTGGTAATTTACCAAACCTATCTGTCCATGATGCTGCTAATTCCACTAAACTTGCATTTGTTTGACATTCTGAAGCCTCTTTATATGCAATTAACTTTTGTTCATTATCTTTTAACCATGTAGAGGGTATAAATGCTGTTATAGGTAAATCAATTGTTGTTTCTTCAACAATTGGAATCTTTTGACCTTTAATCTCTGCTATTGATTCTTGAAGTATTTCCATATATAAATCAAAACCAATTGCCTCCATTTGACCACTCTGCTGAACACCAATAATGTTACCTATTCCTCTTATTTCCATATCTCTCATAGCTAATTGATATCCACTTCCAAGTTCACTAAACTCTTGGATTGCTTTTAATCTTTTTATTGCATTAGTATTTATTTCAGAATGATTTGGATAAAATAACCATGCATGAGCTTGTATACCGCTTCTACCAACTCTTCCTCTTAATTGGTATAATTGTGATAAGCCAAACCTATGAGCATCCTCAATTAATATAGTATTTACTCTTGGAATATCTAATCCACTTTCTATAATCGTAGTACATAACATTAAATCAGCTTCTCCTGCATTAAAAGCAATCATTGCATTTTCAAGTTCCCCTTCATCCATACGACCATGCGCCAATATTATTTTAACATTGGGCACCATTTCTTTGATTTTTAACGCTACTTCTTCTATGCCGTTAATTCTAGGAACTACATAAAATATTTGCCCACCCCTACTTATTTCATGACATATTGCACTTCTAATAACTTCAGGATCTTTATTAGTAAGATGAGTTTTTATTGATCTACGAAGTGGCGGTGGAGTTGTAATTAGACTCATTTCTCTCACACCAGACATACTCATATATAAGGTTCTTGGTATTGGAGTAGCAGAAAGTGTTATTACATCTACATTCTTTTTTAAAGATTTTATTTTTTCTTTTTGGTTGACTCCAAATCTTTGTTCTTCATCTATTACAAGTAAACCTAAATCTTTGTATATTATTTTTTTAGATAGCAATAAATGAGTTCCTACAATTACATCTATTTTACCTTCTTTTAGATTTGAATAAATATCTTTTTTTTCCTTACTAGATTTAAATCGGTTTAAGAGTGAGACTTTTATTGGATAAGGCGCAAATCTATCTGTTAATGTTCTCCAATGTTGTTGTGAAAGAATAGTTGTAGGAGAGAGTAATGCAACTTGTTTTCCTGATGTTATAGCTTTAAATAACGCGCGTATAGCTACTTCTGTTTTACCATAGCCAACATCACCACAGATTAATCTATCCATAGGAATAGATTTTTCCATATCATTTTTGATATCAATAACTGCTTTTAATTGATCTGGTGTAGCTTTGTAGGGAAATGCATCCTCTAGTTCCTGTTGCCAGGGACCATCTTCTGGAAATGCATATCCTTTTGTCGTAGACCTTTCAGCATATAGTTTGATTAAATCTATAGCAACCTTATTAATTGATTTACTAGCCTTTTCCTTTGCTTTAAGCCAACTAGTTCCTCCTAGCTTGTTTATTTTAGGGTTTGTACCATAAGATGATCTATATCTTCCAAGTGAATTAAGTTGATCAGCAGCTACCCTTAATGTTCCATCAAGATACTGAACTAGAAGGTAATCTCTACTCTCATTATTTACTATAAATTTTTCTATTTTTAGAAATTTACCTATTCCATGGTTACGATGAACTACATAGTCTCCAGAGGAAAGTTTATTAGGATTTATTTTTTTACTAGAAGCTGTTTTTCTTTTTCGTATGTATCCAGTAGTTGATATAAGATTTTGACCAAATATTTCTTTATCTGTTATTACTAAAACTTTCCAGGCTACTAAGTCTATACCTTCAATATCTACATTTGAATTAACCTTTAGTGCTAATGGAGTTTTTACTCCAATAATGTCTTTGATAAACTTATCTGAATTATTTTGTATAAACTTAACGTAACATTCATGCTCTTCAAGAAGAGCTGAAGTTCTACTAGGTTGAGCAGAATATAACCATATAGAGTATTTTTTCTTTTGGTATGAACGTATTAATTCAGCTAATTTACTAAAATGATTTGGATAGCTAGCTATTGATTTTGTTGGAAGTTCAAAATAATTATTATCTTTATCCGATGTGGTTATTGGGTTGTAATTAATACCTATATAAGATTGTAATATTTTATATAATGCATCATTATCATAATATAAAGACCTTAATTCTTCTTGGTTCAATTCATTATTAACATTATTTAAATATTCTTTAAGGGTTAGATCTACATGTTTCAACCAGTTATCAGTGTGGACTTTACATTGTTGTTCATCATCGATTACTAAGAATGTATCCTTATCAAGGTAATCTAATAGAGAAGCTTTATATAACTTTTTTATATCATTGGTTTTTAATGGATTTTCCGTTTGGTGATAATCAATTTCATTATCTGTAAGACAAAAGTTATAATTAACTGGTGTAATTGACAAATTATTTATAGTATCTAGTGATCTTTGTGTAATTGGATCGAATTCTTTAAGTTTTTCTATTTGATCCCCGAATAATTCAAGTCTTATAGGCAACTCATTATTTACTGCATAAATATCTATTATATCTCCTCTTCTACTCCATTGTCCTTCTTCCTCTATAGTATTTGTTTTATGATAACCCAGAAGTGATAATTTCTTACAAAATTCAGATAAATCCAAATTAGCTCCTATTTCAATATTAATAGAGTTATTGTTCACTTCATTGATTGAGGGTAAGTGAGGCTGAAGAGACTTCTCTGTTGTTATTATTGCCAATGAACTTATATCTTTATGTCTAATCAATTCGCTTAATACACTTAATTGACCCCAAATAATTTCATTTGATACGTTAATAGATTCAAATGGTGATGATTCACTTGTAGGATAAAATAATGTTTTTTTCCATCCCATAAGTTGTATTAAAGAAAACCACCTTGAAGCTTCTTCTAATGTAGGAAGTATTATTAAAAGTGGTTTCTTTGATTTTTTTGCTAGAACTGATGCTATTATTGCTCTCGCTGATCTAGAACCCTTAGAAATTTTTAATCTCTTAATAGTGGTAATTCTTAAGTATATTTCTTCTATTAAATTAGTATCTAGAAGGTTATTTATTAAAGATCTAAGTGCCATTAATGTTATTATATTATAATATTATAATAATATCACATTTTACTCTGATACATTGTCTAGTTTAGATATAAGCATCAGGTTAAACTTCAATAATTCTTTGTTTTCTAATTCAGATCTACTATTCTTACTAAAATTATTTTTAAGATATTCTCTCGCATAATTCAAGTCCCACCCAAGTTTTTTAATCATATTATCAGATAGTAATATCATTTGATCTTTGTCTATAAATCTTTTTAAACTAGAGATACCTTCGCCTTCTCTTATTTGTTGTAATAATTTAATTAATAAAATTATTTCTTGATATTCTGTTATTCTATTTCTATCTTTATAACCTAATGTTTTTTCAATAAAATCATTTTCTTGAGCCTTTGACCATCCAATTCTTTTAAGATTAACTTCTATTTGAGATAATTCTTTGCTCCAGTCTTGAGGCTCATCATTTTTATTGTCACTGTTCAGTTTGTCTTTAAAAGAATCCGATCTCTTAATTGAATTATCAGTTTTTATTTTTGGATCGTTCTTTCCTATAACTTTTGAATTATAATTAGAATTATTATTTTGACTTGGGATTATAATTTTTGTTTGTATTCTTTCCACTAAACTATTAATAGCAAGTTCCTCTGCTTCTTTTACATTTGAGGCTTGACCTAGGCTACTTCCTAGTTTTTCATTATTTTCATATCCAGTAATTCTTACAATAATATTGTTAGAATCAACGTGACAGAGTTCAGAGAAAAACTTCATTCGATGTTCCTGTTGTAATTATTATTTAGAAAAACATTTTCTTGTCATCTCTATTAAGCTTACTTGAAATAAGCAATTTGTGCTTTATTTAATGGACTCAGCCTCATTAGATATATTAACTCCTGTTCTTGACGGAATAGATCGTTGGGCAGAGTTGGCACCATTATTGCCATTGTTAGTCTTATTGGAGCTTGTTCTGTCAGCAGATAACGCTGTGGCTTTAGCGTCTATTACAAGGCAACTAAATAATCTCGAATTACAAAAGAAATCATTAAATATTGGTATTGCTATTTCTTTGATTTTACGTATTATTCTTATTCTTGCAGCAAATATAATTATTAAATATTCTTTTATTCAACTAATAGCAGCAATTTATCTTCTTTCACTTTGTTTTAATAAGTTTGTTTTCTCTGATAGAAATGATAATGAAGATATAATAGATAAACAAACTTCCAATTCTTTTTTTAAGGTTACATTATTATTAGCATTAACAGATTTAGCTTTTTCTATTGATAGTGTAACTGCAGCAGTTGCTATTAGTGATCAAATTCTACTTGTAATTACAGGAGCTTTTGTAGGTGTTATTGCTCTTAGGTTTACTACAGGATTTTTTATTAGATGGTTAGAGATATTTATTAATCTTGAAAATGCAGGTTATATAGCTGTTGGCCTTGTTTCCATTAAATTACTTATTAAGCTTATATTTCCTGAATTATTTATTCCGGAGTATACTTTTTTTATAATATTACTCCTAGTTTTTATTTGGGGATTCTCTAAACGTATTGTTAATGAATAATATTTAGCCTTTAAATTTTATTACATCTCTAAACTTGTTATTGTTCATTATTTGTTGTATTAATGATTTGCCTGAATTAATTTTCTTTCCTTCAACTTTTGCTTTTCTTATTAATATATAACCAGTTTTAGCTTTAATAACTAAGCCTTCGTCACCTAAAATACCTATTAGTTCTCCAGCTTTTGACTCATGTGACTTTCTAATTTCATTTATATTAAATTCTTTTATAAAGTTTATATAGGTATTTGACTGGATTAATTCGATTGCTTCTAATATTTTTATTCTTTTATTTTCTAATATTGTATAGGCGTTTGGATATAGTCCTAGAACTTTTTGCTGAATTTCGTAACTGCTACTATTCCAATTAATTAGATATTCTGATTTATCTATTAGATTTGCATATGTTGGATTTCTATTAAGTTTATATTGTTCTGTAAGTTTTAATTTGCTTTTACTATCTTTTGCCTTTTGTATTATTACTAGTGATTCTAGTAATGCTTCTGATGATAATTCACTTAATATTGAGCTTAATTCTTCTGCATTAACTTTAGGTTCGATCTTTGTATTCTTTTCTAATAAAATAGGTCCAGTATCTAGCCCTTCTTCCATTAACATTATTGCTATTCCTGTTTCTTTATCTCCTTCTATCACTGATCTTTGTATTGGTGCTGCACCTCTCCATCTAGGCAATAAAGATGCATGTATGTTCCAGCAACCATATTTAGGTTGTTTAAGTACATTCTTAGGTAATATTTGTCCAAATGCCACAACTACATATATATCAGCTTTCATTTCATTAATTTGAGATTGTACCTCTATGTCTTTTTTTATATTAGTAGGTGTAAAAACAGGTATATTCATTTCTATAGCTTTTTCTTTAACTGGCGAATAACATATCTTTTTACCTCTACTTCTCTTTCTATCTGGTTGAGTAACAACAGCAATGATTTTATGGTTACTATTTATTAGTGAATTAAATATAGGTATACAATATTTAGGTGTTCCCCAGAATATTATATTCATGAATCACCAGTTATTGATAACTCATTAATCCAAATATGAGGAGAAACCCCTTGATGAGTTTCAAATTGCTTATTTTCTATTTGAATAATATTATTTAATAGACTAATTATGTCTCCTGCTATAGTTGCAGACTCAATAGATTTCTTCATTCCATTTTTAACTAACCATCCATCAAATGGAAGTGAAAATGATCCTTGACTAGCTTTTATTCCTGCATGTAATGCATTAAGATTCTCTACCAAAACAAATGTTTCTTTAGATTTCTCAAAATTTAAGTTTGGGCAAAGGGATACTATTCCATCACTTTTTGATATGACAGGCCAGTCTGGCGAAACAGATGCTTTTGCTCCTATCGATGCATGGCCAGTAGGATTAACACCATATTCCCTTGCTGTAGCCTCTGAATGTATAAAGTTTTTTAGAGTACCATCTTTAATGATAATAATATCTTGTGTAGGAGTACCTTCTCCGTCGAAGGTAAAGGCTCCTATATTAGATTTATGAAGTCCATTGTCACTTAGAGATAATATCTCACTAGCCACTTGATTACCGATTGATTCCTTCGTAGATAAACTAACCCCATCAATCACGGACCTAGCGTTATATATATTACTAAAGGCTGTTATAAGATCTAGGAAAGCTTCTGGTTTAAAACAAACTAAATACTTTCCTGTTGTTATTGGATGATAATCTAAATGATCGATAGTTCTTGTTGCAGCTTCTTTAATACAATTATTAATATCAAGTTCATTTACACCATGAGCTAACTTTATTGATCCTGAACTTCTAGGCTTTCTACCATTTTCTTCTGCTCTAGCAAAAAGATATAGACTGGCTTGTGTTAGTAACATATGTCTTACTGCACCCTCACTATTAATATATACTCGTTCATATCTATTTTCTGACAGTCCATTATATGGAACACTTTTTATAGAATTATGGCTATTAATAAGATCACTTTCAGCTTCTATTAATAGATTTATTAGTTTTGTTATCCCAACTGATTCTCTAATTGGCCGCTTAATTAATGGAAGATCAGTTTTAGATAGTTTGGAGAAATCAGGAGTTTCATTATTGTTACCAAACATACTAGCTTCTAGAGCTTTATTAAGTGCTTTTCTAAGACCTACATCTGATAAATCTGATGTACTTGTTGTTCCAACTAAATTCTCACTATTCCATACTCTTATTGTTATATTACTTTTTTGAGAAGCTTTAGTTTGCTTTGGTTCACCTTTGTCAATTTGTACTGATATGTCATTATTTACTGAAGCTCCAAAGTCCCACTTTTTAATATTAATTTCTTTTGATAAAGTGTTTAACTTATCTTTTAAAAATAATTCATTAATTAGAGTGCTTTTATTATTCATTATCTTCCTCCAATGGTTATTGAATCAACCTTTATATGTGGTTGTCCGACGGTAACATTTATATTCCCACTGACAGAACCACAGAACCCAGCAGCAAGATCAAGATCATCTGCACACATTGATATTCTGGGCATAATGTCTATTGCTTCTCCAATTAATGTTGCTCCTTTTACTGGTTCAGTTAATTTGCCATTCTTTATTAGATAACCTTCTTCAACAGAAAAGTTAAATTGTCCTGTTGCTCCAACGCTACCTCCTCCCATTGATTTGCAATAGATTCCTTGATCAATACTTTCAATTAATTCATTAACTTTATAGGGACCTTTTTCTATATATGTGTTTCTCATACGACTAGCAGCAGCGAAAGCATAGCTTTGTCTTCTTCCACTACCGGTTCTTGCATGCCCAGTTCGCAACTCTCCTGCTCTATCACTTAGAAATTGTTTTAATACACCATTTTTGATAAGTATTGTTTTTTGTGTTTCCATACCTTCATCATCCATAGAAATTGATCCAAATGCTCCTTCACTAAGGCCTTCATCTATTGCTGTTACAGCCTTATTTGCAATTTGATGGTTTAGTTTATGTTCAAAAGGGGTAGTTCCTCTTTCGATCTGAGTTGTTTCGAGTAGATGACCGCATGCCTCATGAAAAATTACACCACCAAATTTATTGGCTAGAACTGCAGGCATTTGTCCAGCATTTACATATTTTGCATAAAGCATTTTATTTGCACTTTCATTAATTTCTTGGGCTGTTTCATCGGCGTTCCATTCAATAAGAGCACGGGGTTGTGATGATGAACCTAATCTTCTTCCAATTGATGATCGATTCTTTTTGTCTGCTGCTAAAACATTTACTCCAATAGATTGATATAATCTTAAATCTCTAGCAAAAGTTCCGTCACTTGAAGCGACAATAACTTCTTGTATGGTTTTTGAATAACTTCCTCTTCTCACATTTAATTTTGGACCATACTTCCTTAGATGGTTTGTTGCTTCTAATATTTTTTTACTACTTTCTTGAAGAGATGGACAGTCTGATAGAAATTGGTTTTTATTTTTTCCGAAGTCTTTTAGGTTGTTTAACCCTTCAAATGACTCATTATTTAATGTGATCTTTTCTAATCCCAGCATTCCTAAAGCTTGATCTAACGCAAATTTCAACCCGGATTCAGAAAAATCATTAGTTGATACAAAACCATCTCTTTTCCCTAAAAAGGCTCTTATTCCAATTCCTTTACCTATGGAAGGATTAACACTTGTTACTGTGTCTTGTTCAGCAAGAAGAGAAATGTTGTCTATATTTTCAATGAATATTTCTACGAAATCTGCTCCTGCAGAGATTCCGTATGAAAGTAGTTCTTCAAGGTGTTTCTTGAAAGTGTCGTCTATGGAATGAGTTTCAAGAAAATTGGGGTTTAAATTGTTCTTAGTTAAAGACACGTACACACCTCTTACAATTTTATAATAGGCTTTATAACTAAAGATAAATACTTAAGTTGAGATACCCTTTCATTACTTACCTAATCACATAGGCCTATTATCTATATGAAAAGGTTTATTTTTTTATATGCCTGATCCAATTCCTCAATACATATTGATTGCCCCAGTTGGTCAATTATGTGGTAACGGCCAATTACGTGAGACTATTTCTGAACGTAGAAATAGACAAGGTAATGATGTACCTTTTTGGTATCTTTCTTCTGATTTGGTTCAGAAATTTAATATCTCCACGTCTAACTTTGAAGCTGTAGTTAGTGATCAGAAAACTGCCATCATATGGCTTCAACTGAGATTTGGTGGTGAGATTATTAATAAGAAATTAGATTTACATCAATTAAGACAATCAGCGATGGAACTTCCACCAGCAGCAGCTCATAGAGATATTAGTATTACTGACTAATCGTGGAATCAAACCAAACGCACACCATTACAATTCATTTTCGGCAAGAAAATCGTACTATTTCTCTCGAAATACCTGAGGGAGAAAGCATTTTGCGTTATTTCGAAGAAAAAGGTGAAACTTTGCCTTTTTCATGTCGAAATGGTTGTTGTACGACTTGTGCAGTAAAGGTTATTTCTGGTTCTATGGATCAATCTGATGGTATTGGTTTATCTAAACAGATGCAGGATAATGGTTATGGATTGTTATGTGTAGCCAAAGTTAATGGCCCTTTAGAGGTAGTAACTCAAGAAGAAGATGAAGTATATGAGCTTCAATTTGGTAAATATCTTGGATCAATTAAAAATAAGGCTGGTAATCCATTTGATATGTAGTTTGTTTATCCATAACGAACAGCATTTGTTTTTTCCATTGGTAGAATAAACTGTTTTAATATTAAAGTTACGAATTTTGCCATTGCAACAGGTTTTTTGATACCTTTTTCACTTCTCCAAGCTTTAAATGCGTTTAATATTTCTATTCTCATTTCCAAGAATTTACCATCATCAAATTTGTATACCCAGGGAAATGCATTTTTAGAAGTATTGTTTGTTTGAATAATTACTTCTTCATCAAACAATACTGGATCTATTCCTAAGAGCTTATAAAAATCTCCTCTTTCACAAACTGTAAGTGTATGAGTAAGAAATACAGTCCACAGAAAGAATCGACTTAAAATTTTACCTCTAAATCCTTTGGTCATTCCAGGCCAGCATCTCATCATCAAATTTATACAATCACCATGTCTATTTTCATCTTGACACCATGGTTCAAAGAAATCAAATAAAGGTGCACAAACCTTTTCAGGATTAGCTTTTAGGTGCCTATTAATTAAAATATATCTCCAATATCCAATCTTCTCAGATAGATACAAGGAATAAAGAACCCAGCTTAGTGGGAAGAAAGTAGCAGCTCTTTTTTTGGGTAGGTTTGGTAAATCAACGTTAATACCCTCAGTTTTTAATGCCCTTCCTAGAAATCCAGCGTGACGAGCTTCGTCACGTGCGAGGAATGTAAAGAATTGTCCTAACTCTGCACGACCTGCTTTTTTAAATCTGTTAGAAATTTCTTTAAAGAGTAAAAAACCAGAAAACTCTGAAACTACTGAACGAACTAAATAACTTTCATAGACTGCTTTGTCTTCAGCTGATAGATCTTGAAGCCTTTCTAAAGATGCTTTTCTGTCAAAGTGCTTAAGGTTGTAGTCAGCCTCCATCTCCTTGAACATTGCTTCGAAATCTTTTCTTGCAATATCTAGATCAGTTTTTGCTGCTTTTTCGAATTCGGTTGTATAAAAGCGAGGAGTTAGAAGGTTTTCATCAAGATGAGGAGGGAGTTCGTTCCTAGCAAGAGTTGATGGAGCTCCAGATGTTAAGGCTGTCATTTCCTTCTTCAATTTAGGGGATTATAATAAGACTTAAACTGACATTTTTGGTAAAAACTTCATGTAGTGACTAAATTGGCAATTATTAGAACGTATTAATTGGTAAATGGGTTCAGTCTAAGAAAGAAAAATTTAGTTGTTGCCTAGCCATTTCTGACCATTAAGTCTTTGTATAAATCTAGAGGTAATAAGTTTAAGAGTAATTTTCTTTTCATCAATAAGAAAAGATTCTAAAAGACTAGGTTCTGATTGTGATTCTGAAAGAGCTATGTTCTTCGATGATTTTATATTTGCTTTGTCAAAAGTAATCCAAAATTTCCTTCCATTATCTAATGAACCTTGGATCATCCAACAGTCACCTCCAACTACAGGTCGTTGATCTTGTTTTAAAACTATGGAACTTGATCCAACTCCCTTTGAGTTAAGGGCAGATTGAAGATCAGGAATAAGATCATCATTAATAAATTCTTCAAAAGGCTTTTCTTCTAATTTTTTGGGCTTTTCTTTTTGAGGTGTTGTGTTTTTAAAGTCATTAGTTTGACTTGGTACAAGAGGTAGTGATTCTTCTTCTTGATTAATGGCCAATTGAAATGAACTAACTGATTTTATTATAAGATTAAAATGTTATGAACAGGTTTAATATTTATAATTTTTACCATTTTTCGTCGATAATATCCATCCAGTCATTTTGAGTGGTGATATTACTAAAATCCTTGTTTACTTTATTTGTATAAGTATAATCTTTTTGTTCTAAATCTACATTTTTAAATTGTGAATTTTTATCTTTAATTACTTTGTATGGAACTGAAACTGTTGGACTTGGCTCTCTTATATCCCTTTCGAAATACTGTATACTTTCATTAATAATAGGATCTTCATGTTGGTAGCTTTCTGCTGTTGATTGATTAATATTTAATTTAGATTTTGTTTTACTTGTATGAGTATTAATTTCATATAATAGGATAATGTTATTGAGAGAAGAAAGAGAAAAGCCGATTAAACCTCCTATAGCTAAAAGCGTACCTAAACTATATTCCTTAGTCTCCCATAATAATATCTTCAGTTTTGATTTTTCTTGTATATTAGTAGCAGAAATTAAAAAGATCAATATAATAGGAGTTAATGAAATAATAATAAAACTTTTATTTAATAGATATTTCATTTAATTCCTTTCCATCTATTTATTTTTGGCAAGTCAAAATCAAATGAATCGAATAGTCTGACTGCCATAAAATCAATCATTTCGTCTATAGTTTTAGGGTCTGAATACCAAGAAGGTATACAGGGTATTATTTTTGCTCCTGCTTCACATAATAAAGTCATATTTTTAAGATGAATAAGATTAAAAGGACTTTCTCTAGGAGAAATTATTAGAGGTCTTCCTTCTTTTAGATGAACATCTGCACATCGTTCAATTAAATCAATAGAACAACCTGAGGCAATTCTTCCAAGTGTTCCCATAGAACAAGGAATGATTACCATTCCTTTTGTTGTATAACTTCCACTAGCAATGTTGGCTGAATTATCATTCCACTTATGACAAGTAATTTTACCGCTATTATTATTAAGTCTTTCTCGCCAGAAAAGTGCTTGTTTTTTCATTTCTAATGGTATTTGTATTCCTTTCTCAGATTTCCATACCTCATATGCTCCTTTACTGATAATTATATCTAAATTTTGATGACTTTTAAGAAGTAGATCGATTGCTCTTTCAGCTATTATTTGTGATGAAGCTCCAGTTAAAGCTATTACAAGAGAAGACATAATAATAATTATTAATTAGTTTTTAGTATTACTGATTTTAGCTTCTTCTATTTCAATAGAAGAAGTATTATCAGCTGTAAGGTTAATGTCTAAATCTATTTGATTTCTTAGTAAATCTATTTTTAATACTTTTACCATAACTTTATCTCCTAATTGAAATGTCTTCTTATTTTTACGTCCTATTAATAGGTTTTGTCTAGATCTGTATTCATACCAGTCATCATTTAATGAACTAACATGTACTAATCCTTCAGCTTTCGATGGTTCAATCTCTACAAAAAAACCATAACTCTGAACCCCAGTAATAGTTCCTTCTATAACTTTGTTTATGACATTTTCTACTGCTCTTAGTTGAATCATTGATATTAAACCTAATTTAAATGATTTAGCTTGATCTTTTTTACTATTTAAATCCTTAATAACCATTTCATTAACTAATTTTGATAATGTTGATAAAATTGATTTTGAGAATATAGAAGATTCGGATGTATTATCTGTATTTTTTAAACCAAACAAATTTTCATTTCTAACATTTTTCTTTGTTGTTGACTTAGCATCTAGTAGTAGCTTTACAAGAATATATTGATTAATAATATCTGAATAACTTTGGCCTGGGGATGTCCATGGCGTTTCTATATAACTACTATTATCTTCTATTAAACCTTTATCTTCATTGTTATAATTACTAGACAAAACATATTTAGCATCTGGAATTGTATTAGATATCAATTTTTCAATTAATTCTTTATTAGGACTTATATTCATAGCTTTTATAAGATCTTCGAAACGTACAATTCCATCTTCATTTACTGTGATATTTGATTCTAGAACTAATGCAGATTTGATTATCTCATTAATTTGTATATCTCGCTGTCCTTTTCTAACTAAAAGTATATGTTCAATTTGGTAAGAATTAAAATGATTTTTTAAAATAATATTTGATAATTTCATAAATTGAGACAATATTGATTGTGGATCATTTAAATTTAAGGGTTTATTCCATCCTTCATAATCTTCGCCAGGTGTAAATACATTAAAATCATCTAAATATTTAAGATCGGGATATAAAATATTTAATTCAATCATTCCTTGTTGTATTAGTGTTTGATTTATTAATTTTGAAGTATGTATTATATTTTCTAACTGTTGAATACTATCTTTTATTGCTTTTAATTTTGCTGGTATTACTCTGCTCCTTGGCTTTCTATTTAATAATGATTCAATATGACTAGGATTAATTTCATTTTTTGGTTCAACTATACTTAAGTAGAATTGATATGAATTCACTTCTCCATTCTTACCTAGAATAAATTCTATTGTTACTGCTTCATTAGCTTTATTCAATTGCAAGCAGGATTCTTCATATAATTTTTCATTTAATAAATTTTTCCATTCAATAGCTAAACAAATAGATTTTGATCGATCTTTTATCCAATCATCTAATTTACTTCCAAAGTTAATACGTTCACTTATTGCTGGTACATGAAGCCAAACTTTCATTCCTCCTTTATAGGGTTCAGTATAGATTGCTGGAAGTAATGGCGAATCTTTTGATACCCAGCTTTTTAATAATAAACATGGCTGACTTTGTAAATTAATGCGAGGTTTTAAAATAGGTTGTTTTAAGGCGACATTAGGAGCTTTACTTTCATTTAATAAATTATATTTTGTCTTTATTATTTCTAAATCTCCTTCTAATCCATTATCCAAAGTTAGTTTTCTAGAAACTTCGCCAGTAGCCCTAAGTTGTGCTATAGGGTACCTGGTGATTTTTATATCTACAATGTTTTGGTTTTCTTTTTCTAGGTATTCATTATCTATATGAGGTAATTCTATTAATGAAAGTATTCTTTCATCTAATGGATCTCCGTATAGGATATTTTCTTCTTCTCTAAGTGTTGCAAGAACATTCTGTTTTGACCTTTCAAGTATACATAGAACCTTACCTTCAGGAGATCTCCTTCTAACAGCTTCTCTATTTATTTTTACTAGTACCTTATCACCGTGCCATGCTTGATTAAGGTTTTTCTCTCGTACATATATATCCTCACCACCGTCATCTCTAACAGCAAAACAGAATCCCTTGCTACTACTTCTAATTCTTGCTGAAATATAGTTGATATCATTGGTTTTTTCTATGAACTCTTCTTCTTTTGTTTGAATAATCCCTAATTTAGTAAGAGCTTGTATTGCTATATGAAGTCTAGATCTTTCTAACTTTTTGGTTAGTTTAAGCATTTTTTCAATTGACTTTATCTCTAGGCTCCCTTCATTGGGTAGCAGTTCTAGAATTTTGGCTACCGTAAACATCATTATTAAAGAATCCTGTTTTGGATAGTTTTAGTTATTAGAGATTGTTCAATAATTATATTGCAGTACCTCTTTATTATTGATAAAAGATCCAAATCTGCATAGAAAGGAATTTATTTGGCATCTTGGTTAATCTCAGATTGTTCGGGAGTACCTATTAATAATGTTATACCTATTACCAGAAAACCAATTGCAGCAAGTGATTTTATAATTGATTCTGGTATGAAGTTCGCAAATGATCCACCTAGTAATACTCCAATAAGACTTGCAATTATAAGCGCAGTTGAGGAGCCAATGAATACAGCTAAGGGTTTTTTACTGGTTCCACTTATTGCCAGAGTTGCAATTTGAGTCTTGTCACCTAATTCGGCTAGAAAAATAGTTATAAATGTAGATATTATTATTGATTTAGTCATTGTTAGATGATTCCAAAATTAAATAAATTACTTACTTCTATGAAAATAACTATACTTAATATAATCATAATAATACCAGCAGATTTATTAAAGATATTCTCTGGTATTTTATTTGCAAGCCATGAGCCTATTAAGACACCTATTAGACTTGTACATATTAATGCTAATGAAGATCCTATGAAAACAAGTTTAGGATCTCCTGTTTCAGCAGCTAAAAGGAGAGTCGCAATTTGAGTCTTATCACCAAGTTCAGCTAGAAATACTGCAGTAAATGTTTTAATAATAACTGAAAGGAAATCTTCATTATCAGTATTCTTGATAGAAAAAAGGTTTAAGAATTGCTCTTTCTCAGTCATATATTATGAAAAAGTATGTTTTTTAAAGGTTTTCATTACCTTACTCCGACCGCCGTATATATGCCTTATTTGTTGTTTACAGCAAGTAATAGCAAATTGATTGATATCTTTTGACTTGATGTTAAATAATTTCGTTAAGTTTGAGACATGACAAAAATCTGGTCTGTCTTTATATATACGGCATGCCTTTGTTGATTTATTGTAAAAACGGCACCATCCATCTTCGCCTACTAATGAAAAATAAAAGGTTTGTTGTTCAACTGATAATGCGTTTAGAGCTTCATTCCTATCCTCAGGAGCTAGTTTGCAGCAAGCCCCACAATTTTTGATGCATCCCCATTTTGCTGATTCTTTTGTCATGTAAAGGAGTTTAATTATTTACACATGCAACAATGAGATTACAAAAAGCCTATGGATGCTACGTGTGAGTTTATTATAAGTGAAGTAAAAAATCGATCAATGGGAAACCTATTACCTCTTGCTGCAGTAGCTTTAGCAGGACCAGCTATTATAGCTTTAGTCTTCTATAGAAGAGGCGCATAACACTAAAATTTCTCTAGATTAAATTATTGAATAGTAATATTCGATAATATAATGAAAATAAATAGGATTATTTGATACCTAATAATATTTTGCTATTTAATATAATTAGATCAATATAATCATTATTAATTAGTTTGTTGTCAATATATGCCTTATTATTATTAATATTATAATTAATTTTTTTCCCTTTTGAGTTTACTATTAATATAGAACCATCTTGGTTATTAGAACACTTATAGACTTTGTCATTTAATATAAACGTCTCTCCTTCGCTATAATATTTATATGAAAGGATCTCTATAGAAGCTCTTCTTGATCTTTTATTGTTTATAATTTTCAAATTAAATAAGATATCAATACAGTCATTTAACTTGATTAAAATATCTTTTGCTTCCCATAAAATACAATTATATTGAATTTGTGCTTGCTCAAGAGTTAATATTAATTCGCCAAAGTATCCATATTTTATAAATTTAACTAAGCAATTTTTTGTACAGAATAATGGTTTAGGATTACCTATACCAAATGGTTCTAGTCGTTCTATGTCATTTAGTAAGGTATCATCAATTTGATTAAAATTGATAAATGCCTCAGGATTTAAAGATTGGCATTTATTTTTATTATCTAGTAGTTCTTTACTAGTTGATAGCTTTTCTTGAAGTGTCATTAAATTGTTAGCTTTTACAGTAAATCCTGCTGCTGCGGAATGACCTCCATATTTGATTAGTAGATTAGAACATTCACCTAATATATTCATTAAATTGTATCCTTTTGGGGCTCTTGCAGATCCTCTCATCACACCATTTCCATCACTAGTTAATATAGCTGTTGGCTTTGAGTATTTTTGAGATATTTTTGAAGCAACAATTCCTATTACGCCATTATGCCAATTGCTGTTTGCTAAAAGAATGAAATTCTCTATTGATTTACTTTTCTCAATCAAGTTTAGAGCCTCTATTTCTATAGCACATGTAATTTTTTTTCTATTATCATTTATATCCTCACAATATTTTATCTTGTCATTAATCGCTGATTCGTCTTTTTCTAGAAGCAATTCAATTATAAAGTTGGGATCGTCAATTCTCCCTATAGAATTGATTCTAGGGGCAATTTTAAAACTTATATCATGTGAATTTATTTTCTTCTGTATAATTTTTGAATTAGTTAATATTCCTTTTAGTCCCATAGATTCAGTATTGGAAATATTATTGATCCATTTCTTTAACCAATATCTATTTGCTCCATTAAGATTTGCCATATCAGCAATTGTTCCAATACAAAATAAATCTTGGGATAACTTTAAGGTTTCTTCTTTATTCAATCTTGTCGCAACTTCTTCCGCTAATATATATGCAATACCTACGCCGGCTAAAGATTTATATTGTGAATCCCTTGGAGTTGTTTCAGGATGTATAAGAGCATATAAATTGTTTATTTTATCCTTAATTTTATGATGATCTGTAACTATAACATTTATTCCTTTAGCATGAGCAAGATCTAGGGCTTCAATTGCTGAAACACCATTATCTACTGTTATTAGTAACGATATTCCTTTTTGTTTTAATTTATTTATAATATTTTTATTAAGACCATATCCCTCATCCTTTCTAGATGGAATTATTGGCAATGTTTCTATTTGAAGCTTTGTTAATACATCAATAAGTAATGTTGTGCTTGTCATTCCATCAGCATCATAGTCTCCACATATTGCAATTATTTCTTTTCTTTCTTTTGCTATAAGAATCCGTTCTACTGCTTTATTAAGTTGTGGAAAATCTCTTATGGCCCTAGGAGGCTTTGTAGGATTTAAGTATTTTTCTATTTTATCATTAGTTCTTAAACCTCTTCTATAAAGTATTTCTATAATTACATTAGACAGTTTTATATTATCAATAGAACTGATATCTATTGAATCTGGTATATTCCATTTGCTAAGCAATTAATTACCTCAGTCAATTTTATATAGTATATTATATTTAAATATTTATGCTATTTTAATATGCATTTATTAAAGTCTGTTTTTTGGGACTTGGATGGAACAATAGCTGAAACTGAGATCTCAGGGCATAGAATTGCTTTCAACAAAGCTTTTAAGGATAATTCTCTTAATTGGTTTTGGGATGAAAAGATCTATGTAGATTTATTAGAGATAGGTGGTGGTAAAAATAGAATTAAGTATTATTGTAATAAGTTAGCACTACCAATTAATGATAATTTAGTAGATAGAATTCATAGTAAGAAGAGTGAATATTATCAAGAAATTATGAAAAAAGGTAATTTACCCTTAAGGAAGGGAGTGATTAGATTAATGACTGAATTAACAGCTAGAAATGTAAGTCAATGGATTGTTACTACTTCTACCAGAAAATCTGTTGATATTCTTATCGCTACTTATTTAAAAAATAATAATATAAGATTAGATGGTATTATAACTTCAGATGATGTTCAATTGCATAAGCCTCATCCTGAAGCATATTTACTAGCTCTAAGTCTAAGTAATTCAAGCAAAGAAAATTCTATAGTTATAGAGGATTCTTCAATTGGACTAGCTGCAGCTAAATCGGCAGGTCTGAAATGTGTAATTACATTGTCTCCTTGGTTAAATTATTTACCATCTAAAATGTCAAAAGCAGATTTAGTTGTAGATAGTTTAGGAGATTTCAATAATAAGTTTAAGGTTTTCTATGGACACACTTCAGAAGATGTGGTTAATTATAATTGTTTAAAAGCTTTAAATGATATTTGCTCCAAATGAAATATTATAAGACAAGTTTTTCTAATTTTGTTGATTATTTATATTCTACTTTTTCTAGGATCATAGTAGGCTCCTGGAAAAAAAGGAGTTTGGGCTTAATTTCTTTACTAATTGGTTTTTATGTTTCTAGTACTTTTAATTCATATATGCTTCAAGTAATAAGTCAGAGAATAATTGTTGTTATCTTATTAATTTTATTTATAGAATTTCTCGTAAGAGTTCGAAACTATATGTTTAATGGCAAATTAGATCTCTACTTGAATGTTATTGATAACTTTAGAATTGGAATTATTTATGCAATTGTTCTAGAGGCATTTAAGTTAGGTTCATAGGCTTTATTCAAACCTAGTTTTCTTCATCTTCATTTTCATCTAAAGGGTATACAAAACCTTGAGCTCTTCCACTTAGGATTGATTTACCTAGTGATAATGCCTTTTGTGCTGCTTGTCCTGCCTTAGCTTTCCAAACAGCATGCCGCTGATTTCTCTTTCCTTTAGAAGTCTTTTTCTTAGGTACAGCCATTTAGAAATATCATCCAATCTAATTATCCATGCTGATTACCCCAAAAGTCAAATTGCAAAGAACATAATTTGTTTTAATAGCTAGTATAAACTTGTATAAGGCAATTAAAACATTTATTATTTTGATAATAATATTAAATTCAGTGGAGAATTTTAAGGCCAGTGCGCAATAGCTTTTTCCAAAAAGAAAATAATAAAGTAATTAGCTATAGTGAGCTTATTAATGAAATTAGCTCTGGCAATATTGAATCTCTAATACTAATTCCATCTAGAAACCAAGTTTTAGCTAATTTTAAGAATGGTAATTCAGTTCTAGTATCAACATTCTCAAGGGATCAGACTATTTTAAGTATAGCTAAAACTACTGCTACACCTTTAATTGTTAAAGATGTAAGAAAAGAGGAGGCCATGTCGAATTTTATAGTTAACTATTCAATTATATTAGTATTTATATTTATATTAAGTCTTTTTTTTAGGAAAATTCTAAACATTGCAAATAAGAACCTTTCTTTTGTCTCAGGTAATTCTAGAATTCATGATTCTTCAACAATTGATACTAGATTTGAAGATTTTGCTGGTAATTTAGAGGCTGTCGAGGAAGTTAAAGAAGTTGTATCTTTTTTAAAAGAACCAGAGATATATAACAAGTTAGGTGCGTCAATTCCTAAAGGAATTCTTTTGGTTGGTCCTCCAGGTACAGGCAAAACATTATTAGCTCAAGCTATTGCAGGAGAAGCTGAATGTCCATTCTTTTCAACTTCAGGTTCTGAATTTGTAGAATTGTTTGTTGGAATAGGTGCTAGTCGTGTTAGAAGTTTGTTTTTAAAGGCAAGGGAAAAAACTCCTTCAATTATTTTTATAGATGAAATTGATTCTATAGGAAGAAAGAGAGGGTATGGAATAGGAGGTGGAAATGATGAGAGAGAGCAAACTCTGAATCAATTACTTACCCAAATGGATGGAATTAATACTAACTCAGGCTTAATAGTTATAGCAGCCACCAATAGATATGACGTTTTAGATAGTGCTTTGACAAGACCAGGTCGTTTTGACAGGTGTATTGAAGTAACTTTACCTGATATTCATGGTCGATTATCAATTCTATCTTTGCAGGCTAGAACTAAACCATTATTAGATAATGTTAATCTTAAAGAATTAGCTTCTAAAACAGTAGGTTTCTCTGGTGCAGAATTAGGAAACCTTTTAAATGAAGCAGCTATACTTACAGCGAGAGACAATAAGAAAAAAATTTCAAATTATTATTTAGACTTAGCTTTTGAAAGAATTACTTTAGGTTTATCTCATTCATCATTTAGTAGTTATAGTCATAAGAGAATTATTGCTTATTATGAAATTGGAAGAGCTTTAGTTTCTTTACTACTTCCTCATACAGATAAATTAAATAAAATATCAATTCTTCGTAGAGGTAATAATTTAGGTGGATATAGTCAATTTATCCCTTTAGATAGTGATATTTCACTTCATACTCAGAAATATTACCTTTCTAGTATAATTCTTGCAATGGCAGGTAGAGCAACTGAATTATTGATGCTAGGTAAATCAGAAGTTACACAATTATCCGTAAAAGATATAGAAAAAGCAACTTATTTAGCAAGACAAATGATAACCAAATATGGTTTTCAAGACCTTTCTTTTATATCAGTAAGCAAACGAACCGCTAATATAGATTTAGGTATCGATCTCTTAAGGAGTAAATCTATTAATGCCAATAAAACTTATAATTTGTTAGATCAAAAAGTAATTTCCTTATTAAAAAGTTCATTAAATCAAGCATTAGAATTGTTAGATCCGTTTCAATATAAAATTGATCTATTAGCAGACGCATTATTGGAAGATGAAACGATGAGTGTCAAAAGGTTTTCTGACATGGCATTATTATCTGTTGAAAATAAGCAATCATGAACTTTATTCCTACTACAAGTAAGGCACTTAATATCTTAATAAGGAAATCAATCTTTTATTTCTTATTATTTTCTTTACCCTATATTATAGGAAGAGTATTTTATAATATAATTATTGCAAATATTAATTCTATAGATTCTTCTTATCAATATTCTTTCGAAAAATTTGACTTCTTAATTTTTATTCTAACCATTACGCCAATATTTCTTAGCATTATATGGCTTAATCAATGGAGGAAACTTGATACTCCCCTATATAATGATATTGATTTCCAACCTCCTTTAATTTCTACTAAAAACTATACTTATTCAATTTTAGCAGTTTTATCTTTTCTTTATGTTATCAATATATCGTTTTTTATTAACTCATACCATATTTTAAATAATTCTTTTACCTTAAAAAATTTATTTGATCTTAATAACCTAGTTATACATTTAGTTTCTTTGAAATACTTTTCTGTTTTTATAATAATTTTTCTAATATGTGTGTTTAGAAAGTCGGTATATATATCATATTCAATAAGTGCTATATTAGTATCTTTTAATCTTTATAATATACTAGTGAGAATTGGAATTGATAAGGTAAATAGTCTTGATTATATAGATACTATTAAGATATCAAATTATTCTCTTATGCTGCCAATTTTCATTATATTAATGAATTTTATATTAATAATGTTAAATGCAATTTTAAATTATTTAATATCTTATAATCGTTTTTCTGATTGGAGATGTGAGCTATTAACTTCCTATCTAAAAAATCATATTTTTAATTTAGGGTATATCATAATTGCTAGCCTTTCTTGTTTAATTGGTCTAACAAGATAAATATGTTAGACCAGTTTTTATCTAGTTAATTAAAGACTAGCAAAATATTCTTTACTACCTTTTGGATCTTCTAGCATGGTTTTATCACCAGGTGTCCAGTTGGCTGGACAGACTTGATCAGGATTGGATGCAACATACTGATAACCTTGAAGTATTCTTAGTGTTTCATCTACATTTCTGCCAACAGGTGCCTTGTTAACAGTAGAGTGCATGATTATACCTTCTGGATTGATTAGAAATAATCCTCTATCTGCTTCCCCATCATCATTAAGAACATTATAAGAGGTTGATATTTCTCTTTTTAAATCTGATACTAATGGATAATTTATATCTCCTATTCCTCCTCGATTCCGAGGAGTTTGAATCCAGGCTAGATGGCAATGCTTGCTATCTACTGATACACCAAGAATTTCTGTATTTTTTGAAGAGAAATCAGAATAACGATCACTAAATGCTGTTATTTCAGTAGGGCATACAAAAGTAAAGTCCAGAGGGTAGAAAAATAAAACAACCCACTTCCCTTTGTATTGTGATAAAGAGATTTTCTCAAATTCTTGATCGATCACTGCTTCTGCAGAGAAATCTGGTGCCAACTGGCCAACTCTCAAACATCCTTCTGTCATGGTCAATAAGTAAATGGGATCAAGTAATTGATTTTAGCTTGTATCGTTACAAACCTTTGTCAATTTACCATGTTTATAGCAATAATGTGATCACATAAACGAAATGCACTGGTTCATTTATGAAAAATACTAAATGGCATTTTTCTATATTAAAAAAATATAATTCAACATCCCATAACAAATTATTATCTTTCTTAAAAAACGAATTAATTAATCATCCTCTACCAAGTATAGATAAAACTAAAGCTAAAGCCAACTTATCAGATCATATAAATAACTCTAATAGGAATAAGAAAAATTATAATCTATGAAAAATAATATTCAAGTATACATAATATATTCAATATAATATCGTTTAAGAATTTATATCAAGAAGTTATTATATATATAGCTTTATCAGGATTTAAAATGTCAGTGGAGAGACTTGAACTCTCGACCTCAGCGTTATGAATGCTGTGCTCTAACCAGCTGAGCTACACTGACAAGCTATAGAAGCCACACTATTGTAAGCTATTGTGGAATTAAAATAAATCCCGCACTCTATTAATAAAGGATTTACTGACATTGCTAATGAACACAAGAAAAAGTCTTGGTAACCATATTTCATTTTTTACAATAATCATTTAAAAAGCTAGAATAATAATAGTATAGCTTCAATTACTGAATAATTAAATGGCTAAAGAAAAGAAAAAATTTAAAAATAAATTAAAATATAAGAAAAAATTTATTTATATTTATTCATTACTCAAAGCAACTTCTATGCTCATTTCTACTATCGCATTAGTTGCAATTTCTTTACAAGTTAAATCAATGAATAATGAATCAAAGTCATATAATAATTCAGTAGAGGAAATTCTATTTAAAAACTAAACTATTCATTAGCCGCTAGTTATTGTAAAGGAGGTATTTGGAATAAATAATAATACTAATGTTTATATTACTATGTAGATTAATAACTTATTGTTACTATGACATTGTAAATTTAATATTTCTATGAATTTAATAATAAAACATAAACAATTAATCACTTGGTATCAAAAGAAGCTTGGCTTAACTCATTATGGATTACTATGGCTGGTCTTTTTTAAAGGAGTAGTTGTTACACTTATTATAAATCATTCGTTTTTTCGATGTTCATAAAGTGCTTTCATAGCAGTGCTTTTGAAGCGTATCCCAATTAAAATGACTTTCAGAGGGTTAGTGATTATTAATTAAGCAATAATGTAGTAGAATAGATTCTAGTATTAATTTAAATTTTAACTTTGAACAATAATATCCTTACAAATTTTTCCTTTGATTCCACTCAACTATCTAGTAGTTCATTTGCTTTTTCTATTCTTTTATCATTCTCTCTCTCTTATTTGCTTTCAAAGTTATATAAATCGCAATCGCATTCTTTATCAAATCCAGAAACATTAGCTAGAGTATTTCCTATTCTCAGTATTGGAACAACAATAATAATTGCAGTAGTAAAGTCATCATTAGCATTGTCGCTAGGTTTAGTCGGGGCTTTATCAATTGTAAGATTTAGAACTCCAGTAAAGGAACCAGAGGAATTAACATATATATTTCTTTGTATAGGTATTGGCTTAGCTACAGGAGCGGATCAATACTCGGCAGCAATCATTGGCTTATTACTCACGTCATTTTTTGTTTATTTTTATAATTGGTTATCTGGAAGAAAAAAAATACAAAATTTAATAAGAATCTCTGTCAACGGTATTAATCCAGATGAAATTAATACATTAATTTCAATTCTGTCTACAAACTGCTTAAGAGTTAACTTTAATAATCTGTCAGTTAATAATTCCACTAAAGACAGGTTTACTACAATGACACTTTCTATCTTACCCAATAGATTTATTGATATAGATTCTATAACTAAAGAAGTATCTGCAGCATTTCCTAATGCTAGTTTTACTATTGTAGATAGCAATTATTAGTCCTCCATATAATTTAACTTATGTTAGTTTTTGAAAAAAAAATTAAAAATAATACTAGATCTCTTAGGATCTTAGATTATTTATCAAAAATAAATAGGAAATCTATTTTCCTTAAGACGTTAATAGGTTTTACTTCTATAGGTATAATCCTGATTCCATTAGATTTTGGTAAACCATCTAATCCAAATATATCAAATATTATAAGTAAAACCTTAAATAAGATTGATACCAGAATAGGTTATCTTGGTAATGAAACATATTTATTTGGTGGAAATCTATTATCTATTGGAACTAATTATATAAAGTCATTTATAATTAAGCAGAATGACATTAGATTAAATATTAGTATCAAGAACCTTAATAAAATTAAAAATATTAGAAATAAGGCTATTAAAGATGGAATTTTAATTAGATCAGATGATGATCAGGTCAATGGCTCAATTAGTTATAAAGGTACTAATTATCCAATTGAATTAAGATTAAAAGGTGATTGGACAGATCACCTTTTAGGAGATAAATGGTCATTTAGAATCCAAACAAAAAAAGACACTTCATTCGAAGGTATGTATGAGTTTTCACTTCAGCATCCCAGAACAAGAAACTATATTAATGAGTATGTATTTCATAAGTTACTTAAATATGAAAATCTTCCATATTTAAGATATGACTTTAAACCATTTTATCTTAATGGTAAATATTTAGGTGTATATGCAATAGAGGAACATTTTGGTAAAGCAGTAATTGAAAATAGTAAGTTTAGAGAAGGTCCTATAATAAAACTTTCAGACCAGGATCTTAGAAATGAGAGACAAAGGATGCTAGAAATTGATAATAGTCGTTTCAACTATTTTACAGTAAACCAAAACAACTCAGATATAGATACATTTAATCAAAATAAAATTTCAACAAATCCTCAACAAATATCACAATATAATCTTGCTAAGGACTTATTTAATGATTTTCTTAAAAATAAATATAAATCTTCAGATGTATTTGATCTTGAATTAACAGCAAAATATTTCGCGTTATTAGATCTATTACAAGCTGGAAAAGCTAATACATGGTATGATATGAGGTTTTATTTTAATCCTATTATTGCTAGATTACTACCAATTGGCTATGACGCACAATATCCTATAAGAACACAACAAAGAATTCTATCGTCTGATTTAAATACATTAAATATATTTAATGATCCATTATTTGTAAAAGAATATATCTCTAACTTACAAAGATTAACTTCACCTGGATACCTAGAGAATTTTTTAGATTATATTAATAAAGATTTAAAAGTTACATTAACTAAAATTCACAGATCCTACCCTCATGTAAAGTTTCTTAATTCTGAACTATATAAAAATAGAAAATATATACTAACAAGATTAACACCCGATAAACCTATTGGCTTAGTTTTAAATAGTCCTATAAACGGTAATAATATTTTAGATCTTGAGTTATATAACAAAACTACACTTCCACTAAATATTAAATCATTAGAATATAATGGAATTCATTATTATCCATCAGCACAAGAAATTTTAGAACCATTAGATAGATTTAATAGACTACGCTCTAGAAATATTAAATTTATTTCTAAAAATTCTAATTATCCTTCTGCTAATTCATTATCTAATAATTTAATTAATATTAAATATAATCTTATCGGCTCAACGTCTATTCAAACAATTTCACTTAAGACATTACCATTTTCAAATCAAACTACACCCACTAATTATTTAGTAAGAAGACGTACTAATATTAAGGATTTCGAATTTTTAAAGGTAGATAAGAAAGCTAAGGAGATTACTATTGGTACTAGTGTGGTTATTGATAAACCTTTAATTATGCCTACTAACTATAAACTTAAGATACTTAAAGGTGTCTCCATTACCCTTAAAAATAATGCACTAATTTTAATTCAGGGACCACTATTTTTACAAGGATCTAGAGATCTTCCTATTTATATCAATAATGATTCGACAGGAAAAGGATTAATTGTAATTAATGCTAATTCTCGATCGGTTATAACACATTCATTTTTTAATAGTTTATCTGAACCATCCATTGCTTCTATAAACATCACAGGAGGTTTAACATTTTACAATTCTCCAGTTACAATAGAGGATTCTACTTTTTCACAGGCATCTTCTGAAGATTCTCTTAACCTAGTACGCTCTCCTTTTCTAATTAATAATACTAAATTTATAGGCTCAGCATCAGATGCTATAGATATTGATTTTTCTAATGGTACTATATCTAACTCAAGCTTTTCAAATACTGGTAATGATTCAATAGATATTTCTGGTGCAGATGTTACTCTAAATAATATCAGCATTATCTCCTCAGGCGACAAGGCAATAAGTGTTGGCGAAGAGGGTAATGTTATAGCTAATAATATTAAAGTTTCTGACTCATTTATAGGAATTGCCAGTAAGGATCTCTCTAATGTAAAAATCTCAAATATATCTATTAATAATGTTGAATTTTGCCTGACAGCATATAAAAAGAAACCAGAATATGGACCAGCGTCAATTAAATTGTTATCAAATAGTTCCACCTGTCATTCTAAATATTTATTAGAACCTGGTTCAACAATTTCCTCTAAATATAATATCTTTATACCTAACAGTATTAACGTCTATAATCAACTTTATATAAAGGAGGATATTAATGGATCTAAATAATATAGTTTATAGACACGAAAAGAAATTTGTTGATAATTCTAATTTAGAATCTCTTGATATTTTACAAACAATTATACCTTCAGGTATTTCAGAGATTTATTCAGAAAGGAGAATTAATTCTATTTATTATGATACTGATTCTTTATATTTAGCAAACTTAAATATTGATGGTATAGGTTATAGAGATAAGTTTAGAATTAGATACTATGGCTCTAAAACTGATTTAGAGAAACCTAAACTTGAAATTAAATCTAAAAGAGGTCTAGTAGGTCATAAGATAAATATTGATATTAACATAGAATCTCTATTTAAGAATCAATTTAATCTTTCATTTCTTGCTATTGATTCAAATATCCCTAATAACCTTACTAACTTACTTTATATAATTAAACCTTTAATCATAGTTTCTTATAATAGACGCTATTATTTATCTAATTGTTCTGCATATAGAGTTACTTTTGATAAGGATATTGAATATAATTTGTTTAATTATGACCTACAGAATAGAAAAATACCTTTAATAGGTTCTATTCCAGATAGTAACCGTATAATAGAAATTAAATATAATGCTAAAGATTCTAATGATGCATCTCTAATATCTCAGAATTTTCCATATAGACTTACATCATGTTCAAAATATATTAATGGATTAACCTGTTTAGGTTTAATATAAGTTATAGGAAATTTTAATTAATTTGATATTATTTATAGATAACTGTAATCATTGGACGTTCTGTTATGGCTTTCCATTTCTCAGATCTAATTATTAGATTAGAATTATCATTTGCCCTTAATAACCATCCATAATTAGGGGCGCCTTTCTGCCATCTTTTTATACTATCTGTAACATCTATACTTTTAGTGCCATTAATATTATTTATGTATTTATCTATAACTAGTAATTTTGAAGTATCAATTTTATCTCGTTTATGATTCGATTTAATTATATTTTTCCAGTTGTCATTAATTTCATATAATCCATAACTACCCTTTGCTTTTGAATCTCCTTCTATTGTTAATGTAAGTATTGCTTTAACTATATTTACGTTTTTTGGAATTTGAAATTTAGGATTTGTATGAATTCCATTAAATTTAATTAGGGCATAATCTTCATTTGTTTGTGTATTTGATAATAAAATATCTTTATTGGATTTTAAAGCATTATTATTCTTATAATTTATTGTTTTTACAATATTTCCTTTATATATATTATTTCTAAGTATTTGACCTTCCCTATAGTGTATAAGCTGATGTTTTTTTAAAAATTCTATATTTTTCTTTATATGTAATTCTGTAGTATAATTACCAAATTTATCAAGATATCTATTAGGTATATTATTTGATGAATAAATATAATTAGGAGAATAGCTTTTTACATTTAAGATATTTTTAGAGGTATTTATATTAAGTATTTTAAGCCAGCCATTTCCGCCATTAGGATCAAATTGATAGTCAGCTAATATTTGTATTACATCTCTGTTTAAAATAGTCTGCGTCTTTAATAAAGCATCTCCTTGATAATGACCTGATAACACCATAAAGATTTGAGGGAATGGTTCTATAAGCTTCTTAAACAATTCCTTAGGGCTATTATTACCTGTATCATGAGGCGTATTCCCTACCTTATCTATAGATACTTTTTTCTTAGATTTTAAATATTGGTGAGTAGTTAATATAACTGGTATTTTAGGATTATCTAACATAATGTTCTGTGCAAATTCTATTGATTTATCAGAAGGTAACCACTCTAATCCGATATGAATAAAGGGCTCACCATTAGCATTAAACCTTTGAGCAAAACTACTTTGATTAGTGTCATATCCTAAAAACCAATTTCTTTTTAAATATCTTTGAGCTCCAAAATATTTTTTAAAGTTCTCATTATATTTTTTATTATTCCAACAATCATAATCCATATTACCTGGTACTACAGAATATGGTATTGGTGCATTGTTAACTTCTAAATGACGTAAAGAATTTAGGGCTCTTTTCCATCTAATATTATTATTTGTGATATATTTGAATAAAAATTTAGGACAGACATTATCAATTTTAATTAGTTCTTCTAATTTATTTGGTGGATTGTCTATTACGTCTCCTACATGAGAAATGAATACTATATTTAACTTTTCTTTGTTTTGAACTATCCATTTTATTTGATTTTCAAAATAAGTTATATTTTCTTTCTTCTTTGTATATGATTGTGTATCTGGAATTAAAATAATAGAGAATTCATCTGCTTTTATGGGTGTTGATATATTAAAAGTATATAGAGACAATGTTATAAATAATGACTTAATTAATCCTCGCTTCATTTAATTATTTTAATTTAGTATTTATATTTATAATCTATTGCCTGTATGAAATAAGTCAATATTTTTGTTTTATATATATAGAAATATATTAATTCATGGTAAATTAATATAGAATTCATTTGAAATAATGTTTGTTCAAAATAGATTAATATGTATATTTACTTTAGATAATATTACGAACATGATCTCATTGCATAGTATGCCGCGATTCCACATGCTACTGATAAATTAAGGCTTCTAACCCCAGATTTATTACGTATTGAATGATACTTTGAAGGCATTTGTATTGTAGCTACAAGATTACATTTACTCTTTACTGAATTGGGTAGACCATTATCTTCTCTACCAAATAATAAACAATCATCTTTTTTGAATATCAATGAATCAAGATTAATATCACCATCTTTGCTGAAAGCTATAATACGAGAATTTTTTACATATTCTTGATAATTTGTAAAATTTTTATGTGTAGTTAAATTTACATTTTTCCAATAATCTAGACCAGCTCTCTTTAAGTATGAATTATCTAATGAAAAACCCAAGGGATAAATTAAATCTAGAGGAAAATTAAATGCAAGGCATGTTCTACCAATATTTCCAGTATTTTGTGGTATACGAGGTTCAAAAAGTCCTATTCTGATATTGTGAATCATCTTTAATAGGTATTTATATTTAAGCTATTAGTATTTAGATTTATAGCTCTACCATGAACCACTAACCAACTATCTGTTGAAATAGAATCAATTTCTTGGGTCAATTCTCCTAGTCTATCTCTAAATCTATTTCCAATTTTTGTATGAGGTGATACAGACCATCCTGTTTCTTCGGATACTATTACTGAAAATCCTTTATATTTTTTTAGTGATAAAATAATATTCTTCTTAATTATATTCCATTCGTTTTGTTCACAGTGGATATAGTAAGATACAATTCCACCCAGGGAATCTATTAATATTGCTTGAGAATTATCGATATCACTAATTACTTTTATAATATCTGGTGTTTCTATAGTATGCCATTCTTTAGGCCGTCTTTTCTTATGTTGCTCTAATCTAATCTTCCATTCCTTACTATTATCATTGATATGAGTTGCTATATAAGTGATATCTTTGTTTTGAGAAATTATTTTTTCTGCCCATTTACTTTTACCACTTTTTACAGGACCGGAAATAAGTATTAGATTAACCTTAGAATTATAAATCACTTAGCTATTAATTATATTACTTTGAAAAGAACCACCAAGCTCCTAATGGAGCTGCAACTGCTAATAAGAGAATTCCAACTACAAGAGGAATTGCCAATCCCTTATTTAATTCTTTTTTTCTCATAACATTGAAGTTAGGATCTATTACGGGATTATTTAATGTTGTAGGATCTTTTGCTTCATAGTTAAGAGTTATAAGATATGAAAAGTCATTGGTTTTTATATTATGATAAAGTGAGTGGTAATCTAAAGCATATAATTTTGGTACAAAAATTATATTTGAAAATAAAATTACTAGTGTGCATATAAGTAAAGAAGCTTTTTTAATCACGTTTTTATAGGAGATTAATCAATATATTGGCATTTACTTGTTTTTTTGTCTATATTTATTAAGTAAAATAGCATAATGAGTAAAGTGAATAAAGCTAGAATCTCTACATAGGCTATCCCTATATCAAAATGACACTTGTATAATTTATGAATTTTTCTTCTAGATTCGCCTTAATAATAGGCTTTTTAATGATAACTCTTATATTTATCAATTCATTTACTATCACAGAAATAACACCAGCAATTCAAAGATCTCAAGTTATAGCAGCATTAACCTCAGTTAGTATATTATTAATTGGTTTTCTTCTACAGACAAATAATAATACACAGGACAACCTTATTAAAGAAGATTTAATAGCAGAAGAAGGGTTCTATTTAACTAAAGAAATAGATGAAGATTTAAGATTAGAATTAGCATGGGGTAGTCAGTTAATTCTATCTGCAACAGCTGCCTCTACGATATTAATATACTACAATAAAACAATAATTCTAAGGAGAGGTCTTATAACCTCAAATGAATTTAGACCTGGTAATATTTGTATAGAATCATCTAGGAAATCTAAATATATTTCTTTAGTTAACATGAAGTTCTTTCCAGGTAGATCAGAGTTTGATCCAATAGTACCTAATCTACCTTCCGTAATTGTTAATCCATTAGATAATCATGGTTGGTTAATTGTTGGTGGATGGACTGATAGATGCTTTACAAAATCAGATGAAATTTGGATAGAGGGATGGAGTAAAAAGATCTACCAAAAACTTTCAAACTTATATACTAATTAAATAATTTTATCTTTGTTATTACAGGTTTAGTAGTAGATGTAAAAACCAACCTGTTTAAAGATCCATCCCATATTACATGGTTAGAAATTATATTTATTAATGTATTTCTATTTTTATATGAATATTCCTGTATATTAATAAATTTAATTTGATCTTTTTTATGGTTATAAATTGCCTCACTAGATTTTATTAGAGAATCATTTACTATAGCTACAATATTTCCTTTAACTATTGCATTGAATTTTTTCTTATCCCATTCTATAGATCTTCCTCTAACATCAATATCTCCATTGTTTATTGATTTAAAGATTACATTACCTGTAAAGTTTATATTGTCTCCATTATTTATTATGGTAGATTTATCAGAATTAATCTTATAAGAAGGTATATTATCTTGATAAAATATTAGTATTGTTTTATTAGCTTTTGCTGTTTGGTTATTTGGCTCAATATATGCTGATTGACTTGTTAGTTCAAATTCCTTTTTACCGTTATTATTATATTGTTGAACGTTAAACTCCTTTAAATCATATGAAGAATTATTATTTGATTTTATAGTAGTAGACTTACTACAACCTGATAGTAAAACTACGGTTATTATCAGAGCTGAATATAATCTGGAAATTATCATTATTCAATTCTGTTTAAT
Source organism: Prochlorococcus marinus str. MIT 0918 (assembly GCF_027359415.1). Taxonomy (NCBI): domain Bacteria; kingdom Bacillati; phylum Cyanobacteriota; class Cyanophyceae; order Synechococcales; family Prochlorococcaceae; genus Prochlorococcus; species Prochlorococcus marinus. The sequence goes on from NZ_CP114780.1 coordinate 336,215, forward strand.
ATTGGCTTTGGAATTGGAAGTTTAGTACCTTCTTTTAGCCTACCCCATTTTAATTCATCCTTCCATTCATTTAGTATATTTTTATAACCAAGTTGACGTAGTATCTCTTGGCTTATTTTTGGAAGGATGGGATTTATTAAGAGAGCTATAATTCTACAACTTTCTAAAACATTATAAATATATTGACTTACTTCACCAATTCTATTATTATCTTTTATAAGTTTCCATGGCTGCTTATCATTTAAATACAAATTAGAAGCTGATGATAACTTAATCAAAAGTTGACATACTTCCTTAAAGGATAGATTTTCATAATAAACTAGTGAATCATTTATAATAGATTTAGCTAATACTTTTAATTCATTATCATTATTATAATCAATATCTGTTGGTATAGAATTATTAAACCACTTTCTAGACATATTTAAAGTTCTATTGAGTAAGTTTCCTATTGTATTTGCAAGGTCATTATTAACTAACTCTATAAACCTTTTTTGCTGAAAATCTCCATCTTGTCCAAATTTTATATCACTTAATAAAAACCATCTGAGTGGCTCATCTCCGTATTTATCCAATAATTCTTTTGGATCTAATACATTACCTAATGATTTACCCATTTTTAATCCTTCTCTTGTCAGAAAACCATGTCCAAATACTTTTTGAGGAATATCCAAACCAGCAGACATTAACATAGCTGGCCAATATACAGCATGAAATCTCAATATATCCTTCCCGATAACGTGAATAGCATTTGGCCACCCTTTTAATTTACCTTTTTCTAGAATAATATTTTGTTGATTGTCACTGAGGGCACTAATATAACCTAATAATGCATCAAACCATACGTAAAATGTATGTCCTTTGTACCCAGGCACTGGGATACCCCATTTGACGTTAATTCTTGATATTGAGAAATCTTTTAGGCCTTTAGAAACAAAGTTTATAATCTCGTTTCTTCTTGTTGAAGGCTGTATAAATGAGGAATCAGATACTAACTTTTCAATTTCTTTTTGATATTTTGATAAACAAAAGAAAAGGTTTTCTTCATCTCTCCACTCTAACATTGTTAGATGAATAGGGCATTCAGGTGAATTATTATTAGCCTTTACTTCTTTATATTCTTCGCAACCTACACAATACCATCCTTTCTGATTACCAATTCGTATGTCGCCATTATCATTTACCTTTTTGAAAAATCTTTCTACTAAATCTATATGTTGGTGAGATGTCGTCCTTACAAAATGATCATTGGAAATAAACCATTGGCTCCAAAGGTCCTGATATTCTTTTGAAATAGAATCACAGTGTTCTATTGGTTTAATATTTTTCGATTCAGCTGTTCTTTGAATTTTTTGTCCATGTTCATCTACTCCAGTAATAAATTCAACTTTATTGCCAATTAATCTATGATATCTAGCAAATGCATCACAAGCTATCGTTGTATAAGTACTACCTAAATGTGGTTTATCATTTACATAATATAAAGGCGTGGTAATTGTTATATGCATCTTATATAGCTTAATGAAATGAGTTCTAATTTTATTATAATCAAGAAAATTGACTAGTGTTGTAATTAATTTACTTTTTTTATATATATAAGGTTTGGCTTACTGTTTAGATAATCTATTGAAACAAGTATATTTTGGCTAATAACAATTTCACTTGGTGGGTAATATTTACAGGCTAGATCAATATATACATCATTAAAATGAAAGAGTGCTATTGAATCTTCGTACTTTAACCAACTTAAGAATGTAACTTCAAATTCATTTATACTTTGTTTTTTAAACCAGCATAATAAATTATAATTCTTGGATTCTCTAGCCGCAGAAATGATATTTTTTTGAGCCGTTATATACTGATTAATTCTTAATTGTAATTCATCTTTACTCAAACCAATATTACCGTTTAAATTGCAAATAAACTGGTATTGGGTAATAAAATCTATATATCTTCTAATTGGAGATGTTACTTGTGTATATTCAGATAAACCTAAACTATGGTGTTTTATTGGTCTTATGTCTATTGTTGATTTGCTTAGGGATTTCTTTACTAGATAATTCATTACATATTTGTTTTCATAATATACATTATTATCTTTATTATAATTTTCTCTCTCCAATTGATTTCTATAAGGAATTAGTATGTTTTTTTCCTTACTAATTTTAGCAAACAATGAACCGTATAATATCATTGCTTCCGCTACTAACTTCCTTGATACTGTCCTATCTATTATTTTTAGGAATAATTGACTATTTTTTTCAATGATTTTACCTTGTGATTCTTCTAATTCTATTGCTCCATTGGTAATTCTCTTTTTATGTTGTGACTTTAGAAATTCATTTATTAGCAATAGTTCTTTTTCCTGTTTTGGTTGATAATCTAGAATTTCATCTGCTTCTTCATACGTTAATTTATAATTTGGTTCAATCAAAGCTTTAAAAAATTCTGCTGAAATGATATCTTTCTTTTTATTGAATAGTATCTTTAGACTAAGTGTTGGATTCTTTCTGCCGTGTTCAATACTCAATTGAGATTTAATAATTTCTTCGGGAAATAAATATATATTTTTATCTATTAGGTAAGTTGTAGATGATTTCAATAATGCATTATTATCTAGTTTTGAATTTAATTTAATATAAAAGCTAGGACAAGCGATATGTATCCATAGGATATTATTAGAACCATTAATATCTAAAGATATAGCATCATCTATTTCTAATGAATCTTTATCATCTATAGTGTAAGTTTTTAATTCTGAGAGATCAATAAAATCTTTATAATCTTTTGATGATTGGATATTAATGCCATTCTTTATATCTATAGTATTGTCTATATATTCTATATTATTAATCATTTATATTTGTTCTATTAGATCCTTTACTCATTTTAATTATCAATACTAATTTATCTATCCTTCTGGATTTACAAAAGGTAGTAAGGCAATTATTCTAGCTCTCTTAACAGCAGTAGTAATGTCTCTTTGTTGTTTCGCTGTTAGTCCTGTTAGTCTTCTTGGAAGAATCTTTCCTCTTTCAGTTATGAATTTTTTTAGTGTTTCAACATCCTTATAATCTATTGGATCACCTGGTTTAATAGGTGATAATTTCTTTTTAAATAATGAGTTAGGCATAAGTTAAATTCCTTTTTAAAAGGTAATTGGTTTATTTGTTCTCCTTAATTAAGGAGAGATCATTTTAATACAAGAGAAACTTAAGGTTTCAAGTTTCCAGCTTGTTTTTTAATGATTTTGCTCTATAAGATGCACTTTTATAGGTGCCTATAGACCAATTGGCTGGTTTGGACCGGTAATCGCTGCAATTGAGTGGATACGAACCGGACGCCCTTTTTATTTGCCATAAGGACGTGACATGGCTTATGCGATAAGTAATATTAAGCTACTATCCTACAAGCTGAGCTGTATTTTTTAAACTAAAGCTTTGAATAAGTAGGATCTATGGATAATCATCAAACGATATGAAGGTTTCAATTAATTGGCTAAGAGAATTAGTAGAGATCCCATCTGACATAACAGATCTAGCTGAATCCCTTTCAATGTCAGGCTTTGAGGTTGAGGATGTACTCGATTTAGCATCCGATCTTGATGGGGTCATTGTTGGATTTGTAGAAGAAATATCCTCACATCCAAATGCTGATAAATTAAATGTTTGCAAAGTACAGATAGGTAATGAAAATTCACTTCAAATTGTTTGCGGTGCAAGAAACGTTAGGCATTCCACTCATGTATTGGTAGCTACTGAAGGCAGTTTTTTAAAATCAATAGGATTGAATATAAAAACAACAAAATTAAGAGATGTTATTAGTGAGGGTATGATTTGCTCTTTAGCAGAACTAGGGATTTCAAATAATTCTGAGGGAATTGCAATTTTGGAAGAGATGGATGTCAAAATCCCAAAGGTTGGGACACCAGCATCAACAGCACTAAACCTAAGGGATATTATTCTTGATTTGGCTATTACAGCTAATAGACCAGATGGAATGTCAATGGTAGGGATAGCTAGAGAAGTATCAGCAATAAAGAGAAGTAAACTTAATCTACCTAAAATATCAAATTCAATTAAATATAAATTGTTCGAATCTAAAATAATTTCTGATAACTTAATTACTGAGGATTCAATTTATAGCATTCATCATATAACTAATTTAAGAGGAGATATTAGTTCACCTAATTGGCTAATAGATAGGCTTGAAAAGTTAGGTATAAATAGTATTAACACTATAGTTGATATAACAAATTATGTAATGATAGAGCAGGGACAGCCTCTACATGCATTTGATGCTGATCAGCTCAATAAATTAGCAGGGAAGGAAATTACTCAAAATGATTTTGGAGTTAGAAAATCAGAATCAGGTGAGAAATTTATCGCAATTGACAAAAAAGAGTATATACTACCAGATAATATAACTGTAATTACCTGTGCGAATAAGATAATAGCTATAGCTGGTGTAATAGGTGGATTAAATTCTGCAGTAAACCATAATACAAAAAATATATGGTTAGAAGCTGCATTATTTACTCAACAATCTATTAGAAATTCTTCAAGAGAAATAGGTCTTAGAACAGAATCAAGTAGTAGATTTGAAAAAGGAATAAGTCCCCAAACAACTATAATTGCAGCATCTCGAGCAATGGACTTAATAAAGGAAAATTTTCCTGATTCTATTTTTAATGGCCAATGGTGGACTAGAGAAATAAGAAAACAAAATTTTTATATTGATTTAAGAAGGGATAGAATACATGATTTGCTAGGTCCAGTGAAAATAAATAATAATAATAGCAAATTAATAAATAAAGAGCATTATTTACCTGATTCACAGATTAAAGATTTTTTAACATTAATAGGATGTATTGTTAAAGAAACAGATATTGGTTGGCATATTCAACCACCATCAAATAGATTAATTGACCTAAAAAGAGAAATTGATCTTATAGAAGAAATAGCTAGGTTAGTAGGTTATGATAATTTTGATTCAAATCTACCTGATCCAATTAAACCAGGTGGTTTAAATAGTAGTCAAATAGCTGAAAGAAGGATTAGATCTAATCTTTCATCCAGTGGATTAAATGAAATAACAACATTTTCATTGGTTTCAGAAGATGATAGAGATAAAGAAAGAATTTCTATATCAAATCCATTACTTAGTGAAACAAGTCATTTGAGAACAAACTTATGGGATGAACATATAAATGTATGTAGAAGGAATATAGATAGCGGGCAAAAAGCATGCTGGATTTATGAGATCGGAAATGTATATAAAAAAATAAATAATGAATTCTGTGAAATTAAAATTCTCTCTGGAGCTTTGATTGGGATAAAACGGCAAGGTCAATGGCAGAATAACTCTAAAGAACAAGTTCTGGATTATTATATGGCAAGAGGTTTAATTGAACGGTCATTAAATGCATTAAGAATAGATATTATAGATAAACCCTTAGAAAGCAATTTAATATTACACCCTGGAAAGTCTGCAAGTTTAAACATAGAGGGTAAATTAGCAGGATTTTTTGGACAATTACATCCTAAATTTATGGATAAATATGGATTCACTAGCCCATTATTTTTATTTCAGATCGATTTAAAAAATCTAATAATAGCTTCTACAAGAAAAAATAAATGGACTGTTGATTTCAAGAAATACCCTACAGTTCCATCCATGGAAAGAGATATCTCTCTTGTATTACCTAATAAATGTAATTCTATAGATGTGATAAATATTATTAGGAAAGTAGGTAAGCCACTCGTCAAAGATGTAAATTTAATTGATAGATATGAAGGAAATAATATAGAAGATAATAAAGTAAGCCAAACATTTAGGATTACATATCGTAAAGATAATAGAACACTAAAAGATATAGAATTAAACCCAGTTCATGACAAGATAATCGATAAGTTAAAAACAACATTATTAGCTGAACTTAGAATTTAATTTTCTTAGTATAGTTAAAGATTCTAAGTGAGTTGTTTGAGGGAAGAAGTCCAGAGTTGAAATATTATCTATAGTATAATTACCATTCTCTATAATTGATGTTAAATCTCTTCTTAATGAAGAGGGGTTACAGCTTTGATAAATAATTAAATCTGGCATTCTTTCTAAAATAATATTTGTTGTTTTAACAGATAAACCTTTTCTAGGAGGGTCAATAATAAGTGCATCACTTTCTTCAAGAAGATCATATAGATATTTTTCTACATCACCGCAATAGAAATTAATATTAGTTATATGATTTAATTTTGCATTTATAATTGCTAATTTATTAGACTCTATATTGTTTTCTATAGAGAGAACATCATAACCAATATTTGCAAGAGGTATTGATATTGTACCTATACCAGAATAAGCATCTATTACTCTCTTATCCTTACTAAGAAATTTTGTAATTAACTTAATAATTTGTTCAGCAAGATTAAGATTTGGTTGAAAAAAAGAAGTAACTCCTATTCTAAATCTGAGATTACAGAATTTCTCTAATAAATATGGTCTCCCAAATAATACAAATGTTTCATCTCCAAAAATAACATTAGTTCTGTTAGGCTGAATATTATTTACAATTCCTACAATATTAGTGTGAATTGATGTTATGTTAGATACTAATGTTCGTAATTTATTCTTAAGTTTGTAACTAGAAATAAAGGTAATTAATATTTCATTTGTATTTATTCCTAATCGTATGCTGATATGCCTAAGAGCATTATCTTGGGATAGATCATTATCGGCATATATATTTGAGTTTGATAGTTGATTGATTATTGTATCTAATATATTATTAATTCTATTATCTAATACAGGGCAGCTATCTATATTAATTATATCATGAGTATTATATTTGTAATAACCTATAGATATAGTTGATGGAGTGTTAGACCTTACAGGCATAATCGCTTTATTTCTATAATTAAGATTTAATGAAGAGGGATAGGAATTAATAATAAAATTTTTATCTATCAAATTTGTTCTGACCAGCTCATTGTAAAATTGAGTATTTTTAATTATAAATTGATTCTTATCATTAATATGTTGTAAAGTACATCCCCCACATTCTTCTGCTACAGGACAAATTGGAACTGTTCTTGATTTAGAGTATAAAATTATTTTTTCAATTTTAGCTATCCAGTACGATTTTATACGTAATTCACATTTGATGATAGCCTCTTCATTAGGTATTAATCCAGGGACTTTAATAACACAAGAATTCCATTTACAAACTCCGTAACCAGCATGATCGATATCTATACATTTAACAGTAAGGGAGGTATTTAAAGGTGGAGTGACTGTGCCTTTTTTCAATAATTTGGCTTAGAGAAAAATTAATATCAGTAGTCTCATTCAGGACTCAATAAGAGTCTTATGATGGGTTTTAAATAAGAATACCAAGACAATTATCTTTTAATTAATTATATTCTAGAAAATATAAAATAAAAAAAAATGCATTGTAGTCTTAGAAGTATCATTTAAGTCCAAAAGTAAGTCTTATTGTAAGATATACATAAGATCAATGATAAGAGGTGAGCGTAGTTAGATAAGCTATTAAATTTCTACAAACTATATTAAAAATAGATGAATAATCTTTAAATTGAAGGAATTACAATAATTCTAGTAAAATCACTCTTTCTATATCATTATTAATCTATCTAAAGAAAATTGATGCTTTTATAGTCATTTTAAATTTGCGTAACTGTCTTATAAGCAGTTACGCAATTAATAAACTGCTTTAATAGCAATGTATTTGAATGATTCATTATGATTTGGACAGCACAAGGACGAATCTTTGGATTTTAGGCTTATTTTTATATTACGTTAGCCCCCATTTATTAGGTAGTTAATTTAAAAATGACAGTTTTTACTGCTTTAGGATTGATGCTTTGTCTCTTTGTTATTAATATAAATTAATTCTCTCTCATAGGTCTTGAATGATTCTCGTTATGAGTCCCGAATTGAAACATATATGATACTCCTAAGATTCTATTTTTTCTTGTATAAATCCTTTAATAGTTGATATGCTTCATTTATTTGTCTCATTGACTCAGTTGATCCTCCTGAATCAGGATGATTAGCTAATGCTTTTATCTTGTAGGCATCTCTAATATTGGTTAATGAAATTGACTTCCCGGCTGTTATTGGTAGATCTAATAACTTAAGTGCACCATGGACTGTCATTGTTGACTCCAAAGTTTCAAAGGAGGTAACATTTCTTCTCCTTTTAAAGCAATTTACGAATCGTTTTACGAGAGAGGGTAATCTATTTTTTAAATTAATACTTCCTAAAGGGTCCTCTAAGACTCCTGCCATTACAATTATATTTTCAAACGACGGTTTTTTATTTTGCCAGCTTGGGCATAAGCGACTCATAACGTATATAGCTGCATTCCATGTAAAAGGAATATTTTCTGAATCATCAATATATGGCCATATGTCTCTTGCAAACCAAATCATTGCAGCTTCTATAACTTCTTCCTTTGGATTGTTACCATAAAGAGAAACCCAATGATTTAATGTTTTATCTATGCATTGTTCAATATCCTCTTCATTTATACCCGTAATTATAGATTCATAATTAGGTTCCTTTTTAACCCCTTTGCTCAAACTAGTTTTAAGTTTATTTGCTCTTCTATTTACAAAATTCGGTAAGTCTATACCAACTACCTTTTTTTCTTTTGTTTTTTTATTAAAAATTGTCTCTTCATAATGCTGATCTGTACTTTTAGCTAATTTGTCTGTTGAGATAAGAACAATTGAATTATCTTCAAGATAACTATCTGACGCAATATCAGATGATTCTAATGAGGAATATTCAAATTGCTTATTAGATATTTCTTTATCGTTTTCATGAATTTCTTCTTCATCAAAGAGAGTTTCTAACAGTCTTTCCAATACCGCACCTCTTTTTCTTAAACCCCAAGCCTTTTTAAGTTCGTCAAAACGTTCTATTAATTCGTTTGGTAAATCTACAGATATTCTTCTTGAACCTTCATTGGCCGGGGTTGCCACAATTATCTAACGGTTATTTATACACTATATCCATTAAGACAAGCATACACATCTATTTATTTCTTTTTACATAATGAAAACTAGCTATGATTTTTAATTTCAGTTACCAAAACTGATTTGATCAAATATCCTGAAATATATATTAGAATCACATTCTTGCATTTATTTTCCTAGTATATGTTTAGTTGATGTTTAACAATGTTTATTTCTGATCTCTGCTCAACCTCTGTTTCTGCTGAAAAAAGAAGGAATAATTTTCACAAACGTAAATTAGAAGTTTTATTATTTTACAAGGATTCATTAGAAAGAAGATTAGCAGCTTTATCTGCTTCGATTGATAAATTACAAGAACAAATTTCTAGAGATGATATAGAACTTGCAAATTAATATTTTAAACCTATTATTATACAACATTTTCTAATATATTTAATGGTCCATTTGAGTTAAGCCATTTAATATTTGAATCATTAGTTGCTAATAGATAACCTGCAAATCCTAAGGCATTTATACTAAAACCATTAATATATTCCTTAGAACGTCTTATTATAACAATCCATTTATTACTTATAAGTAAATTATAAGGTAACTTTGGATTGGAATCAGAAGAAGGCTGACCAATGCCTAATTTATTACATAAATATAAATATTTTTCATATATGTCTTGTGAAGATTCTTTATTTTGATCTCTATAAATTATTAGTATATTATCCAATATTTTATTATTAAATAACTTTTGATTTTTTAAGTTATTATAAGAATCCTCTAAGGGACAAATTTTCATTTTATTATTACGGGGTAGTAACTGTATATGTCTATGGGGCTGACTAGCTCCTGATTCACTACAACTATTAAAAAACCATAATCCATTTGTATCATTATCAACAATCTTAAATGCTTTCCAATCTTGATAAGACAACCAACCATTTTGTGGTTGCCATTCTTTAGTTATTAAGAGCATATGACATAGTTGAACTGGGTATTTATTTAAAATTAATATGTGATTATCTCCTACCAGATCTACTTCTAGATTTTTATCCCATGGTTTAAAGGGATTAATTTTAGGACCATATATCCTTTTGATTTTCCAACTATCAGAAATTACTTTTCTAAATTCAAAATAATTAGACTCATTTATTTTAATATTACTGACTATGGTTTTAATAGGTTTTAATGAAGAATTTTCTACTGCTTGTTCTGTAACTATTTTTGCCTTTTCCCAGTAGTATCCTTTAGTCATAAATCATCGAGACTTATTACTAATTATATTATTATACAAGTAGTTAGATTAATTAAATATTTTCATTTTTTAAATATTTTAAATTTTCCTCATATATTGCTTACATAATCTGACCAGTGTTATTAGAGTAATCATTCATAAACGTATTTAGACTAATGATAGCTTCATCGATTATTCATATTTGACTAAACTCCTTTTATATATGACCTAACAGTGTTTATAAGATGATATGTACAAAAATAACCGATGCTAATATTATTGGATTTTCATTAAAATTAAAAATTGATAAATAACAAATGAATGAGAACTACACTTATAACATGAATGAATAGTATTTAAAGCATGTAACAAACTATACTAGCTACTGGTTTAATCTATGACGTAGAATCCCTTTCATATCAACCGATCTAAGCCAATCAGTAATAGAAATCAATTAAAATAAAAAATACATTCAGACAATTTTCTTAAACAAAGGTTGACGAAACCGGGGGGTGAACGATTAAACATCAATCAGTAATATCTCCTCAATGGATTGGGAGTTCTCAGAAGACGCAGCATTTAAAGCTCTGAGCGATTCTTTTCGTGAGAGTGGTGAAAACTCTGCTATAGAATTTTTGGCTAGTGCAGAGGGGGCATTCCACTATCTAGAATTGGTACAGAATGCTGCAGGAGAAGGGGTAGATCTAAGTGATTCTGAAGAAATGAATGACTTTCAAATTGAGATAATAGAAACTCTTCAATTACTATGCACTGAATGAATCGCTAGTCAAAAACTATGCACTAAAGTATTTTGCTTGGCTATGAAGTGAAATTATTGCTGTCGTACTTTGTTCTGGTATTAGTTGATCTGATTTATCCATTCTAAGTCCAATTCTATCTGCATCTAACCATTTTAATTGCTTAAAAGAGTCACTAACTTGAGGACAAGCTGGGTAACCAAAAGAATATCGACATCCCTGGTATTTTTGAGACAATATTCCTCTTATATTGTCAGGTTCATTACTAGAAAATCCACATTCCTTTCTAATAATAGAATGTGAATATTCAGCTAATGCTTCAGCTAATTGTACAGTTAATCCGTGGAAGTATAAGTAATCTAAGTATTTGTTTTGATTAAATAATGATTGAGCATAATTTGAAGCAATTTCTCCCATTGTGACTGCTTGCATGGGTATAAAATCATTAGGTTTATTAGAATCTGCCTTATTAAAAAAATCTGATATGCAATACCTACTAGAACCTTTTTGTCTCGGAAAAATAAAACTACCTAATAAATCCTTTTTATTAAAGTTATATACATCTAATGAATTACCATTTCTAGCACAAGGGAAATAGCCATATACTATTGCTGGTGATATAAGACTCTTAGATTTAATAATATTGATCCATTTATTTAATATAGGTTCGGCTTTATCGTCTAAAAAAACTTCATAATCTTGTTTAGATTGATTTTTATTTCTTTTTAATTGCCATTGTCCTACAAAAAGAGCTTTTTTATCAAGGTAATAAACTATATCATCTATTTTAATATCTTTACCTATTATAACTTTTGTACCAATAAAAGGAGGTGTTATTGACTGTTCATTTTTAATTAGATGAGATTTTTTTGTAGAAGAAGTATTAATTGAATTATTATTATTAATAGTAATAATATTATTAGCTGATGATTTTAATTTCTGAGAAGAACTCAAATTTGATAATTTAAAATCATTATTAAGCTTAGTATTATTAATAAAACCATTTTTATCATCCCAACTACTTTCAGATTTAGATTTCATAAGAACATCCATAAATCGTAAATCTGTAAATGCATCTTTGCCATATATTACTTGTCCCATATAAACACTATTACAATCAACATTAACAAATTTTGGAGTTAAGGCTGCTCCTCCTAAAATTACTGGGGTTGTTATACCTTCATTATTTAATGTTAAAAGATTATCTTTCATAAATGCTGTTGATTTTACTAATAATCCACTCATTGCTATACAGTCTGGCCTATATTTCTTGTGAGCCGTAATTATTTCTGAAATATCCTGTTTTATTCCTAGATTTATTACCTGATATCCATTATTTGTCAAAATAATATCTACTAAGTTTTTTCCTATATCATGGACATCACCTTTAACTGTTGCAATAAGCAGAATACCTTTTGAATTATTAGCATCAGATATATCATCCATGTACGGTTCTAATATACTAACTGCAAACTTCATTGTTTCGGCTGATTGCAAGACGAAAGGGAGCTGCATTTGGCCAGATCCAAATAACTCTCCAACTTCCTTCATTCCATCTAATAGATAACTATTGATTATAGTCAGAGGTTGATATTTTTTTAAAGCCTCTTTTAGATTATCTTCTAAAGAAGTTCTTTCTCCATCTATAATATGTTGTTTAAGCTTATCCTCAAGAGGTAACAAATTAAAATCTTCATTACTATCACGTAGATTTTTTGTTGTGATATCAGTGAATTCTGTTGTTAATTCTGTTAATGGATCATATTTACAAATTGAATCTTTAATAATTCTTTTATCATAAATTAAATCCAAACATAATTTAAGATGTTTTGGATCAATCTTTGATAATGGCAATATTTTAGCAGGTGATATTATGGCAGAATCTAAACCGCATTTTATGCATTCATTTAAGAAAACAGAATTGAGAGTAATTCGTGCAGATGAATTTAATCCAAAGCTTATATTGGATATACCAAGAACAATATGTACATTTGGATATTTTTCTTTTATTTGCGATATAGCTTTTAATGTCTCTGATGCATTTTTTCTATCTTCTTCTAAGCCTGTAGAAATTGGGAGTACAAGTGGATCATAGAAAAGGTCGTATTCTGAAATGCCACAATTAATACATTCTTTATACGATCGATTTACAATATCAATCTTTTTAGAAGCTGATCTTGCCATTCCATCTTCATCTATTGTTCCTATTACAAGAGCTGATCCATAATCCCTGGCTAGATCTAAAAATTTCTTAAATCGAATTTCACCATCTTCATAGTTTGTAGAATTAATAATACATTTTCCTCCAGCATTTTTTAAACCACTTTCAATCTTATTAATATCTGTTGAATCTAACATCAAAGGTAAATTAACATTAGAAACTAATCTCCTCACAATTTCTTTCATATCATTTACTCCATTTCTTCCTACATAATCAACATTTACATCTAATATATGTGCTTGCTCTTTTACTTGACTTTTAGCTACAGAAATTAAACCATCCCAATCATCATTATTCAATAAATCTCTTACTTTTTTTGAACCACTAGCATTTAACCTTTCTCCAATTATTAAAAATGATTTATCTTGATAATATAATGTCTTTTCATAAATAGAAGAGACACCATTTTCATAATTAATTGATCTTTTGAGATCTAGTTCAGATTTCAATAAATCATTCTTCAAAGAAACTAAATTTTTAATATGATCCGGTGTAGTACCACAGCAACCACCAATAACTCTTACACCTAAATCTTGAATAAAGTGCATTAGTTGCATCCTTAATTCTATAGGTGTTAATTTATAATGAGCTGTACCTCCTATATTTTCTGGTAATCCAGCATTAGGTATACAACTAATTGGGAAATGTGAATGTTCAGATAAGTATTTTATATGAGATTTCATTTGCTCTGGACCTGTCGCACAGTTTAAACCTAATATGTCAATATTATAGGGTTCTAAAATATTTAAAACAGCTGCAATATCTGTTCCTATAAGCATTGTACCTGTAGTTTCCATTGTTACAGATACCATAACTGGAAGAGTCAAAGATGTGGAATTAAATGCTTTTTTTATTGCTATTAATGCTGCTTTAATCTGTAAAACGTCTTGACAAGTTTCTACTGTTAATAAATCTACTTTTCCTTCTATTAATGCTTCAACCTGCTGCTGAAATGAAGAGATCATATCATCTAAACTTATATGCCCTAATGTAGGAAGTTTGGTAGTAGGACCTATCGAACCAGCAACAAATCTTGGTTGTGCTTTAGTTGAATATTTTTTAGCAATATTTTTAGCTATAGAAGCTGCCTTAATATTTAATTCATAAGCATCGTTACTAATTCCATATTCGTCAAGAACAATTGATGTTGCTCCAAATGTATTTGTTTCTATAACATCACATCCTGCAATTAAATAATCTTCATGAACTTTTTCAACTGCCAATGGGTTAGTTCTTACTAAATTTTCATTACACCCTTCAAGAGCAATACCCCCAAAATCATTTGCATTTAAGTCAAGAGATTGTAATGAGGTACCCATAGCACCATCAAATATAAAGATTCTTGATGGATCAGAATTAAAATAATCTTTAAAGTTCAGCATTAAGTTACATCAATAGACGAAACCCAATGACTAAAATCATTACTTTTGTTCTCAGTAATTAATATTAATTTTTCTTTTAATACGTTCATAATAGGACGTTTCGTAGTTAATTTTGTAGATTCAATTTGTTTTATAGGCGTAATCTTTGCTGCTGTACCAGTTAAAAAAACCTCATCAGCAATAAATAATTCAGTCTTATCTACAGGTCTCTCAATGACATTTATTTCAAGTGATTTAGCAATTTCTATTACACTTGCTCTTGTTATCCCTTCTAATATATCTTGATCTACTCCTGGAGTGATAAGAACTCCATCTCTTACTATAAAAAGATTCATACCACTAGCCTCACTTACTTTACCTCTAGTATTCAATAAAAGCGCCTCATCAAAGCCTGATAGAACAGCTTCTGTTTTTGCTAATGAACTTGTAATATATGCACCACTTATCTTACCTCTGAGAGGTAGAGAACAATCCTCTTGTCTTCTAAGACTACTAATTCGACATGTTACCCCTTCAGGTGATAAGTAATCACCTAATTCCATTCCATAAATTAAGAAATCAGTCTCTATATTATGTAGTCTCGGTGCAATACCTAAATCACTTGTATAAATAAATGGTCTTATATAAATTGGTTTTCTAGGCTGATTTGCTTTTAACCATTTTGAGAGACTATCTAAAATCTCCTCTTCATTAATTTCAGATAATAGTAATTTCGCACTTTGACTTAGTCTTTTAGCATGTCTATCAGCTCTAAAAAGTAAAAAGCGCTTATCATCCATTGGATCTGGTATAGCCCTCATGCCTCCAAAAGCGGCTGTCCCATAATGGAGAGCATGAGTTGCAATTGATATCTTAGCTTCGTCAAAGGGAACGCATTTCCCTTTAAACCATGCATATGGTAGAAATTTATGCATTGGTGATGTGGTCATAGATCACAATATTCTCTCTTTAAAGCTCGTAAAAAGACGAGATAGGTAGATAATAGATTAATGCATCGCATAGCATCTCTTCCAAGTGAAGAACAATCTGAAAATTTAGAGTTTATACAGCAACCAGAGGCACCTGTTCTGTTTTTAACAAGTGCATCGTCTGATATCGCAACATTATCTTATGTATTGCAACAAGATAAACATATTAAATTAAAAAATAATGTTAGGGCCCTACAACTAACATCCTTAAGTCATAATGCTCAAATTGATCATTATATTTCAACAACAGCTTTAAATGCAAAAATAATAGTTGTAAGGTTCCTTGGGAGTAAATCAGATTGGTCTTATGGGTTTGAAAAACTCCAAGAATGGTCTAGTAAAGGCAAAGAAAGATTTTTATTAATCCTATCTGGGACTGAAGAACAAGATTTAGAGTTAAATGGAATGAGTAATTTATCTTTCGAATTCTCTTTAAATCTTTCGAAGTTATTAAGGGCTGGGGGGTTCGAAAATATGTCAAATTTTTTGTCTATAGTTAATGAACTATTAAATAATCAAGATCCGCAAACAAAACCAGTAGAAATTAATAAACTATCAGATCCATATAAATGGGATTGGAGAAATGAAAAAGGACAAAAGGTTGGTCTAATCTTTTATACATCTATTTTAAATTCTGGAGATTATGATTTAGCTAATGAAATAATCAAGGTTTTAAGAAATAATAGCTTAGTTCCAAGATGTATATGGGTTAGCAGCCTTAAAAACAAAAGTGTCCAATCAGAAATAATAAGACTATTTAAACAGGAAGAAATTAGTTGTATATTATGCTCCACATATTTTTCAACTATAAATATTGATCAAGAATGTGATGATAAATTTATATGGGATATATTAAATGTTCCAATATTACAACTATTAACATCAAATAAAGATCGTACTAATTGGAAAAGATCCTCTAGAGGATTAAACCCGTTAGATTTTACAATACAAGTTGTATTACCTGAGATTGACGGCCGTATTACTACTAAAATAGGTGGTTTTAAAACATTAGAAGAAGATAATTTTGAATTATATTCACCAATATACAAAATAAAGCCTGATAAATATGGTATAAATTGGATAAAGGATTTTATTCTAGCATGGTTATCTCTTCAAAATACTAAGAGAAAAAATGTTAAAGCTTCAATTGTTCTTTCTAATTATCCAATAAAAGATGGAAGAATAGCTAATGGAGTAGGTTTAGATACACCTCAGAGTTTATTACATATATTACAGATATTAGAAAATGATGGATATTATCTAGGTAATGATAGATTGCCAAATTCTAGTAAAGAGTTAATAAGAATAATTCTCAATGCTAGAACAAATTCATATGAAACATTAAATAACAAAACATTATCCTATGTTAAACTTGATGATTATAATGAATATTTTAATAGTCTACCAGAAGAATCAAAAGAAATAATAATAAAAAAATGGGGTTATCCAGATAATAGTGATGACTTAGAAAAATACGGCTTTCCAATTAGTGGAATAAATTTTGGAAACATTTCAATTATTATTCAACCATCAAGGGGTCATAATGAAGATAACATAATTGATATTCACTCTACAACAATTCCTCCAACTCATAGTTATTTAGCCCATTATTTATGGATATATAAAATTAATAATTCTAATCTATTAATACATCTAGGCAAACACGGTACAGCTGAATGGCTTCCAGGTAAAAGTATAGGACTAAGTGAAAACTGCTACCCTCAAATAATTGTGCCTCCCATACCACATATCTATCCATTTATTGTTAATGATCCTGGTGAGGGTTCTCAGGCTAAAAGAAGGACTCATGCGGTTATTATTGACCACTTAACTCCGCCTTTAGGAAGAGCAGGTTTAACTTCAGATCTTGCTCATATTGAATCACTACTTGATGAATATAATGAATCCATTATGCTTGACTCAGAAAGAACTACCATTTTAAAGGAAAAATTAGATTTATTAATTAGAAATTATAATTTTACAAATCTATTAGATAAAGATGACAATATAAATACCAAGGATAATATTTATAATAGATTAGATTCTTATTTATGTGAAATAAAAGAATCGCAAATTAGAATAGGGTTACATGTTTTTGGGAAATTACCTACATTTAATAATACAAAAGAGTTAATTTTATCTATAGCTTTAACTCCATCATTTAACTCTAAAGGATTAAGTCAGATCATAGCTGCTCATTTAAATTTAGATCTAGATCCTTGGTTGGATAATTATATTGATAAACTAACTAATAATGATTTAAACAATATGTCTAAGTTAAATAACAATATATATGCCAATAATGGAGATTTAATAACATGGATTAATGATCAAGCAGAGATTATTATTTACTATTTATTATGTAATTATATCCACAAAGAAATCGATCAAGATATCATTAATAAATTACACAAGAAATTAAAAAAGCTCCTTTATAGTAATAATAATTGCCTTCAACGAATAAAAGAAAAGATTATACCTAATATTTTATTGTCACCTAAGAGTGAGATTAAATCATTAATTCAGTCCTTAAGAGGATTTAGAGTATCTAGTGGACCTTCAGGTGCTCCAACTAGGGGTAAAATCGAAGTATTACCTACCGGAAAAAATTTCTATAGTGTTGATCTTAGATGTATTCCAACACAAGCAGCATGGGATTTAGGAAGAAAAAGTGCTAATAATATCATTGAACTTTACTTGTTAGAAAATGGAGAAAACCTTACTAATTTAGCCATGTCTGTTTGGGCCACTTCTACCATGAGAAATGGAGGAGAAGATATATGCCAATTATTATCATTAATTGGCATAAGACCTGTTTGGGATAACTTAACATCTAAAATAATTAGTCTTGAAGTTATACCAATTAATATTCTAGGTAGACCAAGAGTTGATGTTACATTAAGGATATCTGGATTATTTAGAGATGCATTTCCACAGTTGATAGATCTATTAAATAATGCTTTATCAATGATAAAGCATTTAGATGAACCATCTGATATTAATCCCTATGCAGCAAGTGTAAACTCAGGTGAGCCAACTGGAAGGATATATGGGTCAGCTCCAGAAACATATGGAACCGGTTTACAAGAAATTATTAATTTAGGGACCTGGGAAACCACAAAAGATCTCTCTGAATGTTATTTAAAATCTAGCCAATGGTTATATAATAATAATGATGACCCTACTAAAGATAGAATTGGATTAGAATATACTTTATCTAAAACTAATGTTGTACTTCATAGTCAGGATAATAGAGAACATGACATTTTAGACTCAGATGATTACTACCAATTCCATGGAGGATTGGCTAATTCCGTAGAACAATTATCTGGCAATAAACCACACGTATATTTTTCTGATAACTCAAAGTTTGGCAGCCCTAAGGTACATTCTCTATATAAAGAAATAGATAAAGTAGTAAGAAGTCGTATGTTAAATGACAAATGGATTAATGGAATGATCAAACATGGATATAAAGGAGCATTTGAAATGTCAGCTAGTTTAGATTATTTATTTGCTTTTGATGCTACAACTAATGATGTACCTGATTGGTGTTATTCTTCATTAATCAAGAAATGGTTATTAAACAATACTGTAAAGAATTTTATTCTAAACGAAAATCCTTGGGTACTTAGAGATATTACTGAAAGATTATTGGAGGCAAATAATAGAAAGATGTGGGAAGCATCTCAAGAAGAACTAGAAACTATAAAAGAAATATTATTAGAATCTGAAAAAAACATAGAGCAATCACTTTATTAGTAGATAGATAATAAGTATTAACGTCGTAAAAGTGAATATCCGTGTGTATCTGTACCACAAGTTTTCAATAAATTATATCTTGAAATATAATTATCAATTGAATTACATATTAATTCTGATGGTTTCCAATTGCTAGAGAAACTATAGTCATACCAAACTTCTACACCATTAATTCCAAGTAAATATGCTTCATCAATCAATTTTTTATAATCAATTCTATACCGAGCAGGGTGAGCTAAAATCGATAAGCCATTAGCTAATTTAATAGCTTTGATAACATTCTCTGCTCTTAATGATAAACCTATAGAAGCTTCATTATTAATATAAGGAGATATTGCTGGTGAAGCTATATCAAATCCTAATCCAATAATATGTACAAGGCAATTTTTTAATATGCAACTAATTTCTATTCCACTCCAAATTTGTGGTAAGAAAAAATTAATATTATTTTCTTGTTTCCATGAATTAATTAATTTATATGCTGTTATCGAATGATGATCTGTTATCGCAAAATGTTGTAAACCTAATTTACTAGCTTGCTTTAATAAACTAATAGGATCTAGACTCCCATCGCTATAAATAGTATGCATATGTAAGTTAATATTTAAAGGACAACTATATTGATTGATATTATATATAACTTTAACTAATGGATGTTTTAGTCTATCTGACATCAAATATTAGAGGGCTTTTGATTGATTCAGTCGCCTAAACCTAGCATAAAATTGAATAGATAAAGCCATGAGGATTATTAATAAGACTATAAACCAAGTAACTGCACTTGTAGGGAAACTATTTTTAAAGACAACAAGCATAACTACACATACTAAGAAGAGTGTAGGCAACTCATTTAAAACTCTTAATTGTTTACCAGTCATCTTACATTCTTTTTTTCTAAGATTATTCATTATTTTATAACAGTAGAAATGATAAATTAACAGTAATAGAACAAAACCTAATTTAATTTGCATCCATATTTGACTAAGCCAAGTAGGTTCAATAACTAATAAGCCTATTGCCATCGATGTAGTTAGTATCATACCCGGAGTGGTAATTATATTAGCTAACCTTAATTCCATTAATGAATATTGTTTATGAAATGCTTCCTGAATATTTTGTTCTAACTCTTGTGATTCTACATGGTAGATAAAAAGCCTAACTAAATAGAAAAGACCGGCAAACCATACAACAACACCTATTATATGAAGGGATTTAAACCATAAATAAGCT
The DNA here is from genome assembly GCF_027359415.1 of Prochlorococcus marinus str. MIT 0918. Taxonomy (NCBI): domain Bacteria; kingdom Bacillati; phylum Cyanobacteriota; class Cyanophyceae; order Synechococcales; family Prochlorococcaceae; genus Prochlorococcus; species Prochlorococcus marinus. The sequence goes on from NZ_CP114780.1 coordinate 356,761, forward strand.
TCTGGTGGTAAATTCATAATTTATTTATATTATTAATAAGATACTCTTTGATAACTGAATTGTCACCTTATTTTAATAATAGATTATTTATATTTAGAGATAATAGCAGTATTTTTATTTATTGGAAGTTAATTATGAAAATATTTCCATATATTATAAGCAAGTTCATTTCCGATACCAGGTACCTTTTCTATATCTTTTAAACTTGCTATCTTTAATGCTTCTATAGACGTAAAGTGGGCTAATAGTGTTTTAATACGTTTATTTCCTATTCCTTCTATATCAGTTAAATGTGATCTAGTAATGTTTTTAGATCTCTTGTTTTGATGAAAAGTAAGAGCAAATCTGTGTGCTTCATCTCTAATTCTCCGTAATAACATAATTGAAGGATCAGTTATTTCTGTGTCTAAAGAAGTATTTGAACCTATAATAAATACTTCTTCATTTTTTTTTGCTAAAGAACATAATAAAATATCATTTTCAAGATTTAATTTTTCTAACGCTTTAAAAGCAGAATTAAGTTGACCTTTCCCACCATCAATTAATACGAGATCCGGTAAGTCTTTTATGGTTATAGGGTCTAATATACTATTATTATTAGCTTTAATATTTAGAATATCTATTCCATCCTTTTTGTAATTTGACCATCTTAAGAATCTTCTAGTAATAACTTCTTCAATTGATAAATAATCATCACTATGTCCTATTTGGACAAAACTTGATTTAATATTATATTTTCTATAATGTTGTTTAGCAGGTATACCATCTATAAAAACAACTTGAGATGCTACTGCGTCACTTCCCTGAATATGACTAATATCATACCCTTCTATCCGATGAGGAATTGTATTTAAATCTAATAACTCTGTTAAAGCTTCTAATTCCAAGTGTGCTTTTTCAATAGATTGAGTTGTTTTGATTAATTCATGATGAGCATTCTTTTTTACTAAATTAATTAGTTTTAGTTTTTTATTTCTCTTAGGTACTATTAACCTAACTTTTCTTTTTCTCAATTCTGATAACCAATCCTCTATTAAACTATTTTGTTGTAATTTTTCTTCAATAATTATTTCGGGAGGGATTTCTATAGAATCCATTTCAGTGTAATGCTCCTCCATGACTCTTTGTATAATTAATAATTTATCTACATCATTAATCTCATTTGTAAATGCTAATCTACCTATCAATTTCCCTGATCTAATTTGAAATAATTGAATACATATTGTTTTATCATTTGATGAAGATGCAATCACATCTCTATTAATATTAGAATCTGGATCAGTTATATTTTGTGTTTGACCTAGTCGTTTTAATCCTCTCAATTGATCTCTTATTTTAATTGCTGATTCATATTTCATGTCATCAGAAAAATTCTTCATCTTAGTTTCTAGTTCACTTATAAGTATTTCTGTTCTACCTTGAAATATCATTTCTATATTTTTTATTGTCTTTTTATATTCTTCTGAACTAATTAATTCCTGACAAACGCCTGGGCATCTATTAATAGAATAGTTCAGGCAAGGCTTATCTTTATATAAAGGCGTAAATCTTTGTCTGACAGGAAAGATCTTTTTTAATAGTCCTAAAGTATTTCTAAGCAATGTCACATCAACAAAAGGCCCAAAATATCTATCTTTTATATTTCTATTTCTTCTTCTCCTAGTAAGAAATATCCTAGGATACTTTTCGCTCCATGTTATACAGACAAAAGGATATTTCTTATCATCTTTAAGTAATATATTAAAATAAGGTTTATTAGTTTTAATTAAATTAGATTCTAATGTTAAGGCTTCATCTTCATTATTAGTTATTATATATTCTATATCAAATATCTGTCTTACCATTAGTGATATCCTAGCACTAATTTCATTTTGATTATTAAAATATGTTTTTACTCTATTACGTAAGCTTTTAGATTTACCTATATACAATATTCTATCATTATAGTCTTTAAATAAATAGCAGCCAGGCAGTAAAGGTATTAACTTTATGATCTTTTTTAATCTATCTAAATCATGTTTTAATGATTGAAGATTTGAAGAAGAGCACAAAATAAGCTCAACCTCCGTATGACCAGCCTGTTGAAGAAAGGTTCAGTGATTCTGAATCTTTTATAAGGTCTGCTGATATAACTTCAGCTACAAAGACAGAATGATCACCTTGTGATATTGAACCAACAACTTTACATTCTATTCCTCCTATAGCATCTTCTAATATAGGTAATCCAAATTCACCGAACTTATATGGTGTTGATTCAAAACGACCTCCAAGCCCTTTTTGAGGCTTGAAAAATATTGCTGCAAGGTCTTTTTGATCAGATCTAAGAACGTTCAGACAAAACTTATTTGTTCTTTTAATAATTTCGTGACTAGAACCTTCTTTTCGAACAGCCATAACTACCAAGGGAGGTACGAATGAGCCTTGGGTTACCCAACTCGCTGTAAAACCATTAATGTCTTCTCCTTCACGAAGAGTACAAATGAAGATTCCATGAGGTATCTTTCTCAGTAGTACCTTCTTTGCTTCTAAATTCAGAGTCATAGTCGTATATTAATTAAACTGACTCTAATCTCAAATCCTAAATATTAACAACCATCAACTTAAATAATGAAAGTTTTATACCCAGGTAGTTTCGATCCACTAACATATGGACATCTTGATCTAGTCCAAAGAGCCTCTGAGCGATTTGGAGATGTAATAATTGCTATTTTAGATAATCCTACAAAAGTTCCCACATTTTCTATCGAAAGACGAATTCAGCAAATTAATTCCTCAATAAGCAATTTGCAAGGTATTAGAGTTATTAGCTATAGAGGCTTAACAGTACAATGTGCAAAAAAGTACAAAGTTGATCTAATATTAAGGGGACTAAGAGCTATGAGTGATTTTGAGTATGAACTTCAGATAGCTCATACAAATAGGACTTTGGATAATTCAATAGAAACTATATTTTTAGCAACAGAATCACATCATAGTTTTTTAAGTAGTTCAGTAGTTAAAGAAGTAGCACTGTTTGGGGGCAAGGTAGATCATATGGTTCCACCGATTGTTGCTACTGATCTTTATCAAATAAATAATAAAAATAAATAATTAATTAATAATTACATTTTTTTTGGTTGTAAATAGCTGAAAGAATATCATTAAAGTAATTTAAATTAATAAAACTATTATTTTGTATAATACTCAAGATTAAATTACCATTAGGAGTATTTACAATATAGCCTGATAGTGATCTTACATTTTGAAGAGTACCTGTCTTTCCAATGAAGTTACCATAAGTTTCTTTTGAAATATAATTATTTCTAAGTGTTCCTCTATATCCAACTAAAGAAAATGATGATACGTAATACTTTCGGTGTTTATGATTATCCATATAATAAAGAATTTTGGCTAATGATAATGTTGTACTTCTATTTTTTCTTGATAGACCACTACCATCAAATAAAGAAAATCCATGCTTTTGTATACCAATATTACTTAGCCAAGATGATAATCTCTTAATTGCTATTTTATTATTCCAAGACTTAGCAGAATTTCGTAATAAAATTTCACTAGTAAAATTATGACTTTCAGAATTGGCTAAATTTAGCAACATGTAAATAGGGGCAGAATTTATCACATATATAATATCTCTATTATAATTAGTATTAAATAAATTTAGGTCTAAATATTTAATAGGAATTTCAATATTACTAGTAGATAAATAAGAAGCTAGGATATTAGAAAATCGATTAATAGGATTCTGAACTGAATTAGTATTAGAATTACTTGTAAGGGCTAATTTAGTTATTGGAGCTCCATAGGATTCTAACTTGTCATTCTTATGCCAGTATTCAGGCCACCAATATTCCTTTTTTATCTCATAGAGTAAGATTTTATTATTTTTTTTGTATAAAAATTTATTATTAATAATAGAATCTGAAATTTCTTTTACATGATTTATATTTAAATCTGGATCTCCTTGTCCTAATACTTCGTAATTTCCAGAAGAATTTTTATATACCTTTGTAGATAAAGTAGAGTTCGGACCTAATTTTGAAAGTGCATATGCTGTTGAAAATAATTTAGTATTCGATGCTGGGATTAATTGTTTATTACTATTAATATCTACAATTATATCTGAATTATCCTTAATTAAGGTAATGCCCCATGAATTTTCATATGGATATATAATACTTCTAATTTTATTATCAAGTGGTATACAGATATTTTTATTAAAATCACTTGTTTTTAAGACATACTTAGTATATTCATTATATATAAAGTCAGGTATTAGATTTTTAAAATTAAAATTATTCTTATTTAAGGAGAAGGAAAAAATACCTGTAAATATACTTAATAAAATTAATCTCTTTCTCATAAACCTATTAATCAACATTTTAATCAGACAAGGCTATTGTTATAGATTCTTTATCAGGTCTTGATGTAAATGATTCCTTAAACCTAAATCCATCTCTAGAATAAGAGTATAATAACCAATCATTGTCATACTTTTTATAAAGTGCTCCTGTATTGAATGGTTCTAACCAATAAAGTTTATACCAGGACTTAATAAAGTTTATTCTTCGTTCTCTTCCTACATAACCTACTCCAATAGCTGTCTCTTCTAGTTTGCCATTTATCATAATACTAGGGACATGTATAGAGTTAATTAATTTCTCATAATCATCATATTCATATGGCTGAGGTGATACAGATATAACTAAATTATAATTTATAGTAGATATATTATCTGATAATTCTTTATATGAATAAATGATTGATGATAGTTCGGGATAATCTCGTTTAGCTAGCGCTGTGTTTCCTGAATCAGAAAAGATAACAATAGGACTATAATTACTATTAAAAAGACTTTTATATAGTCTAAATGTAATGGGCATCAATTTTAAACCTTGAAAACCAAGAAATATTGAAAATCTATTATTATTAGCATCTTTTAATGCAGATAATAATGAGAATAAAATTTCCTCTTCACAAAGTTGTAAGTCAGATGGAAGGTTAATTTTATTAGTACTCATAAATCCATATTAAATAACTTTGTTATTGTAGAGTCTATAATATTAGCCACCTGAATTGTATCTAGGTTTAAATTCCATGAACCAAGACTTATTCTAATTGATGAACCTAACAGTTTATCCTCTATTCCAATTGCTTTTAAAACATAGCTTTTCTTATTATTGTATGAGGAACAAGCTGTCCCACTACTAATATATATACCTTTATTTGAAAGTTCTAAAACTAGTTTATTTGCTGATAGTACCTTATTATTTCTTGGAAGTATGATCAATGATATATGATTTGGAAGACGATTTATATTATCGCCAGTAAATACAATACCTTCAATTTTATTTATTCTTTCCCTTAATTGTGTGGTCTTCTTTGAAATATCACTGGATTCAAATATAAAATCACCAGAATTTATAGAGGAACATTTATTAATTTGATGTAACGCAATTGACATCCCATAAACTAATGATACAGATTGTGTTCCAGAACGTAAACCTGACTCTTGACCTCCTCCCCCAAGTATTGGAGTAAAGGACTTTATATTCTTATTATCTATTATTAATAACCCTATTCCCTTTGGACCTCTAAATTTATGAGCTGACGCAGATAAACTGTTAATATTCAAATCATTAAAATTAAATATTCCTTGTGAAATCACCTGAGTAGCATCTGTATGGATATAAATATTTCTTTTCTTACATTCAGAAGCTATTGAAAAAATAGGTTGAATAGTCCCTATTTCACTCTGACCCAATATTAAAGAAACAATTTTTGTTGGGTAATCTAGCATTTCCTCCATATATGACAAATCTATACGACCATTTCTATTTACAGGCCAGTAAAGCAATTGCCATCCTTCATTCTTTAACTGTTCAGCTGCATATTTGACGGCAGGATGTTCTACAGAACTAATTACAATGCGTCCTGGTTTTATAGACCTTGCCTTTCCTATTAAAGCAAGATGAATAGATTCAGTAGCATTTGATGTGAAAATTATTTGCTCTGCTGAAACATTAAATAGTTGGCCAATCTTAAATCTACTTTGTTCTAAAATCTCAGCTGCCTTAATTCCTTCTAAATGTATACTAGAAGCATTACCCCAATATATTCTTTCAGTTTTACTAATCTCCTCTATTACTGATGGGTGAGGTGGAGATGTTGAACAAGCATCTAAATAATTCGTATTATTTGTTTCTACAAGCATATATATCTAAATTTCTATTGAACCTGAGAAAACATATTTAGCTGGTCCACTCATATATATATCTCCACTTTTATTTGGCCATTCTATAAATAAAGTACCTCCGGGCAAAATAATGTTAGCTTTTTCATTACATAATTGTAATGTTGCTGAAACAGCTAATGATGCACATGCTCCGGTACCACAAGCAAGTGTAGGACCACAACCTCTTTCCCATACTAATAATTCAAGTGTTTCTCTATTAACTATTTTTACAAAATGAACATTTGTCTTTTCAGGAAAATATGAACTATTCTCTAATACTGGCCCTAATTTTTCAAAGCGTATAGAATCAAAATCATCTATAAAAGTAACTAAATGTGGGTTACCCATGCCAGCAGCATAAATCTGTAAACTTGTATTTTCTATATTAATAATACCTGTAGGAAGATTATCCTTACCCGTAGCTAAAGTTGTAGGTATATTATTAGGGGTAAAAGTTGGTTCACCCATATTTACTTTAATATCTCCATTAGTTTGAAATCTTGCATTTAATAATCCAGCAAGGGTTTCAATATTAAATTCAGTTTGGTTATGTAAATTATTAGTATCAATAATATATTTAACTAGGCATCTAATACCATTCCCACACATTTCAGCTAAGGATCCATCGGAGTTATAAATAATCATCTTAGATATTCCATTATGATCTGGTTTGGCATTAATAATAATTCCATCAGCTCCAACACCATAATGTCTATCACATAAGCTTTTAATTAAATCTCTTTTAATACTAAATAGTTTATTAGCTTCTGGAGATTTAAATCCATCAATAATTATAAAATCATTACCTGTACCTTCATATTTCTTAAATTTTATGGGTGTCATAGAATTAAAATAATTAAATGAAAATAAGTATTATTATATTTTATTATGGGTGCAACTATTAATAAATGTCTTGTAAAATAAGAATAAAGCAATCTTTTATTTCATTACAGAGCATAAGTGATCGCAGAATCCTCAAACAAACCTTTATCTAAAGGAATCTCTAATACATACAACCATGCTGATTTAGAAAAAAAATGGCAACAAAAATGGATTGAAAGTTCCTTATATAAGACTAGGCAACCCCAAAAGGATCAAAAAACCTTTTATGCATTATCAATGTTTCCATATCCATCTGGAAATCTTCATATGGGACATGTAAGAAATTATGTAATCACAGATGTCTTGGCAAGAATGCATCGCATGAAAGGTGAAGCAGTTCTTCACCCTATGGGCTGGGATGCATTTGGATTACCAGCCGAGAATGCAGCTATAGATAGAGGGATTGATCCAGATATATGGACTAAAAAAAATATATCTCAGATGAAAACCCAACTAAATAGTCTTGGGTTATCAGTAGATTGGGAGAGAGAAATTACAACATGTGATGAAGAATATTATAAATGGACCCAATATCTATTCCTTGAATTATTTGATGCTGGATTAGCCTACCAAAAATCAGCGACTGTTAATTGGGACCCTATTGACAAGACTGTATTAGCTAATGAACAAGTTGATATAAATGGAAAATCGTGGCGATCAGGTGCAATTGTTCAAAAAAAAGAGTTAAAGCAATGGTTCTTAAAAATAACAGATTATGCCGAAGAATTACTTAAAGGCTTAAATAAGCTAAGTGGTTGGCCAGATAATGTAAAAACTATGCAAGAGAACTGGATAGGTAAGTCTCAAGGAGTAGAGGTTAAATTTAAAGTTAAAAATAGTCCTAATCTATTGATAAATGTATTTACAACTAGAATAGATACAATATATGGTGTAAATTATCTGGTTTTAGCTCCTGATCATCATTTAGTAGATAAATTAATAGCTGATGAAAATAAAGACTCTCTTAAAATTTTTAGAGATAAAGTTAATAGACTTAGTGAACAAGATAGAACATCAGATTCAAAACAGAAGCAAGGGTTGGATTTAGGAGCTAAAGCTATAAATCCTATAAATGGAAAATCAATTCCAATTTGGATCGGAGATTATGTACTTTCTTCATATGCCACAGGAGCTGTTATGGCAGTTCCAGCTCATGATTTAAGAGATTATGAATTTGCTAAAAAATATACATTACCTATAACATATGTAATTAAGGGAAATAGTAGTCTAGTTGATGAGACAAGACCATTTACATCAAAAGGTATATTAATCAATTCTGGAAAATTTAATGGGCTAAAGTCTAAAATAGCTATATCAGAAATAACAAGTGTAGGTATAAATGATGGATGGGCACAGAACAAAGTTAGTTATAAACTTAGAGATTGGTTGATATCACGTCAAAGATATTGGGGATGTCCAATACCAATTATTCATTGTGATAAATGTGGAGTAGTACCAGTTCCAATAAAGGATTTACCTATCAAACTTAATAAAGATAAATCTATTAAAAGTATAACTTGTCCAAAATGTTCATGTAAGGCAAAATTAGAAACAGACACAATGGATACATTCATGTGTTCATCCTGGTATTTTTTACGATATGTAGACGCAACTAATAAAAATGAACCTTTTAATAAAGAGTTAGCAGATAAATGGCTTCCAGTAGATCAATATGTTGGAGGTATTGAACATGCAATATTACATCTCTTATATTCTAGATTTTTTGTAAAAGCTTTAAAAACTAAGAAACTTATTAATGTAAATGAACCATTTAAAAAGTTATTAACGCAAGGAATGGTTCAAGGAATTACATATAAGAATCCATCATCTCAAAAATATATCAAAAATAATGATATAAAAGACCATAAGAATCCATTAGACCCATTAACTGGAGAAAAACTACAAATAGTTTATGAAAAAATGTCAAAATCTAAATATAATGGAGTTGATCCATCTGATGTGATTAACAAATTTGGAAGCGATACAGCAAGGATGTTTATACTTTTCAAAGCCCCTCCAGAAAAGGATTTAGAATGGGACGATTCTGATGTAGAAGGTCAATATAGATTCTTAAATCGTGTATGGAGAATTTTTAATGATCTTCTAAGAGATAGAACTATAGACCTTTCGAATTCATCTCAGAGCATAGTATATACAGATTTAAATAGTAAAGAATCAAATCTACGTAGAATAGTCCACTTATCAATAAAAAACATATCTAATGACCTGGAGGAGAATGCTCAGTTTAATACAGCAATTTCTCAATTAATGATACTTACAAATACACTATATGAAACTGTAGAATATGTCCGAGATTCCCTAATCATAGAATCTTTAGAAGTATTAACATTATTATTAGCACCTTTTGCTCCACATTTATCAGAAGAATTTTGGTTTTTGTTAAAAGGCAATGGAAGTGTCCATGACCAAAAGTGGCCTAAATTTGATTCAAGGGCAATTATAGAAGATAATTATAATTTAGTGATACAAATTAATGGAAAAGTTAGGGGTATGATTAAAGTCAATATAAATGAATCTGATATTCAGCTAAAGGATAAGGTTTTAAATTCTGAGGTAACTAAGAAGTGGATAGGAGCTAAGCCTATAAAGAGATATATATCAGTTAAAGGAAAATTAATAAATATTGTAATTTAATTAGTTCTTTTAATAATTAATGATGAAGGTTCTGACCAATCTCCATTAATCGTGTAAAAATCTTGATTTACAGATATGTGCCTTATTATAAGAAAGACACTCTCACAGGATGAATGATTTAGCTTAGAGACAATGTCATTAATAGAGTATGGTTTTTTATCAGAAAGAATATTCTCTATCTGTAGTTTAAGAGAAATTAAATTAGAAGCCGCTTTTTTACCAGCCTCTACTCCTGGTTGATGGTAGGCGTTAATATCAATTAATTCAGCATATAATCCTACAGATCTTTCAAATAAAGCAATTAAGGCTCCTAAAGAAAATGCATTAAATTTTCTAAGACTAATTGTTATACTTTGTCGACCATTTTCTGAAAGAGCGAGTCTAGTGCCTTGTAAGAACCCAGATAAGTAATCTCCTGGTGATTTATCATTTAATGTAGGAATATCCTTGTTATCTTGTAAAATTTCTATAAATGTAACAAAAAAGTTATCTATACCATCTCTTAATTGCTGAACATATGCATGTTGATCAGTAGAGCCTTTATTTCCATAAACTGATAAGCCTTGATTTACTATATTACCGCTTCTGTCTTCCTGCTTCCCTAAGGATTCCATAATTAATTGTTGAAGGTATTTACTAAAAACTTCCAATCTGTCTTGATATGGAAGTACAACCATATCTCTAAGTCCTTTACCATCCCCAGAGTAATACCAAGCAGAAGCTAATAATGCTGATGGGTTTTGGTAAATATTTTTTTCCCTTGTTATTGAATCCATAGTTGATGCTCCTTTAAGAAAATCATAAATATTTTCATCAATTAAAGCTAAAGGAAGGAGGCCTACAGATCCAGTTATACTTGTTCTTCCACCTACCCAATCAGGCAGATCAAACCTTTTTAGCCATGATTCCGATTTAGCAATTTTGTCTAATAAACTATCTTTCATTGTTATTGCTATTGATCTTTTAGACCATTCAATATTATTTCTCAACAAGAAATGCTTAGCTTGATCCATTGCTATTTGTGGTTCTGGTGTACCTCCAGATTTACTAACTACAACAAATAAAGTTGTTTTAAGATTATTTTTTAATGAAACTAACTTATCATTAATACCATTTGTATCAACATTATCAATAAAAATAAAATTCAAACCTTTAGTTGATTTCTTTAATGCATTTATTATTAAAATAGGACCTAAACCACTACCCCCAATACCTATCCAACAAACATCTGTAAATGGCTTATTATCTTCATTTTTAATTTTACCTGAGAGTATATTTCTTCCAAATTCAGCTATATCTGAAATTCCTTCTGTTACAAGATTAGATATTTCTTTTGTAGGTGCAAGTAAAGAATCTCTTAACCAGTAATGACCAACTTGTCTGTTTTCATCTGCATTTGATATAGCTCCTTTTTCTAATTTATCAATAGCATCAAAAGCTTTGTTAAAAGGTGTTGATAATGATTCTATATTAGATGAAGTGATTTTCATTCTACTAATATCAAGCCACAAGCCCAACTCATCATTAAAATAAAGCAAGTTAGAAAAGCGTTTCCATTGTAGATTGGCATTATCGCTGCTGAAGTCTGGGAAGTTCATATTTGGCAAAAACTCTGTCGTTTATTCTCAACTGCTTATAGTATGAATGATTTAGCAGAAAAATACGAGGAATTATTAAAGAAACAAATTAATTGGACAGTTATCATTATTAACTATATTATTAATTAATCAGTAATGATACTTACTTCTATATGAATAATCTAGAATCTAAAACAATAATTAGCCCAGCCTATAAAAAGCCAATATCCTTTTCTCCTAGGATAAAATTAGCTATAATGGCATCAGGTAAAGGATCAAATTTTAATACTATATTAACAGATATACAGAATGGATACCTTGATGCAGATATAATATGCCTAATAGTTAATAATAAAAACTGTGGGGCTTATAAAATCGCGAAAAAAAATAGTATCCCTATATTATATCTAGACCATAATTGTTATGTTTCAAGACAGGAATTTGATAAAGCAATAATTAATAAGCTTAATAATTTTTACGTAGAAGGAATAGTAATGGTTGGTTGGAATAGAATTGTTACTAATATCTTATTAAATGAATATCAAGGTAGAGTAGTTAATCTCCATCCTTCCCTACTTCCTAGTTTTAAAGGTAATAATGCTATAAAAAAGGCTATAGAAGCTAATGTTTGTATAAGTGGATGTACTGTACATTTAGTAGAAGAAAAGGTAGATTCTGGTGAAATTTTAATTCAATCTGCAGTTCCTATTGATATTGAAGATGATGAAACTTCTCTTTTAAGAAATATTCAAATACAAGAGCATAAAATTATAAGTATTGGAATTTCTCTTGCTGCACAAAAATGGAGAAGAAATATTTAAGGATAGAAATTTGATGTAGGCAATCCTGTATTTATATTTAACCCTGCCATTATATTTAAACATTGAATAGCTTGACCAGCTTGTCCTTTAAGTAAATTATCTATAACAGACATTAAAATAATCCTTCCATTTCGTTTATCTACCTCAACACTTAATAAGGTATTATTAGTATTTTTTACCCATTTTGTCATGGGATAAGTACCAACAGGTAAAATTTTGATTGAAGGGTAATTTCTATATACAGTTTCTAATACTGTCTTACAATCCTCTGCTGTTAAACAAGGATCTCTTAACCTTGCATATACAGTGCAAAGCATTCCTCTAACCATTGGAACCAAATGAGGAGTAAATTGAATTTGAATTGAGTTACCAGTTATATGATTTAATTCTTGTTCTATTTCTGAAGTATGACGATGTCCAATAACACCATATGGTGATATTGATTCTGAACACTCAGATAACAATAGATGCTGTTTAGGGTCTCTACCTCCGCCAGATGTACCTGTCTTAGCATCTATAATTATGCCATCATTTTCTATTAATCCTTGTTTGAGAAAAGGTATTAAAGGTAATAAACTTGCTGTTGGAAAACATCCTGGTGAGGCTATAATTTTTGCTTTTGAAATATTTTCATAATTCCATTCTGGTAGTCCATATATAGCATTTTTACATAAGACCTCATCACTCCTAAAATATTTAGTTGATTCTTCTGTATAAACATCTCTCCATTTATCTAATGATCTATATCTATAATCAGCTGAAAGATCTATAACCCTAACATTTTTATTTATCAATTCAGGAACTAACTGAGATGATAATCCATTAGGCAGACTAAGTATAACATAACTGGCTTTATCAGAGATTATATTAGGATCAGGAGATTCAATAATAGGATTATTTTCTAATTGCAAAAATGGATGTAGTTCATTCCATCTTGAATTAGCAGTTTTATTCCCACCAAGAAATGTAATCTCAAAGGATGGATGATGTTTTAGTATTTCAAGAGCTTGAATGCCTCCATAACCTGAAGCTCCTACAACAGCAATATGATTAGATGTATTCTTTAATGAGTTCATACTAAAATAATATAGTTCAAAATTAGAACTTTTTTTAAATTTATGCTAATGATATCTATAACCTGACATTAGCAACGTTTCATCAATTTCAAGAGGTACTAATTGAACAGAAAAGAAGAACTAAATGTTTTATTCGACCCAATAGCAGATGCATTAGCTGCTATAAGAAATGGCGAATGTATTGTCGTAGTCGATGATGAAAGTCGTGAAAATGAAGGGGATCTAATATGTGCAGCCCAATTTGCTACACCACAACAAATAAATTTCATGGCAAAGGAAGGCAGGGGATTGATATGTCTAGCTATGGATGGAGAAAGATTGGATCAATTAGATCTCCCTTTAATGGTTGATAGGAATACAGATTCTAATGAAACAGCATTTACTGTAAGTATTGATGCTGGCCCTGAATATTCGGTGTCAACAGGTATTTCAGCAGAAGATAGAGCAAGAACAATACAGGTAGCAATCAGTCCAAATACAAAACCAAATGATCTAAGAAGGCCTGGCCATATATTTCCCTTAAGAGCAAAAAAGGGAGGTGTTTTAAAAAGAGCTGGTCACACAGAAGCAGCTGTAGATCTGGCCCAATTATCAGGTTTATCTCAAGCAGGGGTTATATGTGAAATTCAAAATGCAGATGGCTCTATGGCCCGTTTGCCTGAATTAAGAAATTATGCAAAGAAATGGCAATTAAAAATAATAAGTATTGCTGATCTTATTAAATACAGATTAGAGAATGAGAGATTTGTTTTTCGTATGGCAACAACCAAATTGCCAAGTATTTTTGGTGATTTTGAAGCTATTGGTTATTCAAATAAGTTAGATGGTACAGAACATATTGCATTAGTAAAAGGAACACTAGGAAAATTTAAAGAGCCTGTTCTAGTAAGAATGCATTCGGAGTGTTTAACTGGTGATGCTTTTGGATCATTAAGATGCGATTGCCGACCTCAATTAGAAGCTGCATTATCACGAGTTACAGAAGAGGGAGAAGGAATAGTCGTATATTTAAGACAAGAAGGTAGAGGAATTGGATTAATTAATAAATTAAAAGCTTATAGTTTGCAAGATGGAGGCCTAGATACAGTTGAAGCTAATGAAAGGCTTGGCTTTCCAGCAGACCTTAGAAATTATGGAGTTGGTGCACAGATACTAACTGACCTAGGTATCCAGAGACTAAGATTATTGACAAATAATCCAAGAAAAATAGCTGGTCTTGGTGGTTATGGACTAAAAGTTGAAAGTAGAGAACCATTAGTTATTTGTCCTGGAGATCATAATGCTGATTATTTATATGTTAAGAGAACAAAGCTAGGTCATTTTATAGATGAGAATTATCAATATGAATCCAATAACTATTATGTAATTTATTGGGATGGTACATCTACAAATAACAATTTATCTGTCCTTAAAAACAACGCAGAAGCAATAGCTAGAGAATATCAATTGAAACTTAGTCCAGAAAACTCACCAAGACTTTTAGCTCTATGGGAAAGGCCAAATTTCGTTTGGAGAGTAGATAATTGCAAAGATATAAACTCAATTTACGATTTATTGTTGTTGATTAGTAACTGGGAAGGTACAAATAGGGTTGGAATATTTAGTTCAAATAACAAACAACAAGCTATACACCCATCTCAAAACTTAGAAAATAACACTTATACTTTAAATGATCTAAAGGATAAGAAAAAAGAGGCGCTTGATTTAATCTCTAAGAAAAAATTACCATATATAATTACCTGGAAATAAATAGAAACCCTAGTCGATTATTGTTAAAGTTTTTATCTCTGTACCATTTTGAATATTAAGAACAGCAGATATATCATCTGTTTTTCCAAATACAGTGTGCACCCCATCTAAATGAGGTTGAGCCTCATGAACTAGGAAGAATTGACTACCTCCTGTATTTTTGCCTGCATGTGCCATAGACAATGAGCCAGGAAGATGTTTGTTCTTATTGATTTCACAATCAATGCTATAGCCAGGTCCTCCTGTCCCTGGTATTCCACTTGAACCTTTTCTACTATTAGGACACCCACCTTGCGCCATAAACCCAGGTATAACACGATGAAATGAAAGACCATTATAAAAACCTTCTTTAGATAGCTTTACAAAATTAGCTACTGTATTAGGTGCTTCTTCATCAAATAACTCTATGTTAATCTGACCTACATCAGTATCCATGATGGCTTTCATTTTTTTTAAAAGTTAAAGTTCAAAGATAATTATATCCTATATTCATTATCTAAATAGAAAATATTTTTAACCCAATATAAAAGAAATTATATGAATATCATGTTCTTATACCTAACTTAGAAAGTGTATTTGGCAAGTGATCATTGTTTTCCTTTAATTCTTTTATTGAATTAACATAGTTCATTCCAGATAATCTCATCAAAATAGAAACTTTAACGGAACCTCTAGATTCCTCTAAGAGTTTTATAGCTGCGTCACGATCAATATTCAATAAATCACATAAAATTCTTATAGATCTATCTAAAAGTTTGTTATTAGTTACAGAAAGGTCTATCATTCTATTCTTATATACTTTACCTAATTTAATCATTACTCCTGAGGAAATAATATTTAGTGCCATCTTTGCTGCTGTTGCTGCTTTCAAGCGTGTAGATCCAGCTATTATTTCTGGACCTGTAATCAATCTTATATCTATATCTGTACTGAAATTAGATTGATCTTTTGTGACTGATGTTATTAATATAGTAAGTGCACCTAATTTTTTGGCATATTCCAAACTGGAAATTACATATGGTGTTGTTCCACCAGCTGTTATTCCTATCAAGCAGTCATTTGAAGTGAATTTACGATCTTTTAGTTCTTTTATTGATATTTCAGTATTATCTTCTGCTTGTTCTGAACTCTTAACTAAGCTTTCATAACCACCTGCAATAATTGCTTGCACCAGATCAGGAGATGTACAAAATGTAGGTGGACATTCACTAGCATCAAGAACAGCAAGCCTACCTGACGTGCCTGCTCCAATATAAAACAATCTTCCTTTATTATTTAATCTATTATAAATCATATCTATGGACTTAACTAGGTTCTTTTTGGAATATTTAATAGCTAATTGAGGTTTCAAATCTTCTTCTATAAATACATCAACCAACTTATCTGTATTATATAAGTGTATATTTTCACTATTATCATTTTGTTGTTCAGTAATAAGATGTCCTCTATCCTTTATCTCGTTAATTTCTCTAGCGTAATCTTCAAATCTATTCATTTACAATAGATTCTCTAATTGATTTCTAATAGTATCTAATTGATTATTATTAAGTTCGTTAACTTGATTACTTCTATCATTTATATGTTCATCTAGTAGATTAAAGTCTAAATTCTTCTCTGGTGGGGCTATTAAAAGTCTATCTTCCTCTGATTTAGGTATAAAACCTTTTTCTACAAAGCGAGATTCATAGCCGGCTTCCTTACAAAAAGAATCTATCTCTGATTCTTCTATTGCTTCAATTGTTGGTTTAGGAAAGTCCTGAGCTTCTAAAAGTCCGCAATACCTTTCAGCATCATCCTTATTTTCAAACATTAGTACAATTGTTTTTCCATTTAATTCAATCGAATGAATACCTTCATTCTTATCACCTATTTCATAAAGCAGGACATGTACAAGCATTTTTATCAACTTAAAGAAAATTGATGAGACTAATTATCATCATATGATAATTCCTGAAGCCTTTTATATAAGGCTAATTCTGAGTCTGTTAGATCAGCTGGTAACACTATAACAACCTCTACAATTTGATCACCTACTAATTCTTCATATTCAAGTCCACGTCCCCTTAATCGTAGTAATCGCCCTGAAGATGACTTGGGAGGAACCTGCAATATAACAGGTCCTTCTAGGGTTGGTATTTCAACTCCACAACCAAATAAAGCATCTTGTGGAAATAATTCCAATCGGTATAAAACTCTTAAGCCATCTATCCTTAATCCATCATCAGTTTCTACTCTTAGTTGAATAAAATGATCCTTCCCTCCTTCTGCAACTCCAGGTAATCTTAATCTCCATCCATCTCCAGCAAAAGAGGGTGTTTGTATTTCAACTAAAGTTCCATTATTTAATTCAATTTGTATTTCAGTTCCATTCAATGATTCATCAGGTGTTAATTCAACTACAGATTCTTGATCCTCTAATTGTTTGATTGGTGGTGGAGAAGTAGGAGATGGTGTAGGCTTATCAAAATCTTGATCTATATCATCTATATAAAATTCCTCTTCTAAAAATTCATCAAAATTATTTAAATTATATTCTTCTACATCTTGTTCATTATTAAAACTAGATTCATTATTAATACTATCTATCTGTATCCCTAATACTTGATTTAGATATTCATTATAAGAAGGAAAACCTTCTGCAAATAATTCAGAGGGAGCATTATTCTGTGACTCCCATAAAGTACGTTTTTTAGGATCTATTAAAACTTTATAAGCCTCATTAATTAATTTAAAACGTTCTTCAGCATTTCTATCGTTAATATTTAAATCTGGATGCCATCTTCTAGCTTCTGATCTAAATGCTGATTTTATTTGAGACAGGTCACTCCCAGGAGATAGACCCAAAATAGACCAATAATCTGGTTTAGCTGTAGAAGTCATTGTCCCAGTCATCTAGATTTCTATTTTTATACCCACGATTTCTAGCTTGATTTTGCGGCTCATAATCCCATGGATCATCATCCCAATAATCATCTGCAAATAATTCATCTTTTAATGATCCAAAAGTATTTTTTATACCTTGAATAGGATTATTATCTGATCTCTTTTCAGCAGAAATTCTTCTATTTAATCCAAATAATGATTCCTGAAGAGAAGAAACAGATATATCTAACTCTGCTAAATCATTATTTTCTAAATAATCTTCTACATCTCTAATTGCTACTTCTACTGCTCTTTGTTGTCTCTCTGCACAATAAGGACCAAATTCAAGAGAAACATCACGTAATCTTCTTTCTGCCTGAGCTACAAGAGTTAGAGCATTATTTTTTTGATCAATAGAAGCTCGTTTTTTGCGATCTGAATCAGCTTTTTGCTTTGCCTCATTTATTAAATTATTTACTTCTTCTTCATTTAGATTAGAACCACCAGTAATGCTTACCGACTGTTTTCTGCCCGTTGTTCTATCAGTAGCACTTACTTGAAGCATTCCATTAGCATCTATATCAAATGCCACTTGTACTTGAGGGACACCTCTAGGAGCAGGAGGAATACCTGATAAACGAAATTTACCAAGCGATTTATTATCTGCTGCGAGTTGCCTTTCACCTTGCCAGACATTTATCTCTACAGAGGATTGATTGGGTTCAGATGTACTAAATACATCAGATTGTCTTACAGGAATTGGTGTATTTCTAGGAATTAAAACTTTCATAAGGCCTCCTACAGTTTCCAATCCCAATGACAAAGGAGTTACATCATTCAGCAAAAGATCTCTTAATTCTCCAGTAATGATTCCTCCTTGAACTGCTGCACCAATAGCTACAACTTCGTCTGGATTGACTGATTGAGATGGTTTTACAGGGACAAATGTTTTAACAAGTTGTTGAACCATAGGGATTCTTGTGCTTCCACCAACTAAAACAACATCGTTAATATCATCAGAGTTCCAACCAGAGTCATTTAGAACATTCTCCACAGGTTTTAACAACCTATCCATTAGATCCCTACATAGTCCTTCAAATGTTTTTCTATCTAGAACAGTTTCTATGTGCAAAGGGCCATTAGAACCAGTTGCAATAAAAGGTAGTGAAATAGGGGTTGAATTCAGACCAGATAATTCTTGTTTGGCCTTTTCAGAAGCCTCAGAAAGGCGTTGAAGAGATTGTCTGTCTCTTCTTAGGTCTATTCCATTCTCTTTTTTAAAATCTTCAGCCAACCAATCAACAATTTTCTGATCAAAATCATTTCCACCTAATTGTGTATCGCCAGAGGTCGCTTTAACATCAAAAACTCCATTAGAAATTCTTAGCAAAGATATATCAAATGTCCCTCCACCTAGATCAAAAACTAAAACTCTAGAAGCTGCTTTCTTATCAAAGCCATATGCCAAAGCTGCCGCTGTTGGTTCATTTAAGATTCTCTCTACTCTTATACCTGCAAGAAGAGCTGCATCTCTAGTAGCTTGTCTCTGAGAATCATTAAAATAAGCAGGTACAGTTATTACAGCAGAATCAATAGTTTCAGATAAATATTTTTCCCCATCATCTATTAACTTTCTAATGATACTTCCAATCAATTCTTCAGGTGCATATTCTCTTTCCGTGATTGGGCATATAACTCTAACGCTTCCTTGGTCATTGGATTTTATTGTATAAGGGACATTTAAGCTGGTTTCTTCTAATTCATCCCAAGCTCTTCCTATAAATCTTTTTAGATTTGAAAAGGTATTTCTAGGGTTAAGTACTAGTTGTCTTCTGGCTTGTTGACCGACCACCAATTCTGAATCCTTTGTATATCCAATTACTGATGGAGTTGTTCTAAGCCCTTCAGCATTTGCAATTACAAGAGGGCGTCCAGCTTCCAAAACTCCGATGACGGAGTTAGTGGTACCTAAATCAATTCCAACAATCCTCCCCATGGCTGTTTTTATTTGCTCCCTACGGTAACGTTCATCGGCTCACTAACCAAGTTTTTTTTACTGATGCACACTTAAGATAAAAGCATTAATAAACTTAAAAAGCAAAGATTGTTAAAATAATATTTAGAAAAAATAACTTGAAAATTTATAAATTAAATTTTTATGCATAATAATAATATACTATTATGCAATTTATTTTAATAGATAGATTAACTAAATATGCATTACAACAAGTTTATCAATATCTAATTAATTACATTTAATTAGAATATATAAAAATTTATTTTGCAAAAGTCTAAATTTCCTTTATATATTAATATATAAAGAGAAAATTAATATATTTATTATTAAAGTTTTCTAAAACGGAGAGGGAGGGATTCGAACCCTCGATAGAGTTGCCCCTATACAGCATTTCCAGTGCTGCGCCTTCGACCGCTCGGCCACCTCTCCATACATTTGAAATGTTCTTCAAATCTAACAGAGGAAGTGCTATAACAAAATAAAGTTTCTATTTTACATAACTTAGATCTGTCTTTAAAAATGACATCTTTTAAATGTGTTCAAGCATCTAATAAAATAGGCCTAGATCAAGAGACTCTAGATAATTTATCTGTAATTTCAAGAAAAGCAGCATTAATAGGAGGTAAAGTATTGATGAAATATTATCAAGATATAACAACAGTTAAAAATAAAGGTAGCGAAGGTGATTTGGTTACAAATGTAGATATAGAAGCTGAAAACATAATAAAAGAGTATTTAAACAAAGAAACACCGAAAATTGGAATCCTAGCTGAAGAAAGTGGTTCCTCTGGGTATATAGATAATTTAGCTTGGTGTATAGATCCACTAGATGGAACAACGAATTTCGCACATGGCTATCCTTTTTTTGCCACGTCAATAGGTTTAATTTCTAACAATAGCCCAATACTTGGGGCAATTTATATACCTTACTTAAAAGAACTATACTGGGGTACTCCAGGTAAAGGGTCATTTTGTAATAACAAAAAAATCTCAGTCTCGAAAACAATTATTTTAAAAGAATCTTTATTGGTTACAGGGTTTTCATATGATAGAAGGATAAATAACAATAATAATTATGCAGAATTTTGTTGGTTAACACATAGAACTAGAGGAGTTAGAAGAGATGGAGCAGCTTCGGTTGATTTAGCTCTATTAGCAGCAGGCAAAGTTGATGGATATTGGGAACATGGATTGCAAAAATGGGATCTTGCAGCAGGTGCTCCTATAGTTGAGCTTGCTGGTGGATTTATTTCTCATTATAATTCTGATGAGTTTGATCTTAGTAAAGGTAGTATTGTTGCTACTAATAAAGGAATTAGAAATGAGTTAATAGAAGAACTTAATAAAGTTACACCGCTTAGCCAAAAGTCTTATGGTGTATAACAATTAAAGCTAAAAGTTAAAACTTCACAAATTACAATTTCAATGTCTATACAGTCAAAATTTGAAACAAAGGATTTAAACCCTGATGAGGTTAAAAACAACAAACAAATTATTTTTAGACTTTCTAATTTATATAAAAAATGGGGATATGAAGAGATTTCACCACCAACATTAGAAAGAATAGAAACATTAATAGCTGGAGGAAAAATTTCTCAAAAAGAAATAGTCAAGTTAGTAGCAGATGAGCCAATTGGTTTAAGACCTGAAATGACAGCATCTATAGCCAGGGCTGCCAATACAAGGTTTGCAAATAAAAAAAGACCTTTAAGATTTTGGTCACCAGGGATAGTATTTAAAAGTAAAGAAGATAGTGAAGGTAGATTTACAGTTGAAGAAAGTCTTCAAAGCAACATTGAACTTATAGGCATACGAGATATGTCTGCTGAAGTTGAGCTTTTATATCTCCTATTGGAATCATTAGAATCATTAGAAATTAATCCCAAACATAAGCCCATTCTTTTAATTGGTCATAAGTCTCTAATAGAACTAATAATTCAAAATATAACCTCAGACTATAAGTCAATAGTGAAGACTTGCTTAACTAATTATGATCTAATAACGATAAATAAATTAGATCTAAAAGAGAATATAAAAAATATCCTACTTAACGTTCTAAAAATAAGAGGTAATCCCTTTAATATTTTAAGTCAATTAGAAAAAATATATGGTAAAAAAGATATATTTGAAGAATTAAAAAGACTTTTTTCTACTATCGAAACAATTGCTGATAAACATGGTGTTTCTATTAAATTAGATCCAACTTATCAACCACATTATGATTTATATACTGGTATAACATTCCAACTAGTTTGTCAAACAGATTACTCACCCATTGTTATAGCAAGAGGAGGTAGATATGATGATTTATTCAACATGTTTAATTATTCAAACAACAAAGAAACTGGAGCAGGGTTTTCATTTTCTATTGATAACATAAGATTGTTACAGAAAAATAAAGGTAATAATAATAATAATATTAAGAAAAGAATACTAATTGCATATAGCACAAATAGAATTTACGAAGATGCTTTATTTAAGCAATTAGAATTACATAAAAATGGTTTCCAAGCGATGGTTGAACTTACACCTTTCAAGACTAAAGAAGAAGCTCAGAAATTATTAATAGAGAGGGACTATGATCTTCTAGAATGGTTACCTTAAAGTTAAAATGCCTCATTCTATAAATAGTGATGTTTGCGAAGGAATAGCATTATGTGTGGAAGCATGCCCAGTAGATTGCATTAATATCGGTAGAGGTTTAAATAAGAAAGGGACTAAATACTTCTATATCAACTTTTCAACATGTATAGACTGTGGGGTATGTTTTGCAGTTTGTCCAGTAAAAGGTGCGGTCATTGATGAAGAAAGACCAGAACTACAAAAAAACTGAGAAGGTACGGAGAATACTGCTTATTCACTCTTGAGAGTTTTATACCTAAGAACTTAACGTTATTATAAATAAATAAAACTATGGCTGTAATCGAAGAAGGGCAAATTCAGATTCATACTGAAAACATATTTCCTATTATAAAAAAAGCAGTTTATTCGGATCATGAAATCTTTTTGCGTGAGTTAGTTAGCAATGGAGTTGATGCTATAAACAAGAGAAGAATGGCATCAATCGCTGGGGATTGTGAGTCTGGTGATGAAGGTAAAATCCTTATAAGTATCAATCGAGAGGAAAAAACACTAACGTTTTCCGATAATGGGATAGGGATGACAGATACAGAAATTAAAAAATATATAAATCAAGTAGCATTTTCAAGTGCTGAGGAATTCCTAAAAAAATATGAGAATAATAATGAACAAATAATTGGTCATTTTGGTTTAGGTTTTTATTCTAGTTTTATGGTTGCCAAAAATGTTGTAATAATATCTAGATCCGCAAAGAAAGATAGTAAAGCAATTAAATGGTCATGTGATGGATCTCCAAAATTTAGCTTAGAAGAATCAGAAAGAGAAGAGATTGGAACAGATATAATTTTATATTTAATGGATGAAGAAATAGAATTCATAGAGCCAAGTCGTATTAATACGCTAATAAAGAAATATTGTGACTTCATGCCAGTAGATGTTCAATTAGATGGGAAATCGATAAATAAAAGAAATTCACCATGGAGAAAAAGTCCTAGAGATTTGAATGATAATGATTATATTGAGCTATATAAATACTTATATCCATTTCAAGGTGATCCTTTGCTATGGATACATTTAAATACAGATTATCCCTATAACCTTCAAGGTATTCTTTACTTCCCAAAAATCACTGGAAGAGCAGACTGGGAAACTGGAGAAATAAAACTTTACTCTAATCAAGTCTTTGTCAGCGATTCAATTAAAGAAGTTGTGCCAAGATATCTACTTCCCTTAAGAGGAATTATTGACTCTACAGATATTCCTCTTAATGTAAGTAGAAGTGCACTTCAGTCAGATAGAAGAGTTAGATCAATAGGAAATTTTATATCTAAAAAAATAGCTGATAAACTTAAATCAATTAAAAATGAAGATCCAGATTTTTATGCAGAAATCTGGGAATCGATTGCTCCTTTTATCAAGATAGGAGCAATGGAAGATGACAAGTTTGCTGATATGGTAAGTGAACTAATAATTTTCAGGACAGTTAGACAAAAGTCTTTTGAAAAAGATGATAATGTTATTAATTTTGAAAATAATAATTATACAACTATAAATGAATATATAAATAGATTATCCAATGAAAATGATAAAAAAGTTCTTTACTGTACAGATGAAATTGCTCAAGCTAATCCATTAGATTTATGGAAAAATCAGGGCAATGAAATTTTAACTGCTGATACAGTTATTGATTCGCAATTTATTCCCTGGATAGAATCTAAAAAAGATAATGTTACATTCCAAAGAGTAGACTCAGAAATAGTGGATGATCTAAATGATGATTCACCAGAAATAACAGGTAAAGATGGTGAAAAAGCATCTGAAATAATAAGAGACCTAATTAAGAAAGCTATAAACAATGAAAACGTATCAGTAAAGGTTCAAACATTAAAGTCTAATCCTGATGTTCCTGCAATGATTCTCTTACCTGAACAAATGCGTCGAATAAATGATATGGGAGCACTGATGGAGCAGAAATTACCAGGTCTCCCCGATAATCATGTGCTTTTAGTAAATAAAAGACACCCAATTATTGAAGGTCTATCAAAACTTAAATCAAATATTCTTATAATAGGTTCAGAAGGAAGTTCAGAAAATGATCAATTACTAAATGACATAGCCATAAATCTCTATGAAAGTGCATGTTTAAGCGTAGGTGGATTAGATCCACAAGGCATGAGTAATTACCAAAAGAAAACCACTGATCTAATGGGGAGATTGATATCTAAAATCTCCTGAAGCCCAATAATTTGATAAGATATAAAAAATCCTTTTGCAGCTATAAGTCTATGTCTCGAGTTTGCGAGCTATCAGGTACTAAAGCAAATAATGGCATGGCAGTTAGTCATTCCCATATTCGCACAAAAAAACTACAACAGGCAAATCTCCAAAAACGACGTATTTGGTGGGAGCAAGGGAATAGATGGTTAAATCTTCGAGTTTCAACTAGAACATTAAAAACTATCCAAAAAAAAGGATTAGGAGCATATGCAAAATCCCAGGGTATTGATTTAAATAAGCTATAACCCCTTTTTAATTTTAAAAATATAATATTTATTCTATGGACCAAATATCTTAAATAATATTATTACCTACTAACATTATTTTAAAAGCTAAAAGAAATATGCATGTACTTTCGCTGCCAACTTGGTTTATTCATATTTTAACTTTATTTGAATGGTTACTCGCTATATTTTTTATTAATCAAATATCAAAGCAATCAAATAAAAAGGCTCTTAAATGGTTAGCAATGGCAATGCTTCCAAATCTAGCAAGTGCTATGGCAGCTATAACATGGCACATATATGATAATCCTTCATCCTTATATGGTTTGGTATATATTCAGGCCCTCCTTACTTTTATAGGAAATATCTGTTTGGCATTAGCTGCTTGGAATCTTGTTAAAACAGAAAAACAGCTTATATAGGAAGAATGAACAATCCTTTACTCTTTTTCAACGAACTTGACCCAGGACCTATTTTTGTCATATCACTTTTCCCTTACCTTGTTTTTCTTTATTGGGCTCAGAAATCAAAATCAATACCCTTGGTTTCTCTATGGGGATTTAGATTGACTCTTCTCTTTGTTGGTATGACTATAATTTTTTCAATAATCGCAGCTTTAAAATATGGCCAAGAACTTACTGATGTTGACTATTTACATGGATCAGCTGAAGCCTTTCTAACATTAAGCGATGGGTTAGTAGTACTTGGTTTTGCAGGGCTTTTGTCAAAAAGAGGTGAATAACTCTTAAGAGGTAGGAAATGTTTGTGGTTAAATGTGCTTTATACAGGAGAATAATAATGTTGCTCTAATTGTGTTAATGATTACAAATCTATTGGCTGCTGCAGCTCCTGCGACATTTCATTGGTCACCTAAATGCGCAGCAATAATGATTTTATGTAATGTTCTTGCCTACGCTATAGCAAGAGCAAACATAGCTAAGCCCAATGAAGGCTTTGAAATTCCTAATTCAAAGTATTTTGGTGGTATGAGTCATGCATCTGTAGTAGCCGCTAATTGTCTAGGTCATATCCTAGGGATAGGTTCAATCCTAGGCTTAGCAGCTAGAGGCGTCCTCTAAAAATAAATTAGATGAAGTTAGCTTAAATATTTAAATTAATGCCTTATTTTAATCCTATAAAATAAGGCACTAACTTAAATAAAAATTTTTCAAATTTATAATCAAAAAGCAACTCATTTAAAGCATTTCCATCCTTATTAGATAATAGGTTTATTAATTTTTTAATCTTATAATCTGATTGATTATCAGATATAGAGTTCCATGTCTTTCTACCTATTCTATTAGCTATAATCCATCTCCAACCAAATTCTCTTCTTAATCTTTTCACATAGATATTTAACTTTGAAAAATCTTCTATATTGTTAAATTTCGATTCATTAAAATAACTAAGTAAAACATCAGCTAATATTTCAGCACTGCACAAGGCATGCCTTATACCTTCTCCACCTAATAAATTTGCTGTGCTTACACAATCACCTATACCTACTATTCTTTTACAAAAATGAGTCTCCTCTCGTTTTAGTGTACTGCTAACTAATCCACCATGAATATTAATTAGTGAATATCTATTTATATTATTTAATTCTATCAAACGAGAAAGATCTATTAAGTTAGAACTCTTAAATGCCTGATTTTGTGGAGGTAATCTGCATACTCCAACTTTTAGTCTTAAATTAGACATTGGAAAAATCCAACCATATCCGTATTTAACCCAATTAGACCCTATAAAAAAACTTAGATGATTAGACCACTTATTATATAATTCCTTATCAACTTCAATTAAATATTCTACACCACTTCCTTTATAATATGAATTCTCATTCGAATTATATCTATTTATTAAAGATCTATTAGTCCCTGTTGCATCAACAACCAAATTAAATCTATGCGAATGTGAAATCTTATCTTTATCCATAAGAATTACTTCTGTAAATTGATTACAAGAGTTTATTTCTTTAACTGTCCAACCTAATAACAGAGTAACGCCTAATGTTTTAGCTCTACACCACAAATCATTTCTGAACTTACCAAAGTTTAAAACTACTCCTAAGGGCAAGTCAGAAGAAAAATTATGTTCTAAAGTATCAGGGCCAGTTATTTTCCAATTATTCCAATAAGAAGATACAGAATCTTTTATAAAAGAATATTTATCAATAGTTGAAATCGGCAATGCAGCACTGGAATAAGCATTATTGAAAGGATCATCTAATCTATCAATTAAGATAGACTTCATTCCATTTTTAGCTAAGAGAATTGATAAATATGCCCCTGCTGGTCCAGCACCTACAATTAAAACCGTCAAAATTTAAATTAAAACTAAAGTGATTCTGTATTTGAATTACCAACATAAATCGAATCTGACTTATCCCATCCAAATCTTTTCAATATAGTTTGAGTAATTTGATTTGGAGTTAAACCAAGTGCCTCTTTACTTTGCTGCGGGCTAGCATGATCAACTAATTTATCTGGTATACCTATTCTTAATGTTGAAACCTTTAAATCCTGATCTGCAAATGATTCAACAATAGCTGAGCCAAATCCTCCTAAAAGTGTTCCTTCTTCTATGGTAACGACTTTACCAATTCGTCTAGCTAATGGATGTATTAATGCTTGATCAAGAGGCCTTAAAAATCTCGCATTTACAACTGTTGAAGAAATACCAGATTTTTTAAGAATATTGGAAGTTTCTTTAGCGGAAGCAACCATTGCCCCATAAGCAATTATTAATAAATCATCACCTTCAGAAAGGACCTCTCCTCGACCTATTTTTAATGGCTCCCATCCTTCTTCCATTAAAGTCACCCCTTCACCAGGGCCTCTTGGAATCCGCAATGTACAGGGTCCGTCATGATGAAGGCATGTAACTAGCATTCTTTGAAGCTCTGCTTCATCTTTGGGTGCCATAACGGTAAAATTAGGTATAGATCTGAAATAGCTAATATCATATTGACCTTGATGAGTAGGGCCATCAGCACCAACAATCCCTGCTCTATCAAGAACAAAAGTAACTGGTAAGTTTTGGATACCAACATCATGTATTAATTGGTCAAAAGCTCTTTGCAAGAAAGTGCTGTAAATAGCACAAACAGGCCTTAATCCATCACATGCCATACCTGCTGCAAGGGTGACGGCATGTTGTTCTGCAATTCCAACATCTACATATTGATCTGGTATAGCCTTCTGAAGCAAATCAAGACCTGTCCCTGTGGCCATGGCTGCTGTAATCCCAATCACCTTGCTATTTTGCTCACATATTTTTACCAATGTCTGACCAAAGACTTTGCTATAACTAGGTGGTTTTGGGGTTTTTGAAGGAATGGATTTACCAGTAGTTAAATCAAATGCAGATTGTGCGTGATATCCAACTTGATCAGCTTCTGCGTAAGGATATCCCTTACCTTTAGTGGTAGCAACATGAACTAATACTGGACCACCAATACGATGTGCTGCTTGAAAAGTACGAACCATTTCAGATATATCATGACCATCTATTGGTCCCATATAAGTAAATCCTAATTCCTCAAATACAGCTCCTACTTTTGGAACAGCTAGTCGTTTTACACTTCCTGTCAATGATTTAATTTCTTGAGGTATATCCTTGCCTATAAAAGGAAAATTTTTCACACCTTCTTGAACACTATCGGAAAGAAATTGAATGGGGGGACTATGCCTCATTCGATTTAAATATGTAGAAAGTGCTCCAACTGGTGGAGAAATTGACATGTCATTATCATTTAGTACTACTAAAAAAGGAGTATTTGGAAGATGTCCGGCATGATTAATAGCTTCTAATGCCATTCCACCAGTAAGTGCTCCATCTCCAATTACAGCGACACATTTATAATTTTTTCCTAAACGGTCTCGAGCAAATGCCATCCCAAGTGCAGCAGATATTGAAGTACTTGCATGCCCAGCACCAAAATGATCAAATAAACTTTCTGAACGTTTCAAATATCCAGCTACTCCACCTTTTTGTCTTAAAGAATCAAAATTGGAATAGCGACCTGTAATTAATTTATGAGGATATGCTTGATGACCAACATCCCATACAATTTTATCCTCATCAAGATCTAAGGTTTGATAAAGGGCAAGTGTTAATTCAACTACTCCTAATCCTGGGCCTAAATGACCACCACTTGTAGAAACAACCTGAAGATGCCTTTCCCTAATCTGGCAAGCCATGTCTTCAAGTTGAGCTGTAGTCAAGCCATGGAGTTGATTAGGATGACTAACTTCGCTCAATCTCATAACCGTAGAAGTTATTTTCAATTAATCTACGGCCTTTTAATGCATTTCGAAAAGATTTTTACCTAACGAAAATGGAATGTAGAAAACAATTAACTAAAAAGCTGCCAGAATCTTAAAATGGAGGAGATTTTTCAAAAAATTCTTAAAGCACGAGTTTATGACGTTGCTAAAGAAACACCCCTAGAAAAAGCTAGGAATCTAAGTAATAAGTTGCAAAATAAAATCTGGTTTAAAAGGGAAGATCTACAACCAGTATTTTCTTTCAAACTAAGAGGTGCCTATAACAAAATGGTTAACTTAACTCAAGATGAAAGAAAAAAAGGGGTAATAGCATCAAGTGCTGGGAATCATGCACAAGGAGTAGCGTTAAGCGCCTCATATCTAAATTGTAGAGCTGTAATAGTAATGCCAATTACCACTCCACCTATGAAAATAAAGTCCGTTAAAGCCTTAAATGCTGAAATAATATTATATGGAGAAACATATGACGAAGCGTATTTAGAAGCTAAAAGAATAAGTAAAAAGGAGAAATTGATTTTTATTCACCCTTTTGATGATCCAGAAGTAATCGCCGGACAAGGGACTATTGGCATAGAAATTCTTCAACAAATAGATACCAAGCCTGATGCAATCTATATAGCTGTAGGCGGCGGCGGATTAATAGCTGGCGTAGCTACTTATATAAAGACACTTTGGCCTGATGTTCAAATAATTGGGGTTGAACCAGAAGATGCATCTGCAATGACAGATTCATTAAAAGCAGGAAAACGAATTGAATTATCAACTGTAGGGTTGTTCGCTGATGGTGTAGCTGTTAAAGAAGTAGGTGCATTAAATTTTGAATTAGCCAAAACTTATGTAGATAATATGATTACTGTAAATACAGATGAAACTTGTGCTGCAATTAAAGATTTTTTTGAAGATACTCGGTCTATCTTGGAACCTGCTGGAGCTCTATCAATAGCAGGATTGAAATCTGATGTGCATAATAGAAAATTAAATAGTAAGAATCTTATAGCTATAACTTGTGGAGCCAATATGAATTTTGAAAGGCTTAGATTTGTAGCTGAAAGATCAGTTCTAGGAGAAAAAAAAGAAGCAATGTTTGCAATTGAAATCCCAGAAGAAGCAGGATCTTTAAAAAGGTTTTGTGCAACTATAGGAAATAGAAATCTTACAGAGTTTAGTTACAGATTATCTATTGGAAATTCAGCAAATATATTTATGGGAATTGAAGTACAAAATGATGAAGATAGAGACTTAATAACAAAAAGACTTAATAAGTCAGGTTATAATTTAACTGATCTAAGTGATGACGAGTTTTCTAAATTACATTTACGTCATATGGTTGGCGGAAGACTTCCTATGTCATGTTTAAACAAATCATCTAAGGAATATAAGGAATTGCTTTATAGGTTTGAATTTCCCGAAAGACCTGGAGCATTAATGAAATTTCTCGAAGCAATGAAACCTGAGTGGAGCATAAGTATTTTTCACTATAGAAACCATGGGGCAGATATTGGGAGGATAGTTATTGGTGTATTAGTAAAAAAAGATGATCTTGCTAACTGGGAGAACTTTCTAAATGAAATAGGCTATAAAAATTGGGAAGAAACTAAAAACCCTGCTTATAAATTATTTTTAGGTGCGCAGATTGATTAATCAGGTTATTTTTAAAGTGAATTGCCAAAAGAGCTATCACTGATAAAGCAATCCCTAATCAAATTTCAGACGATATAAAAATATCTCTGCCTGCACGTATAGAGGCTGTTCTTTATTTGAAAGGTAAGCCTTTATCTTCAGATGAAATTTCCGACATCTTAAAGGAATCTAAATCACATATAGAAGAATCTATTTTTGCTCTTATTGCTGGGTATTCACAAAGAGACACTGCTCTTGAAATTAAAGATAAAAATGGAAAATATAGCCTTCAATTAAGACAAGGACTCGGAGAATTAGTACAAAACTTACTCCCCGTTGATATTTCCGGGGCAACTCTTAGAACACTTGCAACTATTGCTCTGAAAAAAAGAATCCTTCAATCTGATCTAGTTGAGCTAAGAGGTTCTGGTGCCTATGAACATATCAAAGAGCTTCTTGCAATAAATTTTATAGAAAGGAAGAGACAACGTGATGGTCGTTCTTTTTGGTTAACCCTCTCAGAAAAATTTCATCGGACATTCACTGTAATTCCTGATATAAAGGAGACAGATCCTAAAAAAGCTGCTTAAATTAGACCATAATTATCATTTTAAGGATGTCAACAGTCATCTCAAACATCTTTGGAGTATTAAGTCAAACAGTATCAATATATTCCTACATACTGATATTACGAGTCCTATTAACGTGGTTTCCTAATATAGATTGGTCCAATCCTATTTTGAGTAGCGTTAGTTCTATAACTGATCCATATCTAAACTTATTTAGGGGCATAATACCTGCTATAGGAGGGCTTGATATATCACCTATTCTTGCATTTATACTTTTAAATGTAGTTGAATCAATGCTACTTAATCTTCAATTTGCTGTAGTAAATAGTAATTTAATTAATAGCTTTGCATGAGAAATTAGGCCTCCTAATTTTACCTGTTATCTCCATCACCTGAAATAGCCCCCCTTTTAGACCTACTTGATAATTTTTCAATGTTTGTAATTGCCACATCCTCTAATTTAAAGCCCAGCTCACTTGATAATTGAGCTACATACCAAAGGACATCTCCTAATTCAAGTTTAATTTGAATCTTTTCATTTTCACCGAATACCCCATTTTTATCTCTAATGACCTTCTTAACCTTGTCTGCAACCTCACCAGATTCACCAGCAAGGCCTAGTGTTGGATAAATAGGATTATTTCCTACATCAGGATAACGAGCTGTTTCTCTAGATTTGTCTTGGTACTGATTAAGGTCCATGATAAGAAAGTAGAAAAGCTAAGAGGCAATCAAAGTGCACACAAGATGGTATTTTTCTGAAGAGCTAAGCTTCTTGAAATGAATATGATAGACCTAAAACGAAGAACAAAGATCGTTGCAACAATTGGTCCCGCAACAGAAAGTTCAGAAAAGATATCTGAACTTATTAAAGCAGGTGCAACTACTTTTAGATTGAATTTCTCACATGGAGATCATGATGAGCATTCTCAAAGGATAAAAACCATAAGAGAAGTTGCATCTGATCTTGATGTAAATATCGGAATTCTCCAAGATCTTCAGGGTCCTAAAATTCGTCTAGGAAGATTTAAAGATGGACCAATAAATTTAAAAAAGGGTGATATCTTTTACCTAACTTCCAAAGAAACTATATGCAATCAAGAAATAGCTAATGTTACCTATGAAAATTTAGTTCAAGAAATGACAACAGGGAAAAGAATTCTCTTTGATGATGGAAAAGTAGAAATGATAGTTGAAGAGATAGATTTAACTAACAATAAACTTAAATGTAAAGTTACCGTTGGAGGTATACTTTCAAATAATAAAGGTGTTAACTTTCCAGATGTTCAATTATCAATAAAGGCATTAACTGATAAAGATAGAAAAGATTTAGAATTTGGACTTTCTCAAGGAGTTGATTGGGTTGCCTTAAGTTTTGTAAGAGATCCTTCTGATATAAAAGAAATAAAACATTTAATTAAAAACCATGGTTACGAAACACCTGTTGTAGCAAAAATTGAAAAATTCGAAGCTATTGATCAAATTGATTCTATTCTTCAATTATGTGATGGAGTTATGGTTGCCAGAGGTGATTTAGGTGTTGAAATTGATGCTGAAGAAGTTCCATTACTACAAAAAGAACTAATTAAAAAATCTAATAGCCTTGGTATTCCAATAATTACAGCAACACAGATGTTAGATTCAATGGCATCAAGTCCTAGACCAACCAGAGCAGAAGTAAGTGATGTAGCTAATGCAATTCTTGATGGAACAGATGCAGTAATGCTTTCAAATGAAACTGCAGTAGGTGATTACCCTATAGAGGCTGTTGAAACAATGGTAAAAATAGCAAGAAGAATAGAAAGAGATTATCCACAGAGAGCAATAGAAAGTCACCTCCCAAGTACTATTCCTAATGCAATAAGTGCCGCTGTTAGTACTATTGCTAGACAATTAAATGCTGCTGCTATCCTCCCTTTAACAAAGAGTGGGGCTACTGCTCATAATGTAAGTAAATTCAGGCCTGCGACACCTGTTCTAGCAATTACTAATGAAATAACTGTTGCTAGAAGACTTCAACTTGTATGGGGAGTAATTCCATTAATGATAGATACTCAAGAAACCACCACTAAAACTTTTTCTTTAGCTATGAAATTAGCCATGAAAATGAAAATACTAAGCCCCAATGATTTGGTTGTTCAAACTGCTGGAACACTAACAGGTATAAGCGGTTCTACTGATTTAATTAAGGTAGGAATAGTTCCCGAGGAAATTGATATTAAAAAAGAGAAAAAAACTAATATTTGAATTTTTAATGGCAAGAAAAGTATCATTATCTGAAATCTTAATAATGTCTGTAAAGACATTAAAGTCTAATAAATTACGTAGTTCTTTGACTATGTTAGGAATAATAATTGGCAATGCATCTGTTATAACATTACTTGGGGTTGGTAAAGGAGCACAAAAATTAGCTACTAATCAGTTAAGTAATTTAGGTGCAAATGTACTTTTTGTTGTTCCAGGTAATAATGATACTAGAAGGAGAGGAGTAGCTTTTCCAAAGAATTTAACTTTAAAAGATGCTATTGCTATAAAAGAACAAGTTCCATCAGTAAAAGAAGTAGCACCCCAAATATCATCAAATGAAGTTATTCAATATCAATCAAAAAGTATTAGTTCTACAGTAATAGGAGTAACAAAAGAATTTCTTCCTGTTAGAAGTTTTGATATTGCGAATGGAAGATTTATTTCTGATGATGATATAAATGGAGCAAAGAATGTTGTTATTATTGGTCATGAATTAAATAACGATCTTTTTAACAATAAAAATTCCCTGGGCGATAAGATAAGAATAAAAGATCAGTCATTTGTAATAATTGGAATAATGGAACCTAAGGGAGCAGTATTTGGTAGTAATCAGGATAAAAACTTATACATTCCTTTATCAACTATGGTTAATCGTATATCTGGAAAAGATCCAACATATGGAATTAGTTTAAGCTTTATAAGTGTTCAAGCTACAAATTCAAAAGCAATAAATGCCGCTAAGTTTCAAATAACAAATCTATTAAGGCAAAGACATAATATTATTAAAGATGATGATTTTGCTGTAAGGTCTCAAAAGGATGCTTTAACAATAGTTTCAACAATTACAGGTGGTTTAACATTAATGCTTGCTGCAATAGGTGGTATTTCATTATTAGTTGGTGGGATAGGAATAATGAATATAATGTTAGTATCAGTAAGTGAAAGAACAGAAGAAATAGGTTTAAGAAAAGCTATTGGAGCAAGAGATTCTGATATTTTATTACAATTTCTAATAGAATCTCTTATTCTAGCAGTATTAGGTGGTGTGTTTGGCACATTTATAGGATTAGGATCAGTTAACCTGATTGCATTAGCAACTTCTTTGCCAGCAAACATTGAAATACGCGTAATCCTTTTTACTGTAAGTCTTTCTGGTTCTATTGGTTTAATCTTTGGAGTATTACCAGCACGAAGAGCTGCTAAATTAGATCCAATTGTTGCCTTGCGCAGCTTATAAGAATGCTTGATTAAATAATATTTTTAGTTCGCTAAAATATATTTATCAAAAAATTCCACGATATCGTTATATTTTCTCTTATGATAGTAAAGGCTTTAAGAGATTCATGAATCCAAAATTTAGATCAATAGCCTTATGGATAATTCCAATGGTTATAATAGTTCTTTTGACATGGCAAATCTTCAGTAATAGCAATAATAATTCAATAAATACCACCAATACCTCAGTAGCTGCAAGGAATACAGCTGTTTCTAAAATGAGTTATGGAAGATTTATTGATTATATAGACTCTGGGAAAGTAACATCCGTTGATATTTTTGAAGGTGGTAAAACAGCTGTAGTGGAAGCTGTTGAACCACAATTTGATAATAGAGTACAAAGAATAAGGGTAGATCTTCCAGGTTTAACCCCAGAATTGATCTCAAGGCTAAAGGAACAGTCAATTAGCTTTGATATTCATCCTCCCAAAGACCCTCCAAGTATTGGGTTTATTGGCAATCTTATATTTCCAGCTTTTTTAATCATTGGTCTTATTTTATTAGCAAGAAGATCTAGTTCAATGCCAGGTGGTCCTGGTCAGGCTATGCAATTTGGTAAAACTAAAGCCAGATTTGCAATGGAAGCAGAAACAGGAGTTAATTTTGATGATGTAGCTGGTGTAGAAGAAGCCAAGCAAGATTTACAGGAAGTTGTCACTTTTTTAAAACAACCTGAAAGGTTTACATCAGTTGGAGCAAAAATTCCAAAAGGTGCTCTTTTAGTTGGGCCTCCGGGAACAGGAAAAACATTATTAGCAAAAGCAATTGCTGGAGAAGCTGGGGTTCCATTCTTCTCATTATCTGGTTCTGAATTCGTTGAGATGTTTGTTGGAGTAGGGGCGAGTAGAGTCAGAGATCTATTCAAAAGAGCTAAAGAGAATAGTCCTTGCTTAATCTTTATAGATGAAATTGATGCTGTTGGTAGACAAAGAGGCGCAGGTATAGGAGGAGGAAATGATGAAAGAGAACAAACATTAAATCAACTTTTGACAGAAATGGATGGATTTGAAGGTAATAGTGGAATTATCATTATTGCAGCAACAAATAGGCCAGATGTTCTTGATTCTGCTTTATTGAGACCTGGAAGATTTGATAGGCAAGTTACAGTTGATGCTCCAGATATAAAAGGAAGATTATCGATCTTAAATGTTCATTCTAAAAATAAGAAATTAGATGAATTACTTTCATTAGAAAGTATTGCAAGAAGAACTCCGGGTTTTACTGGTGCAGATCTTGCAAATTTATTAAATGAGGCTGCTATTCTTACAGCAAGAAGAAGAAAAGAATCAATTGGAATTAAAGAAATAGATGATGCTGTAGATAGAATTATTGCAGGCATGGAAGGACAACCTCTTACTGATGGGAGAAGTAAAAGACTAATTGCATATCATGAAATTGGTCATGCAATAGTTGGATCACTTTTAAAAGATCATGATCCTGTTCAAAAAGTCACACTAATACCAAGAGGCCAAGCTAAAGGTCTTACTTGGTTCTCTCCAGATGAAGATCAAATGTTAGTAAGTAGATCCCAACTAACTGCAAGAATAATGGGTGCACTTGGTGGTAGAGCAGCAGAGGATGTAATTTTTGGTACTGGAGAAGTAACAACTGGAGCAGGAGGAGATATCCAACAAGTAGCCTCAATGGCTAGGCAAATGGTTACAAGATTTGGGATGAGCCGACTAGGTCCAATTTCTCTAGAGAATGACTCACAAGAAGTTTTTATTGGCAGAGACCTTATGACAAGAACTGAGATGTCAGATTCCATAGCTCAACAAATCGATGAGCAAGTTAGAAAGATTGTAAAAACCTGTTATATTGCTACTATTGAAATAATCTCAAAGAATAGAGAAGTTATTGATAAATTAGTAGATTTACTTATTGAGAAAGAAACTATTGATGGAGAGGAACTAATAAACGTTTTGTCCAAATATACAGATGTGCCTAAGAAAGAAAGAACAGAAAATATATTAGCTAATTAACAATGATATATTTATATTATTTCAACTGGTTTCTTATTGAATACTTTATCGATTAAACCATATTTAATCGCTTCTGAAGGAGACATATAAAAATCTCTATCTGTATCTTCAGCTATCTTAGAAAGAGGTTGGCCTGTCCTATCTGATAATTCATTATTAATTCTATTTTTGAGAAATAGTATTTCATCTGCCTGTATACGTATATCTGTTGCTTGACCTCTAGCTCCTCCAAGAGGTTGATGAATCATTATCCTCGAATGTAAAAGACTGCTTCTCTTACCTTTTGCCCCAGCTGAAAGCAAAAATGCTCCCATGCTAGCTGCTAAACCAACACAAACTGTATGCACATCAGGTTTTACATGCTGCATAGTATCGAAAATACCAAATCCATCATAAACAGAGCCTCCAGGGGAATTTATATATAAAAAGATATCTTTATCAGGATCTTCAGCCTCTAAAAAAAGTAGTTGAGCAACAATTCTATTGGCAGACTCATTAGTTACAGGTTCGCCAAGGAAAATTATTCTCTCTCTCAATAATCTGGAATATATATCAAAGGCTCTTTCACCACCTCCTGTCTCCTCAACTACAATAGGAATCATTTTTAAAAGATCGGTTTCCACGATATTAACTGCTAGATTGCAATTGCTAAGGTCTTTTTAGAATCAAACAAAAAAGAAGTTGGTAGAACGTAAAACCATTTCCGAAAGCAAATCTAGATTTCATAAGGATTTTCCTTATGTAATTCCATCTATTTATAGAAAAGTAGTAGATGAATATTTGGTTGAAATTAATCTAATTAGTAATCAAAAAGAGTTTAAACAAGATGGAATTTTCTCCTATGGGCTTTTATCATCATTTAAAAAATTTACTATTGGATATGAACCCACAAATCATATTGACAAAGTCCTTGAAGCATTGTGCAATTCATGTGATATAAGTTACGTCAATACTATTGAGCTATCATCAAAGATTAATTCTATTAAATCAAAGTTAAATTTAGAAGAAATAACAGAACTATTAAAGAATAACTCAAAAGAAGGTAATCAAGCAAATGATTTAGACAAGTTAATAATGAAAGATTCTTACTATTCTAGGTTGCACTCAATAGGTATTTATGAATTTATACTTAATAATTATGGAAGTAATATGTCTACTAATCAAATAACAGAAAAATCTATAATGTTTGGAAAGTCTATAGGTTTTAAAGAAGAAAAGATAAAAAAAGACTTAACTCAATATCAAAATAATATAAAAAGGATTGAAGAAGCAATAGAATTAATTAAGATAACATCCAAAGAACAGAAAGAAAAGAAAATGAGATAGTTAGTTAAAAGATTATTCTACATTTTTTCTTCTTTTATCTTTAAAGTCTATATATGAAATATAAGCGACACATATAGTTAAAACTAATAATAAAAAAAGTATAAAGACTGTTATATAAGAAGATGCTGATAAATGAATGAAGGATTGCCAGTAATTAGATATCGATTGAGCCATCACCATTTCTCCCCCATACAACCATTGCTATAGAAAAAGTAAATATGGCGGCTAAAGAAGCCCATGCAAAAGTAAAAAGCATTATATTTAAGAATATTCATCAATTATACAATATTAAAGCTAGTACAGTATAAAATTTAGATGGAATACACTATAATCTAAAAAAGAGAAGCTATGTACATAGCATGGCAAGAATAGTAAAAACTCATAGTACTTATTTAGAAGGTCTACTTAAGGTTTTGGAAAAGATTAGTCAAGAGGGTAGTATAAAAACAATTATTCCTGGTGAGATAAAAAGAATAGAAGGACATAAAGAGAAATTAGAGCTAAAAGTTTTTCGAAAGACTATTAGTGGTTATATGGTTAAAGCCAGAAAAGGGAGGAGCTTACAGGAAGTATATATTATTACAAATATTAAAAAGAAAGATGTAGAAAGAATTATAAGTCAAGCTATTAATTGAAAGATGTGTTATCAGAACTATCCTCAATAATATCTTGTAAGTTGTTGATCATATCTAAAAATAACTCCTCCTTTATAAGATTCATTGCATCGTCTATATCCGTAGTAGTAGCCATAGTTTTTTTTTATAATATAATGATCAAAACTAAATAATGCTATTATCTTATTAATAAGTAATTAAGACAAGACTTGAGTATTAATCAATCATGAAAAAACATAAAATAAAATCTGAGATTAAGTGTCTACTGATTATAGTAATTTTGGTTTTTATAGATGGGAAGGGAATGGCTATAAATACCAGAGAGGCAACAAAAATATGTCAGAGGTCAAGTAACTATACAAAATGCGTAAAAAAATTATTAAAAAAGGACGAGCCAAGTAAGGTTATCAATAGACCAAATAGAAGAAATTATCCTGTTAGACTTAAGGTTGTACCCTATTATAAATGATATTTGGATATTAATATAATACATTATATAGACGCTATTAAGAACATATATCATCAAAGAGATACTTCTCAAAATTAAGCTGAGGTGATAACCATTCCTTCCATATAAAATTTTCATCTGTAACATTTATTTTATTCTTTCTGCAATTAATTGCTATAAATATTATAGATTTATTTAAATTGTAGCCAGGCAATATGAAAACATTATTTTTTTTAAAGATCTTAGATGAATAGATGGTTAAGGGGCCATATTCTATTATAGGTAAAGATGATGATTGAGGGTTGAAATTAAGAAGGACATCCGAAGAGTATAATTTATTAATGGTAGAAATATTTTCTAAGTCAGTAAGATTCTGGGAATATAAATTAGATGGATATATATATAAAATATTTAATAATAAAAATATACTAATTTTAAAATTATATTTCATATTCTGATTTAAAAGATTCTAGAGAATTTAAATATGTAGTAAATAAATCATCTG
This sequence comes from Prochlorococcus marinus str. MIT 0918, assembly GCF_027359415.1. Taxonomy (NCBI): domain Bacteria; kingdom Bacillati; phylum Cyanobacteriota; class Cyanophyceae; order Synechococcales; family Prochlorococcaceae; genus Prochlorococcus; species Prochlorococcus marinus. The sequence goes on from NZ_CP114780.1 coordinate 396,588, forward strand.
AATCAGTATCATAACCTATTTCTTTATATTTAATATGTATTTGATCTAATAATTTCTTTACTGTAGAAAAAGCAATAGCATATTCTAATCTGATATCATCATCATCTATATCGTGTATTTTGGCAGTGATGAGTTCAATATCTTTAAGAGATTTTGTAATCAGTGATTCATAGGATTTAGATAGTTTTCTTCTACGTTTGGGCATTGATTAAATATTCAATAAAATAATAATAGCTATATTATACACAAAATAGAAATATTAATGTAATCTAATTATGTTAAAAAGTTTTAAAAACAGCATATAAACAGAAGATAATGATAGTTTAAGATATATTAATGTTATCCCCAGTATAACTGTTTCGGAAATCATTTCTCCAATGACTAATACAGAAGAGAACAATCAAAAAAAAGATTCGTCTAAACTAAAGAAAAAGAAAACTGATCTACCTTGGTGGGTAGAAATTCTCTTTGTTCAAATAGGACTACCAGAAAAATTGCTTGTAAATTTTCTTATTTATAAAGACTTAGTTAATAAGAATATAAAAAACAAATTTCCACATATTCAATTTACTTTATTTTTAATAATCACTGTAATATACATAAATCCAATTATAAAAAACTACAGATATAAAAATATTTGTATAGAGGAAGCCTTGAGATCTACAAAATCTATAGATAACAAGCAAACTACTCATATAAACTCATTAAATATATGCAATGGAGGTAAATTATAATTTAATAAAAGGTTTAATTCTTTTTAGATTCATTGATATCTAATTGATTATTATTAATTGAGTATGTAGGTTTTTTATTCGATTTCCTACCTTCTATTAAAGAAACAAATAAGTATAATATTCTCCCGAATAAAGGAACCCATAATTTCCTATACAAAATATCCAGCAAATTAAAAGCCATAAGACTATATAGTGTTAGATAAATCAATTATAGAGAAACGATAAGTGATTTTCAGAAATGATTAAAAGTTACCATTCTCGCAATTCAAAACACATATTAATGAAAAGTTATAGAATATTACAAATTAGATAACCTAAATGCCTACAGCAAAAGAAAAAAAAGAAGAAGTCAAGTCTCATTTTAAAAGACTTAGATCTGAACTTAGGACAATTCATTTGGCAGTAACTGACGAATTAAAAATGCCAGAAGCTGATAAAATCAAAGAACTGATGCAGCAAATGGAATTACTATTATCTATAATTGATCCAAAATCAAAAAAGAACAAAAAAAAATAATATGAAGATACTAAAATTTTTTCCTATAACCATAGGAATATTATGTATATCATCTGGTTGTCAATTAATAAATAGCAAGAATTCACTAGAGACTATAAAAATAGATGGATTAAAAATAGAAAAATCTAATATAGAAACAATTGAGATTTCGATAAGCTGTAATAAAGATAATATACAAAAATACCTGCAAAAAGGTTGGTCTATACAATCATCAGAATCATCTGAGGTTCCATGTAGTTGGAAAACTGCTAAATCATCTAAAGACTGTAATCTTAAAAAAGATAAAGGGTGTAAAATTACAGTTCCAGATATGATGGGAGAAAAAATAGATTATATTCTGGAGAAAAAAATTAATAGTAGGAATAGTAAATAAATTTGTATTATCAAGTAATTATTTGTCTAAAGCTATCTGATGAGTTTCTTCCATCAATGGTTGTAGAGCAAATTCTAAATCTTCACTTGATGAAAAACCTAATTTATCAAATGATTCATTTCCAAGAGAATGAATGAAAGAATCATTGTTAGAGAACATCTGAATAATATTTTTCACAATTAATCAAATGCTAATGAATAATAATAAGATTTTTAATTAAAAAACCTTATTCTTATTATAAGATTTATCTACTAACTAGCATTAATTAATGCGGAAATAAATAAAAACTTCCATTTTATGGATATAAATTGTATAATATGCTACAAAGAGTCGATAAAATTTAATAAAAAATTAATATTTGTGTAGTAATTGGTCTTTCAAGCATAATGTCTAGTATTTTAAAAAAAAAATAAATAAATGAACATTTCACTATTAGCAGCTATGGCAGCCATAGGTGCAATCTTTATGAGTACTACCTTTCTAGTAGTTATAGTGTCAGGCATATAACAGTTAAAATTAGAGTACTACAACACTTAATATAAATTAAGAGTATTTAAAGATAAAACTAATTATTATAACTATAATAATATTAAATTAAAAAATATTTATTTAATGGTTGATATTATTGCAAATATGACATGGAAGAACCCAATATTTATGTTAGTTTTTTTTGGTTGTTTATGGTTTCTACCTGGTCTACTACTTACTATAAGAAATAACAATATTAAAGAGAAGAGATATAAAGAAGATCAGGAAAATAGAATTTCTCGGCTTTACCCATCTGAAAAACAATCTGAAAATAAATAGTTTTATATTTAAAGATAATATAATTTGTATTTAAACAATTTTTTCAGATAATGATTTCAACTTTGTGCGAAAATCACCTTTGGACATACCACCCTTTATTTCTCCTATTATATTAAAATCTGAATCTGCATTTGATACAAGTAAGTAAGTTGGCCATCCCATACCTTCCTTATTAGGATATTTAGATATTAAGATTTTTCTGTATTTTCTATATTGAACTACATCTTGCATTACTACATCTATAAAATTCAAGCCTAGTTCTTTTACAACTTTAGAATCGTAATGAGACATCCTATGACATGTACCACAGTCATCTGAACTAAATTTAATAATAGATAATTCCATGAGTGTAAGCTAAATAACTAAATAATATATATTATAAAGCATTCGTCTATAAAGCCAAACTTTGGATTATTTTAAAACATTGTAAAATTTTTGTATAAGTCCAATGTTAGCAGAGATTATCAAAAAGTAAAATAAAACCGTAGGGTATAATAGTTCTATAGGAAATGATTCAAACAAGAATTTAATAATGATTGAAAGACCTGAAAAAGAACTAAATAAAAATATAGAGTTAATAAGTAAAATAAATAATACTCTAATAATCTTATTAGCAGAGATACCTGAAAATTGACTTTTTAAATAACTATCATCGAATAATGTAAATATTAGAATTATTATTGTTGCTAATCCTGAGGGTATCCATAGTAATGAATTATTAATATATGATGTTAAAATAAATAATATAGAAAGTAGAATACTTATGATAGAAATAGTTATAGAAAATCTAATTTCTTTCATATAGAACTAAAAAATATAATTAGTAGAGTATATTTTTTTATTTATATATACAGAATTGAATAAATTATTAAGGGGTGTGATCATTTGATCTAATATTTGAGGATCTTTTATTCATATACAATTTTAAGAATCTCCATAGAGCACCTATAATTAGCAATAAACTAATAAGTATCAATGATATAACTATAAAGGCGCCTCCAATTAAAGTGAATGATTCTAAAAGGCTAATTAAAGAAGATGTTAATTGTAGCCATGTATCCTTAGATAGTCGATTTTGAATAAAATCGGAAGGTAATGAATTTAAGAAAATAATCATATTAATACCAATAGCAAGCATTGTAGAAGCTTCAATTAATTGCCTATACTTACTTTTGGCTGTTTTACCTCTAAATATAAATGCCTTTGAATTTTTCTTCATATATCTATTATTTGACAAACTTCATTATTAAAGCTGTTTTCATTTTGACTTGAAAGGCTAGAATGTCAAGATATGTAAAAAATTATACTAATCAATAAACAATGATTCTTTATTGGTATCGTATATAATTGGTTCTGATAAATCGATTTTTGATAGGTTAATAAATGAAATGGATGAAATTAAGACTAAAAAGGTACCTAATAAGATAGAAGCTAAACTCGATTCATTCTTATTTGATATTAATAAATTATTAGTTTTTTTCAATTTAAAATTGTTTGTTTTCCAATTGATTAATAATCTACTATCATCATATATTTTATCTAGGCAAAGTGTTAAATCAATAAAATCAGCATCATCTAACTTAAGTGAAAGAGGCTTTACATCTTTTTTACTACTAACTAATTTAAGATTATGATAATCTTTAGAATATGTTATAGAAACATATTCTGTAGAAACAGAAGTTAAAATATCCCTATCATAAATAAACTTATTAGAATAAGATTTGATAACATACAATAAATCTATAAGATGTTCTTTTTTTCCTTCCAATGTTGCTAACCCTATCAGATTTAATTTCCAGGAAAGAATGATCGATATAGAGTTAGAATCCTGACTTATTGAGAAATCAGGTAATCCATCTATATCTATATTTGCTATGCCTTTAGAATAATTAAATGAGTTTTTCATATCAAATTAAAATATATTTAAGACACTTGTACGCAATCTTTTAACACCGGATTTACCAGATGACAAGGCTAAGGTAATAACAAGATCCTTACAAAATTGATTAGATTCATTAATCTTTCTTAAATAGTTCTGAACAGCTTCTCTTCTAATATTCATACGTTCTGAAATAAGTTGGGAAAATCTAACACTAAATGCTTCCCAATTTGAATTATGAAATGATGATGGTGTTCGAGAGGATATAAGTTCCCTAATCTTAGATGAATAACGTTCTGACATTGAAGAAATTAGAACAATTAAGGCTTCAAAAGATGCTAATGATAGCTTTTCATTCGTTGTTGCTTTTCTCATGGGATTATGACAACGAGACTTCCAAAAGATTACATAATTAGGAAAATATTTTTTAAGATGAAGTTGCTCTGAAACAACTAGGAATTCTTGTGAGGCATTTACATCGATACTTTCTATGCATAAAAGAAGCATGTCTAGCTTTTCTATAGCTTTCCTAGCTGTTGAGGTATTTATAGAAAAGTCTTTGTTAGGATCCATATTTATACTATAAAAGAATTCCCGTTATACAAAATCATTATTTTTAATATGATAGCAGTTTAAAGGGAAATTGTACGATCGTAATGGAGTTGAATGCATTCATATAGATGAATTAGATTTAAAGAATTTAGAATTAAAGATAAAAAGATTAAAACCATATAACAATTTAATATTAATTGTTATTCATACATATAAGGTTTGACTAATGATTAATATCAACCCACTCCAAAAGCTTCTGATATTTGTCTAAACTTATAAGACCATATGTTAGCAATATAATTGGCAATGGGGCTGCTTCATATTTAGATTGTCTTATGGCAAGGTTAATGGCATTATCAGAAAGTTCAAATTCTTTGTTGAGAAACTCCATCATCTCCTTTGAAATAGGTGGTTCATTATGACTAGTTAATATCATAAATTAATAATTTAAATTATTTAAATATAGCACCATCTGTCATCAACGATAGTATAATAATTCTAAAGAAGCTTGACTTATTTAAGATAGTAAACGCAAATCTTCTGAAGGGTATTAGTAGTAATGATTTATTAGAGAAAATTCTTATAAGGGAATCTGTGATAAAACTAATCATTAAGATATCAATGTATCTTGATAATATGAAAATAGTATATTCTTTTAATCTAAAAGAATTAGGTTCTCTAGAATTATTTAGTAGCTCAATAATTGCTCCTATATCTCTTATTGAAAGATTCAATCCTTGTCCACCTATTGGATGAATAGAGTGGGCTGATTCTCCTATAAGAAAATTATTTCCTCTATTTAATGAATATGCAATTGATAATTCTTGAGGAAAACATTGAGGCTGATTATATAAACAATCTATTTCTATAGAGGGGGGAAGTGTAATTGCTATCTTATCTAAAAAATCAGCTGATGACAATGATAATAATTTATGACATTTATTAGATGGGGCTGTCAATACTATTTGATAGAGATCTGAATTGATTGGTAGTATTGCCATAGGACCATCAGGCCTAAGTATTTCATAAGCTACATTAGTATTAATTGAACGTAATAAGGCTTTGAATGTAATGCATGATTGATTATAAGGGATCCTCATCCTTTTAATATTCCACTTTTTCCTGGATGAAGATGATACCCCATCTGCAGCTAGATAATAATCAAAAGAATTAAAGTTGTCGTTAAGATCACTTTGTAATAACAATTTAATATTTTGATTTCTTTTAATTTTTTCGAATAAATATCCCATTAAATCTTTATGATCTATAATCCAACCAAGATCTTTGCTTGAATAATTGCATTTCTTTAAATCATTTCTGTCTAGAGTTATTTTATTATTTAAAAAAGAATCTTCAATTATTAATCTTTTAAAAGGTTTCATAATAGAATTCAAATCATTCCAAATATGATTTTTCTCAAAAAACCTTCTAGAAGAGTGAGTAATAGCATAAACCCTATCTCTTTTTAACAATTGTTCTTCAGATAGAAGATCGGTCAATGTGACATCATATTTATTATGTGCCAATGCAATGGCTGTTAAACAACCAGTTGGTCCTGCCCCTATAACCTTTAGCTTAGCAATTCTTTTCATAAACTTATTTTTTTAATCATCTTTAGGTTTATTTGACTATTTATCATATTGATTATCTCTTAACCTTAAAGAACATAGTTCTTCAAAAGCTGGTTTAAGTAAGTAAGGATATTCCCCAACCCATATTCTTTTACTTGGCAACCAAGCATCACTGATATTTAAAATACGAGAAAAGTCTTTCTTATTACTAAAAACTATGCACCTAACTATTGAATCAATGCTAATGACCTGATGTTTATTTTCTAATGGGAATCTTATATTAGATAGATAACCATCTTCATCTCCTAGTTCTAGGACTAACCAAGTCCTTTTATTTTCTATTAATTCTAGTTCTCCCATTTCATTAGCTTGCTCATGACTAGATTCAACAAGTTCCTCTGTAAAAACATCTAATACTTTACCTTCAAAAATAGCAGCAAATAGATTAGACTTTATTTTTGAATTTTTTCTACTTGCTTCTAATATTGGTCCCCATAGTAAATATAAAAGAAACACAACTCCAAGTATTAACCAAAGTGAATAAAACTGACTGGTAACCTGACTCTGACTTATGAGCAATGTTATTACACCACCAATAGAAGAAATAATTATTCTTTGAAGAATTTTCCTTGGATTGCCTAACGCTGCATTAAATTGATTGCTTGTAGCTACCGCAGGTATTAGTTTATCCAACTCATATCGACGTAGTGGAATAAGCATTCGTTAATTTAATAAGCTTTAAATGACTTTTTCAAGTCCATAAATAAGAGAATTTAAAAACCTAACTTTTTTAATTGTAAGCAATACACCTGGCATATAAGCAGATCTTTCAATTGTGTTGTGACTTAATAAATACGTTTCTCCTTTTGAACCAAACATAACTTGTTGATGAGCAACTATCCCAGGAAGCCTAACTGAATGGATTCTTAAACCACTTTTTCTAAGACCACCTCTACATCCTTCTAATGATTCACTTTCTTCAACTTGCATAGAGTTAAATTGCTTTCCAAATTCTTCAATTATTTCTGCTGTTTTTATACATGTCCCACTAGGAGCATCTGCCTTTTCGTTATGGTGAGATTCTGTTAATTCAATAAAATCGTAGAAATGGGCAGCTGCTGCTGCGGCTTGCTGCAAAAGGACCATTCCAATAGAAAAATTTGGGATAATTGCTCCACCAATAGATGCTTTTTCAGAAAAAATAGTTAGCTCATCAATTTGATTAGAAGTTAAGCCAGTAGTTCCTATTACAGGGTGAACTCCATAAGCTATTGCTGCCCTTGTATGCTCATAAACAACTTTAGGATGAGTAAAATCTACAAGCACAGCGCCATTATTGCCATTATTATTTCTAATTGATTGACTTGCAAAACATAAAGAAGCTTCTAAATCAGAAGTAATGGAAATGTCCAAGGAATTAATACCTAACTCAAGACCAATGTCATGCCCTTGCTTATCTGGAGCATTATCAATTGCTGCTACTAATTCGTATTGCTTTGATTGTGTTAGTGCCTTAATAACTTCTGCTCCCATTTTCCCAAGAGCACCTGCTACTAATACCGGAATTTTTTGGGATGTGTGATTATTCATTGAATTAATTTCAGGTTAAATCAAGTAATTACAGGGGATTATAAAAATTAGATGTAACATCCATTAAGAAAAAGCCACAGTTAATCCCCTTATAAACGTAGGCTTGGTCAAAATACCTAGCTCATAGAAAGATGTTTACACAGGTTCGCTCAGCCAATCGCAGAGTATTGCCTGTAGAAGGCCAAAATCATAAATATATAATGAAGTTAGTTTACTTGGTTTTAGAGCCTCAATACCAAAATGCACTTTCAGAAGCGGCAAAAGAACTAAATGAACAAAATGGCCCAATAGGAATAGAACTAAATGGGTATTTAATTGAAGAATTAAGAGACTCAACAAATTATTCAGATTTTAAAACCGATATAGCTCAAGCAGATGTATTTATAGGTTCACTTATTTTTATAGAAGATTTAGCACAAAAAGTAGTTGAGGCTGTTGAACCCCATAAACAAAGATTAAAAGCATCAATTGTTTTTCCTTCAATGCCTGAAGTAATGAGGCTGAATAAACTCGGGACTTTTTCTATGGCTCAGTTAGGTCAGAGCAAAAGTCTTATAGGCGATTTTATGAAAAAAAGAAAAGAGGCTGATGGGGCTGGGTTTCAAGATTCAATGCTTAAGCTACTAAATACACTTCCTTCAATCCTTAAATTTCTACCTGTTGACAAAGCGCAAGATGCTAGAAATTTTATTTTGGGTTTTCAATATTGGCTAGGTGGAACACCTGAAAACCTTAAAAACTTTTACTTATTATTAGCTGATAAATATGTAATAGAAGAAGATAATAATTTGGACATTAAAGTTAATGAGCCTAAGGTATTTCCAGATTTAGGAATATGGCATCCACTTGCACCAAAAATGTTTGAGGATATAAATGAATATATTAATTGGACTAAAAATAGAGCTGATCTTTCTCAAAAAGCATTAAAAGGTCCTTCAATTGGATTGGTATTGCAAAGAAGTCACATAGTTACTGGAGATGATGCACATTATGTAGCTGTAATTCAAGAACTTGAATATAGGGGAGCAACTGTAATTCCAATTTTTTGTGGCGGTCTTGACTTTTCAAAACCAGTTGAAAAATTCTTTTACGATCCAAATAATCAAAACGAACCCTTAACTGATGGAGTTGTCTCATTGACAGGATTTGCTTTAGTTGGTGGTCCAGCAAGACAAGATCATCCAAAAGCCATAGAAGCACTTAAAAAACTAAATAGGCCTTATATGGTTGCTCTGCCATTGGTTTTTCAAACAACACAAGAGTGGGAAGGAAGTGATCTTGGTCTTCATCCTGTTCAAGTTGCTTTGCAAATTGCAATCCCAGAATTAGATGGAGCTATTGAACCTATAGTCTTATCTGGAAGAGATGATGCAACCGGTAAGGCTCATACTCTTCAAGATAGGGTTGATGCAATAGCTCAAAGAGCAATTAAATGGTCCTCATTAAGGATAAAACCAAGAAATCTTAAGAAGCTGGCAATAACTGTTTTTAGTTTTCCTCCTGACAAAGGAAATGTAGGTACAGCAGCTTATTTAAATGTATTTGGCTCGATTCACAGAGTTTTGCAAGAAATGAAATTAAAAGGATATGACATTCAAGATTTACCAAAAACTCCAAAATTGTTAATGGAGAGATTAATTAGTGACCCAGAGGCTTTAGAAGGTTCTCCTGAATTAACAATTGCTCATAAAATGACCGTTAAAGAATATGAAAAGCTTACGCCATATTCATCAAGATTAGAAGAAAACTGGGGCAAACCTCCTGGGAACCTTAATAGCGACGGGCAAAACCTTTTGATATATGGTTGTCATTTTGGGAACGTATTTGTAGGTGTTCAACCAACATTTGGATACGAAGGCGATCCAATGAGATTGCTTTACTCCAAAAGTGCAAGTCCTCATCATGGTTTTGCCGCTTATTACACTTATTTAGAAAAGGTCTGGGATGCTGATGCTGTCCTCCACTTTGGTACTCATGGCTCATTAGAGTTTATGCCTGGTAAACAAATGGGAATGAGTGAAACATGTTATCCAGATTCACTTATAGGAGGACTACCTAATCTTTACTATTATGCAGCCAATAATCCATCTGAAGCAACAATTGCTAAAAGGAGAGGATATGCATCTACAATCAGTTATTTAACACCACCAGCTGAGAATGCTGGCCTATATAAAGGTCTAAAAGAATTAAGTGAATTAGTAGGTTCTTATCAACAATTGCGGGAAAGTGGAAGAGGGATTCAAATAATTAACGCAATTATAGAAACAGCAAAACAATGTAATCTAGACAAAGATGTAGATCTTCCAGATGAAGATGCTTCTACAATAAGTTTGGATGAAAGAGATTCTGTTGTTGGATCAATTTACAGTCAATTGATGGAAATAGAAAGTAGATTACTTCCTTGTGGTTTACATACAATAGGCATGCCACCTACAGCGGAAGAAGCTATAGCAAGTCTTGTAAGTATAGCTTCTTTAGAAAGAGAACAAGAAAAAATCAGATCTCTACCGGGATTACTTGCAGAAGCAATTGAACGGAATATAGATGATATATATAAAGGTAATAATAAAGGTGAACTAATAGATGTTGAACTAAATAAGAAGATAACTGAAACTGCAAGATCTGCAGTAAGAGCTATGGTTATATCCCTTACAGGTTCAGATGGAAGAGTTACACTTAAGAAAAATTTTTCAGAACAAATTATTGAATTCCTACGCTCAATAGGATTCAAAATACCTTCCCCATGGCAAAGCCAATGTATAAAAAACAACTTTAAAAATGTTGATAGTAAAGAACTGGATAAATTATTTGATTATTTGAGATTTTGTTTAAATCAAATTTGTGCTGATAAAGAAATGGATAGTCTTTTAAAAGCTTTAGATGGAGATTATGTTTTACCTGGGCCAGGTGGAGATCCAATAAGAAATCCAAGTGTACTTCCAAGTGGTAAAAATATACATGCCTTAGATCCTCAATCAATCCCAACTACAGCAGCTGTAGCAGCAGCAAAGGGAGTAGTAGAAAAACTTATAGAAAAACAAAAAGAAGAAGAAGGACAATGGCCTGAGACAATTGCATGTGTTTTATGGGGTACAGATAACATCAAGACTTATGGTGAATCATTAGCTCAGATACTCTGGTTTGTTGGTGTTAAACCAAAACCAGACTCTGTAGGTAGAGTGAATAAACTTGAGTTAATTCCTCTAGAGGAACTTGGCAGACCAAGAATAGATGTCGTGGTTAATTGTTCAGGTGTTTTCAGAGATTTATTTATTAATCAAATGGCATTAATAGATCAAGCTGTCAAAATGGCTGCAGAAGCAGATGAATCAATTAATGATAATTTCGTTAGAAAACATGCACTTGAACAAGCCAAATCAGAAGGCATAGAACTAAGAGATGCTGCCTGCAGGGTATTCTCCAATTCTAGTGGAAGTTATAGCTCAAATGTTAACTTAGCTGTTGAAAACTCTACTTGGGAAGAAGAAAATGAATTACAAGAAATGTATCTTTCTAGAAAGACTTATGCTTTTAATGCTGACAATCCAGGAGAGATGAATCAAAACAGAAAAGTATTTGAATCAGTTATGAAGACGGCAGATGTAACATTTCAGAATCTAGATTCATCAGAAATTTCTCTCACAGATGTAAGTCATTATTTTGATTCTGATCCAACAAATTTAATATCAAAATTAAGAGAGGATGGTAAAAAACCAAATAGCTATATAGCTGATACAACTACCGCAAATGCTCAAGTTAGGTCTTTAAGTGAAACAATCAGACTAGATTCAAGAACTAAATTGCTTAACCCGAAATGGTATGAAGGAATGCTTAATTCAGGCTATGAAGGTGTAAGAGAAGTTTCTAATAGACTTAATTACACATTAGGGTGGAGTGCAACAAGTGGCCAAGTAGATAATTTTGTATATGAAGAATCTAATGAAACATTTATAAATGATCCTGAAATGAGAAAACGACTGATGGAATTAAATCCACATAGTTTCCGTAGAATTGTAGGAACATTATTAGAAGTTAATGGTAGAGGTTATTGGGATACTTCAGAAGAAAATATTGAACAATTGAAAGAATTATATCAAGAGGTTGAAGACAAAATAGAAGGCGTTGAAACTGATTAGTCAATAAAATCTTAGTTTAATAATTCCACAAATAATTTGACATATTAATAACTTGAGAAGTTTCTTTAATATCATGAACTCTGACTATATTAACTTTTGCTTGAACACACCTACAAACAACAGCCAAACTCCCTAATAGTCTTTTTTTTGGATCACTCTCATTAAGAACATGTCCGATAAATCTCTTTCTAGATGGGCCTACTAAAACAGGGTATTTTGTATTGGTAAATTTTTCTAGATTTGCTAAAAGAGTAATATTTTGTTTATTGTCTTTAGCAAATCCCAAACCTGGATCTATAATTATCCTATCAGATGAAATTCCTGCATTAATCGCTTTATCTACCTGTATCATCAGTTCGTTAAAAACTTCTACTCCTACATTTTTATAACAAGCAAAGTCATTCATTGTTTTACTATTACCTCTACTATGGGTAATGACAAAAGTGCATTTAGAAGCTGAAATAACATCTAATATTTTTGGATCATGCCTTCCTCCAGTGACATCATTTATTACATCTACTCCAATATTTAAAACCTCTTCTGCAACTTTCGAATGGAAAGTATCTACTGATAATATTAAATTAGGATGTAATTTACGTAAGGTTCTTACTATAGGGAGAATTCTATTTAGTTCTTCTTCTGGGCTAACAAAATTAGCTCCCGGGCGAGTACTTTGTCCACCTATATCTAATATATCAACTCCAGATTTTATATGCTGCTTTGCCTTATTTATAGCATCTTCTGGTTTATAATATAAACCTCCATCACTAAATGAATCAGGAGTAATATTAAGAACTCCCATTATAGAGGTGTTTTTTTTATATATAATTTCTAGCAAAAGATTAGTTTTCAATATTAAAATTAGCTATTCTTCCAAAACTTATTGGGTCTAATGATGCTCCTCCTACTAGCACTCCATCAATATCACTCATTGACATAATTTCATCAATGTTCGAAGGCTTAACTGAACCGCCATATTGGATTACTAGATCTGAAGTTCCTACCCATTCTCTTATTAGTCCACAAATTCTATTTGCCTCTTTTGATTCACATGTTCTTCCTGTACCAATCGCCCAGATTGGTTCATATGCAATTACAAGATTATTAGCATCTAATTGTTCTAGGCCTTGTTCAACTTGACGCCTAATTACACGCTCAGCTTCACCTCGTTCTCTCTGTTCAATACTTTCTCCTACACAAACGATAGGTATTAAACCATTTGACTGTGCTGACCTAGCGCGAAGATTAATTTGTTCATCACTTTCACTAAAATATTTTCTTGGTTCACTATGACCAACTATTGCGTAGCGTACTTCATGCTCTAATAGCATTTGTGGTGAGATTTCTGCTGTAAAAGCACCTTGATCCTCCCAATGAACATTCTGACTTGATATAAAGACATCTGTTTCTTTTAAAAGAGAACTTAAGGTAGAAATTGCAGTAAATGGGGGTGCTATTACAACATCACGATCTGAGGGAAATTCCTTAGCTAAAGGTAAAAACTTAGTCATATATTCAACTGCTGAAGCACATGTCATGTGCATCTTCCAATTACCAGCAATAACTGTTTTACGCACTCTTAGTCCCTCGTAATTAATCGCTATTATCTAACTTACGGCCTAGGGGTTGATTATTTGAAAAGATGTACTCATTGTTAGCCAAAGAGACAAGATCACCCTGACGTAATTGTCTGCCGCGTCTAGTCTCTATGAAACCATTTACTGCTACATGTCCACCACTAATAAGGTGTTTTGCCTGACCTCCAGATCCAGCAACTCCAATCCATTTTAAAAATTGATCCAATTTCATAAAAAAAGACAGTCAAAAAAATGATTTCAAGTTCAGAATTTAGCTTCAAAAGGTTAGTGCCACTTTTATCCCCCTATTCGCATCAAATATTTTTAGGGGGGATTTTTATGATTATCTATGTAGCATGTTGGCCCCTACTAGCTTGGTTGGCAGGAAAACTCATTCCAGCAATAGGAGAAGGTGATTTAGAAACAGTAATAAAAATAATAGTCCAATCTCTACTAGTTTTTTTAATTCAAAAATCATCTCAATACCTTCAAGATACTATTTTGGCCAAACCAGCCCTAAAAATAAGTCAGGAATTGAGACAAAATATATTTAACAAGTTACAAAAAATAAAAATAGAATCAATAGAAAAACTTTCTACAGGAGATATAACATATAGATTAACAGAAGATGCAGATAGAGTAGGTGAGGTTATATATAAAACAATCCAAGACACCCTACCATGTACATTTCAATTGATAGCTGTTATAGGTTATATGTTCTTTCTAGATATAAATCTATCACTGGCAACTATTCTATTAGCACCAATAATTTCATTATTAGTTGGTAAATTTGGAGAGCAAGTGTTATTAACAACAGAAAGAAGTCAGAAACAAATAAGCAATCTTGCAAGTTTACTTTCTGAATCTATACAAATATTACCTCTTATAAGAGCCTTTGGATCAGAGAAATGGTTACAGAAAAGATTTAACGATGAAGTAGAACTCCATAGATATGCAAAATATAAATCGTTAAAACAAATAGCTTTGCAACATCCTGTAATTGGATTTATAGAAGCTCTAGGCATATTAATAGTTCTAGCTATAGGTGCCTTAAGAATTCAAACAGGTGCAATTAATGGACAAGAGTTTAGTAGTTTCTTTGCAGCTTTATTAATGTTAATTGATCCTATTAGCCATTTAACTACAAATTTTAATGAACTTCAACAAGGGCAAGCATCACTTAAAAGACTACGAGAAATTGAGAATGAGCCTATAGAACCAGAGATTAATAATATTCCTAATAAAATATCAAGAGATCATGGAAGAATACATTTTAATAATGTATCTTTCTCTTATGTAAATAACAAGCAAGTAATTAATAGCATATCCATAAATATTAATCCAGGAGAAATGGTAGCCTTAGTAGGCCCCTCAGGCGCTGGTAAAAGCACAATATTTTCTCTACTGTTAAAGTTCATCAGTCCTCAGAAAGGTGAGATTTATATTGATGGCAACAATATATCAATTACTAATACTAAAGAAATAAGGAAGAGAATGGCTATTGTTCCTCAAAAAGTTAACATTCTTTCAGGCTCAATTATAGAAAGCATTAGGTTTGGAAGAAAGTATACACTTGAGGATGTTATTGAAGCAGCTAAAATAGCTAATGCTCATGAATTCATAATGAACTTTCCTAATAAATATAATACTTATATAGAAGAAAGAGGCACTAATTTATCAGGTGGACAATTACAAAGAATTTCTATCGCAAGAGCTGTTCTAGGTAATCCATCGATATTGTTATTAGATGAAGCCACTAGTGCACTTGATGCAGAAGCTGAGAGATCTGTTCAAATGGGATTATCTCAAGCAATGAAAAACAGAACAGTTTTGGTAATAGCGCACAGATTATCTACGACCCAAGAAGCAGATAAAATTATTCTTCTTGAAGAAGGTACAGTTAAAGAGATAGGCAAGCATGATGATCTAATGAAAAGTGATGGAAAATATAGAGATCTATGTGAAAAACAATTTATTAGAGATAAAAGACAATTAAATTAACTAATGTAATTATTATTAATTAATAAATTTACTACTATATAATAATAAAAATATCTAATTTAAATGGCTATCCCTTATAAAGAACAATCAGACCCGATACTTACATTTGATGGTAAACGCTATAATGTAAAAGAATTACCAGATGAAACAAAGGAAATTCTAAAAGGGCTTCAAGTAGCAGATAATCAACTAAGGCTATATGAAGATACACTTAAAGTATTGGCAGTTGGCAGGCAATCTATGGCTAAACAACTTAGTGAAAGTCTGAGAAATATTAAATCCTTAGAAGAAAAGTGAATTAATTTTTCTAATCAATTAACTTACTATTTGTGGATATCTTGCAATGCATTCACAGATATATCCTCATTTTGTAGTGCATAAATACCCTCTACCGCAGCTCTAGCACCAGCTAAAGTAGTAAGAGTTGGAACTGAGTAATCAAGCGCAGCCCTTCGTAAATATTTATCATCATGAATGGCTTGCCTACCAATAGGTGTATTAATAATCAGCTGAATATGACCAGACCTAATCTGATCCTCAATGTTAGGTCTACCTTCATGGACTTTTAACACTTTTAAAACTTCAATACCTGCTTTTGATATAAATTCTGCAGTACCAGATGTAGCTCTCAATGAAAACCCCAAATCAACAAGGCCTTGCGCAATAGGAATCAAACCTGACTTATCCCTATCATTAGCAGATAAAAATACTATTCCCTTAGTTGGGAGAGCCTCTCCTGCTGAAATTTCTGACTTTGCGTATGCCATACCAAAATTATTTGCTGAGGACATAACTTCACCAGTGGATCTCATCTCAGGACCTAAAACACTGTCAGATCCAGGAAACTTTCTAAAAGGCAATACAGCTTCTTTTATGGTTTGCAGTGGAGGAACTGGTTCATTGTGTATCCCTAGTTCACTTAATGTTTTTCCTATAAGAAGACTTGTAGCTAATCTTGCTATAGGTAATCCAGTTGCCTTAGAAACAAAAGGAACTGTCCTTGAGGCTCTTGGATTAGCCTCAATAATAAATACTTTTTCTATACCCAAAATATCTTTTTGAACAGCAAACTGAAGGTTTATTAATCCAGTTACATTTAATGAATTAGATATAGATTTTGTCCATTGTTTTATAATTTCAATAGAACTTTGAGAAAGTGATACTGATGGCAAGCAACAAGCTGAATCTCCAGAATGAACTCCAGCTGGTTCTATATGTTCCATAAGGCCAGCAATAACAACATTACCAGTAGAATCTGATAAAGCATCTACATCTACCTCAATAGCATTTTCTAAATATTGATCTATCAACACTGGGTGATCAGGTTCAACCTTAACGGCCTGTTTCATATATGTTTGTAATTCATTCTTCTCATAAACTATTTCCATTGCTCTACCACCAAGAACATAAGAGGGTCTAACAACTAAAGGGTATGAAATCTTTTTCGCAACTTGTTCTGCTTCAAATGATGATCTAGCAATTCCATTTTTAGGTTGTCGGATCTTTAATTGATTTAATATCTGATCAAATTGTTCTCTATCTTCTGCTGTATCTATTGAAGTAGGAGATGTTCCAAGTATTTTTGCGCCTGATTTTTTCCCGTCTTCAGATTGTAACCATTTAAAGATAGGAATAGAAAGTTTTAGAGGTGTTTGTCCTCCAAACTGAATTATTACGCCATCTGGTCTTTCTTGCTCAATAACATTCAAGACATCTTCTAAAGTTAAAGGTTCAAAATAAAGACAATCACTAGTGTCATAATCAGTTGAAACAGTTTCTGGATTACTATTAAGCATTATTGTATTGAAGCCTTCTTTCTGTAATTGAAATGAAGCATGACAACAACAATAATCAAATTCGATTCCCTGACCTATTCTATTAGGACCACCTCCTAGAATCAGTATTTTCTTATTTTTAAATTTATTAATTTCTGACAATTGTTTTTTTTCTATGGTAGTTCCATCAGAATTAATTAGATAAAAAGGCTTTTCATATGTAGAGTAATGATAGGGTGTACTTGACTCAAACTCTGCTGCACATGTATCTACAGTTTTATAAGTAGGTATTATATTATATTTCTTTCTTATAGACCTAATATCATATTCACTAATACTAAAAGAATCTCCTATTTGAATATCTGAAAATCCTAATTGCTTAAGCTCAAATAAAAATTTGGGGTCTAAATTACTAATATTGTTAAGTTTTTTTAGCCTTGTTTCTGCGTTAACTATATTTCTTAATTTTGATAGGAACCAAAGGTCAATGTGCGATAGAGAATTTATATAATCATCAGATTTACCATTTAACATTGCTAATTTAATTGCTATTATTCTATCTGGCGAAGGAACTCTTAAGAATCTATCAATTTCACTTAAGCCAAAAGGAAGATTATTTTCATCAAATGACCAACCTGATAAACCAGTTTCTAATGATCGCAAAGCTTTTTGAAAAGACTCCTCAAAACATCTACCTATAGCCATCACTTCACCAACAGATTTCATGGATGTATTTAAAATTGCAGGAGATCCATTAAATTTTTCAAACGCAAAACGAGGGATTTTAGTAACGATATAATCAATTGTTGGCTCAAAACATGAAGGAGTTTTTGTTGTTATATCATTAGTTATCTCATCTAATCTATAACCAACAGCCAAAAGTGCTGCGATTTTTGCAATCGGAAATCCTGTCGCTTTACTTGCTAATGCTGAAGATCTTGAAACCCTCGGATTCATTTCAATAACGATTACTTCACCATCAATAGGGTTAATAGCAAATTGAATATTACTACCACCAGTTGCAACACCTATTTCTCTAATAATTTTAATAGATTGATCTCTTAACCTTTGATATTCTTTATCAGTTAATGTTTGCGCTGGAGCAACAGTTATAGAATCACCAGTATGTACCCCCATTGGATCAAAATTCTCTATACTACATACAATAACTACATTATCTGATATATCTCTCATTACTTCTAATTCAAATTCCTTCCATCCCAATAAAGACTTTTCTATAAGTATTTGAGATACTGGACTAGATTCTATACCTGATTTACAGATCTCTATAAACTCCTCTTCATTATAAGCAATACCACCTCCAGTACCACCTAAGGTAAAAGCAGGTCTAATTATTCTAGGAAAAGAATGTATATTAGAACCAACAATCTTAGCCTCCTCAATATCACAAGCTATTCCAGATGGACATACATTTACTCCTATTTTTTCCATACTACTTTTAAACAATTGACGATCTTCAGCCTTTTTAATTGAAATTAAATCTGCTCCTATTAGTTCAACTCCAAACTTTTTCAAATTTCCAGATTCAGATAAATCTACTGCTGCGTTAAGAGCCGTTTGTCCTCCCATAGTTGGCAAAAGAGCATCAGGCCTCTCTAATTCAATGATTTTTGTTATGACCTCTGTGGTTAAAGGTTCTATATATGTCCTGTCTGCCATTTCAGGATCTGTCATGATCGAGGCAGGATTTGAATTAACAAGAATAACTTCATATCCCTCATTCTTGAGGGCTTTGCAGGCTTGAGTACCTGAATAGTCGAATTCACAGGCCTGGCCAATAACAATTGGACCTGAACCAAGAATTAATATGCGACGTATATCTTTACGCCGTGGCATTGTTTTTAATAATTTGCTCTGATTTTCATGTAGCTTCTATTCAAGCTGATAAGAGTCAGCTAACCAAGTCGCTACTAACATACAAATAATAGCTAAGTTGTTTGGATTGAGAAGCTAAACCATGAGCGAGCTACAGCGTTTAAAAGGACTACTTCCACCTGAAAATCAAAGCTGGGTTTTCGTAGAACCTGCAGCAGCTATAGATCCTCCTCTTATCGACTTGGAAGAGATTGGAAGAGATGAAGTTGAAATACAAATAGATATAGAACAATGGGAAACATTTGCACTTGATCATAGAAATTTACTTTTCTGGCATGAAGTTGGAAGAATTCAAAACGATACAATTCCAAGAGATGGCTGGGAGATGGCAGCTCTAGCTATTGGTCTTGGTGGTGCAATTGGAGAATTATGGGTTCAAGATGGTTTATTACTTTTAATGGCTTTAGGACTTTCTGGTTTTGCAGGTTACAGACTTTATTTAAAAAACAATTCAGAAAAGAGAATACAAGATGCCATTTCGGCTGACGAAAGAGCAATTGATCTGGCATGTAGGTTTGGATATAGTGTTCCTAATGCTTATAAAAGTCTTGGGGGAGCACTTAAAGATTTAATCGAAAAAACACGTAAAAAGAAAAAAAGATCATTTTACGAAGATAGGCTAGAGGCACTTAGGAAAAGTGCAGAAAGAGCAAGAGCAGAAATGGCGTCACAGGAAGGCTCTAGTCAATCAATAACGAGTGAAAATGTATATGGATAGTAAAAGGTTAATTAAGATTGCTGCAGAAGCAGCAGATAATCTTAAAGCTTCGAATATTAAGTTGATTCAAATTGAAAAGGTTTCAAGCCTTGCTGATTGGATTATGATTAGCGAAGGTTTATCAGACGTTCAAGTAAGATCAATAGTTAAAGCAATTGAAATTAAATTAAATGAAGATGCAAACTTATTACCTTTAAGAAAAGAAGGTGTTATCGAAGCAAAGTGGGCTTTGCTTGATTATGGAGACATAATAATTAATATATTTCAACCTAAGGAAAGAAAGTACTATGAACTAGAAGCCTTTTGGAGCAATGGAATAACCCATAATTATTCAGAACAGTATTGATCAAATAACCTTGAAACAATCAAATTACAGTCCTGTTCCTATAAAACAAATACCATTACAGGAATTCATTGAATTATCTAAATCAATTTTTTTTTCTTGGCCATTAAAAGGGTCTATTCAACTTAATATAAGGTTATTTATAACTTGGTTATTATTTCTACCAATATTTCTAATCATAATTAGTGGTAGCTATTCTCTAAAAAATGATCTGTTTAATTATTTAATCATTTCTTTTTTATCTAGTCTCCTTATACCTTTCATCTTATTAATAAGACAATTACTTGGATGGAGTTATGTTTACAAAAGGCTTAAATCTGAAGCTATTAACTATGAAGAAACAGATTGGCATGATGGTCAAAGTTGGAAAAAACCCATTATTTGGCAGAATAGAGATAAACTAGTTGCAAATAATGACCTAATGCCAATATTAACAACGTTAAAAAGATCACTCTTTGTGCTAACGTTAATCTTTATATTTTCATCCTCTCTAATAGTATACAAATTCAACTAAATTAATGAACATTAATAAAAATATGAACTTAGATAATATGAATAGGAATTACTTAAGAGTTTATCTTAAGAGAAACTCATCTATAGAGTCTGTTCATATAGTTAATGCTGTTATATGTGACAAAAAAGGCCGGATATTAATGAAAGCTGGAGATCCAAAATACACAACATTTATAAGATCTGCATTAAAACCATTCCAAGCTATTCCTTTTGTAAGTTCAGGTGCTTATAAAAATTCATTATTAGATGAAAAAACACTTGCAATAGCATGTAGTTCCCATGCTGGAACAACAAATCATGCTCGGCAATCATTTAAAATTTTATGGTATTCAAAAATTGAAGCTTCTCAACTTCAATGCCCAATACCAGAAGGAAAAAATAATAGACTTGAACATAATTGTTCTGGAAAACATGCTGCATTTTTAGCAACCTGTAAAAAAATGAATTGGCCATTAAATAATTATTTAGATATTAATCATCCTCTTCAAATTGAAATTAATAGAAGAGTTTCAGAACTAATTGGAATACCGCGTGAAGAACTCATCTCAGCCAAAGATGATTGCGGTGCACCTACACTAAAAATGCAACTTGATCAAATGGCGTTACTTTATGCACATTTAGGAGATTCAACACATAGCGAATTAGAACAAATTAATCGAGCAATGATAAGACAACCTGAACTAATTGCTGGCATAGGTAAATTTGATACAGAAGTAATAAAAAGAGCTCATGGACAATTGTTATGCAAGGGAGGTTCTGAAGGAATTCAATGCATAAGCAAACTAGGTGATGGAATGGGAATTGCTATAAAGGTTCAAGATGGTTCTAAAAGAGCCAAGCAAGCTGTAGCTCTTCATTTGTTAAAGCAATTAGAATGGATGACTCCAATAAGCCTTCAGGAACTAGAAGATCAGGTCTTAAAAATAAAACCAGGATTAGAACTTGAAGTGGAGGGTCAACTAAAATTTCAAGAAAACTAAATCTTTTATATAAGCAATTGGTACATTCACATGTATGCTTATAGAGCATCGCGGGGTAGAGCAGTCTGGTAGCTCGTCGGGCTCATAACCCGAAGGTCGGGAGTTCAAATCTCCCCCCCGCCACCAACATAAAAGCCAGTCTTTGACTGGCTTTTTTTAATGTCAGCTAAAAATATTAATTAAAATAAATCCCTCTAGCATCTAAATACAACTTTTCTTCTAATTTATTCAATACCAATAAAAAACATACCTAGGCAATCTAGAGTTATTATGCCTCTTCAGACCAAGGGCTATCTAGTTATACTAGTCACTCTAGGTAGAGATCTTTTTAGTTAGTCTTATATATATATATATATAATAGTAGAGGATAAGTAAATTATTTGTATGAATAAAATAAATGTTGCTGATCCTGGGATAAAAGGGATTAATTTAAGGACCAATGACGTTAGTGAAGCTGAAATAAAATCCTGCAGAATATGTGGATCATATAAATTGGAGAGAGCTCTTGAAGTTCAATCAAACCCTAATATTTACTTTACGAGATGCACAGATTGCAGAATTACACAATGCTCATGTTTACCTAAAAAAGCATTCATAGAAAATCTTTATAACGAAAAGCAGAACTTACTTTCAAAAACAGAAGTTAATGTAGGAGATAGACTTGGGCATGCAGCATCGCATATTGCTAAAAATCTATATCGACAATTAAATAATAGAGATAGGCTATTAAATACAAAAGTAATACATGTTCTTGATTTTGGTGGAGGCACTGGACAACTCTCAATAGAAATTTTAAAAAAACTTAGAAAGCTTTTAGGGAATATTCAATTTGAGCTAAATATTTGTGATTACAGTAAACCAGAGTTAAAAAAAAATATAATAGGAATAAAAACTAAATCATATAGAACTTTAAGTGATCTGCCAGAATTAGCTACCTTTGACATTTGTATAGCATCTTCAATCTTGGAACATGTAACCGATCCAATTAATGATCTTTTTATAATAATATCAAAAATAAATCGTGATGGCATAATTTACATGAGAACTCCATGGATAATTCCCTTAGCGGCATTATTAAAGAGAATAAAGATAAAAATTGATACTTTATATCCTATTCACTTATATGACATGGGCGGAGATTTCTATGAAGGGAAAGTATTGCGTAAGCTGATTAATAGAAATTACAAAATAGTTATGTCTAGAACAAGTTTTATTAATGCTAGTCCAAGTAAACAATTCATAACGTATATACTATCGGCAATACTTAAGATGCCAACATATATTTTCGGCATTAAATGGCCTTTTTGTGGAGGTTGGGAAGTTATTTTTAAAATACTCTAAAGATGATGTAAGAAATCAAACTTACAAGAATCTAAATTCTAGACTAATCCTTGTGTGTTTACTTAAATTAATAGCTCCACCATGAATTAAATATGGTGAGAAAATCATAATTTCTCCATAATCTACTATTGGTCTAATAAGATTTAATGGCTCTTTAGAAGCTTTTGAAAGAATAGCTGGTACTGAAAATTTCTTCTTGTCAATAATAGGGTTTAAAAGAGTTCTTATAATCGAATTTTCATTCCAGAAATGACTTTCTTCTATTAACGAAAGAGAACTATCATTATTAACCCCATAAATTGGCATGAAGCTATTAATAGCATTTCTTAAATGTGATATATAAACGTCTCTATGAGGTGGATTAAAATCATTAGCTGCGGGCCTAATAATTCTAATTAACAAGGCTGGTACGTGATTTATATGTTGAAGCTGTAAATTCTTTCCAAGATTATTAGAGACCCAATGTTCTAAATCGGTTACTTTAAAAGGTAATTCATCAAAACCTATTCCAGTATTATATAGCTTCCTTACTCTCTTGTAAAAGAAAGTATCTTCCATTTTCTGGAACATATCATCTACGTTATCTGAAGATAAATTAATTTCAAAAACTTTACCAATATAATCATATACAGATTTTCTAAGATTAATAAATTGTGTGTTATCTAAAAATCTAGAAACAAAATAACCCCTATTATTATTTTTATGATGCTCTAATATATTATGGTCTGAAAGTAACAGGATCTCATTTTTAGGATCAGAAAGAATCTGTCCTTGAAAACTTCTTATTACTTTCTTCCCATTTACATAATAGAAAAAATGATCTTTTGCTAAAGAATTAGTATACATATACTAGCGTTATACAGTTTTTTACTGATTTTTGTAAAATAAAATCTTTAACAATATAAATTATAAGTGTATATTGTGCAAGCTAATCTAATTAATTATTTGTTGATACTATTTTCTATTTTAGTAATAGCTTTAATAATAGATTCAGAAACTACTTTATGAGCATAAGGATTCCAATGTCCATCATTAATAAATTCAAACTTATGATTTGTAGTCTTAAATACCCTTCTAAAATCATTATCCAAATCAATTATACTAAAACCTTTGCTTTTGAGTTTATTCATTAGATAGTTACGTTGCATTTCAAAATAACTACTTTTAGGTATTCTTTCGTCATATATATTCTGCCGATCAGCATCAAAAATAAAAATTGTTTTTTTTCTTTCTAATGAAGATTTCCTTAAACGTTCAATATTATAAATAAGCAAATCAGACGAATGGTATCCATCTATATAACGTTGATGATCAGTATCAATTTCAGAATCTATAATATTAGCTGCTATTTTACCTTCTACACAAGCATCCCATAAGAAACATAAAGGTTTGCTATAAAATATTCCTGCTGCTTCTAAGTTTATAATTATATATCTAGATAATGCAAAGTTATTTACAATAAATCTTTTAAATATAGCTCTAAAATTTTCTAAATAAGGATCAAAAATAATATTATTAGAATCGAGTTTGAAAAAGAAGTATCCTTTTGCAGCAATAGAACTATATTCTTTAAAAGACGTTTCAAAATCATTCGAAATAATAGTAATTATTACATAAGAATCCTGAATCATTGCTTTGTTTGAAGCAAATTCAAGGGCCTTAACATAATGAGGAAAAGAATATCCCATTGCTCCTATAGATGTTGAGACAATATTTAATTTCCTTTTAGTTTTATTTTGATAAATTTTACTATGGGTTAATATCCCATGAAAAGATTCATCATTTCTTACTTGTTTAGCTTCTACAAAAGAATCTCCTATAGAAATAATTGGTATGCTATTGATATTATTTTTAGAATATTGACTAAAATCTATATCAGAAAATTGCCCTATATCATTTACATTCTTAATTACATCAATAGGAAATGGAGGAAATGCTCCTTTTATATACCTCAATTTAGAAAAAGGTTTTCTGCGATGAAAACATTTAATATTAATTATTGAATTCTCTGGGCATTGAATTGGGAATACAATTGAAGTAGAGTCAGAAGCTGGCAAAAGTCTAGCTATAGTTTCAGCTGTAATTATTGAAATAAAGATCCCAAATGATAATGCAACAAGATTCTTAAATGTTTTATTTAATTTATTGACGTGAATTAAGAATTTCATTTTACTTTGCAAAATAAAGCCTAAGGCTTGGCATGAGATTCAAGTTGATAATTAGATAGAATTCATTTTATTTCATTAGTATTCTCTATCCCTTTCTTTACTAAAACAAGCAATGAACCTCCTAATGGAAATATAAAACCTAGTTTTAAAATGAATATTTCTACTTTCATCAAAAAATATAATGCCAAATTAAGATTAGGATCTATACCTAACTCTGCCTTAGAATCATAATTTCTTGGATTGTTATTTATAAGCCGCCTTTGTAAGAACATAACTGGTAGTAATAGACTTACAAATGAAGTTGAATATATAACCTCAAAACCTTTTGACTTAAGTAAGTTAAGTAAACCTCTTTTAGAATATCTTCGGCAATGGTTTGAAAATTCATCTGTATGAGACCATAGCCAGTTATGCTGGGGCACAGATATAAGTAAGGATCCATTAGGTTTTAATGCTTTATATAAATTAGAAACTACTTTTTGATCATTTTCTATATGCTCTAATACATCAAATGTTCCTATACAATCGTAAGTATTTTCTTCACTCATTATTGTTGCATCTATACATTTAAAATTACATGAAGGGACCCTTCTCCTTGCATACACTAAACCCTCCTCATAGTATTCACTAGCATTAAGACTTACTTCCGGAAATTCATTTGCTAAAGCCTTTAGAACAAACCCTGTTCCACATCCTACTTCTAAATAATTAGAAAACTTATTTACTTTGTTACGTAAAACCCATATAAGAATAGAATTTCTTGAGAGGAACCACCAATTTCCATTTTCTTTAAGGAATAGGCTTTCAAATTCTTCAGTAGGGAATACTTTATTTGACAAAAAAATCAAGGCCTCCTATTAATGACAATCTATTGGAAAAATCTAGATGAAAGAAATCAGATACAATAATTACCTTCTTTAGGATAATAAGCAAATTGATATCAATGAAATGAGTATAACTAAATTCCTTATTAAACTCCAGATATAAAAAGTTACCTCAAGCAATCAATAAACTCTTTTAATTCATTGCATTAAAAAGCCCTGCTATAAAGCAGGGCTTTTTATCACAAATCAGATAGAAAAATAATCTATAGATTATTAATCCAATTTAATTTGAGATGTTTCAAGGTTGTCAAACAACTTGCCAATACTTCTGAAGTCAAAGCCTAAAGCTCTTAGACCATGCCAGAAGTGTCCCTGAAGATATACAAAACCAATGTAGAAGTGAACATTGGTCAACCATGCACGTCCTGTGTGGGCATCAGCTGCAAGTGATGTATCTGTATCAACCCAATATGGAGCTACCCCCAACTTGAACTGAAGAACATCACCATAAAGATCTACTGGGTAGATAGTTGTATTGCTTGCACACCATAGGGCTGCAACAAAAGCTGTGTATGCAGCTCCAGCTAGGGATGTGGATAGAACAAATTCTGCAGAAAGGAGATCTGCTCCTTTAAATGAATTGTATTCACCATAATTCTTGGTGAGAATATGGAAAATACCACCAGCACTCATAAAGAATGCTAAGAAAGCATGTCCACCCATAATGTCTTCCAAACTACTAATAGAAAGGAAATCAAATTGATGGTTCCAGATCATTCCAAGATCAAGGTTGTACTCAACTTGGCGAACTACACCAGCTGCTGAGTCATAAATTCCATGCCACTTAGCCCATTCAACGAATTGAATGTTTCCTGCAGCTAGGAATAAAAGATGATGGCCAAGGATGAAAGTAAGTCTGTCTGGATCATTCCAGTCAAACTTGAACTTATTCGCTCTTGATGTAGCAGGATAACTTTCTAGTTTTTCCTCATATCTAAAGGCATGAAGCATTCCGCCACCGCCATATACACCTGAAAGGATCAGATGAAGTATGGCAACAACTAACAACTGATAGGTATCAGTGAATACACCATTAGATATCCCACCTAAACCAATTCCAGCTAGGTGAGGAAGTACAACAAGCCCTTGAGAGCCCATGGGCAAATCAGGGTTGTAACGAGCTAATTCAAAAAGGGTGTTTGCACCAGCTCCGAAGCAAATGAGGCCCGTATGCGCAATATGCGAGGAAATGAATCTACCGGATTTGTTAGTAACAGCTCCAGCATTCGCCGCATACCATGCATAGGAAACGTTGGGGTCTCCGTAGGTCTGCACGTGTGATTGGTAATAAAATACGGATCCAAGATATACAAAAGTTGCGAGAGATAGCCAGAAAATTTACATGGCTTATTGAAAATGTTTTCAATCGCTCCTATTTAGCTTAATTAATGAATGAAAACTAAATAAAAAAAGTGGATAGCTTAACGAATTAATTTAAAGCTTATGACAATTATGAATCAGAGCCATGTCTTTATTTTTGAGGATGAAATTAAAAAGGATATTGGAGGGATCCTAACCAGAAACAAGCTTTTAAGCTTTTTCAGTACAGAGCTAATAACCTCGAGAAGCAAAATCACTTTTAAGGGCATTAGCCATAAATATAAAAAAAAAATAAAATATCAGGCCAAAAAAAAAGGCATTGGTCAAAAAAGATTATTCATCGAGTTAAATAGATAAAATTAACTTATGAGAAGTGCACAAGAGGCGATATCCAATCTAAGAGCAAATATTAAGTATACAAATTATTAGTTTTAACACTAAAGCCTAAGCTGACTAACAATCTAATATTATTAGAAGGAAGTATCTAGGTAAAGAGTGAATCAGAAGAAGTAATAACTACAATAAGTACCAAAACATATTTTGCATTACTAATTAAATCTATTTGGAAGTATAAGTATTATTATGAATAATAAAATAATCTCCTAATACATATTATAGTTATCTGATAATCCCTTTCATACATTGATTATTAACTTATTATATTTATAGTTTTCCTCTAATAATATTTAATCAATTAACTGGTAAAAGAAAAATACTTAACAAGATCATTCACAATAGACATCGGCCTTAGCAAGGCTATGTAAGAAATAGTAATCAAGAATTAAACCAGAAAATATATTATGATTCATATAATAATAAAAGAATAATCACAAAATCACTTGGCAAAATTTTTATTTTACTGCCTTAAAATAGTACTTTTATAATAAGGAGAATAGAATAAAATAAAAAATATAGTAAGAAATACTCATTGCTTTTGCAGCCATGTAAAGCATTTTTTAAGAAATAAAATTAACAAATGCCTTCACTTCCAGAACTAGTTCACACAACCCGCCAAGGTGGGACTGTTCATAAATATGAATTAAGTGGAGGGAAAAGTTCATTCCTTAGGTATTTAGGTTGCTACCTAGGAACTTGTAAATTCTGCAATGATCTTGAAGAAGCTACTCAATATTTAGAAAATACATTTGAAAAATAGGTATCATACAATAGCAACTTAAAGAATATTTATCATATTTTGAAACAATAAACTATTATTTTTTTATTTAATTGTTTATTCACTTAACAGAACCTATAAATTCAAGGACTTTGAACGATCTTTTCAATCCTAATAAGGTAGTATCAAATTTGCTTAAAGCATAAAACTTATTGCTTTAAAAGACAGCAAGCTATGAACGATGAAGGAGTTGCACAATTTAAGAAGTTAAATTTGGATAATGATTCGTCCACTAATAATAATTTGTTGGAACGAAATAATCATGAGAAGTTAGTAAGCACATCTCAAAAACCTTCTAATCAACTAAAAAATGGTTTACTTGGGTGGTATGCAGTCTGTAGTACCAGAGAACTCAAAGATAACAAGCCATATTTTTTCACAATGTTCAATGAACCCCTTGTTATATACAAGGATAAAGAAAACAACTTGAGATGTATCAAAGATCTTTGTCCCCATAGAGGAGCATCATTTATAGGAGGAGAAGTAATAGATGGAGAATTAGTATGTCCTTACCACGGTGCAAGATTTTCTTCAAAAGGTGAATGTACAAACCTAAGTAGGATAACCTGTAACCATATAGTAGATGATAACTATGATAATTATGCTTCAAAGATTCATCTCTTCCAATACATTTGTAAAGAGGTAGGTGATTACATATATATTTATTATACAGGAAAAGCAAAAACTAATTTAAATGACTTT
Organism: Prochlorococcus marinus str. MIT 0918; assembly: GCF_027359415.1. Taxonomy (NCBI): domain Bacteria; kingdom Bacillati; phylum Cyanobacteriota; class Cyanophyceae; order Synechococcales; family Prochlorococcaceae; genus Prochlorococcus; species Prochlorococcus marinus. Next base: position 426,138 of record NZ_CP114780.1, read on the forward strand.
GAAGTTACTGATCCTTTATATACAAGGTTCATAAATAACTATGGCTTTAATATTGACGAATATGCTTTTGAAGAAGTTGTTGTTGATTTTAAATGTGATTGGGCAAGAATTATAGAAAATCACTTAGACATACTCCATCTATTCTGGGTACATGGAGAAACAATACCTGATAATGAAGTTAATAGAAAAGTTATTACAAGCTTTAATCAAGAAATAACAAAAGAGAGAGACCAAATAGAAAGTAAATATAAATATAAAGATAAAACTAAAGGAGAATTTATAAGAATAAAATTCTTACCACCTGGAAGAATAGTTATATATAAAGGTGAGCCAAAAGAAGCTAGGTATATACAAGTATTGGATCATATCCCTCTTTCTAAAAATCAAGCACGAGTAATTGTAAGACATTATAGGAAATTTATGAAGAATAAATTAATTACAGAGCTACTATTATTTAGAAAATTACAACATAGAGTTTTTTATAAAGTTTTTACCGAAGATTATATGATTTTGAGAACTCAAACATTTAATAACCAAATGGGTTACGTAGAAAAAGATAATGTTAAATTACTTGGAGAAGATAAAATGGTTCAATATTATTGGGATTGGTTTAAAAGTTCAAATATCAAGGATAATCCATGGGAAATACACCCAATAAACTCAGATACTAATTCAGTTCATCAAGATATAGCAATGCTTTATCCGCCTGCTAATAATAAGCTTCAAAAGAAAAATACTCAGAGTATAAAAATCAATCTATTAATTAGAATGCTTATACCAATTGGACTATTATTATTAATACTATAATGAATAATTATCAAAGACCTCCATGGTTAAACTGGCTCTATCTTTTTATATTTTTATTTTCTAGTTGGCAACTCTTTACAATGTGGAGTAGTAGGATTTGATAGAAAATGAATGGCTGAATGTAAAAAATTTAGTTCTTTATTTTAAAAACAAAAAGATACTTGACCAAATAACATTCAACTTATCAATAAAACAAAATACAGTTATTATTGGACCCAATGGTTCTGGGAAATCTACACTTATAAGAACTATTACTAAACACATTTATCCTAAATATCAAATAGATTCACATATTAAAATATTTGGAGAAGATAATATAAATATATGGAAATTACGTACTCACATTGGATTTTTAATAACAGAGATAGATTCTAGAATTAAAAATACTACTCTAGTAAAAGATGTTATTCTTTCCGGGTTCCAGGGTACATATGGACTAGTCAACTATAAACTTATAACAGCTGCTCATATAAAAGCATTAAATAATTTGTTATGTAAAATGAATCTTAATGGTATTAGTGATTATTATTCAGATTTATCCGATGGCCAAAAAAGAAGAGTATTAATTGCTAGAGCAATTGTAAACAAACCTAAGGTATTAATACTTGACGAGCCTACTAGTATGTTAGATATAAAATGTACATATGAACTTCTAGATAGTCTAAGTAAATTAGTTAAAGATGGTATTACATTGTTATATGTAACTAATAATATTCAAAATATAATACTAGAAACAGAAAGAGTTATTTTGATTAAAAAAGGAAAAATAATTGCAGATGGTGACCCAAATAAGATATTAACTTCAAAGAACCTTAGTTATTTATATGAATATGACCTTAATGTAGATTTCTTAAATGGATTCTGGCGAATATCCCCCTCAAAAGAATTTTCAAATTAATATAATGATAATAATAGCCAAAATAACTATTAAAATAAATGGTTGCTTCTTAAAATAAAACTTAGTAAAATTATGTGAATTTATAATATTACTATTTGAAATAGAAGAACAACCGCATATCGTACAAATAAGTCTGCCTCCCAATGCCCTATCTGCAATAAGTTTATTAGAACCACATCTTGTACATATTTTCATAATTTTGTAAATATAGTTAAACTAAATAAAGTCTTGAAGGAATTCAATAGGAGATGACATATTCTTGGAAAATCCTAAAAGAGATTTGCTTTTATAACAATAGAGTAATTTCATTTTGGAATCAATTATGAATGTTCCAGTTCTTTGAGTAAGATACGAATGGTCAAACATATAAATATCCCATTTTGATAGCACCTCTATCATATTCAATAGTCTTAAAGAAGCCAATTCAAACGGTCTAAGTTTACCCTTACGACCAATTAGATTAAACATACTAGTTTTTAATAAAAAATTATTTGGAAAGCTTATATATTCATTTTCATCAAATATTTGTGAAGAATTTTTGTCCCCAACATAACCTCTTAATACTTCTAATAGAGTACCTGGAGAAAATACACCTAAACACATTAATATAAGATTTAGTAAGGGATTAATTGGCAATTCAAGACCACCAGATATCTCTAATCTCTTATGAAATAAATTATTTTCTACAACAATTAGATATTCTTCTGGTAATTTTGTATATTTGCAAAATCTCCTTTTAGATAGCTCAGTACCAATACCTACTACAATAAGATTAATATTAGAATCTTTTATTTTTTTTATATAGGGTAACAAACACTGAACATATTCAAAACTATCGAAGTCTCCTAACAGACCTAAGACAACTAACAAAGTTTTTCTAGGTAAATAAGTTTTATTAAGTTCTTGTTTAAATATTTTATTTATTGAAAAATCCTTTTGCATGGTTAATTCCTCTTAAAAATTCATAAAAGCTAGAATCATTTCTTTTTAGATATTTGTCTTTTAACTTGAATTAACATAATTCTATCAAATTTAAAACATAAGAAGTATCAGATAAATACAATCGGATGTATAAAAACAACAATAGTACTAAGCAATGTGAATTCGTAATTATTAAATCTGAAACAGTCCAATAGTTTAATAGTGCCTTTTAATTTATTACTCTCGTGCAGACCTACGGGAACCCAAACGTTACCTACGCTTGGTATGCGGGCAACTCAGGGACGACGAACCGTTCAGGAAAATTCATCGCAGCTCATGCAGCTCATGCAGGTTTGATGATGTTCTGGGCAGGAGCTTTTACTCTCTTTGAACTCGCTCGTTACGACTCATCTTTACCGATGGGTAATCAAAACCTTATTTGCCTTCCACATCTAGCTGGTCTTGGCATTGGTGGAGTCTCAAATGGTGTTATTACAGAACCATACGGTTGTACTGTTATAGCTGTTTTACACTTGATTTTCTCTGGTGTACTTGGTGCAGGTGGCCTTTTACACTCAATGAGATATGAAGGAGATCTAGGCAATTATCCTGAAGGTTCAAGAGCTAAAAAGTTTGACTTTGAATGGGATGACCCAGACAGATTGACTTTTATTCTTGGTCATCACCTTATATTTCTAGGCCTTGGAAACATTCAATTTGTTGAATGGGCAAGAATTCATGGAATCTACGATGCTGCTCAAGGTGTTACTAGAACTGTTAATTACAATCTAGACCTTGGAATGATTTGGAATCACCAAGCTGACTTCTTAACAGTCAATAGCTTGGAAGACATTATGGGTGGACATGCTTTCTTAGCTTTCTTTTTGATAATTGGTGGTGCTTTCCATATTGCTACAAGACAATATGGTCAATACACCGAGTTCAAAGGAAAAGGGCTCCTATCAGCCGAATCAGTTCTTTCATACTCATTAGCTGGTGTGGCTTATTGCGCATTTGTTGCTGCTTTTTGGTGTGCCACCAATACAACTATTTACCCAACAGATCTTTATGGTGAGGTACTTAGTCTTAAATTTGAATTTGCACCTTATTTTGTAGATACTGCAGATCTACCAGCAGATGCCCATACAGCAAGAGCATGGCTTTCTAACGTTCACTTTTATTTAGGATTCTTTTTTCTTCAAGGTCATCTATGGCATGCGCTTAGAGGAATGGGATTCGACTTCAAACGAGTTGGAAAAGCCTTTGACAATATGGAAGATGTCAAGATCACTGCAGGTTAATTCATAAAAAGATATTGCTTTAAAGGACTATCTTTTACTTAAAAGCCTCTTTAGGAAAGAGGCTTTTTTTCTTATAAATAATTGTGCGCTAATAAAAACATTTTTTCTCATTAAACACACCATGACGTATAAAAAATCACATTATCTATGTTTTTTTTGTGAAATCTCTCAACTACCTCCTTGCTATTGAGAATCGGTTGCAAAAAGGATCTCTTGCAATGTATGTTGATAAGTATTCTCAATAGCAAGAGTTGTTTAATAAATGAACTACAGATTCCTGCCAGATGGACCTGTACCTAAAGTAAGATTGTCTGTCGGGCAAACTGTTCTAATTGATCCTTCAGCTCGTTCAGGAGGTTCATGCTTAGAAGTTATTGATGGAATTGCAAGGGTTTACTGCCCTTGTGAAGAAACCGAAGGAATGACACTTGCATTCCTTCAATCTGGAGACCAACTAAGAACTGATCGTTTATGTAGTGATGGTATATGTGTAGAAGCTCTTACTCAACTTTGCTTTAGAAGTGATACTGAATCAACAGAAGCTAATGGATTTGATTCTGTAAATGAATGGACATTGCAACTATTACGTATTAGACATTTAGGGAATGCTGAACAAAGACTTCAAGCATTATTTGCATTACTTGTTAATCGTTTAGGGAAAAGATGTGGTGATTGGTGTCAACTTCCATTTAGATTAACTCACGAAAGAATAGGGGAACTAATTGGGTCAACAAGAGTAACTTCAACCAGATTAATTAGTCGATTAAGATCAGCAGATTTATTACTAGCTCCCTCAGGAGAAACTACTTTAAGTTTAGCTCCAGAATTCATAGAAGAATCTCCACTTTCTGCTTGAAATGAATACTGCAATAACCATTTCTGATTCTCTTATAACCAGCTTATGTAGAGAAATTGATTTTATAAGGTATAGATACAAGCGTATAAATGAATCTTTATCCTTTTGCAAGAACAACCTAGTAAAGAAAAGACTTTTAGAAGAAATTAATAATCTCAATGCACGAAGAATTGAATTAGTAGATATATCAAGTGAAATGCAAAAAAGTTTATCTCCTAGTACTGCAAAGTTATTCTTATATGAATTATGTAAACGTCCTTTAGACTTCTCTATTTGAAATATAGAAAATGAATTAGCTTATAAATTAAAATTTTTAAGCTAATTCACCGTCAATTATTAACAGTGCAGATGGCTGAGATTTAGCAAATTGTACTCTAGATAGTATATGTGCAAACTCATCTTCTGATTTAGTCTGAGCCTCTACTATGGGATCTAGAAAAACAGTTGTTCTTGTATCACTAGATCTTTCAGCTGTCGCATAAAGTTGATGAATTGAAGAAGTTACATCTGCTTCTAGCTGGAAAGAATCTGCTATAACTTCTTCAATAGAATTCCATTGTTGTTTTGGAGCTACTAAATCATGCAAAACTACTGTTTGACCTCTAGAGACTAAATAATTAGAAAAATTTACTGCATGTTGATGCTCAGATAATGACTCCTTTTGATAAAAAGATGAAAATCCGTTCAAATCTCTTTCTGCAAACCATATCGACATTGCAAAATATTGAGCACTCGCATGTCTTTCCGCTGTCAAATGAAGATATAACAACTCAACCAAAGATTTCTCCATTGGTTGAGCTATAGCCCTACCAGCTGGGCTAGAATTAACGATAGTTCTATTCGAAATAGCTTCAGTCATATGTAAATATATTTAGTTGTACAAATTATACAAGGAAATCAAAATAAGTAAAAAGGTTGGCAACTATCCTTAAAAACGTACTAGATTATAAAGGTTATCAATTGTATTAAAACAATTATCATCAAATGATTGTTCTATTAGGAAGAAAGAAAAATAGTCTTAGTTTCTTCGTACAAAATAAGAAAAAGAAATGCAAGCAAAGAAAATGTTCTAATTGGAAAGGAGGTAAGTGTAATTGTGGAAGATAAATAGGTCTTATATGTTTCGACCTTAATTTATTTTTCACTTAAGAATGCAAGAAATACATCCAGGGAATAAATAACCATACTTTCCAGAGATAAATTTAACATCACAATTATCACCTATATCAATAGTCGAATCTAAAGGTGCCGATATCCTTAGGATGCTACCTTCATAATCAACTCTCATAATCCAATATGAATTAGAGAATTCTTTTCCTTTAATAACACATTTTCCATGAAGTGAAGGTATGATTTCTAAAGAATTATCATCTAACATAAGTAATTCTGGTGTTTCCTTAATTAAATGATTTTGCACTAGAACCTTCCCGAAAGAGGTCTGTATCAAACCAGATTTAAATTGTATATTTATTAAATTATTCTGAGAAACAAATTTACCAATAAATGGTGTTTCTGGTTTAGTTAAAATTTCTATAGGGGAAGCACATTGATGAATAATTCCATTTCTCATTACTGCTACACGATCACAAATACCAAGTGCCTCTTGAGGATCATGAGTAACTAGTATTGCTGAAGCTGAGCAAGAACTAAGAACACGCGATAATTCATTGCGTAATCTATATCTAACTTCAACATCTAGGCTGCTGAAAGGTTCATCTAAAACAACAATAGAATTTCCAGGAGCTAATGCTCTTGCAAGCCCAAGTCGCTGCCTTTGACCTCCAGAAAGTTCATGAGGGAAACGATTTACAAACGACTTAAGGTCTAATAAATCAACTAGCCAGTGTGCCCTTGATTTATTATCTGATGGTTTTAATCCGAATATTATATTTTCCCAAGCATTCAAATGAGGGAAAAGTGCATAGTCTTGAAATACCATGCCTATCCCTCTTCTTTCTGGAGGCAAAATATAAGAAGGGGATGAAATAATATTATCTTCTAATGAAATAATTCCTTTATACGGACGTTCAAAGCCTGCGATTAATCTTAATAAGGTTGTTTTCCCGCACCCTGAGGGCCCTAAAAGTCCAAGAAGTTCTCCATGTTTTAGAGTTAAGTTAACCGAATTAATAGTAAGGCCACTATTTGGGAAATCTCCATAATGATGACTGAGATTGGAAATCTCTAGTTGATTATCATTCACAACTCAAAACCAATAAAAAATGAAAAAGGCTGAAAGAGCAAATTTAATTATGCATAGATTAGCTGAAAAATATCCTAATCCACCTATACCTCTAAATCATACTAATAGTTTTACATTACTTGTTGCTGTTGTCTTAAGTGCACAATCTACTGATAAAAAGGTCAATGAAATAACACCTGCTTTATTCAAGAATCGTGATAACGCAGAAGAAATCAATAAATTAGGTAAAGATGTTATATATGAATATATCAAACAAATTGGATTGGCTAATACAAAGGCAAAACATATATACGAGCTAAGCAAAATCATTAAGAGAGACTATTCAAATAAGGTGCCTGACAATCTCGAAGATCTTAAGTCATTACCAGGAGTAGGCCATAAAACAGCAAGTGTTGTAATGTCTCAAGCATTTGGAGTGCCTTCTTTCCCAGTTGATACACATATTCACAGACTTAGTCAAAGGTGGAAATTAACCACAGGAAAAAGTGTAGAGCAAACAGAAAAAGACTTGAAAAAACTTTTTCCTAAAGAAAAATGGAATTTATTACATTTACAAATAATTTATTATGGTAGAGAATATTGCACAGCTAGGGGGTGTGACGGGACAAAATGTTATCTATGCAAGGAATTATTTCCATTAAGAAAAAAACCTATAATTTGTAATAAATGATGGTATCGGAATAAAAGTAAATAAACAATGTACTAAATTATTAGCTAATATAAATTGTATTTTAAATTTTTTATATGAATATCGCAGTAAGTGGAGCATCTGGAAAAACTGGATTTAGGATCTCAGAAGAGGCCTTAAAAGCTGGCAATAAAGTCAGGCTAATAACAAGAAAAAACTCTATAATTCCGGAATCCCTAAAAGGGTGTGAGAATTATCAACTAGATTTTTCCCAGCAAAATATTTTAGATAAAGCATTACAAGGTATAGATACCTTAATTATTGCAACAGGTGCTAGACCTAATATAGATTTAACTGGACCTGCAAAGGTTGATGCATTAGGTGTTAAAAGACAAGTCTCTAGTTGTCAAAGAGTAGGTATAAAAAGAATAGTTTTAGTTAGTTCACTATGTGTAGGTAAAATACTTCACCCACTAAATCTTTTTGGATTTATATTATTATGGAAACAAGTAGGTGAAAATAGTGTGATTAATAGTAATATCGATTGGACAATTATTAGGCCAGGCGGACTAAATGAGAAAGAAAATGATTTAGATAAAGAAAATATTAACTATACAACTGAAGGAAATCAAGAGGAGGGGTCAATACCAAGAAGATTAGTAGCAAAGACATGTATAGATGCATTAAAAAATACATCATCAATAAATAAGATCATTGAAATAACAAGTAATATAGAGAATAATAATATATCCTTTAAAAAAGCCATAGAAGGCTTTACTATAAAAAGATAATCATCATAAAGTATGAAAACAAATCCTAAAATAGATTCTCTACAACTTATGCTAACAGATTTAAGAACTAGGAATGAAGCTATACGCCACAAAGCAGCATTCAAAGGATGTCAACCAGAATTTCAATCGTTAGTTACTAAGCTAATCAAACAACTTGAGGATGATCTGTCTACTGAAAAAAAATTAATTCGAGATTAATAAAAAATCTAGATAATTCATCCTAATTCAAGACATGCCAAACCATAGATCTCTTTCATGGATATAGTTGGCTGCTCTCCTTTATACATTCTAACTGTATAAGATATGGGTTGAAAATTTAAATTAGTAAACAATATATTTGCATCTATATTGATGCCAGGAGAGTCTACAAGAATTATTCCAGGAAATTGCTTTATAAGATTTTGCAGTAGAAAACATGCCAAATCATGATTGTCTGCAATAAGTGGGCCAATACGGTGGCCTCGGCCTTCTTTTAGAAGGCATGTACGGATTCGTCCAAAGCCTACACATATACCTGACTGATTAACTAAAGCAAGTACTTTCCCATCGGTATTAGACAACCAATCAGAAAGAAAATGAGGACGAGGAGTATATTCTTTAGTAGAATCATATTTTTGAATTATATCTTGGGGTATTTGTGATCCTTCAAGTAATAAATAATCGTTAATATTAATACTATAAGAATCTTTCAGATCAGGCTTAACTGTGCTATCAATTCTCCACCTAGTAGTTATTGAAGATGGCATAAAACCCCAAGTTTGATAATCAGTAATACGATCTGGAGCGGCCTCTATACCAAGACAATTTACATGCTTTAAATGGTTTATTATATGCTTCCATAATTGTAGTCCAAACCCTTTACCTCTAAATCTATCATCAACGATAAATAAGCCTACAAAACCATAATTTTGATTATATTTTATTCCTGCAATACATCCTATAACTTTAGAATTCAAACAACCAACCCATAAGCCCTGTTTATCTGTATTACGATAAATATTTACATCTCCTAAACCTGGTGCAAAATTCTCTTTTATAGCGAGTTTAGTAATATAAGGAATATCATTATTAGTTAACGATCTTATCATAAAATTATTACTCATAAAACTAATTATTATCTGAGGAACTATAAATATAAGGTGCTAAAAATAGGAAAAGAAACCACCATATAGATATTAAAAAAACAAATAGAAGTCTTATAATCCAACTATTAGTGATTAAATATATAATAATAAGAACTAAAGTACCTGTTAATAAAATCGACCAAGGCTGACACCATTTTGGTTTATAAGACCAAAAAGATGAAATTACTGGCTTAGTTTCTGACTCCATTAAGAGAATTTTCCTGATGAATATAATTCTTTAAACTCTTCATAGCCACCTATAAAATTATTATCTATAAATACTTGGGGAAATGTAGAGGAATCGCTTCTCTTACTTATTTCAATAAATTTATCATCATCATTAACTTCAATTATATTATAAGTCAAATTGGTCGATTTGAGCATTCTAAGAAGGCGTGAAGACCACGGGCATTTAGGTAATGTAGCTATCTCTAAAACAAAAGAATTTTTATTAAATTGAGGTGGTTTCCTTTGAAAATTATAATCATTAGGGATACCAATAAGAAGATCTAATCCCTTATAGATTATAGCTCCTTCCTCTAGATGACCACCCCAAACTTTGCAATCTCCATCTGAAAAACTAATGTGCAAATGTACTTTATCTGGAGATATTGTTCCTATTAAGGTAATTACTTCTAAAATTTCTTCAAATATAGTAGGCGATTTCTTGCCAGGACATTGAATAGCAGCTTTTGATAAATCACCTATGACACCTATTATATGGCCTGAACAATCGTTGTTTTTTGCAAAAGACAAAACTGATGTCTTCAGATCATCTCCAGGGGATAATCTTAACGAATGAGTTTCCATTATTTTTAGTATAGAAAAAACAAATTAACTATTAATTCAGATTAACAAACTGCTTTATTCTTCTAAGCGGCGCACAATAAAATACATTGATATCAAAGAAGCAACGAAAACTAAAAGAAGGAATGCAGTCATTATTCAATTATTATCATTTTTATTTTTACACAGCAAGTGGGTAAAATCAATAAAATGTAAAGCAGCTATACATTTGATTTGCCAGTTAATTTATAGCTCAGAAGAAATTAATTTGGATATAGATCTTATATAATAAGACAAATAAAACATTAATCAGTGTATTTACAGACTAAAGCTAAGTACAGAATGCTAGCAAATAGAATAACACTAGCTAGATTTTTTCTTGCCATACCAATTTTAATTGCTTTAACTTTAGATAAAATCTTTATAGCCTGGTTGGTAATTTTGCTAGGAGGTATTCTTGACTGGTTAGATGGATTTTTTGCAAGAAAGGCAGATGGAGGAAATAAATGGGGGGCAATATTTGATCCTTTAGCAGACAAAATATTGTTACTTGCTCCACTTATATGGTTATCAAAAATCGAAATAATACCTTTCTGGTCAGTTTGGATATTATTTAGTAGGGAGCTTTTAATAACCTCGTGGAGGCAAAACGATCATAAAGGGGGACCTGCATCTTTAAGTGGAAAGGCAAAAACTTTATTGCAATTTATATCCGTGATTTTTATATTATGGCCGCCTTTAATTATTAAAGATGAATATCTATTAATTATAAGAACTATCGGAATTATATTTTATTGGTTATCTTTATTATTGGCCTTATATTCAGCGTATAAATATTTCAGGCCTAATTCAATATATCGTCAAGACTAAAATCTGGATTACTTTCCTTATTTAAACAATAATCATTTCTATAAAAATCAGCCAATCCTTCTTCAATACTAACTCTAGGCTCCCAATCAAGATCTTTTTTTATCAACGAAATATCGGTTAGAAAGTGATTAAGTCTTACAGGAAAAATTTTCCTCTCTTTCTTATTTAGTCCTGATGGGTCGAAGACTTTAAAAATCAATTCATTGGGATCCTTTCCACAAGCAATGGCACATATATTAATTAATCCTATAAAAGTAATACCTTCAGAATTTGAGCAATTATAAATCTTATTAAGTGAAGAATTATTTTCTAAAGAAGATACAATTGCTTCTGCTAGATCAGAAACATGTCCTAGTTGCGTAATAGTATTTGCTTCTAATGGTAAAGGGATAGGACGCGAATGAATTATTCGATCAAAAAACCATTTTTCTATAGGATTATAATTACCAGCACCATATATATACGTTGGTCTAAAGATAGTAAAAGGAATATTAGATGAAGATAACCATTCTTCAGTTTTTGCCTTTCCTATGTGTCTACTATTAGGATCAATAGGGGAATTCTCCTGTAGGGGCCATTTTTCAGTATCTTTATAGATTCCTGCTGAACTTAGATATATAAATCTGTGAGATGGGTGTCCTGTGTTTGCAATTACTTTTTCTGTTTCTTCACGAGACCTACCAGAAGTATCGATAATCACATCAAATCTGTTGCCTTTTAATTGTTCTAAGTCTTCAGTTTTCCTATCACCTTTGATGTGAGTAACTTTTGATGGTAATGGGTTAAGACCTCTAGTAAATAATGTAATGTCATATCCTTTTAAAATTAATTTCTGAACAATTGCTTTCCCAACGAAGCGAGTGCCACCCATGACAAGAGTTTTCATGGTGATAAAAAAACGAATATAACCATTGAAGCGTGTTAAGTGTTTGCTAAATCAAACCATTGAGATGGAAGATATATAAAGATAAGTTTTTATAGTGATAGAGATTATTCCTGCCATCGATCTCTTAGGAGGTAAATGCGTAAGATTATTCCAAGGTGACTACTCAAAAGTAACTGAGTTTGAAAGTGATCCAGTTCAACAAGCATTGATATGGCAAAGGATGGGTGCCAGTAGATTGCATCTTGTTGATCTAGATGGAGCAAAAACAGGCAAGCCTGTCAATAATGAAACTATCAAATCAATTAGAAAATCACTTTCTATCCCAATGCAAATTGGAGGAGGAATAAGAAGCGTAAAAAGAGCTGAGGAACTAATAGAAATAGGAGTTGATCAAGTAATCCTAGGAACAATAGCTATTGAGAACCAAGCCATGGCAATAGATTTGAGCAATAAACATCCCGATAAGATTATTATTGGTATTGACGCAAAGGACGGCAAAGTTGTCACAAGAGGTTGGTTAAAAAAAAGTGAAACCAGTGCTAATGAATTAGTTCAAAGTTTTTCAAATACAAAAATATCTAGATTAATCTGTACTGATATATCAAAAGACGGAACTTTAGAAGGTCCTAATTTGAATTTTCTTAGAGAAGTTGCTTCAGAATCAAAAGTTCCAATTATTGCATCAGGAGGTATAGGATCAATTGGAGATATTATTTCACTAATCCCATTAGAGCAATGTGGGATATGTGGAGTAATAGTAGGTAGAGCACTCTATGAAGGTAAAATTAACCTTGAAGAAGCTATAGAAATGATGGCTAACCATGATATTCAAGATGTAAATTTCAAGAATGACTTTTATGCTTAATCAAAAGCTTTAAAAACTTGCTGGTGACTTAAAGGGTAAAAACAAAAAAGACTGGAAGAAAAGAAGAAAGTTAGTTAACTTTAAAATGTAAGCTATTTGGACTGTAATTTGAAAGAGGGTGAACTCCAACAGATCCTACTTTTAGCTCCAGAGTTACTTGGTGAAAGCTTGTCACTGCAATTATCAAATGACAGTTTAAATATCGAAATTATTCGTGACAAGAAAAAACTAACCCAAAATCCCAGTTTAATAATCTGGTCTCTAGAAAACATAGATAATATAACAAGTATAGAAATAACACGGCTTAAAGCAAGGTGGCGCCCATCTCCTCTTCTTGTAATCCTACCTAGCAATCCTAATATTGATACTTCAATAGCCTTAACATTTGAATGCGATGGTATTCTCCAAGATCCTGATATTGATTTGTTAAGAGATGCAATCTCAACCCTACTATCAGGAGGAAGAATAATACGACTAACGGGTCTTTCAAACCAAAAGCTAAGTAGCAAACCCACTCTTTTAAATACTAGAACTTGGCTGTTAAACAACAGTTTCAAAGAAATAGACCTAGAATTATTTAGGTTAAATGAACTTTTAATTAAACCTTCTCATAACTTCCTAATTTTATTAGCCATAAAAGGAAGACAACGAGAACTGAAAAGTGCTAAATCATTTCTAATTTGGTTTTGGTCACCTCTTAGTATCTCACTAGAAAGAAAAATAAATAAGGTAAATGCAACCAAGTATGCCACAAGCATAACAATTTCAGAAAAAAATTCTAAAGCAGTTTGGAAAGAGATCTTTAGCCGTATTCAAGATTCTATAAACTCAGGGATAGACAATGCAACTGAAAGTTTATTTGCAATTGAAGGCTTAAACAAAGAAAAACAAATCGTTTTGCTAAGATCATTATTGCATGAGATTAATGATTTATTCATTAAACTTCAAACAGAAAACTTACAAGACTCAAATAACTATTTAGATACATGGAATTCAATGCAAATCCATTTGAGGCAAATGGCTTTAAGAAAATTAACAGGTGGTTATCTAAGATTATTGTTAAATGATAACTTAATACAAGTAACAGATGAACTTATATCTAGAACTGAACTTACTGATATAGATGAGGATCTACCTAAAGCATCTCCTATGTTAGATTCAATAATTTCAAATAAGCCCCTATTAGTTGATGGGAAATTGTTACCGCCTGATGACCCAAGAGCGCTAATTAAACTAGAAGAATTAATATCTAATTGGTTAATAAGAACAGGAGAGATTATAAGTTCAGAAATTATAAACGTCTGCTCTCAATGGCCAGAATTAAGAGATTATCTTTTAACTCCAAGCTTATTCTCAACAAGGGAATTAGAGAGGCTTAGGAATACTCTTAACAGTCAGAAGAGATGGCAATATAATATTCAACGCCCTATACATCTCTATGAAAGCAAACGAAAATTTTACCAGCTAAATAATGGTAAAATCCAATCTATACTAGTTAATGAAACTAGGGATGTTGAATTAAGATCTTTAGGTTGGTGGCAAAAGCAAATAACTCTCTTAATAGAAGCAAGAGATGCCCTTGCTCCTCAACTGCAATCCTTTCTTAAGCATTTTGGAGATGTTATGGTTCTAATACTTACTAATGTTCTAGGACGTGCCATTGGCCTAGTTGGCAAAGGTATCATGCAAGGTATGGGAAGAACTATTTCAAGATAGGAATTATTATTCTTATAACTGATAGAAACGGAATATATTAAAAAAGATCTATTTATTTTTAATGTCTCAGTTTATAAAAAAAATATTTATTTTTATATCTGTTTTCTTATTGACTACGCAACCTGTTATAGCAGCAAGAGATACTGATAGTTTCGATGGTAATATTTACCCAATATATGCTGGCAATGGATCTCTAGTACCTCCTCAAAGTACCTTAAGAGACTCAATTAAAAATAATAGAACTAGCGTAATTATTTTCTATCTTGATGATAGTTCTGCCAGTAAAATGTTTGCACCTGTCGTATCAGGATTAAAATTACTTTGGACATCAACTATAGACCTAATACCTCTAACAATTGATGAGTTCCAAGAGAAAGAAAGTGATGACCCTTTAGATGAATCATATTATTGGCATGGCAATATACCTCAAGTAGTAGTCATTAATGGCAATGGTGAGGTATTACTAGATTCTGAAGGTCAAGTTTCATTAAAAGAAATAAATAAAGCTATAAGCAATGCTACAGGACTTGAACCTCCAGATTTTACTGTTTCTATAAAGAGCTTTAATGAATATAATAGTGATGCATCAAAAGATGGATATACAGATCCAAGGTGATTTGTTTTAATAAGCTAATTTTATACTAAAAAAAACATTTTAATCTATCATATAAAATATTTGAATAAAGGTATTTTAAATGAATATCATACTTTTTATAATAATTTCCTTTTTGTTTTTTGAATTTTTACATTACTCCAGAAAAATTTCACCTCTAAATTTAGAACCCTCTAATTGGAAAGTAATTAGTGAGCAAGGAAAAACAATTGTTAATGGCAAGATTAAAATTACAAATCCACATAAAAGAATGGAAGTTATGGTTCCTAAATTTGAATTAAAACCATTATTAATAGGTAACGGTAGATATCAAAATGTAACCATTGAAACTAACTTAAAACTAAGTGGTCAGGGTACAAATACTAACTATACAAATTATTGGCAAGCTAATATTGTAAAATCAAAATCTGCATCTGTTATTGATGTAGGTATTATTCTAGTTGATAATTCAAATGAACTTTCAGGCTTATGTAATATATGGATGGAAGTCAATTGGATTAATTATGGTCCTTTTGGTCAAATTATAAGAAAAGATGGTTTTAATATACCTATAAAATACCCAGAAAAATTAACTCATAATAATGCTAATTTTAAAAATTCAACTTATTTTTCTACATTGCCTATAAAAACTCATGTATTAGGTGTTTTAGATGATCCTTATAAGTTAATTAAAAATTATACTACTAATATAATTATGCCTGGAGATATAATAACTATTGGAGAAACTCCTTTATCTATAATGCAAGGTAGATATCATCATCCAAATAATATAAATACTACCTTATTATCAAGATCATTATGTTACTTTTTTCATCCAACAAGTAGTCTAGCAACTGCTTGTGGCATGCAATCTCTAATCAATGAGGTTGGTCCGTCTAGGGTGATTATTGCTTGGATAATTGGATCAGCATTTAAACTAATAAGAGTTAAAGGAATGTTTTATAGGCTTGCTGGAGAGCAAGCAAGACTTGTCGATGACATAACTGGCACAACTCCACCCTATGATCAATCAATTGTGATGGGACCAAAAGATCCCTATGCTTTTTGCAAATATTTATACCAAGAGACTGGTTTAAATATTGCAATCGTCGACGTTAATGACCTAGGAAAAGTTAAAATACTTGCTTCAAGTAAAAATGCAGATAGGTCCCTTATTAAGAAAGCATTAAAATCCAATCCAGCTGGTAACGCAGATGAACAAACTCCATTGGTTCTCATTAGACCTTTAAAATAAATTAAGAGCTAATTTAAAAATAACTATATAGATTTAAAAGAAGACTTAATAGCAAAATTCATAATAACTAGATAGATTTATAAGCAAGACTTTATTGCAACCTTGACAACTCTACTTGATCGCACTATTAAGGTTGATTATCTACAAATCAAACACCTATTTAATAGCTCTTTACAAAACAAAGGTAATCTCTCAAGATTACTAAATTTAATGCTTTTAAAAAATTGGTTGGCCAGATTAGAAGGATATATGAATAATTATTCTGCTAAGAGGCAACCCTATTGTCTTGCTGCATTAGAAAAAGAAGTTTTAATATCAATCTTAATAATCCATCCAAACAATAGAAGAGGCAGTTGCTGGGCAATTTCTATACCACTTGTCATTCAAGAACCAATATTTAATAGCCTAACAGATATAAAAAAAGCACTTCTTAAAGCAACCTTAGAAATAAAAGCTCAAGAGCTTGAAAATATTATTCTTAAATATCCTATAAAGTCCAATGAAGATATCTCAATAGCAAGAGAGTTAGGTTTTCAACCACTTAAAGTATATAGAACTTGGTCAGATAAATTAGACATATTTAAAGATAACTTAGGTTCTAAAAGTAATAATTATACTAATTCCCTAAAGTGGGAGTCCTTAAACAAAATAAATTCCGAAAGGGTTTGGAAACTTAAGATCTCCGGTGAGTCATTACATTATAGAGAAATAATTAATAGTCAACCTATAGATTATCTCAATCGCTTTAATAAATTAACAGGCATTTTAATTTCTTCAAATGGATTCTATAAGAATGCAATAGCTGGAATAATTCAAAAAGAATATCCACTTGAAAAAACAACTTATCAAATAGTTAGAGATTTGGCTTGGGATTCAAGATTACAAAGTGAACTCCCAAAAATTTTAAATAAAATTTATTTATATAACAATGAAATCTTGATAGAAACAAATAGTAAGGATGAAACATTAAACAATTTATTAGTTAATATAGGATTAATAGAAAAAGAAGAAAAACTTCTTTTGGGAAAAAGTAACTTAATCAGAAAATCGAAAAAGTCATATCGATTACAAAAAGATAGTTGGGAGTCAGTGCTAGGCAATATTCAATCTCAGACGCCCCCCTTACCCTCTCCAACCCTCGATCAAAGATAAAAATGTCAAGACCTAAGCCTACTTCAATTCTTAGTATGGATATAGGAAGCAAAAGGATAGGCCTCGCAGGTTGTGATCCTCTTGGTATAACTGTTACAGAGCTTGTTCCAATCCATAGAACTATATTTATAGAAGAACTTGAGATTATAAAAAACTATTGTTTTTCAAGAGCCATCAAAGGATTGGTCTTTGGATTACCTCTAGATGAAATGGGTCGGCTAACCACTCAAGCCTTATATTGCCAAAACTATGGAATAAAAATTGCAAAGAAACTTGCTTTACCATTAGCTTGGGTTAATGAACATAGCAGCAGCTGGGAAGCTGGGCAAAAGTACAACCTTCAAAATGATCGATCCGGAAAGCTTGATAGTGCTGCGGCCGCTCTATTACTTGAACAGTGGCTAAGAGAAGGTCCAGATCTTCAAGAAATAGGCTCTTCTCACTTCTCATAAAGAGAATTAAATACCTGTCAACAAATTAATCAAACATCAACAGCCATGTCACACTCAAACCTAACAAATAACAATGAAGTACCCACTCTTTTAATAACTGACAGCAAAGGAAATGAACTTCTCTGTTTTCTAGAGCAGGTTGTACCTATCAACAATGTTGAGTATGTATTACTAACTCCCGTTGATACACCAGTAACTCTTTTTCGATTAAGAGAAAGTTTAGATCCTGAATTGATTGAAACAATAGAAAAAAAAGAACCCATTCTTGAAATGGCTGATGTTGTACTACAAGAGTATGATTTGAGACTAATTAGATCAGCTGTTACACTCACTGTTACAGGAGAACTAGAGGAGCCAGAACCTGAAGAATTAGAAGAAAAAGATTTTGATGAAGATTCTGAACTATATGAATTACTAGTTAACTTCAAACTGAAAGAAGAAGAGTATGGACTTTATATTCCTTTAGATCCATTTTTTGTTGTTGGAAAACTAATAGACGGTCAAGCTTCAGTTTTAGAAGGTGAGGAATTTGACAAGATTCAACCTTTAATTGAATCAGAACTAGATAAAAGAGAATTCTAAATGTTAATAAACACTGAAGTTCTCAAGGCAAAATGGAATACTGGCAAAGATATCAGAAAAATCTCATATAATGAGATAAAAGATAAAGGAATTAAGTTGCTTTTACTTGATGTAGATGGAACTCTTTTACCTAGAAATGAAATTAAAGTCCACCATTCTGTCTATCAATGGATTCAAGAAGCAAAGAGAAACTTTAAAATACATTTAATCAGTAATAATCCATCAAAAAGAAGGATTCAATCTATAGCAAAACAATTAAATGTAACCTTTACATATAAGGCCATAAAACCAAGAAAGAAAGCAATTGTTAAATCTATACAGCCCTTTAATTTCTACAATAAAGAGATAGCTATTATTGGTGATAGAATCTTTACTGATATACTTGTTGGTAATCGTTTAGGAATCTATACTATTCTAGTCAAGCCAATAGACTCAAATGGAAATGTTATTCAAGACAACAAAATGCAAATTATAGAAAATAAAGTAGCTTCTATAATTGGGGCTTATAAATAATGACACTATGGACTATAAAAATTGGTACTAGTTTACTTAGAGGAACTAAAAATCTGAGAACAAACACAATAATAAATGAATATTGTAAATACATTGCTGAATCTAAAGATAAAGGTGATCAAATCATAATCGTATCAAGTGGAGCAGTAGGCCTAGGATGTACTAAACTAGGTTTTAAGGAGAGACCTAGTGATATTAATTCACTGCAAGCAGCAGCAGCAGTAGGTCAAGGCTATCTTATGTCGCTTTATGAAAGTGCTATGAGTAATCATGGGTATAATGTTGCACAAATACTTTTAACCAGGGAAGATTTTCAATCAAGAAAGAATTTTAATAATGCTTCATTAACAATTAAAAGACTTCTTGATTGGAAAATCTTACCAATAATCAATGAAAATGATTCTATATCAAATGAAGAATTAAAATATGGAGATAATGACACATTATCTGCATTAGTATCATCAGCAATTTGCGCAGATCAACTTATTTTACTAACTGATATAGATAAACTTTATTCATCTGATCCAAGAACTAATAAAGAAGCTAAACCAATAACTGATGTACATAATTCTAAAGACTTAGTACAACTTAAAATTGATTCAACAAATTCAGGAAATTGGGGAACTGGTGGAATTAAAACCAAGCTCACTGCTGCTCAAATTTCTACTAAAAATGGAATAACAGTTCACCTTGCAGACGGAAGAGATCCCTTAATACTTAAGAAAATTCTTAATGGTTCAAGAGGAGGAACTGTTTTCCATCCAAATCCAAAACCTATGGGGACAAAGAAATGTTGGTTAGCTCATGCCTTACATTCGCAAGGCTCATTATATTTAGATGAAGGTGCTTTCAATGCTATAGAAAACAAAGGTGCATCTCTTTTACTAGTTGGAATAAAACGAATAGAAGGAGAATTCAATGCGAATCAACCAGTAACAGTTTTTAATTTGGATGGACTCCAAGTTGCTAAGGGGATTAGTTCTTTAAGCAGTCAAGAAATAAGAGCTAAAATAAATAATCCTATAAGATCCAAACAATCACCTATTGTTATTCACAGAGATGTTTTAGTACTTACAAGTGAATTTATTTCTTGAAAATGACCTTTAATCATTCCTTACAGCCATGAAATTTCTAGATATAATTAATATCCTTAAAAATGGAGAATCAGGAGTTCTCGAATTTTCTATCTCAAATAATCCTCAAATTTATCAAGCTGCATCTTTAGAAAAAGCCACAGAGAGTCAAATAAGTTTTCTTGAAGAAGGAAGTTATTTACTTCAAGAGTTAAACAAAACAAATGCTTCAGCTTTAATACTTCCTAATAAAAAAGAGTTATCAAATAATATTACAAAGAGAAAAATAGCCTGGGTTACTGTTAAAGAGCCAAGAATTGCATTTGCTGAAATCTTAGAAATTATTTATCCTAAAATTATTCCTATTAAGGATATCCATAATTCTGCTATTATTGGTACAAATGTAGATATAGGAGAACACGTATCAATAGGTGCAAATGTAACTATTGCATCTAATTGCAAGATAAATTCTGAAGTTATTATTCATCCTGGAGTAGTAATATACAATGATGTGACTATTGGCAGTGGTTCTGAATTGCATTCAAATTGTGTACTTCATCCACATACCAATATAGGTAAGAATTGTGTCATACATTCACACGCTGTGATTGGGTCTGAAGGGTTTGGCTTTATACCTACAAGGAAAGGTTGGAGAAAGATGCCACAGACTGGAAAAGTAATTATTCAAAACAATGTAGAAATTGGTTGTGGGACAACAGTTGACAGACCAGCTGTTGGAGAAACAGTTATAGGTGCAGGAACAAAAATTGATAATTTAGTACAAATCGGACATGGCGTTGAAATAGGAAAAAACTGTGCCATGGCTGCTCAAGTAGGAATTGCAGGGGGTGCAAAAATTGGAGATGGAGTAATTTTGGCTGGTCAAGTTGGCGTAGGGAACAGAGTAAATGTAGGGGCAAATGTAATTGCTAGCTCTAAATGTGGTATTCATGCAGATATCGAAGCAGGTCAAATAATTAGTGGTTTTCCTGCTATGCCAAATAAACTATGGTTGAGATGTTCAGCAAATTTCAAAAGACTTCCAGAAATAGCTAAAGCAATTAGAAACCTCAATCGATCTAATTAAATTAAAATTAAAATAATTAAAAAAATATCTATGACTAATTACAACATAACCTTACTTCCTGGTGATGGAATAGGTCCTGAAATAACAGAAGTTACAAAGTCTCTACTAAATGCTGTTTGTAAAAGAAAAAACATCAATCTAAATTTTCAAGAAATGGCTTTTGGAGGGAATGCTATTGAGAAAGAAAATAATCCATTGCCTATTGAGACTCTTGAACAGTGCAAAAAAAGCGATGCAGTACTAATGGCAGCGATAGGAGATCCAAAATATGATGGAATTGCACGTGAGCTAAGACCTGAGACAGGTTTACTAAGACTAAGATCTGAACTAAAACTCTTTGCAAATATTCGACCAGTTAAAGTTTTTAATGCATTATTAGATGAAAGCTCTTTAAAAAAAGAGATAATTAAAGAAGTAGACCTTGTTGTGGTCAGAGAATTAACAGGGGGGATTTATTTTGGTGAGCCAAAAGGAAGAATACAAACAAAAGAATTTGGCGAAAGAGCATTTAACACCATGAGTTATTCAACTAATGAAATAAATCGAATTGCAAAAATAGCCTTTGAATTAGCTAATGAAAGAAAGAAGAAACTCTGTTCTGTAGATAAAGCAAATGTTTTAGATGTAAGTCAACTATGGAGAGAATGTGTAACTTCAATAGGTAACAATTACCAACAAGTTGAACTCAGTCATCAATATGTAGATAATGCTGCAATGCAACTTGTTAGACAACCTAATCAATTTGATGTAATTCTTACAGGCAATCTTTTTGGTGATATTTTGAGCGATGAGGCTGCAATGCTTACTGGTTCAATTGGAATGTTACCGTCAGCATCATTGGGAGAAGATGGTCCTGGATTATTCGAACCAGTGCATGGCTCAGCCCCTGATATTGCTGGAAAAAACTTGGCAAATCCAATTGCAATGATACTTTCAGCAGCAATGATGCTTAGAATTGGGTTGAAAGAAATAGAAGCCGCTGAAAGCTTAGAAAAAGCAGTAAGCTCAGTCCTTTTGAAGGGTTTTAGAACTAATGATTTAACTAGTAAAAATCTAGATCAAAAAATCGGATGCCTTGAAATGGGCCAAAAAATACTAGATGAATTACAAGAAATATAAATAAACTGCCTAGAAGTATCAATTACACATACTATGACCTGCGAAAATCTATAGGAAATTTGCAACGCATAGATGTCAAAGCGTCATCCAGTAGTAGCTGTTACAGGTTCATCAGGAGCTGGTACAAGCACAGTCAAAAGAGCATTTGAACATATTTTTGCTAGAGAAGAAATAATACCTGCCGTAGTTGAAGGTGATAGTTATCACCGATTCGAAAGAACTCCCATGAAGCAAGCAATGGCTGATGCTCTTTCAAAAGGGGAAAATTTTTCGCATTTTGGTCCAGAAGCTAATTTATTCGACAAACTTGAAGAATTATTCAAAGCTTATGGAGAGACAGGTAGTGGAAACAAAAGATACTATCTGCATAGTCAAGAAGAAGCAGATGAGCATAATTCAAGGCTTGGTACAAATCTTGGTCCAGGTCAATTCACACCTTGGGAAGAAATCCCTAAGGGAACTGATGTACTTTTTTATGAAGGACTTCATGGTGGTGTTGTAGGCGAAGAATATGACGTAGCATCATATGCAGATTTATTAGTAGGTGTAGTACCAATAACTAATCTTGAATGGATTCAAAAAATACACAGAGATAATGCAGAACGAGGATATTCAGCAGAAACAATAGTAGACACTATCCTTAGAAGAATGCCTGATTATATAAATCATATTTGCCCACAATTTAGTCGTACAGATATTAATTTTCAAAGGGTACCTACTATTGATACTTCTAACCCATTTATTTGTAGAAACATACCTACCCCAGATGAAAGTTTCGTAATTATTCATTTTCGTAAAGGAGCAAGAGAGAAATGGGGAATTGACTTTCAATACTTATTAGGAATGATACAAGACTCTTTTATGACAAGTCCAACTAGCATAGTTGTTAATGGTGGCAAAATGGGTTTTGCTATGGAACTTATTCTTACGCCAATTATTCATAGAATGATTGAAGAAAAAAAGAAATGATGATTAAATTAAATAATTTTCTATATAGTAGATTTAATACATAAAAGTAAATCAATATATTAAATAGATAGATTTTTTTATAGTTAAAATCATTACATTAATAAAAAAACTAGAATTTTTGTTTTTATTAATGAATCCAACTAAAAATGTTGAGAAGATTTCTTTGTATTGATAAGTAGTATTTCTATCCATTGAATTCATTATGAGATAAAGTTTATCTATAAAATCAAAAGAATCACTAAAAGTGTCCTTATTCGATTGGTTCGCAGCAAGAAGGAAAGATCAGTTTGTTGGAAAAGTAATCCAAGAGACTGAAGAAAGTGATGGTTTATGGGGGAAATGCCCAGAATGCGGTCAAGTTGTATATAGGAAAGATCTAATCAAAAATGCAAATGTATGTAGCAACTGTGGTCACCACAATAGAATTAATAGTGATGAAAGGATAGAGCTAATTGTAGATTCAAAAAGTTTCCAAGCTTTAGATAAAGACCTTACCCCTGTTGACCCTCTTGGGTTTAAAGACAGAAGGGCCTATGCAGATAGGCTTAGAGAAAGCCAGGCAAGTACTGGGATGAAAGATGGTGTTTTGACAGGAATGTGCAAAGTAGAAGGCATTCCAATGGCCCTAGCTGTAATGGACTTTAGGTTTATGGGAGGATCTATGGGGTCTGTTGTTGGAGAAAAAATTACCCGCCTTATTGAGAAAGCAACAGAAAAAAAATATCCTTTACTAATTGTTTGCGCTTCTGGAGGAGCAAGAATGCAAGAAGGTATGTTGAGCCTTATGCAAATGGCAAAAATTTCAGGTGCATTAGAACGACACAGAGAAGCAGAGCTTCTCTATATGCCTTTACTTACTCATCCCACCACAGGAGGTGTAACTGCTAGCTTTGCCATGTTGGGGGACTTAATACTCGCTGAACCAAAAGCCCTGATAGGTTTTGCCGGTAGAAGAGTAATAGAACAAACATTAAGAGAGAAATTACCAGATAACTTTCAAACAGCAGAATATCTATTAGATCATGGTTTCGTAGATAAAATTGTTCCTAGAACTGAATTACGTAAAACTCTTGGAATATTGTTAAGATTACATGGAAGTAATGAATTAAATTAACTCATACAAATAGAAAAATGAGATTTTATAATTTTTATAACCTACTTAATTTGATTATTATATTTAGTTTAATACTTTATTTGCCCAATAAAGTTATTGCAGGAGATACTCATCATTGGATTGAAGTGAAATCCACGCAAAATGGAAGGCAATGGTGGGATCAAAATAGTTTAGAAAAAACCAATGATAATTTAATATCTATTTTAAGCAGATATGAGCCAAGGAAATCATTTGATAATGAAAGTTATCAAGAAATATCTTATAATATGATAATCGATTGCTCAAAAAGATTATATAAAGATAAATCAGTTAATGGAATAAAACAAAAGGTAGAAAAATGGAATACTCCCCATGGAGATTCCCTAATTGATGAAACAATTAAATCAGCTTGCTCTCATTAAAAGTATGACCTTAGAAAAATCATATAAAGATCCTAACCAAAAAATTGGGGTTGCAATAGCAGGTTTAGGTTTTGGAGAAAAAGTCCATTTACCCTCCTTAAAAACAAATAAAGATTTTAAACCTATAGCACTTTGGCATCCTAGGAAAGAGAAGATAGATGAGGCATCTAATAAATATAATTTAAAAGGTTATAGTAATTGGCAGCATCTTATTAACGACCCTTCAATTCATGCAATCATTATTGCTACTCCACCAGAAGTTAGATATAAATTAGCGATTGAAGCACTTAATTCTAATAAACATCTTTTATTAGAAAAACCAATCGCTTTAAATAGAAAAGAAGCTTTAGAAATAGAAAAAAGTTCTCTTAAACGCAAACTATCTGTAGCTGTAAATTTTGAATATAGAGCTGTTCCTCTCTTTATGCAAGCAAAGAAAATGATTGAAGAAGGAGCTATTGGAAAGCCATGGCTTATAAAGTATGATTGGTTAATGAGTAGTCGCGCTAATATAAATAGACCTTGGAATTGGTATTCAGAAACTGAAAAAGGAGGAGGAGTCATTGGTGCACTTGGTACACATTCTTTTGATTTATTAGAGTGGTTATTTGGAGAAATAACTTCTGTAAGTAGCTTTACATCTACATCAATTAAAGAAAGAAAGCATCCAGTAAATAATCTTATGAAATCAGTAACAAGTGAAGATATATGTATGGCTCATATGGAAATATGTGACATTGAATCACGTCAAATAGTTCCTGCTCAATTAACATTATCTGCAGTATCTAGAAATGGAAGAGGATGTTGGATAGAAGTTTATGGAGAAGATGGAACATTAATATTAGGCAGTGATAATCAAACAGATTATGTACATGGATTTGGTTTATGGTTTGCAGAAAAAAATAAAACTATAAATTCTATTCAGCCTAGTGAGGATTTTATATTTTCTAAAACCTGGGAAGATGGGCGTGTTGCTCCAGTAGCTAGAATTCAACAATGGTGGGGAGAAAGTATTATAAGACAAAAACCCGTTATACCAGGCATACATGAAGGCGTAGTCACTCAAAAGGTTGTTGACAAAATAATAGAATCATCCAAATCAGGGATGAAACTTAAAATTAATGATTTTTAAATAACGCCCAAAATAAATAAAAACTACTATTAAAAGTAAGATTTTATACATGCAAATGAGTATTAAATAAAATCCTTCATAGCATTATCTGAAAAAATCTAACCTTAAAGATTTTCAATTACTAATGCCTCTTAATTATTACAAAGAAGAATTAAAAAAAACTGCTGAATCTCTAGCCAAGTCTGGGAAAGGCATACTAGCTGTAGATGAATCTACAAAAACTATTGGCAAAAGACTTGCATCAATCAATTTAGAAAACACTGAAACAAATAGAAAGGCTTATAGAGGGATGCTTTTTACAACTCAAGGTCTTGGACAATATATAAGTGGTGCAATCTTATTTGAAGAGACTCTTTTTCAAACCCATTCTGACGGAGAGTTGATGGTAAAAAAGCTGGAAAAGCTTGGAATTATTCCTGGTATTAAAGTTGATAAGGGATTAAAACCATTAGCAGGCGGAGGCGATATAGAAACTTTCTGCTCAGGTTTAGATGGTCTAGTAGAAAGATCTTCTGACTATTACGCTCAGGGGGCTCGCTTTGCTAAATGGAGAGCAGTACTTCAGATTACAAATAATGGTTGTCCTTCAAAATTATCAATCAAAGAAAATGCTTGGGGCTTAGCTCGCTATGCAAGATCTGTTCAAGAATCAGGTTTAGTCCCCATTATTGAACCAGAAATACTCATGGATGGTTCCCATGGAATTAATAAGACAGCAGCTATTCAAGAAGAAGTAATCAAAGAAGTATATATGGCCTGCAAGACAAATGGGGTTTATTTGGAAGGGACTTTGCTTAAACCTTCTATGACTATTGAAGGGGCGGAATGCCCAGAGAAATCCAATCC
The DNA here is from genome assembly GCF_027359415.1 of Prochlorococcus marinus str. MIT 0918. Classification (NCBI taxonomy): domain Bacteria; kingdom Bacillati; phylum Cyanobacteriota; class Cyanophyceae; order Synechococcales; family Prochlorococcaceae; genus Prochlorococcus; species Prochlorococcus marinus. Next base: position 453,077 of record NZ_CP114780.1, read on the forward strand.
AAAGACAATAGCTGAGCAAACCATTAGGACAATGGAAAGATCCGTTCCAGCTGCAGTACCTGGAATAGTTTTTTTATCAGGTGGATTAAGTGAAGAGGCAGCATCTGTATATTTAAACTTGATGAATAAAATAAAAAGAAAAGCTACTTGGAATATTGGTTTCTCTTATGGCAGAGCACTACAACACTCTTGTCTTAAAGCTTGGGATGGCAAAAACATAACCGCTGGTCAGAATGCTCTCTTAGCACGAGCTCAAGCAAATTCAGAAGCTTCAAAAGGGTGTTATTTAGAGGGTTCTCAACCGTCCTCCGATGAAGCTTTATTTGTTGCTGGATATAAGTATTGATTTATTTTCCATAAACTAAAAATAACTTTTACACAAACAAAGGTATTTTTGTCCCTTAATAGCGTGACATTTCATACCATTATCTTCTAAAGTCCTGGTCCTTTGACCCAGGACTTTTTTCTTGGGCATCATGACTTCTCTGAGAAACCAATGGCTCTTGTCCCGCTAAGACTCCTTCTTGACCATGCAGCTGAAAACGGCTATGGCATTCCTGCTTTCAATGTAAACAATCTTGAGCAAGTTCAGGCAATTATGGAAGCAGCGTCAGAAACTGACAGTCCAGTAATTCTTCAAGCATCAAGAGGTGCACGCAGTTATGCAGGTGAAATCTTCCTTCGACATCTAATCATTGCAGCAACAGAAACTTATCCAAATATCCCTGTTGTGATGCATCAAGATCATGGTAATGAACCATCAACATGTTATTCAGCTGCAATTAACGGCTTTACATCTGTAATGATGGATGGATCTCTTGAAGCAGATGCAAAAACCCCATCAAGTTATGAATATAATGTTGAAGTAACTAAAACAGTTGTTGATTTTGCTCATTCAGTTGGAGTTAGTGTAGAAGGTGAATTGGGTTGTCTTGGATCCTTAGAGACTGGTAAAGGTGAAGCTGAAGATGGACATGGGTTTGAAGGTGAACTATCTAAAGACATGTTGTTAACAGATCCAGCAGAAGCAGCGGACTTTGTAGCCAAAACCAAGGTTGATGCTCTTGCAATAGCAATAGGTACAAGCCATGGTGCTTACAAATTCACAAGAAAGCCAACAGGAGAAGTACTAGCTATTAGTAGAATTGCAGAAATTCATAAAGCACTTCCAAATACTCATTTGGTAATGCATGGCTCAAGTTCTGTTCCTCAAGAATGGTTAAACATGATTAATAAATTTGGAGGGGAAATACCTGAAACATATGGTGTCCCTGTCGAAGAAATTCAAGAAGGTATTCGTAATGGGGTAAGAAAGGTAAACATTGACACTGATAATCGACTTGCATTTACTGCTGCTGTAAGAGAAGCTGCTGTGGCTGACCCTACTAATTTTGACCCAAGACATTTCAACAAACCTGCTCGTAAATATATGAAGCAAGTTTGTCTTGATCGCTATCAGCAGTTCTGGTGCGCAGGACAGGCCAGCAAAATCAAACAAGAAAGTATTAATTATTATGCTGGTCTTTATGCCAAAGGAACTCTAGACCCTAAGAAAGCAGTAACTGTATAAATCCAAATTATTTATTAGAGTCTTCAATCTCAAAAAAGAGGGGTTTTTCTCCCCTCTTTTTTTATGAGGATAATAAAGCTTGCAAAATACTTCTTCCATGAATACCACCTATTTTTTCATCACAAGCTCGTTCAGGATGAGGCATCATTCCTAAAACGTTTCCTTTTTTATTAGTAATTCCAGCTATTTCATCAAGAGAACCATTTAGATTATTTTTATACCTAATAGCAATTGAATCATCATCTTGAAGTTTTTTAAGTGTATCTTCATTACATTGATAACGACCTTCTCCATGAGCTATTGGCAAATAAATTAAATCATTTGGTTTAAACTTTACAAACCACTTTGTCCTATTACTTGATACATATAAAGGCACATTATCACAAATAAAATGTAACTTCTTATTTCTAGTTAATGCACCAGGAAGAATACCAAGTTCAGTCAATATCTGAAATCCATTACATATACCAAGAACTTTCCCTCCCCGATTTACAAAGTCAATTAAAGAAGATAATACAGGTGCAAAGCTTGCAATAGCTCCACACCTCAAATAATCTCCATAACTGAATCCTCCAGGAAGTACAACTGCTTCAAGATCATTTAAATCCTTTGTTTCATGCCAAAGGAAACGTGTTTTCATTCCTAGACAACAATCAGTAGCCCATAGGACATCCCTATCACAATTAGAACCAGGAAAGACAACAATGCCAATAGTCATTTGTTTAGTGTCTTATTTTCTGAGTCTTGATCTTTTGAATTGATATCCATAACCCAATTTTCTATAACTGGATTGGCTAGCAATCTATCGCTAAGTAACTCAATTTGACTCTTAGCATCTTCTAAATTAGTAGCTTCAATCTCAATATCAACAGACTTCCCTATTCTTAATTTAGAAAGTCCTTTAATACCAAGCCTTTTTGCCGCCGCTTTAGCCGCCTCGCCAGCAGGATCCAAGACAGAAGGACGAAGACTTACAAAAACATGTGCTTGAAAATTAGGCACTTAAATTAATTGTTTGAAATTTTTTAAATGATTTAAATTTAGTTGATATATTAGTTTTGGCCAGAAAGATATTTTTAAATTAATTGTTTAAGCAGATCTAAGCCCCCTTCCTAAACAGTCAAGGCAAGTATGGTAACAGTTTGGTGTGCTCTTCATATAGCCATTTCCTCCACAATGCATGCAAATAACTTTCTCATCTGTTACAGAACGATCTGGCAAAGTGACTTCTCTTCCTTTTTTCATTAAAAAACTAACTAAATTAGATTAAGGGAATGGGGAATAAGAATAAAGAATTTGCTTATTTCCATTCTTAGATTCCCCTATTTAAAAAGGTTAGACAACAAAATAGTTATATAAATTTCTATTTACTTATTTTTAAGTAAATAACTATTTAAAGAGATTTTGAAGCTTTTCGTCTAAACCTTCCTTAAGACTTAAAGCTACAAAATCAAAACCACTTTTTTTTGGCCTCCAAACATTTTCAGGAACCTTTTCAAACCATGAAGAGATTCTTGGCCCAACCATTTGAATCTGAAGAGGAACTGATTTATTAGGAACCCAAAACCTTCCTTTTAATCTAAGAATTTGGAAATCACCAGCAAGATCTAGCAAAAGTTCATTAATTTCTGATTGAATAAAATTTGCTTCCATACGAATAGAACTACTAATAACAGAAAGATGCTGGTGATCGTCATGATCATCAATGAACATCTCATTCTTATCTAAAAATGATTCTCCAGAATTATTCTGATTCATTCCCAAAATAAAAGCAGGATCTATTTTCCCATTAGCTATAGGAATAACAGTGGTACCTTCTCGCAAATGTTTTTCTATATTTTTTTTAATCCGTGAGACTGTATCTGAAGAAATTAAATCTGCTCTACTTAGCAAAACAATGTCTGCGTTTTCAAGTTGGTCTTCAAACAGTTCATTTATAGAAGTTAAATGATCAATATTTTCATCGTCTTCATATTGTTTCTCTATAGCTTCGATATCTCCTACAGGACTCCCTTGAGATAAAGCCTCACCATCTACAACAGTCACTAAACTATTTACAAAAACTTTTGAACGTATTTCAGGCCATTCAATGGCTTGAATCAATGGCTTTGGCAAAGCCAAACCACTTGTTTCAATAACAATCGAATCTATAGTTTCAGAACGAATTAATAATTTTTCCATAGTAGGCAAAAAATCATCTTGCACTGTGCAACACAAACATCCATTATTTAATTCAATTAACCTTCCCTCAATCTCTTCTTCTGGGCAAAATCCACAACTACGAATTAAATCACCATCTAGTCCAACACTCCCAAACTCATTAACAATTACCGCTATACGTTGCTTACTAGTTGTTAAAAGTTGACGCAGAAGTGTTGTCTTACCAGATCCAAGAAACCCTGTAATAATAGTAACAGGAAGGCGCTGAGACATAGATTTAAACAATAATACTTAGCAACCAAGACTGTAACTTGTTTCTATTCCAGTTGAAGAATTAGTACCACTTGCCATAGAGCAAAGTTGTTTTTGTTGAATACGGCTTAAGACAGCATCAGTAAAATCAGCACCATCAATTAAAGCATTATCAAAATTACTCTCCATTAATAATGCATTTGTAAAATTTGCATCAGTCAGATCAGAATCAACAAATTGACTTGCATAAGCCAATGCATCTTTCAAATTGGCTCCATGGAAATTTGCACCATTTAATTTGCTATTGTTAAATACAGATCCAGTTAAATCCGATTCAGCAAAATTAATACCTCTTAAATCATACTTTACAAATTCATACCCGCTTAAATCTTGTGCATGCATATCTTGACTAATATTGAGATCATCTTGATTTCTTATTTCAGGAGGCCTTTTAGCCCAAACCTCCTGAACATTTATAAAAACTGAAAGGAGAAGAGCAACTAATAGAAAAAAGGCTTTAAGACAAGATGAAAGAGAAAAACTTTTAGCCATAGATACTAATTTAAAGCAAAAACGAGTAATTTATTTATTCACGTTATTGAAAATAACCAAAAAAACAAACCATGCCAATGACACTTCATGTTGTAATTCCACCACACCCTCTAATTGGTCATTGGTTATCAATTCTTAGAATTGAGACTACTCCACCTGCTATTTATGCAACAGCAATAGAACAACTAGGGAAATGGCTAACTTATGAAGCTCTAAGAGACTGGCTTCCAAATAAAACTGAAAAAATCAGTACAAGTAATGGTGTAACTGACGGGGTAATAATCGAATCAAGCGTTCCTTTATTAATTATTCCATCCCTGCCAGGGGGGCTATTAATGTGGCAAGGAGCTAAAGAAATTCTTCCTAATGCATCCTTGTGTTTTGGTGGAGTACCTGATGAGATAGAAAATAATGCTGGTATTATTATTTATTGTGATCAAATAAACTCTGGCAAACTTCTCTTGCAAAAGCTAATCAAACTTAAAGAGCTTAACGTTGAATCAAGGAGAATAAGAATAATAACCCCCTTAGCTTCCAGTGATGGCTTAAAAGTAATAGGAGAATCATTCTCTGATCTCAAGATTTATTCCTCATGTATCGATTCAACAGTTAATGAAAATGGTGAAATAATTCCAGGAATAGGCATTCCTTCACTTCGACTTAATACAAGAATTACTTCCGCGCATTAGAATTATGAAAGGGAATTAAAAAATTTATGGATCCATATCGAGAGTCAAGTGGGAGCAGCCTAGGTTCTCTTATAAGTGGAGCCATATTAGGTGCGGCAGGACTTGCATGGTGGCTATTTTCTGAAGCTGAAAGAAGGCAACAAACAAGAAAGCAAAAAGCTATGCTTTATGCTCCCAGAATTCAAGACGGTTCTGAAGCTTTTGAAAATTCATCTTCACTAGCAGGTCAAGCTAAAAGTGAAAAATTAGAAGAACGTGTAGAAAAATTAAATGCTGCAATAGCAGACGTAAGGAAACAATTAGAAGATCTTGGAGAAAAAGACTGAATTAAATTTCTTAAAGAAAAATTTTCCCTTCACTTAAAATAATTAATGCTTAGATCAAGTGCCATAACCCAAGGCATTCAGCGCTCGCCGAATAGAGCAATGTTGCGCGCAGTTGGTTTTAAAGATGATGACTTCAACAAACCAATTATAGGTTTAGCAAATGGATATAGCACAATCACACCTTGCAATATTGGACTAAACAACCTGGCTTTAAAAGCTGAAAAGGCTTTAAAAGATTATGGAAGTATGCCCCAAATTTTCGGGACAATTACTGTTAGTGATGGCATATCAATGGGTACCGAAGGGATGAAATACTCCTTAGTTTCTCGAGAGGTAATAGCTGATTCCATAGAGACAGCATGCAATGCCCAAAGTATGGATGGGGTTTTAGCTATTGGAGGATGCGATAAAAACATGCCTGGAGCAATGCTAGCTATGGCAAGAATGAATATTCCATCAATATTTGTATACGGAGGAACAATAAAACCAGGAAAACTAAATGGAAAAGATTTAACCGTTGTTAGCGCATTTGAAGCAGTAGGGCAATTAACAAGTGGAAAAATCTCTAAAGAACAATTATTTGAAGTTGAAAAAAATTGCATCCCTGGTGCAGGTAGTTGTGGGGGAATGTTTACTGCCAATACAATGTCCGCCGCAATTGAAGCTATGGGACTTAGCCTCCCAAATAGTTCTACGATGGCAGCTGAAGACCAAGAGAAAGTCTCAAGTACCGAGAAAAGTGCTTATGCCCTCGTTAATGCAATAAAAAAAGATATACGCCCACTCGATTTATTAACAAAACAATCTTTTGAAAATGCTATAAGTGTTGTTATGGCTGTTGGAGGCTCAACTAATGCAGTCCTTCATCTTCTTGCTATTGCACATTCTGCAGGTGTTGAACTTTCCATTGATGACTTTGAAAGAATTAGACAAAAAGTTCCTGTAATTTGTGATTTAAAGCCTAGTGGAAGATATGTAACTGTTGATCTTCACAAGGCTGGAGGGATACCTCAAGTCATGAAAATCCTTCTAGACGCAGGGTTATTGAATGGAGATTGCAAAACAATTGAAGATAAAACAATTCGAGAAGTACTTAAACAAATCCCATCTGAACCACCATCCAATCAAGATGTCATACGATCAATTAAGTCTCCTATTTATCAAAAGGGCCATTTAGCCATCCTTAAAGGAAATCTTGCTACTGAAGGATGTGTTGCAAAAATCAGTGGAATAAAAAATGCTGCTCTTACAGGTCCTGCAAAAGTCTTTGAAAGTGAAGAAGAATGCTTAGAGGCGATACTAAACAAACAAATAAACTCTGGAGATGTTGTTGTAATTAGAAATGAAGGCCCTGTTGGTGGTCCAGGAATGAGAGAGATGCTTGCACCAACTTCAGCAATAGTTGGTCAAGGCCTAGGTGAGAAAGTGGCTCTAATAACTGATGGAAGATTTAGTGGTGGCACATATGGTCTTGTTGTTGGTCATGTAGCTCCAGAAGCAGCGATAGGAGGAAATATTGCTCTCATTCAAAATGGTGACAGCATTACAGTAGATGCTAATCAAAAGGTAATCCAACTTAACGTCAGTTCTGAAGAGCTTTCCAAAAGAAGAGATAATTGGAGCAAACCAAAACCTAAATACACTTCAGGAATTCTTGCAAAATATGCTCGTTTAGTTAGTAGTTCAAGTAAAGGGGCCGTCACAGATTAATTTTAACAATCACTTCTATTCCTCAACTACAAAACAAGATCTGAGTCTTCGACCTAATGCCTCAAGCAAGTGACCTTTTTCAGGCATCTGAGAACGTTTACCACTTGAAGAGTCCATCCATAAAGAATGCTTTCCTTGCCAAAGGATTGGTCTGTCAGGAAAAGAATGCCAAGACAATGTGATGCTTAAATCTACACCGCTTTTATATATATCAACATCTAAATCGTTCTCTTCTAGACGTTTACCATCTTTATCCCTACAAACGACTAGCAATATTAAATCAAAGTCATCTTGATCAGAAGTAAAGCTAAATTGTACAGATTTATCTACAACAGAAAACATAAAAGGTTTCATGCAGAAATCACATGCTTTAGCAACTTCAATTAAATAATTTTCTTTGGAATGACTAATAAACACTTAAAGAACTAAGTAAGATACGAAAAGGTCCGGCTTTAAATCCAGAGTTAAGCTTGCCAGCAGTTCCAAATTTTGAGTACAGAAGCTGAAATTGATAAACTGAATGAGAGCTAAATTTCAATGGTAATCGTATTGGGTTTGCCCTGATTGATGGTTCAAGATTAACGAAAGGGATTTTTACAGAAGTCATTTCCTGTTTTTTCGTTTCAAACTCTGCAACCCATCGAAGGCCTCCAGAAAAAACTTCTGTAAAACGACTAACATTATCACTACAAGATATAGCTAACTTTAGAGTCCTACCTTGACCGTCTACTTGGAGTTTAATTCCATCATAAAGAGACAAATCCAATGGTGGAGAAAACACTGGAGATCGACAACTTACAAACCCCCCATTCTCCTCTATTAGTTCTCCCTCAAGAGAAAGACCAGAATCATTGGTTTTGCATGTCGCTATGCTTGATCCACCCATGATCGTATCGTTTATAGAAATCCAATTTGAAAATTCGCTAGAGGTTCCTATTAATAATTTTTCTAAGGGCATTTAAAATATTTATCTAGAGTTAAAAGCTAAATCTAAAATTAAAGAAAAACAACTCAAGTAAATAGATTCAAATCAACTCTGCAGCTTCCTCATCAGTAAGTATAAGTATTTCAGATGAGGGTTTTATTAATTTTGCCGGAGTTCTTTCAAAAGACTCATTTGGATCTAACAATCTCTTTAAAGCGAATTTTTTTGATGCGCCACTAACTAAAAATATAATTTTACTTGCCGCACTAATAACATTGGCAGTTAATGTTACACGTTCTTGCCCTTTCCCTCTCCCAACAGTTGCGTAAGAATCTAATTCACGTAAAGCTTGCGTCCCAGGAAATAAGGATGCTGTATGGCCATCATCTCCTAAACCAAGAACAATCAAATCAAAGGAAGGAGGATTGCCAATGCAAATTTCTTTTATGAGATCAGAAAATTTGTTAGCACTATTCTCTGGCGAACCAAGTTCAATAGTGGGAATAGGATAAAAACAAGCTTTTGATCCAGGTCCTCCAGAAAGCAATGTTCTTTTAAGCATCAAAGCATTACTAGATTGATCAGAAGGCGAAACCCATCTTTCATCTCCCAAGAATATATCTACACAACTCCAAGGAAGGTTTACGTCTTTCAATAAATTATAGGTATCAAATGGAGTCGATCCACCAGAGAGTGCTAATTGAAAACGATCCTTCTTATTTAAAACAGAAACTATATTTTCAGTGATAATTTGTGAGGCTAATTGCGCTAAATCTTTTTGATTTTTAGCTCGTTGAACATTAAAAATAGTCATAGGCTTTTAATCGACCCATTCAGTATGAAAAGAACCTGATTTATCAATACGTTCATATGTATGTGATCCGAAGCAGTCACGCATAGCCTGAACTAAATTCTGAGGCAAGCGAGAAGTTCTATAACTATTTATATAATCAAGTGTACTGCTAAAACATGGAACTGGTATACCCGACTGTGCTGCTATAGAGACAACCTTAGTAAGCCCAGCTAATCGTTGTTGAATTTGACTTGCGAACCAAGGGTCAATTAAAAGGTTTGGCAATTCAGGATTTTGGTGATATGCATCTTGTATTCGATTTAAAAGTGTTGATCTAATAATGCAACCTCCCTTCCAAATTTGAGCAATAGAAGTCATATTCAAGTTGTAATTGTATTCAAGAGAAGCCAAGCGCAATATCTCCATACCCTGGGCATAACTTGCAATAGTAGATAAAACTACGGCATCCATAATTGGAGCCATTCCATCAGACAATGACCCTAGATCTGTTGTTTTAACATTAGGTTTACCTAAAATAGTTTCAGCTAATTCTCTTTGTTGCTTCATAGAACTCATCACACGACCATTAAGAGATGCATAGATAGTTGGCACAGATGCTCCCAACTGAAGAGCACTAACCACTGTCCATAATCCTGTTCCTTTTTGCCCTGCTTTATCCATAATTTTTTCAACAAGATCAGATCCATCTTCAGGGTCTTTTGTTCTTAAACATATTTCTGTAATTTCAACAAGATAAGAAGACAATTCTTCTGTTTTATTCCAATTTTCAAAAACAGTTGATATTTCATCACAGGTCATCCCACAAACTCTTTTCATCAAGTCATATCCTTCTGCAAGTATTTGCTCTATTCCATATTCAATTCCATTGTGGACAGTCTTTACAAAATGTCCAGAACCTCCAGGTCCTATATATGTAACACAAGGTCCATCTTCAACTTGAGCTGCCATTTTTGTTAAAAGACTTTCAATAGCTTGATATGAAACCTTTGTCCCACCTGGCATCATGCTAGGTCCTTCCAAAGCACCTTTTGCTCCTCCAGAAACACCCATTCCTATATAACCAAAGCTTTTACTCTCTAAGTCAGCCACTCTTCTTTCTGTATCAGAAAAAAGAGAATTTCCACCATCAATCAACAAATCACCTTCTTCTAAAAAAGGAGAAATTTGATTGATCACTGCATCAGTTGCAGTACCTGCCTTAACCATCATCAAAATCCTCCTAGGCCGCTCTAATTGAGCTACAAAATCCCTAAGATCAATTGCACCAGATATGTTCTTACCAGCGCCTCTTCCATTTAAAAAAGCTTCTGTTTTGGAGTATGTTCGGTTATAAACAACGCTAGAGAAACCGTTCCTCTCAGCATTAAGAACAAGATTCTCACCCATGACACCAAGGCCTACCAAACCAAAATGTGCCTTTGTCATTGATTAAAGAGTTAATTAACTTCGACAAGTGTGACTAAGGGTTTATAAATTTGCTTAGTTTTTTTGATGAATGTCAGGAATGACCCATGCTTAAATTTCTATATATCCAAATTAAATATCGTTTATAAGTTGAGAAATTAACCTTTTTTCTTTTAAATATTTGAAAATTAAATAATTGTTCCATCTAAAATACTCGCATTTTTAACAACAACAACAATTCCATTTCGTATATAAAAGCCCTGATCAGAACGATCAGCTTCTTCTACATTGTCCTTGTTTATTATTGTCACATTATCCCCAATACGCGTATTTTTATCCAAAATTGCTCTTTTAACAGTAGTTCCTTGGCCCACTCCAAGAGGAATTCCCCCTCCTTTTCTTAAAGCAATTCTCTCTTCAGGAGATTCAAAGAAATCAGAACCCATTACTAGGGAATCTTGCAGTACAACATCGCTTTCGATTCTACTTCTAACACCTAAAACACAATGATGAATACTGCAGGATTTCAAGATCGAGCCTTCACCAATAATTGAATCTGTTATTTGAGCATCAACTAATTTAGAAGGAGGCAAATATCTTGGACGAGTATAAATAGGAAACTTTTCATCATAAAAACTAAATGGGGGCTTAGGTTGCTTAGTTAAGGCTAAGTTCGATTCATAAAACGCTCCAATAGTTCCTATATCCTCCCAATAATCATTAAAAACATAACTTTTAAGTACATCGCCTCTTCCTAATGATTCAGGAATAACTTCTTTTCCAAAGTCCTTATAAGAAGGATGTTTGTTCAAAAGGTCAAAAAGTGTAGAACGACTAAAAACATATATTCCCATTGAAGCAAGATATGGTTTCTCTTTAGCTGAATCCTTGCTTAAACCAAATCTTGAGGTGTCAACTGCCATTGCCTTAAGAGTCTCCCCAGAGGGCTTTTCACTAAACTCTCTTATATTTCCATCTAGATCAGTTCTCATTAATCCAAATCCTTCAGCCTGTTGGGCATCCACTGGAAGTGCTGCAACTGTTAGATCTGCCCCTGTTTCACGATGATGCTTAACAAATAAACTATAATCCATTCTATATAGTTGATCGCCAGACAAAATCAAGTATTCATCTACATCCCATTCCTGAAAAAGCCACTGATACTTTCTTACTGCATCGGCTGTACCTTCAAACCATGAGGGACTTTCTGGAGTTTGTTGAGCTGCCAATACTTCTACAAAACCTTGGGCAAAAGGTGAGCTTAAATTATAGGTTTGGGCCAAGTGTCTATTAAGAGAAGCACTATTAAACTGGGTTAATACATACATCTTTGTGATGTTTGAATTAATGCAGTTACTTATAGGAATATCTATCAAGCGAAATTTACCAGCTAAAGGAACAGCTGGCTTAGCTCTCATTTTTGTTAAAGGGTAAAGTCGAGAACCTTTACCTCCCCCTAGGATAATAGCCAGTACTCTCTTCATGCCGACCTTAAATAGGCTTTGCAAACCTACTTTATGATGGCCTAATAAATACGAGTCAATAGACAGTTAAGACAAGAGTTCTATGAATTAACACTTCAAGATGAGATAGTGCTACTGCTATTTATCCGAAACATCTAAGTTAAAAAGGGATTCAACCACCTTAAGAGCCTCTTTTCTTTGAGGACTTGGCTGAGGTGCTCTTAAATTTGTTACTGGAGTGTGAAGAATTTTGTTAATAATTCCTTTACTTAAGGCTTCAACAACCTTTCTTTCTCTTGCTGAAAAATCAGGGCCCATTCTGCTTAAAGCTTTTTGAAGTTCTTCTTTTCGTATAGCTTCTAATCCAGATCTTAAACGATTAATTGTTGGGACTGCTTCCAAGCTAGCCCACCACTCTAAAAAAATACGTGATTCATCATCTATTAAACCTTGAGCTTCTAATGCCATCTCTTGGCGAGCTTCTTGATTGCGAGCAACTACTTCTTGCAAATCATCTACATCATGTGCCTCAAAACCAGAAACCTGAGAAACATCAGAAGCAATATTTCTTGGCACACCTATATCAATCAACCGCAATAGTTTTTCTCTTGTAAATTGTTTTAAACGGTCTGCATTAATTATTGGAGTATCAGAAGCTGTACTCGTAAAAAGCAAAGTAGAAGATTGCAGGCAATCATCAAGCTCATCCAAAAGTCCACATTTAACAGTTAAATCTGGGAAATCAGCCGCAAGTGATTGTGCTCGCTTCAAAGTTCTATTTATAAGAGTTAAATGTGAACAACCTTTCGACTGTAAATGTTGAAGCAACAAACGACTCATTCTTCCAGCTCCTACAACTGCAACTTCTTCAGTTTCAAGAGAAATAAGCTGATCCTTTCCAAGAGACTGGCCAAGCTTTAACTGGGCCAATTCAACTGCTGCAGAACTAATGGAAACGGCTCCAGTTCCAAGATTGGTTTCTGAGCGAACTCTCTTACCAGTACTAACAGCTTGTGTAAGCAATCTATTTAAAATTGGACCCAAGGAATTATGTTCTTGACCAAGTCGTACCATTTTCTTGACTTGAGAAAGTATCTGACCTTCGCCAAGGACCAAACTATCGAGTCCACCTGCAACTCTCATCAAGTGATTTACTGCCTCATCTTGATTAAAATTAAACAAATGAGGACATAATTCATCTTTATTTAAACCTGAATGATTACTAAGAAAATCCTTTATTGCTGAAAAACCTAAATCTTGGTTTTTTACCAAAGCATATATTTCTAGCCTATTGCAAGTGCTTAAAATTGAGACTTCTAAGACTTGGTCATTAGCTTTTAATAAATTAAATGAATTTTCAATATGATCATCTGAAATACTAAGTTTCTCTCGGACTTCAACTGGGGCTGTCCGATGACTAAGACCGACGACAGCAATGTTCATAAGTCAATTTAGCAAGTAAATAATATACAGACTCTTAGCTCAAAGCTATGCTCTTAGCCCCGTCTTTTATGTGAATTGTATTAGTAAATCTTGCAGTGCTATCAAGTGTACTTATTACTAAACTGCTTGTACGAGTGCAGTCTTTTTCAAATTTAACTCCATTGAATAAAAGGCCATCAGTAATACCACTTCCAGCAAAAACAACATTTTCACCTGATGCAAGCTCATTTGCCTCATAAATCTTGTCAACTTCTGTTATTCCCATTTCATTGAGGCGAGCAATATTACCCTCTTTTGTATAGTCAGCCCACTCTTTAGTCATTGCAATAGCAGGGTCATATATTAATTGTCCTTGAAAATGCCCCCCAAGAGCCCTCATTGCAGCGGCCGAGATAACACCCTCAGGAGCAGCACCAATCCCCATTAAGCAATGAGTCCCAGTACCAGCAAAGCCACAAGCTATTGCTGCTTGAACATCTCCATCAGAAATTGGTTGAACTCTAGCTCCAGTAGAACGAATTTCAGCAATTAAATCCTTATGCCTAGCTCTATCCATAACTACAATAGTCAATTCACTAACTGCCAAACCAAGACAGTCACTAAGAATGCTGATGTTTTTAGTAGCACTATTACGGATATCTACTTTGCCTTTAGCAGCAGGAGGAGCTGCTAATTTTTTCATATAAAAGTCTGGGGCATTAAATAATCCACCTCGGTCAGATGCTGCTAAAACAGCCATAGAACCTCTTTGATTGTTAGCACATAAATTCGTGCCTTCACATGGATCAACTGCAAAATCAACACCTGGTCCAGAGCCGCTACCCACTTCTTCACCTATGTAGAGCATTGGCGCTTCATCTCTCTCTCCTTCACCTATAACTATTCTTCCTTGCATTTCAATAGTTCCCATTCTTTTACGCATAGCTTCAACAGCAGCAGCGTCTGCTTCATCTTTTTTACCTAACCCAGTAAGTTCGGCAGAGGCTATAGCTGCCTGTTCGACAACCTCGAGAATTTCTTGAATGAGAGTGCGGTCCACTTTAGTTTTGGGAAATAAAGAAAGGGCTTAAGCAAAAGAACCCAGATAGGCAGGACTATAAATGATCGCCGAATATATCCGATCAAAAAAGCATCCAAATAAGAGGGTTAATTATTAGCTGAATAAGGGACAACTTTATCAGTGGAGGGACAAAGAGAGAAAAAAATACAATTAATTTATAGAATCAAGAAGTAATTTTCAAAATATCGATGAGCTCTAAATCACTTGTCATAGCGCCTTCGATCCTTTCTGCTGATTTTGCTCGGCTAGGAGAAGAGGTTGAAGCTATTGATAAAGCTGGTGCTGATTGGATCCATGTAGATGTCATGGATGGGCGATTTGTTCCAAATATAACTATTGGTCCATTAATTGTTGAAGCTCTGAGGCCAGTAACAAAAAAACCATTAGATGTACATCTGATGATTGTTGAACCTGAAAAATATGTAGAAGATTTTGCCAAAGCTGGGGCTGATCACATTTACGTTCAAGTTGAAGCATGTCCTCACCTTCATAGAAACTTGGGTCAAATTAAAGATCTAGGTAAAAAAGCTGGTGCAGTACTAAATCCTGGTACAAAGCTAGATACACTTGAGTATTGCTTGGAATTATGTGATTTAGTCTTAATAATGAGCGTGAATCCAGGATTTGGAGGGCAAAGTTTTATTGAAAGTCAAGTAGATAAAATACGTGATCTACGTCATATGTGTAATGAACGTGGTTTAGACCCTTGGATAGAAGTTGATGGAGGAATTAAAGCAAACAATGCGTGGAAAGTTATAGAAGCAGGTGCCAATGCAATTGTTAGTGGATCAGGTGTATTTAATGAACCTGATTATGCTAAAGCTATTGAGGGAATTCGTAACAGTAAAAAGCCATAGATAATAATATTTTTATTATAGAAACCATCCATAGCTATGGAGTCCAACGCCAAGAAGATTGACTCCTATATAACAAATTAATATTACAAATAAACCTATAACAGCAATAATTGCTGGCTTTCTCCCTTGCCAGCCTCTACTTAACCTGGTGTGTAGATAAGCTGCATAAATCAACCAAGAAATTAATGCCCAAGTTTCTTTTGGATCCCAACTCCACCAACTACCCCAAGCCTCGTTTGCCCAAACAGCACCACTAATAAGGCCAAATGTTAGAAGTAGAAAGCCAAAAGAAATTGTTCGATAACTTAAATTATCTATTTCCTCTGCATTAGAAAAATTAACTGGCGTTAAATTATCAATTTCAGGTAAAAACTTTCTGAATGATTTTTCCCGAAAGCCACCTATTCCCATTGAATTAGTTCTAAGCTGAAGGCTGGTGTTTTTATTAGTAAGAAAAACTGCAAATGATAACAAGGAACCTAAAATTAACGCCGCATAACTACACATAATCACACTTACATGCATAACCAACCAACTGGATTTAAGTGCAGGAACTAATGGAGATGATATTTTTAGCCCATCAGGCAAAGCAAAGCTTGCAAAAGCTATAGACAATAAAGATATTGGCGTCAATATTGCTTGAATTAATGGAGATGGCAAAACCCTTTCAATTAAAAGCTGAGTAAAAGTAAATCCCCAAGTCAAAAAGCATAGAGATTCATAAAGATTACTAATAGGGAAATGGCCAGACATCAACCATCGAAAAACCAATTGAGTAGCAAGTACAAAATTAGCCAATGCGATTAAAACTCTTACTGAACTAGAACTAGAACCACTTGAAATTTTCCAGAATGCAATAGGAAGAGATATTAAAATCAAAAAGAATGCTAAAAGACCCATTGCTATGGCTGGGTCTGCAAACGTTAAATCAAAAAGAGAAAAATTCATAATAAATTCATGCTTCACAATTTAATTGCTAATCACCTGCTTTATATAGCAAATAAATACCACCAGAAAAAGAAATTAAAACTGGAGACCATGCTCCTACTAAAGGGCTTAAAGCCCCAGAAACTCCTAAAGAACTAAAAACAAAACTGAGAATATAATATATAAGTATTAATATAATACTCATTGCAAAGCCCTGACTTTGACTAGTTCTTTCATACGACTTACATGCAAGTGAACTTCCTATTAAACTAAAGACTATACAAGCCATAGGCAAAGTAAATTTTTCCTGAATACGTACTTTCATTCTCCTAGCTTCCTTTAAATTTCCTGACAATTCATATAATTTCTCAGCTTTAAGAGCATCAGAAAGTGTCATATAGTTTGCATCTTTTGGTATCTCGGCAATCTTATTTGGGCCAGAATCAAGTGGGTAAATATAATTCTCAAACCTAATAGATGTAAAACCTCCACTTGGTGAAATAGTAAGAATATTGCCATCTTGAAAATCCCATGTTGCATTAGGTTCATTCCAAAAACCTCTCTTGGCTACCAACATTTGCTTATATCCTAATCTCGAGAAATCTAATACTGTCACGTCTATCATTTCCTTATTTTGAAACTCCTTTGCATAAAACAAATGCGTCATACCATCTACTGAATCATTTGATGAAGGATCAATTATTTTACCAAAGCGAGAATACATAATATCTGTAACATAATCAGAATGCATTGAGACTCCTAATCCTTTTCTTAAAGTTGCTTCTGCATTTTTATTCGAAGAAGGAACTATTAAGTCATTAAAAATAAATGTAATACCTGTCATTAATACACCTAAAACTAATGCGGAAGCTATTATCCTTTTTGTAGATACCCCTATACTTTTTAAAGCTTTAATTTCGCTGTTAGATGATAATCGACTATATGTTAATAAAGTAGCCATAAGTATGGCCATAGGAAAAGAAAGAACAAGAAAACTTGGAAGTTTAAACAAAAATACTTGTATAGCAAATTTCAATGAAAGACCTGACTCAACTATCTTTCTGACCAAATCAAACATCACACCAACAGAAAGAGATACTACAGTAAAAGCTGATATTGCAAAGAAGAATGGTGGTAATAATTCTCTAATAAGCCATCTATCTAGAAGAGGAATTACCTTCCATTTAGAAGAAATAAATCTCTGATATTTATTTAAAAAGTTCATAAGAATTATGAAAAATGTATTCAACTAAAGTTGAAATTCTTCACCAAGGTAATGAGCTCTCACTTGGGGGTTTATCGAAATTTCTGAGGAAGTTCCAGAAGCAAGTATTTTTCCATCACTGAGAATATAAGAACGGTCAGTAATGGCAAGTGTTTCTCTAACATTATGATCTGTAATCAATATTCCCATCCCTGCAATTCTCAAGTTTTGAATCAAATTCTGAAGATCTACTACTGCAATTGGATCAACGCCTGCAAATGGTTCGTCCAATAACAAATATTTAGGTCCTGATCTCCCTAAAGCAAGTGCTCTAGCGACCTCGCAACGTCTTCTCTCACCTCCAGAGAGTTGATATCCAAAACGATCCAAAAAAGAAATAAGATTAAAATCATTTATTATCTGTTCTCTTCTAATTCTCCGATGAGAGGAATTAGAGAGACTTTGGGCAAGAGCAATATCAAGATTTTCTCTGACTGTAAGGTTTCTAAAGATACTTGCCTCTTGAGGAAGATAGCCAATCCCTAAACGAGCTCTATAGGTCATAGATAAATTTGTTACCTGTTTTTCATCTAAAGCAACACTGCCAAAATCTGGAAAAAATTGACCTATAGAAAGATTAAAAGTAGTTGTTTTCCCAGCACCATTTGGGCCAAGAAGACCTACAACCTCACCTGGATTCACCTTTAAAGAAATATCCTTGACAAGGTCTTTCCCTTGTAGAGCTAATGAAACTTGATCAAGAATTAGGCTCATGATTAAAAGTTTAATATGGCATTGAGTGTTTTAGTTAAATAAATTTAATTATCAGATTTATATATTAATACGAATAGTGAGCTTAATAGAAAACATACAAATTAAAAATATAGTTACTAGCTTAAATTATAATTATTCAAATAGTGAAAATAAATCTCATTTCATCATAAGCTTTGGCAATGGTGTATTATCTAAGCTCAAACCACTCTGCAGTAATTTTAATCGTATTTCAACAATGTTAGAAAACTGAATAAGGTCTAAACCTAGATCAGGCAAATTAGTTTTTTTGATTTTCCCCAAACCTTCACCGTACAATATAGTGGCTCCTGAGTAATTTTGATTAGATAAATGCACCTCTGCCACAGCGATTTGTAATATAGCTTGTATTGTTAATCTTTCTTTACCATTTGTTTGATGCCATATTTCTTCAAAAACATCATGAGCTACATACCACTCTTGATTATTAAACAAATCAATAGCATGGTGAAAATTACTATCTTTTTGAGATAACAAATCTTCTGATTTAGTAGAGTTCATTTAACGTTTAACTTTCTTTTTATCTTTTAGTTTCCTTAACCTTATAGATTCAGGTGTAACTTCTAACATTTCACCAGGACCTATATATTCTAAAGCCCTTTCTAGTGTTATTTCTATTGGTGACTGTAAAGTATCAAGTTCTTCAGCTCCAGCGGAGCGCATATTAGTTAGTTGCTTTGTCTTACATATATTAATTTCTAAGTCTTGAGGTCTATTATGTTCACCAATGATCATTCCTTTATAAACCTTTGTTCCAGGGGATATAAAAAATTGACCACGGTCTTCAGCATTTTTTAGCGAATAAAAAGTAGAGACGCCTTCTTCAAAAGAAATTAAAACTCCATTCCTTCGAGCCTCAAATTCTCCTAACTTAGGTCTATATTCAAAAAATGAATGGCTCATTATCCCCTCTCCTCTTGTTGCTCTTATAAATTCTCCTCTAAAGCCAATTAAACCTCTTGATGGAATTAAAAATTCTAATTGTGTTCTTCCATCATTTGTATTTAGCATATTCTGCATTTCACTTTTTCTAGTGCCAAGTTTTTCTATACATGTTCCTACTGATTCTTCAGGAACATCTAAAACTAAAGTCTCTAATGGTTCACAAAGTTGTTCATCGATTGTTCGGAAAATAACCTGTGGTTGAGATACTTGGAATTCATAACCTTCTCTTCTCATAGTCTCAATTAAAATCCCTAAATGCAATTCTCCTCGGCCACATACAGCAAATCGATCTGGAGAGTCTGTTTCTTCAACACGTAAAGCAACATTAGTAAGTAATTCTTTAAATAACCTTTCTCGTAATTGCCTACTAGTAACAAACTTACCTTCTTTGCCTGCAAAAGGAGAATCATTCACAACAAATGTCATCTGCAATGTTGGTTCATCAACTTTAATTAGTGGTAAAGCCTTGGGTTCATCAGGACAAGCTATAGTCTCACCAATATTTACATCATCAAAACCAGAAACTGCAACAATATTACCTGCGTAAGCTTCATTTATATCTATTCTCTGTAGTCCTTCAAAACCCATTAATTTACTAATTCTTCCTTGTTTAACTTTGCCATCTTCTTTTATTAAAGATGCTCTTTGGCCTGATTTAATAACGCCATTATGAACTCTCCCAATAATAATTCTTCCAAGAAAATCAGAATAATCTAAAGAAGTAATTTGCAATTGCAAAGGTTTATTTTGATCTCCAATTGGAGGTGGAACATGACGAATTATAGAATCAAAAAGAGGTTTCATATTTTCACTATCGGTTGCCATATCAGGCTTTGCAAATCCTCCTAATCCACTTCCAAATAAATAAGGGAAATCACACTGATCATCATCAGCACCCAATTCTAGAAAAAGATCTAAAACCTTATCTACAGCCTCTTCAGGATCGACTCTGGCTCTATCAATCTTATTTACAAAGACAATAGGCCTAAGACCTTGTTCAAGTGCTTTTTTAAGTACAAATCTAGTTTGGGGCATAGGTCCTTCATTAGCATCAACAATCAACAAACAACCATCAACCATGCCTAATACTCTTTCAACTTCCCCCCCAAAATCTGCATGTCCTGGAGTATCAACAATATTTATCCTTGTTTCATTATAAGTAATTGCAGTGTTTTTTGAAAGTATAGTAATACCTCTTTCACGTTCTAAATCATTAGAATCCATAACACAAGTTGGCACAAACTCGTTATCTCTAAATATTCCTGATTGATTAAGTAAGGCATCTACAAGCGTTGTTTTTCCATGATCTACATGCGCAACGATTGCAATATTCCTTAGAGATTGTTGATTAGAAATCATGAAAATAGATTCTACCTAAGAAATTTAAAGGTAATAAAAAGCATCGAGTCAAAACAATATCTCAAAATGAGTAATTTTATTAAAAAAGCCTATTTTGATTTAGAGTTTTTTTCTATTCGCATCCTCTTGTTAGCTGGTTCAAACTGCTCTAAAGCTTCAACTGTTCCTTCAAACCTCCAATGCCAAGGCTCATAACTGACTCCCTGAGAATTCCCCTTTGGGAAAGATAAAACAAAATGAAATCGGGCAGCATTCCTTTGAAGCCATACAAAAGCAGGAGTATTTTCAAATTCAACTTCAAAATCTGTATATCTCATCGTTCCATCTCCAAGATCAATTGCATAACCAGTACTATGCTCTGAGTAACCTGGCGGTGCAGAAACTTCTGCTCTTTCAATAGCAATTTGATTTCGTACTGATTTATTTTCATAAAAAATATCTCTTTGCAAATCTATAGATCTGTAACCACTTAATAAAACCAACTGAATTCCTTCTGCTGCTGCTGCAGAACTCATTTTGGATAAGGCTTTGTAAGTATCTCTATGAACAAGTAATCCTGGATAGGCAGTTACTAAATCTGTTAGGGAAGCTTCTGGATAGGGGAAATGTCCTAACAAAAGACCATCAAATGAAGAACTACCTATTAATTCATTTTCTTGAAAAGGTTGTGATGATTTCTGAAATGATAAATATTTATAAGTAAGAAAAACAGAAAAGACGGTTAAGAAAATAAAACCAAACAAAAAAGACCTCAACCATTTAGAAGAGACCCGTCTTAAAGACTGAGACCTTCTGGCAAGAGGGATCTCATCGTTAGTACTACCTCCAGGTCCTCCTAGTTTGGTCACAAAAAGAAAGCCAAAACTTATTTCGATCGTAACGGTCTTAGCTAACTACTTCATACAGTAATTCTTCTTGATGTAGGTTTTTAAATAAGACAATAAAAAATTAAACTGAAAATGTTGCGTGTTGCAGTCATCGGTGGAGGCCCAAGTGGTTCCTGTGCAGCTGAAATCCTTGCTAAAGCAGGAATCAATACATGGATCTTTGAACGGAAACTAGATAATGCTAAACCTTGTGGAGGTGCCATACCCTTATGCATGGTTTCTGAATTTGATCTGCCTGATTCAATAATTGATCGTAAAGTCAGAAATATGAGAATGATTTCCCCATCAAATCGGGAAGTTGATATTAGTTTAGATAAAGTTTATGGAAAAACTGAAAATGAATATATAGGAATGTGCAGAAGAGAAGTAATGGATGCATTTATGCGAAATCGTGCAGCTGAATTAGGAGCAAATTTAGTGAATGGATTAGTTACTAAAATAGAAACTGGTGTTAATCGCCAAGGGCCATATCAACTTATTTATTCTGATTATTCTGGGGGTGGTTCTAAAGGTGAAACCAAAAAACTAGAAGTAGATATAATTATTGGTGCAGATGGAGCTAATAGCCGAGTTGCTAAAGCTATGGATGCAGGTGATTACAACGTAGCAATAGCTTTTCAAGAAAGAATCAAGCTACCAGAAAAAGAAATGGGTTATTACGAAGACCTAGCTGAAATGTATGTTGGAACAGACGTTTCTCCTGATTTCTATGGTTGGGTATTCCCAAAATATGACCATGTAGCAGTGGGGACAGGAACAATGCAAAAGAATCAAGCACTAATTAAAGATTTACAAGAAGGAGTAAGGGAACGTGCAATGAAAAGATTAGTTAATGGAGAAGTTATAAAAGTAGAAGCGCATCCAATACCAGAACATCCAAGGCCTAGGCGTGTTGTAGGTAGAATGGCTTTAGTAGGTGATGCAGCAGGTTATGTCACAAAAAGTTCCGGAGAAGGTATATATTTTGCAGCTAAAAGTGGAAGAATGTGCGCAGAAGAAATTGTAGAAGCAAGCCAGGGAGGAAAAAGAGTTCCTAGCGAAGATGATTTAAAAATATATATAAAGAAATGGGATAAAAAATATGGTGCTACATATAAGGTTCTAGAAATACTTCAAAACATCTTTTATTCTAATGATGGAGCTCGTGAGGCATTTGTTGAAATGTGCGATGACATTGATGTACAACGACTAACTTTCGATAGCTATCTATATAAAACAGTTGTAGCGATGAAACCTCTTCAACAGCTAAAGCTCACATTTATGACTTTAGGCTCTGTTTTAAGAGGCAGAGCACTTGCACCTAAAAGCTACAAACCTGTACCCAGTGCTGTTAGAGGAGAAGAAGAAGTTAATAAAATGTTAGAGGTTAGTACAATCAAAGGAGGTATTAAAGTAGGCAACAAATCAAAATAAATAATTTCACCTTAATTATTGAACTATTAAATTAAAATCAGCTATTTGCTGAGCTTGATTAACTAATATCGATAGTAGATTTAACCTATTTTTACGAACATCCTCATTATCAGTCATAACCATAACACTCTGATCCCCATCAAAGAATTGAGATAAAACATTGGATCCAGAAGCTAAGCCATTAGCTAATTTTTCATATTTATCAGGAGATGAGCTTTTGGCTATCGGTTCAAGAGCTTTAATTATTTCCAACATAGCTCTCTCAGAATCTTTTTCAAACAAATTCGGGTCTACAAAATTATCACAGCTAACTACATTAGATGGCAATGTACTCTTTGTAGCTAATTTAGAAGCTCTGTTAACAACCAATTGAACACCTACTAATGACTTTCCTTTTCTCATCTGAGTTAACAATGAAAGTCTATTCAAAACATCTATTGGGTCTTTCATTAGTCGTTCTATAGAGACTGTCTCCCCTGCCACAGATTGAACAAGATCAATATCAAAACCAAATTCTTCTAAAAGAGCTATTATTCTTTGATGAAAAAAAGCTAACAAATCATTAAATAAATTTTCAGTGTTGATCTTGAAATCCGGGAAAAGTTCTATCCAGTATTTTGTAGAAGTAAAGATTAAATCAAATAAATTAATTTGCCATTTTTGATTCCAAGTAATTTGCAAAATAGCATTTCCAGCTCTGCGCAAAGCATACGGATCTGAAGAACCAGTTGGCCTTTCACCTTTTGAAAAAATACTCAAAAGCAGTTCTAATCTATCCAATAAGGCAAGTGCTGAGCCAGCAGCTGACTCTGGTAATTTATCGCCATATCCTCGTGGCAAATAATGCTCCATTACAGCCAATGCAACATCCTTAGACTTCCCCTCTGCAAGCAGATATTTGCCTCCCATAACACCTTGAAGTTCTGGAAATTCTCCAACCATCTGACTAACAAGATCATGCTTAGAAAAATAAGCAGCTTGTCTCAAATGAGAAAAATTAACATCTGAAATTTTAAATTTACTTTCAAAAAGATCGACAAGCCATTCGATCCTTTTTACACGATCAAACAATGACCCTAATCCATCAGCAAATGTTACTTTTTTTAATTGATCTCTACGCACTGAACTAGTCGAGGACAAATCAGTATTTATAAAGAATTTTGCATCTGCAAATCGTGCCTTTAAAACTCGTTCATTTCCTTCTCTAATTATTTTATTTGATTTAGGCAACCCATTTGAAATGCAAAGAAAAGTAGGGGTTAAGATTTCTTTTGCATCTAATGCAAGTGGATTCATTACTGCATTTTTACGATATACAGGAATATATCGTTGATGCACTTGCATTACTGTACTTAAAACTTCTTGAGGGAGTTCTAAAAAAGACTTATCAAATCCCCCCTGAATTAATGACGGTGACTCAACTAGATCAGTAAGTTCATTTATTAGCGTATTACTCAAATTAACTTCACAATTATTTGCTAGAGAATATTCTTGTACTATTTTTTGTATGAATTTTGATCTTTCCTTTCTATCTACAATTACTCCTACCTTACGCATCTTAGAAGAATAATCTTCCGATGAATTAATAGTTACTAATTCCTTAAAAAGCCTATGACCTCTACTAATTCGACCAGAAAAAACTTTAGGATCTGAATCTGGAAGACTAATAGATATTTCTCTTTCATCAATAAGAGCGACAATCCATCTTATAGGACGTGAAAATCGTATATCACCTACACCCCAACGCATAAAACGCCTACCTTGAATATTATTAATCCATTTAGGTATCAATTGAGCAAGTAAATCAAAAGCAGTTTCTCCTTTTTTAATTGTTTTTCCAAATACAAATGCACCTTTAGAAGTTTCCTTGATTACTAAATCAGTAACAGAGATTCCATATCTTTTGGCAAAGCCAATAGCAGAAACTGTTGGAGCACCATTTTCAAATGCTCTCGAAGCTGGTGGACCTTTCCGTTCTTCAATTAGATCATTAGAGTGATCAGCTAAATTATTTATGCATACTAAAAGTCTTCTTGGCGTACTAGAGCATTTAATTTCTTGAAATTCAATACGATGCTCCTGAAGATCATTACGAACTAACTCTTCAAGCTGAGGAACAACCAATCTAGCAAAATCCGCAGGAAGTTCTTCAGTGCCAATTTCAAGTAAGAAGTTAGACACAAAAATAAAAATTGTTCAACATCACTTTCTTGAAGATACAATTAAAAAGTATGATTGTAAGAGGTTAACTGGTTAAAAAAACCAATTCGTGACAACTAAAGGAGCTAAAACGAATAATCCTAATGATCTAGATCTTTTCCCCTGTATTGCTAATGGGGAAAATCACTCTAAATTTGAAGATTTTAAAGAGAATAGTCAGTTTCTAAAAGAACCTCTAAAGTCAGAACTTGAAAACTCAAACTCATATTTCTCAAATGATGCGGTTCAGTTATTGAAATTTCACGGAAGTTACCAACAAGATAATAGAGAGAATAGAAAGAAAGGATTAGAAAAAGATTGGCAAATGATGCTTCGCCTTCGAAGTCCCGGAGGTTATATACCTGGCCCTCTATTTATTGCATTAGATGACTTAGCTGAACGACTTGGGAATAAAACATTACGAGCTACAACAAGACAAGCTTTTCAAATGCATGGAATCAGAAAAGAAAATCTAAAAGAGGTTATCAATACTATTATTAAATCAATGGGATCCACTCTTGCTGCATGTGGTGACATTAATAGGAACGTGATGGCGCCTGCAGCACCATTTAACAATAATGGATATCCTACAGCCCGTAAATTGGCAAATGAGATAGCAGACTTATTAACCCCAGTAGCTGCAGAAGGAACTTACCTTGAGTTATGGGCTAATGGAAATCAAAAATATAAAATTTCTCATTCACCAAAAGTTAAAAGTATTAGAAAAAAACAATATAAAAAAGGCTTATTCAGTGGAGCAAAAAATGAACCTCTTTACGGAGCAACATATCTGCCAAGAAAGTTTAAATGTGCCGTTACTGTCTCAGGAGATAACTCTGTTGATCTTTTGACGCATGACATAGGATTAGTTGTCTTTACTAAAAAAAATGGCACCTTAAAAGGCTGTAATGTCTATGTCGGAGGAGGGATGGGGCGAATGCATAACAATGAAACTACATTTGCTCGCATTGCTGATCCTCTTGGTTACGTAAATAGTGAGAATATTTTAAGCTTGATTCAATCAATCTTGGCTTTTCAAAGAGATTATGGGAACAGAAAGCTAAGAAAAAATGCTCGCATGAAATATTTAATTCATACCAAAGGTATTAAATGGTTTAGAGAAAAACTTATCGAAGAATATTTTAAAAATGAAATTCTACAACCTAAACCTGAATTGCCAACAGAGCTAAAAGATTATCTAGGTTGGAACAAACAAGATAAAGATCTTTGGTTTGTTGGGATCCCTCTTTTATCAGGTCGACTTAGTGGAATTATTAAGTCAAAGATAAGGTTTCTAGTTGAAAAGTATCAATTAGAAGTACGCCTCACACCTAATCAAGATATATTGCTTTGTAATATAGGTAATTTCCAACGTTCCTCTATTGATCAGGAATTACAATCGGTAGGATTAAATCGCGTACCATCAGTCAATAGCATTGCAAAACATGCTATAGCTTGTCCAGCACTTCCTTTATGTGGACTAGCCATAACAGAAGCTGAACGTTTTCTTCCACAAATAATCAGTAGAATAGAAAAACAACTTCAAAATCTAGGTATTAATCGATCAATTTTGTTAAGAATGACAGGGTGCCCAAATGGATGTGCTAGGCCATATATGGCTGAATTGGCCTTAGTAGGAAGTGGTTCTAATCAATATCAACTTTGGCTAGGTGGAAGTCCAAACTTACAACGGTTGGCAAAACCTTTTCTTCAGAAAATGCATCTAGACCAACTAGAAGTAACTTTAGAACCATTATTTCTTCAATGGAAAGAAGTTTCTAGCCATTGTAGTTTTGGTGACTACATTTATAGTTTAAAAGATCAAGAAATTAATGAATTACTTTCACAAGTGTCAACTGCACCATAAAAACATTCTTTAAATTGTTTACCCCATGCCCAAAGCTGATCTCCAAAACTAAAATGCCACCATTCATTAGGGTGTTGTACGAACCCAGCCTCTTGCATAACATTTTTCAAAAGACTTCTCCTAGCATGCCATAAATACTCATTAAAAGATTGATCATGATTTTTAGTTTTAGAGTAATAATCTGGAGTTGAAACTGATCCCATAAAATCTATTTCCCCTCCCATATCTAAGGGATTGCCATTACTCAATGCAAGCGTTAAATCTACAGCAGCTCCAGTACTATGCGGTGGTGGCATAGAAGAGTCCATACATGGCAATGCCCAAAATTTGTTAACGGAGTCAATAACTTCGATTATTTCTGGATTTTCAGAGCCTAAATTTCTATTAATCCCACGTGCAATACATTCTTGATTTATTGAATATTCATACATAAACTTTTGAACTCTAATTGGTCGCCAAGCATCAAAGATAGCAAGTCGATATTTATTATGTGACTGTTTTAAAAATCCTTGAGCTGCAAGTAAACGTTTTGCAACTTCTTCTCTTAACATCCAAGGGGAATCTAAAGTCCCATATGGAGCTCCTAGAGATTGATAGCAATGAGGTTCTAGTCGATAAAGTTCTAATGGTAAAGTAACTAGTTCTTCACTGGAATGTTTTATGAGTACTTTTTGCCATGGTCTTAACACTTAAACAATCCTTTTTTTGGTAGTAGAAAAAATAAAAAACGTCTTTTATAATTATGTTATAACCTTTATATAATCAATCGGTTTACAAGATTTACCTTTTAAAAACATTTTAATTAAGTTGTGTCATAAACATTAGTCTTTTCCAATGATCTTTCAACATCTTTTTGAGTAAAACATGATGATTTAATTCAGGGTCATTCTTCAATATTCTAGATGCTTCATTTCTAGCAGACTCAAGAATAGTTTCATCATCAACTAAGTTTGCCAATGCAAAATCAGGAAGGCCTGATTGTTTTGTTCCTAAGACTTGCCCAGGCCCTCTTAAACGCAAATCAATCTCTGAAATATCAAAGCCATTATTTGAATTAACTAACACTTCTAGCCTACTTCTTGATGTAGTAGTTGAAATTCCATCAATCAATACGCATTGAGAAGCATTAGTTCCTCTACCTACTCTCCCACGCAATTGATGTAATTGAGCCAATCCAAAACGATCAGCATGATCTATTACCATAACAGTTGCATCAGCTACATCTACACCAACCTCAATCACAGTAGTTGATACAAGTATCTCGATCTGTTTCTCTGCAAATCTTTGTATAGTAGATTTCTTCTCAACGCTTGGCATACGTCCATGCAATAAGCCAACTTTATATTGAGGGAATATATCAGTAGACAACTCATGATAAGTATCTATTGCTGAACGCAATCTCAGCTTTTCAGAGTCTTCAACTAATGGCAGAACAAAATAGGCTTGAAGTCCATTCGCAACTTGATCTCTTATTATTTGATATGCCTGGTCTCTTTCATTATTGGAAATTAAGATAGTTTTAACTGGTGTTCTTCCGGGAGGTAATTCATTGATTTGACTAACATCCAAATCTCCATATAAAGATAATGCAAGGGTTCTTGGTATTGGTGTAGCAGTCATTGTCAATAAATGAGGGTGTAGTCCTTTGTTTAGTAAAAGGTTTCTTTGATTAACTCCAAAACGATGTTGTTCATCTACCACGACAAGACCTAATCGCTGAAAAGATACAGCGCTTTCAATAAGTGCATGTGTTCCTACAAGAATCTTTAAATTACCTGTTTCCAAATCAGTATAAATTCGTTTTCTATCTGAAGCAGACGTAGATCCTGTCAGTAACTCAACAGTTACATGCAATTGAGGTAGCCATTTGCAAAGATTTAGATAATGCTGTTGAGCAAGAACCTCAGTAGGCGCCATTAATGCACCTTGCCATCCTGAATCAATAGCAATTAAAAGAGCAGCAATGGCAACAACTGTTTTTCCACTACCTACATCTCCTTGCAATAATCGAGACATAGGTTGTTCCATAGCAATATCAGCCTCAATTTGATTTAGAACTTGATATTGAGATTTAGTTAATTCAAACGGCAAAAGAGTAAAAAATTTGGAAGCCAAATCAGAACATCCTTTTTTCAACGACAATATTGGAGCTTTACAGTTTTGAAGTTCTAATCGGCGTTTTATTAAGCCAAGTTGTAAAAAAAGAAACTCATCAAAAACCAATCTTCTTTTTGCTTCTTTTAGAGAATCCTTGTTACTAGGTCTATGAATTTCTCTAATAGCATCGCCTTTTTTCAGTAAAGATAATAATTGCCTACTTTCATCATTTAATGGCTCTGGCCAGACTGATGTTACAGGAAGAACTAACTGAACAAAACTTCTAAAACGATCTGGTGTTAAACCATCTGTTAAAGAATAGATTGGTAGTAATCTACCTATACTTTTTGATTTAACTAAAGAATATTGACTTTCAAGAATCTCAATCAAAGGATCATTTAAAGTTTTGCCATAACCATTCGATTTAACTAAACCACTTACAGCTACAATTGTTCCTTTAGCAAAACTTGTCTCTTGTTTTTTGAGAAAGTATCTATTACTAAATCTTCTGCCTATAAAAAATCTTGTCACCTTAATACGACCAGTTATGTCCTCAAGATGTAACTCAAGAACAGATAAATTTTTATTTCTAGGACTTGTATAAGAGTTAGCACGTCTTATTGTCGCAACAATAGTTGCTGTTTCACCTGATTCTAGGAAAGCTATTCTTTTAAGGGAAGAATAATCGACATAGTCTCTTGGGTAATATAAAAGAAGATCCCTTACCTCAATGATTCCTAAATTTTCAAAGCACTTAGCATATTTTTCACCAATCCCTTTTAGTTTTAGTATAGGTGTGTCTAGTGTAACTTGATCATCAGTTTTATTATAAGGTTGTTTAATATTTTCATTCGCATTAGATAATCTCAAATTTGGAGGTTTAAATGGTGTTATAACGTTCTGATGTTGCCTTCCTAAAGAATATAAGCATTTTCTTGTATCAATAACTAACCTACGTCTTTTAGAAATCTCACTGGATGGATACGCAATAAAAGATTGAGCAAAGAGAATAAGTTTCTTTTTAATATCCCTTTTTAAAAGTGGCGAGTCAAAAGATTCAATTTCTCGAGAGATGAACGTATGAAAATGCTCATTTCTACCTTGTATATTTTTAAATCCATTCTCAGCTTCAATTGTTAAAGCCTTTTGGATGAGATTAATCCAGTCCTTTAGCTCCTTAACATTTTCATTTAAGTTTCCTTCTTCAATTTCGTGAGGTCTTCCTGAGTATTCTTCGACCACTGTTCTCTAAAATCATTGGCTAAAGCTCTATTTTGCCAATATCGCTGTTGTTTCACCATTTTAAGCAGATTATTTCTTTGTTGTGCAATAGTTTGTCTACATTGTTTTAACCTTAAATGATCAAATTCTAATTCTGATAAGCGAACAAGTAAACAACTGATATCTATCTCATTACCAAGAGAGTTGGAAACTGGTAATTGAATTTTTAATATGTTTGAAGGAGAGTTGCCAAAGTTAACCTGACCAGAGATAGCAGCATCTAAAAGGTTTGTTGGTACAAAACTATTAATCAAACCTACCTTTATTAGTTCTAAATTGATTAGATGAGATAAATTACGTAAACGTCTGATCAATGCTGTTTCAATTGAAAAAGTCCATTTAGTAAGCCCCTCTGGATCATTAGGTAAAGAGTTGTAGTCAAATATTTTTTCTTTTATTTTAATATCTTTAACCTTATCTGTTTCTTCTATATTAGATTTCAAAGAACTTATTCTTGAGGAAACAACTTCTCCTGCCATTGCAAACAAGGATCTCAAAGATACCAAATCTTTTTTTTCAATATTAATCTCATTAAGTTCATCCTTAATTTCGCCAATATTCAAAATTTCTTCATCCAAAGCCTCTTCACTGTTTTTTGCTTTATCCAATTTCTGATTGCTCTGATTTCTATTTATCAAAAAATCATTAAAACCATTCTGACTAAAGGCCTCATTTATTGAGAGAGAATTAATATTATAAGATTTTAAAGGGTAATCCCAACTTTTTAAGTCAAGGAAGTTTTCAGTTGGAAGTTTTTGACTAACATCAAGAGAAGAGATTTGATTTCCTAATATTTTAGGGTTATCATCCTTAAGTTCCAATTCATAATCTTTGATCTGTAAATCTTCTTCTTCTCTATTAAAGCTTTCCCTTTCTAAATCATTAGAAAATCTAATAAGATTATCAATAGTAAGTTCAGTGACGCACTCATGTAATAACTGGTCTATTTTTTTTTGAAAGGAAACTCTTGAATCTAAAATAGATAAACTTTTAAGATCATTTTTATTATCTAAAATAAGTTTAAATATCGCATCTCTTACAGAATCAGATAAGATTTCTCGTACAACTTTCAGATAAATTGCATTAATTTTATAGATATCTAATTTTAATTCACCTGATTTTAAAAGCAGCAGCCTTAGTTGCTTTCTAGGGTCATAGTCTGATTGAGTATAAATATGATTCGAAGTCAAAGTATTACGAAGACATAGAAGCAACTTCCGCTGCAAAATCCATTTCTTTCACTTCTATACCCTCACCAAGAGTATATCTTGTGAATCTACGTATTTTTACATTCTCACCAATTTGACCAGCAACTTGCTTTACAAGTTGTTCAACAGTGATTGAACTGTCACGAATAAATGGTTGTTCCATTAAAGCTAATTCTTTTAATCTTTTACCAATCCTCCCCTCAACTATCTTAGCCTTTATTTGTTCTGGTTTACCTGACAAATCATCTCTTCCCATTTCTATTAACTTTTCCTTTTCAACAATATCATTAGGGATCTCATCAACAGTTACATATTCAATATTAGGACAAGCAGCAACTTGCATAGCAACATCTTTTAAAAGACCTTGAAACAATTCGCCACGAGCAACAAAATCAGTTTCACAATTAAGTTCTAATAAAACCCCAACTCTTGCACCTGTATGTATATAACTTCCTATAGCTCCCTCAGCAGCTATTCTTCCTGATTTTTTTTCTGCACTTGATATTCCTTTTTGCCTTAACCATTCAATTGCCTTGGTCATATCAGCATTATTTTCTGCCAATGCTTTTTTACAATCCATCATACCCGCACCAGTCTTATCTCTAAGATCTTTTACAAGTTTTGCTGTTATGCCTGACATTTTTTTAATGAAAAGATTTTAAAGTTTCCTTATTATTTAAGGTATTAGTTGAAAGGTAAAGAAAAAATTACTAAAACAATTTAATTCACGAATATTTTTGCCTTCCACGCTGTTCATTGGCACCATGTCTTCCTTCATTAATTGCATCAGCAATTCTTCCTAGTACAAGCTGTACAGAACGTACAGCGTCATCATTACAAGGAATTGGAACTTCGCATAGATCGGGATCGCAATTAGTATCAAGCATTGATACTAAAGGTATATCTAGCTTCCTAGCTTCTAAAACAGCATTAGTTTCTCTTCTCTGATCTACCAAAATAACAACATCAGGTAATCTCTTCATTCCTTTTAAGCCTCCAAGATATTTTTGCAACCTTTCTAACTCATGCCTTAAAACTGAAGCCTCTTTTTTTGGTCTCATAGCAATAGCACCACTGGACTCCATCCTCTCTAAGTCCTTTAGCCTATCAATTCGAGCCTTCATCGTTGTCCAATTAGTAAGCATTCCTCCTAACCAACGTTGATTAACATAAGAAGCACCACATCTTAGAGCTTCTTGAGCAACGACTTCAGATGCTTGCTTTTTAGTGCCAACAAATAAAAATCTTTTACCACTTCTAGCGGCATTTCTAGTCCATTTATATGCAGTATTCATACACACTGCTGTCTTTACCAGATCAATTATGTGTACTCCATTTCTCGCGCAATAGATATAGCGAGACATTTTGGGATTCCATCGACGTGTCTGGTGTCCAAAATGAGCACCAGCTTCCATCATCTCTGAAAGAGTTACAACAGCCATTTGATTTAGAGGTTTCGGGTTAGCCTCCACCTGAATGGGATACAAAAACTCTTTAAAAAAACTTAAAAAGTTTGATCACCCGAAACAGTTCAGGTGTGCGGAGATTATTTACCTAACCAATTTACCAAAAGATGAAATCAAATGATGTTTTTTAATGTTGCTTCTCTAAAAATCTCTCTTACTCCTATGAGATTAAGTGGAATGCGAAGAAATTCCATTGCCAAGCCTGAATATCCATTTCGTATTAATAATTTTAATAAAGGCCTAAGAGTAACAACATTTAATAGTCCCCCTAAAGTCAAAGCCTCCCATAAAATTCGATGAAATAAAGTAAATTGAATAATAAAACGTACTCTTGTAGTGGGATGTTTTATATAAAAAACAATCGCCATTTTGGCCCTCTCTCTTTCAACATTTATTAATCTAGGTATTTGAGTTAGTTTTAAAGCTGGATGCCAATGATAACCAACTGCATTTGGACATTTAATCAACTCAGTACCCATTTGCCTTAATCGTTCTCCCAACTCTAAATCTTCCCATCCATAAAGCTTAAAAGCTGGATCAAAAAGACCTGAATTTTCCAAAACCTCTTTATCAATACCTACATTTCCAGTCGCAAAGTAAGCCCAAGAAATGTCACTTAATTTATGTTTTTCCGAAGTTGGATCATCAAAATTAGATGTGTTGATAACTGATCCATAAGTAAAGCAAAGCCGATTACCTTTCTTCTGCCAAGCCTTTGTGAGAGCAGAGGAATGGCTTATAAGAAAATTATCTGTAACTACTAAATCACTATCAATAAAAACGATTACATCTCCTTTTGAGTTTTGTACTCCATTATTTCTTCCTATTCCTGGCCCAGAATGTTTTTGCTCTATTAAATGAACATGAGTCAATTTATGGGGATTTAATTGAATCCAAGAGATTGTGCCATCTGTAGAACCATCATCAACAACAATTACTTCATATCCTTTAAAATCATTACAGGTTCTTTGATTCTCAAGAGCTAACAAACATTTCTTAAGAATTGGCAGGCGGTTATATGTTGGAATTACGACGCTTATAAACATCCCAAACATCTCAATATTTCTGAAAACCAGTTGAAAAATTGCTTGAAAAATTTTCCATCTTGATTTGCTTCAGAGTCTAAAGAATTATAAGCGGAAAAATTAATCAGCGGCTCCTCCATTGTTTGCTGTTCCTGTGACACCATTACCTGCACCTGATCCATCTGACCTAAGCTTACGTTTTTTAAACTTTCGGGCATAAGCTCGATTTCTTTCTTGTTTTTCTTTCTTGAGATTTCTTCGTTTAGACATAATTTTTAAAATCGTTTTATATATACACCCTACTCAAGAACAGGCAGCAATTTCCCATCTTCCATTTTTAAAAGACGATCTGCTACATCTAATATCCTTGGATCATGGGTAACCATTAAGACTGAACAATCCTGTTCAATAGCTAGTCGCTTTAATAATGAAACAATTTCTCTACCAGTAACGCTATCTAAAGCAGAAGTTGGTTCATCCGCAAGCAATAACTTTGGACATGCAGATAACGCTCTTGCTATTGCTACTCTTTGCTTCTGACCACCTGAAAGATCTTGTGGGAGCTTATCTCTTTGATTTTCTAATCCAACTGCTGCCAACCATTCTCTAGCTTGTTGTCTTCTTTCTCTATATGAAAGACTTTTTAATAAGTCTGATCCCATCTGAACATTTTGTTCTGCGGTAAGACATCTAAGAAGATTATGCCCTTGAAAAATCATCCCAATATTTTTTCTTAGAATTTGACGGGTCTTTCTATTGGAACCACAAAGCTGATGACCAAAAACAGATAACTTCCCTTTTTCAACCTTGCGAAGAGCTCCAATAAGAGTAAGCAAAGTAGTTTTTCCGCAACCTGACGGGCCTGTCAAGAGAACGACTTCTCCTGGGGATATTGTCATGGAAATCGAATAAAGAACTTGCTTCCTTGTCAATCCACGGCCATACCAATGACTTAATCCATCAATATTTACAGTTGAAATATTATCTTGTGATTTATTTGATGTTTTCACACTATTAATTAATCAAAAAATCTCAGCAGGATCAGCATCTATTAATCTTCTCATAGCGATGGAAGCAGAAACCATACACATGAAAACAATCAAAAAGAATACAAGAAAAGCTCTTTGAGGGTCCATTAATACAGGTAATTTTGTTGAACTTCTTACTAGATAATATAAAGCCTGGCCAGAGATATATGCTGGAACATATCCCATAACAGCTAACAAGATCCCTTCTCTTGCAACAACTCCAAATAAAGTTTTAAGTCTGTATCCCATTGCCATTAATGTGGCATATTCAGCCAAGTGATCACTAACATCGCTATATAAAATTTGATATACAATTACACTTCCAACAATAAAACCCATTGCAGCTCCTAATGTAAAAATAAAGCCTATAGAGGTACTAGTTCTCCAATAATTCTTTTCAAACTCTATAAATTCTTCTCTTGTAAAAACTTTGACATCATTAGGCAAACTTGCTTTTAATGATTTTAGAACTTCCATAATATCAGCACTAGATGATAGACGAATAAGACCAATCTCAATACTTCCAGGGGGAGTGCTTGGTAATAACTTAAGAAAAGTTTCTCTACTTGTAATTAAATTTCCATCAGCTCCAAACGAAGGCCCAAGACTAACTAATCCAGCAACTCGTACCCTCTTACCAGCTAATTCAGTTTCGACAACCCGTCCTTTTTTAAACCATTCAGCAACAGGTCCAAATTCATCTCTTGATCTAACATCAAACAAAACTCGTCCAGAATTTTTTAATTTTTGTGCTTTCTTAGCAAAGCCTGAATCCAATAACAAAGGAGAAGAAGGTTCAAAGCCCAGAGTAAGAATAGATCTAGTAGCAAGGGTTTTAGGGTTTCTCCATAATAAAAAATTCCAGTTAACAGGGGTAGTTCCGATTACATCTTTGTGAGCCATTGCCTGCACAAGTCTTCGTCTAGGAAAACCACTCATGCTTATTGAACTCATAGAACGAGGACTCATTAACACCAAATCCGCATCAAACAACTTATGAACAGTCACACTTGCATCAAAAAGACCATCACGAAAACCCAATTGCATAAACATAAGAATTCCTGCGAAGCTAATTCCTGCTATTGCAACTAATAAGCGAAGAGGTTGTCGCGTTAGCAATAACCATGCCAAAGGAATTCTTCGATACTTCCAAAAATCAATTTTCACTATGGTTTAAATCGAGCGATTACTTTCATTCCTGTAAAGCTTTTTACCTTTACTGATGATTCACTTTCAAGCTTAATTCTGACTTCAACTACTCTTGCATCTGCATCCCCTGTAGGATCAGTAGAAATAACTTTTCTCTGGCTTATTTGGGGGCTAATTTGCTTTACAAAACCTTTAAGAGTGCCACTAAAGCCACCATTTTCACTAGTTAAAGAAACAATTTGACCAATTCTTATTCTATTTATATCTGATTCATAAACCTCAATAATTGCTTCCATAATTTGACTAGAGCCTACTTGCAAAACACCTTCTGAATTAGGTCTTTCCCCTTCTCTAGAATTAATTTTTAAAACTATTCCATCTATAGGGCTTTTTAAATCACTATCAAGTAAATCAACTTTAAGCGCATTAATTTCAGCAATAATTTCTTTTTTCTTGCCTAACAATTCCAATAGAAAATCTTTTTTCTCATCTAAGAGAACTTCAGGGGATCCACCTTTAGAAACTAAATTCCTATACCTTGAGACCTCTCTCTCTTGTGAAACTATTTTTTGAGTAAGTATATTTAAGCGTGCCTGTCTAATTTCTAGATCTGCAAGAATACTAGATTTGTTATCAAATACAGCAAGAATTTGACCTTTAATGACCTCATCTCCTTCATTTACTAATAATTTCTTAATTCTAGGAGTTCCTCCTAATCCACTGATTGGAGCTGCAAGCATTCTTATGTCTCCTGATGGTGATAATTGCCCTAATGCTGCAACAGCTTCAAGAGTTCTAACTATAGGTGGATCAGGTAAATTATTTAATTCTGGTTCTCTTTGTCTTGTTATAACAAAGAAAAAACTTATTAACGAAAGTCCAATTCCAGAATAAAAAAAGTATTTCAATTTTCTTCTTTTGAAAAACCAGTTGGAATATCGAAAAGGACCATTTCGATATATTGATTAGCCCAATTAGGACTAAAAGTTTTGGCTAAAACGTTTCGAGTTTTATCGTTACGTTTTTGTTGTTTACAATAATACATCTGTGCTTCATATCTTTCAATCGTAGATTTTGAATTAATAGCTTGAGGATTAATCAAAGCAGAATAACTAGTAACTATTGTTAGAAATTGATCTACAACATCTAAAAAAAGATCAGTTTCTTGAGAGTTTATTGGACGTATAAATAAAACATGCGAAGAAAAAATATCACCCCAATCTGGCAACTTCCTAACTATTTTAAAATCAGGAAATTCTATTTGATTTAATTGGTATTCAATTATGTCTGGAAGATTACTTCTTACTGGAGACAAATCTACAATCGCAGCAGAGACTCCTTCTGGAACAACTACAATATCAACTCCAAAAATGGGTAGATCAAAGGTAGGCTCAGGAAAAAATACAGAATGAAGAATTTCTAAAGAAGAACCTATTACTGCTGTTTCCAAATGTAATTTACGAAACCCCCTTGCTCTATTTAATTCATTAACAATAAACAAATCATCTCCACCCAATTTGCCATAAATATTTCTCAACTCAGGTTTAAGCTCCAATGGCTCAAAACCTTTTAAGCCCTTAGCTCTTTCCCTAATTCGATCTGCTATTGACTCGATAAAGGAATTCAGAGGAAATAATTATATAAACAATTACACAACACTATGCGAAAAAGGATCACAATGGAACTTTAATTACAGACTCTGGAAAATTCACTCCAAGCCCCAAATACTCATCATTTAGTCCTTCGAAACAAGACGAGCTTAGTAATGGCTCAAATGCCTGATTCACCTCTAACTTGTCTAGATTTATGGTGCAAAGCTGGTAGTTTCTATGAAAAAGAAGGTGAAGAGGGGTTAGCGCATTTTTTAGAGCATATGGTTTTTAAAGGCAGTAGCAAACTAAAAGAAGGCGAATTTGATAAACAGATAGAAGCATTAGGGGGAAGCAGTAATGCTGCAACTGGTTTTGATGATGTCCATTATTACGTTCTGGTTCCACCTGAAAATGTAATCACAGCAATCGATCTTTTAACAAACCTTGTCTTAAATCCTGCTCTTGACAAAACTGCATATTCTTTAGAAAGACAAGTTGTACTGGAAGAAATTGCACAACATAAAGACCAACCAGAAGAACAAGTTTTTCAATGTCTTCTAAAAAATTGCTGGGGGAGCCATGCTTATGGACGATCAATATTAGGACTTGAAAAAACTCTTTTGGCAAGCAGTCCCAATGAAATGAGTGAATTCCATAAAAGACAATATCAAACTTCAAATATGGCTATATCTATTGCAGGGGTTATTCCTGAAAATATTCTTGAAATCTTAGAAAAAAGTGACCTCACAAGAATCAATTATCACTCTATTCTTAATCCATTAGAAAATAAGATATCCAATCTTATATTCAAAACTGGTAGAAAAGAAATCGAAATCCCAAGATTAGAATCAGTACGTTTAACAATTGCTTGGCCTTTATCACCTGCAAAAGATCAAATGATGATTATGGGGGCAGATATCGTTACATCTTTATTAGCAGAAGGTCGTAATAGTATTTTCATAAAACGGTTACGAGAAGAATTACAAATAGTTGAGTCGATATATATGGATATAACAGCTCTAGAGCAAGGTGGTCTTTATATTTTAGAAGTTTGTTGTTTAGAAGAAAATATTAATGCCGTTGAGAGTGAAATCCAGTTAATACTTCGAAACTATCTATGCAATGAAGTTACAAGTAAAGAACTAATGCGTGCTAAGAAATTAGTAACAAATAGTTTGTGTTTTAGTTTAGAGTTGCCATCACAGATAGCAGCTATAGCAGGCTCTCAAGTCCTTTGGAACAGACATCAGCAATTATTGGAACCATTAAAATATATTGACAGTTGGAATGCTAATAACATAAAAGATTTAATATTTAAGCAGCTTCAATTAGAAAATAGTTTTACATTAATATCAAGGCCAGTTAATAAATGAAATCATTAAAAGTAATTTTAAACCCTTGCAAATCTCCAGGGATATTATCCATAAAACTTTGGATTAGAGAAGGAAGTAGAGCAGATCCTTTTAAGAAAAAAGGGATACATTATCTACTTAGTACATTATTAACCAGGGGGTGTGGTCCATACAATTCAACCACTATAGCTGATGTTGTAGAAGGGAACGGTGCTGTTCTTTTATCAGAAACTTACGAAGATGGAATAATGATAAGCATGAAATGTATGACAAAAAGCAGCTCTTACCTATTGCCAATACTTAAATGGATGATTATAGAGCCTTTGATAGAAGTTAATCATATGAATTTAGAAAGGAAATTATTAATCCAAACAATCAATAGGAATAAAGAGAATTCTTTTCATATAGCGTTTAATCAATGGAAAAAAATATCTTATGGCAACCATCCTTATAGTCATGATATTTTAGGTGTATCTGAAGATCTTAAGGGTATAACAAGAGAAGATCTACTTGAACTATCAAAGATGCTACGGTCTAGAAAAAAAGTATTAGTAGCTTCAGGTTCACTTCCTAACAATATTTTAGATGAGTTTTCTAATATTTCTAAGGATAGTTTATCAACTAATAAAAACTATTCAAATAATTACATCAAACCACTAATAAAAAAATCTTCGAATAACGATTCTATTATATATAACTTTGAGAATACAGGTCAGATAATAATACTTTTAGGAACAACAACCATACCCCATTCTCATGAAAATGATTTAATACTAAGACTCCTTAATTGTCATTTAGGAATAGGAATGTCAAGTGTACTTTTTAAGATGCTTAGAGAAAAGAATGGATTGGCTTATGATGTTGGTATTTATCATCCTATAAGAGAGTATGAGGCGCCATTTTTAATTCATGCATCAACAACAAAAGAAAAAGGATTAACAACACTTAAAATCCTAATTGAATGTTGGTTGAATACATTAAAAAACAAGATTTCCCATGATGAATTAGAATTAGCAAAAGCTAAGTACCGAGGGAATATGGCACATAATTCACAAACTATAAGCCAGAAAGCAGATAGAAAAGCGCATTTA
The DNA here is from genome assembly GCF_027359415.1 of Prochlorococcus marinus str. MIT 0918. Taxonomy (NCBI): domain Bacteria; kingdom Bacillati; phylum Cyanobacteriota; class Cyanophyceae; order Synechococcales; family Prochlorococcaceae; genus Prochlorococcus; species Prochlorococcus marinus. The sequence continues at coordinate 493,202 of NZ_CP114780.1, forward strand.
CTAGGCATAAATATGTATGAAGATCATGATATTAATTCACTCTTAAAGATTAATCAAATTACTAGAGAAGATATTATTGAAATTGCAAATCTTTATCTAAAGAGCCCTAAGATTAGCCTATCTGGGCCTCAATCATCAATAGAAAAGTTAAAGGAATATTGGATAAATTATTTTATAAATAATAAAACAAGTATTTATTAAAGATTTTTTCTAAAGGAAACCAATTATATCTAAATATCTATCATCAACTTCTATAACATCAAAATTTTTGAACTTATAGAGATATAATTGACTTTTAATTTCATTAACAGTAAAAGCTGCTTTTAATGATGCTAAAAAATCCCTGCTAAGAATCGCTGGAGCATCAGGCATATACTTCTTTTGTAAAGAGATTGCTTCTTGATAAGAATCAGGTCTACGTAAATCTCGATGAAAATGAATGCTTCCTTTTTTAGAGATATTCATTAAACAATCCCAAAATATTTTAGGATCGTGAATATGGTGAATAAGACTATTGCTAACTACGACATCAGCACATTTTAAAAGCCCATTTGTACCTTTAGCAATTGATGAAATATTTACTTTTCTATAAGACAAGCCTTCCAACAATGAAGCTTTTGGATTTAGATTCTTTCTTCTTCTTGCAAAATTAAGCATCTCCTGAGAATCATCAACACCAATAACATTTGCCTTTGGCCACCTACAAGCTATTTTTTCAGAGATTTGACCAGGACCACATCCAAGATCAATCATTAAAACACTTGAATCTAAAGTTTTTCTAAATTTATTTATACATTTCTCAACAGCCCCCAAAAATTTCTCATTAACTTCTGAAAAGTCATTTTCTGCATAAGCCTGCACCTGAAAGAGGTCCTGCATCAACTCTGGCTCTGTAACACGTTGCACAATAAATTGCGGATATCACTTGTTTTTATAATAGACACTGTCACTGGTGGTAAAAATTAGTTGCTTGCGCTAGCGATGGGGTTAGTGTGCTTAATACTTACAGAAAAAGATTTTGTCCTTAGCAACTAGCAAACAAGACATTGGTGCTTCGTATTCATCAACAGAGGGAGCAAGTAAAGATTTTCCTAAAAGTGCTCCTGCTGCAAATCCTGTCTTTTATAGGACTTATAGCCGAAAAACACCTTTAGGTCGTGAAAGCTGGGAACAAGTAAGTACAAGAAATCTTGAGGGACTAGTTCAACTAGGAAGCTTAACTAAAAGCGAAGTTGATCTAATGCAAAGAATGCAATCAGAAAAGAAAGCTCTACCTTCAGGAAGATGGTTATGGATTGGTGGAACAGATTGGATTAATAAAGAAAAAAATTTTTCAGGGGCATATAATTGCACATCAACAAATCTCATTGACTGGGAAGCATTTGCCCTAATGATGGATTTGGCAATGATGGGCTGCGGAACAGGTGCGATTATTGAACCTCATTTAATCAATCAATTACCAATTATTCTTAATCGAATCCAAATAAATTCTGTATCTAACATAGGAATTACAAAAGATAGTCTGCGTCAGGAACATACAACTAAAACAATAAACAAGAACACTGTTTCTATAAAAGTTGGTGATAGCCGCAGAGGTTGGGTGGAAAGCTATCGAACCCTCTTAGAATTGAGCAGTGATCCTCAATTCAATGGAAATACAGTTGAGGTAAACATAGATCTAACAGATGTAAGGCCAGCAGGTGAATCACTTAAAGGGTTTGGTGGAATGGCTAATCCAGTGAAATTAAAAGACTTATACCCTCGAGTTGCAGACATTCTCACTAAAGGCATAGGCAGGCAACTAACTTCAGTTGAATGCTGTTTACTTATAGATGAAGCAGCAGTGACAATTGTTGCAGGAAATATTAGAAGAAGTGCAGGCATGCGCCAATTCTCTTCTAATGATTTTCTAGCTTCATCTGCTAAAGAAAATTTGTGGCAACAAGATTCGAATGGAAATTGGAGAATTGATCCAGAAAGGGATGCCCTTCGAATGGCTAATCACACGCGCGTGTATCACAGCCGTCCTTCTCTTAAAGAAATAAATGATGCCGTAACAAAACAATTTCATTCTGGAGAAGGTGCTATCCAATTTGCTCCTGAAGCAATAGCTAGATCAAACGCTGATCTTTTAACTACAAAAAAACTAAAAGATCAATTCATCAAAATCTATTGCGAAGAAGGTAAAGCAGAATCATCAAAATGGTTACAAAACACCTTTGGTCCTATTGAGCCATATGAATTAGAACATCGCCTTGGCAGATATGGACTCAACCCATGTGGAGAGATTCTTGGAGCAGATTTTCATTGCAACCTTGCAGAAGTCCATCTAAATCAAATAAATCCTTCTGACAAAGAAGGACAAACTAATGCATTCAAAGCAGCAGCTCTTTCAGTTGCATGCCTATTAAATCACCGATTTGAAATTGATCGCTATAGAAAAAGTAGACAATTAGACCCAATAGTTGGTGTTAGCTTTACAGGTTTATTTGATTTCTTTGTTCACGCGTTTGGAACCCCATGGCTTAAATGGTGGGAGCAAGGTCGACCTGATTCAAAAGAAGGGCAGGAGTTTAAAATTAAAGAAAAAGAATATTTAAAAAGTTGGAAAGATGTTGTCAACCAAACAGTTTGGGAATATTGCGACAAACATAACTTACGTAGACCAAATAGATGTACAACTGTTCAACCTGCAGGAACTAAAAGCTTATTAACTGGAGCAGCTCCAGGATGGCATCCACCAAAAGCTCAAAGATTTATAAGAAGAATTACTTTTAGAAAATCTGATCCTGTAGCAATGGCATGTATGGATTATGGCTACACCATTGTTCCATCTCAATCAGATAAAGATGATCAAGGCAGACTGCTAGATGATCCATTCGATCCAAGATGTACAGAGTGGCTTGTTGAAATACCAACAGAAGTTAGCTGGGCCAATATCCCTGGAGCAGATGAAATAGAGATAAACAACTTCTCGGCTCTCGCACAATTCGATTTCTATATGCAAGTTCAAACTTTTTATACTGAACATAATACTTCTGCAACTATAGAATTTCGTGAAAATGAAATAGAGGAGCTTTCCGAAGCAATTTTTAAAACAATAGATAACAATAACGGATATATATCTGCCGCTTTACTTGCGAGATTTGATGCAAATGCGACATTCCCAAGGCTTCCTTTTGAACCAATAGACGAAAAAACCTTTAATGAACTTCAATCTGAAGTTCTAAAAAGGCGAGTATCTAAGAATTTCTTTGATTCTCTAAGTCTCTATGACCAAGGTGAATTAACTGAAGCAGGTCCTGCAGGTTGTGATTCTGATAAATGCTTACTACCTTTATCTAAACCTCAATAGTAATAATCATATTAACAACTGCAGAAAGTCGAAAAAGTTTATTTTACCATTGATAATTATATTTACCAACAAAGGAGGTTTATCAAGTCTATTTGAAATTCATAAGAGAATATATATGTAGTTAGTTATAAAAAGCAGAAATTACGATGGCAAATCACCGATAAATAGCTAATGGTAGAGAAAGGACAATATTAATTCAGTAAAAAAGATGACAACTACTCATAAACAAGTGGAAATTCTAAGTAAAAGCACTAATGACGCAATTATTGATCAACTAAGAGCTTGCAATACTAAAGATGAAATCTTGGCCTTTGAAAGATGGTTTGACAAAACAGTCAATGCAGGACCGCTTTACGCAGTTATATGCCAATTGCTTAGAAATAGATCAATATCTAGGAGCACAGCTTCAAAATGGTTTGAAACCTTGCTCCAAAATAGAGATGAAAGAATAGAAAAAGGTTAAAAACTATATAGAAATTCTTTTTCTAGCAGATTGATAATTTAAGAATACCCTCTTGTGAATCCTTATCCTTGCTTAAAAAGGGAAGGGTCCAGAGGCTCCGGTTGAAGAAGTAAATCCAGTTAAAGCCCAAATACCGAAAGAAAACAATCCACATCCTATGAAAAACATCAAATGAGAAATATAACGGACCTTCTCTTTCTCTGATATCTCTCCTGACATAGGCAGATCGCCTAAAAATCGTGATTGATCACTCTTTGTACTAGCCATGAAAACTTGTTTATTCGTAAGGATTATGACACAAGGATCAATCAAAATGCATTAATTATTTTGCCTTGTTACGCAGAGAAATCAATAAGTCAAGGACTTTATCCTTTAAAACTAGGATTCATGCCGTTCTCCTGCGGAAAAATACTTTGCATAGATATTTTGAGAATAGGTAAATCTAAAGATTGCAAAAGCCTAAAGACCTAGTTTTAAAAAACTAAATCTTATAATCAAGTCTATAATGCTTAACTGGTTATAATTTGAATCTGCAAGAAAGACAACTAAAAATTTTATTATTTAAAAAGATATAATTAATATATATTTTGAATAATTAACCAAATTTCCCTGATATATAATCTTTTGTAGCCTTTTGAACTGGAGCATTAAATATCTTTTTTGTTTCGCCAAATTCTACCAAATATCCAACTTTCCCATCATGAGAACCTTCTTTCTTAGAAGCATTGAAGAATGCTGTCATATCACTAACTCTTAAAGCCTGTTGCATATTATGCGTAACAATAATAATTGTATATTTCTTTTTAAGTTCATGAATAGTTTCTTCGATTTTTATTGTAGATATAGGATCTAAAGCTGAACAAGGTTCATCCATTAAAATTACATCTGGCTCTATTGCAATTGTCCTAGCAATACATAATCTTTGCTGTTGGCCTCCTGATAATGAGTATCCACTTTCTTTCAATTTATCTTTACATTCATCCCATACTGCAGCTTTTCTTAGCGATTGTTCTACTAAATCATCCATATCTCCATTAAATCCATTAATTCTTGCCCCAAAAGCGATATTTTCAAAAATTGTTTTTGGAAAAGGGTTTGGTTGTTGAAAAACCATTCCAATTTTTCTTCTTACTTCTACAGGATCAATATCTAAAGAATATAAATCAATACCTTCAAATAATATTTTTCCCTTAAGCTGGCAACCTGCAATTAAATCGTTCATTCGATTTAAAGACCTAAGAATAGTAGACTTGCCACAACCAGAAGGACCTATTAGTGCCGTTACTTTTCCTTTAGGAATATCGCAAAATACATTCCTAACTGCATCCGAATCTCGATAACTTATAGTTACATTTTGAAGTGAAATTGAAGTCTCTTGACCAGAAGATTCTTTGGATAGCGTATTAGTACTATTCATTTTTCATATTATCCCTCAGAGGTAATATGGCTAACATATCTAGAAATAATATTCATGGCCAATAATATAATAACTAGTACAAAAGAAGCTGCCCATGCAAGTTCATTTTGAGCTTGATATGGCTCCAAGGCAAAGTTATAAATAAGAACAGAAAGAGAAGCCATTTCGTAAAACAAGTCTCCAAAACCTGTTATGTAATAACGAGAAAATAATGCCGTAAAAAGTAATGGTGCTGTTTCGCCAGCAGCTCTAGCTAAGCCCAAAACAATCCCTGTAGATATAGTTCTAAAAGCTGCAGGTAAAGTTATTTTTACAACTGTTGTGAACATAGAAGCACCTATACCTAATGCTCCTTTCCTTAGATCATCTGATACTAACTTAAGTCCTTCATCTGTAGTTTTAATAACTGTTGGTAGCATTAAAATAGACAATGCCATACCTCCTGCAATGCCACTAAAAGTACTTCCAAAAAGTATTTTAGTTGCTACTATCACAGCATAAATAAATACACCTGCAATAATAGAAGGAACTCCTGCTAGAACATTAGTTCCAAATCTAATAAATTTAGAGAATGCACCTCCTTTGGAATATTCAGCTAAATAAATTCCACCTCCAACCCCAATTGGTATAGATATTAATGAAGCAATAGTAGATATAATTAAGGTCCCCACAATTGCCGGTCCAATTCCTCCAGCTGAAAACATATCATCCCCTGGTGGTTCAGGTTCTAACAATAAAATATCAAGATTAATTTGAGAACCTCCTTTAATAATTACATATACAATTACTGAAATAAGTGGTATAACAGCAATAATTGCAAATAGAGCAGATATTATAGTAAATAATCTCTCATATAAATTCCTTTTAGAATTAAGATTGTATGTAAGTTTTGATCTATTCATTAATATTTTAAACTTAATTTCTTTACTATAAACTGTGCAAATATATTCACTATTAATGTTAATAACATAAGAACAAAGGCTGCATACATTAAAGATGAGACTTGACTTCCATCTGCTTCTCCAAATTGATTAGCCAACATTGCTGATATTGTGTATCCAGGTGAAAGTAGAGACCAATTAAAACTATTTGAATTCCCAATAATCATTGTGACTGCCATGGTTTCTCCCATTGCTCTCCCAAGTCCAAGTAAGACTCCACCAGCTATACCTGATATAGCTGCGGGAAGAATAACATTAAAAATAGCTACCCATCTAGTCGAACCAATTCCATAGGCTGCTTCTCTTAAACTATTAGGAACCTGATTAATTGAATCTCTTGATATTGAAGTAATAATAGGAAGAATCATTACTACCAAAATTAATATTGCAGGAGCAAGTCCAGGTCCAATAGGTTCTGTACTAAAAAAAGGAATCCAACCAAATGCTTTATAAAGCAAAGTTAAGAAAGGTCTTATAAAAGGCTCCATTACAAATATTGCCCATAATCCAAGAACTACTGAAGGGATAGCAGCCAATAGTTCAACCATTAAACCAATTATATCTCTTATCTTTTTAGGAATAATATCTTCGGTGATAAAAATTGCAGCGCCTACCCCAAGTGGGACAGCTATTAGTAAAGAAGATAATGAGGTTATCAAAGTACCATAAATAGCCGTAAATGCTCCATATTCATCTGATACAGGATCCCAAGCAGATGTTGTTAGAAACTCAAATCCATATCGACTCATTGAGTCAAGTGATTCATAAAAAATAACTATAAAAATACCTAATAAGACAATTGAAACTGTAGATGCCATTACAAGAGTAAACAGCTTAAAAGCTTTGTCTGTTAGCTTTTCTAAAGGCTGTCTCTTCTTAAGCAGAAACCTTTGCTCGCTCTCAATTGTCACTTTTGTAACTATGAGTACTATAAATCTATCAAATATAAATATTTTTTTATCAAATAAGTTCTTTTACAAATAATTTGGAATAAACATTTCTTTTCGTATAGATAAGTTAGTCACTTTCAAAGAATGCAAGGAAAAGCTGATTTTTGATATAACTTTTAGTTTTTTTCTATTGCATTAAATCTATAAAGTACTTAATTTTTATTTGATTCTATTTTTTTAATGCAACAAACTAACTTGAAAGCAGTCAACTTTGCCTTAATGTTCGCTCTTGCACTATTAACTGCTTATTTTACTTTAGAAAATACTGCCTCTACAACTATCAACATAATTCCGGGTGTCTCAGGGTCACTTCCCATAGCAGCATTAGTGATTATTTCATCTGGTGTAGGTGCTTGTGGAGCATGGCTTTTTGCCAGCTGGACTGACAAGTTAAGAGGGAACGAGATCAAAGAATTACAAGAGACTAAAAGTAGAATGAAGGACTTAGAAATTGATTTAAACAGATTAAAGACAAAGCAAAATAATATTTTGCCATTTATGAGTATGAGTAACTTCTCTAGTGAGAAAGAATCCACCCTTGACAAAGAAGTTGCTTAATAAAGAATTCTAAATTAAATAACTAATAAGATGGGCAAGGCAACTTCCCATCTTTTCTTATGTATAAAAGGTGAAATAGATTATCAATACTTAGTTTTTATTAGCAAAATAATTAATTAATCATGTCGCAATTCATAACTATAGATAAATATATGATCAAAATCCTATTTAATTATTAAACAAGGTAAGTAGAATATTATTAGAGTAAATTATAAAAATTATATATATTACTATATTCAATAATAAATCAATAATCTATAAGGAATTCTAATTTTCTAAATGAATCAAACTAAGTTAAGCAAATTCTAATAGGCTATGAGATTTAAAAATATGAAAGAAAGGTTGCTAGAATAGAAACGACAGTTTTTAACTGTCCAATTTGGAGGGGTGGTCGAGTGGTTGATGGCTCTGGTCTTGAAAACCAGCGAGGTGCGAGCCTCCGTGGGTTCGAATCCCACCCCCTCCGCTTTAAAAATTTCAAGAAATCTCATGTAATTAAAAATATTTAAAAATGCTAAACAGATTAATAAGAAGGATTCTTTACGGCAAAATACTTAATTGATCGAGTTTAATATAAGTTCGTATTTTCTTATGAAACATATTAAGTTTAAATAGTTTTACTAAGTCAATACTAATGAAAAGAGATAATTGTCAAAAAATATTTTTAAACTGAAAGGTTTTATATTATTAAGGAATGTTGATGGTCGCTGAAGAGGAAATATAGCTAATCAGTCCACATATCATGAGTCTTTTCACTCTCTTCTTTCTTACGTTCTTCCAAATATTTAATCCTTTTATTAAATTCTTGTTCTTCTGGGGTTAATAAGACTGCCTCCTCTGATTTATTATCAATTTTTATAGACTTGATTTGATTATAAAAATCTTCTTCAAAAAAATCCTTCATTTCTGTCCAGGCTTCCTTTTCTTCTTCTCTTCCAACAGTACCCTTAATTTGATCTACCAAAATAGATTTGACAAAATCCTTGAGTTCCTCAACAGACATCGTATTGAGACGTTTGGTGATGTAGATGTCTTTTAATTTATCCAACTCGTAACTTCGTAGATCTTTAAAGGAAATCTCTTCTTTAGTCAAAGTAGTTAGGAATTTTTATAATACAATACTAAATGATTCAAGTTGATAATAAAATTATCAACTTGATTTAACGAAAGGATATAATCATAAGATAAATTATAATTTAAATAGGTTGTAGTGTACGAAAGATATATAACATAGATAAGCGACAAACTGATTTAAATCTAGGCTAGGGTATTTAAATGCTTTGTATTCTGAAAATAATAATAATAGATAATAAGAGAAAGCATAGATAATGTTTGGTTAACATAAATAAATCTTGGATAATATGCCCAACCAAAAAATAAAGTGGGTAATACAAGACTACATATTATTAATAAAGAATAAAATAAATAAAGATCGCTAAATCTATATAGTAAGGATATTATTAAAAATGTGCCTATAGGTACAAAAACAATAGCTATAAGAAAACCAAGAAGATCTACACTGTTATTGATACCTATATAATCTATTACTCTTTGAAATATAGGCAAAATCAATTTAAATGGAGGGATAAACTCTATAAGCTTTTGTATTGTTATATTATGATATTCGATTGTCGTGATAAAGCCTTTACCATCTACTAATAGCTGGAATTTATTAGCGAAATAGAGATTATGGTAAACAGGTAAAAATAGTATTACCAAATAGGGTAAAGATAAAAGAATATTTCTATACTTAAAAATAATAATAAGCAAAAATAAGAAAGAGAATATGAATATATTTTGTCTAACAAAAGGCATTAACGCACAGCCAATAGTAGCCAATATAGGCTTGTTAATTAAAAAGAATATGATTGATAAGAAAAATATTACTATCAAAAACCATTCGGTAAGTCCCATAAGTATATTTTTTATTGTATAAGGAGTAGATAATAAGAAATAAAGAACTAAGATTTTAAAGTCTCTAGTAGATATTCTAGATTTTAGTATTAATAAAAGTATATTAACTGATAAAAAATGTATTACACATTCAAAAATTTGCATCCCACGAGTTTCATTACCAAAGATAAGTCTATTTAATGCTACCCAATACCTATACCCTGGTTGATCCACATAATTCAAAACTCCTGGGTATAGAAGACCATCAGAGCCCCATAAAGTATTGTTTTCTATCATATTCTGTGCATATATACTATATCTGGCAGCATCATCTTGTAAATAAGTAATTGGATCACTTAAAAAAGAGAGTATAGGCAATAGAAGCAAAAAGAAAAGTAGAACAGATAATAAGAAATTAGATCTATTATATTTATGAAAAAATATAGCAAAGGCTATATATACCATTGAGAAGAAATATGGAATAAAAAGAGATAATGTATGGTATCCAAAAGAAACTGTAGAATCAGAAAGAAATTGACCATAATATATATTAAAGATCAATCCTAATGCTATTAAAGAATAAAATAAAAGGTTGAGAATATTTTTCTTTGCTTTTGATGTTAAATAATCAAACTCTAGAGATTTTACTAAATTAAACATTATAACTTCTAAAATTATATTCATAGTAATAGAAAAGGTAATTGTATTAGATTAAGAATTGCATTAGGTCTAATTAAAGAGATTATATCTAAAAATACAATATACAGCCCAAACACCATCCTTCCAACCAATTTTCTTACCTTCATCATATCTTCTTCCGTAGTAAGAAATACCTGTCTCATAAATTCTAACGTTCATCTTTGACAACTTAGCTGTTATCTCAGGTTCAAATCCGAATCTATTTTCTCTAATAATTATTGACTTAATTATTTCGGATCTAAAAGCCTTATAACAAGTTTCCATATCTGAGAGATTTAAATCTGTGAAGATATTACTTAGAAGAGTTAAAAAACCATTGCCGACTGAATGCCAGAAATAAACTACACGATGGGGTCTACTACTTTTAAAACGACTTCCAAATACTACATCTGCTTTTCCTGAAATAATAGGCTCTATCATTAAAGAATACTCTTGAGGGTCATATTCTAAATCTGCATCTTGAATAATACATATGTCGCCAGTTGCTTCAGATATTCCTGTTCTAATAGCTGCTCCTTTACCTCTATTCTTTGTGTGAAATAATATATTAAGTTCAGGGTCAGAAATGTTTTTTAAAATCTGAGTTGTACCATCATCAGAACCATCATCTACAACAATAATTTCTTGATTTATCACTGAAGATTTTTTTACAGCATCTATTATTCTATTAATAGTTCTAACCTCATTATAGCAAGGAATAATTACACTTAGTTTCATTGAAAAGTAATCAAACTACAAATTAATTAGTTTGTAAATTAAATTATTAAGATTATAGCAGATTACAGACTTACATAAAATTATTCAACAAGCATTTTCTGTTAAATAATTATTATAGAGACATAAAATATAAATAAAGGTTTCTTCATAATCTATTATTTAAATTTAATTATTTGAATTTCTTTTTTAAGATAAATTGAGAATTTAAACCAAATTGAAATTTTGAATAAGTTTCTATCTCCCATGCTGTATTAGAAAGGATATATTTAAGCCACAAATTATCGTAATAGATCTTATGATCTTTTATCTGACTGGAATCAATCAATTTTAGCCGAAATGATAAAAACTCTAGTATTGGTTTTGAAAGAGGTGTAGGTGTTGTTGCAAAAATAATAGCATCATTTGTACTAATATTATAAATTTTATTCAATATATATATAAGATCATAAGGATAAATATGTTCAAAAACAGCAAATGATGTAATTACTTGATAATCAGAAAACGGTAACAAATTAAAATTCGGGAATAATGAAACTCCATTATTTAAGATTTTCGTCTTTATAAGTGATGTATCCATTCCATGAACAATACTTGCTTTATTAACAAATGCACTAGCTGTCCAACCACTTAAACCACAACCAAAATCTAGAACTTTTTTATTTAATATAATTTCTCTACCATTATTATATCTTCTTTTAATCCTATTAGATCTTCTAGTTGATAAAAACTTTTCTAAAGGAGCTAATTGAGTTGTATATTTCATAAAAAAGAATGAAATTATATAAATCCATAAATAAATTTAGATAATAACAAATATTTTAATAGTTAATAAAGTAAAATAACTATTTGTAATTATGAATAGAGCTTATGAAGCCACTATATATTTGTTAATAACGTAAGTAAATACGACTTAAATATCATATAATAAATAGTAGTTAGTTACCATTTTTTGAAAAATTTAGTCACAGGGGGTAGTGGGTTTGTGGGATCCCATTTGATAGATAGACTGATGAACTCAGGAGAGGAGGTGATTTGTATAGACAACTTAAGTACTGGAAGAGAACAAAATATAGAACAATGGCAAAATAATGAGCGCTTTAAATTAATAAAGCATGACATAGTCGATCCTATTCAATTGGAAGTAGATCGAATTTGGCACTTAGCATGCCCTGCATCACCAAAGCATTATCAAAGCAACCCAATTAAAACCGCCAAAACTTGTTTTCTAGGGACATACAATATGCTTGGGCTGGCAAGAAGAACAAAAGCCAGGCTTTTATTGGCAAGTACAAGTGAAGTATATGGAGATCCTGAAATTCATCCTCAACCTGAGAGTTATCAAGGATCTGTAAATCCTATAGGAATAAGAAGTTGCTACGACGAAGGCAAAAGAATTGCAGAATCTCTTTGCTTTAATTATTTACGAGTACATAAAACAGAAGTTCGTATAGCAAGAATCTTTAACACTTACGGTCCTAGAATGCTTCCTAATGATGGTCGAGTAATAAGTAATTTTATTTGTCAATCACTTTTACAAAAACCCTTAACTATATACGGTGATGGGAATCAGACTCGTTCCTTTTGTTATATAGATGATCTAATTGAAGGGTTGATACTCCTAATGAAATCTGATCATATAGGACCTATCAATCTTGGCAACCCTGAAGAATACACAATATTAGAGTTATCCAACTTAATTATCAAAAAAATTAATTGCAAACTAATTACAAAACGACTCCCTCGACCAGAAGATGATCCCATAAAAAGGAAACCTGTAATTGATTTAGCAAAAAGACTTCTTAATTGGGAGCCATCAATAAATATAGACCAAGGTTTAAATCAAACCATCAAATATTTCAAAGATAATTTCAATGCTAATTAGATACTTATTTATTAATTTATTATATTAAGGAGAATATTGTTGTCAAAAAATAATTTTTTATATTTCATCTTTCCTCTAATAATTGGAATAACATTCTATAATCAGTACCTTCTTCTGGCATTATTATTAGCTAGTATTATACTATTGATAGTTAAATATATTATAAGCCTATTGATTAGGTTCCTTACTATAATTTATAGGATCTATATTTTAGAGAAAGTTAAGCCCAATATTAATTCTATTATTAACAGTAATAGAATTGCATTGTGCAATGAAAAACGTAAATTAACCTCTGTTGATCCATATGGAATAATTGATGAGTCTAAGTGGATAGGAAAAAAAGAAGGAAAATCATTAGGTAGGGATTACTTTATTCAAAAAGTCTTATTGCCAAAACTGAGTTTAATTATGAATATAAATACTAATGATGATAGATTAATGTCAATTCTAATAGCTTATTCATTAGAACAAATAGAAAAAATAACTAGTGAAGTAGATTTACAAATAAGGTGTTATCCAAAATCGATGGATGGATTAGAATATGAAAGGTATTGCAAAGAGATACTATTGAAATATGGTTGGGAGGTTATTGAAACTAGAAAAACAGGTGATCAAGGTGTTGATCTAATTGGTCATATAAATAACCTGAAAGTATGTATTCAGTGCAAATATTTAAAGAAGCCAATCGGTAACAAAGCTGTGCAAGAGATAATAGCAGGTAAAAGCTTTTATAAAGGAACTCATGCTGTTGTTGTAGGGAAATCTGGTTTTACTAATTCAGCTATTGAGCTAGCAAGAGCCAGCAATGTAACTCTAATTAGTGATTTAGAGTTACATTATTTAAAAAAAATTATTTAAGATAAGTATTTATTTTATTAGGCCTAAATTAGGCTTCGATATATTATTCTCCCTATTAACTCACGAAGAGCTATAGATGTTTTATTTAATGAATCTGCATTAGGAATCCACATATATGGGTTTATAAATCTATTATTGGATAAGATTCCCTTAGTTAGAAAATCAACTGGGAAAGGAAAGATATTAAGCCCTTGTCTTTCAAAAACCACCTTTGCTCTTTTCATATGATAAGCACTAGTAACAAGGATAATTTTAGGTGTTTTATTTTTAATATTATTCTCTAATAACTTCCTAATCTCTAAAGCTTCTTCGGATGTATTCCTCACTGGTGGAGTACTAAAAAGATTATTTGAAGGTACTCCTAACAAAATAGCTTCTTTAATATAGATACTTCCTTCTGGTGGTAATTCTGGAGAGTATGGGCTCATTCCTCCAGTAAAAAACAAATTAGAAGCTTTACCAGCTTTAAAAAGTTCAATGCCTGCTATAAATCTATCTGGGTCATTCCATTCATATATTCTTGTTTTGCCAGGTGGCAAATGTCGTGCACTACTCAATACAACTATTGCATCTGCTTTGGTTATTTGTTCTATTTTCAACCTTTCCCAGGGGGATTCAATCCATTTCCAAAGCAACTCAGAAACTATTCCTATGCTTGAAAGCCAAATTATAGAAATAGCTGTAGGAATAATCCATTTGGATTTTTTAAGTTGAAATAGGACAACCAAAAATAAGAATATACCAAGTGGCATAACAAGCAATGGCAGAAATTTACTTAATAAATAAATAACCAAAGCTAGTTATTAGTATAATAAATCCTATAAATAATAATTTAAATTGAAAGAAAACAAGCTAAATACTCTCCAAATCTAAAAAAACTTTACTTTAGCATGGATTAATTGAGGAGGTAATGCTAGGGTATAAAGAATTAATTCGAACAATAATATAATTAAATATCTTTTATGGGATTGCTAGGTTATCAATGACTTTAATCTACAGAAAAGCTAATTAACTAATCCATCTTTAATAAAGTGAAAAATCAAATTAAATTTAATGCTAAGAGAAGCTTCTCTTTACTGCCAGAGTTTGATCAATCTCTAACCTTCTTAAATTCAGGCCTAACACAAGATGGAATAAGGACCGCCAGAGGTATTCTAATATGCCTTGTTGTTCTAGGTCATATAGATTCATTTTCTCCTGAATATAAGGCTTTTACAGCAACTATATATAATTTTCATGTGATCTCATTTTTAATGATTTCCATGTTAAAAACAACTAATAAATTTAGCTTCAAAGAATTTTATATTATATGTAAACGATATTTAGGGCTCTTAATTCCAATAACAATAATAGCATTTCTAATCTTTCAATTTCTCATTGAAAAGAATAATCTATCAAATATATCGTCAGTATTTTCGAATTACTTTATGGCTTTAATAACTGGTAATGTTAAATATTTTGATCTAAGTACTGGACTCGAGCTTTTTTGGTTTATGTATGCAATAACAGGTCTTGTTACTATTAGAATGTTAATTAAAAAATATGCGTATAACAATTTACTTAGAATATTTTCCCTAATTATCTTTTCTTTTATAGGTGGTTTATCTACTAAGTATCTACAATACTCTTCTCCATCATGGATTGGAATTGCAAGCTATTCTATTAGTCTAATAGTTCTTTCTTTTTTTATAATAAATATATTTAACTTGTTAGAGAAGAAGTCAAAAATTATTGTTAGAATTACTTTAATAATAATATTCTTAATTTTAAGTTTTAATGGATTACCTGGTGGCTATAATAACTTAGCTCATTTAAAAGTTCCACTACCATGGGATATAATAAATTATTTTTCACTTATTTTCTATGTATCTACAGTTTTTAAGATAATATCATTTACATCAGAATCATCTTTATGTAAAATATTTTTTAGAGATATAGGAAGTTACTCATTAGGTATATACTTAACTCATATGTTTTTTCTTTACCCACTTAATACTTCTCCATTCCTTGTAAACCTATTTGAACCATTTAGAATTATTATTATCTTTATTAGTGTTATGTTTTTATCAACTACTTCTTCCCAATTATTACTAAGAAAATAATATGTGGCTCTATTACCTACTTATAATAATATTTTTCTGGTTTGGATGGGAAGGCAGTAAAAGCCCTTCAAAATCAAGGAAACTCTTTACGGTAGGGATTATTTTCCTTACCTTTTTTGTTGGTTTTAGACATGAAGTAGGCTGTGATTACTTAGCTTATGAATTTCAATATGGTAATATTGAATCTACAGTGGGAGAATCTGGTCCTTGGATTAATAAATTCTATTGGGCATTAGTAATAACACTAAATAATCTAAATCTCCCTTATGAGAGCTTAAATGTCATTACTTCAATTGTATTCTTTTCAGGGTTTTGGAAACTTGCACGAAGATTTAATAACCCAGCCGCAATATTAGCTTTTTCATTTCCTTTTCTTATATTTGCTCTTCCTATGTCTGCCACAAGACAAGCATTGGCTATGGGAGTTGCTTTTTTTGGTATTAATGAACTACTTGAGCGTCGTTTCTTATTCTCCTTTCTATGGTTTTTAACTGCCTCCCAATTTCACAGTAGTGGGATGATTTTCATTGGCTTTATTCCTTTACTCTTTTGGAAAGATACTAAAAAGGCTTGGCTATTTGCATCTCCTTTTCTAATTGCTTTTGCTTTATTTATATTCAGTTCTTCTGCATATGAACTAGCAATATATCGTTATGGAGCTGAGGGTCTTGGGGAGGATTCAAAAGGAGCAATATACAGAACATTAGTTCTATTCTTATTTGGCGGGTACTTCCAACTATCTCTAAAGAATCTATGGAAGATGAAACTTCCTAAAAGTTTTCCATTAATTAACCTATCTACTTATTGCATGATAGCTATATTCCTAATGTCTTATATAATTCCAACAATTGCTGATAGGCTTGGCTATTATTTATTTATATTCTTATCAATAATAGCTTCTCAAGTACCAAGCTTGCTTAAGAATAATTCGGAAAACATATACTTCCTCATGCAAGCCTTAATAACTATAGTATTTGTAGTATGGTCTATTTTTAGTTGGCAAGTTCAATTTTGCTATTCACCTTATAATACATGGCTTTTTGGATAATGAAAATAAACTTTATGTTGAAGAGTTAAGATTTAATAAATCAATTAATTCATAAGTTAATAATATGATTTTAAAAATTTCTTTCCATAGAATAACAAAAACCTGACAAAATAAACTTCCAATAATCTATAAGTTATAAATGAAATAAAATATATTTAAAGCTTTGAAGAGATATTACCCAAACAAAAATAGAACTATTAAAGGCTATCAAAGATGGGCCTAAAAACACAAAGCCCCTAAAGCAGTCAGTTACAGAATCTATAGAGACCCCACAAAGAATCTATAGACAATCCCTATAGATTATCATACAATAGAAGCAACCAGAGGGGCTCATGGAACGAAGCTGGGGAAAAGTTAGAGATGAATGGCTCGACAAGACTTCTCTTGAAGAAGAAATCTCCTTATGGGCTATTGAGTGTCTAAATAAAAATGAAAAAGCTATCTATTCGCTAGAAGAAATATCTAAAGAAGGTTCTAGCAATCAGATAGAAGAAAAAATTAAAGAGCTTAGAAAAACAATAAGAAGCGAGATCTTGGAAAAAGAAAATAGCTTGGATGATTTAAGCCTAAATACTGCAAACTCTTCAAAGCTTCAAGTATCTGTTCCTGCAAGTCTAAATTACTTAATGAAAGCTTGGGCTGCAGCTGAAGGCAGAGACTTATCTAGTGTTGCTTTGCAATGTTTAGAAATTGGCTTAAGAGCAATGAAAAGCAAAGGCTCTATACCATCAGCTGCTATAGAGCGTTATAACGTGGCATGCCAAAGAAGGATAGCTCTTGCAGAGGTTAATAATATTTGGGACAAGCATGAATCTATATCCATAAAAAACACAATCTAATTAATATGAATTGTCATTTATATAAAAAAAAATATGTAAAAAGAATCTCATTATCTGAGATCTCACCTTTAAGTAATTTTGAAAGTAAGAGTACATCAAGTCTGATATACATACTATTTAGAGCTGCTGACAATAAACTAAAAATAGTATTTAACAAGAAAATAGATCAAGATATAAGTAATGAAGGTTTTAAAGAAATTGGCAGAAAATTAGGATCAAGAAGAGATTACGATCTAATGAAACTTACTTTAAAAGAATTAGGACACGAATATATAATATCAACCCAAGGATATAAATATTCGATTCTTCTTATACGTCATTTAAATACAATTGGTTTCCCTACTATATCTGCAAAAAAAATATTTAAGAAAAAAATAACTATTTAAGCAGATTAAATAAGGACATTAGTCTAGTAAGAGCATTCTAATGTTTCTATAGTATTTCTTTTAGTTATTGGATTAGTACCAAATGCTATAGAGCATAAATAGCGTAAGTCCTCATCGCGGAATATTACATTAGTAAAATCAGTTCCATTTATAATGACATCTTTAAATCTTGCGTTAAAAGCAAATGCATCTTCTAAGATTGTATTTGTCAAATCTGTGCCTTCAAATACTGCTGAATCAAGTGTTGCATTACGAAGATTAGCATTGGATAAATTAGTGTTTAATAGTTTAGCTCCAAAGAGACTTGCTCCTTCTAAGTTAGTTCCAGAAAGATTAGCGTCTTGAAGGTTTGTTAAATAGAAAGTAGCCCCTTTTAAATCCAATTTCGAGAAATCTTCCCCAGTTAAAGTTTGCTTACCATAGTCAATTGAAGCAAAACTAGGCGTTATAGGTAAGAAAAACAAAAAGAAGGAAATAAGAAATGTAAAAAGCCTTAATGGATAGATCATGGGCATCAATGGTTTTTAAGTAAAAATACCTTTTAATTTAATTAATTAAATTTATATTTTAGGTTTTGTTTATGAAGACTGATTTGTACAATATAGAAAGTTAATAAAATGTTTATATTGAAGGTGATTTCCTTTCTCCAAAAATAAGCTAAAAAGAAATTAGCTAATAAAAGGGAATGTTTTCCTCTGTTTACACTAAGAAGATTCAAGAAATCCTTATGAGACTTTCAAAGGGAGAAAAGGTGACCTTAAAAGAAAGGTTATATATTCAAGAAGCAGCTGATAAAGATCAATCAATTGCCTCTTGGCTGAAAAAAGCAAAAAGGATGCAGCAATCTAAAGAACCTAATGACCAAATAGAATCGTTAATAAATGACCTTAATATTGGATCCTCAGAACCTGGTTCAACTTATAACCCTAAACACGAAGATCTAGGAAGTTGGTTTTCAGGTGCACCTTCATGGGTTTCTAGAAGCTAGTTTTTCAATAAAAATTAAAAGCAATTTATATATGGAATTTCAATATATAAAATCAATAGATATCTAGATTAAATTTTAAAATTGTCTAAAATAATTAAAAATCCCTTTGAAGCTATTGTAATTGGGTCAGGTGCAACTGGTGGAATAGCTGCTCTTACACTTGCTGAGCTTGGCGTAAGAGTTCTTGTTATCGAGGCAGGTCCATTTTTTAACCCAAAAGAAGCTCTAGGTTCAGAGCCGCTAAATACATTTAAAAGAATAAGAGGAATACTTAATAGTGAAAATAAAATGCAAGCACAACACCCAGGCTTCTGGAAAGCAAATCCTGATCTTTATATAAATGAAAAAGAAAATCGATACAAAACACCTAAAAATAAGCCCTTTATATGGACTCAAGGAAGACAAGTTGGTGGAAGAAGTCTTACATGGGGAGGAATCACCTTAAGGCTATCTGAAGAAAACTTTAAAGCATCTAGAGTTGATAATTATGGTTCGGAATGGCCTATCTCATACTCAGAATTAGAAGAGCATTATACAGCAATAGAAAAGCTATTAAGTATTCATGGAAATAATGATGGTTTAAATCAATTACCAGATGGTGAATATATAAAACCTCTGCCATTTACAGATATGGAGGAGGAGTTTAAAAGTAAAATATTTAATAGTTTAAATTATAAAGTAATACATTCTAGGGGGTTTGGACCTCATGATATAAATTCAGATGGATACTGGCCCAGGTCAAGTAGTATAGGAAGTAGTCTTGCAAAAGCTTTAAAAACAGGAAAGGTAGAGCTATTAACAAATCAAATTGTTGAACATATTATAATTAATAAACAGCAAAATCTATCAACAGGGGTAGTAATGATAGATAGATTAACCCAAGCAAAAAACAAACTTAATTCCAAACTAATTGTTTTGTGCGCCTCTACAATTCAAAGTATCAAAATATTGTTAAATTCATTAGAAAATAGAAGAACTCAAGGATTGATTGAACCATCTGGCAAATTAGGTTCTTATTTAATGGATCATATATCTACATGTCGTTTCTTTTCTATGCCATCCAATAACATTAAGAAAGTAACAAATCAAAAATTAACTGGTGCTGGTAGTTTCTTTATTCCATTTGGAAATAATCCAGATAAAAGTAATAGGGTAGATTTTATTAGAGGATATGGAATATGGGGAGGTATTGACCGTTTTGATCCTCCAGCATTTCTAAAGAAAAAACCTCAAACTAAAACAGGTTTCTTAATTGGTCATGGAGAAGTCTTAGCCTACGAAGATAACAAGGTTACGCTATCAAATAATTTAGATAAATTTGGCATCCCTATTCCATTAATTCGTTGTGAATGGAAAGAAAATGAACTTAAGATGGTAAAACATATGAACAAAACAATAGAAAATTGTATTAAGTCTGCAGGAGGAGAAATAAATCAACTTAAAGATCTAATAAATTTACCATTTTTAAATCTACTTACAAAAAATGCATTTGCACTTCAGGATTCTCCTCCTCCGCCAGGGTACTACGTACATGAAGTTGGGGGAGCGCCTATGGGATCAAAAAGGGATATAAGTGTATTAGATAAATGGAATAGGCTATGGGAATGTAAAAATGTTTTGGTAGTAGATGGAGCCTGTTGGCCTACATCAGCTTGGCAAAGTCCTACTCTTACAATGATGGCTTTAACAAGGAGAGCTTGTATAAAAGCGGTTAAGAATTACTGATAACAAATAAATCATTTAAATATCTTTCTGCAACGGCTCTGTCTTCGCTTCCATTTTGGAAAAGAAAATTAGCTAAGGCTGAACTCATTAAAGAATATTGATCCCATTTAGGGTTTGTATAAATAAATTCTTTCATCCCTCTATAAAGAACTTCTGGGATTTCAGTCTCTAAACTTACATAAGCCTCATTGACCTTTGAAATATCTATATTCTCATTCTTTTCTTCACTGATCTTTAATTGAGCTAAATCCATTATTTTGTTTGAAAAAATAAATTCCTAACTAATATCTACAAATTTCCCTAAATCGTCAAAGGAAACGACAATTTGATACCAAACCCCGAGACAAGATAAGACTCATTGCAGCATAAAGACCTTTGAAGAACCTTAAAAAAAGATATAAATTTAAATAAATTATTTGAAGAAGAAATAAAAATCTTCTTCAATCCAAACAAACCACAAAAGCAATTATTTATACCAAAAAATGAAAATCTTAGTGGAAAACCATTCTTTAATCTGTGGAAAAAACTTGGGAAAACAATCAAAATTAATCCATAAGACTTACTTATCGAACATAAGTCTCGTAAGTCACATGTTAGAAAGAGACAGTTGAGTCAGTCAATAAAAAGTATTTTTTTTAGATTTGCATGTTTTTTGAACTTCGAAGCGTGACAGGTCCTAAAGGATGATGAGAATGAGGGTAATGGTACTTATGAATATGCTCGTGGTCTTGATGAGCAGTATTATCTATATTTTCACACTCCCCAGTACATTCCTTTTCACATAATTCACACCCTTGCATTAAACCTTCAACATGATGATGGTGACTTGTTTGAGGTAATCCAACTTCTTTCTCAAAGCCAAATAAATTAGATCGATACTTGCAAAGTGAACAATTCATTGAAGTATCACCTGTAAAAACATCATTAATACGCTTAACCAATGTCTCTAATACTTTTGGATGATTTCCTAAATAACCAGCATTAATAAATTCAATTTCAGGATTATCATTAGCAACTAACTGAACATTTCTTTTTATTCTACTAACAAGAACACCTGAAAATAAAAAATATGGAAACACAACTATTCTTCTATAACCTAAATTTACTAAATTCCTCAAACCTGGCTCAACAAGAGGAAAAGTCACACCTGAATAAACTGTTCCCCCCCATGCGAAGCCAATAGCTTCTACAAGCATTCTTGTAATTTTAGAAACATTTGAATTTGCATCTGGATCAGAGGAACCTCTGCCAACTACAACTAATAATGTTTTATCGAATGGGAATTTAGAGTAACTATTTAATGATTCTTTTATCCTTTCCGCAGCTGCAGTAATCATAGAATTATCTATCCCAAGTTCTCTTCCATAAGCTATATCTAAACCAGTTTCTTCTGAATAAGCATTTAGAACTGAAGGAATATCATTTTTTGCATGGGCAGCTGCAAATAACATTGCTGGAATTGCTATAACTTTCTTAACAGATTTTTTTCTTAAGTTATCCAAAGCTTCAGATATGATTGGACGACTAAACTCCAAATAACCATATTCAACATGGACACCAGGCAGTAAAATCTTTATAGATTCAGCTAAATTTGCAAATTCATTTGTTGCAAGAATATTTCTACTGCCATGACCAATAATCAGAACTCCTATATTGGAATCAAGTTTATCTAAAAGCTCAGAAATCAAAACTTCATTGCACTTATTAAGACCATATCGTGTTAAGAGTGCAAAATCTCATCTAAAAGCTAATTAATCTCATATATCAACAATACAATCGTGAGCATTTCTAATAAAAACTATAACTTCCCCAATAATCTTGCACAAGATCAGAAAATTGCGGGTATATATCACGAAATTAATTCAGAATTATTGAAGCTACTTCAAAATGACACCATATCTCCTAAACCTCTCATGGTATGCGGAGGGGGGACTTCCAGTAGATGTACTAGTGAAGGACATTGGACAATAGATTTGCGTAAAAATTATCAACAGCTTGAATTTGATAAAAAAAATAATGAGGTTGTTATAGAGTCAGGGATCAATATGGAAAAGCTCTTAAAGAGCTTAATAGAATTTAATCGTTCTTTCCCTATAGGGTTATCAGGTATAACAGGAATTGGATATATTTTAACCGGAGGTATTAGTCCTTTAAGTAGAAAATATGGCTTAGCAATTGATCAAATATTAGAAATAAGTGGTTACTGGGGAAATGGCGATAAATTTCACTTATACAAGCCAGATTTATTATCAAATGAGAGCCATATTCTCCAGTGGAAAGCACTATGCGGAGCTGCCCCATTTTTTGCAATAATTACAAAAATAAGGCTAAAGACACAAAAACTAAATCCATTAACTATATGGGAAACATCTCTAAGTCCAATTCAGCTAGCAGAAATAATAGAGAAAGCAGAAGAATGGCCGAAATCAGCAAGTCTTCATTGGATCTGGGGTAATAAAATTAAATGCTATGGTACTTATGAATGTGATGAAAAAGATAAATCTAATGATCTTAATAAAATTATTAACGAAATACCTAAAGGAGGAGATTTTTTAATCTCTAAAATTCCTAACTTACTTAACTTACCTCAACTTAATTCACATGGGAATCAATTATTTAATCAAAGAAGCTATTCAGAAGTCATTGGTCTTCTTGGCCCATCAATAAGTACAAATTCATATGATTTAATTAAAAGAATCAAATCTCTAATGAAAGATAGACAAAATGAATATTCATATATTGCAGCACAGCAACTTGGGGGAGCAACTACACATGAAGAAAATAACCTAAGCTCTTTCATTCATCGTGATGCAATATGGAAGCCTTGGATTTCGGGGTCATGGAATTCTAGAGATAAAAAAGGTCAAGAGCAAAGTCTTAAATGGATGGAACAAGTCTGGGATGAACTTTATACTTATTTCCCTGGTGTCCATTTAGCACAAATACACCCTCACTTAAGTTGGCATAAAAAAGAAATCAAAGCTGCCTTTAAAAATTGGCTGCCTAAACTACAGCAATTAAAATCAAAATATGATCCAAAAGGTAATTTGCCACCTCTTTGAGATACGGTCTCAATAAGAAAATTACTAAAATGCTAAGTAAATCAAATTCAACTTTTTTACAAGAATGGATTTCTAATCCTAGAAAGGATATTTTATCTGGTCTTGTAGTTGCTTTTGCAATGATTCCAGAAGCAATTGCTTTTTCTGGAATCGCAGGAGTAGATCCACAAGTTGGATTATTTGGTGCATTTATTCTTTCAATAACAATTGCTATTGTTGGAGGAAGATTAGGGATGATCACCTCCGCCACTGGATCAACGGCCCTTCTTATGACAGGCCTTGTGGCAACAGGTAACGCACAGGGCGATGGTCTAGGTCTTTCTTATTTAATTGCAGCTGGGTTATTAACAGGAGTTTTTCAAATTCTATGGGGTTATTTACGGTTGGCTTATCAAATGCGTTTTGTTCCAACTGGAGTACTGAGTGGTTTTGTAAATGCTTTAGCTTTATTAATTTTCCAAGCTCAGCTTCCACAAATGGGATTGGATTTTCATCATGGGGAAGCGTTGGCAAATGATCATTCTCAACAAATTCTTCCAATAGGTCTTCAAATACCTATTGTTTGGCTATTAATAATTTTAGGCCTAATAATTATATATGGTTTACCACGACTCACACGTTTAATACCTTCACAACTAGTAGCTATTCTTTTACTTACAGTAATATCAATAGGCTTAAATTTAGATATACCAACTGTAAAAGATCTGGGACAATTACCAAATGGACTCCCAGGTTTTGGCCTCCCATTTGGCTCAATCTCAGATGGGAAAGTACCCTTCAACCTTGAAACATTTGGAATAGTTCTACCAACTGCATTAGCAATATCATTGGTTGGTTTAATGGAGACTTTTCTTACTCAAGATATACTTGATGAAATTACAGATACAAACTCTAATAAGAATACTGAGGCAAGAGGACAAGGAATTGCAAATATAGCTTCCTCTTTATTTGGGGGTATGGCAGGCTGTGCATTAGTTGGTCAATCAGTAATGAATACTGAAAATGGAGGTAAATCAAGACTTTCTACTTTTTCTTCAGGGATAGCACTATTACTAATGATTTTAGTATGCAAGCCTTGGCTTGAAAGAATTCCTATGGCTGCACTAGTAGCAGTAATGATAACTATTGCCATCAGTACAGCTGATATTAATGGCTTAAAAAATATATCCAAAATACCTAGGAGCGATACTGCTGTAATGCTTATGACCTTTTCAGTGACAATGTTAACTACACCCCATAATCTAGCCCTAGGTGTAATAGCAGGCGTTGCATTAGCAGGCATTTTATTTAGCAGGAAAGTTGCAAAAGTAATAAGAGTTAGCGTTCAAGAAATAAATAACGAAGAAATAATATATGAAGTAATTGGGCAATTATTTTTCGTAAGTAAAATATATTTTATGCAGGGATTTGACACTCATAAACATCCTAAAAAAATAACTATAGATATGTCTAAAGCCCATATATGGGATCAAAGTGGGGTAGCTGCTTTAGACCAAATCATTAGAAAACTTACTCTAGGGGGTTCAAAAGTTGAAGTTATTGGCTTAAATAAGGAAAGCTTTGATCTTTTTGATAGGTTAGGAGGACAAGAACCTAGTCACGGATAAATTTAAATTTTTTCAAGCTTTTTTGTAAATAAAAATATGCTTATCAAATTTGATAAGCATATTAATAAAACAATTTACAACTGATCAGTTAAATTCAGAACTTTAAAATGAGATAATAAGCTTAGCTATATCTAAAAAAGAATGGCTTACAGTCAAGCTTTGGTTTTAGTAGGTGGCATTGCTCATGTGCCAATTCTCATAACAGCACTAAAATTTGCAGACAATAAAACCTCTAAACTTAATGCCACTAAAGCTCAAGCAATAGCCGTAGAAAAAGCTGCTGCTGCTAAAGCTGCTGCTGCTAAAGCTGCTGCAGATCAAGCAGCTGCATTAAGAGCTAAGCAGGAAGAAGAAGCAGCTGCCAAAGCTGCAGCTCAAACAGAATCTAATTCTGAATAAAAAACTAGTTCTAAAGACTTTTGAAGATATATTTAGGTATATATAATTTTTAATATTTTAATTACTTATAACATCTAAAGGTTAAGTTAATCCTTAGATCTTTTACCTTTTTTCTTCTTGGGATTGAATGAATCCATTCAAATTGACATTCAGGTTCCATAATAAATAGGTCTCCGTTTGAAAGTGAAAAAGATTTTTTTTCTTTATTAATTCGATTGCTTAATAAGAAATCCCTTGTTGAGCCTAGGGATAAAGATGCTATTGATTTTTGATTATCAAGTTCTTCTTCATTATCTGCATGCCAGCCCATACAATCATTACCATTACGGTATAAATTAATTAAACATCCATTATATTCTGTCTTGCAATATCCTTGAATTTTTTCTAATAAAGGAGTAAACCAATTCGGCCAATCCTTTCCTATATGTTTTATTCCACTATAACTATAAGAAATTCCTCTATCTGCTAAGAAAGTAGTTAATCGTGGAACAAAATACTCTTTACCATAAATTTTAATTTTAGGTTGTTCCCATTCTAATTTTTCTAAGAGCAAGTGAGTTAATTGATTGGCCTTTCTTGAGCAAAGCCAATCTTGAGTCTTAGAAAAAGGTACTTTATTCAATAGATATAATTAATGTTTTTGCAATACGTTCTAATTATTTAAACTTACTCTTTGATAACAAAACCAAAGCCATTGCTGAAACATTAAATTCCTATGGGATCTCCAGGGAGTTTGAGGTTTTTTATAATTAAAATTCTCTGGCGGAGGAACATCTCCCCTTTCTTTATCTCTTTCCATTTCAGAAAGTAGCCTTGCTACATTATATTCAGGATGTCCCAAATGCATAAGCTGCCGCTGATCAGTTGTTTCAAATATTGTGTATCCAACTTTTTCACCATAAGAAAGTAGTCTCAATAAACCTTTTCTTTGAGCTTCTTCCATCTCACAGTCAGGAAGACCTGCATATCTACTTTGTGGGCAATAAAAAATATCATCTTGGGTCCCCATAATCGGATGAGCAGGAATAAGACTATTCATTGGAAACACCCCGAATAATTTCTTCTGAAAAACTTTCTTACTAACACCTGCTAAATAGGCCAAAGCAAAGCCAGCCCAACATAAACCTAATGTACTTGCACAACTTTTTCGAGCCTCATTAATCAAATCAACCAACTCTGACCAATATTTGACTTCTTCAAATGGTAAATGTTCAACTGGTGCTCCTGTAATAATCAAACCATCTAAAGGAGAAGGGGACATTGCCTCTTCCCAACTGACATAATGCTTAGATAAATGTGATAAATCCCATGTTTTATAACTATGAGAATTTAATCTAATCCATATGGGTTCAATTTGAAGAGGAGAAAGACCTAATGGGTGAAGTAAATTAAATTCATATTGTTTACCTAAAGGCATAATATTTAAAATGCCAATTCTTAAAGGCCTAATATCTTGTCTCTTTGCAAGTTCAGGCTCAATCCAAGAGATATGATTTCTCTCCACTGCAGAAATCTTGTGATATCCACGTGGAAGGATTAGCGCCATAAAATTTCTCTTTATTTAAGTAATTTGATCCAAGGCTTTTGAAAAGTCTGATTTAATATCATCTATATGCTCTAAACCTACTGATACTCTTACCATTGTAGGAGTAACACCGGCAGATTGTTGTTCTTCTGGTGAAAGTTGTTGATGAGTAGTAGATGCTGGATGAATCACCAATGTCTTTGAATCTCCAACATTAGCCAAATGACTCGCTAATTCTAATGAATTAATAAAAGTAACTGCATCATCAAATCCTCCTTTCAAGGAAAACATGAGCATGCATCCCATACCTCTTTCCGTCAAATATTGTTTTGCTCTTTGGTGATAAGGATCTGATGTTAACCCAGGGAAATTAACACTTAAAATTTTAGGATGATCATTCAACCAATTAGCTAATTCCATAGCATTAGAAGAATGCCTTTCTATTCGCAAGCTCAATGTTTCTAAACCTTGCAATAATAAAAAAGAATTAAAAGGACTTAAAGCGGGGCCCCAATCTCTTAAACACTCAAGCCGAGCCCTTAATGCAAATGCAATATTTCGATCCTGAGGGACACCTAACATTTTGCATATATCACTATCAAAACCAAAAGCATCCCAATGAACTAACCCATGATATGCAGCACTTGGCTGAGACATTAATGGAAACTTACCATTACCCCAATTAAAAGTTCCACCGTCAACAATAACTCCGCCTAAACTTGTTCCATGTCCACCAATCCATTTCGTGGCACTTTCCACTAAAACATCAGCTCCATAATCCAAAGGCCTTATTAAAGCTCCAGCGGCACCAAGAGTATTATCAACTATTAATGGTATATTTCTAGATTTTGCCAAATTAGAAAGTGCCGCGAAATCTGGAATGTTAAACCTTGGATTACCCATTGATTCAACATAAATAGCCTTTGTATTCGAATCTATTTGAGATGCAAAACTATCAATCTCATCACCATCTGCAAATTTTACATTTATTCCTAATCTCGGGAACTGAACCTTGAATTGATTATAAGTTCCACCATAAAGATATGAAGTTGAAACAAAATTATCTCCTGCTTGCATACAATTTGTAATTGCCAAAAATTGTGCTGATTGTCCTGAAGCTGTAGCAAGAGCTGCCACCCCTCCCTCAAGAGCTGCAACTCTTTTTTCAAAAACATCCGTCGTGGGATTCATTAGACGGGTATATATATTCCCAAATTCTTTTAAGCCAAATAAATTTGCACCATGTTCAGCATCATTAAAAACATATGAGCTTGTCTGATAAATAGGAACAGCTCTTGAATTGGTTGAAGGATCAGGTTGCTGGCCAGCATGCAACTGCAATGTTTCGAATTGATGAGATTTCAAGAATCTATAAATGATCTACCTTTATTTCTAGCTCAAGATTTGGATTCTGAAATCCATTCGTCAGAAGGATCTTCTTTATCTAATTTTGCTAAAGAAGGAAAACTCTTCTTAATCATTGAAATAACTTCATTTCTAATATGTTTCCTACAAGCATCAACAGTATCTTTCTCAAAAACTGGATATTCAGATACTGCATCTAAAACCCCATCTCTTAAAGGCTGCCAATTTTTACCCTCACTTTCGTTATATGCAGAAAGAGCTTTATTGAAGTCAAAATCAAATATTTTTACTTTCTCCTTATATTTCTCAACTAAAAAAGAAACAAGCTTTTCTCTAAAAGGTATAAGAAGTTTTGATTTCAACGTATCAGGCAACCCTAAAACCGGTTCATAATAATCAAGTGTTCTTAGCTCTTCCTCTAAAAGAACAGGCCATATACCTTTGGAACCTTCCGATATATCAAATAAGCTTTCTGCCTTATTCATTTCAGAAAGAAAAAACTTTATTCGACAGTAGTAAGATTTCTCACTAAGTGGCTTTTTAACAGAAGGTTTTCCAGATTTAATTTCAGGTAATGCTGATTCTGCTTTTCTTAAAAATTGCCTGTCTTCTCGCTCAAGATTTATAGCTCCCCATCTCTGTCGATAATCCCATAATTCTGTATAACGTAAGATATCGTGCTGGGACCAACCTAGCAGTTTTAATTCATCTGCACGGTGAGTTAATTCCTTAGCCACTTTTAAAGAAAGATTATTTATTATATAAAGCGTACTGGGAAATCATAGAACTGAAACCCTTTTACTTGATTAATCTCAAATTACAAACTTAACTCAGTTCACATACTTAAACTATTAGTAATTTTAATGACTTTATTCCATTGAGCATGAATACTCTTCAATAATGCAAACTGTACTTTAGCTTTGTAAAGATTTTGTGTAGGATAATTTGAATTAAAATAAGTATTCCCACAAAGATAATCAGTCAAAAATCTAATTCCTAATTCATATGTAATAGTTCGAATACTATAAGGTAGATAAAAAATATCTGCTTTAGTCAATTTATCCTTATATATAGAGAAATAACCATTAAGAGCTGACTGATAATAGTTTAAATCAAAATGTACAATTGATATGTCTTCAGGTTCTTCCCCTAAAGGGTTACAGCATGACCTTAAACAATCAGCTAAATCAAAAAGAAGGTATCCCATTTGAAAAGTATCAAGGTCTATTAGAGAGACAACCTTATTTGTTGAAAAATCAAACAAAAAATTGCTAACTTTAGGATCTCCATGTATCAGTCTGAAGGATAAAGATTTTCTTGAAGAAGAATTAATAAGAGAAAAAGCTTCATTCTTATTTAAAGATACAAACTTTAAAACTAAATCAATCTCTTTTAATATCTTATGATTATGTATTTCATTCTGACGTAAAGATGTAACAACAGAGTAAAGTTGTGAAAGATATTTGGGTGTGTTATGGAAATTACTAATTGTAGTTATATAATTATCTGGATTTGCTTTAATTGTTAAGAGATGAAAAATTGCAAGGCCTTCTAAGAGATAATATGCTTGAGAATCAGAAGTAATAGTTTCAATAGTCTTTGTAAAGTCTATATACTCAAATGATCTCCAATAAACATCATCAATTAGCTTATAATTAGTTTTATCTACAATATTTTTTATTAACTTAGGGAAAAACCATTTTCTAGGATATCTTAATAATACTTGATCTAGATTAGTCAAAATATTATCCTCTAATTTAGAATAGTTATCTATAATATCTTTAGGGTTTTTAAAAACATCTGAGTTTATTGACTGAAGTATAAATTTTTTATTAATAGAGATTGAGTCAGTTGAAACTAAGAAAGTATTATTAATATTTCCAGAATTAATAGCTTTTATATCTAATATGTGATTGTTTGTAAAAAAAGTAGAAGCTATCTTTCTTATATTTTGTAAATTTTCTTTAGTCAATTAAATTAAGGAGATTTCTAATTAGAAAAGTATTTGTCAAACATGTTAATAACTTCTAGATGTGAATTTACGGAGTTATTTTCTTGAGAAGATTCATGAATATTTAAAGACAAGTATAAAGAGTGAATATCCTTAGATTCAAAATTATTGGTATAAATAGATTCACATAAGAAAGACAAGATATCATTTTTATCTAGATTATTCAAAAGTTCGTTCATCCTTGAAGAATTTTTTGGACGAACTGACTCCTGACAAAAATTTGTCAACTCTCTACTATTAGTCATTACATTAAAAACATGCCTCTTACATTCTAATGAGGAAAATATACACATATAGAGTAAATTTATCATTGAAGAATCATGATTTGGTATTGAGTATGCTCGTAATATATCTGGCCAAAATCGTAAAGAATTAATTCCTTCTAAGGCTCCTTTCTGAAGTCCTTTTGACTCACACCAATTTATTAGCTCATCCAAATCATTAGGACATCTTTTTAAAGACATCATGCGATCTGCTAGTATTTGTCCTACTTGAAAATTCCTAGTAGGGGAACCAGAAATAGGCAGCATCATACTTCCTTTTACATCAGCAATCATTGCTGTTAATTGAGAAAATGTATGATCTCTCACCTTTTCCATATCTCCATCTCTAGACAAAGCTGCTTCAATCCTTTGAACACCATAACCTATATCAGTTAAAGATAAACTAGATTTTTTATATAAATCATTCCGATCTAATCTACTCATTGAAACAGTAGCTGCTTGATCTAGGCATTGATTGAGCAATAAAGTTAAGAGAGTAGGTAATAGACCAGGATTATTACAATGATAAGTGTGTCCAAATCCTGCAAATATTGAAGAGACATTCTTTGCAGACTTAATATATTGACCTTCTACATTATGTACTCCAGAAGAAACTTGAATATTAGGGGAAAGATTATTTAATAACCTTGCACCTATTAAAGCTGTAAATGAATCAGGATGACAAAAATTAGCTGTAAAACTATCCAAAGGGTTTCTTAAAGCTCCGTGTCTATGAAAACCTGAGAAGAATGCTAAATGTGAGTTTTTTTGGCATAAAAGAAATGAAGATTGTTCTGAATTTCCATATGTAAACGAACCAACTAAACATGCCAATACAACATTTGTTCTACCAAGCTTATCTCTTAGATGAAGTGCCTCCTGTAAATCCGATTCAATATGATTACTATTAGAACTTAATACTACTAAATCACATATCTCTATTAAATCACTTAAAGTGTAAGCACGTATTTTGGAACCATCTTTATAAGTTGACATTTCTATCATCTTATTTAGATATTCTTCTTTTAATTCATTTATAGATTGTTTAGAAAATGCTCCAAGGAGATTTCTTCCAGGCCTAGGTGCTAAAAGAAGATTATTCTTATTTGTTTGCATTGCACAGTTATAAGCTAAAGATGCTGGATATAGTCCTACACTATAAAAACCTACTTTTCCATCCTCTAATTCCTTTAGCCTTAAAGCTATAGTTTTTTTATCAAGTGAATCGGTAAAAAAATTATTTTGCATTGGCAAGTGTGAATGATTCTACAAAACTAGAATTGCTTTAGATTAACGCATAAACAATAATATCTTATTACTTATTAAAAGCTTTGGCAAGTTAAGAAAAACGAGAAAGAAAACAAGCACTTGCTACAAAAAGAAGTATGATAGTCCCATAATTTTTAATTATTTTATATTATGTTAATAAAAGAAGAATCAGATATTAGTTTCAAAAAAATTTCAACTAAAAAGAATATACTAATAATTCAAGATATCGATGGTGTTTGCATACCACTAGTAAAAGATCCACTTCTTAGAAAAATAGATCCAAATTATATAGAATCAATTGCTAAGCTAGATGATGAATTTGCAGTACTAACTTGTGGTGAACATGAAGGCGAAAGAGGTGTAAATAGAATAATTGAAAGAGCTTTAAATTCAAATAATAAAATTAAAGAACAAGGCCTTTATTTACCTGGCCTAGCGGCCTGTGGTGTTGAATACCAAGATAAACATGGAAATATGGAATTACTTGGTTTAAGTATCGAAGAAAATAAATTCCTTAGCGAGGCACCAAAATATATGAAGAAATTATTAGAAAAAGAATTAGTTAATAGTATTCCTTTTAAAGATAAAGAACAAGCTAATTATGAAATAAAAAAGGCAATATGTGACACACGTTTTTCTCCTGCAATTAATCTTAACTCTCTCTTTAATATTTTTGAAAATGATCTTAAAAGCAAAATAAAACTGCAAGAAATCATGCTTCGAGTAATGAGTGAGATTATAGAAATAGCTTATACAAAAGGATTTACTGATTCATTTTATCTACACATTTCACCAAATTTAGGTATAAAAAATGGAAATGAAATAATAAAGTTTGCAACTAAAGAAGATATAGGGACAACTGATATACAGCTTATAATTAAAGGCGCTTTAAAAGAATGTGGATTACTAGTTTTACTGAATAAATATATTAAAAATAAATTTGGATATTATCCATTTGGTCATAATTTTAGTATTAGAAATGCTCCTAAAGGTATTGATGGTCTTATAAGTCTATGCAAAAAAAAGATTAGGCCCGAAATAATGCCTATATTAATAGGTGTAGGCGATACTATTACATCGAATAAAGATATTTTAGAAAATAAATGGCTTAGAGGAGGAAGTGATAGAGGTTTTCTTACACTAATACAAGAGCTTGGCAAGGCATATAAAAAAGAAAACATAATTATATTTGTAGATAGTAGCTTTGGCGAAGTTTATAGACCTTCCACCAAAGACCAAACTCTTACAGGCATAACTGATCCTTATGACATACTAAAATTAAATGTAATAATGAATAATGGACCTAAGGAATATATCAAATGGGTTAATAAATTTTGTAACAACCGGTATAATATGAGGAAAAAATAACTTTTTATAATCAGAAGAGCAATGATATTAATACTTTAGCTAAAATATATTTAATTAAGATAAAGTATGTCTTTCCCAAGCATAAAGAGGAATGCACTTGAAACACTACAAGTCAACCTAGGTTACAAATGCAACCAAGCATGTATACATTGTCATGTTGATGCAAGTCCTTTTAGGGAGGAAATGATGAATGAGCATAATATTAAATTAATACCTAAGATTATTAATCAATATCTAATTAAGACCCTTGATCTAACTGGTGGTGCTCCTGAAATGCATCCTCTTTTTAAATCATTAATAACTGAGGTAAGTAAATTAGGAATAGAAATCATTGATAGATGTAATTTAACAATCCTAAAAGAAAAGGGTTATGAAGACATGGCTAAATTTCTAGCACATAATAAAGTCAGGATCATTGCATCATTACCTTGCTATTTAGAAGAGAATGTAGATGCTCAGAGAGGTAAAAGTGTTTTTCAAAAGAGCATTGAATCTTTAAAGTTATTAAATAGTCTTGGTTATGCTAAAAAAGATAAAGGCCTTAAATTAGATCTAGTATATAATCCTACTGGAGCCAATCTACCTCCTCCTCAAAAGCAACTAGAAGATACATATAAATATGAATTAAAGAAAAGGTATGATATAGATTTTAATAATCTATTAGTTTTAGCAAATATGCCAATTAAAAGGTTCTCAAACTTCTTAAAAAAAGAAGGTAAACTTGAGGAATATAAATTACTACTTAGAAATAATCATAATGATGCAAATCTAAATTCTGTAATGTGCAAGAATACAATCAGCGTAGATTGGGAAGGAAAATTATTTGATTGTGATTTCAACCAACAACTATCTATAAGTAGTAAGATAAAGCCAAATACACTTGAAGGTTTATCCAAAGATGCAATAAACATCAGAGGCATAGAAATATCTGTTGATAATCACTGCTTTGGATGTACAGCTGGTAATGGATCTAGTTGCGGAGGAGCTTTAACTTAGCTATTAGTAATAAAATATTTCAAAGACAATTAGGACAGATTGCTCGAACATTTAATGTTGATTCGATTAATTTAAAACCTTGATTTTCAGCAGCTTTCCTGCCAGCAACCACAACTTGATCACTCTCAAACTCTTCTGTTCTGCCACAGTTAATACATACTAAATGATGATGATCGGGATGATCTTTACTTAAGAGTTCAAAGCGATGACAACCTTCACTCAATTCCAATTCATGCAAAAATCCGATCTTTACTAATAATCTAAGTGTTCTATATATTGTTGCTAAAGAAACTCTTGCTTTTGATTGAATTAAATGCGCATGAACTTCTTCTGCACTGAGATGGTTTCCACAACCAATAGCCTGAAACAAGTCAAGCACTTTTGTCCTTTGAGGAGTTAAACGTCTTCCGTTTTTATGAAGACCAGTCTCTAAAGGAGAAGATTTAGAAGAATAACCAGCACCTAAAGCCATTAATCCAGCGTGGCTGTTCTCAATAATAATAGCTAATGAGAGGGAGGGGACGCCATTAATTAAGAGATTATGCTTAGTTGTCTAAAAACAATTTATATAATGTTCTAAAATGAATATTTGCTCATAATAAAAAAATGTTTAGTAAAAGGATCAGAAAAGCATTCCAAATACTAATAAATGAAAAATCATTTCCTATAAATGAACAAAATACTGCTCTTGTAGTTATAGATATGCAAGAAAAGCTTTTAAATGCTCT
This sequence comes from Prochlorococcus marinus str. MIT 0918, assembly GCF_027359415.1. NCBI lineage: Bacteria > Bacillati > Cyanobacteriota > Cyanophyceae > Synechococcales > Prochlorococcaceae > Prochlorococcus > Prochlorococcus marinus. The sequence goes on from NZ_CP114780.1 coordinate 528,616, forward strand.
TCCAAACGATAAAGAATTAACATGGAATATAGGTAAATTAATATCTGCTTCTGAAATATTTAAACTAAGAATATTTATTACAGAACAAAATCCTTCTAAGCTAGGTAAAACTATAAGTAATATCTCTCCAAAAGGAAAATACAAAAAATACAGCAAGATGGCATTTTCATGCATTAACTGCATCGATCTAATGAAAGATTTAAAAAATGCAAAGATAAAGAATATAATTTTATGCGGAATAGAAACACATATTTGTATTAGTCAAAGTGCTCTAGATTTACTTTATAAAGGGTATAATATTCATTTAATTGCTGATGCAACTAATAGTCGAGGTTTATATGATAAAGAATTAGCCATGGCGAGAATGCAACACCATGGGGTGACAATATCCACAACAGAATCCATAATTTTTGAGATATGTCAATCAGCAGACAAAAAAGTATTTAAAGAGATTAGTCAGTTAATAAAAATGAAAATGAAAATATGATTTATCCTTTGCCTAGGAATGGCTAAAAAACGAGCATGAAAGAACTTTAAAGTTTACACGTATTGGTATAGCATACTAATTTAATAGATGTCATAATTAAAGAAACATATGTTGGTCATGAATGAGATTTATAGCAAATTAATTGCAACTGCAACGGTTTTTTTAATAGGTTTAATAATAACACTTTCACTTTCAAGACTGACGCGAAGTATATTTGGAAGGTTAGTCAAAAGTAGTAAAAGTGAAACAGACGACTATATTCTGAAAGTTGTTGTAGAGACTATTAAGCCATTAGGTATAACTATTACCTCATTTCTGTCATGGAAGATATTATCAATTCAAATAAAAATTATTGGAATTAGTGAAATCATTGGAGGTATTTTTAAATTAATAGTACTTATACTCATAGTAAGACTAATCAATAGAATTCTTCTAAGGTTAATACAAAGTTGGTCAAACAAAGTAAATGATATTGCTGTAAGTACAATGCTTAGATCATTAAGTCCAATGGTTAGAGCAATAATATGGAGTATTGGATCCATATTTTATCTAAACAACTTAGGGGTTCAAATGGCAGCTATTTGGGCACTATTAAGTGCAGGAGGAATAGGCGCTGGTTTAGCATTAAAAGAACCTGTTCAAGAATTCTTTGAATATATAACAATTTTATTAGACAAACCTTTTCAAAGTGGTCAGTTTATTCATATAGATGGGATATGGGCACGAGTTGAAAGAGTTGGTGTTAGGTCAACAAGAATGAGGAGTATTAATGGAGAGATAATTGTTATGAGTAATAGCAATTTAACAAATGGTGTGATTTCTAATTATGCAGAAATGGAAGCAAGAAGATTGGTCCATAAACTAGGTGTTGTTTATACAACAGGTTATTCTAAAATGATTAAAATACCTGATCTAATTAAAGATATAATTAATTCAAATGATAATGCAGCTTTTGATAGATGCCATTTTATAGAATTTGGCGACTTTAGTCTTGATTTTGAATTAGTTTACTTTATTCCTACAAATAACTATTTATTAGCAATGGATACTCAGCAAGAGATAAATCTTGAGATAATGAGAGTATTTGAAAAAGAAGGTATTGAATTTGCATATCCAACACAAACAATTAATTTAACAAAATAGTCCTTAAAGAGTATTTAATTCACAAAAATTTTTTAAAATTTCATTAGTCAGATCCCAAAGTTCCTTTGCTTTAGAAGTATCATTAGCTTCTTTGCTGACATTAGATTTCGAAAGTAACATCATGCCCGGTCTTTTTATTATATTAGAAAGATATAAAAATTGATAAGGTTTATTTGGGAAAATTGTTGCTATCTCAGTAAGTAACTGACCTGCTTTTTCTGGTGTTTCTGTAATATGTAAGACATCTCTAGCAAAAAAAGCAAATATAATTTGACCAATTTCATTATACTTACGACTATATCTAAAGAAACCTGATTTACTTCTAGGAATGACCAAACCTGGTGCCCAGCAAATGACATTAACAGGGAAATTATTAAGCTGTAACCTACTTATTAATTCTAATGTAAAAAGGATATTACATAATTTACTATCCTTATAAGACTTATCTGCGTTAAAAGTTGAAATTCCATCTATAGTTTCAAATGTTAATGATGACTTTATTCCTAGCATTTCTCCTAATCCAGCTGGTTGTCCAATTTTGCCTCCTGAGGACTCAGGATTATGAACTTCAGAAGCCGTAACAATAATCCTTGGATAATTAGACTTACAAACTAATGGCATTAATCTTTGTGTTATATATTGATGACTAAGATGATTAACTGCAAAAGTCAATTCTATATTCTGTTTAGATCTTCTTATTTCTTTAGAACCTGTATATTGTAGGCCTGCATTAAGTATTAAAGTATCAATTTGTTTATTCTGATGAATAAGTTTGTCAGTAAATTCTTCAATACTTTTTAAATCTGACAAATCAGCTATAGGTAGGTCAACTCTATATTTGATCTGAGAAAATATAATATTATCTTTTTTTAGTGAATTAATAAATCTCTCTCTACTTGCTAAATCTCTGCATGGAACAATGATTTCATGTTGATCTAATATCATTTTCAAGGCCGCTTGATAACCAATTCCAGAAGTTGCGCCAGTAATAACTATCCTTCTTTTAACATCTGTTGTCATTTTTTAGACACTTCATAATAAATCTGTACCTATAATATAAGATTACAAAGTTTAATAGTAAAAAATAAGCAAAGTAATTTTCCATATATTATTTAACTAGAGAAAAATCTGCCATAGTAAATCAATTTAACAAAATCGTTACATTTCTAAAAAATGGCAACATTGGGTTAATAAAATTCTTTTTACTAAATTTCTTTTGATATAAAAGGCTATTGTAGAAAAGCTTATAAAAGTATCTGATCATGCTAATAGCTGCCTATAGTTTTGTAACGCTAAGAAAATCTTATATTTTAGGAGTCAAGTTTAATAGCTTCAATGAAAATTAATACGCCAATGGATGTATTGGTTTTGGGAAGCGGTCCTGGAGCTCTAGCAATTGCCTCAGCGCTAGGACAAGAGAATTTAAATGTTAGTGTTCTTTCTAAAAATGATCCAAATGAACCTTGGCCATATACCTATGGAATATGGGGTGAAGAAGTAGATGAATTAGGACTTTCTAATTTACTCAAATATCGATGGTCTAAAACAGTTAGTTTTCTTGGTGAGGGATCCACAAAAGATTCATCTACCAAGAATAAAGCAACGCCCCATAATCGTGATTATGGTCTTTTTGACAAAGAAAAGCTCCAATCCTATTGGTTAGATTTATGCCAACAGTCTTCTGTAAAATGGAATAAAGGTGAAGCAACTGCTCTAGAGATTAGTAAAAGCAACAGCATAGTAACTACATCTAATGGAGAAAAACATATTGCCAAATTAATAATTGATGCGACTGGGTATAAATCAGTATTTTTAGAAAGACCTAATCATGGTGAAATTGCTGTTCAAACTTGTTATGGAATAGTTGGAGAATTTTCAGAAGCACCTTTAGAAAAGGATCAATTCATCCTGATGGATTACAGAAGTAATCATTTAACAGCAAAAGAAAAGGAAGAACCTCCTACATTTTTATATGCAATGGATTTTGGTGATGGTAAGTTTTTCTTAGAAGAAACATCATTAGGGCTAAGCCCTCCAGTAGAATTATCAACACTAAAATCTAGGTTAATAACAAGACTTAAACACAGAAACATACAAATAAAGAAAGTTGATCATGAAGAATTAGGAGTTTTTTTGCCTATGAATATACCAATCCCAAACTTAAATCAATCAATACTTGGTTTTGGCGGTTCAGCAGGCATGGTTCATCCAGCATCAGGGTATCTTGTAGGGGGACTTCTTCGAAGAGCTCCTCATTTAGCTAAAGAACTTGCGATTGCTCTAAGAAATAAATCAAATACACCATCAGATATTGCAAAAATAGGCTGGGAAACATTATGGCCTAAAAACTTACGCAGAAAGCAAGCCCTATACCACTTTGGTTTAGAAAAACTAATGAGGTTTGAAGAAATTCAATTGAGAGATTTTTTCACATGTTTCTTTTCACTACCGAATAAACAATGGTATGGATTTCTAACTAATACCTTAACTGTAAATGAACTTATTAATGCTATGTGGAGTATGTTCAAAAAAGCTCCTTTAAATGTTAAGTGGGGTTTGTTAGAAATGAAGGGTAGGGAAATAAGATTATTATGGAGATTTGTTAAGCCAGGAATTTAGAAGTGAGGAATATTCTTATAAGTGGTGCATCAAGAGGAATAGGAAGATGCATTGCAAAAAGGGCTATTGAAGATGGTCATAATGTAAGTATCGGTGTAAGAAATATAAAAAGCTTTAAGGATTATGAAATTAGTGAGGGTAATCTAAAAGCTAATAGCCTATTAGTGAATAAATATGAATCAAATAATAATTCAAGTATATCTAACTGGATAAGTAATACAAATAGAACTTTTGGTAAAATAGATACATTAATTCATTGTGCTGGTATATTTAAACCTACAGAATTTAATTTTAAAACTGGGGAAGAAAAGGATATTGAAGAACTCTTGAAGGTAAATTTAATGGGTCCATGGTTATTAACAAAAGCTGCATGGAAATATTTGATAAAAAATAATAATTCCAGAATAATTGTACTTGTATCTATGAGTGGGAAAAGATCTAAAGGGAAACTAGCTGGTTATACAGCTAGCAAATTTGCACTCATGGGTTTATGTCAAACAATTAGGAATGAAGGCTGGGAGTATGGTCTTAGGGTTACAGCAATTTGTCCGAGTTGGGTAAATACTGATATGGCAAATAATCTTACTCATATTCAAAGAGAAGATATGACACAACCAAAAGAACTAGCATTAATAGTGTCTAGGTTATTAGAGCTATCAAATACTTGTATACCTTTTGAATTATCCATTAATTGCAATCTAGAAATATAAAATCTACTAAAATTGATTATAAAATTAAATTTAAACTAAAGTTTTTTTAGAAAATATATTTAATATAGTATAAATAAAAGCCCTAAGATATTTGTGGAAAAATTTTCTATAAATAGTGCCAAAAGTTTTACCTAAAGCAAATACTCTTGAAATAAACCCTAAAACAATATTAATAACCCATAAAATCAAAAGAATTGTGATTATTAATGTAGCGGTTGAATATACTCCTGAAAGTTGTTGCTGTAATGGTTCTAGAAGCTTGAGATAAGTAGAAACATTTAATGTATTAATTAAAATATGCATCTTTAATTAAAATAGTATAAATGGTTATTTTTATGATCTATGGCTCTTAAAATATATCAAGGGAAAAGTAATAGTTTTTATTAATTCAGAAAAAAACGAATCATGTAAATCTAAAGATCAAATAAGAAGAAATAGACAATAAACTAGCTATCCCTAAAGCTCTGATTCTATTTGGCCACGAAGAGAAAAGTGGGAGGTCATCACAATAGTAACCTCCAAAATCTCCAAAAAGAACTAAAAACCACATTGGGAAAGTGGCAAAAGTTAAGGCTATGGAGAAAGAATATAATAAATTTAATTTAATTTGAAAAAGAACAAACATAAATAAGATAAATAAAAATATAGATCCTGTTAAAGCTATAGTAAAGTCAGCACCAATAGTTTGAGGTAACTTTCCTTTAACACTAAACTGTTTCTTGCAGTCAATTAATTGTTTTTCTGAAAAGATAAAGTAAGAAGTATCTGGCAATCTAGATTTTTGATATCGTCTTAAAAGTCTAGCTTCAAATCCATTTGGATATTTTAATTCGATTGTTTCTATTATCTTATCTGGGTTTAATTTCTTTAACTGTCTATCAATATCCTTAACTTGACCTATTCTATAAAAGCCGTCCTTCTTTATCAAGTAAACAAAAGCTGACATACATAAACGCTTAGCCTGGCAAGCTGGGAAATGAAATAGTTAACTATAATAATTTTTACTATTATAATTGACTAAAAGACCATGTCAATAACTAAGAAAAATAATGAAAAGCCTATAAATAACATTTTATATTCTTTCCGAAGATGTCCCTATGCCATGCGAGCTAGATGGGCCTTGCTAAAAGCTGATCAACAAGTAATATTACGTGAAGTGAATCTTAAAGATAAGCCTATTGAACTAATTAATAATTCTAAAAACTCTACTGTTCCTTTATTAGTTTTAGAGTCAGGTGTAATACTAAATGAAAGTATTGATATTATTTATTGGGCAGATAACATAATAAGAATCAAAAATGGTCTTATAAAGCAAAAACATCCATATCAACAAGAAATCAATTTATTATTAAATCAAAATGATCTCATATTTAAATTTCATCTAGATCGTTATAAATATCCCAATAGATTTCCAAACTGTAATCCCAAAGAGCATCTAATTGAATCAGAAAAAATCCTTCAAGAATGGAATGAAAGATTAGGTAAATCCTCTAAGAAGAATTCAAAGGCTTGGCTTATAGGTGACAAAGAAAGCATTGCAGATTATTCCCTATGGCCATTTGTTCGTCAATTTAGATTAGTTAACCAAGAATATTTTGATAACAATATAAAATTTAAATATTTAAAAGTCTGGTTAGATTTTTATTTAAATCATAAATTATTTTCCGTATTGATGAAAAAGTATAAATTTTGGAATAGAGAATCTAAGGAAGTTCTATTTCCTTCAGAATAAGTAAATATACTTCTATAAAATATAAATTTGTTAGTTCTCTAATCTTCTTTTATCAATTATTCGAGCCAATTCTAAAAAATAGCCGGCAGTACAGTACTTACCTATATTTCTTTCTCTATTGCCTAAGTCACTTCTTAACTCAGCTGTCTCTGCCATAAGCAAATCAAGTTCTGATTGAGGCATCTCATAAAGTTCTTTAAGTTCCACTTCTCTGGCAAGCAGATGACTTTTAAACCATTTTTCTCTTGACTCCTGAGGAGGAACGTCTTGTTGAAAATTTGATCTAATCATATAATTAGTGAATTAAGTTAATTTAATATTTTAATGCATACAGCTTACTAAGCGATATCTTGCTCAAGTTTATTTTGAAGAATCATTGCAAGCAAAATGAATGCTATTGTCAAAACACCGCATAATTCTGTCCACCCAGTTAAGCCTAATTTTAGTATATAAAGTGGTGCTATAACTGTTATTAATCCACCTGAAAGTAATGGTTGAAGAAATAATTGTTTTATTGAAAATATGGGCAACGTATTTGTATCATCTTTAGGATCAGCCAAACGGAGCAAAAGTATTCCACTAGCTGCAACTCCAGTTGCATTACCAAATTCAATTATTGATCTTTCAAACCATTTATCCTTAAATAATATTCTTGCAAATAAAAACATTCCTAGCAAATTCCAAATTAACCCACTTAAAGCAAGTATTGATATTGGCAACCAATCTTGCAATAGCAATGGCAAATTAAGACCAGCCATTGCTGTAGTGATAAGTAAATCCGTAGAAAGAATTCCTATCTCTCTTTGTAATATTTCAGAAACAAATTCTGTTTTATCAAACTTTTCTAAAAAGAATCGGATAAACAATGATCCAATTAAGGCCAATGGGAAAACAGGGAATATAGAACTAACTTCATAAAATTGACCTCCTAAATAACTTCCTAATTGTCTTAAGCAACTCAAAAGAGTTATACCAAAGAGAACTGCAAGTCCAACAAAAGCAATATTAATAGCTAATTGCCTTATTTGAGAATAAATAGATATTTGATCACCTGAAATAAGATCGTCTTCAATATTATTTTGATTATTTATGCTAGAAATCCATCCAAGTGACCTGCCTAATACAACTAATCCACTGCCAATCAAGGTTGAGGATAAAAGTCCTACTGTGGCCATCGCCAATCCTAAATCCAGACCTTGACTAAACCCAATCTTTTCAAAACTATTTCCCATAATTGCTGCCGCACCATGACCTCCTTCAAATCCAATTTCAATTAAACATCCCATTAATGGATCGACATCTAATACAGGGCTTAGGAAAATTAAAACTGCAATACCACCTATCAAATATTGTCCAAAACCCAAAAGAAGTCCTAAGAGAGCTTGAGATGCAACAGGTTGCCATAATGAGCTGCCTTTAGGTAAAGGTTTCCCAAGCATTAAAGTTGCAAAAACAAGCGTTAGAAGCGGCGTAGGAAGTCTTATCCATACATCAGTAATTGTTTGTGGCAAAAGAGGGTAAGGGCCATAAGGGCCTATCAAAAGAGCAAATGTTCCTACAAGAATTGATATTGGTATACCTAGTCTTTCGAGCCTCAAGGCTGATTTAAATCTTCTTCCGATAATGAATAAACTTGCAAAAATAAATAAGACACCAAAAGAAATTATTAATGTTGAAGCAGAATCTGAAAAAATAACTTTTCCTAACAACTGATGAAATTCTTTCATATACTTAATTTCTAAGAATACTCCGTGAGAAAAGATCAATAGACCTTAGAAATTAGTTAAAATTTTAACCAACTATAAATAAAAAAGGCTCCCAAGTTAGTAGGGAGCCTTTTGTTTAAGCTCAGACTTTTAATAAAATAAAAGGCTGAGATAATATCAATCGTTTAAAGAGACTGTAGCTGTATCGATATTGCCAATAGCACCAGTTACTCGCTTGAAGTCAAATCCCATTGCACGAAGAGCATGCCACAAATGACCTTGGATATAGAAGAATCCTAGATAATAGTGAACATTAGTTAGCCAAGCTCTAGAGGTATGAGCCCCATTTGCTAGCTCAACAGTATCAACCCAATAAGGGGCAACTCCGAATTTGAGATCTAAGACTTCACCAAAGAAATCTACTGGATAAACTGTTGTATTTGTCGCACACCAGAAGGCAGCAACTATTGCCATCCAGCCAATACCAGCAAGAGACCATGAAAGTACTGCTTCAGCTGAAAGAAGACCAGAACCCTTAAACTTGGTGTATTCACCAACTTGCTTAGTAGCAATATGGAAAGCACCACCAGTAATCATGAAAAATGCTAAGAAAGCGTGGCCGCCCATAACATCTTCCAAGTTATTTATTGAAAGAAAATCAAACTGATGATTCCATATTGAAGCAAGATTTAGGTTGTATTCAACCTGACGGATAGAGCCTGCTGCTGCATCCCATATACCGTGTATTCTTGCCCATTCAACAAACTGAATATTGGCTACACCCAGAAAGATAAGGTGATGTCCCAAAATAAATGTCTGATTATCAGGGTTATCCCATTCGAGTTTGAATTTCCTTGCCTGAGCTACCTCTGAATCCTGCATATCTCCAGGGAATAAAAGAGAATGCAGAAGTCCACCAGCTCCATAAACCATGGAAAGAATAAGGTGAACAATTGCTATTGATGTAACTGTAGTTCCACCAACAAAGGTTCCTGTCTCATCAAAACCTATACCAAGTGCAGCCAAATGAGGCAGTGCAATTAAAGGTTGATGACCCATAGGCACTGAAGGGTCAAATCTAGCTAATTCAAAAAGTGTGAAGGCACCAGCCCAGAAAGCTATCAAGCCGGTATGAGCGGCATGAGCAGCAATGAATTTTCCTGAGCGGTTGGTGACCCCAGAATTACCAGCCCACCACCCGTAGGTGACGTCTGGATTTCCATAGGTCTGCATTAGATTGCAAGAAGGTGGGAAAGCGCAGTGAGACTAACTAAAAAGGAGATAATAAAGTGGAATAAATCAACACCTTTTACATTGTGTAAGTCTTTAAGCTAAAACCATAATAAATCTATTGCCTTAAAAAAGCGATTTTCAAATATAAAATCCATAGAATCTACTTCCAGATTGTAAAAGAACATTACTAAAATTCGACATAATGGAATTTAAGCCTTTTAAGAAGAGGTACTAGAAAAAATCAAGACTCCCAAAAGCCGTTAAGAATGAGTTAATATATAGAAATTAATTCTTATGAGATTGAAAAGATGTTTTTAAAATTATGGGAGATAATTCTCCCTTTAGTAAAAGATATGAGACTTAGATTTGCTTTAGCCATGCTAGGTAACATTTTAATCTTATGGTTTATGATCTCATTCTTTAAGAATTTTATACCAAATCTACCTGATAATATAATAAGCTAAGCCAATTTGCTACTTTTATAATAATAAAACAGGCTAGTAAACTTAATTAGGTTTTTATAAACTATATATTAATTGATTAAAACTTTAGCAACCTAGAAAGCAAGGCTTTATTAGCTATATTTAATTGATTATCAATAAAAGGGGTTAATTCTATAAAGTAAAAACTTAGCTTAAGGTTAAATTTATGCTGCTAAATCATTCATTGGTACATCTCTAGATCGCCAGTACTCAATAATTTCCATACACCAATTTAAACGATAAATAACTATAGGATTCCAAGGTTTTGAATTAGAATCAGGAGCGCTTCGCCAATGCGTACCTGCCTTTAAATATCCTACCTCTCTCCAATACTTCAAAGTCTTTTCACTTACTCCTAGCTCCTTACTTGCTTCACTTTCTTCAAGCCATTTATTTGAAGACATTTTCTTAAAAGCATTATTTCTTTATTAACGCATAAACTCGCATTTTGAAAGTACCTCTACAAAAAGGAATTTAAAACCAAGGTCTAATTTCAGCTATTTCAATTGGCATGGTTAAACCGGAATCTCGAGATGGGTCAAGATGTGTATTTATATTGATTTTTCTAGTTTTTTTAGAGCTATGTTCTATTACAACATCCTTATCATCAAAATCATGCCACCCTTGAAGCCATAACATTTTATTACTTAATTCTTCAAATGATACTTGAAGTCTTATGTCACCATCAATGACCGAAACCAAATAAACCAAGGCCTCTTTTTGACGGGGAGAGTAATTAAAAGCTACAAAATGCCTAAATCCTTTAACAAGAACAATGCTTGTCCAGGCTTTTGGAGGAGGCCAATGTAAAAGATTATTTTTCATCCTTTTTAAGAGATTTATATTCTTTTCTTATATCATTAATTAGCCTATTCTTTTTTTTCATAATTCTTATTTTTTCCTTTTGATCAATTTTAAATCTATTACCACGGTCAATCTTCATCCATTTATAAATAGAAATTCCTTTATTAGGTAAATAAATCTTTCTTAGGATAAGCAACCTTTTAATGAGAAATAAAGCTATAGTTAAGCTAACAATAATAATTAGAAGGTGATTCATGGAACTTAATTTTGCTTAAGTAAATATTGCAGAAATTTATAAGCTGATAATATTAATAATATAATTAATATCTGTTATTTTCGAAATATGTTGCTTAATATTTTCATGCTTTGTATTAAGACTCTTAATTCTAACCTCATCATTTGATAAATCATTTTCCCCTAAAATAATCACCCAAGAAGCAGACGATTTATTTGCTCTTTTAAATTGTTTTGAAATCGCCGAACCAGAATAATCTAATTCTACAGAAAAATTTGCAAGTCTTATTTCTCTTGCCAAGACTAATGCATTAATATAGACATCTTCTCCTCTATTAATGATATAAACATCTGTTGATGTTTTAGTTGAAAAGTCATCGCCTAAAAGAATTAATAATCTTTCCATGCCTATTGCCCATCCAATAGAAGGTGTAGAAATACCACCTAATTGTTCAACTAGTGTGTCATATCTTCCTCCTCCACATACAGTAGCTTGTGCGCCTAATTGATCACTAATAATTTCAAAGGCTGTGTGGCAATAATAATCAAGCCCCCTAACTAACTTCAGATTAAGTTGAAATGGTATTTTCAACTTAGATAATATTGATTGTAATTTTAAAAACCTCTGTTCACTTTCATTACTTAAATAATCCATAAGGACAGGAGCCTCATCTAACATTTCCTGTATCTTTGGATTTTTACTATCTAATATTCTTAATGGATTGCTTTTCAATTTTCTTTGAGAATCTTCATCAAGGAAATCAAATACGTTTTCAAGCCATGTAACTAATTCCTTACGGTACTTTTTTCGATCATCCATAGTTCCCAAAGTATTTATTTGAAGACTAAGTCCTTGAATTCCAAGTTCATTTAAAAAATCCCAAGCAATAGTTATAATCTCAGCATCACTTCTTACAGAAGATAATCCGAAAAACTCAACTCCTATCTGGTGAAATTGACGTTGTCTTCCTGCTTGAGGACGTTCATATCTAAACATAGGGCCGTTATACCAAAGGCGTTGCGCTCCTTGGTTTAACAAACCATTCTGAATAACTGCTCTTACAACTGAAGCAGTTCCTTCAGGTCTAAGAGTACAAGGCCTATTACCTCTATCTAAAAATGAATACATTTCCTTACCAACCACATCTGTGTTTTCACCAATCCCTCTATTAAATAATTCAGTTTGCTCTAGAAGAGGTGTCCTTATTTCTTTAAGGCCAGCTCTAAGAAAATGATTTCTAGCCAGATCCTCAACTTTTTGCCAACACTCAGTTTGCGATGGCAAGAGATCAGGCATTCCTCGTAGTGTTTGAAAATTAGTCAATAGCAAATCCAACTAGATTTATTGTGCCTCATTGATCAACGGTTTAATCAATCTATCTTTAATATAAATCAATTAACCCCATGAATGAAAGTCGAGTATCCTCAAATATATTAATGATGAAACTAATAAAAATACTGAAAAATGAGTTAATTCACTAATAAAATTTTTCGTTTTTGTTTAATTACCACCTAATCTGGTAGCTACTGAATATTTAATCAACCAAAGATTTACTCTTCGTCGATAAGAAGGAGGAACTTCTTCAAGTAATTGCGATAATTCTAAAGCTCCTAATCTTTTGATTTCTTTTTCTTCTACATGCCAAAGGCTTTCTGCTTCTCTTATTAATCTTGCCCAACTTCGAACCTGCTGCCAATGGCGTAAACTTCTTATTATTTTTTGTCGTTTTAAAAGCATTTTCTATTTTTTGAATCTAAGCAAAACACCTCACATACAGCCTGGCAGAAAAAATCCAATACCAAACAAATCCCCCTAGTCATTTCAAAGATATAAAGGAAATATATGACTATGAGGAAAAACCATTTTCTTAATTAAAATTGGATTTCATTTACAGGGAAAGGAAGTTTCATAATCTCTCTTTCACTAAGGCGGCGAGTCCAGGCACCTCGAATAGGTTCATTCCATTGAAATCCAGCTTTCTTTGCCAAATGTCTTTCTTCATAAGAGATATCTGCCCTCATTAATCTTCTTGGCTCAAGCGCCTGTTCTAAAAGATCTTCTAAATTTGTACATCTTCTAAGAACCTCAACTAAATAAATACAATCAGTTAAAGCTCTATGAGCACTCCAAACAGGAACTTCATATGCAAGCGCAAGATCTTTTACCGAAGGTCTTGCTCTAAGGTGAAGGTCTGATGGCCAGGGTATATCTTCCATAGAACAAATCCATGGTTTTAAAATATCTGGAAGGGGGTATTTCCCAAACCATTTTTTATCAAAAGATGCGTTATGCGCAAGAACAACATCCGCACTCTCAAGCAAAGAATTAAAATAGGTAAGTCCATCTTTCCAAGATTCAGTCAATTTTGTAACTTCTGGGGAAATCCTATTAATTGATTCAGCAGCATTACTATTAGAAGGAATTAAAAATGAATTCTGAGCAATAACAGATCTACTTGCAACATGAAAGAGTACAGCACCAACTTCAATACATTGATCTTGTTCTGAGTCAAGCCCAGTTGTCTCAGTATCAATTATCAAAATAAATAATGGTGAAGACAACTTTTCTGCAATTTGAGATGTGTTAATAAAATCGAGTTCTTTCTGCATCCTCAATTGAATCTCAAGTTATTGTAGATACTCATCAGAATTTTCCAACTTCACAAAAACCTCATGTTAATAAACTATATTAAATACTTTTTTCTAAAACTCTTTATTTAATACCTTTTCTCAAATAAATAATGACTAAATGGAGACGCATTAATCAAACATGGTGCAAATGGCCTGCTAACCCAACAGCATTAATAGAAATGATAGGAGGAAGCTATTTGGCAACATCACCTCATATAAGCTACAAAAAACTTCTTGAGAGGTTGGCTAAAAAAAACAATGCTATCCATGCATGGAGTTATATTCCTAATTTTGATCATCAAGAACAATCTAATCAGGCTTGGAGAAATCTAAGAGAGTGCAGAGAAATTCTTGAGTCAAGAGTTGGAAAACTATTTAACCCAATTAGATTAGGCCATAGCTTAGGCTGCAAATTACATTTACTAGCTCCAGATGGAGGAAGAAAAAGCGAATTCTTAGTTTCAATAAGTTTTAACAATTTCAAAGCAGATCGATCAATTCCAATGCTCAGAAAATTAAAAAGAAAATTCAACATTGAAACTGAATTTAGTCCTAACCCAGATCAAACAATGTCTCTAATTAGCAATAAATATATTCAAGCAAATAACCTGTTAATTAAATTTAATGCTGACAAGCTTGATCAAAGCGAATTACTCCTAAGTCATTTAAAAAAGAGAATTAATGATTCTTCTAAAATTATTGAAATCAAGGGTGATCATTTATCACCTATTGGTACTGGAATAAAAGAAGTATTTTCAACTAAAAGTGCTAATTTTGAATATGAGCAAGAAGACTGTTTACAAGATATCATTGATACAATATATGAATTTAAACAAGGTTAATTGAATGAAATCTCAAACCAACCTTTGGCCAGAAGATACAAAGAAAACAATGCAAGAGCTTCATTTTCAACTAGCATTGGATAACACGAATTGGCATAAATATAAAACAAATAAACATAGAAGGACTGCTGAGCTACTAGCAAGTGCTTTATCTCAAGTGATTAATAATGGGAAAGAAGATGATATTGAATCTCTTATAGAACAATCTTTACGTTGGATCAGAGAAGAAATCAAAGATCCAGGATGCCCATCGCATTAGGCTGATCAGTTCTCTTAGAAGCAATTTGCAATCTGTTACCTTTTCGACTCCAACGGACATCATCAAAACATTCATGTATTAGAAACAAACCTCTCCCACTTTCTGCATCAATTTCTGAAGGTAAGGAAAATATTCTTTCATAAGAAGGTATGCCTAACCCTTGATCTTGAATCTGCCAAACAACCCAATTAGGAGTAATGATTCTTCTCACTCTTAATTTTTTTTTAGGATCTCCTAAATTCCCATGCCGAACTGCATTCACTAATGCTTCATGCAGTCCTAACTCAATAAATTCTCTTTTTTGCTTGCATTCAACCTTTCCTTGGATCAAATGAATATGAGCACTTAATTTAAGAGTAGAAGGGATAATAAAATCAGCCCATCGAAATAATTGTTTTTCATTTCTCATTACAACGAGACTTTATAGCTGGATGATTTAAATAAGCATCCATCAATCGAACTCCTCGCAACTGATTTACTAAAGGCATATGCCCTTCAGGAGCTTCAAGAGACCAATTAAAAGATTTTGGATACCTAGTCCAAACACCATCTGTTTTCCAACCTATACGTGGCCAAAGCATTTCATATCGGCCATCAAAAGAATCAAGAAGTCTTGCTTGTGCAGAGAAACCAAATCTTCCCTGAGAATACGCAATCCATAATCGATCTAAAGTAGTCAAATCAATCCCATCTATGGACTCAACCTCACTGAAATATACATATCCGCGTTCTAATGCATTAGGACCAGCAAGCTCTCTTAAACTTGATGTTGTAATCCGATCTGCATCTTCAAATCGCTCTTCAAGAAGACTTAGCTGCAAAGGGCCATAGTCTATTCCTTTCCCTGAAGGAGCTTTAAACCACCCTAAAGAATTTTTGTTAAGGATTTCAGAAAGAAATTCTTTTTGATGCCTTTGCAAAACCTGTAAAATCCAACCAGCAGACCAATTATCACCTTCCTTATCAAAACTCTCTAATAAAGTATCCCCAAGTTTTGTCAATTCTGAAGAGCGCTCCTCAATAGGGTTGATAAAACGACGCCGTTGTCTTAAAGAACCTATTGAAAATTTTTCAAGTAACTCTTCAATTGGCATAATGTTTGAATCAGCTGTTTCTGATGGCATAACGAACGACCTTTCTCATAGTCACTTCATTCCACTATGTCAGGCATTGGACTCCCAATATCATATTCTCTCGAGATTTTTCAAACCAATGAAGGGCCAATAATTGATGTACGTAGCCCAAAGGAATTTCTACAAGGTCATTGGCCAAACGCAATTAATATGCCATTGTTTAATAATGAAGAGAGAATATTAATTGGAACAACATATAAACAAAAAGGTCGAGAAAAAGCTATCTATTTAGGTCTTGAGATAACAAAACCTAAGCTTAAATCCCTTAAAAAACAGCTTGAACAAATAAGCAAAGAATCAAATAAATCTAATCTAAGGATTTATTGTTGGCGCGGAGGGCTTAGATCTTCAAGCATAGGCTGGCTAGCAAACGCATTAGGCCTAAAACCAATTTTATTAAGTGGTGGTTATAAAGATTACAGGAAATGGGCACTTAAGCAATTTGAAAAAGAATGGCCTTTAAAACTCATCGGTGGAAAAACAGGCACTGGGAAAACCTCTCTACTTTTATCCTTATCAAAAATGGGTATTTCAACAATCGATTTAGAAGGATTAGCAATTCACAAAGGAAGCAGTTTTGGTGGCCTTGGACTACCTCCCCAACCAAGTACTGAGCATTTTGAAAACTTACTAGCTAACTCTCTTTATCTCCTAAGCAAAAATTCTCCTAAAGGGATTTGGCTAGAAGCCGAAAGTGCCAGTCTTGGTAAATGCAGAATTCCCAATAACTTTTACAAGCAAATGCAACAAGCAGAATTGGTCGAGATCACGAGAAGTAAAGAAGAAAGGCTTGAAAACCTAATCAATGAATACAGTCATCATTCTAAAAAAGATCTTCAAGAAGCAACATTAAGAATCCAAAAACGCCTAGGACCTCAACGAACGAAAAAAGCACTGGAATCAATTCAAAGCCAATCATGGGAAGAAGCATGCTTAGCAATGCTTTCTTATTACGACAAATGCTATGACTATGAACTAAATAAAAAAAATAAACGAGAGTCAATTGACATCTCAGGATTAAGTCATAAAGCTTCTGCTGAAAAATTGATAAGGCTAGGATATGTTTACTAGTAAGTCATAGGTCACGTTTTAACTCACAATATAAGTAATATTTAATTCAAGTCGCTCAAGAAAAATGACTAGCAAAAACAACAATGCGACAATTCAATTTTTAAATGGAATTAGTGAGCCTGTTGTTCCAGAAATAAGATTAACTAGAAGTCGAGATGGAAAAACAGGTCAAGCTTTTTTTACTTTTGAAGAGCCAAATGCACTTTCTTCTGTAAAAGATGGTGAAATCAAGGGAATGAAAATGATAGATGAAGAAGGAGAGTTAAATACAAGAGAGGTAAAAGCACGTTTTTTGAATGGAGTTCCAAGTGCAATAGAAGCAACATATGTTTGGAAAAACGAAACTGATTTTCAAAGGTTTATGCGATTTGCTCAACGATACGCAGAGAAAAATGGAATGGGTTATTCGGAAAAATAAAAAAGTAAATTGAAATTTTCATATTGGCTAAACTTAATATTTTTAATCACAATAGGCTTTCTATTTTGGAGCCTAAAGGAAGTTTTAATTTTAATATTTGCTGGAGTAATAATTGCTATGGCTCTATGTACATTAACAGGTAGAGTTGCAAAAATAATTCCTATCTCACGACAGTTTTGTTTATTTATATCTTTAACAAGTGTAATATTGATATTAACTATTGCAATGATAATTGTAATTCCCCAATTCACAAAAGAATTTCAACAATTGATAATTCAACTTCCATCTGCAGTAAAGGCACTTTTAGAAATAATAATAGATTTTATTAAAAAGTTATCTGAAATTATTTATGGAAACAATTCAGAAATCATTACAAATAATGATTTTATTTTTAAGGAATTTACTCCTCTACCTGACGGGGGTGCATTAGCAAATGGTATTACTGATAGTATTAAAAGGTTGTTAAATATAGCAGGTAATTTAGGTCTAGGTATAGTTCAGATAATCTTTGTATTTTCAATAAGCTTGATGATTGCTTTTCAACCTGACGCATATAGAGAGATTATTATACAGTTAACGCCATCTTTCTATAGAAGAAGAGCAAGACATATACTTAATGAATGTGGTCAAGCTTTAAGCAATTGGATGGTAGGAGTAATAATTAGCTCTTCATTTGTAGCTTTATTAGCTGGGATTTCATTATACTTACTAGGAATAAAACTTGTTTTCGCTAATGCATTAATTGCAGGCATATTAAATATCATTCCAAATATAGGACCAACTATTAGTACTATCTTCCCTATATCAGTAGCACTATTAGATGCACCCTGGAAATCTATTGCAATCCTTATTGCATATATAACTATTCAAAATATAGAAAGTTATGCAATTACGCCATCAGTAATGCACTATCAAGTCAAGTTATTACCAGCTCTTACTTTATCTGCTCAGTTTATTTTTACCGTTATCTTTGGTCCAATAGGATTATTGCTTTCTTTGCCATTAGCAGTTATTTTACAAGTTTTAATAAAGGAAATTTTAATTCATGATGTTTTAGACAAGAAAAAGATTGCATGAGTTTGATTATGATATCTTTAAATTTAGTCTTTAAAAAGCCTTGGTATCATAAATAAAACAATAAAAGGGAGGGGGTGATTATATATTGCATAAAAAAATCCTACTAAAGTAAAATTCTCAATTAACAATTTAATTTCAATACGCAGTTCCCATAATGAAAAGCAAATCAAAATAAATGCCATCCAAAATGAACTTGGATCTTTATTAAAAACCTTAAATTTAAATCTATTTATTCTTTTTAACCCATTAATCATTACTTAGAGAAAGTAAAGAAGGAGCTAAGGCAATACTAGACCAACTTCCGACTATAACTCCAAGCGCTAATGCTATGGCAAACCAATAAAGAGTCGTTCCACCAAAAAAGATCAATGCTAAAAGAGGTAACAAAGTAGTTCCTGTTGTATAAAGTGTTCTTGTTAATGTTGCAGATACAGCAAGATCAATTTTCTGTTTTAAAGATAAATTAATTTTACTTCTATTAATTTCACGTACTCTATCAAAAACGACAACAGTATCATTAACTGAATATCCAGCAATAGTTAATAATGCTACAGCAAAGAGACTATTAACCTCTATATTTTGAAAAATACCAAGCCAAGCAAAAACCCCACAAACTATTATAACGTCATGTGAAAGAGCTAATAATGCTAAAAAAGCATATTTCCTATCAAATCTTATAGATATATAAGTAGAAATTAATAAGAATGCAACTAACAAAGAAATCAAGCTAGTTCTCAAGAGCTTTTTTCCTAATGTTGGGCCAATAGTTTCTATAGACTGACCTCCTTCATCAAAAGGCCCTGCGATATTAACTACTGAATCTATAACTTTCTTACTTTCAAAGGCTGATAAGGTTGGGGTTCTAATAAGCAGTGATTTATATCCATCAAGAAATTGAATTCTAGCTCCATCAAGCTTTTGATATGGTATTCCTTCATTCGAATCTGAAATATCATTCAGAGCATTACTAATGCTAATTGTAGATATCAAACCACATTCCTTTTGACATTTTCTCTCGAGCCTTATTTGAGTTCCACCAGTAAAATCAAGACCAGCTCTTAAAGGTAATCCTATTGATGGATTCAGCCATGATGAAATTAAACCTATAAGACTTATAAGTATCGCAAAACCAGAAATTGTCCATACTTTATATCTCTGTCTTGAAAGACTAAAAAAATTTTGATTATTAATTTTGTTAGATTTGATCTGTGGGACTTCCATTTATATTAATTGAGAAGGTAATTGATTAGAAGGAATGAAATTAGTTGCTCTCCTTAGGGATTTATAACTCATAAAAAACTTAAGCAGTACTCGCGTACAACTTAAAGCTGTAAATAAACTAATAAATACTCCAATGCCTAAAGTAGCTGCAAAGCCTTTGACGAAACCAGTTCCCAAATAAAACAATGATAGACAACTTATCAGAGTCGTAAAATGTCCATCTATTATTGATGAAAAGGCTTGGGAAAAACCAGTTTCAATAGATCTAATCAAAGTATTACCTCTTCGTAATTCATCTTTAACTCTCTCAAATATAAGAACATTTGCATCTACTGCCATACCAATACTTAATATAAACCCTGCTATCCCGGGCAATGTTAACGTTACAGGCAAAAGTGCATAAACAGCTATATTAAAAAGAGAGTAAAAAGAAAGTGCAATAATAGCAACAAATCCAGCTAATCTATAAAAAACAAGCATAAATATTGCAACCAGGAATAATCCAGATAGAGAAGCAATTAAACTTCTCCTAATATTCTCAGCACCAAGAGTTGGTCCAATAGTTCTAACTTGAATAATTTTTACAGGTAACGGCAACGACCCTCCTCTAAGCTGGACCTCAAGTTCCCTTGCCGAGTCCGCATTAAAATTCCCACTAATAGTTGCTGAGCCCCCTGTTATACCTGCAACTTTGAATTGCTCCCCTACTGATGCTTCACTAATTGATTCCCCATCTAAAATTATTCCAAGCAATCTATCTGATCCAGCTATAGATTTAGTTAGTTTTGCAAATTTATCTCCACCATCTTGATTAAAAGAAAGTGTAACTTCCCAGCTAGATAGATTTTGTTCCTGACGTCTTCCAGCACTTATTAAATCACTACCAGTTAAAAAAGAAGGCTCGAATAACATAACTATTTCATCATCTATCTTCTTTTTAATCTCATCTAATTGCCGTTGATCAATCAGCGAATCAGATTTTATATTTAGAGCTTTTCTTAAATCAGTAATCTGTTTCGACTGAAATGATTTATCTGAAAGATCTAGTTTTTCATTCTTATTTTTCTCATATAATAAACTAATATTTTTTACTTGATTCCTAAATCTTTGTAGTCGCTGCATAGCTTCTTTCGTACCTGGCTTCTGTGCTCTAAATTCCAGCAATGCAGTTTTGCCTAAAATCCTGGCGGCCTTGGATGGCTCTTGCTCTCCAGGGAGTTCTAAAACAAGCTGATTTGTTCCAATAGTTTGAAGAGATGACTCTGAGACTCCTAAACCATTTACTCGCCTATCCAAAACTGTTTGAACTGCCTCTAGTTGATCTGATGTAACAGGGGTAGATGGTTGCAAAGATTGGACTTCAAGAGTCAATTGGCTCCCTCCTCTAAGATCTAATCCTAATTGAAAAGGTAATTTGATACATAACAAAAATGCAGAAATAACTAATGCAAGTAATAAGGCAAACCAACCTTGCTGCCGTGCCATTAGTTAGACCTC
The DNA here is from genome assembly GCF_027359415.1 of Prochlorococcus marinus str. MIT 0918. Lineage (NCBI taxonomy): Bacteria > Bacillati > Cyanobacteriota > Cyanophyceae > Synechococcales > Prochlorococcaceae > Prochlorococcus > Prochlorococcus marinus. The sequence goes on from NZ_CP114780.1 coordinate 549,915, forward strand.
CGAATTAACAATTTGTTCAGCTGCCTCAACAATCTGATGAGGCTGAATAATTGTTAGATTTTCTAGCTGTCCATTGTAAGGTGTAGGAATATCTTGACTAGAAAGTCTTATTGGTCGGCAATCAAGGTAATCAAAGCAATTATCATTAATTAAAGCAATTAATTCTGCACCAATACCGCCTGTTTTCATACATTCTTCAACAATAATAACTCTATGAGTTTTTTTAATTGAGCGACTAATAGTTTCCAGATCAAATGGTTTAAGACTTATAAGGTCAATCAACTCAATATCAATGCCTTTTTCATCTAATTGTTCTACAGCTTTCAAACAATGATGACGCATTCTGGAGTAAGTAAGTATTGTTATATCTTTGCCTTCTTTAACTAAATCAGCTTGGTCAAGCGCACATAAATAATCACCTTGAGGAACTTCTTCTGAAAGGTTATAGAGAAGTACATGCTCAAAAAACAAAACCGGATTATTATCTCTAATTGCAGCTTTCATTAACCCCTTTGCATTAGTTGGAGTACTGCAGGCAACTATTTTTATACCAGGAACAGCATGAAAATAAGCCTCTAGCCTTTGACTATGCTCTGCACCTAGCTGCCTACCTACACCACCAGGACCTCGAACTACTGTTGGAATTGTAAAGTTTCCACCGCTCGTATAGCGCAACATCCCCATATTATTTGAAATCTGATTAAAGGCTAAAAGCAAAAAACCCATATTCATACCCTCAACTATTGGCCTTAAACCAGTCATAGCTGCGCCAACAGCCATTCCTGTAAAACTATTCTCTGCAATTGGAGTGTCTAAAACTCTTAGCTCTCCATACTTTTCGTATAAATCCTTCGTGACTTTATAAGATCCTCCATACTGGCCAACATCCTCGCCCATCACGCAAACATGAGGATCTCTTGCCATTTCTTCATCTATGGCTTCACGAAGAGCGTTAAATAGAAGTGTCCCTGCCACAGTTTTTTATGGAATTCCGGCTAAGCCGGCTTAATTAAGCCAAGCTATAACAAAGTGTGCCCTATTATCCGCCTGCTGCAAATGTAGAAAGAATCAACACTGATAACAACATGCCAGGACTCAAGAGCAAAACTAGTAATCCAAGATCATGAAGAGTCATTGAATTTACCTCCTTTAGCAGAGTAAAAAGGAATCTATTATTAAAGACTAATCATCCAGAGCAGCCTTGACAGAGAATAAACTTCGAATAAATACAATCGTCAGGCCTATACCAATAAAAGCAAATGTAAAAGTAGCCAAAAAACACATGCCTATAGCTAATGTTTTCATAGCTGAAGCAATACTCTGCGCAATTGGAGCGCTATAATGAGGAGAATGCAATGTGAAATAAATAACAACTTTTTTACTCAAAAGCAAACAAACCCAAGCAAACAAGATGCTTGTTAAAGCTCCTGATAAAAAGCTCAATGGTCCTTTTTTGGGTTGCTGATTATTTTCGGCAGTAACTTCCTTTAAATTTTCCTCAGAGCCTGAATTAATATCTTTTTGACTAGGGTCATTCAAAGACATAATGTAACCCCCTTAGACCTAAAAGAACAACACCAACCATTAAAGCCTAGAGATTCTAGCTTTTTCTGATTCTTTTTAAATTCTATTTGAGCTGAATCTAAGTTAGCAAAAACAGCAAAACAACTTGGTCCTGATCCACTCATAGCTAATGAAAGAACACCATTAAGAGAAGAAAGGAAATGCAAACCATTTCTTACTGCTGGGGTAATAGGTTCTATAACTTTCTGAAGATCATTTTTTAATGGTGGTGGATTTAAAGAAGTTAATGGATTAATCCAAGAAACCTCTCTAAGAAATTTCCGCCTAACTTCAAAATCTTTTTCTAAATTCAAATAATTAGTGCTATTAAGTTCCTTATACCTTGAATAAGCCCAAGGAGTCGAAACTGATGTTTTAGGGTCCTTTACAAGGATGACTGCCATAGAATCATCCCCTTGCGATACTGGCTCTACTAATTCTCCTCTCCCAAAACAAAATTGAGTTCCACCTCTCAAACAAAAAGGAACATCCGAACCCAGTTCTGCTGATAATTCTTCTAATTGTTTAATAGAAAGACCAAGTTGCCACAACTCATTAAGTCCTAACAGCACAGCAGCTCCATCACTAGATCCACCTGCAAGTCCTGCCCCAATTGGAATATTCTTTTTCAGATAAATCTCAACCCCTAATTGTTCATTATTAGAAACTCGTCGTATTAATTTTGCCGCTTTAATAATTAAATTATCATCATTTAGACTTAAGTTTGGATTATCACAACTTAATTTAATTTCACTATTAGTAGTTTTAAAAAATTCAATTTCATCAAAAAGATCGATACTCTGCATCAACATAGCTAGCTCATGAAAGCCGTCTTTACGAAGTCCAAGGATTTCTAAATGCAAATTCACTTTTGCAGGCGCAATAACTTTTAAAGAAGTATCAAATGTTTTATAGGAATTATTAGTGCTCATTTTCAGCCAACTCCAATTTTTCTATGCCCTTTGCTAATCCCACCCAAAGTTTTGGTGAAATCTCTTGAGGCCTTTCATTAAGACTAAACCCTTGAGATTCAGCAATTGTTTCCAATTTATTTAATGGACATATACCTATTAATGTATTTTTCAATTTTTTTCTTCTAGATGAAAATGCTCTTCTCAATAAAAAGTCTATTTTCTTTTCCAGTTTATAATCCAATCTCTCAGTTTCATTCAATGGGTCTAAAGCAATTACCTGTGAGTAAACTTTTGGAGAAGGAGTAAAACATCTTGGAGGGACCTCACAAACACTGCGGCACTTTGCTAATAATTGAAGTCTTACACTCATAGCGCTAAAATTACTCTTGCCAGGTAAAGAAACTATTCTCTGAGCAACTTCTTTTTGCAAAAGAAGCACTAGACGGTGATATTTCATCTCTGGAGGTGAACCTAAACGACCAATTAGCCTTCCTAATAGAGGTGATGTGATGTTGTAAGGAATATTTGCTACAACTTTATTCAATTGTTTTCCATCTGGCGGTTTTAATGAAATTGATAAGACATCCCCCTCTTGCAAAGTAAATCGAGACTCATTTTCAAAGCGTTTCCTCAATCCAACAACCAAATCAACATCCAATTCAATTCCATGTATCAATTCAACACTTGACTCAATCAATTTTTTAGTAAGAGCTCCACGACCAGGGCCTATCTCTAAGACTCTGTCAAGTGACTTCAGATCAGCTGCTTCGATAATTTTCTCTAAAATACTTTCATCTTTAAGCCAATGCTGGCCAAATCTCTTGCGTGGTGAATGCCCTGAAAACGACATGTTTTTCTCCTTACAGAAATCGCTTAAAGCTCAAAACAGCAATGAAATTATTAGCGAAATATCCATACACTTAATTAATTGATTGATTTTCAAATACAATAAAAACCATTCTAACTCTTCAAAGCACATATACCTATAACAAATGGCCTTTGACTCTCACAGTCTTGAACGTCTACGTGATTTAGGACGTAAACTACCTAAGTCACTAGCAACTCCTAAAAGTAGCTCTAAAGAAAAAGCCTCAAAACAGCATCCCATTGAAACTGAACTAAACCCTCAAAAACTCTTCAGAGAGTTAATTAAAGCCAGCTCCGACGGCACAATCCCCCCTCACTTAATTAATCGTCTAAAGCAAACTGAGTTACTGCATTCAGAAACACCACAACACTTAAAACATCAAACTAATAAGTCAAATACTTCTTCTGAAATCAGTCCTCATATTCCTAAGGAAAAACAACCCAAGCAACTTTCTCAAAAAGATGACCTTTATATTTCTTTTGAAAGATTGCTTCTAGAAGAAGACTAATGTTCTCTTTTTTCAACATTTCTAATAAATAGTGTTCAACCCATCTCGGTATCGAATTATTGCTGTAGGAAAAATTCGTAAGTCATGGATACAAACTGCTCTTAATCTTTACATAAAAAGGCTTCCTGGTTTATTAATTACTGAAATAAAAGACAGCAATATCAATAAAGAAGCACAAGCTATTCGCTCTTCACTAAAGCAGGATGAATTATTAATTGCTCTTAGCGAAGAAGGTGAGTCTTTAACTTCTATTGCTTTTTCAAATCGGCTACAAAAGCTTGGATCCCAACGTATTGCCTTTATTATTGGAGGCCCTGATGGCTTATCACCTGACATCAAGAGCCTTGCTCATTATTGCTTTAGCATCTCTCCCATGACTTTCCCTCATGAGATAGCAAGGTTTTTACTTTTAGAGCAAATATATAGAGCAACAACTATTGCCAACAGGGGCCCTTATCACAGGGAATAAGTCAACTAGTAGCGCACAACCACACGAAGACCTACACATATACTATACTAGTACATGAGTACTGATTAAGCTATGCTTTTTGTCCAAGGAGTAAGCCCTTCCCAGCTTGAGAGGTCAAAAAAAGTCTTTCCTTTAATGCAAGAGCATATCGAAGCAGGCTTTCCTTCACCCGCTGATGACTACATTGATATAGGTATTGACTTAAATGAGGAATTAATACGCCATCCATCAAGCACCTTTTTCCTTCGAGTAAAAGGTCAATCAATGAGCAATGCAGGGATATTAGATGGGGATCTATTAATCGTTGATCGTAGTCTAGATCCAAAACCAGGCCGAATTGTAGTGGCAATAATTGATGGATCTTTTACTCTGAAAAAATTAACTTATCAAAAAGGGATTCCCTACCTAGAAGCAGAACACCCTAATTATCCATCAATTGATTTACGTCATCACGACAATGTCCAAATTTGGGGAGTAGCAATATATTCTATTCATAGCCTGGGCCATATAAGTAACTAAAAGGATTTATGGCAATAGCACTAATTGATAGTAATAATTTTTATGCTGCATGCGAACAAAGCATCGATCCATCAACACATGGCCGACCATTAGTAGTCTTGTCAAATAATGATAGTTGCATCATCGCCCGAAATGCTGCTGCAAGGCAACTTGGCATCTCAATGGGACAGGCATATTTCAAAATACGTCATAAGCTCAAAACACTTGATGTTGAAATAAGAAGCTCAAACTACGCACTATATGGTGACATGAGTCAACGCTTAATGAATCTCATAAAAGCTAACTGTGAAGAAGTAGAGGTTTATTCAATTGACGAAGCATTTGTAAAAGTACAGAGACCTTCTAATCACGATCTCAAATTTTGGGCACAACAATTACGTGAATTAATCTACCAAAACTTAAGTCTACCAATAGCCATCGGAATTGGCTCAACAAAAAGCCAAGCAAAACTAGCAAACTATATAGCTAAAACAATGTCAGATTATGCGGGTATATTTGATTTGGAGGTAGCTGTTAATCAAGATGATTGGCTTGAAAAGATTGCAATAGAAAATGTTTGGGGGGTTGGGAAAAAATTAGCGTACTGGTGTCGATCACAAGGAGTTAATAATGTTAAGCAATTTCGAGACATGCCAAAAAATTTACTAAAAACGAAGTTTGGCATAACAGGTATACGTTTACAACATGAATTAAAAGGAAAAACATGTCTAGAACTCTCAACAAAACCGATAGCAAAGAAAGAAATCTGTGTTAGCAGAAGCTTTAGCCACCCTATAACTAATATAAAAGATTTGCGTCAGGCCATAGCAATTCACACAATACGTGCAAGTCAAAAATTAAGAAGTCAGAAATTACAAGCCAACACTATTACCATATTTACTCGCACTAGCCATTATACATCAACATTTTATAGTCAATCAGCAAGTCAACATCTAAATATAGCTAGCAATGATACGCAACTACTTTTATCTGCGAGTCTTAATCTAACAAAACAAATATTTCATTCTAATCGCTTACTAATGAAAGCAGGTGTAATCATGCAGAACCTTCTAAGTGAGGACTCTCTTCAGCTAAATTTATTTTCAAAATATAGTGCTGAACATAAATTAAGGCAAGAATGCCTAATGAAGGTAATTGATAGGCTAAACAAACGCTATGGACAAAATACAATCAATTGGGCAATATGTGGGGCAAATAAAGATTGGGAAATGTGTCGTAAACATTTGAGTGCTTCAGCAACAACACGTTTTAAAGAAATTCCCATTGTAATCGCATGACTTTCTATAAAAGCAATAAGATCAAGTATTATAAGTACAAGCAAATATCAAGATTGCAAACAACATGTTGGAATTCCTTATATTTCTTAACTCAAAAGAAGAAAAAATATTAGACTTAATTCAAAAAGCTAATTACAAGATAGTAGAGAACAGTCCTTTATGTCTTATAGATAATAAATTCTTTGGTTTTTTAAAAAAAAAGGAAAAGATAGTAGTCATATGTACAAAAAATGCTAAAGACTATGGTGGCTACAATTTTGCTAAGGACAATGCAACCGGGGGGTCTTTCAAAACTGGTCTAATGATAAGAAGAGCATTAAGGCACGAATCTGTACATATTGCTCAGGAATGTAATGATGATAATTTAATTAATAGCAGTAAAGGCCAAGAAATAAGCCCTTACAAACTAAATGCTTTAAGAGCTTCCGTTCAATTAGTAGGTAATCCAGAATTAGAGTATGAAGCTTATTCAATGGAAGACAACCCAAGGAAAATAATATCTGCTTTAAAAAGGTTTTGTTTTTAACTTAATCAATCAAAAGAAAATAAACTGCTAAAAAAATTATGCTGTAATAGTTTCTTTACCTTGATCAAGAGAGCATCTTTGTTGATCTAAATAAAGAATATGTTTACGTTCTGTATAATATAATTCCTGAAATGTTAGGGCCTCAATATTTAATCTTTCAAACATTTCATTGATTTTACTTTCCATATCATATTTCTCAGTAGGTTGTTGTTTCTCTTGCTCAATAAGTACAGAAAGGCAGGTTTCGAGAGTCTCTAATCTTTGCCCGCTCCAAGCCTCAATTAAGTGTCTACATCGTTTTAATGATTTCTGACGTTCTAAAACAGCTAATGTCCCTTGTAACTGAAGAAGAGGGTTTTCTATAGAAACCAACTGAAACTCATTAAGTTCTAAAAAGCATGTAAGCGTAGAACTAAGCGCAATATTGTTATTAGAAACAAGTTGGTCTAAAAGTTTTTCAGGAAGATCAATTTCTGACAACTCATTTCCTTTGTTGTCACCTCGAGCAATTGATTCTAGAAGAGTAGAGCCTAAAATCGCCTCTTCTAATTCGCTAATCGCAACCCAAAGCAATCTATGATGGTGAAGAGCAAAATCCTCAAGCTCTCTTTGTCTTAATTCCATACGAATAGAAGCCCGATGATTAGGACAATGCAAATAAAGCCTGAAAATCTGAGCTTCCGTACGTTCCCTTAAAGATGTCTCACTAGGCAACTCAAATCGACTAGCCCGGCCATGCCATCTTTGTCCTTTTATCTGTGTTCTAAGATCTTCTTCTAATTGCAAAGCTAACCGCGCTTGACCGCCACTTAGAAGCTCAGCCACCTTCTGCAAATAGTGAGAACGTAAAGCTGACTGAGGCAATTTACCTAATAACTGCACTAATCCACTAACAGCCTTCTGAAAGTGATCAGCTTTGCTTAAATCAAGTCCCTTTAATACCTGATCTATTTTCCAATCAATCCAAAGAGGAGACTTCTCAATAAGAGTTTTATAGTCAAACGCTGAATGCTCTTGAAGATAGTCATCTGGATCTTTACCAGAAGGAAGCTGTAAAATCCTTAATTCCAACTGACCCTGCATAGCAAGCTGCTCGACTTCTCCTATAGCTCTATTTGCAGCTGAAATCCCTGCTCTATCTGCATCAAAATTAAGTATTATTCTTTTACTATCACTACAACGACATAGCTGTTTAATCTGTTGGTTACTAAGAGCCGTGCCTAAAGCTGCAACTGAATTATTAATGCCAGCTGCATGGAGAGCAATGACATCAAAATACCCTTCTACAACTATTGCCTTATCAACTTTTCTAATTGTATCGGCAGCTTTATTTAATCCAAAGAGATGTTTTCCTTTTTCAAAAATCTCAGTTTCTGGTGAATTCAAATATTTAGGTTCTGATCCGTCAAGACTTCGTCCACCAAATCCAATAACACGCCCTTGTCGATCATGAATTGGAACAATAAGACGATTCCTAAAACGATCATAAAAACCATCTTTCCCTTTCCGCGGAACAATAAGACCAACTGCAATTAGTAAATCAGTGGAAATATTCTCAACATCAACCATATATCTCAAAAGTCCATCCCATCTATTAGGAGCAAAACCAAGTTCAAATCCATCAATTGTTCCTTTACTCAAGCGACGATCTTTTTGCAAATATTCCAACGCTTGAGATCCTGTTGAATGATGTAATTGATTACAAAACCAACCTTTTGTAAGCGAAAGAATTTTAAAAAGCTTTTCTCTTCTTGAAAGATCTTGACGTAAACGTTCCTGCTGAGCGCCTTCTAAAGTTTCAATTGGAAGTTGGTATTTTCTCGCCAAATCAAGAACAACTTCAACAAAGCTCTGCTTATTAAGTTCCATAAGGAACTTAATAGAATTACCTCCAGCACCACAAGAAAAACAATAATAAATCTGCTTCGCAGGAGAAACCGTCATGGAAGGCCTGCTGTCATCATGAAAAGGACAAATCCCAACGAATTCTTTACCTTTTTTCTTTAAAACAACATGTTCTCCTACGACATCTACAATATCAGCTCTTTCCTTAACAGAATCTAAAGTACGTTGATGGAGTCGTAGGTTTCTCATTATGCAATTATGAAGTACATACAGTAATGGATTTAAATAGGATTGAGAACTTTATTTAAATGTGCGCAAAAGACATCTAAGCAATTAAATCAAATAATTCTCGCACTAAAAATAAAATCCTTATAGCCTTATGAACCTACAAATAAGTAAAGAGAATCAAAAAATTAACACTCATGGTGTTTTTACTTTAATAGGAAGTGCTCTTGCCTTCAGCCTGATGACAGTTTGCATCAAGCAACTCAACGGGAGAATCCCTGTTGCAGAGCTAATCTTCTTCAGGTCTTTATTCAGCATAATAACTACAAGATTAATGATGATAAAGGATGATATAAATCCTTGGGGGGCAAATAAAAAATTACTTATATCTAGAGGGTTGATAGGAACAGCTGCATTATTTTGTGTTTTTAAAGCGGTCGAATCACTATCACTTGCAGCAGCAACAATAATTCAATATACATATCCAGTATTTTCTGCAATATTAGCTTGGCCATTTCTAGGAGAAAAAATAAGGAGTAAAATCATATTTGCGATAATTCTTGGTTGGATAGGTATACAAGTTGTAGTTCACCCACTTTGGACAAGTCCTTCATCCCAGAATCTTACCTTCTTGCCAATAGGTATTGCTTTAGGTGGCGCATTCCTTACTGCGCTTGCATATGTAACAGTGCGTAAGTTATCAAAATCCGAGCATCCTTTAGTAATTGTTTTTTATTTTCCATTAATTTCAATCCCAGTAACTTTGCCATTCTTATTTCAGCAAGGAGTTATTCCACAAGGGGATGAATGGATATGGATTTTAGGAATAGGTGTTTTTACTCAGCTGGGGCAATTATTGATTACACAAGGTCTTTCTCTCTTGCCTGCTGGACATGCAGGGTCGATAAATTATTCTCAAGTTTTTTTCGCCTCACTCTGGGGTACCATATTTTTCTCAGAGCCTGTAACACTTTATTTAGTTATAGGAGCTGCATGTATTCTCTTGGCAACATTAATATCTTTAAGCGATTTACCAAATTTCTAATAAGATAAAACAAAGGTAATCGACGCTATGAAATTTTTACTGGCACTAGCTTGTTCTCTAAGTTTCTGCTCAACTGCACTTGCAAATGAATCTCAAGCAGGATTCTCTAGGTCTAGAACATGTACAAGGAATGAATATAGAGAGCAATATTTTCCTGGAACAGAAAAATCTCCTGGCTATGTAAAAAGTTGGAATGAGACAGTAGAAGTACCATGCAAAGGTTCATCAGCAAACTACAAAGGTGCGATACCTCAAGATGTTGACAATAATGACTGTAAAGAAGGCTCACTGATAGGAGGATTGCTCGGAGCAGGGCTAACTATGTCTGGCACACGAGGTAAAGACAGATGGTGGGCCGTCCCAGCAGGAGGAGCAGCAGGTGCAATGATTGGATGTTCGATTGATGGAGGTTAATTTGATATAAAAACCGCTTATGATTAGCTGGCTAAAGGGAGAAACAATTGAGCACTGGAGGCATGGAGCTCGGGTAGGAGTAATACTTAATTGTTCCGGTATTGGTTATGAAATTCAACTTTTAAGTAGAAATCTTAAATTACTTAATGGTTCAAATATATTGACTCTATGGATTCATCATGTACAACGTGAAGATGGGTCAACTCTAATTGGATTTATTGACAGAGCTGATAGGGATGTTTTTAGGAAATTAATAAGTGTAAGTGGAGTAGGAACTCAACTTGCAATAGCACTTCTTGAAGCCAACCATGCCAAAAAATTAGTCTTAGCAATTGTACAAAAAGACAGTGCTCACCTTACAAAATCTCCAGGAGTAGGCAAACGCACTGCAGAAAGACTTATAATCGAACTTAACAATAAACTCTCTGAATTTATAAAAGATGAAGTTGATCTACAACAGAAAAGTTGCTCTAGTTTAGATGAGGATATAAATAGTGAAATTATAGATGAAGTAAAAAGTGCTTTATTAAATATAGATTATAAAGACTCGGAAATTGAAACAGCACTAAAATCATTATCGATTAAATTAAGATCCACTAAATCAGGAAAAGAAAAAAAAGTGACTAAACCAAAAAGCCTTGATTTCGAGACCCTTCTCAAAGAAACTCTTGTTCTAATAAATAAAGAGACTGGATAGAAAGGTGGTCAAGGAGTTAGATTAGGTAATTATTTAGCATTTCAACAGTAAATCCTCCTTACAAACATGGCGCTCAATACTCAAGCAAAGCAAGAAATCATCAACAAACACCAAACTCACGGGACTGATACAGGCTCTGCTGAGGTACAGGTGGCAATGTTAAGCGAAAGGATCACTCAACTCAGCAAACACCTTCAAAGCAATCTCCATGATTTTTCTTCTAGGCAAGGATTACTAAAAATGATTGGCCAAAGGAAAAGACTTCTTAGTTATGTAAAAAGCAAAAGTTTAAATCGATACAATGCTCTCGTTAGCAAACTTGGTCTTCGAGGCTAATAGGCTGACTAAATTAAAAAACCTCATAAAAACAACATGACAGAAAAATATACTAAAAAAAAGAATGTAAGTTCATCCAATATTGCCCCTAAGCGTGTACGCAAATCATCTATACCTAAAGAAGTCGCCAACAGAATGGCAAGGAGAATAGCCTTTACTACAGGTATACCTACTTTTTTAGGCATGGGGGTATTTATATTAAGTTATTGGTTAATTATCAAAGGGATAACAGATGTTCCTCCATCAATAACCCTAACAAGCTCAGCAATCTTTTTTTTAACAGGTCTATTTGGATTAAGCTATGGAATTCTTTCCGCAAGTTGGGAAGAAGCATCAGGGAGCTTATTAGGTTTCGAAAATATTCGACCAAATATTAAAAAGATGCGTAGTGCATTTAAACCTGTAAATCCTTCAAATGAATAGAAAAGTTTAATTAACCAAGCTTTTACTACAAGTTGCATTAAAGGATATTTGATTCAAGGACTCAATTAAAGCATTAGGGTCTTTCACACAAAACTGATGGCCTAAGCGAATATATTTGTTCTTTTTATAATCTTTAATTACAGCAACAACAGGAACTTTAACTCCAAGCTCATCCTTTGAAGGGCGATGTTTATATATACATTCTCTCAGACGATGTAGGTATTCAATATTACCAACCTGCTCAGGTAATAAATCTATTAATACAAATCTCATTTCATCTATTGAACGACAGTCATCAACGATTAATTGAACTTTTTCATCTCTTCTATCAACTCCCCCCCAAAGAAGTAATCGAGCTTCAGTTAACAAATGATCGGAGAGCCTCATATAACTCTTTGGGAAAACCACAGCTTCACAAGAACCTGTTAAATCTTCTAGCTGTAAAATAGCCATTCGATCACCTTTTCTAGTATTAACCACTCGCATATCTGTAATCATTACAATTACACTTACTTTTGATTTATCTTTTTGCTCATCCAAATCAATTAAACCAATCGGAGCAATAAGTTTGGCTGGTGAAGAGAGTTGTTTAAGAGGATGATCAGACAAATAAAAACCAAGTAATTCTTTCTCTAGTCTTAGCTTTTCAGTTGGAGAATAATCACTAACTAAAGCTCCTTTTGGGGGACAAACAGCCTCAGGTTGACCTGATTGATTCGAAGAGCCAATTGATAAATCAAAAAGATTACCTTGTCCGCTTAAACGATCCCGAGCACGGGAAGAGGCCCAATCAATAATTAAATCTAAATCTTTAATCAACTGTGCACGATTTGATTCTTGATTAAATGAATCAAGTGCTCCACAGTGAATTAATGCTTCGAGGGATCTCCTATTTAAAATATTAATAGGTATTCGATCACATAAATCTGCTAAAGAAAGAAAAGGACCTTTATCTTCTCTTGAATTAATTAATTGTCTAATAGCACCCTCTCCAAGATTTCTTATAGCTGTTAGTCCAAAAAGGATGTGATTGTTTTTAGGAGTAAAATCTATACCAGATGAATTAACATCTGGAGGTTTAACTTCTATCCCCATAGAATTACAGTTAGCGATATATCGTTGGACCTTATCGCTTGAGCCAGCATTAACTGACAACAATGCCGCCATATAGGCAACGGGATAATGCGCTTTTAAATAAGCAGTTTGATAAGTAACTGCTCCATAAGCAGTAGAATGACTCTTATTAAAACAATACTCGGCAAAAAGAACCATCTGGTCAAACAAATTATTAGCTATCGAAGAATCAACTCCGTTTTTACTTGCTCCTTCAATGAAAAAAGTTCGGTGTTTTTGCATTTCAGCAACCTTCTTTTTTCCCATAGCTCGTCTCAACAGATCTGCCTGTCCTAAGGAATAACCAGCCAGATCTTGAGCTATTTTCATAATTTGCTCTTGGTAAATCATGATCCCATAAGTCTCTTCAAGTATTGGTGCTAAAGACGGATGTGGAAAATCAATTGATTCTCGACCATGCTTACGATTTATAAATTTAGGTATAAGCCCTGCATCAAGTGGACCTGGTCGATATAAAGCTAAAATTGACGATATGTCATCCAATGATGATGGTTTTAAGTCTCTAACTATCTGACGCATTCCACTAGATTCAAGCTGAAAAATACCTTCTAAATCTCCTCTTGATAACAAGTCAAAAGTTTCTTTATCTTCCATAACTAATTCATCTAGGTTAACTTCATCTCCTATAGACTCTTCGACAAGACTTACTGTCCTATCTAGCATAGTTAAATTCTTTAATCCAAGAAAGTCCATTTTTAAAAGTCCAAGAGATTCTATATCTTCCATAAAATATTGTGTAATTATTTGCCCATCATTATTCCTCTGAAGTGGTACTAAATTATCTAATGGATCAGATGCTATAACCACTCCTGCAGCATGAACTCCAAAAGTCTTATTTGTCCCTTCAATACGCATAGCTAAATCAACCCATTTTTTTACTAAAGGGTCTTTTTGATATTTATCTCTAAATTCAGTATTTGGTGAATCTTTTTTTATCATTGCAGAAAGCTTTGCAGGCTTTCCACGAACTACAGGTATCAACTTAGCAAGTCTATCTGCTTCTCCATAAGGAATATCCATAACCCTTGCAACATCCTTCAAAACAGCCTTAGAAGTCATTCTGTTAAATGTGATAATTTGAGCTACTTTGTCCTCTCCATAACGTTGTGTGACGTAGTCAATTACTTCACTACGTCTTTCTATGCAAAAATCAGTGTCTATATCAGGCATAGACTTCCTTTCGGGATTCAAAAACCTCTCAAATAGAAGCCCATTCTTTACAGGGTCAATATTTGTAATCGCTAGTGAATAAGCCACCAATGATCCTGCTGCCGAACCTCTCCCTGGTCCTACAGGTATAGATTGTTCTCTAGCAAATCTTATATAATCCCAAACAACAAGAAAATATGTAGGGAATCCCATTTGCTCGATAATTTTCAGTTCATTGAATAATCTTTGTGTGTAATCTTCTCCCACTAAATCGATATTTTTTAAATTCAGTCTTTCTAGTAATCCCTGCTGAGCAACTTCTGACAAATATTCAATGGAAGTTCTACTACCTGGTATGGGGAAAGTAGGCATTTTATAATCACCAAGAATTGAATACTCCTCAATTTTATCGGCTATAATCTTAGTATTAGCTACGGCTTTTGCAACTATCTTTTCATCTAGATGATCAAGATACAATTTCTTCATATCAGCTTCAGACTTCAAATATTCTGTTCCTGTATAACGTAATCTCTTTTCATCTGAAATTAATTTACCAGTTAGTACGCAAAGCAATGCATCATGTGCTTCTACATCATTTTCGCTCAAATAATGTGCATCATTTGTTGCTATTAATTCTATATTTAACTCTTTAGATAGTTGTGACATCGCAACATTAACTATTCTATCTTCCATTGCTCCATGGTCTTGTATTTCAAGATAAAAATCATTCTCAAAAGTTTGTTTATACCAACTTGCAACCTCTCTTGCCACATCAAAACGTCCGCGTAAAATAGCCTGAGGGATTTCACCTCCAAGACATGCTGTAGAAATAATCAAACCTTCTTTATATTTCATAAGCAATTCCTTATCTATACATGCTCGCGCAAAAATCCCTCGCCCTCTCATTCCTTGAAGATGGCTAATTGTTGTTAATTTGACTAAATTTCTATATCCAACAGCATTTTTGGCAAGAACTACAAGATGATACCGCTTTTCTTTTTTCTGATGTGGGTTGGATATTGAACCATTAATCACATACATTTCATTCCCAATAATTGGCTTGATTCCTTCTTTCTTACATAATTTCAAAAGCTCTATAGCCCCATACATAACGCCATGATCAGTAAGAGCTAAGGCGGGGAAGCCAAGCTCTTTTGCTCGTGAAACCATCAATGGCAGCTGGCTAGCACCATCTAAAAGGCTGTAATCGCTGTGATTATGTAATGGTACAAATGCCATTACTCTATTCTACTAAGACACTAAATATACAGCCTCTTTATTCACACATAACGCTACATATAGTGCAAGATATTAAGAAGGTATTAAATTTGTGGCTGGTGCAGAACCCATTACATGAGCAGTTTGCTCATATTGATGTGCTACTTGCAATAAACGGGGTTCTTCAAGAACATTTGATATTAGTTGAAGACCAATAGGCAATCCCTTTTTATCAAACCCACAAGGAAGACTTATAGCTGGGAGCCCAGCTAAATTAGCTGGAATAGTCAATAGATCTGAAAGATACATTGACAAAGGGTCATTCTCATGTGCCCCTGCAGCAAAAGCAGTAGTAGGAGCCGTAGGGGTTAAAAGAATATCAACATTTTGAAAAGCATTATCAAAATCACGTCTTATTAAAGTCCTCACCTGTTGTGCTTTTTTGTAATAAGCATCTACATACCCTGCAGACAATGCATAAGTGCCTATCAAAATTCTTCTTTGAACCTCGCTGCCAAAACCTTTAGCTCTACTAAAAGAAGTCATAGAAGACAGACAATCTTCATTGTCCGCTCTAAAACCATATTTCACTCCATCGTATCTAGCCAAATTTGCTGAGGCTTCTGAGGGTGCAATTACATAATAAGTAGCTATTCCATCAATAAAACGAGGACATGAAACCTCTATTACCTCTGCTCCAAGAGATTCAAGGTGAGCAGCAGCTTTTAAAACCGATTCCTTCACTTCTAAATCAAGTCCTTTCTGGTTAAAACATTCTTTAATCAGTCCAACACGAAAACCTGATATAGAGGCAGACAAATGCTCTGTAAAGTCAGGGACTGGAACATCTAAACATGTTGAATCTTTAGGATCTTTTCCTGCTATAACCTGTAAAAGTTCTGCAGAGTCTGCAACATTATTAGCGAAAGGGCCGATCTGATCTAATGAACTCGCAAATGCTACCAAACCCCATCTACTAACCCTACCGTAAGTAGGCTTTAGTCCTACAACACCACAAAAAGAAGCAGGCTGCCGTATCGAGCCTCCAGTATCAGATCCCAAAGAAGCTACGCACAAACCCGATGCAACAGCAGCGGCGCTGCCTCCTGAACTCCCACCTGGGACTCTCGTAGTATCCCAAGGGTTAAAAGTTGCTCCAAAAGTCGAGGTCTCTGTAGAACTTCCCATCGCAAACTCATCTAAATTTGTTTTTCCTATTAATATTGCTCCTGACTTCCAAAGTCTTTCGGTTGCTGTAGATTCATATGGTGGTATAAATCCTTCTAATATTCGACTTGAACATGTAGTCGGTATACCTCTAGTACATAGATTATCTTTAATGGCTATAGGAATACCTGCTAAAGGAGGTAACTCTTTACCAGCAGCTCTAGCTTCATCTATTTGAGAAGCTAATTTCCGCGCTCTTTCATGGTGTAAATACAAAAAAGAATGAATAGTACCGTCGAGTTTTTCTATTCTAGAAATTTTTTTCTCTACAAGTTCAAGAGAAGACACTTCTCCCTTGATCAATCTTTCTCGCCATTTAGCTATGGTCATTATTTAATCCGAAATACTTAATATATGAAACTATCTTATCTAAACAAAGAGAAGATAAATTCAAAAAGTTAAAGGTTCAACTCTTCTACAGCGAACATAGCTGTGATTGATAGACCCTATTCCTTCGCCAGACAAATCATTTAAAAATAATTTCATCTTGGCTTTTAGACTTCTCTTGGTTAAGAAAGGTCCAAACCAATAAGTGGTAGCAGGATTATTAGTTTCGATTCGAGCCCACCAGGCCAAACCAAAACTATTACCTATGCTTCGAAATGCCCTAATTGGGCCCATAATTTATAAAAGATCTTTTCTTATGTTACTACTTTGATATAAAAAATCTAATGATAAATTTAGTTTTTTTTTATATAAATGATCAATCAAGCATTTTTCAACTTTAAAATATAACGTTGTCTTTATAATTTAAGGTTGTTCATAGCAACCCTCTAATAGTCTTTTAAAGGTTTTGTTGTCAATTTTGCTCTTAGCAACTTAGGAGATGGAGCCTGACCTGAAAGGTCTTTCATCCATCCTTGACGAGCAATCTCATACATAAATACTGATGTTGCTACTGAAGCATTCAAACTAGATGTCACCCCTCTTAAAGGAATTCTTACAAGTTCATCACAATATTTTCTTGTAAGAAGAGAAAGACCTTTATCTTCAGACCCTATTACAAGAACTAATGGGCCATCAAACGAAATTTCATTAACAGTTTTATCACCATCTCCTGCCAAACCAATAGCTGTATATCCAATTCTCTTCAATTCTTCAATAGCTCTATTCAAATTAACTACTCTTGCAACCGGTAAATGTTCTAATGCACCTGCAGCTACTTTTGCTACAGATCCTGTCAATCCTGCACTTCGTCTTTGAGGAAGAATAATTCCATGAGCTCCTAAAGCTTCTGAAGATCTAACTATTGCACCTAAATTATGAGGATCCGTAAGACCATCAAGAGCTATCAAAACAGGAGGTTCGTCTAAAGAACTACACCCTTCTATCAAAGCCTTTAAGTCAAAAGTCTCAGATGCTGCTGTTTGAAGAGCAATGCCTTGATGAACACCACCACTAGTCAAATGAGCCAATCTTGCCCAAGAAACTTCTTCAACTAGAACACCTAAAGATTTGGCATCTTTTAAAAGTTGAAAAAAACGAGGTGAGCTTCTAATCTCACCAGTACACCAAATTCTATGAATAGGCCTACCAGACTCAAGAATTGACTGAATTACATGCCTACCCCAAAAAATATCATTTGACTCATTGTGAAAAACAGTCTTTTCTTCTTCTCGCTCATGATTTTGATTTTTATTGATAAATCCTTCTTTTTGGTGTTTTTGAAAAATAGGTTTTCTTCGTCTATCAAAATATTTTACCTCTTCGGAATTATTAGAAAATCTGTCTGTATTTCTTTTTGATTGTACGCGGCCCCATTCTCTTGTAGGACTAGAGAAGCTCTGATTAGAAGTTGATTTATTTTTCTTATTCCTTAAGTCTCTTTTTTGATTTTCATTATCAACAAAATTTTCGCTAAAAGCTCTTGAAGCTTTTCTATAAGTTTTTCCTTGTGACTGATCTTTATTGGTTTCTTGCCAACTCATTGAAGAAGGGTTGCCACGATATTTCCTACCTTCTATTGAAGAAGATCGAGATGTTTTTCTGCCCCGGCGATCTTTAAAGCTCATTATTTTAATAAAGGTTTATCAGATTGAATTGCATCTAATTGATCCAATAATTGTGCAAGGCGAATTGGGTTTTTTAAAAACAACCATCCGATTAGAGTTTCGAATCCAGTTGCCTTTCCATAAATAGCAATATTTATCTTACGAGAGCCACGACAAACTCGATTGCGTCCTCGTTTAACAAAATTTCTTTCAATTTCAGTTAAATGAATCTCTAAAGATGAAAGGGCTTCTGCTTGTGCTTCCGCCTTAACCTTAGTCACAACTAAATCATGAAGATCTTTTGCTCTAGCTGGTTTCTGACATAGGCGAAGTCTTTGATGCATCTCCCAAACGGCATCTCCTAACCAAGCTAATTGAATAGGTCCTAGATCATCAGGAGAACCTGATGGTTGTAAAGATCGAATCCAATTAGTCAAGCCGCAACTTGGCTAAGAGCCTTACTTAAGTCTGATGACAAATGAAGATAATCTTCTAGACGAACAAGTTTTATTGTTTGAACAACTCTTGCATTACCAACAACACCAAGAGATTTCTTAGCCTTCTTACAAGTTTTAGCAAAATGAACAATAACTCCTAATCCAGAAGAATCTATAAAATCAATTTTTGTTAAATCCAAGACAACGGGCAATTTATTTGCGGTGAACTTTTCATTAACAAAATTTGTAAATTGCTTCTCTGAATAAGCATCTAGCTGTCCAGTGAAATAAAAAACCAAACAGCCTTTCTTTTTCTCAGACCCACCCCGCAAAGAAACGGTCAATCGTTGTAAATCGTTTATGGGACCAATCCTCCCTAATGCTTCTCAAAAGAAGTGTAGTTATCAATGAGCAAGTCAACCACGATTCAACGTCGTTCTGACATTACTTCAGCAAAACGTGCAAAATGATAATCTGCATCATGAGGCCCTGGACTGGCTTCTGGGTGATATTGAATCCCGAAAACAGGTCTGTTACACATTGCTATGCCTGCTACTGTCCCATCATTAAGATTTAAATGAGTAATATCTACATTGTTTGAATTTAATGATTCTGCTTCAAGAGCAAAGCCATGATTTTGGCTAGTAATTTCAACACGGCCACTTATGCCACATGGATGATTTAAACCTCTATGTCCATAGGTCAATTTAAAAGTTTTACCACCTAGAGCCAAACCTAAGATTTGATGGCCTAGACATATGCCAAACATAGGTAAATCTCTTTCTTCAATTAATCTTTTAGCTAAATCAATTCCTTCCTTAACAGCAGCTGGATCACCAGGTCCATTTGAAAAGAAGATTCCTTCTGGTTCTAAATCCAATACATCTTTATAGCCTGCATTCGAAGGCAGCACAACAACTTCACAGCCATGTGCTACAAGCCGGTTCAAAATTGATCGTTTAATCCCAAAATCAATAGCTACAACCTTAAAAGGAATTTGTGGTTCCAATTTCAATCTTTTATCAAATTCTGGAATAGCAGTTGTGTCCCATTTGTAAAACTTTGTCGTAGTAACTTTTTCAGCTAAATTAAGTCCCTTCATGATAGGAGCAGCTTGAATTCTTTCTAACAAACTAGACAAAGAAACTTCTTTCAATTCAGAGCAAATAAGAGCATTCATAGTTCCAGAGCTTCTTAAATGCCTTACAAGTTCTCTTGTGTCAACACCATATATGCCAACAACATTCTCTTCTTTAAGCCATTTTTCAAAAGTGATATTTGCACGCCAATTACTAGGTGTTCGAGCAAAGTTTCTTACGATAACACCTTTTGCATATGGGGAATCAGATTCATTATCTTCAGAATTCACTCCAGTATTACCTAGTTCAGGGTATGTAAATGTTATTAATTGCCCAAAATAACTTGGATCAGTTAAAACCTCTTGATATCCGGTTATGCCAGTATTAAATACTATTTCACCTATTACAGTACCTTTACTTCCAAAAGACTTTCCTTTTATTAAAGTGCCATCAGATAAAAGCAAAATTGCATCGTCTTTCTCAAAAGTAGTCATATTAAAATAATAATAAAAAACTTGTCATTCTAAAAATATTTATTCTAAAAATCCTTTTAACTCATTAAATTTTTCCCAAGGCCTACCAGATTCCATAGATTCTAAAGCTATTTTCACTCCCTTACTTATATCAATCTCAACTCCTGAAGCCCATAAAACCAAAGAAGTGTTAAGGGCTACTACATCCTTTTGAGCTTGGGTGCCTTCACCTTGCAAAACAGTTTGAAGAATCTCTTTATTTGTTATCAATGAGCCACCTTTAAGCTCATCATTTGATACAGGTTTAAGCCCTAATTCTTTGATATTAATCACTTTGGAATTTATATGGCCATTTTCAAGAAATCTAAAATCATTACTGCCTTCGAGAGATGCTTCATCCAAACCTCCTCCTCCATGAACAACTACGGCTCTTTTTAGGCCAAGGTTTTTCATTGCGACTACCATTGGGTCTAGCAATTCTTGTTTCGCGACACCTAACACTTGCGCTTTAGGACGAAATGGATTTACTAACGGTCCAAGCAGATTAAAAATAGTTCTTATTCCTAGGCTTTTTCTTAATGGAGCCAAATTAACTAAAGAAGAATGCCAAACAGGTGCAAATAAAAATGTAATATTTGTCTTTTCAATAGCATTAGCAACTAATTCAAGAGGCGCATTTAAATTTATCCCAAGTTCTTCAAGAACATCTGCAGAACCAACCTTTCCACTTGCACTTCGGTTTCCATGCTTAGCAATAGTTACTCCACAAGCAGCAGAAACAAATGCCACTGCTGTTGAGATGTTAAAAGTATCTGCTCCATCCCCCCCTGTACCACATGTATCTACCAAAAACGATTCAGAAAGATTCAAAGAATATTCACATGCGTCTCTAAGAACTTCAGCCATAGTAGAAAGCTCTAGACCTGAAACAGGCTTAGCTCTTAAAGCAGTTAAAAAAGCTCCTGTTTGTACAGGTAAAAGTTCTTCCTTGAGCCAGGCATTCATAAGAGTTTTGGCTTCCAATGAATTCAGTTCTTCAGCTGATAAAACCTTTTCAAGTAGTTTTGGCCAAGAGACAGTCGACATAAAATACGCTCAAAGAAAAGTCAGGTGCTATGCACTCTGGGCCAAATCATAGAGATATTTCTAACTCTTACCTGAAAAATTTTTATAAAAGAGTTTAAGAGAAAGAAATTATCCAATTAAAATCAACTTGAAGAATTATCTGATGTATCAAAACTTGACCCTAGATTCTCATCTGCATAATTAGAAGGTCTATACCCTTTTGACCAAATATCTCTTGTTTTAGAATTAAGTGTCTCCTGAGTCATTCCCCAAGATTTTAAAATTTTAGCTATATCCAATTGAATATCCTTGGCTCCAGGGAAGCCCTCATATCTCATTAACAACCTAGCAATGTTAAGCAAGTCTTCGTCTTCTGGCATGTCTTTAGATATCAATCTGTTTAGGTGTTCACGATCTACTATGTACAGTGGATGGTTCTGTCCTTCCATTAAGCAAAAGCCTTACTTAAGAAAACTAATATATCAACTTTCATCCTTACCGATATAGATTAATTATTAGAGTTTTCAAATCATGGCAGTTTTTAGGATTGATCTAATAAAAAGATATTTAAGGCCTCATAAAAACACTTTGATATTGGGAGGAGTGAGCCTAATAATTGTAAATATACTAAGCGTAGCAATACCTTTTGAAGTTCGTCGCATCATAGATGCCTTAAAAGAAGGATTTTCCTTTAACGATGTACTAAGCAAATCAGCATGGATAATTATCCTTGCAACAGTTATGGGTTTAGTTCGACTTTTGTCTAGGCAACTGGTATTCGGAGTTGGTAGGCAAGTAGAAGTAAATCTAAGACAAAGACTTTTCGATCATATGCTCATACAAGATCCAGGATGGGTCCAAGGTATAGGAAGTGGAGAGGTTATTACCAGAGCAACCAGTGACATAGAAAACATTAGGAGACTGCTTGGCTTCGCAATATTGAGTCTTACCAATACCTTCCTTGCCTATGCATTCACAATTCCAGCAATGCTAGCAATTAACCCTTTTTTAACTGTTGTTTCCATATCTCTTTATCCAATAATGCTAGGAACTGTTAGGCTTTTTGGAGGCAGAATGGTCAAACAACGCAAGCGACAACAAGAAGCACTATCAAGTCTCAGCGAATTAATTCAAGAAGATCTTTCAGGAATAAGTGCTATAAAAATTTATGGTCAAGAGGTTGCCGAAGAAAAAGCATTCTCAAGTTTAAATAATAATTATAAAAATGCAGCAATAAATTTAGCTAGAACAGCCAGTACACTATTCCCACTTTTGCAGGGAATTTCTTCAATATCATTACTTTTAATTCTTGCTTTAGGGAGCAGTTTTATTGAGAAAGGCTCTCTTACGATTGGAGGCCTAATCGCACTAATATTATATGTAGAAAGATTAGTATTCCCAACTGCTCTATTAGGCTTTACTCTAAATACTTTTCAATTAGGTCAGGTTAGCCTAGAGCGTGTAGAAGAATTACTTAATAACGAACCTCTTATTAAAGATAACATTAATAATAGCCCTTTAAATAAACCAATCAAAGGAAAGTTAAAAGCCAAAAATCTTTCCGTTAGGTATGAAGATAATGGTAAAAATATTATAAAGGATATAAATTTTTCAATTAATCCAGGAGAGTTAGTTGCAATAGTAGGCCCAGTTGGTTGCGGAAAAACAACTCTTGCCAGAGCTTTATGCAGAATGGTAAATATAAAAAGAAACCAATTATTCTTAGACGGTAATGATATTCTTGATCTTAAGCTAGAGGATCTTCGAAAGAACATTGCTTTGGTACCACAAGAAGGATATTTATTTACAGACTCATTAGCAAATAATATTAGATATGGTGATCCATATGCATCAATAAAAGAGATTCAGGAATCATCTCAGCAAGCACATCTTGATGAAGATATAAAAGGTTTCCCTGATGGGTTTGAAACCCTTGTTGGAGAAAGAGGAATAACTCTAAGTGGAGGCCAACGACAAAGGACAGCCTTAAGCAGGGCTTTATTAATTAGCTCACCAATAATTGTTCTTGATGATGCACTTGCTAGTGTTGATAATAAAACTGCAGCAGCAATACTTTCTTCAATTAGGCAACAAGAAAATAGAACTATTTTAATGATAAGTCATCAACTTTCAGCAGCTGCAGCATGTGATCGTATTATTGTTTTAAATGAAGGAGAACTTGTTCAAGAAGGTACTCATACAGATTTGATCAATAAGAATGGTGTATACAAACAACTTTGGGAAAGAGAGAGAGCAGTTGAACAACTAGATTGAGATAAATAAAACATCTTCTTAAAAAGATTCACAAAGAAGGATCTGAAATAAAAACCCATTTAACCTATCAAGTAAAACAAACGCAAACATTAAATGACTACTCCTATACCTACCTCCTATACCCTGAAATGCGACCTAACATTTGGAGATATTTATCTTCAAATACTTGCTTGGATGGCGGTTATTTTCGTAAGTTTAGCCGGTGGATTAGGCTTGATGGGGTCTTCCAGACCAATATTTGCTCTTATTGGAGTTGGCTTAATTCTAGTACTAAGCCTCCCATTCTTATTATTTGCTTTTGTTACTACTTTATTAAATCATATTAAATTGATACCTAAATCAATTACCCAAGTCGATCAATCTTAAAATGTTCAAAAATTGGCTAACTAAAGAAAAAGAAAATTCTTACTATCCTGAAGGGGTAAAACATTTTGTATTAGGAAACAATATCAATTACAAACCCAGTAATAAGCAAAGTGAAATATATTTTGGATGTGGATGTTTTTGGGGAGCTGAGAAAGGGTTTTGGAAATTACCTGGTGTAATAACAACCGCTGTTGGATATGCAGGTGGGGATAATGAGAATCCTACTTATAGACAAGTTTGCTCAGGAAATACTAATCATGCTGAAGTAGTAAGAGTTGTTTGGGAAAAGTCTGAAATTGATATCAGTGATTTACTTAAAATGTTCTGGGAATGTCATGATCCCACTCAAGGGAATAGACAAGGAAACGACTGTGGGAGTCAATATCGTTCAGCAATATTTACTAATAACAAAGAACATCTTGAAATAGCTTTTAAAAGCCTTAATGCATATCAAAATCTTTTAACTCAGGAAAAATTTGGATCAATAACAACTGAAGTTAGTAGCAATCAAACTTTCTACTTTGCTGAAGAATATCATCAGCAATACCTTGCGAAACCAGGCAGTAGGCCATATTGCTCAGCAATGCCAACAAATATTTCTTTACAGAATTTTCCTGGATCAGATTATAAGCTAAGTACTAGTATTTGGGAAAATTTTAATTGGGAAGAAAATCATTGTGTCCTCAGAAGCAGCAATGATCCAATAAAAAAATGAATGAAAACCTAGATGATAAGACAATAATAACAATAATAATTTGTACTATACTACTTGTATTTATTTTAGTTTTTAGCTTTAGTCGTCCCAAGAATAAATTAGAACCATCTATTCAATGGAAGGATAATGCACCAACAGAATATATTGAATCAATTAGATCTTGAGCTTTTTAATAAATCAAAAAACTATTACTTATTTAAGATCAATACAAGTACTATAATAAAGTGATTAAAAGGATAGAAATTAAAAAAAATAATTCACTTAAGCCTCCTTCAAAAGCGATAGTAAGACTTTATAGTTTAATTGCTATTTTACTAGTTTTAATACCTGAATGGCTTGCTGAACTAACTCTTCTTATAAAAGATTCTAATAATAATTTAGATATACCAAAAGCAAATGAAATCTGGGAGACACAAGCAGATCTTAAACTATCTACAATGAACATTAGGCAGTTAAGAGAACTTGCTGTTTCATTGAAAATTCACGGCTATTCAGGAGAAGACCGAAATTCATTATCAAGGCGACTTCTAAATAAATTAAAAAGCAAATCAAAAAGAATCTGCAAATTTCAAAAATTCTTATGAATAGCCAAGATGCTATAACTTTAAATTACGGGACGTGGCGCAGTTTGGTAGCGCACCACTTTGGGGTAGTGGGGGTCGTGGGTTCAAATCCCGCCGTTCCGATTTGATCAACAAAAAAACATTAATGCCTTTTAGAAGTTGTTCCTATAAACTAAAACAAATTCATTTCAACCTAAAATGAACTAGTGTTTTAATTATTCAACAATAATTTTTAAATTGAAAAGCATAAGTTTTCTTCTAATCAAATCAACTGATTTTCTTAGGAAATTGACCTATATTTTTTTTGCATTATTTATATTGTTTGTAATATCCTTATTTACACCCTCAGCACAAGCTAATACATTCAAAGAGTTTGAAATAAATATGAATAATTGGAATGAAAAGATTAAAATAGCAAGTGATTATCTAGATAAAGCAGAACAATCACTTAAAGAAGGTGATGAAATACAAGGGTGTATCAAACAACGCAAAGCAGCTGAATATGGAATTGATGCAACTAACTCACTGATAAAAGCTTTTCAAGAAAGAGATCCAAATTACGATATGTCTGACATAGAAACTGGCCTAGCAAAATGGAAAGAGCTTAGGGATTTTTGTTAACCCTACCTAATCAAATTCCTGTTTGAATTATTTATTTAGCATCAAAATACCTACCGGGAAGCAATAAAAAACCTAATATTACGTATCAAAATATACATCATAATGTAACAGACATTTCAAAAAGTGCATACGTCGCTACAGCAAATCCCAGTCATGAAAGTCATAATAGGGAAGTCCAAGTGTGAGGATTCCACAAATGAAGCTTTTCCAGCAATTGCTGGTAGCTCCTGCTGCTCTGGGTCTATTGGCTCCTTTAGCTGCTAATGCAGCTGAAGTCAACATCAATGATGTTGCCAATTATGCGACTACAGGTGCAGAGGTAACTACTGCTCAATACTCCGATGTTGTTCCTGGAGATTGGGCTTATACAGCTCTTCAAAATCTAAGTGAGAGCTATGGCTGTGTAGACAATGCCTACACACAAAATCTTAAGAGTGGTCAGGCTCTAACTCGTTATGAGGCTGCTGCACTTATTAATGCATGTTTAGAAGGCGGTTTAGCTTCTGCTGACGTTGATTCTGATGCAGTTCGTCTTTCCAATGAGTTTGGCACTGAAATGGCCATCCTTAAAGGACGTGTTGATGGACTTGAGTACAAAGTTAAGGAACTTAGTGCTGGACAGTTCTCTTCTACAACCAAAATGTCTGGAGGAGCTGTATTCACAACTGGTTTCGTTGATGGACCTAGCTCCAAAGATGATAACAAGCTAGCAACTGAGTACAACTTCACTGTTGACCTTAATACCAGCTTCAATGGTAGAGATGGTCTTTATGCACAGGTAGTACAAGGTAACCAATCTGAACTTGTACTTGAAAGTTCAGAGACAGATAGTACTCTAACTGTTGGTTCACTTTACTACTCATTCCCAGTAGGCGATTTCCAAGTAACAGCTGGTCCTCTAGTTGACCAAGATGATGTTATTTCAGCAAGCACTTCTATCTATTCTGAGAACTTCAGATTAGACACAATGCGTTTTAGTGCTGCAGGTACTGAGACTGGTCCTGGTGTTGCTGTTGCTTACGCTAATGACAGTGGTTTCAACGGTTCAGTAAGCTACGTTGCTCAAGATGGTGAGAATGGTACTAAAGGTATGTTCTCCAGAGAAGGAGATGACGTACTGACTGCATCACTTGGTTATGATGCAGACAACTTCGGTGGTGGAATTCTTTATAAGAATGCCGATAACAATGGTGACACCAATGGTGAAAAGACATTCGGTGTAGGTGCATACTTTGCTCCTGAGAATCTACCTACTATTAGTGTTGCTTATGACACTAAGGATCCAGAAACAGTTAGTACAACAACTAACCCAACTGGTAAGAATTCATCCGCTCTTACGATCGGATTGGATTATGAGGTAGGTCCTGGTACTGCAAGCCTTGCTTGGCAGAGCTTCGAAGATGCTTCTATTTCATCTTATAAGACCCAAACCCTTTCTAACTACGAACTTTACTACTCATATCCTGTATCCGATGGTATCGATGTACAGGGTGGTTTGTTCTATGAAGAAGGCAACGGTCGTCAAGCTGACACAGTTGGCTATATAGTTGAAACATTCTTTAGCTTCTAAATTAGTAAGCTACTTAGATAACTTCAATTACTATAAAAGGCTCTCACCTAATGTGAGAGCCTTTTTCATGTTGATTTCTAATTTTCTGAGAACATTTGATCTTTTTGTTTAATAATAATTAAATATATATAAAAGAATTATATGTTTAAAGGTAATACTCGAATAAAAAGTTAAAACCTAATTTTCATTTTCCTCATCAGAAAGTAAAGTTGAACGAATCAAACTAAAAGAGCTTATACCTACAGCGATGAAAATAAATACACTTATGCCAATAAGAATGGAAACTGTTGTAGTTGACAATTCAATCTCTCCAAAAGCTATTGAAAGAAAATAAGAATATGGTAATTCAATCATTTGTTTTTAGAGAGCCTCATTAATGTAATACCAAGCTAATAAAAAAGTTCCAAATAACAATCGATAAGTGATAAAAATCATCATATTATTTTTTTGTAAAAATCTCATCAGAAAACCAATCGATAAATATGAAGTAAAAGCAGAAGAACATATACCAATTAACAACGGAGTTACACCTACTAAATTAGGTTCATAAATAGCTCCTTTTAATTCAACTAATCCTGCAAGCGTAATAGCTGGCAAGCCTAAAAGGAAAGAAAATCTTGCTGCAGATTCTCTTTCTAATCCAGTAATTAAAGCAGTAGTAATGGTAATACCTGATCTTGACACACCTGGGATTAAGGCTAAAACCTGCGCACATCCAATAAAAAAACCATCTATTTTAGAAACCTTATCTATAGTTTTTATTTTATCGCTAAATAACTCTGCCAAAAATAATAAAATCGCCATAAGAATGGAAACTATTGCGACAGATGGAATAGTTCTTAGAACTGAATTTTCATAATTGCTCCAAAATAATTTAACTAAACCTCCTACAAAAATAATTGGCAAGCTACCAATTAAAATAGAAGAGAATAAATTAGTCCTTCGATTATTCCACGATTTCTGTAGAATTAATCTTGAAAAACCATTCTTAAGATCAACAATATCACTCCAGAAATAAGTAATCAAAGCAATAATACTTCCTAATTGAAGCGATGCAGAAATAGAAACTCCTGGGTCTTCCCAACCTAATAAAGCAGGGAAAATCATAAGATGAGCAGTACTACTTATCGGTATAAACTCAGTTATGCCCTGAATAATTCCTAAAAAAAAACTTTTCCAACATTCTTGAAAAAAAGTGTTAGAAGCATTTATTGTAAAAAAGATAAATGAGCTCATATATAAATTAATTAAAAGATTACTTATAATCACTGTAATCTGAAAAGCTATAAAAACCATATATAGCTCCCTTGTAAATTCCCAACCTATGAAAAAAGCATATATATCATTTGCAATTTCAATTGCTTCCTTATTGATTTCTCCTCTACAGGCAGAAGCAAGTTATTGGCTAATAATAGGAAGCTATCGTCAAGGTCCAGGATCAAGACCTGAAGTTAGTGGTATTACAAGTCCCTCACTATATGCAATCCCAATGGAATCAATGGAATTATGTGAAAAAGCAGGGACGAAAATTACAGAAGAAATTTACAAGCCTGTTTGGCAATTTGATAATAAGTGGTCATGCATTAAGAGTGCCAAGTAAAAATATCTAATCGTTAGGTTGAATTGTTGGTAATAATAATCAAATTTAATTAGCGCTTAACATCATGCGCACATCCATCTCCATTATATTTATCACTATTGTAATACCCATTTCTTGTACCAAAATAAGCAGTAGCAATAACAAAAGGGATTGATATCCAAATTAAAAAGCTTGATAACACCTTGAAAATTTTAGTCTTTTTCAAATATAGGGTAAATCCAAAAGGTTTTAAACCTAATATGATCAAGAAGAAATTAAATTAACAAGAAATTTTTAAAAATTGGATTAACCGCAAAAACTATTATTAAGCCAGATAGCAAAAGCCAAAAGAAAAGTAAAGTAAGTACAAAAGTTGACCCTCTAAAGATAGGCTTGAAGAAACTATTATTACTCTCGTTTTTCAATATAAGTTGACATTCTAGAACTTGTGATTTAGATAAACGAAAATATTCTGACCCTGGAAGGCGCACATCAGAGTATTGGAATTGCAACTTCTTGGTTATGGATTCGAATTCCTTTGTCTTTAAATGCGCCGAAAGGATTCCTGGCCTATAAAATTCTTCCGACTTATTTAAATTAGTGCTACAACCAATATTATACAAATCTCCATTGCGAATTAAATATACATATCCTTCCATAAAAACTAATATAAGAATTCTAATTATGGAGTAAAAAATAGAATATACTGAAAATATTGAAAATACTTATAGAAACCTAGAAAAACCTTCACTTTTCTATGAAATTCAATTATTAAAATAGGATATTTAAACAAATCTTCTAATGATCATGCTGCAATAGGAAGATCTTTATTAAGGGTGTCTATCCTAAGACGTTGTTCTAGTTTAGGTCCATAAAGCTCATCACCCCAAATTTCAACTTTAGATTCTTGAGGAGCTAAGAAAAGAAAAACTTCCTTAGGAAATATAACTCTTTCTAAAAAGAAATTCTGTGGTCCTATACATCTAAGGACAATCATAGATTTTCCTTCATTACAATAAGAAAATTGAGTCATAGCCTAATGATTCTCTAATTATTAGAACACCTTTGAACAATTCATACTGTATAAAAAATAACTAAAACTAATTATAGAAAGAGATAGGAACTTTAAACAGAAAAAGGTTCATTATAATTTCTTTGTTTCTATGTTAATTATTTCTCTTAATTGATTAACCTCCACAACAACATCACAATCAATCTCCATTAAAGAAAACTGAGGTATAGAAGCTTGAATCATCCGTAAAAAAGAAGTTAAAACCTCTCCTTGGAGCCCAGATCCTCTAGTTAATAACATCTGTTGTTCTTGCTGAACTTTCCATTGACATGTTGAAGAAAAATCAATGGTTTTTATATGCCACAATTTAGAAATTCTTTTCCATATTCCTAAATACATAGAAAGAGACTTTTGTATTTTTTTCCTATAAATTAATTCATCCTCAGTTAGTGGTGGCGTTAAAACCTGATTCATTTTGCTTTGACTTAAAGAATAATCAATTGGATAACAACCTAAGAACCATCCTTCTAAAACTAAAAGGTCTGGATAGGCTCTATGCCAACCAGACCTATCTCCATAACCATTTCTCAACGCTTTATCAAATTTTGGAGCATTAAGCTCGCCAGTTTTAAGCCAATGATCAATTGATTGATCTAGAAGCTTAATTGAATGACTACCAGGAAACCCTCGAGGAACACCCCAAGGATTACCTTGCATAGCCAAATCCAATTCTGAACCTGTTAGATAAAAGTCATCTAAAGAAATAACTTTTACCGACATATTCAACTCTTTCGCTGAAGCTTCCAACCATCTTCCAAAGGTAGTTTTACCACAACCAGGTAATGCTGATAATCCCAAAACATACCTTCTTTCAGGATTATCTAAACACTTACTAATCTCTGTAAGAAATGGGAGACCCAAACCCCAAATCCAATCTAATTTAGTTCCCTTGGCCCAATAGGAAGATGCTAACTTTTCACCATTTTTATATGACCAATAATCAACCCATTCAGAAAAATCCCATTCTAATTTATTTAATAAAGATTCAAACTTTTCAATTGAGAATAAAATCTCAGCATGGATAGGATCACCAAATGGAGGTTTAATTATTTTCTTACTTTTTTGTTTAGAAGAGACATTAATCATAATTGTTATATATGGCTATTGATCAAATTCTTTATTGACATAGCCCATCCTTCTGAATGAGGGGCTGGCGCTATAATCAAATCTTGATTCTTAATATTATCAACTAAAGTCTTATTAGGTCCACTAACTCCTGGAACAACGACAGCTTTATCTGCTATTTCTAACAAAGGTAAATCATTAGGAGAATCTCCTAAAGCTATTATTTTCGCATCAGTTTGATTAAGGTATTTTTTTAATTTAACTACTGCCTTACCTTTATCACTATTCTCATCTAAAAGATGACTCATTCTATTTCCTTGATAGATTTTACAGCCATATTTCCCAGCAATACTATTCACATTAAGCCTATCCTCATCAGTTGGATTAAGAAAAGGAACGCTCCATTCTCTTGCCAAAGCAAGTTTTATTGAATTACCTTTCAAACCAGTTAGAAGCTCAATATCTTCATAAGATAAATCATTAAGCCCCTTTAATTTAACACCAATTTCTAATGAAATATTTTCTAATATTGCCTTTAAGTCTTTATAACTTCGTCCTAAAATTAATTCCCACTCTTTAGTATCTAATTCACTATTTCCATATACTGCACCACCATTTTCTACAATAAAAGGATCATGTAGATCTATATCTTTGCGCAATAATCTAACCTCAGAAGCAGTTTTACTTGTACATGGAATTATTGGTATTTTCAGTTCTTGTAACCATCTAATTGTAGGTATCGCAGGAGTTAAATCATAATCATGATCCATCAATGTTCCATCAATATCAGTGACTATCCACCATTTATCACGTTTGGTATTTAATGTCATTTTTTTTGAGTTAACCAATGAACAGCATAAGGGTTTAATTCTATTCGATTGTCAAAATAAACTTTATTATTTAAACAATCACACCAAGCAGAAGGAAATTTTGTAAGGAGCACATCCGCAAAAGAAAAACTTAGCTTTTTATTAGTCATATTATGTAGAACCCACACACGATAGTCTTCTATACCCCGTGAAAAAAGTACAACGTCACTACGTTTCTTACTATATAAAATCATAGGCTCATCTGGATGAAAAGCTTTTAAACGACTTCTAACTGTCATTGCTTGGTTTAAAGCTAAAAGATTTTTACTAGCATTAGAATTAATATCTTTCAATGCATGTTCTAATGATTTAAAATCAAATCTTTCTCTATTAAGATCTCGTCTTTCACCAGATTTATCAAAAGCAAATATATCATTTTCAGATGCCATGATTGCTTGTAAATAAAATGCAGGAACACCTTTCAAAGCCATAACAAAAAGTTGACTTAATAGAAATCTTTTGGATTGAAAAAGATTTCTATTTATTCCTGTATCAGCCATTGCACTCCACCAACTTATATTCAATTCATACGGCTTATCTTCTCCATTAGACATTCTTCTATGACTAATAAGTCCACCACGTTTTTCACATGCAATTAACAAGTTATGTAGTCTATATGGCTCCATCAAGCCTTCTAAAGCCCTAAGGCCAATTCCATCATGAGAAGCAGTAAAGTTTAAAAAACCTGTTTTATCAGGAAGAGTAGGCCATGAGTCTAACCATTTATTAACTAAATCAGCCTTGTTAGTAATCAAGGCTTCAAGTAACAAAGGCGGCAAAGGGAAATTATATGCAAGTTGTGCTTCATCACCAGAAATAAGGTATGAAACATTCTCTTTCTCGGGAACATTTGTTTCTGTTATAAGGACCCCTGATTCACAAAGTTCTTTAAGTAATATTCTTAAAACCTTTACTAAATCATGAGCTTGCTTCATATTCAAACAAGTTGTTGAAGGCTCTTTCCATATAAAACCTATTGCATCTAATCGAATCCATCGAATACCGTTCCTTAAGTATTTAATTATTAAAGTTAAAAATTCTAATATTAAGAGAGGTTCATTCCAATTAACATCAACTTGATCTGGACCAAATGTTGTCCATACGTCTTTTCTTCCTTGATTAGTTATAATACTTGTAAACAAAGAAGTATTTCTTGCTCTAATAACATTTCCCCAATCATCCTTAATAGAAGGCGACAAAATATATTTAATTCCTGGATTACTAGACATTTTAAATTGATGTACCCATGGATGAGAAGCAGAAACATGATTCAAAACCAAATCTGCCATAATTAAGTTATTTTCAGAAAGATTATTAATATCATCCCAATCACCAAACCGTGGTTCTACTTTTTCATAACTTGATACTGCAAACCCACCATCGCTAGTTGAACATAAAAAAGGTAAAATATGAATTATAGATGCAAGTTTACCTAGATGATTATCAATTAATCTTTTTAATGGTGATAAAGTAGATTTACTATTTGAATAAACTCCATCAGCATACGTAATTAAAACAGCTGTAGAAGAATCCCATACAGAAGCCTGCTTTTGATTGTGATTAAAATCAATATCCTTGTTTTCTTCCAAAATCTGCAACAATTGCGACCACATATAATTAAAGTCTTCTGGAGAATGATCCTTGTAGATTGTTTTCAGCAAGCCACGTAGAGTTTCTAATTGCGCACCAGCACCTGTCACTGCGTATTCACCAATACTCTGTACAGGATCATCGTAAACACTCTTTCATTCAGTTGCTCTTATTACCGAATGGACTTTCAACAGGGATTAATCACAACAATTCATCAATATGGAGTTACTGAAGATTCTCTTGATCTATTAAGGCAAGGTTTAAGAAGAAAACCAACGGCTCTTTTAATCCCTTGCCTATTTGAAGAATTCAAAAGGCCAGCTTTGTCTCTTACAAAAAATGTATTGCAAAAATTGGAAGGGTTGAACGAATTAATTATTGCTTTATCTGCCAAATCTGCTAATGAGGTTTCAGAAGCCAAAAGATTTTTCTCTGACATGCCTTTTCCTGTCCACGTTCAATGGACTAATGGGCCTGCTGTAATAGAGCTTCTTAAAAGTCAAGAAAAGAATGGGCTTGATTTATTAGGAACACCAGGCAAAGGATGGGCTGTTTGGCAAGGCATTGGTATCGCCACAAGGAAATCTGAGGTGGTAGGGCTTTTTGATGCAGACATAAAAACATTCGGCCTTTCTTACCCTGTAAGAATGTTGCAGCCATTACTAGATCCATCTAATGGGATCTCATATGTAAAAGCTTTTTATAGTCGTTTATCACAACAGACAAATGCATTACAAGGACGCGCAACAAGGTTATTTGTTGGCCCTTTACTGACATCCCTTGAACAAATTTATGGTCAAGGTCCTTTCCTCAAATACCTACAGGCTTTTAGATATCCTTTAGCAGGAGAGTTTGCATTTACAAAAGACCTAGGCATGAATTTAAGAATTCCTTGTGACTGGGGATTAGAAATCGGATTGTTATCTGAGGTTTATAGAAATGTAAGGATATCCAGAATCGCGCAAGTTGATCTTGGGGTTTTTGATCACAAACATAAAGAAATTGGGAAAAGTCAAAAAGAAGGCCTTCAGAAAATGTGTACGGAAATTTTATCTAGTGTCTTAAGAGGGTTAATGGAACATCAAGCTGAAACATTAACGGATTCTCAATTATCAACTTTAGAAGTTTTATATAAAAGAGTAGGTCAAGATAGAGTTAAACAATTTGGATTAGACTCCGCAGTAAATAATATTCCTTATGATAGGCATGAAGAAGAATTGTCAGTTCAAAAATTCACAAAGCTCCTAAGACCTTCAATTATACAATTTCTTAAATCACCTGTTACTCAACAGCTGCCTTGCTGGGCTAGAGTACTATCATGCGAAAGCAACATGCAAGATGATCTAGTCAATGCAGGCTTAGACTTAAGTCTCCTATAGTTTTCTATATAAATAAATCCAACTCTTTTTAAACTAAAAATGCATACAAAATTTTAAATTATAAGATCAAATTAAGATCAAAATATGTTTCTCTATAAAATTATAGATTTTTTTAAATGATATTTTCGTTTAATTAATGATATTTTCCAAAAAATATTTCTATAGTCAACCGCATCTATATAGATATAAGCTCTTGACATTAGCTATCGTATTCCTATTCTTCGTAAGAATATTGTTGCTAGTTAATTTTAAATAAACTATGAAAGAAATTCTTAATCTTATAGACTTCTTTGAGCATTTTGACCATGGGGATCCCTATATGAGAGCAGCCATTTCAGAGCTTCAAGACAACATGCCCAAAGAGCTTCTAGACAAAAGATCAGACTGGTTCATAACATGGTCACAGGCCACTAAAAGAGTAAAAACATAACAATGTAAGTAAAAAGACACGTCCTAAGATGCTTTTGATGTATTAATAACACTGTTTACTAAAAGCCATGTTTCCTTTAACTTTTGCTGGCCTACTCACCACCCCAGCCCCATCTGCTGCATATCTTGGTATTGCTGCAATAGCACTATTTGCAGTAATGGCAGTCTTAGTAGGTCCTGATTATGACCAACAAAACATTCCTGCTAAAAAGGACTAAAGTTTTACATCCTTTAGCTTTAAGGAATAATAGGGGTTAGGCAAATGCCAACCCCCTTTTTTTTTGTGCTCAAATCGTATAATTCAAAAAATAGCCATCCATTGATCCTGCAAGAAAGAATAATTCTCAAAGTACACAGAAAACTCAATACCTTTCTTTCTTTAAATAATTTCAAAGTAAATAATTCTATTCTTATTAAAAAATGGGCTTCTTTCCTATCATTCGCCCTCTTGTATAAGAGAAATAATATCTAATGACTAATTGAAAGAAGGTTACTCCATCCTTAATCAATCACCACCACCATTACAACTCCAAACCTTATCTGGAAGTCCTTCAAAAGCAATGGTCCTATCAATGCACTCATTTTGGATTTTTGCCCATTCAGCTATAGGAAGAAAAGACCTAAGAGAAATTGCTATAGATCCAAGACTGATAGAACTTAATAAAGCCAAAGCTAGAAAAGCATTTGACTGATTTATTGCGGGGATTTTCATAAAAAAAGATTAATCTACTTATGTTATATAACAATAGTTTGATTACTTAAAAGAAACAACTTTTCTAAACCAATATTCAAATGAAATAATCAACTTTAACTAGTGCCTAGAGAAAGAGATTTTCATGTCAGCAAATCTAAATTATGTTTATAAATAACTACACAAGTAAAAATAATACGTATAAAAGATAAGAAAGTTACCAATCAAATAGCAATAACGAAAACAAGGTCCTACCATTCTGCAGTCTATTATGAATATTCTAAAAATAGACTAAAAAACCAAATGCTTCTAAACAAGCCAATAGTTATGACTACGATGGAGAACCTAAATTAAGATATCCAATAGAATCAAACTGTGGCAATAGATAGTTTAAAGGCAGTAGAGATAGAGGTGGAAATAAATAAGTTAAAACTGAGTTTCTAATAAGATTCTTGAGTTAGTTTAAGTAGGCTTGTATGTATATATTAGCAAAAATAGAGGTTTTAGAGTATATATTTTTATTTTTTATACTTTAAATAATAGGAATAGTTAAAGAGTTTATTAGCTGCTAACAATTACACCAATTAGTTAGAACTAGAGCTCTTGGATGAGTTGAAATTAGGACAGCTCGAATTTCTGACTTTTAATGACAAATAGATTACACCTATAATAAATAAAGCTATATAATAATGGTTATTATATAATAATATAAGGAAGCCCCACAAGACATCATGGAAAATCTTGGCCAAGTAGATCTAGGCAGTAAAATACTTTCAATAGTTATTTTTATTGGTTTTACTGCCTTTATAGTCCTGATTTTACGCTTGGTGCTAACTGGAATTAATTTAATTGCAAGAATTCTTCGATCAAAAATTAATCCCTCTAATCAAAATAAATAGATATTATCTAATAATATTATAAAAATATAATTGATTAAAATTGGTTTCAATAAAAGATATTTTAAAAGTGATGAGCAAAATAAGAAAATCTATCCTTGACTAAAAGCTTTTACTAACGTAGGATTCTGAAAATTTTTTCCTATAAGATCATAAATAAAGAAAATTCACTAAAAGCAGTTGGATCCAAGGTCAATATAGACCTTGCTAAGATTAAAGATCCTATACCTTCTGAACTTTTAAATGATATAGCTTCAGATCCCTACGGAGAAATTGTGGACTATAAAATTACTGATGGAACTGACATAGGAGTTATATTAAAATTAAAAACTGGTCAAAAAATATGGTTATTCAAAGAGGAAGTAAAAGGTTTTGATAATGAACTAAGCATAAAAAAAGAACAATTATATTCAACAACAAATAAAAGAAGAGCTATTCCGAATAAAGAAATATCCTACATATTTAATCCTATAAATTTTTTAAACTGGTTAATTAGTTCACTTGAAAATGTTATTTAAATAAATTTTATAGATTCATATACAAAGAGCAATTTTACTTTTGCTGTATTTTCTCTGAACCACCTGATCTTGACAGTCTAGCCAACTGATACATACGTTCGTGTATAGTCATCGAATCATATGAGTGTTTTGAAGATGAATAAAACCAAGAATCATCTGGATATAAATTTAGATTTTCTCTAAGGCCAAGATCTAATGTTGTAAATGCAAGAATATTCCATTGTCCTAATGGTTTTCTAAAGCCTATCTCTATTAATAGTTTTCCATCTTTAACAGGTGGCTTAGTAAAAAGCTCATTTATTTTCTTATTTACTTCTATTTCCTTCATAATGCAAGTTGAATTGTTTTTAGATTTTCCACTTGTTATATCAAACATCCGAAGACATAAGCAATATATAGATTTTTCATGTATTTGATGTTTATCAAAATCACTCAACGTCCAATTAAATTTGACAAGATTATTAGTCAAAAATCTACTAGAAATATATGAATTTCTCTGAACAATTTTATTAAGTATTCGATTCCTAACTTCTTTTAGTTTTCTCTTAATCCGAAAGGAAAAGTTCATGAAGAAATTTAAGAATTTTAGATATTTTTACACTACAGAATACTTTTACCATCAATGCAAAGGTTTTTTTAATCTAAACCATTTCCTTTTCCTGACAAAGGTATAGTTCTTTTGTGAGGAGCAATAGCAATCTAAAATCAGATAATTTCCAGAATACGGTACTCTATAAATATCAAAAAGTTCAATTCATAAAAGAAGCTATAGTTAAGTTGTTATTATTTTTACTTTTAAAATTCTTAAAATCTTATAATATTATGAAGAAGGTTTTATTAGCAAACGGATAGAATTCAGTGTTTTTTTTTACATCTCTTTTAAAAAGACGTCCTAAAGTAATTTCTATAACTAAGTATGATAGAAACCCAACATCTAACCAAATAGAATATTTAACTGACAAAATTAGACTCCTAGAGCAAGAAATCAAAAAAACAACAAAAGATCTATTTGAAGCTCAAATTGTAAGATTTCGTTCAAATTTTTCTAAGAAGAATAATATTTTTGATACCCTACAAAACAAAATTGTCGAATCAAATGCAATTCAATCTGCAAATTGGCATCAACAAAAACTTTTAGAACTTAATAATGAATACAGGGATATTCAATATAAATTGGATCATTTAACAGGAAACTTCTGGAAAAGAAGATTCCAAAAGTGGCTGAGATTTGCTTCTTTAGTTGCTATCTTAACTAGTTTGATCATAATTTTCATATTAGGATTAGTTGCAGCGATTTATTTATTACCTATTTTTGCAATGTTAATTTTCATTATTGTTCTTATAAAAAAATATAATTAATAAGGTTTAAATCAAAAAAAGCTCAATATTTATAATCCTTAAAGCAATTAAAAACAAAGACTTATGAAATATTTCAATGGTTAAAGTGGTTTCCCTGAAATAAACTGGTGAACAGCTGGAACACTTCTATATAGCAAATAGATAATTATCACAAGAAGGTTTCCTCCTACGACAAGAGCTCCTGTAATGAAATTCTGACTAGAAGAAGTGTAATCCCACTTGGGTTCATTATTAGGAGGTTCTGAATTAGTCATTTTTTTTATCTAATGCAATAGAAATAGCATTTTTTGACGGAAAAAGCTAAGAGGTTTGTTATTTCAACAAAATCTGCCATTTTAGCTTTATTTCTTAGCAGACTAGCAAAAGACTATCTAGCAAGGTGAATTGCTATAAATTCCATATGATCTAGATTGATTTCTAAAGTCCATAGCATTAGAAAAGTCTTAAAGTAAAAAGGACAAACTTTACTTTAAATAAAATGTGAATTAAAAATATATTACCTCTTCTTGGCTTTAATCATTAGTAAAGTTTAATTTAATAATAAGAGCAAATAAAACCTATCGCTCATCTTTAAAAGGTTTATGGATAGTTTATTTATATGTATATCTCTCAGTCCTAATCAACTATTAAATTCGAAGCTAATCTAATACTATTTCTACCTATTAAAAACCTAATAATTAAAGTTCAACCTCCAACTAATATCAAAGAATCCTTAAATGGTGTTACTAACCACTTGAAAAAAAATGATTCCACGGGATCTTTAAGAAAATCAATCAAGTTCTAAATGCTTGTTTTTTTTCTCTTTATACTTTTTCTCATTGGTTTAGGCACATTAATCCTATATACCAATAAAAGTGCAAAAGCCCAAGAAATTAAAACGGTGTTAAGTCAGATAGGTAAAGACTTTAAGAATTTATATTCAAGCTTTCAAAAATTATTTAGCTTACTCAGTGAACTCTTACCAAATGAAGATAATAATTCCTCAAATGCTGCAGAAGAAATCAAATCCTCTACAGAAGCATTACTCTCAGAACTGACAAACAATTCTTCTGAACAATCAAGCCAGGAAACTCCTCAATCCCTTAACCAAGAAGTTTTAGATGTCGCAATTGATTCTTCTGAACAATCAAGCCAGGAAACTCCTCAATCCCTTAACCAAGAAGTTTTAGATGTCGCAACTGATTCTTCTGAACAATTAAGCCAGGAAACTCCTCAATCCCTCAACGAAGAAGTTTTAGATGTCGCAACTGATTCTTCTGAACAATCAAGCCAGGAGACTCCTCAATCCCTTAACGAAGAAGTTTTAGATGTCACAACTGATTCCTCTGAACAATCAAGCCAGGAAACTCCTCAATCCCTTAACGAAGAAGTTTTAGATGTCACAACTGATTCCTCTGAACAATCAAGCCAGGAAACTCCTCAATCCCTTAACGAAGAAGTTTTAGATGTCACAACTGATTCTTCTGAAAATCATCAAGACGAATCTATAAAAGATTCACGTTGAAATTTAAGATCTTTTAGTTACATAAAACCTAAAGTAATAAAACTATTTAGGGGCTTAATCATTGCTATTAGAGCATTGTTACCTTTTGGAAAAGTTAATGTTTTCAAAACAAATGAATCTAATTCTCAATTGAATGTAAGTTGTTATTCACTAAATTAGGTAATCTATGTTCAAGAATATTCTAATGGTAAGTTTAGGTCTTTTTTGTGGCTTGTGGGCCTCATGGCCAGGAATTACTAAAAATCAAAGTTGGATTTGTGCTAAAAATCTAATAATAGATTCTCGAGAACAAAAAACTCCAATAAGAGCTATTTTAGCGGTTCCACCCAAATACTTCTTAGGTCGGAAAAGTTATAAAGGAATACTAGGTAGAACAAGGATTCTAGGGGATGCTTGTTTCAGATAAAATAAAATAGAGTTATTTATTAATCGCTAAGACTAAAACTCTTATTATTATTTAAATCTTAGTAATTTAATAATATTATGATTCAACTAACAGAGTACCTTATCAAAATTTTAAATATTAAATAAACCCTCTAAAAACTATGGATGAAATCCAAAAGGAAGACTTTCAAGGGAAAAAATGTTTATAAACTTACGGGCAATTTTCATTAGAACTTCTTTACGTGTACTAGTATTTATACTCAATGATTTCCCTGAGAAGGGAAATAATCTTTAATAAGATCAGTAAATGAACTTTCTAAAAGATGTTAAAGAAACAATTATCTTTAAAGAAAAATCCAGCCAAAATTAAAGCTAGATATTCATCAGATGATCGCTGGGCAAAAGCAGCTTTAGAATCGTCAATAAATTATTGCCTTAAAGCCTCTTCCTACCCTTCATGTCCTGTTTCTATTCAGTCTAATCTTTAACTTACATATAGAAAGATTAAACTTATGCATTAATCAAGCAGATTATTTAGCAGTAGGCAAATCCTTAACTGTCATAACCTCCATTAATTTATTCCAGCTTTTTGGAAATCTCCAGCGAAAAAAGAATCCGGCATATACTAAATATGCACATCCTTCAACTGGATGCTGAATCAATTGCAAAAAACGAGTCATATGTATTTTTTTAATTTAAATTAAAGCTAGAAGCTTGAAATTGAAAGAAAAGTTTTACAAGAAAAGATTCTACAAATTTTTGAAATCCAATCAATAACTATTTTAGCTATTAACTTTTAGCACTAAATTATTTATAGGTATATATTTTGAATCTGTGCTAATAAAGTTGATAAGTATATTCTCTAACGTTTTTATCGATATGCATTTTAATAAGGCTATATCACTTTAAGGAGAAATGTTTTTAACAGCCGCACGTGCTTTGGAAAGAATCTCACCATTTAAAGGAACAAACCCTAAAGCAGGAGCCTTCCCTTGAGTATTGTCACTTAATAAGTAGTTAAGCATGGTCTTAATAGCATCTGCTTTCTCCCTATTACCTCTTTCATATGCAAGTATCCACGTCAAAGTAGCAATAGGATAAGCACCTCTAACACTTGGGTTTGGATTCTGTCCTGCTAAATTTTGATCTAATTCAATCCCATTCAATGCTTTAGCACCTGAGTTTGCATCAGGCTTAAGGAATTCACCTGAAAGGTTTTGCAAAGCAGCTGCTTTAACGACTCCTTTAATATAAGACTGATTAACATATCCAATAGCCCCAGTTGTATTGCGAATAACACCCGCTACTCCTGCATTACCTTTACCTCCAATACCAATAGGCCAAGCTACTGATTTCCCTGTTCCTAACGTCCAAGTTTTGGAAAATGCCTGCATTGAATTCGTAAAAGCCTTAGTTGTTCCAGATCCATCTGAACGATGTACCCAAGTCAATTTACCTGCAGGACAACCTACTTGACTCCAATTTGTAATTTCACCAATAGCAATACGAACAGCTTGCTCTTGTGTAAGCATAAGGTCGCAATCGTAGTTGTAACCAAAGGCAATAGTCCCTCCTACCATAGGAATTTGAACTAGGCCACGATCTACTTTTGCTATATCTTTTGCTTTCATTGGATCATCAGATGCTCCAAAGTTAACCGTTTGATCAATAAAAGCTTTACGGCCAGATCCAGAACCAACCGCCTGGTAATTAACTCTAGGGCCACCTTCTTTTGCTAAATCAGAAAACCAACGAGTATAAATTGAAGCTGGGAAAGTCGCTCCTGCGCCGCTTAAACGAACATTTGAATTACTAGAGGAACCACAAGCAGTAATAACACTACTCAAAAGAAAAGCAGAAGAAAATAAAAAAAAGTTCCTAACAATAATCATTGAAACTTTGGTATAACACCTTCACCATATCTCAATATAGATCTATCAATAAAAGATTAACAATTAAAACATTTTATTAATACTTCCAACTCATTATAAAGCAATAGAGTTACCTAACACAATAGACATTTAAAATAAAATAAATATGAACCAATCTATTTATCTTTATTTAGTCAATGGGGAAAGAACAGGAGAAGGGTTCTGGAAAATTGGTGCAACAAAGAATGTAGATCCATTAAAATCAGACAAAAATTTCCTCGAGTGTTATCGCAAGGAACTAATTGGTGAAGATGCTGCCAAAGAAATTTTAATGGCTATTCAATTAAATATTGATACCTTAATAAATTCATGTTTGAATGATGGATATGAAATTCCAATTCCTTCTGAAGGCATATCGTATGATTTACCACTTTCTGTTATTGAAGAGATTTTTGAGTTTTGGTTAAACTTATATAAAGACCCTATATTATTTAAAAAAGTAGTTAAGCTTCTTAAGCTTAAAAAAAATATTGACTTTACAAATCCGACTATAGTTAAAGGAATAAAAGGAATCACAGCAGAATGGATAAAAAAACTCGAGCTGCTTAATAAATATAGACCTCCATCGGCTACTAAATCCTCTTCAAAAGATCCAATGTGGGTAGAGAATCAAGAATAATAAATAGATTCTTAATTCAATTATAAATAATTAAATTGAACAGAATTTTAAGAGAACCATATTCCACCATTTTTTATAGCATCCAAAAAATTTTGATTTTGTTTAATTTGATCATTATTAAGACCTGCTGTCTCATTTAAATGGTCCATTGGTTCTTTCACGGATTTATGTAAAGACTTAGTAGGCCATAATCTCAAAAGTAAAGATTTTGTTCTTACTCTCGCAAAAGCATCCATATCTCAAATCCATATTACTTATCTAAGTAATAGCTAAATATTTAAATCAACTACTATTTCGTAATGTTTCCTTCCGAATCACTCAAGAAAGTTAGTCAATCGAAACAAATCACATTCCAAATTCTTATATAAATGCTTATTTATTTATTGGACCAGTCAAGTTCTTGCTGGTTAGGTATTTATCACTAATATTCTTATTACCGCATAATAATAACTAAAGAGTTATTCAAATCTGTAATTGAAGCTTCCTCGAGGAGGGGAGATGAAGGCTTGAAGAATTGTTGATGTAAATATGAGCTAAAGTTTTATTTTAGACTCTAATAGGCAAGAGGGTAATACATATAATGCTTTCCGAGAATTCCACATACATTCAAATCTAGTCTCTGCACATCCATTTTTGTCACCAGCTATGCATTGTTTGGCATACAGCTTTAAC
The DNA here is from genome assembly GCF_027359415.1 of Prochlorococcus marinus str. MIT 0918. Classification (NCBI taxonomy): domain Bacteria; kingdom Bacillati; phylum Cyanobacteriota; class Cyanophyceae; order Synechococcales; family Prochlorococcaceae; genus Prochlorococcus; species Prochlorococcus marinus. The sequence goes on from NZ_CP114780.1 coordinate 593,983, forward strand.
CCATCGCTCAATAGAATTCCAATCACAACGGCTGTGATTATTTGCAAAAAGCTCAAATATTTTCTAATTGCCATAGAAATTAATGCAATAATATCTATAAATTATTTTAAGAGATTAAAAAAAAACAGCCCAATTAAACAATAGCCTTAACTCTAAGAAACTCAATTTTTTAAGTTTAAAAATATTTGCAGCTGAATCAAGCATTATAAATTAGGGAATAATCTCAGTCGGCTCTTTTAATTTTCTAATCGTTAGGTAATCACATCACATGACATAAATGTTCAACAACCCCTCCACTAGGAAGTCGTTCGAGAAGTCGAGGGTTGTCTTTATACAAACCATTCTCATTATCCTGATAACTCCACAACCACTTTTTATCAGTAAAACTTATTTCGCCAACATTAAATGTAACTGGAAGCATCAGCTTTATATCACGCCAATCAAGAACAACAAAAGCTCCTTCATCAATATTCTCAAGGTCATTCGTAATAGAGAAGTCTCCATTTAAATTATTTCTGATAGTGGCCTTGAGTTGATCACCATCGCAAATGAAATTGGAAGAAGGAGTGATGATAATAAAAAAGCTAAGCAATAAAGATACTAGCCACATAATATATGGATCTCAAATGTTAAAGACAAAATAATTGTATTCTGATATCTCTAAAAGAAAAAGCAGGTGGAAGCTTAATAATATAAAAATAGCCGCAAGTTCTATTTCTTGAATAAATTATGGTCATTAACGACTATAAGTCTTGACTTATCAAGAAAGGGTAACTTTATAAATGTTTAACTTGAACTTTAAAGTACAAACACTAAAATAAAATAAAATTTCCAGGTAAATGGAAAAAAAAATTAGACATTCAAAATATCCTAGCAACCTCTTCAACCCAAATCATCAAGGGTTAACTACATATGACCTGACATACGTAACCGCGAAGACTAATAGAAGAAAAAATGAAGAGCTTCAATTGAGTATCAATAAGAACAAAACACGTAAAGGTTTTCTATATGAATAACACATAGGCCTAAAAGCAAGATAGGCATTAGAGACAAGCTTGAATAACTGTGAATATGTCACTCACTAATTATATGCATCATCTGAAATAAATTTTAACAGCCTAATTACATCTAATTGAAGTAGGCAATAAGAGATCACAAATTATCAATTCTGAACATTATTAAGCTACTCCAAAGAATATGTGGAACAGTTAACGAATAAATGACATAGATGTGTGAGCAAGAAGATATAGCAATTGATCCATAATCAAAAGTACTTACTCTTACATAAATATCTACCAGTAATTAGAGAGTTGTTGAAGCGACTTTCTTTTTTTATGGTAGATATAAATTAGGTGCCTTCCTCTCAATGTCTCAATTTACAATCAAGCTAAGCGCTAAGGCAGATGCCTTAATCGCTCAACTTCAAAAAGAAATCTTCAATCGTAGGCGTAAGAAAATCACAGCTGCAGGCGTAGTCGAATCCTTAGTAGAAAGCGGTGCAAAGTCTCAATCTGACAAGCGATATGCTTCATCTTGGATGAACTTAATTAAGGATATTGAAAAGGCCGCTAAAGTATCTGAGGTCCATGGAAATAAACCCGCAAATCTTAGTTCTGATGAGTGGGCTATGGTCTTAAGCCATCGCACACGCAAAGGCACGAAAACAACTAAACCATCTGCAAATAAGGCTCCCAAAGCAAAAGCAAAAGCAAAAGCAAAAGCAAAAACAACTAAAGCCGTAGCAAATAAAAGCTCTGTTGCTAAACAAGCTACAGATACGACTGCAGTAAAGCCAAGAAAAGCGAGAAGAGCCAGAAAATCACCTACTAAAACAACAGAAAAAAATACTTAAAGGCCATTAAATCCAAGGCTATAGAACTAATTAACGAATCTATAGCTTTGGATTAACTCAAGAATAACTTTTAAAGCCAACTCAAATATAGTCAATTACTGATTCATGTATTCTAAACAGGTATTCAACAACAAAAAAAATGATTGTTAAACTCTAAGCTCAATTAAAATAAATATACTACTTACATCGTTAAAAAGTAATTAAGCAAGGAAAAGTATTAATCCAATAATAAAACCTGTTAGGTGACCTGAGAAGCTTATGTTAGGCAGGAGAGACCAAAGGAAACCTATTAATATTAAAATACGCATTGATCTGAAAACATTAAAGTCACTAAGCAAGTCAATATTTATTCCTAGAAAATATTTTTTACCATAAATGGAGGACAAGAAAATAAATGCATATACAGCATAAATAATTCCACTAAAACCTATTAATACAGAGTGGCTATTATGCAATACATATGTATCAAAAAGCCATTGAAAGAATGAATGCAAAGGAATTATTAACAAAACGAGCAAGAGGAACAAATAATTAAATTTAAGAGATAATTGCTTAAAGAAATATCTAGCAACTACTATTCCAAAAGTATTAGCAAGAAGATGTCCAAAGTTTCCATGAACAAAATGTGAAGTAAATGATCTATATATCTGATAAGGTAAGGCCCCAGAAATATAAGCTAAATCAATCTTATTAATGACCTTTAATAAATCTGTTGATATAAAAAAAGCTAAAATTGTAAGGAAAGGGATGGCATATTGCCAGTCATCTCTATAAATCTTAATAGTCACATTATCTTGCTAGGAATCTAAAGCCATTTCAATAGCTGCTATAAGCTCTTCATTATTGGGACTAATATTTGGCTGAAATCTTGCAATAACATTGGAATCTTTGCCTATTAAAAACTTTTCAAAATTCCAACTTACATCTCCTTGCGGATCTGACTTATTTAAAGTTATATAAGGCTCTGTTGTATTTCCTTTAGCATGAACTTTGTTAAAAATCTCAAAATCGACCCCATATTTTGTTGAACAAAATTCTTTTATTTCAGGAATAGTTCCTGGTTCCTGCTCTCCAAAATCATTACAGGGGAATCCTAATACAGCAAAACCTCTATCCTTATATTTATTATGAAGAGACTGCAAGTCTGCATACTGAGGTGTATTACCACAAAGACTAGCTACATTAACTATTAAAAGTACTTTTCCAGAGTAGAAGCCTAGTTTTCTCTTCTCACCATCTGAAGCCTCGACTAAAGTGTCACTTACGTTTACTAACATAGTTAGATATAGGAACACTTACAACATAACAGCTCAAAAGAGTACTTAGAACAAAATTTAGGTAAAGTTTAAACATAAATGTAAAAAATCTTATAAAAATAGTAAGAGTTGATTTTTATTAGCTTGAAAAAAGACTCTGCAACATGCTATACGAGATTATAAAGGGTAAATAAATATTAGAATTATTAATAATTCGCAAGAAAATTAATTAGCAACCAGAAAAATCAAAGAGAGACTTTTCTAAACCTATATTTTGAACGTAATATGAAAACTGTTGGAAGCACAATCACAAATAGAAAGAAAATATACATCTACTAAAGAATCACTATTAGGTAATAGTTCAATAAGATTTTTTTGGGAAAGGTTCATTACCATATGGGTGTTATCATTGACAATAACTGGAATAATTATGGAAACATTATTTGTGAGCCCATAAGTGGAAAAAATCTCTTTTCATAATAAAAGATACAATCATTATAACTACTAGTATAAATTCAATAAGTATAAGGTACTAAGGTTAGGTTGTGAAGAAAGTAAAGGATTAATTCTGCATAAAGTATAAATAAAAAAATATCGTAACTATGACTAAGTGGTTAGAAATTAGTCACATGAAAACAAAAGCTATGTACAAAGATATCAATTCGACTAAAATAAATAAAGAACTCGTAACTGAGAATGAAAAAACAGAAAAACATAAAAGAAAATCTATTGATTATGATTACACTAGGTTTGTTTTTGCCCTCTTTAGGTTCCTCAATATATAACCAATATCTCTGGAATAGGTTTGAAGAAGAAAAGTTAGTAATTTTTAGGCCTTGGGTGGAGGATGGCTATCCTCATATACCTCATGATCCTAATAATGATATTGATACTATTGAAGATTTTGTAAGAAAATCAGAAGAAAAAATAATTAGAATTAAGGATCCTGGCTTAATAGCAAAAACAATTACAGAGCTAGTATCACTTCAGTATAAGCATAGGCATTTAGAGTATAGATGTTCTTATAATTGGATTGGTTGTTTATTTAGTAAAACTAAAATACCTAAATTAAATGAAGCTCTTTATGTAATAAGACCACGTCATATAGCCAAAGCACAACATTCTTTTTGTAGTCAACAAGCAATTATTATACAATCAATTTTAAAAGGATTAAATATAAATTATGCAACAATAAGAGTTGTCTGGGATGATGTGAATCTTGTAAGGCGTGGGCATTTCTTTACAATAGCTTTTATAGGAGGGGGTAGCTATCTAATGGATTCTGACCTCATGCCAAATATAACCTGGTCAGGTAATTTCGCGAATAATTTGCTTACAGAGTCTAAAACAGAGACCACTTTTAAAGCTATGTATTCTAAGATAATTAATGAGTCAGACTTACCTAATAATACATATATAACTGCATCAATTAATAATTTTAATTCTTACCCTGCTTCCAAAGGTCTTATGATGCAAAGAATAATTGAACATAGCTCATGGTATGGTTGGATTTACTTATTAATCATTTTACTTAGTCAAAGAATACAAATTAACTTATTTAAAAGAAAATAGTCCATAATAATTGTCAAACGACTATTAATTATAATTATAAAATATTATTTGAATTCTATAATTTTATTATTATTTGACACAAAGAATGTTAAATATTTTTTTTAAATTTAACTTTATAATATAAAATTCTACCGACATGCTATAATCAAATCATTTGATCACCTTTAATAGGTAATGAATGAGCTCCAAGAAAACATTAACTTAGCAAGTAATTCAATTAGCTTAGGTTATATAGATGGTTTAAAGATATTGCTTTTAGCATTTGTTGCTGGACATTTACTCCGTTTAATTTATAAAAAATACTCGACAACATTTTCCTCTAAGAATAGCTTTGGTAATACCATACTTATAGTAACTATAAGCGTCGCTGCACTTATTGCTGTTGTTAAGTCGTCGTTAGCTTTATCACTTGGTCTAGTAGGTGCCTTATCTGTAGTAAGATTTAGAACAGCAGTTAAAGAGCCTTATAACCTAGCATTTTTACTGTTATCCGTATGTATAGGAATTGCTATAGGAGCTTCTCAATTCGTCTTCGCTATGATGACTTTTGCAGTATCAGCTATATGCATCTTTCTTCTATATAACTTATCATCGGCTAAAGGTAATCGTTCAAATGATAAAACAATTGATTTAGACACTATTATAGTAAGATTACCTCCAAATTCTGATGTAGAAGCAATTTATAAAACAATAGAATTAAACTCACTTTATTACTCAATACAATCATTTGATCAAACAAATGGTGAGGATATAACCGCAACATTTAAAATAAAGTTTAGAGATTTAAATGGATTTAATTCTTTAAGGAAATCAATAATGAGTAATAATGAAAAAGCTAGTCTAACCTTTTTAAACTCTCCATCCTATTGATTGCATGAGAAGAATTTTAAGCAATAAAAATAAACTAAAAATTAGTATTAGAAATAGATTTACTAATAATATTTTTCAGTCTGCGAAGAATATTTCTCTTGTAATAATATCTATAGAGATTATTCTTTTAGGATCAATTGTTACACAAGAGCCATCGAGAACATCAATGGTATTGATGAATAAAATAAAAGATAGAATAAAGGAAAGGATATTATGGCAATTTGATACTTTTTATCCTAGTGACTATTTTAATTATTTAAAAGAATTAGGAGCATCTATAATACCAATCAATAATGTATTGCCAAGAGCTGACCTTAATCTTAAATACAAATCAATGTTAGCTCTTGATTGTCATAGGAAAACTTCAAATATAATAAGAACAGCAGATACAAAATTAATATGTCCAAAGAAAGAATGGCAAGAAGGAGATTTAATAATTAATAAAATTAACTATCCAATAAAGTTAAGGGCAAAGGGAGACAGGCAAATACATAGGCAAAGTTTCAAGAAGATGAGTTTTAAAGTAGATATAAAGGGAGAAAAGAGATATTTAGGGATGGAAGAGTTCTCTATGCAAATGCCTATAATAAGGAATTATACAATGGAGATATTTGCATCTAGACTACTTCGTGAATTAAACATAAGTAGTCCTAGGCATAGATATATTAGGCTATTTATAAATGGAGAATATATTGGAATAAGACATTTAGAAGAAGCATTTTCTAGGGAGCTAGTTGAATCATCTAAAAGGAGATATGGTCCTATATTTTCATTAGAAGAAAACACATCAATAATATTCGAAGAAAGTCGCTTTGATCTTCACGATTCAAACTATTGGAATAAGAGCGATCTAGAACTTGTGCAAAAAGTACGAGCTATACTAGAAGAATCTAAAGTTAACCAGGATGTAATTAATAAATACTTTGATCTTGATTTATGGGCAAAATATTTTGCTACTCTTGACGCTCTTAATTTATTTCACGGAACATATCCTAAAAGTGTAAAATTCTATTTCAACCCTATAACTGGACTAATAGAACCAATATTTTATGATGGTCATATGTATTCAGGAAGAGGTTTTGATAACTTTAATTTTTACCAATTAATAAACAAAAACAATAATAATCTTGTTTATTGTGGAGATTTTTGTGGAAGAAATAGATTGTTTTTCAAAAGATTCTTTGGCGATAATAAAAACCCTAATGTAAACTTCTATGAGAGATATATTAAAGAATTAAATCAAATATCATCATTAAGTACGGTAGAGAATATTATGACTCCAATATGGAGTAATTTATCAAAAGAGAGAGGATACCTATATAAAAACTTCTGGAAAATAGATCGCCAGGAAAAGGCTGGGATAATGCCTCATATAGCTCCCTGGGCTGTTGTTAAAGAAAGGCTTAAAAGCATTCGCAATAAAATATACAAGGCAAAAACAGAAAGACCTCTTATAGGAATTGATAATAATAAAAATAAAATCATGCTTCTTAATCAATATTCTGAGGTTCCTCAATTATTAAATATATACTGCAATAATGATAAATCTAATTCAATTCTATTGATTAAAGGAGTTAAGAACTACTATAATATAAATAGTCTAGCTTCATGTGGATTATCAAATGCCTATTACAGTCTAAATGGTGAAAGCAGAAAATCTAAGATAAAACTTATCAGTTCATATACAATTAATTTAAATATAAATGAAAACCTATCTAATATTAATTTAATATCAAATAATAGACAAGATTATATCTTTAGTAAAAGACTAACTAGATTTACGGAAAATACTTATTTAACTAATAAAGATATTACCTTCGAAAAGTCTGCTGGAATATGCCTAGAACCAAATGTAAATTTATACATAAAAGATTCTAATGTAATATTCAATGGGAATAAACTGGAACCAAATATAATAACTCGATGCAAAACCAATCAAATAAATAACAATAAATCTGGTTCAGTTGTTATTCAAGATAGCATTATTAATGGTGGAGAGTTACATATAAGTTACCTAAGTGAACCGAATTTAGAAATGAAGACTCTATATGGATCAATTAATTTTATTGAATCAAGACTTAAACTTAAGGATCTCAAGGTATTTAACTCTAATTCAGAAGATTCTGTTAATTTCATAAATTCTAATATAGATATAGAAAATATTACAGTTGAAGATGCAAAATCTGATGCCATAGATTCAGACTATTCTACATTTAAAATAGGTAAAATAATATGCAATAGAATTGGCAATGATTGTCTGGACCTCTCATTCTCTAAAGGTTATGTAAAGAATCTAATCGCAAATGCAATAGGAGATAAAGCACTAAGCATAGGAGAAAGCTCAAATATTTCTCTAGAAGATGTTGAAGTTAAAACTAGTGAAATTGGTATAGTTAGTAAAGATTCATCAAGTTTAGAAATAAAGAATTATAAATATACAGGGGTTAAGTTGCCTATTGCTGCATATATCAAAAAAGCAGAGTTTTCCTCACCAAGTATTGAAGTAGAACGAATCAATCCATATAATAAGATTGATTGGTTATTTTCAGCAGATACAAATTTGATAATAGAAGGTGTTAAGCAGAACTCTAAAATATCATCACAAAGTATTGAAGATAGGCTATATGGTTCTGAGTATGGAATAAAAACAAAGCGGTAATGCGATACGAACGAAAATTCTCTATAAATAATACATCTCTAAGGCATTTAGATTACTTTATGATCTCAAGAGGTTTTACACAGCATTACCCTGATAGAGTTATATCTAGCTTTTATTATGATACTCTATCGTTTGATTTATTTAATCAATCAGAAGATGGAATATCAAAAAGAAACAAATATAGGATTAGATACTATAATTATAATTTTAAAAGCTTAAAATACGAAAACAAAAAGAAGATTTCTGATTCCGGATCTAAGCTTACATTAGATCAGACATTTATTCAAAAATATAACTGCTATGATGTATATTTTAATAAGCCATTCAAACAACTTAATAATATTGTAATTCCAGAATGTCTTCACATTAAATACTTTCCTAAAAGTTATATTGAATACAAAAGATCATATTATCTTTCATCTGATTATAAGTTAAGAATTACACTAGACCATCAAATATATTTCGGTGCAATACAAACCAAATCAAAAAAGGTTATAGTTTCTAGAAGAGTTGGCAATCCAACAGACGTACTGGAAATTAAATATGATAATTTTTATGAGCCTGAAGAAAATTTCATCAATGAACTTTCAACAAACTTCAACATGATCTTAAGTAGGCATTCTAAGTACTGCAATTCAATTAACCTTTTATATAATTAAATTTTAGGTAATGAGTTTCAATAGCCCTGCTTATGTTGTTTTTCTAACTATTATAATATTAATATATCTACTTGTAAAAAAAGAACAACGTTTACTATTCCTTTTAGGCGTTAGTTATCTATTTTATAGTCTAATATCTTTAAAGTTTGTATTAATTTTATTTCTTATTACTGTAATTAGCTATGTAATAGGTCAATTAATTGAAAACTCCCATGGCAAAAAGAAATTAATCTACATTAATACAGGGATTAGTTTCATATTATTATCACTAGTTAGCTTAAAATACTTAAATTTTCTATCCTCAGGAATCAACTTAATAACTGGTAATAATTCAAATAGCATTGTTTTCTTTGAAATGGCAGGTATATCTTTTATTTCTTTTCATATTATATCCTATCTTTTAGATATTTATTATGAAACAAGCCCCTCAGAAAAATCCTTTATAAAATTCTCTACATACATCTCATTTTTTCCTAAGCTATTACAAGGTCCAATAGAAAGGGCTGATAACTTTATACCTCAATTAAATAATCTTAAAAAAATAGAGATTAATAATATAGAAAAAGGTAGCTTTATTATTTTATGGGGACTATTTCTTAAAACAGTAGTGGCTGATAGAATATCTATGTATATTAATCCTGTATATCAAGACCCAACAAATGCTTCAGGAGTAGCTACTATAATTGCTATTTTAGCCTATACCTTACAAATATATTTTGATTTTGCAGGTTATACAAAAATTGCTATTGGCTCAGCTCAACTTTTTGGTATAACAATTTTAGAAAACTTTAACAATCCATTAGTAGCTGTTTCTTGTACAGACTTTTGGAGAAGATGGCATATATCATTATCTTCTTTCTTACGTGATTACTTATTCTTACCTTTAAGTCATCAATTTAGGCATAAAGAAAAACTAGGTTTAGTATTAGCAACATTAATTACTTTTATACTAGCTGGATTATGGCATGGCCCTTCTATTACTTTTATTTTATTTGGAACATTTCATGGTATATGGCTCTCTCTAGAAATTATCTTTAGAAAGAATAAAATTTTTAATAAGTTAACTATAAATTTACCAATAATTAATAAAATAAGGTTATATTTAATGAGGCTATTAACTTATTTAGGTATTAGCTTGTCATTCATTTTCTTTAGGTCTGAGAATTTAAATATAGTTTTTAGTATTTTTAATAATCTATATATAGGTTTACGGCAGCTAATATCTTCAACGAATACTTCCCTTAATGATATGATCAGTATATTTATAAGTTCAGAATCAAAAGAATATCCATGGTTTACTGTTTTGATTAACACATTAATACTTTTAATTAGTTTTTTTATAATATATTTAGCAAGAAAATACTCGCTTGGTTCTAAACTACAACATACCAAAAGAATAAATTCCTATATCTGTGCCCAACTGCTAATCTTAACTATAATAAGTTTTGGTATTGTTTCATCTCCCTCCTTTGTATACGTGTTCTAGTGTTTTTAAACTCAATTAAAAGAATTTGCCTATTCTCTTTTATTCCAGTCGGTTTTCTAATTTCTAGTGAAGTAATTCTAAGGGTTGGAGAGTCTGATATGAATAAAAGGACAAGAGAGATATATGAGGAGATTTTCAGAAATAATCCTAAAAGAGATTATCTTATACTAGGAAGTTCAGATTCACTATGTTCAATAGCTCCTTCAAAAGTTAATCCTAAATTAAATATTTTTAATTTATCAATAGACGGCACTAGTCCATCTTATAATGAAGAACTTTATAATAAATATCTTTTAAACAAAGTTCTTGCAGATAATTTGATTTATGGAATAAGTCCAGCTTCATTCATTCATAGAGAGAGAAAAATCGCAATTGATGAAAGATTTGTTGGCTATCGTGGTAATTATTTAAAAAATACTATAGGTTTTATAAGCAGACTTAGAATACTGAATGTTCGTTCAATTTTAGAGAAAGTAATAGCATCAAGTAAAAGGATTAACAGTCAAAATATATCTGGGCCAGATTTTAGTAAATATGACAATGGTTATTTGCCATGTAGTACTAAGGGAGATTTTTTATATAAGTTAAATAATGACATTCCAGAGATTAATCACGATGAAAAAGAATCCTTAAGGAGATTATTAATAAAGGTGAAATCTAATGGATACAAAACAATTATTTTAAGTCTGCCTACACCCTATAATTATTATAAAAAAGAAGATTTAGATCATTTCCATAATGACCTGATGTCTCTAGCTAATGATGTTGGGGCAATTCTGGTTAGAGGAGATAATATTCACAAGAAATTCTTACAAGATAAGGAAAACTTTTCAGATAATGTTCACCAAACAGAAAAAGGTTCTTTTTCATTCTCTAAAATCTTAAATAAATTACTAAAAGAAAATAGTGTAAATTAAACATATAATTAAGATTAAGATTCCTTTAAAAAGAAGTAGAGTCAAAGAAACCTTTAGATGATAAGAACCAAATTATAAATAAAACCGGCCCTAAAGAAAATATTAGTAAGAGAATCTTCTGAGCTCCTGTACTAATTTCATTTTGTCTTTTTAATTGACCCATAAAATTAAAGAAATCCTAAATATATTATTTTACCTCATTCTTTATTTGCATCGGCAAATCAATTCGATGTAACTTCCAAGTTGTAATTTTAGACCTTTTCCAAAAAGCAACTATAGGTTCACTATAATTTGGCATCTTACTACTTAAAATAAATGTATTTACTGAATTATAATGCAAATTAATTTTAGGCTCATTATTTTTTTTCTGATCGTTATCTGAAACAGGAGTACTTATTCCTTCTTGGTTAATAGTCGAAATTTTACCCTTGGTTAATAACAGTTCTAATCCGGAAGGAGTAATTGTGGCTTCTACTGTTGCATCAACAATTTTTTCGAGAATTGGATTAATAAAAAGCATACTAAGTTCACCTAAGGCTGATCCAGAGACTTGTTTCTGAGCTCCTGATATAGCCTTCTGAAGAAGTTGATCTTTTAAACTTCTCCTTACTGAAATAAAATCAATATATTTGCTAGCTTTGTTCGAATCTTTTGCTTCAATAGCAGATTTAAAACCCAAAATTGAGAAGTAAGGAGTTAAATAAATATAAGTTATAAGCATTAAACATAAAGATGCAGCATAAGAATAAATTTTTTTCTTTCTTAAAAAGTTAACATTCATAGGAACCTTCTCCAAACGAGATATACTGTTGATTAACTAAATCAATAGCTTGTTTAAAATAATATCATCATTTTTAACAAAAATTTTACGCTGCCATTAAAAATATTAAACCAAAAAACCTTAATATATTGGATAATTGAAACTCACAGATATTCTTATAAAAGAAATTTTCTATAAGTTTTATTTACTTAAGAAGGTAAAGCTTATTTAAAATATATAATCTAGTGATGTAATATACTGAAGTTAAAATCTATAGGATAATTAATATCAGAAACTATTATTATGTTATTTCTTATTAGAAGAATTACCATTAGAAAAAGGTTTGGTCTCTTTTATATATTGTGATAAAGAACGTGTCAAACGATCTCTTAAAAACCTATTATTTTTAAATACGGTGTTCTTTATAGGATACAAAAATTGATTGAGTTTGCTTTTAATTCCATCATCTAAGACATTACTAATTAGTAACCAGGCATACCAGGTACTTATACACAATAAAACAACTCCTATAAAAAACATAGTTGTTAAAGGTTAATGAATCTAACTTGCTTTAATTAAGTATAACCTAATAAATGAATATTGATAGCTATTTGAGGTTTCTTAGTGAAGTAGGGTGAAAATCCTAATATGGACAAGTTGCCTAGTTTTATCATTATTAGCTTGTTTAAAAGTTTTAGGCTGAAATAATATCAACCTCATCTCACATCTATTTTCAATAGGAGCTCAAATAAGAAATCAAAGGTGCTACCTCGATTAATTTACAAATCATTTGCTTCCTTAAATAATGCGTCTTTCTCGTAAGACAAAGTTTCTAGTTTTTTTAGCTCTACTGGGTCAAAATGTTTTATAAGAGTCTGAGTGAAAGAGAATATTTCCTCATCAGGAATCCCGTTATCCCTCAATTCTGCAAGTACACTTGAAATAATCTGGTAGGCATCATTCATTAATTCAACTTGATGGTCACTAGCGAGAAACTTGTTCATTTTAATTCTTGCACTTCAAACAATATAGAAGTCATTTGATACAAGAAGTAGTTGAGTCATTTAATCCGCACTTAAATAACTAAGATTCAAGGGTAAAAAACGAGATTTTTAAACCTAAATATATCTAAGGTTTTATCTTTAAAACATTTTTCTCGTCTCTTCTTTGAGTTATAACCTCACATTTTCAAGTCTACTATTTAAGCTTAGAGACGTATGAAGGACTAATCTCTTTTGTTAATTGATAATATGGCTTGAGACCAGACTGAAGTAAGCTTACTGTTTTAAATATGCTTAATTAATCGATTCTAATCCTGCATATCTCTTCTTATCCAAAAAGCACTATTGGAATCAGTTGTAATTGAGAACCTTTAAACTGAACTTTTAAAGAAATACGCTAACTTTAAGAAATGTCTAACAAATACAGCGTTTCTCCACTAAATTGTCTACTTTTGTATGTTCTAGCTGCTGCGTTGGTCGTTCCGAGAAAAGAACTAATAATTTGCTTACTAAAATAACTGATCAAGCAATGCATTGATTTAGAAACTTTACATAGCCATAAAAGTAAAGTGCATTAATGGCAAACATAATCTCTTAACATTAACAAATCTGAAGAGAAGTTTATCCTGTAGAAAAAATTTCTAAAAAATTAGATCTTTAGTTAATTAAAAGAACGTCAGAGGGTTATTATGACTGAAAGATAAAATTATCAAATTTTCAACCATAAGCATGATGAAACAGTAGAAATACTTATAAAAAACTAAGAATAAAAGAATATTCCTGTTTTTTTTATTACTTTAAATTAAGAGTCATAAAAAAGTCTAAAAGCATCCATTATTCATCTAATACTTCGATTATTTATAAATCAGAATACATATGAAGTCCATGAATTATTCACTCAAACTTCTTTTATACGTCGCTGGCTGGATTATTGCATGGTATCTCTTCAGTTCAATAATAAATTCTGGCTTAATTATTACTCATGTATATCTAGCAGGAAGTAAAGGCATGGCAATTACCTTTTTTATTACAGGAATAGTTTCAATAGCTGGAGGTTACTCTTTATACAATGAAACTTTCTCAACTGAGATTAATAATAAATCTAATTAAAAATGGCCTCGAGAATGCCAAGTTTTAGACATTTATCTCTATATACCTCATATATCAATAACATCTAAAAAATAATTTCTATATTGATAGGCCTAATTACTCCATAACAAATACCAAGGTATAAACACCAGAGTTAAAACACTCCAGCGTAAAGACTGATTTACAGACTTAAGTTTTCTACGCTAAAGAAAAGGTAGGCCTTTCATTAAAAGAACAAGCCCTAGCTAATGCAATCACTATTGAGCCTAGAGATAGCTCAATTCAATTGAACTCAGGAGGTTTTGCAATGGACAATGATCAATTTGATTACAAAGAGAGTCATGCAGGCTATAGAGTACGAAAAAGATTAGAAATCCATAGAAGAATAACTATTTTAAAACATAAACGAATTTGTATAGAACGTGAATTAAAAGCAATAGATAACGCTTTAAAATCACTTGCTCATCAAATAGAAAGAGACTCAGCATATGAAAGTCTTTCAGTATATTGAAAGAAAATTCAACCAAGCCTCAATCTAAGCCTATAATTTGACATTTAAGTACAGCCAAGGCTTCATTAGGTAGTTTGAGAAAAGAATCCAAAATCCAATTATTTGTTCTTTCAATCATTGCTATACCTACAAGTGTAGTTTGTTTATCTTTTTGAAGGACCTGACCAGAAACGTCAAACAAGCGACTTTTCACTCTTCGAGTTCCCAGAATTGTATTGATAATTAAATTAGGAAATTTAATTAAACGACAAATACTAAACTCGAAGCTTGCGTTAAAATCAAATATCACTTCACCTGTTTGAAAATCTATAGTTCCTTCAAGCTTATTCATAAACATCTTTATCTGTAGCCCTGGGGGGAGAGGCATTCCTAAAAACTTGGTGGTCTTCGAATTAAGTGGTGGAATAGAAAATGTCTCTGAATCAAATTTATAATGTAGATTATTTTTAGTATTTGACGAAAGCAAGTTAGCCTCTCCTCCCCCCCCACGAGCGTCATATAGAAATATTGGATATGAACCTATAGCTAATTGGCATTCTGTTTGACTTTTTAATAGAATTGATTTCATTACTAACTGGCGTTGTATTTTCTATAGTTAATAAGATTTAAGGCCTTACAGTTAAATCTAACTAAAAATTTTAAAGTAATGTTTAAATCGCAAACCTTTTCTTTTAAGTTGGTGCTTTTTTAAATTATCAAGTAATTATAAATATACCTTATTTATTAAATCGCAGCCTTCGCCATTGACTTACCAGCTGCTACATAAGGGCTAATTACTACACTTGCTCCTGCTAATTTCAACTTACTTGAAGCCTCCTCACTTTCAGCTCTCACAATAATTCGACAGTTTGGGTTAATCCCTTTTGCACTAAGCAAAACATAAAGGTTAGAGGCATCTGTTGGTAGAACTACAACAAGGCTTCGGCAATTAGATATACCAGCAGACAATAAAGTTTCATCAAGGGTTGCATCTGCTTGCAAAACCACAAGCCCATTTTTTTCTGCTTTATCCTTGCTTAATGAATCTATTTCAACAATTAATGTTGGGATGCTATCAGAAAGGAGTTGATTTGCAATTTCTTGACCTATGCGGCCATATCCGCAAATAATAACGTGATTTTCCATTCTTCTTAGCATGCGGCGAAATCTTAGCGCCTTCATTCTGAAAAAGTATCCTGACTCTCTAAGAGCAACAAAACGTTGAAGAGTTAATTGAATAACAACAACTCCACCACCAATTATTAACAATGTAATTATTCGTCCTGCTTCACTAAGTGGCTCTACTTCTCCAAACCCTATTGTAGTGATGGTAATGAGAACCATCCAAAGGCAATCACTCCAATCCCAACCTTCGGTAACTCGATATCCAATTGCTCCTAAGAGGAACACAAGTCCTATTAATAAAATTGGTAATAACCATGGTTTTAGAAAATCTTTAATCATTAGATCTTCAGAAATTATTTACAAGAGATGGATTCATTTATATAAGAATAATAATCTGAGTTACCTTTAAAAAACATGAGCATTATTTATTAATGTTATTTTGAGTAGCTCTATTTGAAGCAACTTTGAAACTAACTAGGATTTATAAGTAAAAGCTTTAAATCTCTTTATGGTAAAGTTTTAGAGCATTTAGCTGATTGATTAGAAAATTAAATATCTAAACTATGATGGTGGAATATATTTTTAGTCAATGCTTCCGTGATTTTTATTCAAAATATTCAATCCTTAGGAATAAAAGCTTCTTCTGAAGAAAGTTTGTTATTAGCCTTATTAGCCTTACGAATAATCTTTTGAGCTTCTTCTCTAGAAAGGCAATTTTCTGCCTTTGCTTGAAGTTTTAAAAGTTTTGAGTGTTGCTTAGCTGGATTCATTGAATGGATTTTTGAATATGTATGTTGAAGCTTATTTAAAACATCTTCTAAGGTCTGATCGACTTAATTCGTTTTATTATGATGTTTAAAAAAAATTATATCAAAATTTTTACTACTGTCACTATCCTGAGTGACAGTTTGTTATTGGGACAATTCGTTTCTTTATATCCCAACCAGAATCTCACTTTTTTTAATCCTTCAAGCTAACATCATAGAGACTTAAAAATAAAACAGTATTTTGAAGGGAGTTGGAAATCCGTTTAAGAGTTAAGTTAGGCATCATTTCAATACTTTATAAGAAAGCTATTAAACTTGTAATAAAACCATCTTCCAAGCTGAGATTCAATTGCTAGTCTGCTAGTTCCAAATCTTCAAAAGCTTTTATATGAAAAGAGTTATTATTTTTTAGATATATCAACTTTTCATGATGGGCAAATACTCCCTTAGAGCATCCTACCTTAAGTCAGTTAGGGCTCTAGAATGCTAAGTTTTAATTAAAAACGTCATTGCAAGTATACAATTAAACGCTTATAGCAGATAGGGGGACGTCTATTCAGATCTTTATTGGGAAAAGAGAATAAAGCTAGATCAATTTCTTAAGAAAATTTAAATAGAAAAATATATCAAATCACATTCACCATAAATAACAACTATCATTAAGATAAAAATGCAATTTTATTACTTTAAGTAATTTTCATCTCTATGAATTCATGGCTTTAAAAATAGGTGACGAAATACCCGATTTCTCATTACTTGACCAATCGGGACAGTGTAGAAGTAAAAAAGATTTCAAAGGGAAGCCTTTAATACTTTTTTTCTATCCTAAAGACGACACTCCTGGATGCACTGTTGAGGCTTGTGGCTTTCGTGATAAGTATGATTTGTTTAAAATCCTTGGAGCTAGAGTCTGTGGTATTAGCAATGGGAATGAAGAAAGTCATTTAAAATTCGCTTTAAAAAATAAACTTCAATACCCTTTACTTTGTGATAAAGATAATATACTAAGAAAGTTATTTGGTGTACCTAAATTCCTAGGATTATTAGATGGAAGAGTAACTTATGTTATAGACTCTAAAGGAATAATTCGTCATATTTTTGAAGATCTTATTAACGGTCCTGCTCATATCAAAGAAGCTATAAGTGTCTTAAAAGACTTTCAAAATTAAACATTATAATTTTACTATATTCATTAGTTAATTTGAATATAGTAAATATTTAGAATAAACTTTTCTCAACGTCGTTAGACTCCCATTGAAAACTCAATAATGTATTAAAAAATTTTTATTATTCTGCCTAAAAGGACTCAATTTATATTTACTATCCAAACGATTTTAACTACAAATTATTGTTTTTAAAGAAAGTTGACCTTATATTTAATTAATATCTTGAATATTTCAACTCGCAATGGAAGCACTATGTTCTCTTGATGATAAAAACATCCTGGTAACAGGTGGTGCTGGTTTTATAGGAAGTCACCTTATAGATTTAATTGTCAAGCAAGAAAATCCAAAGAAAGTAGTAGTAGCATCAAATTTTTTTCTTGGCAGGTTAGCGAATTTATCAGAAGCAAAAGAATCATTTCCAGATTTAATCATTGAAAGGTGTGATGTTGGTGATTTCGAAGAAATTAATGAGGTGATATTGAATCACTCTATAGATATTGTTTTTAATTTAGCCACCATACCTCTTATTTCATCCTTAACAAAACCCGAGTGGTCACTAAAGAAAAATTTAGACATGACGATTAATATTTGTAAGCTATTACGCGAAGAAAAGTTTGCATCTCTAATCCAATATTCATCCTCAGAAGCATTAGGAACTGTTAGGAAACTTCCAATGGGAAATGATCACCCTAGTTTCCCAGAAACTCCATATGCTGCTTCAAAATTAGCCACAGATCACATAGCACTTTCTTATTTCAACACCTTTGGGTGTGATGTTGCTGTAATAAGACCATTTAATCAATACGGTCCGAGACAAAATGCACATAAATTTGCAGCGTTAATACCAATATTAATTAAGAAAATGCGCAAAGATGAAGATATATTTATTTCTGGCGATGGCCTTCAAACAAGAGATTTTATCTTTGTAAAAGATACAGTTAAAGCAACATTAGAATTATTTAAACATCCTCAAACCCGAGGTAAAATAATTCATATTGGCAGTGGGAAAGAAATAAGTGTTTTGTCAGTTGTTAAAAAAGTTGCTTCATTAATGAATTACACAAAAGAGTTTAAGTTTATCGAAAAGAGAAAAGGAGATGTTAGAAGACATTGTGCTGATATTAGTGAAGCTAATCAACTTATTAATTGGACACCTCAAACTAATTTCAATGAAGGCATAAAAGAGACTGTTGAATGGTATAAATCACATCCAGAGGCTTTTCAAGCAAGCATTTTATAAACTTAATTATTTATTAATTGCATTTAAAATTAGGCTGCAAATGAAGGTAAAAAGTAAAATCTGGGAAAAAAATTCCATAAAAGATTATCTTTTAAACCAACTGGTTAAATATTAACTAGGATCCGCATTACATTTAGCTCTATATAAAATTTCAATCTAGTTTCTAGGGCATACCTAAATTAGGTCAGTTAGACAAATATTAGAACAGTATGGAAAAAATAGTAATCTATTTATCATCGTTAGTAATTCCAATATTTATTTCTGGTTGTTTTTTAAGCTCTTCATTGATTTTTTAGAGGAAGCAAATTATTAAAAAAATTCATACTAACACATATTTTAAACCGCTAGCTAGAAATATGTCCTTATAATGAGTCTTAGATTTTATCTATTAATGAAATACAGACACACTGAACTAAGCTAAAGTTTATAGCGGATACCAACAGAAAAAATGGTTCTTTTAATAGGTTGAGTAGTCCATCCATTAATAACTGTCTCTTCTAAATTTCTGTATGTAACTTCACCAAAGGTTTCTATTTTTTTGTTAAAAGGATAAGAGATTCCACCTTTAAATTGATAAGCCAAACCTGAAGACAAATCTTCTTTACCACGACAGGCACAATTAGTATCCATAAGTGAAATTCCCAACCCAGCTCCAATGTATGGTGTCATTTTAGTAAATTCTATGTTTCCAAAAAAGTAGCTGCTATTTATAAATAAGGAATGAATTGATGCATATGAGACAAGAGGAGTCGCCGAATTTTCAGTGTTTATATGAATTGAATCTAATTGATAGGATAATTCGCTCCTGAGATAATCATTGTATTTATATCCAATACCCATCTCTCCAGAAAAGCCACTAGTTATATCATCTTTATACCTCCTTCCTGAAGAATGCTGATAAACATAAGTGTCTTCCGATGGGAAAAGAACGCCTGAGCTAAACGTTAAATAGAACCCATGATCCTCTACTTCAATCATCTCAACATATCCATCTCCCTTTCTAATCTTGAACTCGACCTCTTCGGAAAGCACTTCAGAAGCTGAATTGAATAAAAGAGATCCTGCAACTATTGCTCCTTTGATTAACTTAAAAAGCATTTTCATAAAAGCGATTCCTAGAACAAGGGGGTGTATAGATAATACTAGATTAGCTAGATCGTCTAGCCAGTCTAGGTGTTTTAATGAGAACCGAGAAGTTGCTTGAAATGATGAAAGGGTAATAGCAAGCGCAACTAATTAAAAGTATCTAAACAACAGTGAAAAACTTCGCGATAAGAAGATTAAAATAATTTAAAATTAAAATGCTTAAAATATAAGAATAAGCCTAGGTTCCTTCTAAAGAAATGATATTGATCAAACATTAAATAAGAACTCCATTACATCTCCTTCTTGAACTATATATTCCTTACCTTCGCTACGTATCCATCCCTTACTTTTAGCCTCAGACAGAGAACCTGCTTCAATCAATTTTTGATAATTAATAGTTTGAGCTCGAATAAATCCTTTCTCGAAATCTGTATGAATGACTCCTGCAGCCTGAGGAGCTGTCATGCCTAATTTAATTGTCCAAGCTTTAGTTTCTTTCTCTCCAGTAGTGAAGTATGTTCTTAATCCTAAAAGATCATAAGAAACTCTTATTAAGCTTTGCAATCCTGCTTCTTTAACTCCTAAAGCATGAAGATAATCCAATCTTTCTTCATCTCCTAAGTCTATCAATTCAGCTTCTACTTGAGCTGAAATTCTTACGCTCTTAGCTTGTTCTTTCGATGCTAGTTTAAAAACATTTTCTGAATTAACATTGCCTGAACAAAGTTCATCTTCACTTAAATTTGATGCATAGATTATTGGCTTAAAAGTAAGCAAGCCCAGAGGCTTGATTATATTAATTTCTTCTTGGTTAAAGGAAATATTTCTTACCAAACCTCCGCTCTCAAGTTCCGTCTTAATTCTTTCTAATAAAGAGTGTTCAAACTGGCTATCTTTACTATTAAGTATTTGTTTCTTCAGTCTTGCCATTCGTTTGTCAATTTGACTTAGATCTGACAAACCAAGTTCTAAATTTATAACCTCTATATCTCTTATAGGATCAACAGATCCTGAAACATGAACAACATTCTCATCTTCAAAACAACGCACAACATGAACGATTGCATCAACTTCACGAATATTTGCTAAAAACTTATTTCCCAAACCTTCTCCTTGACTTGCTCCTTTAACTAAACCAGCAATATCGACAAATTCAATTCGTGTTGGAATTAAATCTTTACTATTACTCAGCGCCCCGAGCAAATTCAAACGGTCATCTGGAACTGAGACAATTCCCACGTTTGGTTCAATTGTACAAAAAGGGAAATTAGCTGCTTGTGCTTGCGCATTTGCAATAAGGGCGTTAAATAAAGTGGACTTTCCAACGTTAGGAAGCCCTACTATTCCGACTTTAAGCATCAGGAAAAATCTAAAAGCAACGTTCGAGGGGTTAATCTGATCAAACTAATCACTCTAGGCTATTTAACCAGCTTAAGAGAAAAACCTAAATCTTCATACCAAAAATTAATTACTTTCAAAATCAATGAAAGGTCTAAGTAAAAAAAAGGTAATCAATCTTTTCTCATTTTTAATAGTGATAATTCTTGCCAATGTTATTTTCAAGGCAGGACCAGGTCAAAAACAAAAAAAAGATTTGTCAAGCTTTACAGTTATAGCTGAAGAGGGAAAATTACCTTCAGTGATTAACTCAAGTGGAGAATTGCAAGCTCAAAAAAGTTTAAATGTAAACCCTTCACGCCAAGGAATAATTGAGGATATTTATGTCAAAGAAGGTGATGAAGTCAACAAAGGTCAACTAATTGCCAAAATAGAAGACCGTGATTTCAAATTCCGGTTTGATGAAATGGAAGCAGACTTTCAAAACAAAGAAGCTTCTTTTGAGCGTCGAAAAGAATTGTTTCTTCAGGGGGGTATTAGCAAAGAAACCTATGATGGTTTCATGAAAGATTTTTTAATAAGCAAAGCCAAACTGAATCAAATCAAAATAGAAGGAGAAGAATTGTTTATAAAAGCACCACTCAAAGGAATAATAACCTCACGTTATGCTGAGCCTGGAACTTTTGTATCGCCTAATTCTCGCAATTCAAATAATGAAAGTTCAGTACAAAGTGCGGTTGTGGAAATTTCTCAGGGCATAGAAGTAATTTCAAAAGTACCTGAAAGTGATATTGGCCGCATACAAATTGGCCAAAAAGGCAGTGTTCGAGTTGAGGCTTTTCCTGATGAACGCTTTAGTGCATTTGTTAGTGATATAGCCCCTAGAGCAATAAGAAATAATAATGTAACGTCATTTGAAGTAGCCTTATCTATTATTAATCCTCCAAAAAAGCTTCGTATAGGAATGACTGTTGATATCGAGTTTAAAGTTTCACAATCTGCCTTAAGTACTATTGTCCCAACTGTCTCAATAGTGACAAAGGATGGAGAACCAGGTTTATTAATAGTCGGAGAAAATAAAGAGCCCGTTTTCCAGAAAGTTGATCTGGGCTCAAGTAGCGGAAACAAAACAGCAATTATTAAAGGAATTAATCCAGGAGATAAAATCTTTATTGATATTCCACCTTGGTCTAAAAAGAAAAGAAATTAATTCAGATGCAATAACAATGGACTGACTTAGCTATGTCTAAAGAGAACATAAAACCTACCTTGTTACTTGTTGATGGGCATTCACTTGCTTTTCGAAGTTTTTACGCATTCAGCAAAGGCCAAGAAGGTGGTTTAAGTACAAAAGAAGGCATACCTACAAGCGTCACATATGGCTTTCTAAAAAGTCTTTTAGATAACTGTAAATCTCTTAGCCCTCAAGGTATAACAATTGCATTCGATACTGCCCAACCAACATTTCGTCATCAAATAGATCCAAATTACAAAGCAAATAGAGATGTTGCTCCTGAAATATTCTTCCAAGACCTAGCACAACTTCAAACAATCCTAAAAGAAACTCTCAATCTTCAAATACTTACAGCTCCTGGTTATGAAGCAGATGACGTTCTTGGTACACTAGCCAATAGGGCAGCAGATAATGGTTGGCAAGTAAGAATACTTTCTGGGGATAGGGATCTGTTTCAACTTGTTGATGATTCTAGAGATATAGCCGTTTTATATATGGGAGGAGGACCCTACGCTAAGAGTGGAAGCCCTTTGCTTATCAATGAAGATGGGGTAATAGCTAAACTAGGTGTAATACCTAAAGATGTAATAGACTTAAAGGCTTTAACCGGTGACAGTTCAGATAATATTCCTGGCATTAAAGGAGTTGGACCAAAAACAGCTATCAATTTACTTAAAGAGAATAAAAATCTAAACGGAATATATAAGTCTCTATATCTCTTGGAAAAGGAAGGAATAAAATCTTCCCATGGTGTTATTAAAGGTGCATTAAAAACAAAACTGAAAGAAGGTAAAGAAAATGCTTATCTTTCTCAGAAGCTAGCAGAAATAATTGTAGATGTTCCAATTAAGAAAGACATAGCCTTTGAACTGAATTATATTAACAATAATAAACTAAATGAAGCACTATTAAAGTTAGAACTCTTTAGTCTTGTTCGTCAGATTCCAATATTTTCAGCAGCCTTTTCCCAAGGTGGTTTCAATGCAAATAAAGATTCTATAAATAACGAAAATATTGAAATTAATAAAGCTGATAAGCCACTAAAACAAACATCTGCTCTAACAAATCACAATCAACTTCCTAATATTCAGCCTCAAGTAATTTTGTCACTATTTGAACTTCAAAGTCTTGTAAACAAATTAATGCAATGCACACTTGAAAGCACTCCGGTCGCCATTGACACAGAAACAACAAGTTTAAACCCATTTAAAGCAGAGCTGGTTGGAATTGGTTTTTGCTGGGGAGATGCTTTAGATGACATTGCATATATTCCGTTAAAACACAACTCTTTAGAGTCATCACAAATCGGAAAAGAAAACAAACAATTACCCCTACTAGATGTAATAACAACTCTTACCCCGTGGCTATCAAGTTCTAAACACCCCAAAGTTCTTCAAAATGCAAAATACGATCGTCTTATCTTTCTTCATCATGGTATCCCATTAGAAGGAGTAGCACTTGATACTCTTCTTGCAGACTATCTTTGCAATTCAACGAACAAACATAGTTTAGATGAAATCTCAAAAAGAGAATTTGGGATTACGCCAACTAGCTATAACGATCTGGTTCAAAAAAATCAAACTTTTAAAGACGTTGATATTCAAACAGCAAGCCTTTATTGCGGCATGGATGTATATCTCACTAGAAAGCTTTCTTTTCAATTACAAGTCCAATTAAAAAATATGGGTCGAGATCTAATTAATCTCTTAGAGAAAGTTGAACAACCACTTGAACCAATACTTGCCGATATGGAAGCAAGAGGAATCTGTATAGATATCCCATACTTAAAAAAGTTATCTAATGAACTCAATACAACATTAATAACTTTAGAAAAACAATCCTATAAAATCGCAGATACTGAATTTAATTTAAATTCCCCAAAACAATTGGGTCAAATACTTTTTGAAAGATTAGCTCTTGACAAAAGAAAATCTCGTAAAACAAAAACAGGTTGGAGCACAAATGCAAATGTCTTAGAGAAACTAGAACAAGATCATCCATTAGTTCCTCTATTAATAGAACATCGAACAATTAGCAAACTACTGAGCACATATGTAGATGCTCTCCCACAACTTGTTGAAGCAGACACCGGGAGAGTTCATACAGATTTCAACCAGGCTGTAACAGCAACAGGCCGATTAAGCAGTAGCAATCCAAATTTACAAAACATTCCAATCAGAACTGAATTTAGCAAGAGAATAAGAAAAGCTTTTCTTCCTCAAGAAAGCTGGAAGTTATTAAGCGCTGATTACTCACAAATAGAATTGCGTATTTTAGCCCATCTTTCGGGGGAAGAAATTTTACAAGAAGCTTATAAAAAGGGGAATGATGTGCATACTTTAACTGCAAAAATCCTCTTAGGAAAAGATTCCATAAACTCAGACGAGCGACGTCTAGGGAAAACAATCAATTTTGGTGTGATATATGGAATGGGACCCCAACGTTTTGCAAGGTCTACAGGTGTTTCTCAAGCTGACGCAAAAGATTTTCTTAAGCGATTCAAAGAAAGATATGCAAAAGTCTTTTCCTTTCTTGAGCTTCAAGAAAGACTTGCTCTAAGCAAAGGCTATGTCGAAACACTGTTAGGAAGGCGGCGATACTTTCAATTTGAAAAAGATGGACTGGGCAGACTTCTAGGAGAAAACCCAATGGACATAGACCTTAATCATGCAAGACGTGCAGGCATGGAAGCTCAACAACTACGTGCTGCAGCCAATGCACCAATTCAAGGTTCTAGTGCAGATATCATTAAAATCGCAATGGTAAAACTAGCCACACAGATCAAAGAGTCACACTTGTCTGCGAACCTACTATTACAAGTTCATGATGAATTAGTTTTAGAGTTAGATCCATCAGTAGAAAAGGAAGTAGAAAAACTAGTGATTAGTACAATGGAAAATGCAGTTCAACTTAGTGTCCCTTTAGTTGTTCAAACAGCTTTTGGAGAGAACTGGATGGACGCTAAGTAATAAAATAAAGCCAACAAATTATACTGATCCATTCTCAAAACCTCTTAATAAACAAGTGTCCCTAAGGTTAACCAACACTCTCACAAGACAAACAGAAGAATTCACTCCATTGAAAGAAGGGGAAGTAAGTATTTACTGCTGTGGTGTCACAGTTTATGATTTATGTCATTTAGGCCATGCAAGGAGCTATATAGCTTGGGATGTTTTGAGGAGATTTCTTCTTTCAAAAGGATATAAAGTGACTTTTGTTCAAAACTTTACGGATATTGATGACAAAATTTTGGCTAAAGCAGCCAAAGAGAACTCTACAATGCAACAAGTTAGCGAAAAAAATATTACTGAATTTTATTTAGATATGGACGCTCTTGGCATATTGCGTCCTGATCGAATGCCTAGAGCTACAAAGTGTATTGATGGGATTTGTTCAATGATTAAAGAATTAGAAAAGAAGGGTGCGGCATATTCAGTTGATGGTGATGTCTACTTCTCTGTTATGAAGTATTCAGAGTATGGAAAACTAAGTAGACGTGACCTATCAAAACAACAACTAAATGCAGATGGTCGTATCACAATCAAAGAAGAAACTCGTAAGGAGCACTCTTTTGATTTTGCACTTTGGAAAAGTGCAAAAAAAGATGAACCAAGCTTTCCTTCTCCCTGGGGCCAAGGGAGGCCTGGCTGGCATATAGAGTGCTCTGCAATGGTTCTTAAAGAGTTAGGAGAAACAATTGATATTCATTTAGGAGGTGCTGATCTAATCTTTCCACATCATGAAAATGAAATTGCTCAATCTGAAAAGGCTACTGGTAAAAAATTAGCAAGGTATTGGCTACATAATGGGATGGTTAATGTTGAAGGGCAAAAAATGAGTAAGTCACTTGGAAACTTTACAACAATCAGAGCTTTACTTGAGCAAGGGGTTTCTCCTATGACATTAAGGTTTTTTGTTTTACAAGCACATTACCGAAAACCTCTAGATTTTACGGTAACAGCTCTTGACGCTGCATCAGCAGGATGGAAAGGACTTAATAAAGCTCTTTCAATAGGCCAGGCAAGTTATCAAACACTTAATTGGCCAAAGCCTGAGATGAATTTGCAAACGAATAGGCTTCACAAATCTGATCAGTTAAAAGAGGGGTTTATTGAATATAAACAACGATTTATAGATGCATTAAATGATGACATCAATACATCTGTAGCTCTTGCTATCCTTTTTGAACTTGCCAAGCCATTGAGGTCATTAGCTAATGAAATTGACCATGAAATCTTCACGTCAATTTCTAATTTAGAAAAGAGTGAGTTATATTCAAGATGGTCACTTCTCGTAGAATTAGCAAATATTCTAGGTCTCAAAGCTGAGTTGCCTAAGAAAGAAACCTCTAATCAAAGTAATGCATTAACTAAGGAGGAAATTCAAGCCGCAATTAAAGCACGTACAGAAGCTAAACTTTCCAAGAATTTTATTAGAGCAGATAAGATAAGGGAAGGGTTAAAAGCTAAAGGGGTTGAATTAACCGATAAGCCTGGTGGAATAACAGACTGGATTCAAACCTAGACTAATTTTAATTATTTCCCAGATCGTGAACTTTCCTTCCAGAACTTAACTTCAGGTGAGAGACTATTAAAAACTATTTAACATTGTGAAAGCCATAAGCGTGCTGGGTTCAACTGGTTCTATTGGCACCCAAACCCTTGAAATAGCCCAGGAATTCCCAGAAGAATTCACCGTAGTTGCTTTAACAGCAGGGAAGAATCTTGATTTACTCATAGAGCAAATTAAGCAACACGAACCAGAATTAGTCGCACTCGCAGATGAAATTCATTTACCTGAACTTAAAGAACGTTTAGAGATATTACCTCCTAAAGACAAACCAAAGAATCTTCCCCAATTAGTTGCAGGTAATGAAGGGTTACAAACAGCAGCTGCATGGAGCAATTCCGATCTTGTCGTGACTGGCATTGTTGGCTGTGCTGGTCTTCTCCCAACTCTAGCTGCAATCAAAGCAGGGAAAGACATAGCTCTTGCCAATAAAGAAACTTTAATAGCAGCAGGCCCAGTTGTTCTGCCTGAATTAAAGCGTAGTGGAAGTAGACTCCTTCCTGCAGATTCTGAGCATTCAGCAATATTTCAATGTCTACAAGGAACACCATGGGCTGAGAATGCTCGCCTATCAACAGGTATCCCAACACCTGGATTAAGAAACATTCAATTAACTGCTTCTGGTGGTGCCTTTCGTGATTGGGGCGCAGAGGATTTAAAAAATGCCACTGTAAAAGATGCTACTAGCCATCCCAATTGGAGCATGGGCAAAAAAATAACAGTGGATTCAGCAACCTTAATGAATAAAGGTCTAGAAGTAATTGAAGCCCATTATTTATTTGGTCTTGATTACGACAACATAGAAATAGTCGTTCACCCTCAAAGTATTATTCATTCAATGATTGAATTAGCAGATTCTTCAGTTTTAGCTCAAATGGGCTGGCCAGACATGAAACTACCTATTTTATATGCAATGAGTTGGCCAGAAAGAGTTGAAACCCCATGGAAAAGACTAAACCTTTCTGAAGTAGGGCAATTAACATTCAATAAACCAAACACTACAAAATACCCATGTATGGAACTTGCTTATGCGGCAGGAAAAGCTGGTGGCACTATGCCAGCAGTTCTTAATGCTGCCAATGAAGAAGCCGTAGCATTATTTCTAAAAGAAAAAATACATTTTTTAAATATTCCAAAAGTCATTGAAGCTGCTTGTGAAAATCACAAGCCAGACTTTTCCTCTTCCCCTAAACTTGATGATGTGATTGATGTTGACATTTGGGCTCGAAAAGCTGTAAGGGCTGAAGTACAAAAAAACTCATCTCAAATAACAATGGCAAGTTATAACTAATGAATACGAAAGTGCGTTATCACTTATTGCTTTGTGCATCATCTAAAAAGCAATTATGTTGTAAGAGCACACAAGGCATTAAAAGTTGGGAACGACTAAAAAATATTTTAAAAAATCTAAATCTTGACAGTCCTAATCATCCAAAAGGAATGATTTTACGTAGCAAAGTAGATTGTCTCAGAGTATGTAAATCAGGTCCAATTCTCTTGATATGGCCAGATGGCATTTGGTACGAAAATGTCTCCCCAAAACGGATAGATGCAATAATTACTAATCACCTAATAAAAGGAAACCCTATTAAAGAATGGATAATAAAAGAAACACCTCTGGCAAGTTTTACTAAAGAATTAAGAACTAGAACTACATCTTAGAAGCCAACTTTTAACCACATCGTCGCCCCAGCATCCATTCACAGAATGAAAACCATTATGACCGCCCTTATTCGTCAAAAGAATTTCCATTTTATAAGATAATTGATTATTGTTCACTTTCTCTTTCAAAGTTTTCGCACCATTTGGAGGAACCCATGGATCGTCAAGGGCTTGAATGAAGAAAGTATTTGGTAATTTAATAGAATTTCTGCTGAGTAATGTCTTTAATGGGGAGGCTTCCTTATAATAAATATCTACATTCTTAAATCCCCATCTAGGGGCTGTAATGATCGAATCAAAAGCCCGTATAGATGCAATCTTTGGAAAAGTTCTTATACTTTCTCTAACCAAAAGATCTCTTTCGGAATCTTTAATTCCAAAAGGATCTTCTAGAGTTTGTCTAATTAATCTATTCAATAACCAGGTTTGATAAAGCTTATTACGAATTCTCTCAATTGAAGCACTACATTCTGCCAAGTCCAAAGGACTGCTTATGCATACCAAACCATCTAAAGCAGGTCTGTTGAAAGATAAACCAAATTCTAAACAAGCATTCAAAAGAATCGTCCCGCCTAAGGAAATTCCTACTCCAAAAAGAGGACTATATTTGCTTACTAGCTCTTCCTTCTTTATCAATAAATCAAGTATGTCTCTAGCTTTCTGAATTACAGGGAATATATCACTATTACAATTCGCTGAGTATGTCCCTGATGCAAACTCTCTTCCAGGAGAAGCTCCTCTAAGATTAACTCGTAATACTGCAAAGCCTGATTCAATTAAGGAGAATGCCATCCTCCTTAGACCTCTTCGACGACTTGATCCACCCAGTCCATGAATCATTAACACTAAACCCTTTATCTGTTGGGATTTAGGAGGTTTATTTAAAAAAGCAATTAAATACTCTTTAGTCGATATCGAATTTAATTTAGAAGGTACTTGAATTTTTATAGGATCTTCATCTGATAGGTGAATTCTATCGTCAACAAAAGTATCTCTAAGTGTTTGCAGATCTCCTCCTATCCAAGGTAAACGCTCCTTAAAAGGAGTGATCCCAATCTGAGGAATAAGTCCCGAATGTTCAAGCTTTACCACTAATACCTAATTCCTTTAATTCCAATAAGAGTTCCCCTAATACTTTCTTGGCATCCCCAAAAACCATAGAGGTATTTGACAAATCAAAAAGATCATTTTTTATACCTGAATATCCAGCACTCATTCCTCTTTTAACCACAAATACTGTTCTAGCTTCCTGAACATCTAGAACTGGCATTCCATACAATGGAGATGTTGGGTCATTTTTTGCTTGAGGGTTAACAACATCATTTGCACCAAGTACTAATACAACATCAGTGGCTGGAAAATCAGGGTTAACGACATCCATTTCTTTTAATTGTTCATAAGGGACATCTGCCTCTGCCAAAAGAACATTCATATGCCCAGGCATACGGCCAGCAACAGGGTGAATTGCATAAACCACTTCTATTCCACTCCCTTCTAAAGCTCTAGTAACTTCTCTAAGCGTATGTTGGGCTTGTGCTACAGCCAAACCATAGCCAGGAACTATTACAACCCGTTCTGCAGCTTCAAGGGTTAAAGCGCATTCTTCAACGCTACAACTAGTGATGTTTTTATATTCACCAGAATCACTATCTCCCGAGGATATTGTCGAACCTAATGCACCTCCAAAAAGGACTGAAATCAAAGATCTATTCATACCATTACACATTACCTGCGTAAGAATTAAACCAGCTGCCCCAACCATTGCACCAGCAACGATCAAGAGTTGGCTACCTACAACAAATCCTGCTGATGCTGCAGCTACACCAGAGTAGCTATTTAATAATGAGATAACTACTGGCATATCAGCACCACCTATAGGTAATGTCACTCCTATCCCCAAAACAGCTGAGCCTATAACTAATAACCAAATTCCACTTCCACTCCCACTTAAGAGTGAGCCTATAGCTACTAGCGATAACACTGCTAAACCAATATTTATTACATGACGAACTTTACTTAGCATCCATGCAGGGGTTGAGAGCCAACCCTGCAATTTAGCCATAGCAACTATAGATCCAGTAAAGGTTATAGACCCAACAAAAATAGAAATTACTATTGAGATTCTCTCAACCAAAAGAGTTCCCAATTCTTCTGGTGAACTAGAAAAAGGCGAAATAGCCACAGCCAAAGCAACCAAAAGTGAAGACATCCCTCCACATCCGTTAAAAAGAGCAACCGTCTCAGGCATTGCTGTCATAGAAACTCTCTTGGCCACAAGCATTCCCAAGAAAGCACCTACTACAGAACCAAAACCTATCCAAATCAACGAAATTACAGATATACTTGAGTTAAGAAAAGAATCAACAAAAACCCCTATAACAGCAAGAGTCATTGCGATAGCAGCTAAACGATTGGCTTCACGCGCTGAACGAACCTTTGACAGGCCCTTAATACCTAAAGCCAATAACAGTACTGCTAAGAGATCAATCGCAAATTTCAATATCTCAGAAAGATTCATTAAATTGCTCCTTATTTATGTGATTTTTTACGGCTAAACATTGCAAGCATCCTGTCAGTTACAAGAAAACCTCCAACTACATTGAATAATGCAAAGGCAAGAGAAATAGACCCCATAACTAATAATGGAATATTGCTCCCCGCTTTAATTATCAAAGTAAGAGCTGCCAGCATTGTTATCCCTGAAATTGCATTAGCCCCACTCATTAAAGGAGTATGCAAAGTCGGAGGTACTTTCCCAATCAGTTCTAACCCTAGAAGGCTTCCTAATAGAAGCACCCAAAAAGCCTCGCTAAGAAAAGACATCAATTAGATCCTCCTGAATTAATTAAGTGAGCATGACGAATCACACCATTCTTGCTAATTAAAGCCCCATCTATTAATTCGTCTTCAGTATTAAGTGTAAGTTCAGCTTCATTCATCAAAGGTTCCAAGAGAGCCAATAAATTCCTTGCGAACAGAGTACTTGCATGATTAGGGACAGTGCATGGCAAATCTGATGCTCCTATTAGTTTGACTCCTTTTCTTAAAATTGTTTCTCCAGGTTTAGTTCCAAAACAATTTCCACCTTGAGAAACGGCAAGATCAACAACAACTGACCCCGACCTCATTTGATCAAGCATTTCCTCATCAATTAGTCGAGGTGATTTCTTCCCAGGCACTTGTGCCGTACAAATAGCAACATCAGCATCTATTAATTGTTTCTTCAACTCTTGACGCTGAGCAATAAGGAATTCATCTGAAACTTGTGTGGCATATCCACCAGACTCAGAGGGATCCTCAGCAATTGCTGGAGGCTCTATAAATCTTGCTCCTAAAGATTCAATCTGTTCTTTTACAGCCGGTCGTATATCACTAACGAAAACAACTGCTCCAAGCCTCTTAGCTGTTGCAATTGCTTGTAAGCCTGCCACTCCAGCTCCTAAAACGACCACTTTTGCTGGCTGAACAGTACCTGCCGCGGTCATTAACATCGGGAAATACCTATCTAAAGCACTTGCCCCTAAAAGCACAGCTTTATAACCAGCAATATTTGCTTGCGAAGAAAGAACATCAGAAGATTGAGCTCTACTTATTCTTGGCAAAAGTTCAAGTGACAAAGCAGAAATACCACCTGATTCTATAGAAGTAGCAAGATTTGTATTCCCATAAGGAGCTAGTAAACCAACTATTAATACACCTTTTTTAAGTTTTGACAAAAATTCTTGGCAAGGGCAATTAACACACAGGACTACATCTATCTGATTAACAAGTTCTCCATTTTCTTCTGAGAAGAGATCAGCACCTGCAGCCAAATAACTATCGTCTGAGAATCCAGCTCTTTCACCTGCACCTTTTTTGAAATAGACGGAAAAGCCTATGGAAATTAGTTTCTTAACAGTCTCAGGTGTAGCCGAAACACGAGTTTCACCTAAAGCTGTTTCGATCGGAATTAAAAGTCTTGGCAAGATAAAATCGATTCTTAATTTAAAGACTAAGACTAAAAGGTTCGAAGACCAGGATTTTTGTTGAAAAAAGCTTTTCCTTACGAAGGATTATGGCTATCAAGAAAGAAGAACCTAAATATTCTGAAAGAATATGAGCTTAAAAGCAATCGAGTGTCCAGACGGTGTATGTCATAGCCATCATGGAGGACATGCTATCCCTCGAACAGCAATGGAAAAAAACCTCCAAAATCATGGAAGGGAATGGTGTGAGCGCTTAGCCGAAAGAATCTACGAAATGTCTGTAGATACATTTTCACAAACGGTTATGCCCAGTCTTCATTCATCAGGCTGGCAAAGAAAACATCTTGATTGGGAATTCAAGCTTGCAGACAACAATTCAGAACCAGATGAAACACTAGTTGAAGGAATTATCAATGCAACTGAGAGTTTTCTTAGGAGTAGTGAAGTTCACCGTTTATTTATTCAAGAACTTGTTCAAGGAACCTTCGAAGAAGCAACTGAAGATCATCTAAGATCAAAAGCTGTTAGATCACTTATAGAAAGTGAAATAATGGCTATTCTAGAAGAAAAAAAAGAAGATTTACTAGATCGATTAGCAGAAAAGTTATTAGACGAGTCAACAGGAGATTTTAATATTGCAAGAAAAGCTGCTCACGAAGGAATTGTTGAAGTTAAAAAATTACTTTTAAACCATGCTGAATCTCTCTAAAAAAATAGAAAAAGTCAATTTTCAAATGCTTTTAAACCTAGATTAATAGTCTTAAGGAAATATTTATTATTAGTCAAATCCCTTTGTTTACGTTTTAGATATAAAGAATTTATTAAGACATTAATTCTATTTGTAGAGAAAAATACTTTTTTGTAAAAAATATACCTCAACAGGTCAGATGTCTATGCAAAGGTATCTGCCATTGGGAGGACTTTATGGACAAACCTCTAGAAAGACGCATTAACATTGCTAGTTGCTGGGCATCTAGCAGAATTTCACTATTAGATAGTATTGAGCGCTACGAAGACAGTTATGCAATAACCCAAGAGTTTCGTGAATGGATAGTATGCCTAGGCAGTAATCCTTCTCAATTAGACTCATCTATGCTTAAAGTTCCAAATAAATTGATTTCACTTAAAGAAGAAACTAGTGATCAAGATGAATTGCTTGAACTTTAAAAAACAAACATACTCTTTTTTTAATAACTATAATCATCTAACTAAGAGATATAAATAATATCTATGGATAATGCACAAGAAAAACTACCAATTGAAAATCTAGTAATAATAGGCTCAGGTCCAGCAGGTTATACAGCTGCCATTTATGCAGCAAGAGCTAATCTCCAACCATTATTAATTACAGGTTTTCAACTCGGAGGCATTCCTGGTGGCCAATTAATGACAACCACCTTTGTAGAAAATTTCCCAGGTTTCCCAGATGGAATCATGGGACCAGAATTAATGGATTTAATCAAATCTCAAGCTATTAGATGGGGAACTAAACTATTAGAACTAGATGCAGAAGCAGTTGATCTTAGTCAACGACCATTTCAAATTAAAACCTTAGAAAAATCCATTAATACCCACTCTTTAATAATTGCTACCGGGGCAAGAGCCAATAAATTAGGAATACCAAATGAAAAAAAGTATTGGTCTAGAGGAATCAGTGCTTGTGCAATATGTGATGGAGCAACTCCTCAATTTCGAAATGAAGAATTAGCAGTTGTTGGAGGAGGTGATTCTGCATGTGAAGAGGCCGTTTATCTCACAAAATATGGAAGTCATGTTCATTTAATAGTTAGATCAAACAAATTAAAAGCTAGTAAAGCAATGTCTGATCGGGTACTTGCAAACTCTGAAATAACAATTCATTGGGAAACAGAATTAGTAGATGTAGAAGGAGAGGAATGGTTGACAAGCTTAAAAATTAGAAAAGGATCGAATTCTCAAGAAGAAATAATCTATGTAAAAGGTGTTTTTTACGCAATTGGGCACACCCCTAATACCACCCTTGTTCAAGGTCTTCTTGATAAAGATCCCCATGGATATATCGTTACCAAACCAGGCAGACCTGAAACCTCAATCGATGGTGTATTCGCAGCAGGAGATGTTGCAGATTCTGAATGGCGTCAAGGAATTACAGCAGCAGGCAGTGGATGCAAAGCCGCACTAGCGGCAGAAAGATGGCTTGCCAAAACAAATCTTTCTTCTTTAATCAAAAGAGAATCTATTGAGCCATCTAAAATAGAAAAAAAAGAAGAGGTTCAATTATCAACAAAAGAAAATTTCAACCCCAAAGCTCTATGGCAAAAAGGAAGTTATGCATTAAGAAAGCTTTATCATGAAAGTCTTAATCCAATATTAGTTATTTACACATCTCCAAATTGTGGTCCATGCCATGTATTAAAACCTCAATTAAAAAGAGTTCTTGAAGAGCTAAAAGGTAATGCTCAAGGAATTGAGATAGATATTGATTTAGAAAGTGATATAGCCAAGCAAGCTGGAGTAAATGGAACTCCAACTGTTCAGCTTTTTAAAAATAAGAACCTTATATCTGAATGGAAAGGGGTCAAACAAAGAAGTGTATTTAAAGAAGCAATATATAAACTTTTAAATTAATTCAAAATTATTTTTTACCTTCTTCGACCTCCTCCAGATCTTGCTCCTCCTGGCTTATTGCCTGGCCTATTGCCTGGCTTTGAACCTGCCCCGGCATTCCTTTCTCTATAAGTAATTCTTCCTCGAGTAAGATCATATGGACTAATTTCAACTAAAACTTTATCGCCAGCAAGAAGTTTTATACGGAATTTTGTGAGTTTTCCTGCTGCTCTGCATAAGCATTGATGACCTTCAGGTTGCTCAAGAGTGACTAAATAAAAGCCATTACCTTGCTCTTTCTCTATAACTCCGGATGTTTCAATCATTCGTAATTTACATTTTTTAAGAACCTAACCTTAATTCTATTCTAAAAAGTATCTTTAGAATCCATCGTTACTAGCTCAAAACCTCTTGAAGTTCTTTAACAGTCTGTAATTGACCAAAGTAATAATTAGCTATTGCCCTTCTATCACTGTCTTGTAAGCCATCAAAAGCCTCAAAGCCAATAGTTCTCCATAACTCCGTACCAGATGCCTTGTCAAGCTCCTTAGTTGCTTCAAAAGCAAGGTTCTCAAGTCTTCTATTTAAATTTTTAATTTGATTAATTGACATAAAAAAAACCAATCAAATCCCATAGTACAAACAAACTATCCTTTTTCAAGTACTCTATTCAAAAAGGAAGCTTTTTTTTCTGTTCTCTATTTAAATCCTTCTCCATTTCCCTAAGTCGCTTGAGAATCACATCATAATATTCTTGTATATAAGATTCTAAATTAGTAGTAGAAGCAGGGTCTAATCCAAAAATCTTATAGGTTTCATCCATAGGTGCATTAAGACTAATGCCACTGCCGCTAACTTCTGCAAAAGAAAGTCTTTCAGCAACATTCAATGAGGCTTGAAAAAAAGAAACTAATGTCTTAGCTAAACCTATAAAAGCAGGAGATACTCTTAGAATCTTTGCCTTCTTATCACTGAACTTTTCACACAATTCAATTACTTCCTGACTACTCCAACATTTTGGACCAACAACTGGAAAACTTTTTCTAATTGTTTCAGGCTTACTTAATGCTGCCACAGCAAAAGAAGCCATATCCTCTGTATTCATGTACGCAATATCACTTGAATTACCACTAATCCAGACAGGTTGACTATCTAAAATTGGAATGGCAAATTGACCAATAACACCTTGCATAAAAGCAGCGCCTTGCAAGATAGTGAAGTCCAATGAAGAATCAATCAATAAGCTTTCTGTACAATATTTGATGTCCATTAATGGAACTTTTCTAAATTTTTCTGCTGCCAATAAAGATAAAAATACAACTCTTTTTACTCCAGTAGAATCACATGCTCTATAAAGATTTAATTTACCTTCCCAATCTGTTTCATAAACACTTCTAGGATCATCTGGTCTACTAGTAGCCGCATCTATAACAGCATCAATATCTTTAAGAGAATATTCAATATCTTTTGGATTAAGCAAATCTCCTTGAGTTAATTCACACCCCCACTCTTGTAGGTAGGAAGCTTTGCGAGGGCGACGAACCATACACCTAACCTGAAAGCCAGCATCAATAGCCTTTTTGGCTATCTGCCTGCCTAGGGTGCCAGTTCCACCAACAATTAAAACCTTCATTCCAGAGGTCATTATCAGTCAGAAGCTTAGTGGTAAGCAATCAATAACGTGAGAGATATCATTTCCCTTGAACCTTAAGAAGGAAAGCACCTCCGATAAGGCCCAAAGGTATTAAAACCCAAAAAATTGCAGCAGTACCAAAAATCTCTGAAGCCATTTAATTAATTTATATCATTTAAGTATCTATTAAAACCCCTACCATATAAATCCCCAAGCTATTTAACCCAAAAGCAATAAAAAAAATAAACTCTTAAAGCTTAGCTAGCGAATTAAATGAAATTTGCTAAGAGCACTATTCAACGTTTGTTATAAATTCATTTCAAAGGAAAAACCTTAGGTAGGGTAATTTCTTATTAGCATAGTTTGAATAAACTAGCTCCTACCTCATTGAATGCAAACCAAGCAGAAGCTAATGATGGTATAGCTTCTCAAAACATCCCAAATTGGGGAGAACAACATTTTTGGAATTGGAACGGATTATTTTGTCATTGGAGACTATTAGGAGAAGAAAACCAAAAATCAATTATTTTGCTTCATGGTTTTGGCGCAAGCAGTTCTCATTGGAGATATAACGCTAGTTTTTTGGCTGAAAATGGATTTAAAGTCTATGGATTAGATCTAATTGGATTTGGGAAGTCTGAACAACCTAGTCAAAGAAAGCTGAAAAAATTAGATAATATATTTTGGGCTAATCAAGTAGCTGCTTTCGTAAAAGAAATAGTTTTTCCAAAAAACGATGAGAAAGTAGTTCTTTTAGGAAATTCTCTTGGCGGCCTAACAGCATTAACCACAGCAGCTTGTCATCCAAACCTTGTTAAAGCAGTAATTGCAGCTCCATTACCTGACCCAGCATTAATACAAGATAAATTTCTAACCATACCCAAGTGGCTATTAAAAATCAAAAATTTCTTTATTAAAACCTTTTTTAATTTTCTACCTTTAAGAACAATAGTTAGATTTATTATAAAAACAAAATTAATTGATATTGCTATTCAATCTGCTTATTCTCACTCGGTAAAAAACGACTTCGACTTAAAACAAATAATTCTTGAACCTGCTAAAAGATATAGTGCTGGAAGGGTTCTTCGCTCTATGTGTATTGGCATGTCAACTCGTGATGAAATTTCTAAAGCACCTTCTCTCCTATCTCGAATAGCATCCTTTCCAAAACATATGCCAATCCTAATAATATGGGGAAGTGAAGACAAATTTGTACCTTTACGAATAGGAAAAAAACTTATTAAAGATCATTCATGGTTACAATTATCAATTATTGAGAGAACTGGTCATTGCCCTCATGACGAATCTCCTAAAAACTTTAACCAATACGTTTTACATTGGTTGAAAAATAATTTAGAAGGGTATATATAAAAGATATGAAGCACACACTTTCAGTACTTGTAGAAGACCAATCTGGAGCTCTTAGCAGGATATCAGGGTTATTTGCCAGAAGAGGGTTCAATATAGAAAGCCTTGCAGTTGGTCCTGCTGAATCCCCTGGGATATCTCGTTTGACAATGGTTGTAGAAGGAGATGATTTAACTCTCCAACAAATGTCGAAGCAACTCGACAAATTAATCAACGTTTTAAATGTTATCGACTTAAGTAAATTCCCAGCTGTAGAAAGAGAATTAATGCTTTTAAAAGTTGCCGCAAAAAACGAACAAAGGTCAAGTATCCTTGATTTGGTTCAGGTTTTCAGGGCTAAGGTAGTTGATGTTTCCGATGATGCTCTTACTTTAGAAGTTGTAGGGGACCCAGGGAAATTAGTTGCATTAGAGAAATTATTAAAGCCTTATGGAATACTTGAAATAGCAAGAACAGGGAAAGTCGCATTAGAAAGAGCATCAGGTGTTAACACTGAGATGTTAAAATCATCCTCAAATTTAAATAATTTACCTGCTTAAAATATATATAATATTGGAATTATTTATTTATCTGAATTACATCTAATATTTCATCTCCCTCTTCTAGAGAATCTATAACAGCCATTCCTTTTAGAACTTTTCCAAAAACACTATACCTTCCATCTAATTCTGGTAAATCTTTTAAAGCTATATAAAATTGAATTGAGGATGACTCTAGTAACTTAGTTCTTGCCATTGCTAAAACCCCTCTTTTATGAGTTAGTTGAATATTAATAAAATCATCATTTTTTAAAACAGGTTGATTATATCGAGGGTATTTTTCATTAATTAACTTTATCTCAAGAGGTATAGTTCTAAAAATTCGATTTTTATTATTAATTAATTTATTGCCAAAATTGTTTTGTCGATCGAAAATAAAATTATTACTTTTATACCCACCCTGAATAATATAAGGAAATGGCTTTTTGATTACTCTATTAAAAGTAGTTCCAATATAAAAACCTTTGTCAACTAAATCAAGGAAATTAGATGAGGTTACTGGTGCTAGATCAGAATTTACCTCTATCAAAATTGTCCCTTTAGTTGTAATCATCTCAACCCGACTCTTACCATTTAAACAGATATTTTCTACTGATTTACAAAATTGACTATAATAGCTTTTGTTTGGGTTATAGCAACCAAATAAATTAAATATAATTAATGAAGTCAAAGGTAAAAACTTGCGCAAAAAATGCAAGTCCATGTTTTTATGTGTCAATGACAATTAATTAGAAAGGCCTTCTAAATTAACTCTTAAAAAGCTAGCAAGCTCAGCGCCTTGTTTTTCAAGGTAAAGAAGAGGTTGAGGCCCACCAACTTCACTTATAGGCAAGTCTTTTCTTCCTTGAAGTCTTAAAACTATTCTTCTCCTTGGATTAAATCCCTCACGAATCTCCAATTTAACTGCTTGAATTTCATTGATAGGAATTTCAATAGTAATTTTCTTAAAAAATCCTTGCCTATCTATTGAAAGAACACCTTTTTCCTTATCAAAGCGATTAAAGCCCGAACCATAATCCACTCTTATTAACGCCCACAGGTAACAAGCAATTAAAGTACCCGAAATACCATAAAACCCCATAAATAATCCTTGAGGAACAAAAATCAAAGTTGAAGGATTACCTAAAGGAAGAAGATCTTTTCCCAAATAACTTGATATAGAAGCTAATGAAAAACCAATTCCTCCTATTGTCAGCATTGAAGCAACTATATAATTAGAAGTTTTTTTTGAACCTTTAACAAATTGTTCCAGAAGGGTTTCTGAAGGGTCTCCCGTATTTGGGGATTCCTGAAGATCAGCTGACATAACAGGGCATAAGTAAATTCCATTGTCTATGAAATAGGGTAAAAAAAACGTAAAAATTCATTTCTTGGATTGATTAGCAATACAACAACGGATTTCATCTGATAAAAATTTCCCCCGAGAGGGTTCTGAAATTGTTAAAGTCTCGAGCGTATCCCAAAAGTTCAGCAACGTTGCTCTCATGACGATCGCTGTTGGTGGCGCCCAAGAAAGAGGATGGTTCGACATCCTCGATGACTGGTTAAAGCGCGACCGATTCGTATTTGTTGGTTGGTCTGGTCTTCTTCTCTTCCCTACTGCCTATCTGGCGATCGGTGGATGGTTTTTAGGCACAACCTTCGTAACCTCCTGGTACACCCATGGTGTTGCCAGCTCTTACCTAGAAGGATGTAATTTCCTTACTGCCGCTGTTAGTACCCCTGGTGACGCCATGGGTCATAGTCTTCTATTCCTATGGGGACCAGAAGCTCAGGGCAGTCTTGTTCGCTGGCTTCAACTTGGCGGACTATGGAATTTCGTTGTTCTCCATGGCGCATTCAGCCTTATTGGTTTCATGCTGCGTCAGTTTGAAATTGCAAGACTTGTAGGTATTAGGCCTTACAACGCTCTAGCCTTTTCTGCTGTAATAGCTGTTTTTACAGCATGTTTCCTTATATATCCTTTAGGACAACACAGCTGGTTTTTTGCTCCTTCTTTTGGGGTGGCAGCTATTTTCCGATTCATTCTCTTTATTCAAGGTTTCCATAACATCACGCTAAATCCATTTCACATGATGGGTGTAGCTGGAATTCTTGGTGGAGCTTTGCTCTGTGCAATTCACGGTGCAACAGTTCAGAACACTCTTTATGAAGACACCAGTATTTATACAGGTGGAAAGACTCAGAGCACTACTTTTAGAGCTTTTGATCCTACTCAGGAAGAAGAAACTTACTCCATGATTACTGCTAACAGATTTTGGAGTCAGATATTTGGTATTGCTTTTTCAAACAAACGATTCCTTCACTTCTTGATGCTCTTTGTACCTGTAATGGGTATGTGGTGCGCAGCCATAGGCATAGTTGGGCTTGCTCTAAATTTAAGGGCCTATGACTTCGTAAGCCAAGAAATCAGAGCTGCTGAAGATCCTGAGTTTGAAACTTTTTATACCAAAAACATACTTTTAAATGAAGGTATGAGAGCTTGGATGTCTTCTGTGGACCAGCCACACGAAAACTTTGTATTCCCTGAGGAGGTACTCCCACGTGGAAACGCCCTTTAATAATCTTTTAAAAGCTCCTAACCAAAGCATTGAAGAAACTGGTTATGCCTGGTATGTAGGCAATGCTCGTTTAATCAATCTTTCTGGGAAACTACTAGGAGCCCACATTGCTCATACAGGACTTATGGTCTTCTGGGCAGGAGCAATGATGCTTTACGAGGTGAGTCATTTCACCTTTGACAAGCCAATGTGGGAACAAGGATTAATCCTCCTTCCTCATGTAGCTATGTTTGGCTATGGCATTGGACCAGGTGGAGAAGTTGTTGATGTAATGCCATATTTCCAAGCCGGTGTTATACATCTAATTGCTTCAGCAGTTCTTGGTTTTGGGGGTATCTATCATTCCCTTGCAGGTCCAGAAAAATTAGAAGAAGAATTCCCATTCTTCTCCACTGACTGGAGAGACAAAGATCAAATGACAACCATTCTAGGACGTCATTTATGTGTTCTTGGATTAGGTTCACTTGCTTTTGCTATCAACTGGCAATTCCTTGGAGGTCTTTATGACACATGGGCTCCAGGTGGAGGAGAGGTACGTTTAATAACTCCAACAACAGATCCAGGAATTATCTTTGGATATCTCTTCCAAACCCCTTGGGGTGGTGGAGGAAATATGGTTGGAGTTAATTCTGTTGAAGATATCGTCGGTGGCCATTATTACCTAGGCATCATCCAACTTTTAGGTGGTCATTTCCACATGCAAACCAAACCTTTTGGTTGGGCTCGTAGAGCTTTCATTTGGAATGGAGAAGCCTTACTAAGTTATGCATTAGGTGGATTGTGTGTAGCAAGCTTCTATGCTTCTACATTTGTATGGTTTAACAACACCGCCTATCCATCTGAATTCTATGGACCTACCAATGCTGAGGCATCTCAGGCCCAAAGTTTCACTTTCCTTGTAAGAGACCAAAGAATTGGAGCCAATGTTGGCACAACAATGGGACCTACAGGATTAGGTAAGTATCTAATGCGTTCTCCAACAGGAGAAATCATATT
Source organism: Prochlorococcus marinus str. MIT 0918 (assembly GCF_027359415.1). Taxonomy (NCBI): domain Bacteria; kingdom Bacillati; phylum Cyanobacteriota; class Cyanophyceae; order Synechococcales; family Prochlorococcaceae; genus Prochlorococcus; species Prochlorococcus marinus. The sequence continues at coordinate 636,429 of NZ_CP114780.1, forward strand.
TGGTGGGGAGACAATGCGTTTCTGGGATTTCAGAGGCCCTTGGCTTGAACCACTAAGAGGAGAAAATGGTCTAAGTCTGGATAAAATCCAAAATGATATTCAGCCTTGGCAAGTTAGAAGAGCAGCTGAGTATATGACTCATGCTCCTAATGCTTCTATCAACTCTGTTGGTGGAATCATTACAGAGCCAAACGCAGTTAACTTCGTTAACCTTCGTCAATGGCTTGCTTCAGCTCATTTCTTCCTAGGATGGTTTACCTTTATTGGTCATCTTTGGCATGCTGGCCGTGCTAGAGCTGCTGCTGGTGGTTTTGAGAAAGGTATTGATCGCAAAACCGAACCTGCCCTTTCCATGTCTGATCTAGATTAAAAAATCTAAATAAAAAAAGCCCTCAATAATTTTGAGGGCTTTTTTTTATGCAATTAAATTGTATTTGTAAAAACTTATTGCCCCAAAACTTTATCCATATGTATTAATAGAAGCTTTATCTAAAGAATCCCATAACCAAGGCAAACTAAGTCCAAGAACATTGCTATAGCAACCATTTATTCCTTTTATAATAGTTGAACCTTTCCCATCTATAGAAAAGCCCCCTGCACATTTTAAAGGTTCCAAGGTATTTACGTAATAATCTATAAAGTCATCACTTATCTCACAAAAATCAATCGAAGTACTTACGACACCTTTAATAAGACCTTCAAAACTTTCTTCTCTTTTGTTAGCCTTATTTATTCTTCTATAAGCCAAGCAATGTCCAGTATGTAAAACTCCACTTTGAGATGAGATCATCTTCAAACGTTGAGAAGCTTCGAAAACGTTTTTTGGTTTGCCAAAAATCTCGCCATTAAATTCAAATAAAGAATCACATCCCAAAACTCCTAATATTTTTTTGTTTTTTGATAGATCATTATAATTACTTTCAATTTCAGACTGAACAAATTGAGCTTTTGCAATAGCAAGACGTTGAACCAAATCCTTTATATTTCTAAATTGAGAATTTTCTTCATCAATATTACTAACCATTACTTCAAAATTAATGCTTAACTGATTGAGTAAACTCCTTCGAGCCTTAGAAGCAGAAGCAAGTATTAACACAAAAAAATGAAATGGATTTATTTGATAAGCATATTATTAATAGAAGCAAAAGAGCTATAAAGTGTCTTTCTCTCTCGACAGAGTTTTATAAAGATGCAGAGGTTTCTGGTTTATCAGCAAGTAAAGTTCTACAAATGAAAAAGAAATATATTTCAAGAAATCTCTTTAGTTTTACAAATCCAGAAAAAATAGAAGCTTGCTTTCTCTGGTTAATAAAAATTGGGATTCTTCGAAGAGAAGTGGATGGGCAAGGTTTAACATCGAAAGTTCGTCTTACGCCATTAGGGACTTTTATTCTGAAAAACGAACCTGATTTAGCCAATCAAAAAGCTTCAGCCTATGAATTAATAAGAAATTGGATATTAAGAAATTTGTTTACATCGTGATTACTTCTATAAACAACCCTAACTCACTAATGGTTCTAGGAACCTCTAGTGGAGCTGGTAAATCATTAATTACAACAGCAATTTGCCGATTACTCCTTAGAAGAGGAGAAACTCCTGTGCCATTTAAGGGTCAAAACATGAGCAACAACGCATGGTTAGATAAAAATAATTGCGAAATGGCTTATTCACAAGCTGTTCAAGCCTGGGCAGCAGGACTAGAACCTACTTCTGCAATGAATCCTATTCTCTTAAAGCCTCAAGGAGATTCTCTAAGCGAGGTAATACATCTTGGAAAAAGTATGGGGACTACAACAGCAGCTAGATATTACAAAGATTGGTTCATGCCAGGCTGGGAAGCTATTAATAAAGGGCTAGAAGATATCCAATCTTCTTTTAAAAATAGTAGATTAATCTTAGAAGGAGCTGGAAGTCCAGTAGAAATAAATCTCAAACATAGAGACTTAACTAATTTAAAATTAGCAAAGCATTTAAATGCAAATTGTATATTAGTTGCTGACATTGAAAGAGGTGGAGTATTTGCTCAATTAATAGGAACTCTTGCATTACTTTCAGCTAATGAGAAAGCTTTAATTAAAGGGATTATTATTAATAGATTTCGCGGAGATATATCATTATTTGACCAAGGTCGAAAATGGATAGAAGAAGAATCAAGAATACCTGTATTAGGAATTATGCCCTGGCTGAACGAAATTTTCCCGCCAGAAGACTCATTAGATTTACTGGAAAGGAAAGCAATTAAAGAAAATGTTGAAACTAAAATAACAGTTATTAAGCTTCCCTATCTTAGTAATTTTTCAGATTTAGACCCCTTAGAAGCAGAACCTAATATTCGATTAACATGGGTTAAACCTGGTGACTTTTTAGGTAATCCTGATGCAATAATTATTCCTGGTAGCAAACAAACTCTCAAAGACCTTGAAAAGATTCAATCCAGTGGACTTGGTGATCAAATAAAAAAATATGCCCTATCTGGAGGAATAATTTTTGGAATATGTGGAGGCTTACAAATTCTAGGTAGAACTTTAGAAGATCCTCACTGTTTGGAACAAACCTACAAAGATAACTATAAATATAAATTTGAGGGTTTAAATCTTTTACCAATCAAAACAATATTTGAACCTAAGAAAACCTTATCAACAAAAAATATACTTGCTTATTGGCCAAATCAATCAACTATCTCTGGTTTCGAAATTCATCATGGGATCAGCGAACCGATAGATTCTGAAAGAAAAGAAATTTCTTCTTTGTGTGAAGAATCTTCCTTAGGTTGGGTAAGCAATAATCAAAGTCAATTAAACATAGCCGGTACATATCTTCATGGAATATTTGAAAATGGTGAGTGGAGGAGAATGTGGATAAATAGAATAAGAATAAAACAAAATCTAAAAGAATTACCTTTAATTAATGAAAATCATACTGCAAAAAGAGAGAAGCTTATCAATCGCTTAACTGATGCTTTTGAAAAACATATTAATCTAGAACCCGTTCTGAAAGAATGAAAGAAGATAGAGTTAAAATTGAATGGCCTAATGGGGTTTTTTCTATTGCCAACGTAGGAGGTGATTGGCTAGCGGAAGCCAATAAAGCTGGTATTAGCATACCGACTGGTTGCCTTACTGGTAGCTGTGGTGCATGTGAAATCGAAGTAAATGGAAAAGTCGTCAGGGCTTGTATCAGCAACATTCCTAAGTCTAATAAGCTATTACATAAAGTTAGTTTTTCCTATGATCCATATTGGTAATTATTATTAAAATTTAGAAAGTTATATAAAAAAGCATAACTAAATTAGCCAGAGTCTGATTTTATACTTGCTCTAAAGAAAGCAAGCGTCTTAATAATATCAAGAGTAAAGCTAATAAGAAAAATAAATATTATTTTCTTTGGGCCAATCTTAAATATCTTAATACCTTTTTTAAATGGGATAATAAAAACCCTAAAGGCAAAGTAAATTAAGGCAAGTGAGGTTACAGTAATCTTAGAAATATGAGGTATAAATAAAAAATAGTCTTGATCCCAACCTGCGATATTATTATTCCAGCTTAATGCTGTGGATACTAATAGACCGGCAAAAAAAAGTATATAAAGATATCTTTGCTTTTGATATATTAATAATTTTACTGAATTATTTGAATAATTTTCATACCATTTTCTACACAGTTCTAAGAAGGTCTTACCTTTAATATTCTCATATCTTAAGGGAATCATATTCTGATCCTTGAGCTTCTTAGAAAAATATCTAGCTCGCTCTATCCATTCACCGTCTTCACCAGATCTTAAAGAAGGAATAAAAAAACCTATTTTACAAAATAAAGCTTTATTAATAACCATTCCAGGTATAGTTATTAAAGCCTTTTGACCATAAGTTGAGGCTATAAAACATTCCTCAAATGTAGAAGACCATATATACCTAGTCCTACCTAAAATAGCCAATTTATTATTGCTTTTAAGAATTTCACAGGCATTTGATAACCAGTTATTCTCAGGAATAGTTCTAGCATCAAGAAATGCTAAATAATTACTGGTTGATTGTTTAATGCAATAATTGCGCGCTTCTCCTGGGAGTAAAACCTGATTAAAGACATAAACAAACAATTTTTTTGAAAGCTGCAATTTCTCAGGAAGAGTAGTTAGATCGTCAAGTTGTTCCTGAGGCACATTGCTTATCACACATATAATTTCATCAAGGTAATCTAAATTCTGACCTAATCCACCCAAAATCTTTTTACACATATCTATATCATCAAAAATACATCCAATTACTAAAGAAATCGAAAAAGGAGAATTAATAGTATTTATAGTGTTTTTACCATTAAGATATTGGTCCATGATGCTTTTTGAATATGTCTAAGCTATGTTGAGAGTTTTCGCTTATGATATGACGTATTTTTTATATGAATACATCAATATTTTTAAATTTTACTAACATTGATCTTTAATTGCAACCTCTAAGATAAATAAAAGAGATTTAAAATAAATCTGATAGATAGCAAAGAGAAGGGATCTCTTGATTTTTCTACTGAGATCTATGGAAAAAGAGACTAAAAAAAGCTTAGCTAAGAATAACAAATTTATCCTGAAGAAAAATCAATCTATTGGATTTTTCTCTAAAAAAAGATGTTGCTATCATATAATTGGAATATATGAATTGAATTGTTCAAATTAAAATGAGTTCAAAAAATTATCCTCAATTTATAAAAGTCAATCCTAAGATTTTTTTAAAACACTTTATTAATAAATCAAACGCAAATAATCTCCTAGTAAGAATTATAATATATATATTAATATCAGTAATTTATTATAGACTAATGGATGCGAACTCTTCTCTAGGTATAGAGTGGAGACCTTTTCATGAAGATAGGGTGATTAATGCTGTTCAAAATATATTTAATAATAACTATTTGCTAAAATTTGGACTTACTTCCTGGGAAAAAATAGATATAAATTCACTAGGAGAAACTCAATTATATTTATATTTAGTTCCTGCAATTACTTATCTTCACTACATACCCTTAATAAAGATATTGCCAAATATGGAAATAGTACAATATGGTCCATTCTTAGATTATTTATTTATAAGTTCAGTTGGAATTTTGGTTGCAGAGCTAGCTATTTTTATCTTAGGTAAGGAGAAGAGTAATAGTAATATAATTATTAGCTCAGAAGCATTTATATTATTTATAACTGCACCTTGGACTTACAGAATGATGCTTGCACCCTGGTCTGATGTCCCTTACCTAGGGTTTATGCTTACAGCATTATTATTATTCAGATATAAAAAAAATAAATTAGGTTTGATAAGTATATTAATTGCTGGGTTATGCAATTTTATATGGTCATTTTTTATTTTTAGTTTTAATATAATTATATACATTTTTGTAAAATTAAATATTTCAAGTAAACAAAGGCTAAATGAGGTAATGCCTCCCTATTTATCAAAGAATAATGAAGGCATCTATTATAAATTGGTGCTTCTACTCCCTACTCTTATATATTTCACTCAACTAAATCTTGCCAAATATTCAACATTTGGAATTATTCATAATGGTTCTAGTTCTTTATTTAGAATAGGTATTGACAGTTATCAAAACATTCATCATGGTGGGTTCCTCAGCTCTTTACAATTCCTAGGAGGCAATAGATTAAGTGTTTGCTTAAGCAACCAAGACTTATCAATATTAATGAGAAATATTGCATCTTTCAACTGCATTATGTCGATCTCAGGATTAACGATAATTTCTTTATTTTCTATAGTTGGAATCTTTATACTTATTAAAAGTGATATAAATTCTAGATGGCTTTTACTCCCTATAAGCTGGTCTTTCATTTTATATATAATGTTATTCCAACAAGGATCAGCTGTTCATCTACAAGGATATTCATTTGTTTTTTCATTTCTATTCACAATTGGTATTTTAAAATGTCTAGATATTATTTCCAAGAAATTAGCTAAAAAAGATAGTCTTGGATTTATTTTTTTATTACCTATTTTTATAGGAATTATTTTAACTTCTATCAGAGTAAGCTTTCTAACAGGAATTAATGGGTAATTATAATTAAATAGCTTCCATTGAAAATATTCTTACTAAAATCTACAATTTCTTCTAACTCGAAAAATCTAATTCTAATTGAAGCTGTAAGCTATTAAAGATCAAACCACTGTTCTTTTGTTTATCTCCATTGGTAACTACAATAGATTATGAATCTGCCATTCCTCCCATACGGACGTCAAAATATTAGTCAAGATGATATTGATAGTGTTATTAGGGTTTTAAAAAGCGATTACCTGACACAAGGGCCAATTACTGGGGAGTTCGAAAAAGAAGCATCACTCAAAGTATCTTGTAAATATGTTGTTTCCGTTAATAGTGGCACAAGTGCTCTTCATATAGCCTGCTTAGCCTTAGATCTAAATCCAGGAGATATTCTTTGGACAACCCCTATCACATTTGTAGCTTCAGCTAATTGTGCCAGATATTGTGGTGCTGAGATTGATTTTGTTGATATTGACCCAAAAACAGGTCTTATGTCTACAGATGAGCTTGAGAAAAAACTAAAAGAAGCTGAAAAACAAGACCAATTACCAAAAATAGTGATCCCTGTTCATCTAGCTGGAACTAGTTGTGACATGCAAACTATTTATAAACTTTCTAAGGAATATGGTTTTTCTATCATTGAAGATGCAAGTCACGCAATAGGAGGTTTTTATAAGGAATATCCTGTAGGAAGTTGTAAATTCAGTAATATCACTGTTTTCAGCTTGCATCCAGTAAAAATAATTACTAGTGCAGAAGGTGGGCTTGCTACGACTAATGATAGTCTTCTTGCTAAAAAATTAAGACTCTTAAGTAGTCATGGTATTGTCAAAAATAAAAATGATTTCATCAATAAAAAAGCTAATAGTTGGTTCTATGAGCAACAATTATTAGGTTTCAATTATAGAATGACTGATGTATTAGCAGCGTTAGGTCTAAGTCAACTTAAGAGGCTAGATTATTTTATTTCAGAAAGACAAAGTATTTTTAAAAGTTATAAGAATATCTTTTCAGATTTACCATTATATTTTCTAGAGGTGCCAGACAATATTAAGTCTTCTCATCATCTAGCTATTATTAGATTAAATAATAAAAATCAAGAATACCATAGAAAAGTCTTTGATGGAATGCGCTCAAAGAATATTGGTGTACAGCTTCATTACACACCTGTACATCTTCAACCTTATTATAAAGAATATGGGTTTAGGAATGGACTTTTTCCAAAAGCAGAACAATACTCAAGCAATGCCATGTCGCTTCCAATATTTCCTGGATTAAGTGATAATGAGTTAAAGCGTATTTATAATGATTTAAGCTCATTATTGTAGTAATATATCAAAGATTATTAAGCTTAGACTATTCTATTAATCCATTATTCTTAAGATTTCTATATTCAATCAAAAGTTCATTTAAGCTACATTTTATAAAGCTAGAAATATCAAATATAGATGTTTTCCCATCGCTATATGCTAATAAATTCATTCTTATTTTCACCTTTTGATATGCGTTCTTCTCTGAAATATTTGGATATAGTCCTCGCTTACCTAATTGAGGTTCACCTATAACTTTCGTTTTAGGATAAAGACCTATTTCAAATGAGTCTATTATATTTTTTAAAACACTATAAGCTCCTTGCAAACCTTCCTCATTGACCACATTTAAATTATCAGCGTTAGTATGATATTCAGGATACTCTCCAAACTTAGTTCTACAAAATGTGCATACGGGAAGTCTTATTCCTGGTGAACAGTACTGTCTTTCATCTGATCCCCTTTGTAAAAAGCTATACTCCTTAACGTTATCTAATTGGTAAAGAGCTGACCTTAAAGCTTTATCAGCCAAAGTATTATTATATGGTGTCTGTACATAGGAATAACCTCTATTATCTCCTACACAACTTAAATTAATACCACAAATTACATTATTTTTTAAAGTATTAGAGAATAAAGAAAGATATGCAATACTACCAATAGTTTCAGGTTCCATAATAAATCTATAAGTATATTTAGTACTTTTATATGTCTTTTTAATATAAGACATTAATGCATTTAAAACGACAGGGCCACTTAATTCATTATTTGCCATTGACGGATGACAAATATAAGAAGTGAAAAGGATTTCTTGACTTAATTGGCCTTCTAATAAAGCATGGCTAATTTCAAGGTTTCCCTTATGAAGAGTAGAATCTATAAAAACTCTGTATTTACCTTTTGGAAGTTGTTTTTTTTCAGATTCCGACATGCAAAACCCCCAATATTTTTTATAGTAACTAGTTACATAAGGGACCCAATCTGGCTGTTCTTTTAATGTATGAATTCTAGGTAATAGTTCTTTATAATCAATTATCTTGTCAACAGGTTCTGAATATCCAACTATATGTAAATTATCTTTGCTAAATCTTGCAAAACGTTGTCCAGTATCTAAATGTTCAATATATGCATCTTGGATATTCCACTCATAAGGTATTTCCCAATCCAATACCTTAGTACCCGAAGGGAAAACCAACCTATTGTATTCAGGGTGATATTTCTCAAAATATTTTAATGTTTCTCTGGCACCATCACCTGTAAGAGACCTGCAATAAGGGTACAACTTCTTAATATGATCTATTAAGGGAATATCGTTGTAATTGATCTGATTACTCATGTCTTCTGAAATTAGATTTTAATATAACAAGATTCCTATATTAGAATAATGGAAAATTTACTGATTTAATATTAAAAAGCTTAATAGTGTACTTAAATGAAAAAATCAAAGTTAAAAGCATTAAACCCTAAAAGAATTATATAGATAGATCACTTTAATATTTACAAAAGTGCTAAATCGATAGAGCTAAACGATCCAAAGAGAATAGTCCTAAGAAGAATCTAAAATCAATTCTAAGCTTTATTATTCTAATCTTAGTTGAATTTAATTTGATCATTATATTAATATATCAAATTAAACAATTCACTGCTACTCTTGGACTATAGAACTTAAAATGATTTTTTCTACCTTTTCTACTAAATGACTAGAATTAATAGTTCTATTATTGAAATAGATGGAAAGAAAATAGGAGAAGGCAATAAACCATATATAGTTGCAGAAATGTCAGGCAACCATAATGGCAGTATAAAAAATGCTCTTAAAATAATAAAGACTGCTAATGAATGTGGTGCTGATGCTGTAAAGATTCAAACTTATACTCCAGACACTATTACAATTAATCATAATGGACCTGAATTTATAATAAAAGATGGCTTATGGGAAGGGAGAAAATTATATGAACTTTATGAAGAAGCTCATACTCCATGGGAATGGCATCAAGAGATGTTTGAATATGCTAAAAAAATAGGAATCACTTTATTTTCTTCTCCTTTCGATTACACAGCTGTAAATCTACTTGAATCCCTCAATAATCCTATATATAAAATAGCCTCACCGGAAATAATAGATTTGGAGCTTATCAAAAAAATGGCAAAGACGAAAAAACCTCTTATAATTTCAACTGGTATGGCAACTCTATTTGAAATAGAAGAAGCGATTAAAACTGCTAATTTAGAGGGTGCTAATCAAATAGTGGTTCTTCATTGTACATCTTCTTACCCAGCTCCTATTAAAGAGGCCAACCTGTCTACAATATGTGAAATTAGAGAAAAGTTTAATGTTATTACAGGTCTATCTGATCATACAAAAGGTACATTTATACCAACATTAGCAATCGCTTTAGGCGCTTCTGTTATAGAAAAACATTTTACACTTGATCGTTCTAAAGGAGGAGTGGATAGTGAATTCTCAATAGAACCTAAAGAATTAGAAAAACTAGTACAAGATTGCGAGTCAGCAAATATTGCCAAAGGAACTCCGGCATTCAAACCTACAGATTCAGAATCAATTGTATTAAAAAACAGAAGATCAATTTATGTTGTTAAAAAAATAAATAAAGGTGAGTTGATAACAACTGATAATGTTAGATCAATAAGACCAGGCAAAGGCTTATTACCTAAATATATAAACAAAATAATTGGGCACAGAGCGTCAAGAGATATAGAATATGGGGAGGCATTTGAGCTAAGTATGATTATGGGGGAAGTATCATTAGATTAATTATCAAATGAAACTATCTAAATTAAATAACTCTCATAAGAAAGAAGTTTGGGAATGGAGAAATGAGATTTTAACTAGAAGGATGTCTAAAAATACTGAGGCAATCGACTGGAATGAACATTCGCAATGGTTTAAAAATGCTCTCATTGATAAGAATAAAATAATATATATTGGAGAATTGAATAATAAATCAATGGGAATTGTTCGTTTTGAAAAAGAAGACTCTAATCAAAGTACCTATACAATAAGTATAACTATTGCACCTGTTTACAGAGGGAAAGGCTATGCAGAGATTTTACTTAAAAAAGCAGTGAAAAGATTAGCAGAAGAAGTTGGGGATATAAAACTTATAATTGCAGAAATAAAAAAAGAAAATGTTAAAAGCATAAGTCTTTTCAAAAAATGCTATTTCAAACTACATAAAACTGAGCAGAATATAAATAAGTATATTTTAGAAAATATTAAATGTAATTAATTATTTTATTTGTATTCCCTAAATCAATCAGCTGAATACTAAGGCAGATTAAGTTCCTTCTTGGCCTTAATCTGATTTATATAAGCCCAACTAGATAATAATAAGTACTCATTTTTCATATTATAATCTTCTGGTTTATCTATAAATCCCATTCCACCTGTGATTATAGACTCTAAATTTATCGTACCATTTAAAATATCATTCCATATATTAGCTGGAGCATATAAGAATATAGTATCTTTTTTCTTTTTAATATCATCAATTAATCTAAATTCAACGTTCAAAGTCCTAGCGGTTTTAGAATCTTTATATTTCGAATATAATTGCTGAAATTTTCTTAGTCTAGCCTGGATTATTGATTCTTGGCTTCCATCAGCAATTATATGTTGCCCATTTATAATTTGATCTGAAGGGTACAACTGTTTTATATGTTTTGAGTATTTATTAATAATTTGATCTCTAAGTAAATACGGATCAAAGTCTAAATCATCAATTAGAAAATCGTTTGTAAATCTACTTTGGTTTGCATATGCATAACCGGTCTTAATTCCAAATTTAGAACAATTAGATATTAAAGACTCACACATATATTCTATTTTACTAGAAATTATATCTTTTTTCTTAGATGAGGGGAAACCCTTATAAAATAGGGGATAAGAATCTGCTAAGCCAACCTGAGCCATCAATACAATATTACTTGATCTACTAATAGAGATTTTTTCCTTAATATAATCTTTCGTTGTTTCAGAAAATTCTCGCCAATTATCATTAGCATGTATAAAAAAAGAGTCTCCACAAGAAATAGTAAATATAAAGTCTTCTTTACTTAAAGAGCCATCAAAAAAAGATGAAATGAAATAGTTCCCTATGCTAACACCCTTATCATCAACTTCAATTATACATTCTTCATCTATTCCAGAATTTAAAACTCTGTTTACAAAGCTATGGTTTCTAATCTTTGGAATTATAACCTTCGTTTCTCTTAAAAGTTGAGAAAGGAAAATATCATCAACATGGTCATCATGTGCATGTGAAAGAACTACAAGAGATAACTTGCCTGATGAAGGTAAAATCTTTTTAACCGTACATGAGTGTGGATAAGGGGATTGGTACCAGCCATGAAAAGCATTACTGAACATCCAAGGGTCAGTTATCAATAATTGATCATCAGATTCACAAATAACACTACTATGGTTTAGATGAGTTAACTTCATATTAGTTCTTATTATAAAGAAGATGATTAATCTTAAGAAATTTAGATGCGCATAATTGTTTAGGATTATAGTTTTTAAATTGTTTTCTAAATAATTTAATAGACTTTTCTTCATTATTATTTATCTTGATTTTATCCATTTCTGCCATATCATCTAATTCCGAAGTCGCACAAAAAGAAAGCTTAAATCTCGAATCAAATATTTTCTTAAAAATAACTTTAGATCTTTTCAAATGCCAATCAGATGTTACGACACATACATGTTTAGTAAAGCCAATAAAGTTGAGAAGTTCATAAGAGAAGACAGCATCACCAACAGTATCTAATGATCTCTTTTCAAGAACATACTGCTCAGGAATAAAATAATTATCAGAAAAATATTTAAACATACATTCTGATATTGATAACTTACATTTACCTTGTAGTCTGCCTAATCCCATAAAAAACACGCAATATTTTTTAGTTAGTGATGATTTTATTTGTTGAGCAAGTACTTTACACCGATTTTTACCAGAAGTTGATAATTCAAATGTTTTTTGATCTATTTCATGACCAAGAATTATATAGCAAAGATCCTTTTCAACAACTTGATTGCCAAGATCATTAGAAATGTCTCTGAATTCTATAAGCTCCGCAATAATTTTCTCTTTTATATTGGCGAGATTTTTTACAGGGTTTATAGAATTATTTGAACAAATCAATTGTGATTTTCGCTTAACCTTTAACGATAATTTATTAAGCCTTGGATCAATTCCCTCCTTCCTAAGAACATCTAATCTATCTTTCTCTTCTTGAGCATTTTTGATTGTCCATTGACCATCTGAATTTCCATATGGTCCAATTTGATACCATCTTTGTTGCCCCTTCCTCCCAGAAGGAAAATGATATTTCCATAGTAGATATTTACCACCATTAGGGTAAACTTCAACATAGATTCCATTCCCAACAGAAACTTTATACCTCCTATTCTTAGCTTTTAATTCTCTAAGATCCCTATCCCTCAGAGACATTTAAAAATACCCTACAACCTTTCCTCTTATACCCTACAACATACAGCTCGTATTATTTGCACTTTATTATCATGCGCAACAACAAGAATTGAATTCAGTAGTGTCTTTTAAAATCAACCTATTAAGTAGTAGGATTATAATTAATATTAATACTCTCCTAAAGCGGAAAGCATATTCATGGCAAAGAAAGGTACCAGGATAGTAGTCACCATAGAGTGTACTGAGTGTCGTACAGCTCCAGCTTCAGAAAAGCGCTCTCCTGGAGTTTCAAGATACACCACCGAAAAGAATCGGAGAAACACAACTGAAAGGTTAGAACTTAAAAAGTTCTGTCCTCAACTCAATAAGATGACCATCCATAAAGAAATTAAATAACTATATTTTCAATGTGCGCTAAAAGAAGAAATTTCTTTTCTAGCATTTATAATTTTAATCATGAATAATAATATCTAACTAAAAAAAATTATCTAACAATAACTCTTGCAGCTATTTCGACCCAAACCCTTTTTTATGGTCACTAACAATAAATTTTTTCCTTTCTAGAAATAGGATGCCTTCTGATATCAATGGAATGGAAGGGGGAGTGTATTTCTAGCTGAGGATCTTTGAACTTGCATTAGATTTCATGAGACAAGATATACCAATATCCCTTATGCATTTTTTCTTGTTTTGATCTATACCGAAATCACTCACCTATTTTTCCCTCAATTTTTAAAAATCAAATCTTAAATAATCAAAATACTTGATTTAGCACTTCTCTCTGCAAAACAAGCATATAAGAGTATAACTAGTTCTTCTACTAGATTGACTAGATAAATAAGTTCGCGTACACTAGATAAACTAGACAAGGCGTTCGCTTAAGCTAAATGTCAATAATTACAATTATCCTGAAAAGATTAAGTATATTTAATAAAAACAAAATAAGTATAATATTGCTATTTCCACTATTAGTTGGGTGCGCAAAAAATGCAGAAACGTTAAAACAAGAAGAGCCAGCTGAGCCAATTCTTCAGCCTATCTCTTCTCTTCCATATGAGGCACAAGTCTTGCTAAATCCTAAACTTTTACAAAAGGAACTTAAAAGTTGTAAAGAGACAGGCGGTGGGTGGAAAACAAATTATGGAAGTTGGCACAAATTAGAAGGCTGCAAATTTACTTTCTCAAAAAATCTTCCTAAGATAGAAAAAATATCAATACATAAGTCACCTAATGGAGACATAAATGCATACCAATTCATTAGCGTTAATAAAGAAACTCTAAGAGAATTTCAATTCAGATACATTGAAGGAATAATGGAAAATAATACTCAATATTGTGCTCGTTTTGGTGAAAATTCACTTCCAATTTTTAAAATAGTAAAGAAAGATTTATGCACCGCACTTATATACAAGCAATTTTAGTAATATAAAATCAATTTACAAATTCTATTTCTGATTTTTCAAAGGTAATAGATATCTCTACTCACGACGATTGGATTCTTTATGGCGGGCGTTCAGAAGCAAAAGAGAGCACAATAGATTTTGAAGGAGCAATCAAAGATATAAGCAAAGTAATTGGACTTACGCCTGAATATTATTGGGAAGAAAGTCAAAATCAGAAACTCATTGGGAAGAAGATCACATTAGAAAACTGCAAGCGAATGAATCTAAAAAGAATAATAGATATAGATCCCTTTAAATGCATAGTTTTTTGAGAAATTCTCCAACAATGTATCGGGTATATATGAAGCATAGGTGGTAAGTATGGGAACAATAATTCCAAATCGGTTCATATATCCCACAACACACGATTCCATCCCACAACATTTTGGTATATCCCACAACAAATTCCACTACATACAACAAATGGACCCAATAATCCACTTCATTAAAATTCTCCAGATCGATTTCATAGACTAGTGTTTTTAAACATTGTATGGACACATGTCTATGGAAACGGAGAGGGTGGGATTCGAACCCACGGACAGTTTCCTGTCAAACGATTTCGAGTCGTTCGCTTTAGACCACTCAGCCACCCCTCCCAAAAAGAGACCTTTTTGAATTCACTTTTATAGAATAAAGCTTTTTCCCTTCTAACAAATGAAGTATTTTTTAGTGATTACTTCCAACCCGCTTCTGTCATAAGTTTTATTGCCTTTGTATTATTATTACCAAGCTGACTTATAGAAACATTATCTGGAACAAATTTACCAAATTTCTTTACTTCTTTACTATTATTAAATCCTTTTAAAGGATGTTCATAAGTAGGGCCTGCTAAACCAGAACTACCTTGGGGAGAAGCTAAAAATTCTAGTAATTTAATACCTTCAATTTTATTTTTAGCGTATTTAGCCAATCCACCTGCACTAACATTTACATGCGCTGGTTTAGGAGTTATTACTTTAACTTTCCTTGCCAAACCTTTATCATTAACTCCATTAACACCAGCCAACATTCGTGCAACATAATAATGGTTAACTATTCCAATGCCACAGTTACCCTGAGCTACAGCTCTAGTTATACCAATATCACCTGGGAAGTATGGTTGAGATACATTTGAAAGCATTTCTTTCAACCATTTTTTCGTTTGCTTTTCTCCCTTAAGAATTAATTGGTTTGCAACTAAAGATTGATTATAAGGACTATTTCTTTTTCTTAAGCAAACTAAACCTGCTAAAGAAGGATCTGCAAGGTCGGAATAATTTTTAATCTTAGTAATATCAACTATTTTGGGGTTAGCAACCATGACTCTTACTCTTCTAGTTAAGGCATACCACCTTGATCTGGAGTCTCTATATTTGATGGGTACATTTTTATCAAGCTTCTCCGATTTATAAGGCTGCAAAAGTCCGCTTTTTGCAGCATTGCTTATTCTTGCTGCATCCACAAGTAAAATAACATCTGCTTTTGAATTAGAACCTTCTCTTTTTAATCTTTCTATTAAAGAAATTCCTGTTGCTTCAATTAATCGCACTTTAATCCCAGTTTTTTCTGCAAAATCTTTAAATACTTGTCTATCAGTATTGTAATGGCGCCCTGAATAAACCCGAACTTCTCTAGCTGAAGCTTTTGATGTCACCCCCAGACCTGATCCAATAAAAATTGTAGTCGCAGTCAAAGAGGAGATAAAACGACCTAGAGTTTTCATTTACTTACTTAAAGAAAATTGTCTAACCTAAGTTTATAAAAAAGTTGAGACAACTTAAGTTCTTCATACCAACGATACATTGCAAAGTATCAAATGATTCATGGAAGTCAGTGATTAAAATAGAATTGCTCAAATTTTCATTTAATACTAATGGAATGCTTAATAAAACCACTCTTAGAAAAGAACATGGCAGAAAAAATTATTCAGAGTATCGAAATAAATCCAACCTCATGGGAAAGCGGAAAAAACACAGCTGGTTCATTAGCTGCTAAGCAAAAAAATAATCTACAACTAAGTAAAAAATCTGAGATTGCTATATCAAATAGCAATCTAATTGTTGAAGAAATTACTTCAGATCAATTAATTAAAAGCTTTGCATTGCCAAGAAAAGTACATAGTGTAATGTTCACTAAAACCTGTAAGGGACAAGGTTATGGTAGCCATATAGACAATGCATATATGAGTACAGGAAGAAGCGATTTATCCTTTACATTATTTCTAAACGATCCAAATGAATATGAAGGAGGTGAGCTGTCAATTCAATCATTACAAGATGAAAAAACAATCAAGCTGCCAAAAGGACATATTGTTATTTATCCCAGCACAACTCTACATTCTGTAAACAAGGTGACCGCAGGTGAAAGAATAGTTTGCGTAGGGTGGATACAAAGTTATGTGGTTAATAATGAAGATAGAAATTTACTATTCGGGTTAGATGCAGGAGCAAGAGGAATTCTTGCAAATAGTGGTAGATCTAAAGAGCTGGATTTGGTTTTTCAAGCCTATAGCAATTTACTTAGAAGACTAGGAGATTGAAAGAAGTTTCAAATGTTACTCCCCTTAGTAAGTTTTGTACCTGGTTTATGCCTGAATAAGGCCAATATATAGTTATAAAAAAAAGCTTTCTCATGAGTAGTAGATCACCTGTCGCGATATTTATTGCTGCTTCAACGCTTATAGCAGCAAACACCCTTAGCACCAATATTGCTCATTGTGGAGAAAATGAAATGGGGGGGCTTAAAGAATGGACAACAGATCAGGCAATAGATGAAGATAGTAAACTTGATGATCAAGCTAAAAAAGCTAGAAAAAAAGCAAAAGAAGAAGACATTTGCATACCTATTGGTGAAGGAGAAAATTGCTGGTAATTAAAATAATATGAATTAAATAATTAATAAATCTAAGAATTGATTAAAGAGAAAAAGTAATTTCTATAGGTAACAGAGGGTGAAAAATAACTCTATATATTTTCATAAAAAAGTGGCCACTTTTCAGTGGCCACTTTTTAATCTAAGAACTAACTAATTAGAAAATCAAATTAGAACTTAAAGGTAGTTTGAACTAAAGCACCAAAGAAATCATTGGAAGCATCAGATCCGTCATAGCGGCTAGAGGCTCCAAAGATTGCTGGAGTAACTGTAATTCCATCACTAACTTTATAGTCGTAATAAAGTTCCCACGCAAATGCTCCATCAGCAGCATCTTTAGCAGTACCTACTCTATCTGTTGCATGCTGAGGTCCACCGAAAGCTGCACCTAAACGGTTGCCATCAATAAACGCATCGGCCCACATCATTCCAACCATCCATGCAGATGCTGATTCAGTTGATGCATCTGTATTTGCACCATTAGCTGTACCATCATCGGTAACGTTAACCCAGTCAAAGCCAACCTGAAGATCAGGGACAATTTGACTATCTGTATCTGGTCTGATATAGCCTCTTAAAGCATAGGCTGTTGAATCACCAGTTACATTACCACCCCATTTAGTGTCGTAGTACTCAGACCATTGCTTACAGCTGTTACCAGCAGCACAAATGTTTTTGGCCATACCAAGAGATACCTGCCATTTAGGTGATCCATATTCAATTTTGGATAACCACTTAGCCTGAGTCTCATTAGTCAGAAGACCTTGAGTAGCAACATCAGAACCTTTAGCTACATAGTTTGTGCTAACTGCAAATCTTGGTGAAAATCTGTCCTCAACTGATTGAGTCCAAGCAACACCAAAACCACCATCTGTACTAGAACCATAAGTAGCAGCATTACCACCTAAAGCAAACTGTTTCAATACAGGCTTGTAGATAGAAGGTGAACTAGCAAGCATGTAGTAGTTCTCTATAAGAGGACCACCCCAAACTTTGAGGTTATCGCCGATAGGAAACTCGTACCAAAGCTTATCAACTTTGAGAGCACTAGAACTTTTATGAGCAGCACTGAGGTGAGTACCAAGAGTGGTGTCTTCCCAAGGAGTGCTTGCCATGTTGCCCGCCTTTATACGGGTATAAAGCCTATCCTTACCAGAGAAACTTGTATTTACGTTGTACTGAGCAACGTAAGAAGTAGTAAGTTTTTGTCCTGATGGAATTTGAGAGTCTTTATTAGTAGAAATATAACCAGTATTAAATACAACCTTAGAATCTAATTTAGTGGTGGAAGAGAACTGTCCAGCACTAAGTTCCTTAACTTTGTACTCAAGTCCATCAACACGTCCTTTAAGGATGGCCATTTCAGTGCCAAACTCATTGGAAAGACGAACTGCATCAGAATCAACGTCAGCAGAAGCTAAACCGCCTTCTAAACATGCATTAATAAGTGCAGCAGCCTCATAACGAGTTAGAGCCTGACCACTCTTAAGATTTTGTGTGTAGGCATTGTCTACACAGCCATAGCTCTCACCTAGATTTTGAAGAGCTGTATAAGCCCAATCTCCAGGAACAACATCGGAGTATTGAGTTGATCTGACAGCATTAGCTTGCTTGGCTGGCTTATTAGCATAACTAGCAACATCATTGATGTTGACTTCAGCTGCGTTAGCAGCTAAAGGAGCTAAAAGACCCAAAGCAGCCGGTGCCAGCAGAAGTTGCTGAAAAAGCTTCATTTAGGATTCCTCACAATAAACCCATTGCTGGGCAAACCCACTCTAGAGAACGCTCAAAGCTCAAAAGGTAATTGAGAGCACCTGCCTATGCATCTATTGATACAAAGTAAGGTAATTAAAGATTATTTATTGTGATTTAAAAGGGGGAATCCCATTTCTTTCCTTTCTTCCATCCATTGCTGGGCTACATCTCTCGCTAAATTTCTAATGCGTGCAATTGTAGAGGTCCTTTCAGTAACTGAAATAACACCTCTTGCTTCTAAAAGATTAAAAGTATGGCTGCATTTAAGTACAAAGTCTAATGCAGGTGCTGGAAGCTTTTTTGATATTAAAGACTTAGCTTCCTCTTCATAAAGGTCAAATAACTTTATTAAACGATTGGGATCTGAATCTTCAAAATTATATTTGCTATTTGCCTTCTCAAAAGGCAACCATATATCACCATATTTATAACGATCATTCCAATTTAAATCCCAAATGCTTTCTACATTTTGAAGGTACATAGCAATTCTTTCTAAACCATAGGTAATTTCAATAGATACTGGTCGACAATCTAATCCGCCGCATTGTTGAAAATAAGTAAATTGAGTAACTTCCATACCATCAAGCCAAACTTCCCAGCCCACTCCCCATGCACCAAGGGTTGGGGATTCCCAATTATCTTCTACAAAGCGAATGTCATGTTCCTTTTGATTTATCCCTAACGCTGCTAATGAAGATAAATATAACTCTTGTATCTGAGCAGGAGAAGGCTTAATTAAAACTTGATATTGATAATAATGCTGAGCTCTATTTGGATTATCTCCATATCTTCCATCCGTTGGCCGTCTACAAGGCTCTGGATATGCAACCGCCCAAGGTTCGGGGCCAATTGCCCTCAAAACAGTATGTGGACTCATTGTTCCAGCTCCCTTCTCAGTGTCATAAGGTTGCAATAAAAGACAACCTTCTTTTTTCCAAAAAATATTTAATTCTGAAATAATGTCCTCAAAAAACATAACAATTGTTATTAATCGATTTAGAACTCTTTAAGAATAGGTTAAAAATAGTCTAGTTAATCATATAAAGTTAATTTAATATGTTTTTCATTTGCAAATAAATAAAAGATTGAATTGATTTAAAAAATTTCTGCCAAAACCTTTTCTCCTTTATTGCAAATTTCTTGTTGAGTTGGGAAGTTATCATTTTCGCAGGAGCATTGGCCTTCGTCTAGACCTTCAATCCAGTTAACTAGACCAGTTCTAATAGGGCAAGGACATTGCTTTCCAGTAGATAAATCATTGAATTCTGCACTTGTGAAAGGTAAATAGTCGTCTATAAACAAAACTTCTTTTAAGCGAAGTGAATATACTTGATTCCATTGATGAAAACATTTGATGTGATTGAGAAGTTGATTAAAAGCTTCTGTTCTATTAGTAATTCCAAGTTTTTTCATTTGACAGTAAAAAGCTGCTCTCACAAATTCAGAACATCTATTAGCTTCTTCATCAGTAAAGGGTGTTATTTTTTTCTGAGGTGAAATAATGCTGTTTATCGTTTTTTCTAGATGTCTTATTTTTTCTTCTATTTTACTAATCTGCTCGCTTATAGGCTGAGCTGGTTGATCCTTAAGCGTATCTGAAAGAACTTCAGAAATAAATGCAGTAATAGTTTTACCTTCAATTCTTGCTTTTTGCTTAAGCTGAATTAATAGGGATGGGTCTATATTTATATTTAATTGTGATCGTGGCATTAATACAAAATAAATAAGCTAAACTCTAATCTACCGAAACTTATCTAAATACTAACCAATTTTATGAGTGTTTGGGAACAGAGCATATCTACTCTAGGCATGTCTAGGAAAATCTAGACAGAATGGGGTGGAGATTAATGTAGGTATTATCTTTGGCAAACCTAGATAAAGGGACTAATGGGTCAGAGGAGGACCAAAAGAAAATAAGGTTACAAATTGATCTTGAAGAAGAGGAGGTATTTTTATTGACTAAAATGTCCGAAAGACTTGGCATAAGCATAGATGAAATAATTAATATAGCCCTTCGAAAATATGAGCAAGATTTAAGAAACAACTCTAAAGGTAATAAATAATTTCGATTTAATGATTGTAAAAATCAATAGAATCCTATTTATTTTAGACCTAATTTTTCTAGTATCTATTAACTATTAAACCTTTTGCTGTTAATAGTCTAAAGAATTTTAAAATCTATTTTTTTATTACTCCTTGAATTTAGAACTCATCTTTAAATAATGACTTTAATATTATTTAGATGAATTTTTCTCCTTTATAAAAATTGATTAAATAATAAGACCTTTAACTAAATTGAGCATAAAAACTCTAATAGCTGTAATGTTTGGCTAGATCTATACCTTCGGAACGTCAAAAATTATGCAGACCTATGGTAATCCAGACGTCACCTATGACTTTTGGGCTGGCAACTCTAGTGTTACCAATCGCTCTGGTCGATTCATTGCCTCGCATGCTGCGCATACAGGAATGATCGCTTTTGGGGCTGGCTCAAACACACTTTTTGAATTTTCTCGCTTTGACCCTTCTTTACCTATGGGTGATCAAGGCCTTGTATTCTTACCTCATTTAGCTTCAGTAGGTATTGGCTTCGACGAGGCTGGCGTTTGGACTGGTGCTGGCGTAGTGACAATTGCAATAGTTCACTTAATCCTTTCCATGGTTTATGGAGCTGGTGGGTTAATGCATGCGATTTATTTCCCTGATGACATGCAAAAAAGCACTATTGCACAAGCAAGAAAGTTTAAATTGGAATGGAACAACCCTGACAATCAAACCTTTATACTTGGTCACCATCTAAT
Organism: Prochlorococcus marinus str. MIT 0918; assembly: GCF_027359415.1. NCBI lineage: Bacteria > Bacillati > Cyanobacteriota > Cyanophyceae > Synechococcales > Prochlorococcaceae > Prochlorococcus > Prochlorococcus marinus. The sequence continues at coordinate 658,078 of NZ_CP114780.1, forward strand.
ACTGTTTGGTGTAGCTTGTATCTGGTTTGTAGAATGGGCAAGGATTCATGGAATCTATGATCCTGCAGTAGGTGCAGTTAGACAGGTAAATTACAATCTTGATTTATCAATGATTTGGGAAAGACAGGTAAATTTCCTAAGAATTGACAGTCTTGAAGATGTTATGGGAGGTCATGCATTCTTAGCATTTGCAGAAATTACCGGTGGTGCATTTCATGTAATTGCTGGATCTACTAAATGGGAAAATAAGCGCCTAGGTAACTGGAGTAAATTCAAAGGCTCTGAGATTCTTTCTGCTGAAGCTATTCTTGCATTCTCTCTTGCAGGAATTGGCTGGATGGCAATAGTTGCAGCATTCTGGTGCGCCACAAATACAACTGTTTATCCAGTTGAATTTTATGGTGAACCTCTCAAGCAAGTTTTCCTAATTGCTCCTGCTTTTGTGGATTCAGTTGATTACAGTAATGGAATTGCTCCATTAGCCCATTCTGGACGCTGTTACACAGCAAATTTCCATTACATTGCGGGATTCTTTGCACTACAAGGCCACATTTGGCATGCTCTTCGAGCAATGGGATATAATTTCAAAGACCTAGGTGCGAAATTAAGAGTTGCTGCTAGCTAAAAGAACTAATTCAATAAGCACTTCAAAGCCTCGTTTATAACGAGGCTTTTTTATTTTCTATATGACAAAAGATAATTTTTTTTAACGCATCATATTGATTTATAAATAAGATTATTCTTCTATAATTAAACCTATCAATAAACTGAGATCTATAACTATTACTAGCTTAGATTAAATTTAAACTCTCAAGCTAAGCTATCAAGGCTTATCTCCCCATCGTCTTCCAATATCAAAGCCCCAAGTTTTAGCAAGTGAAACAACTTGTTCATGATTATCGCAAGAAGCAATTTCTTTTCTGCGTTCAGGGAAGGTATCCAAAGAAGCTATCAAATCATTCAATTGATTCACTTTTCCTATAAATTTACTCAACTCATCTTCCGACATAAACTTAAAAGCTAAAACACCTAGGAAATACTAAAAAGTAGTGCCAAATTTATTTCCACTTTGGCACTTCGCCATGATAGCCGAAGAAGCTATCTTGGAAAACCTTCAAGTCAATTTGCCCTAAAAACATGGTAATCTTTCCTTAAGGTTTTCTTAAGGTTGTTAGAGATGAATCAAATTGAAGGTTTTAGGAGCACGGTCATAATTTCTAAAAAAGATAGGCCTAGGCTTGCTTATGCATTGCAATCTGCTCTTCGTGAAATCTATCTCAGAGAAGACATAATTCAAGCCAATGCAAGCATCTACAGAAGTAAATTATTTAATTGATTCTTTAATATGTTTTGAATTTCTTTAATAATCTCAAGTTTAAATTATCAATTAACAAAGAAAATTCTTTTATAAGAAAGATTTAAAAGTTTATTAAATATTGATTATATAAAACTATTCTCAATATCTTTCTTTTTTGGTTTCATTCCAGTCAGATATTACACCATTTTTCTTTAAGGCAAACTCTCTTTCCTCTAAAACACTCCTTTCTATCCTCCAAATTCTATAAATACCATATCCTCCAAGACGCTCTGGGTTTAAATCTTTCCAATGAGAATAAGTACTAGTCTGTTTATCAATGACAAGAAGTACAGTATTAGATTTACTAGAGAAATGGGGTTTATTATTGTTCCATTTTTGCCTAATTTCTCTACGCAATCTTTCAGAAAGATTTACTAAAGCAACTCCATCATTAGATTCGAATGTTATTATTTTATTGGTATAGAAATGCAGGGAAGGTTTTCGAATACCAACCATAGCAATAGGTTCATCAAGGTTATTTAACAAAAGAACTTCTTTTGCCAATTCGCGTAAAGGTAATTGTCTTAACTTATCGCCAAGTTTCCACATAGGAAGCATAACAAAAACCTGAAAAAATATTAATGGAATCTGAATATAAATTATACTTTTATACTTTTGCTGAAATACGAGATATAAAGCTATAAAAGAAGCTATTAAAAACAATATAGCGGCCTTAATATGCAAATTACTTCCAAGAAGATCAACTGCAAAAGTAGGCATTTCAGGGTCATTTATTGAAAAGATCCACAACGAAGGCAGAGACAAAGAAATTGCCAAAATAAGCATTGATAATGCTGTTAATAAATACAATATTGATTGACTTCTATATCTTTGATAAATACTGGATGACGACAAAGCAATCATAATAGCAGCTGCAGGGGTTGCAGGTAGCCAATAACTAGGAAGCTTAGTAGCAGCAAGGGTGAATAATAGAAATACCGAGATAATCCAACTACCAACAAAGTTAATTAAAGAGTTTATTTTATTTGTTGAATAAGGAGAATTTGCTTTAAAAGAGTAATTAAAAAAATTAAATAAAGAAACTATAAGAAAAGGCGTAAATGGTAATGAACCTATAATCAACATAATCAAAAAAAACCACCAAGGCTGCGAATGACTGTTGACAACGCTTGTTAGTCTCTGGAAATTATGATATCCAAAAAAGCTATCCCAAAAAGGCTTTCCTTCAATTAATAGCTCAACAATATACCAAGGTATGCTTATCAATAAAGTAATTAATATGCCTTTAAAAGCTTTTATTCTTCTAAATAAATATAAATATTCTTTCTGTATTAAAGCAAAGAAAGACAATGTCATTGCCATTAAAACTAAAGCAACTGGACCTTTAGATAAAACAGCCAACCCCAATACAAACCATGAAGCCCACCAGTATTTATGGATAGGGTTTACATATGTTCTCCAAGTAAGTATCAAACTAATTCCTAATGTGCTGCAAAGAAGTGCATCACTAACAGCAATGCGACTCCAAATAATTACTAATGGAGAAAGAACAAAGGCAAGTGCAGCTATAACAGCCGTTTTCCTTGGATAAAGAATATTTTCTCCTGGCCATTTCATAAGAGTATCCCCAACCACAAGCATCAATAAGACTGTAGAAATCGCTGAAGGAAGTCTGGCCGCCCAAGAGCCCAAAGGGTCAAAAAAATTGTGCCCTGGCAATGAGTAAAAAAACCCCATCAACCAATAAACCAATGGTGGTTTATCAAATCGCGGTAATCCATTAACTCTCGGAGTTATCCAATTCCCCGTTTCACTCATTGCTCGACTAGCAGCCGCGAAAAGAGGAGGTGTTTCATCAATTAAACCAGTTGAACCGAGTTGCCAAAGACAAATCAAAACTCCAAGAAAAAGGATTAAAATCAGTCCTCTTCGATGTTGGCTGGGGGATAGAGCTTTTCTCAATTAAATTAAAACCATAATAATTAAAGAGTTCCTTATATATTTATTTCTCTAGAAATCCATGAAAAAATACGTTTACAAAAAGCCTGATAGGAAGCAGTTTCTACAGCCCAATCCCTACAATTAATCCTATTTATTTGATCTATTTTAGAAATAGATTGAGTAAGTTCATCAATGTCATCAGGAGTGGTAAGCCATCCAGTAATACCTGACTTTACGATTTCACTAGGTCCTCCTCTATCGTAAGCAACAACTGGTACTCCGCATGCCATCGCTTCCATAACAACATTTCCATATGCTTCATTCCATTTTGGAGTATTAATAAATGCTCTGCATGCCCCTAATTGATTCTGAAAAACTTCTGTATCCAAATACCCCCGCCACTCAATTGTTCCAGAAGGTACACTAGCTTCTATTTTTGAAGCATATTCCTTATCTTCTAAAAATCCCCAAACGACTAAGGTATCCTCTAAAGCAGCAGCTACTTGAACAGCATCCTCTAGACCCTTTTCAGGAGCAACTCTTCCAGCCCAACCTAAGGGCCCTTTATTATCTAATTTAAATTGATAGTTTTTAAGATCAAAACCGTTTCCTAATATTATAGGATCATCTTTTAATTCATAATCAGAGGCCTGACTATATGTATGAAAAGCCAATCTTGAATGATGGGTATTAGATAAATTATTTACTTCATTTTGCATAACTTTAGATACACCTCCCATACTGATTAAATGAAATATTTTTGTTTCTACAAGAGGCGTTATCCATAAAGGCAACCAGTCATAAGCAAGGTTTAAAATTGCATCTGCTTCTTTTGAAAGCTCAAGCGCCACATTTAAAAGTTTAGGCAGTACACCTTCTAATGGAATTACCATTGATGCATGAGAATCTTGATGTTGCCAGCTTGGTTGATCAATCCCTCCAACAGTAATAAGTTCAGCTCTTTCACAATCAAAAGGCAAAATAGATCCTTTAGGGGCAACCAAAGTGACTCTATGGCCCATATCTAAAAAACCCTTAACTATAGAAGTTAACGTTAATTCAACCCCACCTCCTCTTCCACTTCCTAAAAATCCAATAGGTGTACTAATTAAAATAAGTTTTAAAGATTTAACAATCATCCTGAAACACTACTCTTAACTAAATCATCTTTCCCTTTATTAATAGGATTCCACAACCTATTTCTCTGACTAACAAGAAAAACAGATAAAAGCACAAAAAACACTCCAATCCATTGCAGTGGCTCAAGCCTTTCCCCAAGCCAAATTCCACCAGATAAAAGTGCAAATACAGGCGTTAAGAATGCAAGTGTACTAAAACTTGTTATTTCTTTACTACTAGCAAATAAAAAAAACAATCCATAAGCTAGAGCACTGCCTAAGAAAGTGGAATATGCCATTAAAGTCCAATCTGATATAGACCATTCAGGTAATAAAGGCCAATTTTTATCAGCCAAATGCCAAAGACCTAATGGCAAACTACCAAAAACCATATGCCAGCCTGTAACTGCAACTGGATCACTCTCCTTACAGGTGAAACGTATCAAAATCGTTCCTAAAGCCATAGCCATAGCAGCACCAAGCATCCAACCCTCTCCATGGCTTAAAAAATTGACTTCTATAGCTGCATCTCCCATTAAAAACCAATTAACAAGTAATCCTGGGGAAATGCCTATGCAAAGAATTCCTCCAAGACCAAGTATTAAGCCAATCCATCCAATGGGATTAATTGCATTTCCAAAAATAGTCCTTGCAAGAAGAGCAACTATTAATGGCTGAGAATCAATAAAAACCGACCCCAAACCTGCACCAGTTTCAACCAAACCTCTTGCTAAGAAAAATTGAAATAAACTCCCATCGACAAATGTAAAGACAAGAAACCAACCCCAATCAATCCTTGCAATGACCAAAGATCTATTAAAGAAGTATGCTGCTAGAAGCACTACAAAGCCTGCAGGAAGAAGTCTTAAAGTAGCAACAACCTCAGGTCCACCTGAGTCAACCAAAGGAGCCATTGCAGCCATAGCTGACCCCCACAATGCAAAGGGTAAAACCATTAATAACCAATTAAACTTTTCAAACATGGACAAAGCTTGAGATCTTCTTTTTAATATCAAGTGGAGTATGAATTACTGAAATGATTTGGCCTTGGAAACGAAAATCCAAAAAACGGATGGCAAGAGTTGTAATTGATGGGCCTATTAATGGAAGCACTCGTAAACTTGTGCTTAAAGCATTAAAACAAATTGAAGATAGAGAATTTCCTGCTTTATTACTTCGCATTGATAGCCCAGGAGGAACTGTTGGGGATAGCCAAGAAATCCATTCAGCCCTTTTGAGACTTAGAGAAAAGGGATGCCATGTTGTAGCAAGTTTTGGAAACATATCTGCCTCTGGTGGAGTTTATGTTGGTGTTGCAGCAGAAAAAATCATTGCAAATCCAGGAACTATTACAGGATCAATTGGTGTCATTCTTCGAGGTAATAATCTTTCAAAATTACTAGAAAAAATTGGGATCCGATTCGAAACGGTTAAAAGCGGGGTGTTTAAAGATATTCTCGCACCTGATAGAGCTCTTACAACTGATGAGCGTGAGCTTCTGCAATCTCTTATAGATAGCAGTTATGATCAATTTGTTAAGGCTGTAGCCGAAGGGAGGAATCTAAATGAAGAAACTGTGAAAAGTTTCTCAGATGGTAGAGTTTTTACTGGAATACAGGCAAAAGAACTAGGTTTAGTGGATGATATTGGTGATGAAAATGATGCAAGACTTTTAGCAGCTCAACTTGCAGACCTTGATGACAAGATTAAACCAATAACTCTAGGGAAACCAAAAAAGAAACTTATGAATTTATTACCAGGTAGTCGAATATTTTCAAAATTAATGGATCTAATAGAAATGGAACTTTCAAGCAATGGACAAATTCTTTGGTTATTTAAACCATGATTTTACAACGTGCTTAAAACAATGAATTTAAAAGCAATAAGAGGAGCAACTACAACTTCAAATAACTCATCAAGTGCTATTCAAGCATCTGTAAAAGAATTAATTTCTGAGCTGGTTACTAGAAATAAACTTAATCCAACTCAAATTATCTCAGTAATCTTTTCTGTAACAAATGATCTAAATGCCTGTTTCCCTGCAGCTATAGCAAGGAAACAAGATGGATGGGAAGATGTTGCTTTAATTGATTGTCAACAAATGTTTGTCAAAGGTGATCTGCCTTATTGCATTAGAATTCTTGCTCATGTAAAACTTCCAGAAGAACAAATCCCGCAGCACCCTTATTTAGGCAAAGCAAGTATGCTAAGGCCAGATAGATCAATTTAGGGATGACACATGAAATGCCTTCCTGCTAATACAAATCTTCTTCAAAAATCAATCAAACTTCTAATTTTTTATCTGTCACAAACTCTTAAAAATGTTTAAAACCATCTCCAAAGTAATAATTACCTCCTCATTATTAATAGGAACATTTATAGGTATAGATTTTTTCAAACCTAATCCTTCTGCAGGAAACACAGGCTTAGATTTCATGTGGGACCCTGATCCAAGCTATATCAAGCTGAAGTATTTGCAGAGTTCTAAAGAAAAGAAAGACAGGTCTACGTACTATCTATTTCTTAGAGGGAGAGATCGCAAGACAGGGATTCTAAAACTATCTATTAAAGTTCCTGACTATTTTGATGCAAATATAAAAAGAGAAAAACTTTCATTCTGTCAAGCCAAAATAGGAGGGTTTAGTTCAAGAACAAAATGTGTGACTGATATTCCCGCTATTATAGAAATTAGTGACGATCAAACCTCTATTGAGATTTTTCCAGATCAACCTATTCCTGTAGACAAAAAGACTTATGCATTGAAAATGAAAATCTTTAATCCAAGAAGAGCTGGTATGTTTCAATTTCATGCATATGCCCAATCCCCTGGGGCTCTCCCAATCTCCAGTTATGTAGGGTCATGGAATATGTCTGTCGAGTGAACTGATAAATTAGTTAATCTACATAGAAAAAAACATGACTAAGAGAACTTTCGGTGGAACAAGTAGGAAAAGGAAACGTGTTTCCGGATTCCGGGTTCGGATGAGAAGCCATACAGGCAGAAGTGTTATTAGAAGCCGAAGAAAAAAAGGAAGGTCGCGTATTGCTGTTTAACAAATCAATAGGTTTTTTCAAAATCAGTTTTTAAAAATGGTTTTACCCAAAGAGATGAGATTGAGAGGTTATAAATGCTTTGATTACATTCATAAATCTGCTAAGAGATATAAAAGTTCCTCAATGATTCTCAAAGTAACAACTGCAAAACCAAATCTAATAGACACCTCTATTAACAATCCCATTCCAGTTTCTTGTAAATGCGCTATATCAATCAGCAATAAAGTAAGCAAAAAGGCTGTTGTAAGAAATAGATTAAGAAGACTATTCCATGATCACTTAAGGAAAAAACTCTTAAGGAAAAGTGAATTTGGCAACAATTGGGCTTTACTTAGTTTGACTCCTAATTGCCTAGAGGAAAGCCAAGAAAATTTGCTGAAAGAATGCGATAAATTATTTATGAAAGCTGGTTTAAAATCATGATTAACTCCTCAGAAAAAATTTTTTTCGAAGGAGCTCCTGCCAAAGAAGACCTTATTTTGAACATTCTTGCGGGTTTTACATTAATTGGTCTGCCATTTACTGTGGGCGCAATAGTGAGAGCAATGTGGCTACGTTTTAAAATTACCAATAAAAGAATCTCCGTCACAGGTGGTTGGCTTGGCAAAGATAAATCTCAGATTTCTTATAGCCAAATCAAAGAGGTCCGCTCTATTCCTAGAGGCTTAGGCACTTATGGCGATATGGTTTTAGTTATGAACGATAATGCAAGGCTAGAAATGCGTTCTATTCCAAAATTTAGAGAGGTAGAAGATTTTATTAAAAGTCAAATTAATCAAATAAGTTCAAGAAAATCTTCAGATGACGTAGTAGGGTTTTGAACTTCAATTAAATTAGCCAAATTATTAAGCTAATTTATTATCTTAATTAATATGGCATCAGCCTTTTTTGTCCTTTCTAACTGAACCATCGTGATCGGGTACCTTTCTGACAATCTTCTTATCCCGATTTTAGATTTCTTCTATGGATTAGTTCCTAGCTATGGATTAGCTATTGTTGCATTAACTATAGTTATTCGACTGGCACTCTTCCCTCTAAGTGCTGGTTCAATCAGAAGTGCCAGGAGAATGCGTATTGCTCAGCCTGTTATGCAAAAGCGTCAAGCTGATATCAAAAGCCGTTACGCAAATAACCCCCAAAAGCAGCAAGAAGAGCTAGGTAAACTTATGGGTGAATTCGGTAGCCCACTGGCTGGTTGCCTTCCTCTTCTCGTTCAAATGCCTATTCTCTTTGCCTTATTCGCAACATTGAGAGGATCACCATTTGCCGACGTACCTTATCTTGTTAATTTAAAAATTCTTCCACCAGAACAAGTAGCCACAATCGAGCCAAAGCCTTTCACAAGTCCAAGGCACTCTATTTTTATTACTGACAAAGATCATTTTCCAGTAATAGCTTCTTTACCAGGAGGTACGAAAATTGCAGCGGGAGACTCAGTAGATATAAAACTAGAAACTTTAACAGGGGAAAAATATAGCAATCTCATAAGTCGTTTTGATAATGGTACAAAGTTTTCTCCAACCTGGAAGGTCACAAAGGGTTCTGACATAGCTAGTGTTTCCTCAGATGGGAAAGTAACAGCAAGATACCCTGGTGATGCAACAGTTGAAGGGAGAATCCCTGGATTAGCAGCTAAGAGTGGATTCCTATTTATAAAAGCACTTGGCCAAGTAGGTTTTTATGTTGATGGCTCAATAAACTGGGACATAGCAATTCTTGTCGCTGGTTTTGGACTAACACTTGTAATCTCACAAGCATTATCTGGTCAAGGGATGCCTCCAAACCCTCAACAAGCTACTGCTCAAAAAATTACTCCAATAATGATTACTGGGATGTTCTTATTTTTTCCTTTACCTGCAGGAGTACTTTTATATATGGTTATAGCAAATATTTTCCAAGCTTTTCAAACATTTCTTCTCAGCAAAGAAGCTTTACCTGATAATCTTCAAAAAATCCTTAATGATCAATTAAATCAGCAAAATAAAGAAAAATTAACTCCCTCTCCAATAGTTGATTCAGATAGACTTCCTTTTGAACCCAAAAGCAATAAATAATATTAATTACGTCAGAATTAATGGATTATAAGAAGTTTAATTTATTTTACTTTTCATTAGTTTAAAAAAAAATGGAAAGCTGGAATAAACAATTTGATTTATTAATTAAATCAAGAACTCCATTAATTCTCTTAAGAAGCAGAGAAGAAGAGCGAGTTGAAACATTAATCCAAGAATCAACTAAGCGACTAAATCCAAAACGTTTAGCAACTTGGAATTATATAGATGGTCTAAAAGGAATTCTCAATTCAGAAGGCCATGCGGCAAGACAACCAATGGCAGTATTGGAATGGCTTCAAAAAGTAGATCCTTCTCTCCCAACAATACTACTAGCTAAAGATTTTCATCGTTTTTCAGAGGATGCTGGGATTTCTAGAATGCTTAAAAATTTATCTTCTGAATTAAGATCAAAAACCCACACGCTAATTATATGTGCTTATGACTGGATACCTCCAGTTGATTTAAATGACTCTCTAACTATTCTTGATCTTCCATTACCCCAAGAAAATGAATTAAGAATTTTACTTACTAACATTGCTGAAGCGAGCGATTCAAATCTAAGTAAAGAAAGTCTTGAAGAGTTAACCCATGCATGTAGTGGTTTAAGTGAAATAAGGGTACGTCAAGTCGCAGCAAGAGCTCTTGCTCAAAGAGGGAAATTAAGCAATTCAGACCTTGAAGAAGTTCTTGAAGAAAAGCGCCAAGCTGTTGCTAGAAGTGAAGTGCTTGAATACTTCGAAACAAAAGCTAGTCCTTCTGATATAGGAGGACTAGATGCTCTCAAGATTTGGCTAGATCAACGCCATGAAGCTTTTTCAGATGAAGCAAGAGAATTTGGCTTGCCATTACCTAGAGGAGTCTTATTAATTGGACCTCAAGGTACAGGAAAATCTTTAACCGCAAAGGCAATAGCTCATAGTTGGTCAATGCCACTTCTTCGTCTTGATGTAGGAAGACTTTTCGCTGGACTAGTAGGAGCTAGTGAAGCAAAAACCAGAGAAACAATTCAATATGCCGAATCAATGGCACCTTGTGTCTTATGGATAGATGAAATTGATAAAGGTTTTGGTGGAGATGCAAGAAGTGATGGTGGTACTAGTCAGAGGGTTTTAGCAAATGTTCTGACATGGATGGCAGAAAAAACCTCAGCAGTCTTTGTAGTTGCTACTGCAAATGGGGTTGACAGAATGCCAGGAGAACTTCTTAGGAAAGGACGCTTCGATGAAATCTTTTTACTTGATCTTCCTAGCCAACTTGAACGTCACAAAATCCTAGAGTTACATATAAACCAACGACGTCCTAATTTAAATATTCCTATTCAAACAGTAGTTGATAGAACTGAAGGTTTTTCAGGGGCAGAGCTTGAACAAACAGTAATTGAAGGTATGCATCATGCTTTCTCAGAAAAAAGAGAATTATTAGAAACAGATTTAATACTTGCATCTTCACAACTTATTCCACTATCAAAAACTGCAAAGGAACAACTCGATTTTCTTAAAGACTGGGCTTCATCAGGTAGAGCAAGACCTGCATCACTTAAAATTAATTAGAAAAAGTGTTAAATCAAAAACAAGTCAGAAATAACCCTGCACTTATTGCAAAAGGATTAAAACGTCGAGGATTAGACGTTGATTTAACTTCTTTGCAGATTGATAGTGATAATCTCAAAGATTTAGAACAAGAACGCAACAATTTACAAGCAAAAGGAAACGCAATAGGAAAAGAAGTAGGACTAAAAATACAAAGTGGTATTTCTCCTAAATCTGATGAAATTAATCTTTTACGTAATAAAGGAAATGAAATTAAAAAACAAGTAAATACCTTGGAGGAAAAAGAAAAAGCTCTTGCAAACTCAATATCAGAAAAAGTTCTTCATTTACCAAATATACCTCATAAAGATTGCCCTGAAGGTAAAGATGAAAAAGATAATATTCAAATACGTTATTGGGGAAATCCTTTAAAAGGTTCAAATTACAAAGAACACTGGCAAATAGCCGAAGAGCTTGGTCTTCTTGATACTGAGAAATCAGTTCGAATTGCAAAAAGTAGGTTTGTCACTCTATTTAATCAAGGTGCTCGATTAGAGAGATCTCTTATTAATTTCATGCTTGATTTTCACGCTTCAAATGGTTATACGGAAGTTTTGCCACCAATTTTAGTTAATAGTGCAAGTCTTCAAGGGTCAGGGCAACTTCCAAAATTTGCAGAAGAAAGTTTTCGTTGTTCAGAAGATGACTTATGGCTTACTCCTACGGCCGAAGTGCCTTTGAATTCTCTTCATAGAAATGAAATTATTCCACAAGAAAAACTACCTATAAAATATGCTGCATATAGCCCTTGCTTTAGAAGAGAAGCAGGAAGCTATGGCAGAGACACTAGAGGACTAATAAGACTTCATCAATTCAATAAAGTTGAGCTTTTTTGGTTTGTTCACCCAGAGAATTCAAATGAAGCCCACAACCAAATAACATCTGATGCAGAAGCTATTCTTAAAGAATTAGAGTTGCCTTATAGAGTTTCCGAATTATGCACAGGAGATCTTGGGTTTTCTGCATCTAGAACTTATGATTTAGAAGTTTGGCTTCCTGGTGCAAATTCATATAGAGAAATTTCAAGCTCTAGCAACTGTGATGAGTTTCAAGCTAGAAGATCATCGATTCGAACAAAGGAAAATAAAAAAACTCTATTAGTCCATACTCTTAACGCTAGTGGGCTTGCAATTGGAAGAACAATGGCAGCATTATTAGAAAATGGTCAGCAACCCGATGGAACAGTTATTCTCCCAAAGGCCCTTGTGCCATATTTTGGCGAGAATAAACTAAGACCTCAGAGAAATTAAAAAATATGCATTTATTAGCTTCTATTACTGTTCTGGCACTATTAATTTTTTTTCACGAGACTGGACATTTTCTTGCTGCAAAATTGCAAGGAATTAAGGTCAGTGGTTTTTCAATAGGTTTCGGACCTGCTCTTATTAAAAAACAATTTCAAGGAGTGACTTATTCAATCAGAGCTTTACCATTAGGCGGTTTTGTCTCTTTTCCAGATGATGATCAAGAAAACGAAGATTTTTGTAAAGACGATCCTGATTTACTTTCCAATAGACCTATCTTTCAAAGATTATTGGTTATTTCTGCTGGAGTAATTGCAAATTTATTGATTGCATGGGTTGTTTTATTTGGACAGGCAACCTTTATAGGTCTTCCAAGTCAGGCAGAACCAGGAGTCTTAATTTTAGATGTTCAACAAAGCCAAGCTGCTTCCCTCTCTGGGCTGTCGCCAGGGGACAAGATTTTAAGCATTAATGGTGTCAACTTAGGGACAGGACAAAAGGCAGTAGAATTTCTAGTTAACCAAATAAAAAGCTCTCCAGGCCAAATAATTTCTTTAGAAAAAAGTAAAAATGGATACAAAGAAACAATAAAACTTACCCCTACTGAATACGCAGGAATTGGCAAGATAGGGGCACAATTACAACCAAATATAGATAGCGTACTTATTCCAGCAGAAAACTTTAAAGAATCAATTAATTATACTAATGAAAAATTTTCTACTTTATTAATAAAAACAATCGAAGGTTATCAAAGTCTTTTTACAAATTTCAGTTCAACATCCAAACAGCTAAGTGGTCCTGTCAAAATAATTGAATTAGGAGCTCAACTTTCTGGGAAAGGACCTTCAGGGTTAATTCTATTTTCAGCTTTAATCTCAATTAATCTAGCAGTATTAAATGCTTTACCATTCCCTTTACTGGATGGAGGACAATTCACACTAACGATTATTGAAGCTGTTCGAGGAAAACCAATACCAGAAAAAATACAACTAATTTTTATGCAATCAGGTTTTGTGCTTTTAGTTGGCCTAAGCGTTTTGCTTATTATCAGAGATACTAGTCAATTAGAAATATTTCAGCAATTCACCAAGCACTAATCAAAAAATCAATGGTGAGAGAGTAATATCATAGGAATACAAAACAGAAAATTTTAATGGCAAAGAAATCTATGATTGCGCGGGATGTAAAGCGTAAAAAAATTGTTGAGCGCTATGCAGCAAAACGAAAAAATTTATTAGATCAGTTCAAAGCTGCTAAAGATCCTATGGCAAGATTGGAAATCCATAGAAAGATTCAAGCTCTCCCAAGAGATAGTGCACCAAATCGCATGAGGAATCGCTGCTGGGCTACTGGCAAACCTAGAGGTGTATATCGTGATTTTGGTCTTTGTCGCAATCAACTTAGAGAAAGAGCACATAAAGGAGAACTCCCTGGGGTTGTTAAATCAAGCTGGTAAATAGGGAAATCAAGAATTTTCTGTGCATCAATACAAAGATTAAGTTCTGCCAACACTTCAGTCCTGTAAATGGTTTAAAGCAAAAAGCAACTAATTATTTTAGATTGTATAAACAAACTAATTCCGTTGAAATAATCACTAAAGTGCCTATCTAATGCAAGAATAGACTCAGATAATTAAAGACATAAGCAAACGTGCAAGGTCAGACAACGTCGGTCTCTTTCGATGGTCGAGAAATACGGCTAACTACAGGGAGATATGCACCACAAGCTGGTGGTTCAGTAATGATCGAATGCGGTGATACTGCCGTACTAGTCACTGCAACTCAGGGTCAAGGGAGAGAAGGAGCTGACTTCCTGCCTCTTAGTTGCGACTATGAAGAAAGGCTTTATGCCGCTGGAAGAATTCCTGGTAGCTTCATGAGAAGAGAAGGAAGGCCACCAGAAAGAGCAACCTTAATTTCCAGACTTATAGATCGTCCTTTAAGGCCATTATTCCCTCATTGGATGCGAGATGAAATTCAAGTAGTAGCAACTTGTTTATCTTTAGATGAAAGAGTACCAGCAGATGTACTGGCAGTAACTGGTTCATCCATGGCAACTTTGCTTGCAGGCATACCTTTTTATGGGCCAATGGCAGCAGTTAGAGTTGGTCTATTAGGGGATGACTTTGTACTTAATCCAAGTTTTAGAGAGATTGAACGTGGTGATCTAGATCTAGTTGTTGCAGGGACCCCTGATGGCGTAGTGATGGTTGAAGCAGGAGCTAATCAACTTTCAGAACAAGATGTAATTGAAGCTATAGATTTTGGATATGAAGCAGTAAATGAACTTATCAAAGCACAACAATCTATTTTAAAAGAATCAGGTAAAAAGCAAATAAAGCCCGAAAAACAAGAACTTGATGAGACTGTTCCAACTTATGTAGAAAAAAATTGCACAAAAGGAATTAGTTCTCTTCTTAAAGAATTCGAATTATCTAAAGAAGAACGTGACATAAAACTGGAAGAAATAAAATCCAGCTGTTCAGAAAAAATAGATGCTCTAAAAGAAGACAACGCTGTCAAAAAATCAATTACAGCAAATTCAAAATTACTTGGAACAAGCTTCAAAGCTCTCACAAAGAAACTTATGAGAGATCAAATTATAAAAGATGACAAACGTGTTGATGGTAGAGCTCTTGATGAAGTGAGAGAAATTTCAGCTGAAGCAGGTGTTTTACCAAAAAGAGTACATGGTTCTGGACTCTTTCAAAGAGGTTTAACTCAAGTTCTCTCATCTGCAACATTAGGTACACCTAGTGATGCCCAAGAAATGGATGATCTCAACCCTAGTACTGATAAAACTTATATTCATCACTACAACTTCCCTCCTTATTCAGTAGGCGAGACAAGGCCTATGAGAACACCAGGTCGCCGCGAAGTTGGTCATGGAGCACTTGCCGAAAGAGCTTTAATTCCTGTTTTACCTCCAAAAGAATCATTCCCATACGTTTTAAGGGTTGTAAGTGAAGTATTGAGTTCAAATGGTTCAACATCAATGGGTTCTGTTTGTGGCAGTACCATTGCACTACTCGATGCAGGAGTTCCTCTTAAAGCTCCTGTAAGCGGAGCTGCTATGGGGCTTATTAAAGAAGGTGATGAAGTCAAAATACTTACAGATATTCAAGGGATTGAAGACTTCTTAGGAGACATGGATTTCAAAGTTGCAGGTACGGAAAAAGGTATTACTGCGCTTCAAATGGATATGAAGATATCTGGTTTGCCAATAAAAATCATTGGTGATGCAATCAACCAAGCTAAGCCAGCAAGGACTCATATACTTGAAAAAATGGTTGAAGCAATTGACAAGCCTAGAGAGACTCTATCCCCTCATGCACCAAGGCTTCTTAGTTTCAGAATAGATCCAGAGCTCATAGGTACAGTAATTGGACCAGGGGGTAGAACAATTAAAGGAATCACCGAAAGAACAAATACTAAAATTGATATTGAAGACGGTGGAATAGTAACTATTGCTTCTCATGATGGTGTCGCCGCAGAAGAAGCTCAGAAGATTATAGAAGGACTTACCAGAAAAGTGCATGAAGGAGAAGTATTTACAGGCTCTATAACCCGCATTATTCCTATAGGAGCTTTTGTGGAAATTCTCCCAGGCAAGGAAGGCATGATACACATTTCCCAATTATCAGAAGCAAGAGTTGAAAAAGTTGAAGACGTAGTAAAAGTAGGAGATGAAGTAACTGTGCGAGTTAGAGAAATAGATAATCGAGGCAGAATTAATCTCACATTGAGAGGTATTCCTCAAAATGGTGATATGCAGTATTATCCTCAACCAACACCAACCCCTGTAGCCCCTTTAATGTAAAAATATTCAATTAAACTTGATTAGAAGCTTCAATTACTAATAATTCCCTTGAAATTTCATGGCACAGTAAATCATGGCATTTCCCATGACTAGCTACTAAACATCCCCACTGATTAATATCTCCATTGTTATAACAAATACTTGTTTTATTTAAGTAGGTAAAATGACCTCCAGCAGCTCTGAGAATTACTTCAGGGGCAGCAATATCCCAATCCTTTGGAGCAGTTTTTCCTGATAAAGATATATAAAAGTCAGCCTCACCTTTTAAAATCTTAGAAATCTTACACCCAACACTTCCTACGAGATTCTTCTGAGAATAAGGAATAGAGTCTAATAACTTTTCAAACTTCTCATCTCTATGACTTCTACTAGCAACAAGAATCATTTCACTAATTGTTTTTCTATTACTAAAATTAGTTTTTCTTTTATTCATTAAACGGTTTTCACACCAAGTTCCTATGCCTATTATTCCAATCCAAAGTTCTTCTAACTCAGGAATTAAAACTACACCCAAAACAGGCTCATTGCGATTAAGCAAAGCCAAATGAACTGCATATTCCCCAGTTCCAAGAAGAAAGTCTTTTGTTCCATCTAAAGGATCCAAAACCCACAACCACTCATCTTTGACAGAATCATCTTTTAGAGGACTACTCTTAGCAGTTTCTTCACTTATTAAAGACCAGGAAATTAATGGAAAATGTGCCTTCAAACCATCAAGCAACCAACTATTAACAGCTAAATCTGCTGCAGAAACTGGTCCGTCTCCACTATCTTTAACATTAAGAACATGAGGGAATCCGAATGGTGGCTTTTCTCCTCTTGAATATGCCAGCAAAATATCTGAAGCACCCCAAGACAACAGCCTAAGTTTCTCTAATAGATCTTCCAATACAACACCTTCAGGAAGTTCTAACTCTTTATTCATGATGGAACTAGAAACAGATGACATTGCGGCAGGAGAATTAGAACCAAGTTCTGGCGCTCTTTATGTAATTGGAACTCCAATAGGTAATCTTGGAGATCTATCTCCCAGAGCAAAGTATATTCTTTCTAAAGTAACAATCATTGCATGTGAAGACACGAGACATAGTGGACAACTTCTTAAACACTTTAAGATCAAAGCTAAACTAATAAGCTTTCACAAACACAATACATTTTCAAGAATTCCAAAATTAATGCAAGCTTTAAGTGAAGGCAAAAGTATTGCCCTAATAAGTGATGCTGGTCTTCCTGGAATTAATGACCCAGGAGAAGAGTTAGTTGCAAAAGCAAAAGACAATCAATTTAATGTTATTTGTATTCCTGGGCCATGTGCAGCCATAACAGCACTTGTAAGCAGTGGCTTGCCTTCAAGCAGATTTTGCTTCGAAGGCTTTTTGCCTTCAAAACCTAAAGATAGAAAGTCAATTCTTAAGCTCATTGCAAAAGAAAAAAGAACAATCATTATTTACGAATCACCTCATAGGTTATTAAAACTACTAAAAGAATTATCTGACCATTGTGGCAAGAATAGGCCTTTGCAAGTTGCAAGAGAGCTGACTAAAAAGCATGAAGAATTTATTGGCCCTACAATTAACTCTGTCATCAAACATTTCTTAATTACTAAGCCTAAAGGTGAATTTACCCTTATTTTAGGAGGGCTATGCTCAATAATTAAGGCAGAGACAACGAAAGAAGATTTGCTTAAAACAATAAAACAGCTTTTAAGCCAAGGGAAAAGCTCTAATGATATTGCAAAAGAATTATCTCTAAAAAAAGGGGTTTCAAAGAACTTTCTCTATTCATTAATTCTTCAGAGCAAAAAGCAAACAAGTATTTAATATAGAAAAATGCCAAATAAATATCTATTTCTTTTAATTTAGTAATGATTAAAAAAATACTAGTTGCAAGCATAACAATTACAAACAGTTTGTTACTGGTAGGAATGATTTGCCTAGGGTCTCAAAATCTCAGCACAAGGCATAGCATTAACTTAGGCATCTCTAAAACGGAAAAGTATCCTTCTGGATTCTTGATTGGTATTTCTGTTGCTTTAGGATCTCTAAGTGGAGGGTTAACTTCAACTTTATTAATTCCTTCTAAAGCAAGAAAATATTACTAAGTCAATATTTCTAACTTTAGGCATCTAAGGCGATAAGAGAATCATCAATAATTAATCTAGTAATACCCTTAGCAAGCAAATAAGAACAAGAGACTTGAAACACCCTAGAATTTGGTACTTTTAAGACTCTCTGACTCCTTGAACAACTCCGCTTAGCAGATCTCTGATTAGAAAAAAGAAGAATTGCTTTCCTAGTCTGATCTTGTTCTGAAAGAAAACTCCATTCTGCAAAATCTTTTAGAAGCCTAGGTTCAAGTTCAACCTTTTTATCTACTAGCATATAAACAGTTTCAGGTAACGAATTATTAGATAAAGGTATACAAGCAACTTCTTTTTGTTTATCCCAAGCAATTTCAGTATTTAATGGAATGATTTCTTGAAAGAAATCATTATCATTACTAGAAATTTGAGCTGATTTATCAATTTCACTATTATTTAGAATTTTATTTGAATCTTTGATATTAACTTCATTAAATTCAAGGTTTTCTTTGCTGTTTTTATTTTCTAAAGGTGTTGTTGAAAATGACTCTAATTGACTATTAGAATCTCTTTTCTGCTTTAAATTATTCTTTCTTCTGCCACCTTTTAATTGATGATATTCTGCATCACTCAAGAAAAATTTAACTGTTCTGGTAATTGTGCTGGGGGTACAACCAAATTCTTTAGAAAGACTTGTAAGAGTCTTCCCAGAACGAAACCCCTCTAATATCTCGTTTTTTTGACTCTCTGTGAGTTTGCTAACCACAAAAAATAACTATGCAATTAACCAAACTTACTTGGCCATGACTCTCAATTAGTAGAATGTGAAGAATGCTCCGTTAGCTCAGCTGGATAGAGCAACTGCCTTCTAAGCAGTGGGCCTCAGGTTCGAATCCTGAACGGAGCGTAATCATTATTTTTGAGCTTCAGAAGAAACTTAAAGGCAGTATTATTTCGCTTTCAAAACCTTTAAACATTTGATTGAGAGCAAGTTAAAACCCAATTCCCATAAAAACAAAAGTAATTTCTAGGAACTTATAAATAGCCTTTTGGGTTAAGAGTTTGCCATTTCCATCCATCTCGGCACATGTCCTCAAGATTTCTAGATGGATTCCAGTGCAAACGAGATAATGCCATAGAGTTATCTGCGATTATTTGTGGAACATCCCCCTTGCGTCTTGAAGCAAATTCATAAGGCATCTCTAAATTATTGACTGATTGAAATGTATTTACAAGTTCCAAAACACTAGTACCTAGTCCCGTACCTAAATTGAGATTCATTAGCTGCGGTTCTTCTGCCAATAAACATTCAAGCGCCAATAAATGTCCTTCTGCAAGGTCCATCACATGTATATAGTCCCTAATGCAAGTGCCATCTAAAGTAGGCCAATCCTTACCAAATATTGTTAGTTTTTCTCTACGTCCAGCTGCAACTTGGGTAATAAAAGGGAACAAATTATTAGGAATTCCCAAAGGGTCTTCACCAATTTCACCTGAGGAATGGGCCCCAATAGGATTGAAATAACGTAAATTGCTTATACGCCATTTATTTGGTGAACTTTTAAAAACATCACGTAAAAGCTTTTCGACTGCAAGTTTGGTTTGTCCATAAGGGTTAAGAGGGTTAATTGGAGAAGTTTCAGGCAAGAAAGATTTTTTGGACGCTCCATAAATAGTTGCACTACTGCTAAAAACAATTGTTCTACAATCAAATTGATCCATTGAGCGTAAAAGATTGATAGATCCATTTACATTCGAATCCCAATAAAGCAAAGGATTCGCAGTAGATTCTTGGACAGATTTTAAACCTGCAAAATGTATTACTCCTTCTATAGGTTTTCCTTGATAAATAGAATCTGAAAATAATTTATTTAAAAGATTTTGATCTCTGAGATCACCTTCTATTAAAAATACTTTGTTAATGGTTGAGGATTCCTCATCACCAGTAATTTTAACAACTCTATCAATTACTTTTGGATGGCTGTTGCAATGAGAGTCTAAAACATATAGTTCATAACCTTGCTTAAGTAAAACAACACACGTATGGCTGCCTATAAAGCCTGATCCTCCTGTAATTAAAAGTCTTTTCATCTAATAGGGATAACCATTATATAATAGTTTAGTGAATAAAATAAATAACATAATATAGAAAAATCTTAAAGTCTAAAGAAATTTCTGATCAGGAAGATTGAATTTCAGGTCTTAGTAGTTTAAACAGCTAATTTATAAGCTTAATTAATTGATTCTGAACTTTGAATAAAAATTACGAGCCATAATAAAAGATTTGAATGTCAAGAAAAGCAATTCATGATATAATTTAATTTAATAAATTTAAAAGACATATAATTATCACAAAAAAATACTAGGTATGGAATGTCAAATCAAAAACATATGTTGTATTGGAGCTGGCTATGTAGGAGGTCCTACTATGGCTGTCATTGCTCAAAAATGTCCTCATATTCAAGTAAATGTTGTCGACATTAATAGAGAAAGAATCCGAAACTGGAATGAAAAAGATTTAGAAAGACTTCCTATATATGAACCAGGACTAAAAAAAATAATCGAAGAGTGTAGAGGCGAAAATCTTCACTTTTCTAATGAAGTAGAGAAGAATATTGAAACAGCGGATATGATATTTATTTCTGTAAATACACCTACTAAGAAAAAAGGTATAGGAGCTGGTCAAGCAAGTGACCTAAAGTGGATAGAAGCATCTGCACGCAAAATTGCAGAATACGCTAATGGCAAAACAATAGTAGTTGAAAAAAGTACATTACCTGTGAAAACAGCTGAGGTTATTAAAAATATTCTCGAATTCTCAAATGTTGATCAGACTAAATATAAAACTCAATCAAAAAGCTTTACTGTTCTATCAAATCCTGAATTTTTATCCGAAGGAACAGCTATAAAAGATTTGGAAAACCCTGATAGAGTTTTAATTGGGGGAGATAATGAAGAGTCGATCAAGGCACTAGTCAATATTTATTTAAACTGGGTAGATGAAACAAAAATATTAACAACAGATTTATGGAGTTCTGAGCTTTCAAAATTAACTGCTAATGCATTTCTAGCTCAAAGGATAAGTTCTATAAACTCTATCTCTGCTTTATGTGAATCTACAGGTGCTGATATCAATGATGTAGCCACAGCTATAGGTGCTGATAAGAGAATAGGTAGTCATTTTTTACAGTCTGGACCTGGATTTGGAGGGAGTTGTTTTAAAAAAGATATTCTAAATTTGATTTATATATGTAACCATTATGGATTAAATCATGTTTCATCCTATTGGATACAAGTACTAGAAATAAATAATTGGCAAAAGAAACGAATCTCAAATATTGTTGTAAATAAATTGTTTGGAACTATTTCTGGTAAAAAAATAGCAGTCCTAGGATTTGCCTTTAAAGCAAATACAAATGACACAAGAGAGTCAGCTGCTATAGATATATGCAAAGACTTAATTGAAGAAGGTGCTAACTTAAATATTTATGATCCTAAAGTAAGTTTATCACAAATAGAAAATGATTTATTTACATTAAAAACAAATAATCAAATAAATTACCCTATAGAAAGCACAGTTACAATATGCAAATTAATTATAGAAGCAATAAAAGATTCAGATGCAATTATAGTTCTAACTGAATGGGAAGAGTTTAAACACTTAAACTGGGAAGAAATAAGTTCATTAATGAGAAAACCTTCTTGGCTTTTTGATACTAGGTCAATATGCGATCTAAAAAAAGCTAAATCATATGGGATAAATGTATGGAGAGTAGGAATGGATAATGAAAAGAATTAAGCTTGATAAGCTTTAATTAATTAAATATATAAGTGCTTTTAAAATATATTTAATCTAACCTTAAGTAAAGGGAATGCCAATATATATACATATAGGCCTATTAATAACAATAATGTAAATAAAGATAATAGGGAGCTTAAAAAAGAAGAAAGTAGAATAATTACAAATGTAATTGTAAATAATATAAGAAGGGTATGATAATATTTATAACCCGAGTCCAATAACCTATGATGGAAATGATTTCTATCAGGGTAAAAAGGAGAAGTTCCCCTAAGTAATCTTAATAGAATTACTATAGTCATGTCTGCCATTGGTAATGCAAGGAATACTAGTGGCAACAAAAAATTTAAATCTCTAAGAATAATTAGGTTCGAACTATCAATAGATACCAATAAGCTTAAAGATGCAAGGTTAAAGCCTAGGAAATAAGAGCCCCCATCTCCCATTAATATTCTGGCTGGATAAGAATTATGTACTAGAAATCCTAAGCAAGAACCTGTTGTTGCAAAAGCCAAAAGTGCAACGCCTAAATTATTGTTAGATATAGCAATTGATCCAAGACCTATTAATACCATGCCAGAAATTCCTGATGCTAATCCATCCATTCCGTCAATCCAATTTATTGCATTAGTAACAGCTACAAGCCAAAAAACTGTTATGAATAAACTTAAAATATCCGAAGTAAAAAAACTAGAGAAAAATTTATTAAAAAAAGGAACATCTAAAATTTGAAATTTAATGCCATTAGACCAAGCATAAGTGGCTATTACAGTCTGAAAGGTAAGCCTTGACCAGGGTGAAATAGAGAATATATCGTCAGCAAAACCAATTAGAAAAAAACCTACGGAGCCTATTAAACTAGCTATTAAAATAGACTGATTGGAATTAACCAAGGTAAAATTATTTGTAAATATAATGAAGATAGCTAAAGTTAAATAGGCTGCAATCATAGCCAAACCTCCTATCCTAACTAATTTAAATTGATGCTGTTTACGTTTATTAGGTTGATCTACAAAACCCAGTTTTAAACCAATGGATCTGACAGGTATGCTAATTACTGCTGTTATAACAGCAGTAATTAGCATAGTAACAAGAGCTAAAATTTCTCGAGAATGCATATAGGGCAAACAATGCTCCAATTTGCTAGTTAGCATTTCTATACATTAACATGCTTATAGTATTAATTTTTAGGAATAACAAAAGACAAATAGATAATATATATAAAATGCCTTTTAGAAGTTAATCTTAAAAATAATTTATAGATTCTAGACATAAATTTTTAGTGATTAATAATCTCCAATTAATCTATTAAATTTAAGTTGTTTTATTAAAAAACCTTAACAGGGTCAACAAAAAGCTTAGGCCCTTATAAATTATATATTGAATAGTTTAATTTAAATTTAAAGAGAATATGCTAAAGGTGTTACTAACTGGAGCTACGGGCCAGTTAGGCCAAGCATTACAAATCAGTAAACCAAAAAGCATTGAACTCATAGCGCTGGCACATCGAGATCTAGATCTATCAAAAAAAGATGAGTGTATTAATTCAGTAAAAAGATATAACCCTGACTGGATTATTAACGCTGGTGCTTATACGGCAGTAGATAAAGCTGAAGAAGAGTTTGCTACCTGCCATTCAATTAATGCAGGAGCACCTCATGCTTTTCAAGAGGCTCTATCAGATACAGGAGGAGGCTTATTACAAATCAGTACTGACTATGTTTTCAATGGAGAACAAAGCAAGCCGTATAAACCTGAACAACCAACAAATCCAATTAATAACTATGGTTTAAGTAAAGCCAAAGGTGAGATAGCGGCTCTAGAACTTGATAAATCGATAATTCTTAGATCTGGATGGATATATGGAGCTTTTGGGAAAAATTTTTTAAAAACAATGTTGAAAATACATGCTAATGATAATAAAAATATGTCTCCAATAAAAATTGTATCTGATCAAATAGGCACCCCAACAACCTCAATGGAGGTAGCAAAGGCATGTTGGAAATCATTATCACTAAACCTGAAAGGGAAACATATACTTCATTGGTCTAATAGTGGCTGTGCAAGTTGGTATGACTTTGGAGTTGCAATAGCAGAATTAGGTGAAAAATATGGATTCTTTAAAAAAGCAAAAGATATTATTCCGATAAGAACTGTTGATTACCCTAAAGCAGCTAAAAGACCTCATTATTCAGTCTTAGATTGTATTGACTCTAAACAAATACTTGATTTAAAACAAATACATTGGAGAGAGTCCTTAATTGAGGTTATATATCAATTTAAGGAAGGCAAATTATCATTAGATTGATCTGAGAGTTTTTTATTTTTTAAATCTCTCTGTGAAAGTATAGGTCTTTTTACTTTATCAATTTTTGGCCATTTTATGTTAATTTCAGGATCACTCCATAAAATTCCAAATTCATACTCTTTATAATAATATTCAGTACACATATAACAAATGTCGGCGATTTCACTTAATACAAGAAAACCATGTGCAAATCCAGGTGGGATCCAAAGCTGATTATGATCGACGTCATCTAAAATAACTGAAACATATCTCCCAAAGTTCTCAGATTCTACTCTTATATCAACTGCTACATCAAATACTTTACCTCTACTGCACCTTACTAATTTCCCCTGAGGTTGTACTAATTGATAATGCAACCCTCTTAAAACTCCAATAGAACTTCTTGACTGATTATGTTGTACAAAATCAGGCAATCCTATTTCCTTATGAATGCTATGTCTTGTTGTTTCTAAAAAAAATCCTCTATCGTCAGAATATACCTTAGGCTCAATAAGAAGAACTTCTGGTATAGACATTTCTATGATATTCATAATCAAATTAATAGGTTAACTTAACTAGAAGTAAATTTATTCTTCATTGAGATATCTTGCAACCAATGCTGGTTATTTATATACCATTTTATAGTTTTCTTCAATCCATCTTTTAGGGAAATCTCTGGGTTCCAACCTAATTGATTATTAATACACTCAGAATTAATAGCATATCTATAGTCATGACCTACTCTATCAGTCACAAAGTTAAGAAGATCCTTACTTGGAGTAATAGGCAACTGATAACTAGATTGATCCATTAATTCACAAATTAAAATCACTAAATCTAAATTCCTTATCTCATTATTTCCTCCTATACAATACCTAGAGCCTGGCTTAGCTTTAGATAGGATTAAATCTAAGGCTCTACAGTGATCATCAACATGTAACCAATCTCGAATATTAGATCCTTTACCGTAAATTGGTATTGATTTCCCTAAAAGTATATTTTGAATTGTTAAAGGTATTAACTTCTCAGGGAATTGAAAAGGTCCATAGTTATTAGAACAATTACTAATTAATATAGGCAAATTGTAAGTCTTGTGCCAAGACCAAGCCAGGTGATCACTTGAAGCCTTTGATGCTGAATAGGGCGAGCTTGGTTTATAATTTGTAGTCTCACAAAAGCTTTCTTCATTATCACTTAAAGCGCCAAAAACCTCATCAGTACTAACATGTAAAAATTTAAAATTAGCATTATAGTCGGATTTCTGCCAATGCAATCTAAAGGATTCTAATAAATTAAAAGTCCCA
Organism: Prochlorococcus marinus str. MIT 0918; assembly: GCF_027359415.1. Lineage (NCBI taxonomy): Bacteria > Bacillati > Cyanobacteriota > Cyanophyceae > Synechococcales > Prochlorococcaceae > Prochlorococcus > Prochlorococcus marinus. The sequence goes on from NZ_CP114780.1 coordinate 683,685, forward strand.
ACTACATTTGTCTCGATAAACATCTTGGGGTTAAGTATAGATCGATCTACATGACTTTCAGCAGCCATATGTATAACATGTGTAATATTATATTTGCTAATTACTGAATCAAGTCTAACTCTATCAAGAAGATTTACTTGCTCAAATATAATATCCTTATTCTCAATTAAATCTTTGATATTACTTATATTACCAGCATAAGTTAATGCATCCAAGACAATTATTTTATCATCAGGATTTTTTTTAATCCAATTAAAAACCAAGTTGCTTCCTATAAAGCCAGCTCCACCAGTAATAAGCAGGTTACGCTTCACTTTAAGGTTAACTCCACAGAGGTATAATCATATTAATAATACATCAGAGTAATTGAAACAACGAAAGGGAATTATCTTAGCGGGTGGTTCGGGCACTAGACTTCATCCAATCACTAAAGGGGTTAGCAAACAATTATTACCTGTCTATGACAAGCCTATGATTTATTACCCTATAACTACATTAATGTTAGCTGGAATAAAAGATATTTTAATTATTACAACTCCTCATGAACATATTAATTTTAAAAGACTTTTAGGCGATGGAAGTTGTTGGGGTATAAATTTAAAATACGAAGTTCAAAATCATCCTGATGGATTAGCTCAAGCTTTTATTATTGGTAAGGATTTCCTTCAAAATGGCCCAGCTGCTCTTATATTGGGAGACAATCTATTCCATGGAGACCAACTAAGAAAACAATTATTAAAAAGCAATGATCGAAAAAAAGGAGCAACTGTTTTTGCATACCCAGTTAAAGATCCAGAGAGATATGGTGTAATAGAGTTAAATGAAAATGGTAGAGTTATAAGTATAGAAGAAAAGCCTAAAGTTCCAAAAAGTAAATATGCTTTAACAGGCCTATATTTTTACGACTCTAGTATTATTGAAAAGGCTCAAAAGGTTAAGCCTTCTAAGAGAGGTGAGTTAGAAATTACAGACATAAATCAAATGTATCTTAATGAAGATACTCTTAATGTAGAACTAATGAGTAGAGGGACAGCATGGTTAGATACAGGAACTTGTGAATCGCTTCATGATGCAGCAAGTTACATAAGAACATTAGAAAATAGGCAAGGGCTTAAAATTGGTTGTCCAGAAGAAATTTCATGGAGACAAGGTCTTATAAATAAAGATCAATTAATAGAATTAGCAAATAAACAAGAAAAAAGTGGATATGGTAAGTACCTAATTGAATTAGTAAAGTAAGTAGTCTAACTTAGATAATTTTAAAAAAATAATTTTAATTATTTAGAAGTTTATAATACTCCTCAACTGTACTTTTAATGACAAGAGGGACTTGGAATTCTCTTTTGACTTTTTCTCTTGCTTCTAAACCATATTTATTAATTAACTCAGGATTATGGTAAAAGAGTTGTATTGCCAACTTAATTGCATATTGATCCTTAAGAGGAATTAATATTCCAGAAATTCCATGCTCAACTACATCTTTACACCCAGGTACATCTGTAGTTATTATTCCCCTTTGCATCGCAGCTGCTTCTATTAATGATCTAGATAGGCCCTCTCTCCAAGACGGCATTATAACTATATCCACATCTGCGTAAACACTTTTCATATCTTCAACATGACCTAAAATAACTATATTTTGTAGAGATTTTAATTCATCAATTTCAACACTTGTTAATGAACTTCGATTACCTGAATCTATTTCACCAGCTATAATTAATTTAAATTTATAATTATCATCCCATAATTCCTTACATGCATTTATTGTCTCTTGAATTCCTTTTTCTCTAATTAATCTTGCTGGGAATAAAAGTTTTAATGGTTTGTTGAGTTTATGTTCTTCAATATTTTTAAAATAATCTATATCTACTCCAGATCCACGTATAAGTTTAGAGTTAGTACTATTGACTAAACCCATTTTAATTAGTTCTTCTTGGTCATCTGCATTTTGAAAAACAACTAAGCCCCTACTATCAATAAAAAGTGCTCTATATAAAGGCTTAAAGAATGTTCGTAAAAAGCGCATTCTTTTCTTTGTTGATAAAAAAACATGACCTAATCCAGTAATCGCATTTATAACTTTATATATACCTGCATTTCTTGCCGCAATAGTTCCATAAATACAAGCTTTGATTGTAAAGTGATGGAGAATTATCGGCTTTTCTCGTTTATATATTCTAATTAAATCAATCAAAGATAGAAATTCTTTAATAGGATTAATCGACCTTCTTGAAATTTTCCACTGATGAACAGTAAATCCTCTATTGAAAATTAAATCTGAATAAAAATCTAATGGAACTACAATGTGAACATCAAACCCCTCCGCTACCAATTGCTCCAGAAGTGATAATCTAAAATTATAAATATACCAACCAGAGTTAGCTACCAAAAGTACTTTAGGATTGTATATATTCTTTGCCATAAACTAAAATCAGTTAAACAAGGCTAATTGCGTAAGCTTAATTATACTAGATCTTCTAGAGATCTCTAGCTTAACTAGACAAGGCAGCGGGGAGGCAAATCTCATCTTTTAGTGTTTAATTCTAGATTTAGTGTCAATTAGCATTTTCAATAGCTCTGACTTATTTTTTTGTAAGCTATATTCATTTAGAACCCATTTGGAAGATGCTTTCCCCATTGATTCTCTTAAATTCTTATCAGATGATAGTAATTGAATAGCTTCTATCCATTCATGTTTATTCGAAACAAGAAAACCACAATTACTTGGAACAACATCTAAATTTGCTCCTACTGATGAAGCTATTACAGGTATACCACAGCTCATATATTGAATTAATTTATAAGCGCATTTACCTCTAGTCCAGGCATTATCAGGTAAAGGCATTAATCCAACATCAAATTTTTGTATTTCTTCAACATGAGTATTTAGATTCCATTTCCTTTGCACTATCTGTATGCCAGGTATAGATGGGGGTTCCCCTCCTATAACTACTAATCTAATTGGTATTCTTTGTGAAATAAACTTTAAAGGCTCTATAAGTATTTTCAAGTAATCAGCTGTGGTTGGGCTACCTAACCAGCCTAAAGTAAATACATCATTCTTATTTTTCAAAATAGGAAGCGATTTATAAATATTGGTATCAACTACTGAAGGTAGTCTAAAAACATATTGATTGTTTTTAAAGGCATACTTATAGAGTAAATTATTACCAGCTGCTACAGATAAGGCATTTTTAATAACATTTTTAAATTTATTTTTCAGAATAATATTAAGAGGAAAATAATTATATTTTAGATAAAATGCATCATCATAATCGTAGATATAAGGTAATTTTAAAAATAATCTTTCAATGTAAAAAGGTACTAATGGAAGCAATTCACCTTGAATAATATAGATATCATATTGCGATGTTGACCTTAATAAAATTATAATTCTAGTTATTAATAATTTAATTAACTTAAAAAGCTTAGGTGTCTGATTATTAAACCTTCGTTCCAGATATTCATTATCCAGTAAAGAGTGAATATCTAAAATGATTCCATTTTCTAAAAGAAAATCTTTATATTGAGATAGCCTGACTCTATGACTGGCTGCCTTAGGACCATATAAAGCTAGTCCAAGAATACGAAGGGGCATTTATATAATAATCCTTTTATACAATTTATTATACTCAGAACTTCCATAATATAAAGAGAAGTTATTCATAGCAACTTCTCTACATACAAGATTAATATCAGGTTTATTTATTAGCAATTCTAACTCGTCTAAAGAGCTTGAAATAGCTTTGGTGTCTATATTACTAATTACTATTCCAAACTTTAAATTTCGAATTAATTGATCCAAATCGCCTACACCAGAATTGATTACAACTGGTCTTCCACAAGCTAAAGATTCGGCTAACCTTGTAGGGAAACTTCCTAATTTGCTTAATCCTGGTGTAAAAAACATAACAGTAGCTGAAAATCTACTAATAATTGATGGCATTTGAATTGGATCAGCTGAATAAACCCTTAATCTAGAAAGTAATTTTAAATTATTCTTAAAACAATGTTTAATATCAGAAGGATTGTCATTAGTAACTATTTCGAATAATGCATTTGGGTCTCTAATTGAGAGCAAACTAAAAAACTCTATCAACCAATCTATTTGAAACCATCCACTTAGAACAGTACCATAACATCCATATATTCTAGGATTTAAGTTAGGGTTTAAATTAGAAAAAAATCTATCTACGTCTACACAAGTTGGAATCACAGAATAAATCTTATTTGAAAAATGATTATTATATTTACTATTTAAATAACCAATAGCACCATTAGTTAAAGAAACTACTGCTGCTGAATCCTTAATACAAATTCCTTCAAGAGTAGATAAAATCCTATATCTTAATGAACCTCTATTAAGACGTTTAGAAGAAACAAGTTCTTCTAGCCAAAGTGCTCTCATATCAAAAATAAAAGGAACACGAAGAATTTTATAAATAAAAGCAGCTATAAAAGCTGGTACATAAGAGCGTGCATGAATTAAATGATATTTACGTTTTTTTATGATCTCTATTATAGAAACCAATAATAATTGTAAAAGGGAGAGTAGTGGTTTTCCTTGAATAAACTTTAAAGGAATCCATGTAATCCCTAGCGTAGTCAGTTCATTATTTAAACTAGTCTTATAAGAAATGAAATTACTAATATTTTCTTTCTCAAATGAAATAATAGTAATGTTATATGATTTAGATAAGTATTTTAAATAAGGTAGTATCTGACTTTGTCCAAGTGGTTCTAACAGCGCATTTCTAGTTAAATATAATACATTTTTCATGTCCATTTTTCAAGCCAAGCTTGCCACATAAGAATAGTCCATATTTTATATGGGCTATTCTTATGTGTATTCAAATGCTTTTCCCAAGTTTTATTTACCATTGAAGGGTTAAGAAATCCTTGATTGATAATTTTAGATGGATTTAAAAGGTCCTCAGCCCAAGGTCTTAATGGGCCTCTTAACCAATCTCCTATAGGGATTGCAAAGCCTGCCTTAGGACGGTCAATTAAATCTGGGGGAACATATTTATATAATATTTGTCTCAAAGCCCATTTAGAATTATTGTATTTTAAATTGGGGTTTATTTTAAGTGAATGAGGTAATCGTGCTGAAACATTAAAAACATTATGATCAAGAAATGGTGCTCTTGTTTCTAAACTCACATTCATAGAAGCTCTATCAACCTTGGTCAATATGTCATTAGGTAGATAATTAAGTGTATCCATCAACATCATTTTCAAAGCGGGGTTATCAGAAGCAGATTTAGGTAATTCGAAATCTAAAGGAGAAGGTGCTTTGTTTACAATCTGATCTTGGCTAGAAGTAATAATTTGAGCTGTAGAATCCTCACAGACTGTTACTAGGGATATATAAAGATCATCTATAGAATTAATATATTTTAGCCTCTTTGAGAGTTTATACACCTTATTACTCAATTGACTTACCGGTAGATATAGCCCTAGGAGATTCCAAAATTGGGGTGGGATTAATAATAATAATTTCCCTAGTATTCTTCTTAAAGAGAACGGAATCAATGAGATCTTTTTCCATAAAGAAGGTCCATAAATATGCCTTACATAACCACCAAATAATTCATCAGCACCATCTCCAGATATAGCAACCTTAAGACCATTATCTATTGCGAGTTTACTTACTAAATATGTTGGCAATTGAGAAGAATCTGCAAATGGCTCAGAATATATGCTGGGCAAATTAACAATATTATTAATTATTTCTTCTGGCTGAATAATGAGTTGAGTATGATCAGTTCCTAAATAATTAGAAACAGATTTAGCATAATCAGATTCATTCAAACTATTATCTTTAGTTCCAATTGTAAATGTTTTAATAGGTTTTATACTATTTTTTTGAAGCAACGCAGTTATTAACGATGAATCAATACCACCAGACAAAAATGTTCCTATAGGGACATCTGAAACGCTCTGCTGTAAAACAGACTTGGTAAGCTTCTCTTCTAAGATTTCTAAAGCATAGTTATCATCTGTGTATTGATTCTGGCTAAGCCTTTGATATTCATCTAAAAGATTCCACCAACATGATCCTTCAAGTGAATAATTAACTATAGGAAATTTTAGTTTGAATAGGCTGCCAGGCTGTAATTGTAAGATTCCATTATAAATGGAGTTTGGAGCTGCAATAAAAGTAAATCTTAAAAGCTGGGCCAATGATGATCTATTTATTGAATTATTAAAAAAAGGAAGAGATCTAAATGATGAAAGTTCAGAGCTAAATATAAAAGAGCGATGAGATTGATCTCCAGTAAATCCATAGTAAAGCGGCTTCTCTCCAAATCTATCGCGAATTAATGTTAGTTCTTTATTTAGTTTGTCATATAAACCAATTGCAAACATACCAGTAATTTTCTTTAAAGTTTTTTCTAATCCCCATATTTGAACTGATGCAAGCAATGTCTCAGTATCACTATGGCCTTTCCATGGATAACCAGCAAAATCTTTATTTATCTCATGCCTAATATCTTGATGGTTATATATTTCTCCATTAAATGAAATTATAAATCTTTTATCAAGACTTTCCATTGGCTGATTACCAGTTGAACTTAAATCAATTATTGAAAGCCTATTATGAACAAAGCCAAATGATTCCATCTCGTCTATATAATAGCCTCTGTGATCTGGTCCTCTATGATCTATAGATTCACCCATAGATTCAAGATAGAAATGAATATCAGATTGAGCCTTTGAATTAAAGCAATATATTCCAGCAAATCCACACATCCTAAAAATCTACAGTTATTAATTATTATAAAGGCTTTAATTGAATTTCACAATCATATTAAATGTTTATAAGTTTCTAATAAATAATTAAATTTATAACTCTATAAATCAAATTGGAACAAAATTATTATCAACATTTTCAACGATTAGATCTCTGATTTCGTCTACAGTAAGAAAAGATGAATTTGTCCCAGAGTTATATGAAAAACCTTTTGGAACAGGCTCAAATTCTCTATTTAAATCCTTATATATATTTAATAATTTACAATCTGAGGGTAGTATTGCATAATATTTTCCAAGGTCCAAAGTAGAGAAACTATCTGATTTGGTAATCATTTCTTCATGTATTTTCTCACCTGGCCTGATCCCTACTATTTGTGTTCTGCAATTTGGGCCAATTGCTTCAGCTAAGTCCAATATTTTATAACTAGGTATTTTAGGAACAAATAACTCACCTCCCAAACAATTATCTAAAGACCAAAGGACCATATCCACGCCCTCATTTAAAGAGATATTAAACCTGGTCATGTCTTCATCAGTAATAGGAAGAAGTCCTGCTTTTGCTTTCTCAAGGAAAAAAGGAATTACTGATCCCCTAGATCCCATTACATTGCCATAGCGAACAATTGAAAGACGAATATCACTATCACCTACTACATTATTTGCTGCCACGAATAATTTGTCGGAGCATAATTTAGTTGCTCCATATAAATTGATAGGAGCTGCTGCTTTATCAGTACTTAAAGCAATAACTCTTTTAACATTAGAGTTTAAACAAGCATGAATAATATTTTGTGAGCCTATTATATTAGTCATAATAAACTCTGTTGGGTTATATTCAGCTGCTGGAACTTGTTTCAAAGCAGCAGCATGAATTACAAAATCTATTCCCTTCAAAGCCCTTTGTAATCGATTATAATCCCTAATATCACCTAAAAAGAATCTAAGCTGTGGATATTTATCTGGAGAGAAGACCTGTTGCATCTCCCATTGCTTTAATTCATCCCTACTAAATATTACTAATCGTTTAATATTTGGATATAAATTTAAAACCTTAGAAACAAATGCTTTACCAAAGCTTCCTGTTCCACCAGTAATAAGGATTGAAGAATCTGAATTTAATTTCATATATTTTAATAGTGCATGAGCTAACTGAGCATAGTCTCTGGAGGGCCTTCTGAGTGAACAGTCCCCTTCTCAATTCTTATAACACGATCACAGTTCTCGACACTACTTAATCTATGAGCAATTTGAATGATTGTAAATTTACGGCTAAGGCTATCGATTGCATGCATGAGAGACTTTTCCGTAAGATTGTCTAATGAACTAGTAGCTTCATCAAAAACAATAATTTGAGCATTTTTATATAGAGCCCTAGCTATACCAATTCTCTGTCGCTGACCTCCGCTAAGGCTTACCCCTCTTTCCCCAACAATTGTTTTATATCCTTGAGGTGTACTAATTATAAAGTCATGTAGTTGAGCCTTCTTGGCAGCTAATGTGGCCTTCTCTAAATCAATAGAATCAAATGCTACCCCTAATGCAATATTTTCAGCGATAGAAGAATCTGTAAGAAATATATCTTGAGGTACGTGAGCAATAATAGATCTCCATTGATATAAAAAGCTTTTATCACTTTGAGAATGAATATCCTTACCGTCTACTATAATTTGTCCATTAGTAGGTTTTAATAAACCTATGAGAAGATCTATAAAAGTACTTTTTCCACTTCCTGTTCTGCCAATAATACCTAATCGTTCGCCTTCTTGAATACTAAGATTAAATGAACGAATTACATTAGAAAGATTTTTCTCATATTGATAAGAAACATTTTTAAAAATGATTTTATCCTTCAAATGTAATTGATTACGCTTAATAATTAATGACTGAGAAGTTATAGGTTTTTCTATTAGATTAATAACATTCTCCAAACTAGTAATTGCACTATTACATTGAGCCCAGCCTTCATAAACCTTTTGCGAGTTGGGCAATAACCTTTGAGCCCCTAATGCCAATGCTCCTAGGATAGGTAAAGTCTTATCTAATCCTCCTTCTAATGAAAGGTAATAGGCTATGAATGCAATTATTACCATCGAAATAGGCTCTAATAGCATCCTAGGATAGAGAGAGATAAATCTAGAGTTTACTTCTGAAATTCTTAATCTTCTATCAACTTTCTCATAAGAAGATGTATAATGTAGCTGCGTATTATTTAAAATAATATCTCTTATAGCTCCTAATGATTCTTGAATACTTTTAATCTGCCTGATCCTATAATCGACTTGTTTTCTACTCATTCGTTGTAAAGGTTTTCTACCATTAGCTATGGCTAAATAATAAATAATTAATATAAATAATGCTGCAAAGATGGCTGATTGCCAATTTATAACTAACAAGGTTACAATTATACTAAATGATATAACAAACGAGCTAATTAATTGTAGTAAAGGATTGAGAACTAAACTTATTACATTTGCAATATCATCCTTAATAGAATTAATACTCTTACTGCTATTTTTTGAAATGTGAAAAGCGTATGGCTGATAGAGTGTTCTTCTTAAAGATTCTAAACTCAAATCAGATCCAACTGATGCTGAAATCCTTCCATTTAGATAGATATTAAATAGTCGAATTAACCCAGAGAGAATTGCTGTAGCACTAAAAAGCAAACAACATGGCAATAAAAGTTGATCATAATTTCTAATTCCAATTAAATGTGAATATTGTTGTATAAAAGGTTGGCTCCATAAATATTCTGGATTAGCTAATACCTGTAGCAAAGGGATCACGGATGCAAGGCTAACAACTTCAGACAAACTACTTATAAACATTATTATAATTAATATATATATCTGTTTTTTCCTCTTTTGATTTTGCATACGCCATAATCTAATTAAGAGTTGTATTAACTTCTTACTTTTAGCTTGTTTAATATTCATTAGGGAAATGAATTAACTATATTCTAATAGGGTTCAATTCCCTTGGTACATATCCTTTTAAATCAATAATAAAGCCATCTTTTTCTAAAACTGCCTTCCATTTTAATACAGGCAAATCAACAAAATTCTGATGTCGAACTGCCGCAATAACTACTGAATATTTTTTTTCAGGATGAAAATCTTTTAAAACATTTATATTATATATTTCTTTTGCTTCTTGTGGGTCAACATAATTATCAATTAAATCTGTAACAATAGAATATTTTGCCAATGAATTTACTAAATCAGCAACCTTTGTATTTCTTAAATCAGGGCAATTTTCTTTAAAACTAAGTCCTAATATTAAAACTTTATTGCCCCCTATAGTTAAACCTCTTTTTGACATTTCAATAAGTAACTGTTCAATAATCCAATCGCTCATACCATCATTCATACGCCTACCAGCTAATACTACTTGTGGGCTATATCCAAGCTGTTCTGATTTGTAAGTTAAATAATAAGGGTCAACACCTATGCAATGTCCACCAACAAGACCTGGTCTAAAGTCAAGAAAATTCCACTTACTGCGAGCCGCATCTAAAACATCCAGGGTGTCAATCTCCATCTTACGAAATATCATTGAAAATTCATTAACAAGAGCAATATTTAGATCACGTTGGGTGTTTTCTATCACTTTTGCAGCTTCAGCTACTTTAATACTTTTTGCTTTATATGTTCCAGCTTGGATAATTGAACCATAAAAATTATCAACCCAATTAGCGGCTTCAGAATTACTACCACTAGTTACCTTAGTAATAGTTGTTAATTTGTGTTCTTTATCTCCTGGGTTTATTCTTTCTGGGCTATACCCACAGCAAAAGCCTTTTCCTTGTTCTGGGCTATTTAGAGCTAAGCCTGATTCTTCAAGTATAGGAATACATACTTCTTCAGTTGCTCCAGGGTAAACAGTACTTTCATAAATAATTATCGGTGTATTTTTCTTATCTATAAACTCTTCCTTGTTTTTCATTGCGCAAAGCGCTAAAGAAACAGTTTTACTTGCTTTCTTTAAAGCTGAGAGATCAGGTCTTTTTAAAGAATCAATAGGTGTCGGGACAGTAATTATAAAAACATCTGCATCAGAAAGCAAACTAATTTCATTAGTAAAGATTAAATCTTTAGCCTCATTAAAATCATTTTTTGATACTTCATTTGTTCTATCATAAAAATTATTTAATTCCTTTAGTCTATCTTTATTAACATCAAATCCTATAATTCTTCTTTGTAGTAATTCTCCCGTTAATAAACATTTTTTTGACTTGGAAAGTTCAATTGCTATAGGCAACCCGACATATCCCAATCCCATTACGGCAACAGTGCAACTAGTTAATTCAGGAAACTTCATCTAGATAATATATCTTATCTATATAGCTTTGTAAAACTCTAAATACCAACTTACAAACTTTTTAATCCCATCACTTATTGATGTTTTAGGTCTAAAGTTAATATAACTTTCCAACTCATTTGTTTCAGCAGCAGTCATTGGTACATCACCTGGCTGCATTGGCAAGAATTTTTTTGTAGCTTTTTTACCTAATGACTGTTCTAAAGCCGAGATGTAGTCCATTAAAGGGACTGGGTTTGAATTGCCAATATTGAAGATACGATATGGACACCAACTTTTATGAGGTTCTGGAAATTCCTTATCAAACATAGGGTCTGGAGAAGGAGGTTTATCTAATAAAAGAAACAAGCTCTCTACAATATCATCTATATAAGTAAAATCTCTAGTCATTTCACCATGATTAAAAATCTGAATAGGCTCATCAGATAAAATTGCTTTAGTAAATAGAAATAAAGCCATATCAGGTCTCCCCCAAGGACCATAAACAGTAAAGAATCTCAGTCCTGTTGTAGGAAGTCCATATAAATTACTATAAGTATGTGCCATTAGTTCATTAGCTTTTTTGCTAGCGGCATACAAACTCATAGGATGATCAACTGAATCTTTTTCAGAGAACGGGATTTTTTCATTACCTCCATAAACCGAACTACTACTTGCATAAAGAAGATGTTGGACATTGCTATGGCGACAACACTCAAGTATATTTGCAAATCCGACTATATTTGAATCAATATATGCAATGGGATTTTCTATCGAATAACGAACTCCTGCTTGAGCAGCAAGGTTAATAACAATTGATGGTTTATAAATATCAAATAGCTTATTAAGACCTTCTCTATTTACTAGATCATCCTCAACAAATTCAAAATTCATGTCTTTTTTAGATACGTCTTTTAAGATCCCTAAACGTGCTAGCTTCAAATTTCTATCATAATATGAATTTAAATTATCTAAGCCAATAACAAAAATTCCCTTGCTAATCAAATATTTAGAGAGATGAAAGCCAATAAAGCCAGCTGAACCAGTCACCAAAACAGCCTTTTTCATTTTATTGGCAAATTAAAAAATCATTCGTATTCTATCAAATCAAATAATATTAATGACCAGAATTATTTTAAAATATCTATAAATCTGACACTTTTAAAGCAAAAAATAATCAAAATATGCTGAAATAATTTTTCATTGAAATAATAGTATTAGAATTTTAATCCATTTTAATAACATCTTAGATTAATTATTAATACCAACCTAATTCTTAATATATATAATTTCTATTAAACTCAAAATAAAGTTGCGGGCATTTCATTTCATATAATCTATAATATTTATAAAAATCATTATTCTTCATAACTGTAGTAAAAAACTTTACTTTTTTTTCAAGAAGCAAGACTAATCTTTAGATCATTATGGAGCCAAGCGGATTTGAACCGCTGACCCCCTGCATGCCATGCAGGTGCTCTACCAGCTGAGCTATGGCCCCGTAATTATATTTTGCCTTGATATTAAGCATATAAAAAATTATGTAAAAATCTTTAGATTCTTGTAATGTTTTAATTTCTCTTAAAAAACACTAGGACTTGCAAATTCCTAATCAGTCTTTATCAAATAACTTCCTGTCTGATCAACCCAAGCAACTGGAAGATTTCTCTAGTGGAAAAATCAAACCATATTGAAAAAGTTAATTATTCAATTAAGAACATTGGTTATATAAACTATCCAATTATTGCTAATTTAACAATGCATAAAAATTAATCTAAATAATTTACATTATATTAATCATGATAAAATTAAATTATACAATTAATTCTAATAGAATAGCTTATCTAATATATAATATTTAATTTAAAACCAGTTCTTAATTTTTTAGATTTAAAAAATTGACCTATATCTTGAATGCCTTCTGCAGAACTTATATATAGATCGAGATTAAAATAATCATTAAATAGTCTTCTTAAAGCAAACGTATAATTTGTCTCTGATGAGTCAAGTATTGCTAGGTTGAGTTCTGATATGAATTGATATTTCTCAGCCAATTGAAGATTTGTAGAAACCCCAAAACTACTTAAAGCCCCATAGCCACTCCAAGCTATTTTAGGATTATAATTAATTGCTAAAGACTTATTTATATCATAAGTATTAATTAGCTCATAAAACATATACCCTTGTTTAGATTCCTGATTTCTTCCTACACTAATTCTAGTAGAAAGCCATGAATTACTTCCTCTTAATGGACTAAGCAAAACAAATTTACCGCCTATTCGTGTATTAAAATTTTCTGATCCCATAAAGGAGTTTGCAAATCTTTTATTTGCACCATTACGATTCTCTACATTAGAAAAAGAACCTAAATTCAGCACTTCTAGTTGAAAAGCATTAGATAACGAATGTCCTAGTTTAATAAAGAAATTACTATAATTATCAATATTGCTAGATAAAATCGTTGAGCCTCGCGGAGGTACTAATGCTGTAGCAACTGTTAAACCAGAATTACTTAAAGATCTTTCTCGAGTTGTTAAGGTCCTCTGAGGCGAATCTATCAGGCCTGGCCTATAATTTATACCAGCAAAATAAAGTGGCTGATTATCTGAAGGTATTGTAAGAGTAGATGTAGAAGGAGTTGCTCCAAAGCCATTTGTAATACGTCCCTCTATGCCTATAATAGGATTTACATTCCAATTAATTCCTAAATTATAAATATTGCTTTTATTAAATTGCAAGCTTGAATTAAATGAATTATTACCATTACCAATAGGAGATAGAACTGATGCAACTGAGTATATCCTTGGGCTAATTTCCCAAGTAATTCCTGTACCAAAGTAAAGATTATTTCCATAAAAATTATTATTATTACTAGATAGATTACTTGGCAAAAATGTGGCCGTAGTGATAAAATTTAAATCAATTTTATCATTTATTTTTCTAGTAAAAGGTACGTGAATAGAACCAATTAAATTCTTAGATGAAACTGAAGAGATATAATTATTGAAAATATTTCCATTTACACTATCTCCATTTCGTATATGCCATGATTCAAGTGAGAGAAATATTGAAGATGACCATTTATCGGTATTAATTATTCTCTTTTTTACAGAAGTTCCATATATTTCCCAATAATTAGGGATAAATTTATTACCATTAACAAATGAATATAAACCATCATCTGCTACAGAGTAAAAACCAGAGACCTGGAGGTTTTTGTTAACTCCATAATCAATTTGATAGGAATAGTTCTGATTTCCTGTACCACCGGCCGCACCTCCCGAAAAAGATGAAACAGAAAAGAATGATTGTAAGAAGTCTGATTTATCTAAATAATTATCAGTAGGAAAAGAAGGACTTAGACGAAGTGGTTTTATAAAATCTAAATCTCTAGGCTCGATTAGCATTATTGACTCTTCTACATCTTCTAATGAATTTGATTCGTTTTGGATGTTAATTATTTCTTCTAAGCTGTCCTCTAATTGATCATCTTCCAAATATTCCCATTCAACTTGGTTTTCCAAATAAAGATTTGGCAATGAGATTTTTTCCCATTTAATTTCATTATTAATATTTTCATTGGAATTATCAGCTTTTGATTGATTCTTGGGACTAAAAATAAAAGCCAGGATAAATAAATATGCAAAACTTGACCTTCTTAGTAATATTTTTTTTATGAATAAGACTAAATCTTTACTATATATTGCCTTCATTATTTTAATTATCCAAGATCTAAGGACTTATAGAAAACAATTTTTGAAATCGCACTATAACATCAATTACTCAGGTTTTTCTCCAAACAGCTAAAAGTTTGCCTTGAATTTGAACCATTTCAGCTTCTAATTCGATTGGATCATAAGCAGGGTTTGCTGCCTCTAACCTTACAAAGGAACCATTACGGTAAAAATGTTTGAGTGTAGTCCCTGATCCTGGAACCATTGCACTAACAACAGTTCCATCTTTAATAAAAGATGGTTCCCTAACGGGCTCCATTAAAACTACATCTCCATCAGCTATATAAGAATCAACCATTGAATCCCCATTCACTGTCAAAGCAAATAGACCTCTAGTTTGAAGAACTGTACTCATATCTAATGTTTCTTGAACATCATCAAAAGTTTCTACTAAACCACCTGCAGCAACTGCTCCAAGAACAGGAATTCCTGATAATGCATTATCTACTAACTGTAATGTCCTCGCCTGACCTTCTTTCCAAGTAATCCAACCTTTTTCTTGAAGATGTTTTAAACGACTCTGAATAGGAGCAGGAGATCGAAGCCCCATAGCAGTCATCATCTGCCTAATAGAAGGGCTATGGTGATGCGCAGCTATGTAATCGGATAACCAATCAAAAAGCTCCTGCTGTGCTGAAGTAAGTTCTTCGCCTTCCATTAGCCCTCAAGTAATGCATTTGTTCTCCAATACATATGTACCTAATGAATTGCTTTTCTGCAAGGTTTATAGCCCGCCAAGCAAAGCAGCTAAAAGAGCTTGTTGCACATGCAAACGATTTTCAGCCTGATCAAATATTTTGCTGGCATTACTTTCAAAAACCTCTTCACTAATTTCTTCTCCTCTGTGCGCAGGCAAACAATGCAAAACTATTGAATCTTTATGAGATTTTGCCATCAAACTTTTATCAACCGTAAATCCCTGAAAAGAATCCTTTCTTTGCAATTGCTCTTTTTCTTGTCCCATAGATGCCCAAACATCAGTATAAACAACATGAGCTCCTTCTACTACTTCCAAAGGATCATTTGATATTTCTATTCGTGATGCTGAACCTGCTAGTGCTTTTGCTTGTTTAATAATTAGTGATAAAGGTTCAAAGCCTTTTGGAGAAGCTATATGAACATCTACTCCTAAAATAGCTCCACATATCATTAAAGAATTAGCAACATTATTTCCATCTCCTATATATGAAAGTTTTAAGCCATCAAAACTACCAAATACTTCCTTGATAGTAAGAAAATCAGCTAAAGCTTGACATGGATGTTCTAAATCTGTAAGTGCATTAATAATAGGAATAGAAGCCCATTTAGCATAGTTTAGAATTTCATCGTTAGAATAAGTTCTTATTGCTAACACATCACAATAACGACTTAAGACTCTTGCAGTATCTCTAACAGGCTCGCCTCTTCCTACCTGAGTTGCTTGCAAGCTTAAATCAATTGTTTGTCCCCCTAGTCTTGCTATTGCAACTTGAAAACTTACTCTTGTTCTCGTCGAAGCCTTACTAAAAAGCAATCCTAATACTCTATTCCCAAGGTCTATCCTGCGATTACCTTTTTTTAGTTGTGTTGCTAATTCCAAAAGAGCTGAAATCTGCTCTGATTTCAAGTCTGAGCAAGATATATAATCGCAACCATTTAAGTTACTAAGTTGACTAGAGATTGATTGAGAAGACAAGTCCATATAAATACTCTTAAATTAAATTTATCGGTAGAAAATGCTAATTAGTAAAATATAAATTTAAAGCTATTTATGGCAATACAGTTTCTGAAAGTAAAGATTTTAAATCATCACCCTCAATAACCTCCTTCTCTAGAATCATTTGAGCAATATTTTCTAATAAAGGCAAATTACGTCTAAGGATATTTAAAGCACTTTCATGAGCCTCATCAACAAGACTTCTTACTTCTTTATCAATCGCTTGAGCAGTAGCATCACTCACTGCCCTTCTTGGATTATTATTTCCTCCTAAAAACGTACCTCCTCCTTGCTTGTCATAAGCCAAAGGGCCCAAGATGTCACTCATTCCATAAGTACTTACCATTTGTTCAGCTAAATCAGTTGCTCTTTGCAAATCATTTGATGCTCCAGTAGTTATTTTCCCAAATATGATTTCCTCAGCAGACCTTCCTCCAAGCAGAGTTGCAATTTGACCTTTCAACTCATCCTTAGAATTGAGGAATCTTTCCTCAGTAGGAAGCTGCAAAGTATATCCAAGAGCACTCATACCTCTTGGTACTATTGAAATTTTAGCCACTTTGCTACCACCAGGCATTAGATGTCCAACAATTGCGTGGCCTACTTCATGATAAGCAACTACTTTCTTTTCATCTTCTTGGAGAACCCTGCTTTTCTTTTCTAAACCAGCTACTACTCTCTCAATAGCCTCATTTAAGTCTTGTTGCTCTACTTTCTTTCTTTTATTTCTGGCTGCTAATAACGCAGCTTCATTAACCATATTAGCGAGATCTGCTCCAGCAAAACCACTCGTTGCTTGAGCGATTAAATCCAAATCAATTCCTTCAGATAATTTGACCTTTTTCGTATAAATCTCAAGGATAGTTTTTCTTCCAGAAAGATCAGGCCTGTCTACCAAAACTTGTCTATCAAAACGTCCTGGTCTTAGAAGAGCTGCATCAAGAACCTCTGGTTGGTTAGTAGCTGCTAAAACAATTACTGGTTTATCTGCTGAAGAGAACCCATCCATTTCTGTAAGTAATTGATTAAGAGTTTGTTCTCTTTCATCGTTTCCTCCCACAACGCCCATAGATCCAGATCTACTTTTACCAATCGCATCTAATTCATCAATGAAAATGATACATGGTGCTTTTTTCTTAGCTTGTTCAAATAAATCTCTAACTCTTGCAGCACCAGCTCCAACAAAAAGCTCTACAAATTCTGATCCTGAAATAATAAAGAAAGGAACTTCTGCTTCACCTGCGACAGCTTTAGAAAGCAATGTTTTACCCGTCCCTGGAGGGCCTACTAAGAGAACACCTTTTGGTATGCGCGCTCCAATATCAGAATAACGTTGTGGCCTTTTTAGAAAATCAACTATCTCCGTCAATTCATCTTTAGCTTCATCTACTCCTGCAACATCATCAAAAGTAACCCTTGATTCTTCACCGGGAACATATACTTTTGCTTTGCTCTTAGTAAAGCTGAGCGCACCTTGGGCACCTCCCCCTCCCATACTACGGCGTGCAAAAAATTGGAGAACTAAAATGAAAATTAATGGTGGTACAACCCAGCTAAGAATTGTTGTAAAAATGTTTGGCTTCTTTGGAGGAGCTGCTGCAAATTCTACGCCCTTACTTTCTAATCTCTGAGGCAGATCCATATCAAAGATAGGAGTGGTTGCCAACACTGAAGGTGTCCCTTCTACAGGAGAAGAAAGTTCATAACGTATTTGCTCCTGCGTGATATATGCCCTTTTAACTGCTCCATCATTAACTTGATCTATAAACAAAGAATATGGAACTCTTGGGACTTGCATATTTTGATTTGGAAGAAAGCTGCTAAAAAGCAAAAGAGCTCCAAACCCAATCAAAACAAGATTTATTATCCCAAAACGTCTATTTGGTTGATTCTCATCTTGGCGAATAGGCATGAGAATAAAAATGAAGTGGATACAAAGCTAACAAATATGAGCAAGTCGCAGAACAAAAATGGGGTGTAAAGACCGAACGAGATGAAAATTTACGCCATTAATACTCCCCTAAAACCATTTTAAAAACAAAGTCCTCTCCTGTTCTTGAAGAAGCTATTTCAGACAATTTTATAACTTGCTCCATAGAACTAAATCCTAGATCACAAAGAGGAGTCATTGCTGAAACGCCACCTAATAATTTAGGCGCTATAAAAAGTACTAATTCTTGAACACAATTCTGATTTATTGCAGTTGTTGCTAAAGAAGGGCCGCATTCCCAAAGAACCTTGTTGCATCCATATTCTGCTAAACGTTCTAGTAATTTTTTTGGTGTACTCTTTGAGAGAGGTAATCTTTTAGGCCCATTAGGTAAGTTTTCTAGTAACTCTGGATTACTTTCAGGGCCATAACAAATTAATGTTTTCGCCAAATCCGTTTTCCAAATTTTTGCATTACTAGGAAGATCTAAACTTGAACTAAAAACAACCCTTAATGGCTCA
Source organism: Prochlorococcus marinus str. MIT 0918 (assembly GCF_027359415.1). NCBI lineage: Bacteria > Bacillati > Cyanobacteriota > Cyanophyceae > Synechococcales > Prochlorococcaceae > Prochlorococcus > Prochlorococcus marinus. Next base: position 702,624 of record NZ_CP114780.1, read on the forward strand.
GTTTCAGCAAGCCCTCTAGAAGTTAAAAGCGGGTCATCATTGCGAACTGTGCTTCCTCCAACTATTACTGCATCACATTTGGCTCGTAAACAATGAACTGAATTTCTAGATATTTCTCCACTTATCCATTTACTAGATCCATTAGGCAATCCGATTCGACCGTCAAGGCTCATAGCCCATTTTAGTACTCCCCAGGATCTACCTGTCCGATTTCTAAAAATAAATGCTCTATTTAGATAAGAGGCTTCTTTTTCCAGCACTCCTGTAATAACTTCTATACCTGCTTTTTTTAGCAAAGATATCCCTTTCCCTGAAACTCTTGGGTCTGGGTCTTTAATTCCAATAACAACCCTTGAAAGACCAGCTTTTAAGATTGCTTCTGTACAAGGAGGCGTTTTCCCTTGATGACAACAAGGCTCAAGATTAACAATAAGTGTTCCATTCTTTGATAAAGCTCCTGCTTGAGCTAAAGCTTCTACTTCTGCATGAGGCTCTCCTGCCAAAGAATGAAACCCTTCACCAACCAGTTGATTGTTAACATCTAATATCACAGCTCCAACTAGTGGATTTGGACTGGTTTGGCCATCTGCTAAAGAAGCCAACTCCAATACTCGCCTCATCCAAGAAGTCCAAACTTGATTAATTGACTTAATTGTCATTTTGCATTTTGGTCGTTGAAGCAAGTGTTTGCCATTCACTTACAACATATGGAGGAACTGGCAACTCTGTAAAACCTCGTTCTAAAGATAATCTTAAAGGTCTAGGCTTCTTTATTTCTTTGAGCATAGGTTCTATTAAAAACTCCACAGCTGCTTCTCTTTTATCATTAAACAATTGAGAATTATCCAGGGTTACATCTTCTAAATCCCAAAATTTAATTCCTGAAGAAATTCTTAAAGGTGTTGGATGACTAATTCTAAGGCTTCCTTTAAAACCAATAATTCTAAGGACTATTCTATTATCATTATCTGATAATGGGTAAACAACTAACTGCCAACTTTGTGAATCCAAATCTCGCAAGTTCTCTATACTTCTTTGAACACCAACTCCATTAGTATTCTCAGTAAAATCTAATTTTGCTTCAGCCTTTAATGGGTTAAATGTAAGCAAAATGACTAATGTTAGACAATGCAATAGAAATTTTTTTATTGTTTTTCTAAATAGCACTTTATTCACTTTGAATCACCTCTGAGTCAAGTAATGAATCAAGAGTCTTACATGACCTGACCAAAGCTTGATATTTAATCAAAATTCGTCGGTTTCGATTAATAAATTCAGCAGGGTCAATAGACTCTCTACTATCAAAGTTGAAGGCAGTTTCATTTGAATCCAACAGTTCCAAATCTTTTTGTTGTTGAATCAATGCGATCAAAATTTCATGTTGTCGCTGACGCCTAATAGAATCTTTAGACACCTGGCTGTTTGACTTGTCCAATGAATCTTTCAATAACCAAGAAGAATCTAATCAATCAAGGGTTTAAATCAGGAGTTTAATATGACAAGAAGCAATACAAATACAAAAAACGAATCTAATACTATTGAAGTGATAGGCGTTCCTGCATCTGGAGTAGTTGATCTTTGTACCTCTCTACAGAATTTAATTTTATCGGGAGAAAAGATATCAGCGCCTAAAAGACTTTTAAGTCCTTTAATTAATTGGTGGAAAGCTCAACATTCAAAAAAACCCTTCCCAGATTTCTTCCCAAGTGATAAGCCAATGGAACTAATATCTTGGCTTAAAAAACAAGATAAAAAAACTATTTTACTTGCAACTGGAGATCCTCTTTGGTTTGGAATTGGAAGAATATTGATTGAACATTTTCCAAGGGAGAAAATCACTTTCCACCCTTCTCCAACCTCCTTGCAATTAGCTTTCTCTCGTTTAGCAAGGCCTTGGCAAGATGCAACATGGACAAGTCTTCATGGCAGAGAGTCAATCTCTCTATTAAAACTTTTAAAAACAAGCCCCGAGACAATTGGGATACTTATAGATCCAAACAATGGTGGAGCAAAAGAAGTCAGAGAGATTTTATTTTCACTTGGCCTTGAATATGATTATTTCTTCTGGATATTTGAAAAGGTTGGGGATGTTAATGAAAAAATCTACAAATTATCACCCGACGAAGAGTTACCCTATATTGACCCACTTCATTTAGTTATTTTAATAAGGAATAAAGAGAAAAAGCATAAAAGAAAAGACATACCGCTTTTTGGAATCGAAGACGACTTTTTTAAACAATATGACGATAGGCCAGGCCTAATGACAAAAAGAGAAGTACGTATTCAAGTATTAGCAGATCTTGAATTACCAAAAAACGGAGTCATATGGGATGTTGGTGCAGGAGTAGGTAGCATTGGGCTGGAAGCTTTACGAATAAGTCCAAACCTGCAATTACTTTGTATCGATAAGCGAATAGGGAGCAAGAGCCTAATCGAAGAAAATGCAAATCTTCTTTCAGTTAAACCAGAGAAAATAATTGAAGCAGAAGCATTAGATGTTCTGGTTAAAGAAGAAATTCCTATATATATATCAAAACCCAAAAGAGTCATATTAGGGGGAGGCAGTTATAAGAAAATTGAACTTTTGAAAAAGATATTAAGAAACCTTTGCCCAGGAGGAATAATAGTTATCCCTCTTGCAACGATAGATAATTTAGAAAAAATAATGAGTATTCTAAGAGGTGCTAAATGCAAGTTAAAAATAAGTCAACACCAAAATTATAGAGGTGTCCCATTAAAGCAAGGGACTCGTTTCCAACCTATGAATCCTGTTTTTATTATCAAAGCAAAACTAGAAAAAAAACTTTTATAAACTAATCTTTTTCAGGTTTTGCTACATGTGGCAATCCCCATCCCAATTTATTTCTAAGTACTTGAAAAAACTCATGGTCAGATAGCCTGATAAACCTAACAGGATGATTACTTCTACGAATCAAAACTCTATCTTCAGGCCATACATAACAACCTGCAGTACCATCAACTACCATCATTAATCTCTCCGGGGTAGCAGGGAAAACAGTTACAGGTTCTACGTCACTAAAAACAAGTGCTCTTGATGCTAAAGAATGAGGAGCTATTGGGGTTAACTGAAGCACTGGACAGTCAGGAGTAATTACTGGTCCACCTGCACTGAGAGAATAAGCGGTAGATCCTGTAGGTGTTGAAAGGATTACCCCATCAGCAGCTATATCAACAGGTGCATGCTTTCCTATAGATATCTCAAAATGACACATACTTGTAAGAGGTTCTCTATGTAATGCCATTTCATTAAGACAAAGTGCTTCCCACCTTCTTTGATCACCTCTCATAACACTTACTACTAAACTTGTTCTCTCTTCGATATTCCATTGAGTTGATAGAAGTTGATCGATAGCTCTATCTAAATCTGGCAAGTAAGTCTCTGCTAAAAAACCTAGATGACCTGTGTTTATAGTAAGTATTGGTATTTGCAAAGGAGCAGTTTGCCTTGCTGCTGAAAGCACTGTTCCATCACCACCCAATACAATTGCTAATTTCATAGACTTATCAAAACCATCTGGCACACAAGCGTTATAACCAAGGGTTCTCATATGTTGATCAGGATTAGCAAAACCAACCATCCCACCTGAGCTACTTGCTAGAACTACTTCATAACCTGCTTTTTCAAGCCTTTTATGGATATTCTGAGCTGTCTCTAAAGCAAGCTCTTTACCATCATTAAAAATTAGTCCTAATCGACTAGGCACTAATAAAAAACTTAAACAACATTTTCAGTCTAATTAAAACTTTATTTTTAAGAAAATTCTAATTTAAAAAATATAAGAATCTCCCGAAAATTAAAACTGATCCAAAAATCTAAGATCACTTGTATAAAACCTTCTAATATCATCGATACCGTGCTTAACCATACAAAACCGCTCTACTCCTACTCCAGCTGCAAAACCAGACCATCTCTCTGGGTCAAGATCTAATCCCTCTAAAACAGAAGGGTCAACCATTCCACATCCCATAACCTCAAGCCACTTACCTCTCCATTGAACATCTACCTCAGCAGAAGGCTCGGTAAATGGGAAATAACTAGCTCTAAATCGCACTGGTAAATCTCCAAAAAATGCCTTTAGGAATGCCATAACAGTTCCTCGGAGATGACTGAAATCCAACCCTTCATCAATAGCTAAAACTTCTACTTGATGAAAAACTGGTGAGTGGGTTGCATCAACCGCATCTCTTCGAAAAACTCTTCCTGGAGCAACAATTCTTATCGGAGGAGAATTTTTTTCTAAACACCTTATCTGTACTGGCGAAGTATGGGTTCTTAAAAGTAAATTATTTTCCAAATAAAAAGTATCCTGCATATCTCTTGCAGGATGGTCTTGAGGAATATTTAATGCTGCAAAGTTGTAATAATCATTTTCTATTTCAGGTCCTTCATTAACTTCATAACCAAGTCCACAAAAAAGATCAACTATTTCCTCAGACGTAGTTATTAAAGGATGTCTATGCCCAAAAGGCATTCCTATTGAAGGAGCAGTAACATCAATTCTTTCTTTTTCAATTAATTCATTCAGGTTTTTCTCTTTTAATTCTTTCAGACGTATTTTCAAAAGATCCTGGATTTGTGTCTTTAATAAATTTGCCCTTTGCCCTACAACAGGCCGTTCTGATTTACTTAAACCGGCCATAGAACCTAGAATCTTGGACAAACGACCTTTCTTGCCAAGTAAATGAATTCGGAGTCGTTCTAAAGACTCAGCATCACTTAAATTAGAAATATCTTGTTCAGCTTCTTTTTCTAACCTCGCAAGGTCTGAATTTAGTTGATCAAGAGAAACGTTATTACTCACAGGGGGAAGAGACTCAATAGAAATTTTAAATCAATCATGGTGACTAATTTTGACAAAAAACGAAATTCATCAATGACTTCTTTGAAAATTTTAATTAGTAATGATGATGGAGTCTTTGCTAAAGGTATAAGAACTCTTGCTATTGCAGCCGCAAATCGGGGGCATAAAGTCACAGTTGTTTGTCCTGATCAAGAAAGATCAGCAACAGGCCATGGACTTACATTGCAAGCTCCTATACGAGCAGAAAAAGCTAATGAATTATTTGATCATTCTATCCAAGCCTGGGGTTGCAATGGAACGCCAGCAGATTGTGTGAAGCTTGCTCTAAATGAAATCTTAGAGGAGAAACCTGATCTAATTCTTTCAGGCATAAATCATGGGCCTAATTTAGGTACAGATATTTTCTGCTCTGGCACAGTAGCTGCAGCACTGGAAGGAACACTAGTAGGCATTCCTTCTCTTGCTGTAAGTGTTGCAAGTTTTCAATGGCGACACTTTGATTTTGCAGGAGATTTAGCATTAAAGATTGCAGAAAAAGCCTTAAATCAATTTTGGCCTGAGAATCTACTTCTAAATTTAAATGTCCCACCATGCAATCCATCAGAAATGGGAAATTTAGCCTGGACTAGACTTTCAATTAGACAATATCAAGAACAATTTAGTAAACGAAAAGACCCCAGAGGTAATACCTACTATTGGATGGCTGGTGAAGCAGTGAAAGATTTAAAATCTGCAGGTGATGGCCCTATTGAGTGGCCAAGCGATGTCTCTCAAATAGAATCCCAATCCCCTTCTTTAACTCCTATACAACCAGATTTATTCTGGAGAGGGAATATATCTGAGTTACCAAAGTTATTAATATAAAATTTATTTAACGCGATAAATCCTTTGAAGTAACCAAAGAGAAAAAATCAATCCAATTAAATGAGCAAATAAAACCTGTGTATTACTTAACACTGAAAGCATTTCCAAAGACGTAATAGGATAATTTTCCATTGATCTCATTCCAGCTCCTATCGAAATACCTGGCGCTTGCATTGAAGCCTGAACAAACAATGCACCTGCTAAAGATTGATAACCAACTGAAGAAAAAACTAATCCTAAAAGATCTACAAATACTCCTCTTTTTAACAACCGACTTGTTTCACCTCTACTTGGACGAGCAGGAGTATTAATGGCCCTACCAGTACGAACTATCAACCATCCCTGCCAAAGACTGTATAACAATAATAGGAAAGACAAACTGGTCAATGACAAACCAGGCCCTAATCCCAAAGCTCTCTCAGAATTTCTAGCCAAGCTGCTTCCTACATTGTTAAAAAGCAACACCCCTACTACAACAACTCCAAGTACTGTTTGGATCCAAAACCGGATCCAACCAATTCGACGCATGCCTAAAGCAAGCAAAGGGAAATCGGGCTGGTCAGCCATTACAAAAACATGGGCAGTAATTCAAACTTGCCATCTAATTGAGAAAATTGCACGTTCATCTTGATACCACTCTGTTCGCCACTTGAAGCTCAACTTCCAACTGCTCTTGCTCTAGGCAGTTTTGATGGCCTTCATGCTGGTCATAAACGCGTTATTAGTGAAATAGCGTCTAGCAAAAATGGCATCCCAACATGTGTAAGCTTTTGGCCTCATCCTAGAGAAGTCCTTTATGGAGAATCTCGATTAAGACTTGATCTCCCATCTGAGAAGACACTACTTTTAGAACCTTTAGGTATCAAACAACTTGTACTAGTTCCTTTTAATCAATCATTAGCATCTTTAAGTGCCAAAGATTTTTTTCATAAAATACTTTTAGAGGAATTACAAGCAAAACATATTTCTGTAGGTGCTAATTTCAGATTTGGTAAAAATAGAGAAGGTGATCCATCAACTTTATTAGAGCTTGGGAAAGATGCAAATATCAAAATAACTGTTGTTGAAATACTAAAGGATCAGAAAGGAAGAATGAGTAGTAGCAGAATTAGAGCCGCACTAAAAGCTGGCGATTTAAAAATGACTAAAGAGCTCTTAGGTAGACCATATCGCTTTCAAGGTGAAGTAGTCAGCGGGAAAGGCCTGGGAAAGCAAATAGGCTGGCCAACAGCTAATCTTCGCGTAGATGGAAGAAAACTACTCCCAGGGCCTGGTGTATATGCAGTATTAGCCAAAGAATCTTCGATGAAATCTTTTTCCCCAGCTGTTATGAATTTGGGGACACAACCAACAATTGATCCAAATACTCCATCAGCCACTGAGGTTCACTTATTGAATAAAGAAATAAACCTAAAAGGAAAAGAATTAACAGTTGAACCCGTAAAAAAGCTTAGAATTCAAAAAAAATTCGAATCCATCCAAGCCTTAAGTAATCAAATTCAATTAGATGCCAAATTAGCTCTTTCAATATTGACTTAAATATAAAATTGAATATGGCTATGGATATGCATTCGTCAAACCCCAAACCACAAAGAAACCTATACCTCCTAACAAAACCGCACCCCAAATGAGGACATTAGTATTACCAAAATCAGCTTTTTCCATTAATTAAAGGGATGTCCATTTTCTTTAAACTAGGCATTAGATAGATGAGTGTCACCCCTAATCCAGATCAACGTGTAGCTCAGCTCATAGATGCCAATCTAGACAGAGCAAGAGAAGGGCTAAGAGTAATTGAAGATTGGAGTAGATTTGCAATAAAAAATAAAGGACTAGTAATAACGCTTAAAGACTGGAGACATCAGCTAGGGCAACTTCATCATGAAAGCTATAAAGAATCACGTTCTATAAATTCTGACAAAGGCTTAGGTCTAGGCCATGATTCTCAATCAAAACGGGTTTCTGCAAAGCAAATTGTTGAAGCAAACTTTGCAAGAGTTCAAGAAGCACTGAGAGTTCTAGAGGAGTTTTCCCGCATTTATCATCCAGAACTATCATTAACTTCATCAAAAATTAGATATGAACTTTATGACTTTGAGAAAGTTTTCTTCAAACTAGAGAAAAAACAAATTTTGCTAGAAAGAATGAATTCATGCAAAATTTGTCTTATCACTCATCCTCATAAAGATCTAATTAAAATCATTTCGAAAGCTCTTGAAGCTGGCATTACAATGGTGCAATACCGATGTAAAGAAAGTAATGATTTCGACTCAATTTCTCAAGCAAAGGAATTAGCATCTTTATGCAAAAAGCATCAATGTCTTTTCATAATCAATGATCGAGTAGATATTGCCCTTGCAACAAATGCAGATGGAGTACATCTTGGTCAGAAAGATATCCCAATAGATCTTGCTCGCAAATTAATTGGACCTGAAAAATTAATAGGTCTTAGCACTCATTCTCTAGAAGAGGTTTACAACGCAAACAAGCAAAAATGCGATTACATAGGCTTAGGTCCAGTTTATAAAACACAATTCAAACCTGAGCTATTAGCTATAGGAACTGAACTTCTAAAAGAAGCTGTGAAGATAAGTCAAATACCAATATTTGCAATAGGTGGAATAAATGAAGAGAAGTTATCCGAGTTGCAATCAACTGGAATAAACCGAATTGCAGTTATTCATGCAATTATTAATTCAAAAGATCCTTTTTCAACAAGTAAAAAACTATTAGAGAACCTAAAATGAAACTAACAATAAATGGAGAATTAAAGAGTTTAAGAACAACAGATAGTAGTCCTACACTAATCGAAATAGTAAAATTACTTGGACATAATCCTAAAATTATTGTTATTGAACTAAATGGGGCAATAATCAATCCAAAAGAATGGAGCAAGCAAATAATTCAAGCTGACGACATATTGGAAATCGTTACTATTGTCGGTGGAGGAGATAGCCCATAAAGGAAATATCTATTAACTATGGGGTCAAATCTAAAATCATTATAAAAAAAAAGCCTTGAAATAGCCATTTTTGAAAATCTTTAGATTTTCTTTCGCTAAAATCTCGCAATATCTCCCAAATCAGTGGTTCCTCACATTTAAGTTGTAGCTACATGTTTTTTATCAAGTTAGGTGTCTTTTTCATCAAAAACTGAATCACGCTCAATGAAGTGGGAGAGCAATGGTGAATTAGCTCAAAAAGACCTTTCTGAATTAGTAAATCGTTTACTTGATGTTGAGTCGACCACACATAGTGATGAGCTTTCTAGATTAGGAACAAAATATGACAAAGAAGACTAATTATAAATATAGCTATTGCGTAAAGGGAAAATAAACTCAGAATTCAGAATATCTATTCTAAATTTAGTTTTTGAGAACAAAGAAATCTTTAATTTGGGTTAACACTCCTGTACTAATGGAGGCATTAAATCGATATGAAAAAGGAAGATTAACTCATTCTATGAAATTGTGGATTGAACAAATTTTGGAAATAAGTTCAAATAAAACTCTTTAAATATTTAGTTCAATTATTTTTCAAGTGAATATTTAAGACTTGACAATCCTTAAAGCTGCCATTGCAGCCCCATATCCATTGTCAATATTAACAACCATTAAGCCAGGTGAGCAGCTTGCCAACATTCCTTGAAGAGCAGCAAATCCGCCACTACTTACTCCATATCCAACAGAAATAGGTAAGCCAATGACAGGCTGTGGAATTAAACCTGCAAGAACTGTTGGGAGAGCTCCTTCCATTCCAGCACAGGCAATTACAACCTTTGCTTTTTTGAATCTATCCAAATTACTTAAAACCCTATGCAACCCAGCAACCCCTATATCCATCAAAAGCTCAGTTTTTATTCCATGAAATTGCAAAAAAAGATCTGCTTCTGTCGCTACTGCTAGATCACTAGTCCCTCCACTGACAATTAAAACCTCGCCAAGAGAGGCTTTCATCGGGAGAGGTTTCCCCAAACTCAAACAAGATGCATTTGAATGATATTTAGCATAAGAAATATTTGCTAAAACTTCTCCTGCCTTAGTTTTGTCAACTCTAGTTACAAGGGCTAATTGAGAAGCAATTTCAAATTGATGCAAGATTTCGATAATTTGTTCCGATGATTTATGTTCGCCCCACACGGCCTCAACCATTCCCAAACGTTTTAAACGTTCAAAATCCAACCTTGCAAACTTATCTGTCATAGAGCAGACAATTCACCTTGAAATTTGATCGGAAAGGGATTTAAAGATTGTTCCCCTGTTGAGTCTTTTGCTATTTTTTCGAAAAGCTCCTGCACATGATCAATTTCAACTTGTGGGATAGCCTTCCATTCTTCGCGACTAGCCCAACGAATAAGCACAATCGCTTCCTCATTAAGAGGATCCCAAAAAAGCTGTCTATCTAAAAAACCTTTTTGTTTTTCTAGCCAAGGCTCCCATGTCCTTTTCTCAGCAGATAACCAAGCCTCTTTATCCTGCCTAGACACACTAAGCTTTAAATATTCAACAATTGAGGTATTTGAATTAATCACCTGAAAACTTTCAACAGCATATAAAATGGGAGTGTTCCAAAAGTAAAAAATAAGAACAGAAAAACATAATAATAGAAATTGAAAAATCTTGTTCCAATAATATTGAAGTAGAGAAATAATCATATTTCCTCTAATAAAACTACAGCATGACAACTAATTCCTTCTTCTCTACCCTCTGCACCTAACAACTCATTTGTTGTAGCTTTAACACCAATACAGTCAACATCTACAAGCATTTTCTTAGAAAGATTTTCACGCATAAAATTAATATAAGGCTTTAATTTAGGGCGCTCAGCAATAACTACCGAATCAACATTGAGAATTTGCCAACCTTTTATCTTTATTAACTCAACAACCCTTTCTAAAAGCAATAAGCTATCAATATCTTTCCATTTCGGATTATCAGGAGGGAAATATTTCCCAATATCTCCCAAAGAAAGTGCTCCAAGCATTGCATCCATTAAAGAATGAACAAGCACATCTGCATCGCTATGACCATCAAGCCCCAACCCATCAGGATGTTCAAGTTTAACTCCTCCAATAATCAAGTCCCTCTCTGGCACTAACCTATGGATGTCATAACCGTTGCCTATCCGAATTTTTGGCAACTTTTCAATCATGGGGATTTGTTGTTTTTTAAAGAAATGAGAAGAAGTTATCAAAACCTCTCCCCTTCCATAATATATATAAATTTACTTTCTTCTAAAACAAGCGAAAAGCAAAATGCAGAATAAACTCTATTTCCCAGCTCTCAAACTACTTTAATTTTTAAAAGCATGAATTAATTAGTTATATAATTGGTTTAAGTATGATTTTGAGTAAAAAATTTAGTTAGAGAATATATAAATCAAGAGGTCTTAATTATCTTTTTCATCATTATATAATCTTTCTCTTTCTAACCACTTTTGATATAATTCTGGACGACGATTTTTTGTTCTAATCTCTCTTTGATCCTGTCTCCATTGCGAGATTTCAGCATGATTACCACTCCGCAGAACTTTTGGAACTTCAAGATCGCGAAATTTAACTGGGCGAGTGTAATGAGGATGTTCAAGCAAAAAGTTTGCATGGCTCTCATCTTCCAATGATTCCGAGCTTCCTATAGTTCCAGGTAGAAGTCGAACCACTCCATTTATGATAATCATTGCAGCCAATTCACCACCTGTTAAAACAAAATCTCCTAAAGAAATCTCCTCATCCGCAAGAGTTCTAATCCGTTCATCAAACCCCTCATATTGACCACAAAGGATAACTAATTGACTGCATCCCTTAGACCATCGAAATAGATCTTTTTGAGACAAAGTTTTTCCCTGTGGAGTCATCATCAAAACCTTTCTATTTTCACAAATAGGTATAGATTCAAATGCCTCAAAAAAGGGTTCTGGCTTTAAGACCATACCAGCACCACCACCATATGGTTGGTCATCTACTTTGTGATATCCATCATTAGTAAAATCACGCGGATTATATACATTAAGCTCTGCAATCCCTTTTGAGAAAGAACGCCCAATAACACCCAGTTCTTTAATCTTCTCAAAAGACTTTGGGAAAAGGCTTATAACGTCAATTCGTATTGGTTGCATAATTAAACTATTTTGCCTTATATCCCAATTCAGATAGTCTCGCTGAGCGACTTCTCCAATTAGGTAAAACCTTTACAAAAAGTTCCAGATATATAGGAACATTCATTATCTTCTTCATTTGACTTCTCGCTCCTTTTCCAATTATTTTGAGCATAGAGCCACCTTTTCCGATTAAAATTGACTTTTGACTTTTTTTCTCTACAAAGATAGTTGCCAAGATAGCAGTTCTTTTTATATTAGAAGATTTATTTTTTATTGGCATTTCTTCAATACGGTCAATAGATACTGCAACGCTATGTGGGATCTCTTCTCTAGTATTTAATAACACTTGTTCACGTATAAGTTCACTTAAAAAAATCTCTTCAGATTGATCTGAAGTTATATTAGATGGATAAAGGCAAGGGCCAAAAGGTAGAAAGTTAATAATATTTTTAGTTAATATCTCACAACCTTCACCATTAACTGCACTGCAACAATAAATAGGCCATATATGTTGCTCAATAAGGTTTCTATACTCGTTTAATCTATTTTGAGCTTGATCTTTTGAAACAAGGTCCCATTTATTTAAAGCAATTAATACAGGAATAGATTGCTGTGCAAGTAATTGCACAATAAAAGCATCTCCTCTTCCAGGGGGTTTGCAACCTTCAAACATCAGCAAAATACTATCCACTTCACCTATAAGATTTTTTGAACTTTGCACCAATCTTTCACCCAACAAATGATGAGGCTTATGAATTCCAGGCGCATCTACAAAAATAATTTGGGCTTTGGGAGTAGTCAAAATAACTCTTAATCGATTCCTAGTTGTTTGAGCAATAGGTGAAGTAATTGCAACTTTTTTACCAACAAGTTTATTTACCAAAGTTGACTTCCCTACATTCGGTCTTCCAATCAAAGCTATAAAACCTGACCGAAAATCTTCTCTAGATGACTGTAAGGATGACATGCTCTAAATACTTTCCTCATCTAGCCTGACTCAAAAGATAAATAAAGCTATGAAAAAGAAAAGTCCAAGTTTTGAAGAAGCAATAAATGCTGCTTCTTTATGGTGTACCGCATGGGAAGAGGGAGAGCTAAGTGATGAAGTTTTAGCTGATAGAGTTTCTGAGCTATTAGAGTCTAGAAACGGGAGTAGAGGTTTCTTTGCATTCAGTCTTTCAAGCAACTCACCACTGATGGATCGTCTCCCTGATGTACTAATTTTTCATCTGAGAGAAGCTGGTGAAATAGTTGTTGACCTTATAGTAAAAAACCTTGCAATGAGTACAGCCATGGCATGGCATCATAAACTTGATAAAAAACCTGACCAACAAGCTGCATCTGAGAATATCAAAAGAAGATGTATAGAACTTTTGAGATTGCTAGAACCACATTCTGTAAAAAAAAGGCTTGAAAGTCTTTTAGAAGGAACAAAAGGGAAAGGAAAAGATTTGGATTTTCTTACTCGTTGGAACTACGACGATGCTCAGAAAAAAGAAATTGCTAAAGCAATTCTCTCAGTTCCTGAATATTGAGACAAAAAAAGGGAGAATTTAATTCTCCCCCTCTTTTTTTGATTGATTTTAGTAATAACTAATCTCTGCGTCCACCACCTTGCAAAGCAATAATCAAACGAAGTATGAAAACAAATAAATTGATATAAGTTAAATACATCCCCAAAGCTCCTGCAAGATACTGCTCATCGTTATATCTACGAGGCATTGTATAAAAATCTACAAAAGACATTGCAACAAAAAGAACTGTTCCAAAACCTGCAATCATCAACTCAAAACCAGTCCCACCAAACATTCCAGGAGCAAAGAAACCTCCAATAAATTGAACAACCATTGCAATTATTAAACCTATAAGACCTAATCCAACAGCCCCACTTAAAGCCTGGCCAACACTATCACTCATTTTTCTACCAACTGCTGAAGCTATAACAAAGGTTATTCCTGTGGCAAAAGCTGCTGTCCCAACTGAACCGATACCTGCTGTTCCAATAGCGATAGCAACAATTCCACTTAGAGTAAAGCCTGTTAAGAGGCTAAAAGCAGTAAGTAATGGCAATGCTTTTGCATTGTTTGCATTGTTTGCAGCACTTGTAGCCATGAAAAACAGAACTATTTCTGCAATTAGGGCAACAAATGACAGAGGCTGAAATAGAGCAGGATTAGAAGCCAAGAGAGATAATCCACTCAAGACTCCCAAAGCCGTAAGAACCATACCCCCACCAACATAAGGCAAAGCCTTATTAACTACATTTGGCCCTACTAAAGAGCCTGACTGAGCCTCACGAATGGCTTGTTGAAAATTGCTACTTGCTGGCATATGTATCAAGGTAATTAATCACTACTTTGACAGAAAAAAAATATTTACGCGAATTATTTTGTGCGGATGTCACGAACTTTTCTCTTTTCTTGCATAAGCATCTACTACTCGCTGAACAAGTTGGTGCCTAACAATATCTGCAGAAGTCAATTTGCAAATAGAAATCCCTTTTACACCTTTTAATACTTTAATAGCTTCAACCAATCCACTAGTTACTCCTGAGGGAAGATCAATTTGTGTAATATCTCCTGTTACAACCATACGAGACTTTTCCCCAAGCCTAGTCAGAGCCATCCTCATTTGAGCTGATGTAGTATTTTGAGCTTCATCAAGAATCACAAAAGCATCTTCTAAAGTTCTTCCCCTCATATAAGCCAAAGGCGCGACTTCAATAATTCCTTTTTCAAGCAAAATTGATGTTTTTTCTAAACCAAGCAAAGCATGAAGAGAGTCATAAAGAGGCCTTAAATAAGGATCAACTTTTTGTTGTAAGTCACCTGGAAGAAATCCTAATCTTTCTCCTGCTTCTACAGCAGGTCTTGTGAGAATAATTTTATCTATTTTTTTCTCAGTCAACATTCGAACAGCTAATAATGTGGCAAGAAAAGTTTTTCCAGTTCCTGCAGGACCTAGAGAAAAAGTAAGGTCATTTGATTCCATTTCTTCTACATAAGTTTTTTGCCTAAGTGTTCTTGGTCGCAATAACTGACCTCGTTGACTTCTTGCAAGAATTTTTTCTCCCAAAGATGCGTGATCAGCCTGCCTACCTGTATCAATAGAAGTAAGTGCTGCAGTTAAGTCAACAGGAGAAACTATTTGACCTTCTTGCCAAACTGGACGTATTAACTCAACCAAAGCGACTGCTCTTTCAAGCTGACTTTGACGTCCGCTTATTTCAAGCTGTAAGCCTCTTAAAACAATTGAAACACCTGTTAAAGATTCCAGACGATGTAATGTTGACTGACCTGCACCAGCAAGAGCTATAGCAGAATCAGAATCAGGTAAGTCAATAAAAAATTTTCCAGAAGACTCTGCTTCTGCCATATACAATTTAAGCCTCAGTAGAGATTTCCTTGGATTCTTCGTCTTTAGACTTTTCTTTTTCTACTTTTTTTGAAGCATTCTTAGATTCTGATTTCCTTGATTCAGCTTGTTTAGCTTTACCTACTATTTCAGCAGGCCGAATTTTCTTTTCAAGCAAACCTCCCTTTTCCAAAAGAGAACGAACAGCATCAGTAGGCTGAGCACCCTGACTCAGTCTCAACCTAAGTGCTTCAGTATCAAGTCTAGTTTCTTTAGTTCGTGGATTATAAAATCCTAATTCCTGGAGAGGACGGCCATCTCGTCTGGAAGTGCTATTGCAAGCAACTAGGCGGAAACTGGCTTCCCTCTTCTTTCCGAACCGCTTAAGGCGGAGCTTGATCATCTTCGCTTAACTTCTTATGTTGAACAAAGGCAGTGATTAATCACTTACCAAATATCAACTTTAACTTGTCGAGGTTCATAAATCTCCAAAACCTTTCTTTTTCTTATGAGGACGTTGACGTTTAGGAGTCCCATAAGAGCTCCCTCGACCACCTCTTGAAGGAGATTGATTAGTCGCCATGCCAGGCATTCCACCAGGAGCACCAAGGCCAGGGAGCCCTCCCATGCCAGGCAACCCAGCCCCACTAGCCATTTGTTTCATAAGTCCTCTCATCTTCTGAAAGTCTGCTAAAACCTTGTCAACTTCAGCGGAAGTATGACCACTTCCAAGTGCAACCCTTCTTCGTCTGGAAGGTTGAGCGGCTAATAATTCTGGCTGTTTACGCTCTGCATCAGTCATAGACGCAATCATTGCTTCTATGCGTTTCAACTGCTGCTCGCCACTTTTTAACATCCCATCATCAATTTTATTCATCCCTGGAATCATTTTCATTAATCCTCCTAATGACCCCATCCGCTTAATAAGTCTCATTTGCTTTACAAAGTCTGAAAAATCAAAAGTTGCTTCTTGAAATTTTCTTTGCATTTGTTCAGCATCTGCAATCTCTACTTCTTTCTGAGCTTTTTCTACCAAAGTCAAAACATCACCCATCCCCAAAATCCTTCCTGCCATTCTTTCGGGATGAAAAGGTTCTAAAGCCTCAACCTTCTCTCCAGTACCAATAAATTTAATTGGCTGACCACTGACTTTCCTTATAGAAAGTGCCGCGCCTCCTCTTGAATCACCATCTAATTTTGTAAGGACAGCTCCTGTTATTCCTACTTTTTCATGAAAAGCTCTTGTAAGTTCTGCTGCTTCTTGACCAATCATTGAGTCAACAACTAATAGCACTTCATCTGGATTAACTGCTGAACGAATTCGAACCATTTCATTCATCATTTCTTCGTCAATTTGCAATCGACCTGCCGTATCAACAATTAAGTTGTCAAATCCTTCTTCTTTAGCCTTGGCTAATCCAGATAAAGCAATTTCTTCTGGCTTCAATTCTTTACCAAGACTAAAAACCTCTAAGCCAATTTGTTCGCCCAAAGTATTTAATTGTTCTATCGCCGCTGGACGATATACATCTGCTGCAACCAATAAAGTTCTAAGTCCTTTTTCTTTTAAATGAAGACCCAGTTTTGCTGTGGCTGTTGTTTTACCTGCTCCTTGAAGACCTGCCATAAGAATGACAGTGGGCTTATTAGTCACATTTGCTAAAGGAGCATTTGCACCTCCCATAACCTCTTTCAATTCTTGATGAACGACATCAATAAATTTTTCACCTGGCTTTACGCCCCTAACAACGTCAGCCCCAATAGCCTTTTGACGTACTTCTTCTACAAATTCCTTAACAACTGAAAGACTTACATCAGCCTCTAAGAGAGCTCGGCGAACTTCCTTAAGAGCAACATCTACATTATCTTCATTAATTTTATTTTCTCCTTTGAGACCTTTTACTGCATCCTCAAAACGTGCGGAAAGCTCGTCAAACATCTCTGAAGAAATTTAAATCTTTATCTTTACTATCTTAGCTAAAAATGAACCTATAAGGAAAAAATAATAGTTGCTATTTAAGTTCCGCTCGAAAAATTAACTAACTGCCATAGATTCTTTTCTCTACCTAAAATATATTTAACTGTTAAAGAAGGAATATTTGTCTCAGAAACTACTTCACCAGATTCCTTAATTCTTTTATCCTGATAAGTAATTATAACTTTAACAGCAATCCTTTTATTAGTTTGATCTTCTATATTAATGGATTCTATCTTGGTCTTGATAATCTGTTTTTCTCCTAAGTCTTTATCTTTGGAACGTTGCTCATTAACGATTTTAACAAGAGTGTTCCTAGCAACAATAGGTAAATTTTTGTTTTGTCCGCCTGAAAGAATATCAGCTTTAGCTAAAAGCCATACCTCTATGAGCTCAAGGATTTGATCTTTACTAGGAGATTTATCAATTAAAGGCTTAAAATCCGATTTATTTTTTAAAATTAGAGATTCTTGAGAATCAGAAATTTTTTTCTCAATTTGATCTTTAGACTTTAATTTATCTTCAATTTTAATTGATGTAGAGATATTATTTTCTTTAATCTGATCTCTAATTGAAAGCCATCCTATTACCCCCCCAGAGAAGAATAGAAAAATAAATAAAAAGGAACTAATCAATAATTTATTTTCTCTAATTTTCAAATTAGATTTTGAAAAGTTATTTAGTGGATTCGTGATATTATTAATTATATTTCTATATCCAGAGGTAATTCTTTCTAAGAGAATAAAAGAGCTACTATCATAATCTTCAAAATCACCCTCCTCTAAAGAATCGCCACTTGTTTTATTATCCAAAGACTCTTTTTCCTCTTCTTTAAATAAATTAAAATCTTTCTTTCTATTAGGGTTTTCATTAGCACGTCCTGATACAAAAGAGAATCCTGCCCTAGCCATTCCAAAAGCTCCTCTCCTATCTATTTTTGCTATATAATCTTGAACATCTCGATCTGCAAACCAAGCTTCTAAATCAACTGAATCAACATCTATATCTCTAAAACCTATTAATACATCCTCTTTTAACCAGTTCCTACAATAGTCACATAAAGCTGCTAATTTCTCACCTGGATAGCTATCCAACCAATAGCGTAAATCTAAATCAGAACTTTTTGCAAATTGCTCCTCAGCAGAAGAAACATTAGCAAGTAAAAGCTCTATACATCCAAGCAATGGCATTGCATCAAAGCCTTCTAAATTAAGTTTAGATATTTGCTTCCTTGCTTTTTTCAACGATTCTGGTTTTCTTCGAGAAAAACCTGAAGCAACTAAAGAAATTGAATATAAGAAGCCTGCATCAGAAGATCCATTCTTATACCAATGAGAAAAAAGATCTATTTGTTCCTGAACTGTAAGAAACTTTCTAATTTGTTGAAAGAATATTTCAAAATCTGATTGCTTTAAATCATAACTTAAATCAATCTTTCTACCTTCCAATCCTCCCCTCTGTAAAACAAATCCATCAAGTAAATTAATTCCATCTTGATGAGACTTTTGATCTGACAAGTTCCTACTTAATAAATCAAGAATCCTATACGGAAGTAATTCTTCTAACTCTTTCTCAAGTGATTGCCTATGATCTGGAAGTTTCCCCATCCGTTGCAACAATTGAATGCCTTCTTCTAAAAGCTCCGCAGCAGATGAATAGTGCCTTTGACTTTTTTCTTGAGAAGCTGCATTACTGCAGGAAAGTGCCGCTAAAAGTGTCAGGTCAGACTCTCTACCACTCCCAAGTGCAGGTGCTTGAGGAGGTTGCAGAGATTTTCTAGCTAATTTAAAAGCTTCAAAAGAATTACCTGCTTCCCATAACAATATTAAGCCAGCAACTTCTCGATTCGATGACAATTCGAGACCTAAAGCACCATTCAATAGATCCGTTTCATAATTTTTTCTCAACTCATTATCGCATAGCAAATCAGCAGAGCGGCGTAAAAGCTCTGAACGCTGATCTAGGACCTCAGGAGTAAAACCTTGTTCCGGAGGGCGATCTAAGCGTAAATGAAAAAACCTCAAAACCTCTTCAGGGTCTGCAGAGGCATTTACGCCTAGTAAACGAAAATGATCGATCGGCAGTTCCAATCAAAACCAAGCTATTAGTCATAAACTTTAGACAGAACAAAGATCTCTGCAATGCTTATTCACCCCATAGCCCTTTAAAGTTATACATAGATAGACAGTTGTTAACATGATTCATTCAACAAACGTGGCTAATCAATCTGGCAACCAGGCTCCTACCTCTAAAGAGAGTCATTCAGAACGCATTATTAAAATTTCCAATCAACAGCCAATTTCAATAAGTAAAGACATAGGCCTAAGACTCTTTCGTGATATGACTCTGGGCAGAAGGTTTGAAGATAAATGCGCTGAAATGTATTACAGAGGCAAAATGTTTGGTTTTGTTCACTTATACAACGGACAAGAAGCTGTTAGTACAGGGGTTATAGGAGCAATGAAGTTAAAACATGATTGGTTTTGCAGTACTTATCGCGATCATGTTCATGCTTTAAGTGCAGGAGTACCAGCAAGAGAAGTCATGAGTGAACTTTTTGGTAAAGAGACTGGGTGCAGTAAAGGGAGAGGAGGATCAATGCATCTATTTTCTAAAGAGCACCACTTATTAGGTGGTTATGCATTTATTGGAGAAGGAATTCCTGTAGCTCTTGGAGCGGCTTTTACTAGTCGTTATAAAAAAGAAGTTTTTAACGACAGCAATAGCAACTCTGTTACAGCAGCCTTCTTTGGAGACGGAACATGCAATATTGGACAATTTTATGAATGTCTAAACATGGCTCAGTTATGGAAGTTACCAATTCTTTTCGTTGTGGAAAATAATAAATGGGCTATTGGAATGGCTCATAATCGAGCTACTAGCGAACCTGAGATATGGCGAAAAGCAGAGGCTTTTGGAATGAAAGGAGAGGAAGTTGATGGCATGGATGTTCTTGCAGTTAGAGAGGCTGCAATAAGGGCTATAGAGAGGGCTAGATCAGGGGAGGGCCCAACTCTTATTGAGTGCCTAACTTATAGATTCAGAGGCCATTCTCTAGCTGATCCTGACGAACTTAGATCTGCTCAAGAAAAGAATTTTTGGGCCGAAAGAGACCCCTTAAAACTTCTTGAAAAAAATCTCTTAGAAGAAGATTTGATCTCAAAAGATGAACTAAGAGCAATAGAAAAAGAAATCGATCAAGAAGTTAATGATGCAGTCGAATTTGCTCTAGGAGCTCCAGATCCAGACCCAGCTGAACTCACAAAATATATTTGGGCAGAATAAACACAAATCAATAAGTTAATTATTTAAATTCCACTAGGTAGTTTGCGAGTCAAATTCCTTAATTTTCTTAAAGACTTCAATTCAACTTGACGAACACGTTCTCTAGAGACCTCTAACAATCTTCCTATCTCCGCAAGAGTATGTCTGTCATGTCCTTCAAGTCCAAATCTTAATTTAAGAACATGTTGTTCTTGCTCACTTAAATGAGTTAACCATCTCCCTAATTGTTCTTGATGAATACTTTGCTCAACTTTATCTAAAGGTTCTTCAGCAGATCCATCAGCTATAAGATCCCCTAAAAAGCTTCTTCCATCATCTCCATTGACTGGAGCATCAAGACTACTAGTAGTAAGTGCTTGTCTCAATATTGAATCAAGCTCCTCAACCTCTATATCCATCTCTTCAGCAATTTCAAGTCTATTGGGCATAGCTCCTAATTTATGGGCTAAATCTAAACTTACTTTTCTTATGGTTGCGAGTCTTTCGCTCAAATGAACTGGTAAACGAATTGTGCGTGATTGACAAGCAATGGCTCTTGTCATACTTTGACGAATCCACCAAAAAGCATAGGTAGAAAATTTATAGCCACGTGTGGGGTCAAACTTTTCTACAGCTCTCTCTAAACCAAGAGAACCTTCTTGAACTAAATCTAGAAGCTCCAATCCTTTTCCTTGATATTTCTTAGCGACACTAACTACAAGACGTAGATTTGCTTTCATCATCCTTTCTTTAGCTCTTCTGCCTATGCGAATCAATCTACGTTCATGAGAAGTGAATTTTTTCTTTTGCTCATCAACCATTCCATCTTCTGTCAAGTTCATCATTACTTGAACTTGATTGCCTAGTTCAATTTCCTCAGCAGGAGTGAGCAATGGCACTCTTCCAATAGTTGCCAGATACCAACTGATTGGATCAGTACTACGCCTTTTCTGCGTTTCAGCTGGCTTGGGTGCTGATGAAACCATTTTTTTTTCCCAAACTCGTGATAGTTGACTTTCCTACAGATTTTGCAAAACAGGTCAATGCTTCAAAAACCCTTCAGATTCTTGCTTTGAAACGTAAACATTTCGGCTAAAAAACGTCATATTAGACACTAAAGTGTATCCGCTTGAACATTTTGCATCTGAATCGTCTTTACAAGTTTTCCCAGAAATCTAGAAATAGAGCTTGCATTAGTTCCTTCATTACAATTCTTAGCTGCGTGGGAATGTAAGAGAACTGCAAACGCAAATAAATCAAAATCTAGTTTTCCCTCTGAACAAACTCCCAATGCTCCAAAACCTGCTGTAAAGCCAGCCAAAACATCACCCAATCCAGTACGAGCAACATAAGGAGAAGTGTCAACTAATTGCCAAGCCAAGCCATTAGGCGTGGCAATTACACTATTTGCACCTTTTAGCAAAATCCCTGCACCACTAATCCGTGCTGCTAAAACAGCTGCCTCTAAGGGAGAAGAAATTGCAATATCAGGGAATAAACGACGAAACTCATTTAAGTGAGGTGTTATCCAAGTAGGGCCTTTTCTCCTAGGCAACCATTTCCATCCTTCTTGAGACAATGCAAGCCTATTTAATGCATCTGCATCTAATACCAATAGTCCAATAAAGTCTTCAAGCATGGGAGAAAAATCAGACCATTGTTCATCTGCACCACCTAATCCTGGGCCAATTAATAAACTATCAATTCGATCTAGGTTAATTTCTTTCAGGCAATTATGAATAAAAATAGATTGTTCATTTGAATCGTTTGAATAGTTATAAAAAACCACTTCTGGCACCTGAGCAAAAATAGATTTCACAATATCTTTTGGCAATACAGCTTGAACACTTCCAACTCCACTCGCAATAACTCCTTGCAATGCTAATAAAGAAGCACCTTTAAACTGATCACTACCTGCAATAACCGCTACTCTTCCCCTAAGATATTTAGTTGCATTTGGAAGTGTTCTAGGCAATAAAAACGAATCAATATCTTTTGAATAAATTCTCAATGGAACACTCGCAGGTAATAATTCAAAAGCTATTTCTGGGATCCCAATATCAACTCTGACAAGTGTTCCTACATACCTCAAAGCTATATCTTGTATTAAGCCTGACTTAATTAAGCCCACAGTCAAAGTAAATAAAGCTGTAGCAACGCCTGCATCAAAAGATTTCCCAGTGTCTGAACATATACCAGCTGGCACATCCAGACTAATCAATTTACCTGGTTTAACTCTTTCTCGTGATTGCAAAAGGAACCCTATTTCTTGAGGCAAAGGCCTGTTTTGCCCAAGCCCAAACAAAGCATCAATCCAAAGAAAATTGCCAGCTGGGTCTGGTGGGCTTTGTAACTCTTTAATACCAATTGAATAGCAATAAGAAAGTTGACGAACTGTTAATGATTTTTTATTGACAAATGGACACCATAAAAAAACTTCAACACCTAATAAATGAAGTTCTCTTGCTAAAACCAATCCATCTCCTCCGTTATGGCCAGGTCCAACTAAAACAACTACCCCATTTTCAAGCAGCCTAGGATTTTCTATAAACCATTTCTTCATTTCTAAACCTACCTTCTCCATTAATGCCTCTACTGGCATTCCATATGAAAAAAGTTTCTCCTCTATGCCTTTCATCTGTGAAGATGAGACAATTAAATGGTTTGCATCCAAATTAGGCCAGGTCAAAACTTTTCCGCATATTTCCCCACTATGAAGAAATTAATACCGTAATGACTATTTTTACTACGAACAAAAAAGAATTATCTACCCCCACAAACTCCAAAGAGACTCGTCAAGGGGATGAAGTCCTAGCAAAGCTGAAATCAATACCAGGGGAACATGCTGTTGCAGTAGGGCTTTCAGGCGGTGTTGACAGCTCTCTAACTGCTGCTCTTCTTGTTGAAGCGGGGTGGGATGTAAAAGGTATTACTCTTTGGCTAATGAGTGGGAAAGGATCATGCTGCTCAGAAGGGCTAGTTGATGCCGCAAGTATTTGCAATCAACTTGGAATAGATCACCACATAGTTGATACAAGGGAGACATTTCAAAAAGAAATTATTGAATCCTTAGTAAGCGGTTATAAGGAAGGCATCACTCCGTCACCATGTTCAAGATGTAATCGATTTGTGAAATTCTCACCAATATTGCACTGGGCAAAAACAAATCTTGGACTAAATCGTATTGCTACAGGACACTATGCTCGGATAAGACATTGTGACCCTCAAAAAGAAAAAGGATCTCCCCAAAAAAAATCAAAGAAACGTCATCTTCTACTAAGAGGTCTAGATCCAAATAAAGATCAAAGTTATTTCCTCTATGACCTTTCTCAAGAGATACTTGCAAAAGTTATTTTTCCCCTAGGTGAGTTGAAAAAATCAGATACAAGAAAGGAAGCGAGTCGATTAGAATTAAAAACAGCCAAAAAACCTGAAAGCCAAGATTTATGTCTCGTTGAACATCATGGATCAATGAAAGCTTTTTTGGATAACTATTTGCCTCCACGTGAAGGGAAAATAATTCTTGAAACCGGGAAGGAAATTGGTGTACATGATGGAATTGAGCATTTCACTATTGGTCAACGGAAAGGTTTAGGTGTTGCCTGGGAAGAGCCTCTTTATGTAATAGAAATTCAAGCTTCTACAAATCGAGTAATAGTTGCTCCTAGGTCAAAAGCAAGCAAGCAAAAATGTACTGTAGGAGTAATTAATTGGGTCTCAATTGAACCACCAACTAAACCAATAAAAGTAGAAGTGCAATTAAGATATAGAAGCAATCCTGTTATTGCAAACCTAACTCCTATTAATGCATCTGAAAAAGATATAAAAGCAAACCGTCCATTTCGTTGCAAACTAGATTTTGACTCTGAACAGTTTTCTATAACTCCTGGGCAAGCAGCTGTTTTTTATGATGGCGAAATTCTTCTTGGAGGTGGGATTATTGAATCAAGTGAAAATTAATCTGAGAATTGATTCTTTATACTAAAACTTAAAAGAAAAAATATAGCAGTTAAAAAGCTAACGAATAAGGGTAGATCTGACCATCTAACGTAACCGCTAATTTTGTTAGACAAATGAATATCTATAGTGTCAATACCTTTTACAAATGGCTCAATAACTGATGTGATTTTGCCATTACTTAAAATTAATGAAGATGGGCCAGTGTTAGCGACACTAATCAAGTCCCTAGCAGATTCAATACTTCTTATTTGTGCCATAGCAAGAAACTGTTTTTGAAGCAGCATTGGATATGGATCAAGGTTGGCAATAGACAAAATCCATTCAGCTCCATTCATAGTGGCTTTAGCCAAAGCATTACCATCACTTAACTCATAACAAATTGCAACTGCTACTGAAGGTCCTTCTTCCCACTTAAGAAGCCTCGAAGCCTCTCCAGGATAAATACCTCCTACAAATGATAATCCTCTAAAAATAAAACCTGGGAAAGAAGGTACCTTCTCACCTAAAGGAACTAATCGATATTTATCAATAGCTTCTGAATAAGAATATTCCCCTTTATTAAAAACAAGCAAAGAACTGCGTTGTTTATCTTTTACCACTCTAAAACCTCCTGAAAGCAATGAAACTTGAGAAGGAGACAGAAGCTTCTGACCAAGCTGTAATGTTCCTTCAGGTGCAACCATAATCTCAGCTCCTAATTTTTCTGATTGAGATAAAGCATCTTGAAGAGAACCTGGCAAATTCAACAAAAATTCTCTAGAGAATTTTTTTCTTATAGGAATATTTGTTTGCCAAAGAGCTATACGTTTAGTAGATGAAAAATCACTTTCTACTAATAAAGACCATCCAACAGCATGAACAAATAAAAGAAAAGCTACTCCTAAAAAAAAGAACTTCTTCCATGCCAACCTTTTTCTAAAAACATATCCAACTCTCCATAGCCACCAGCCTAAAAAAAGTTCTAATGTCGCCAATCCTCCTTCCCCAAACCATCTGGCCAAGCCAACCAGCCACCTATCACCTTGCAAAAGGCTTTCACCAATACCAATCCAAAAGAAAGGAGTCTTAGCAAGAATTACTTCTACAAGACCCCATAAAGCAGATAAAATAAAAGCTGTTAGAACCTGTTGTTTTAAAGAACTTTTCCAAGCCTTTTCAAAAAAAGTTATTTTCCCAACCAAACACCATAAATAAACCAACGCCCCACCAAAGACCCCACAACTCAACCACAGCAATATTGCTATGGGCAAGCTAAACAACTCTGGCACTCCTAGCCATGTCAGAGGATGAAGAGATAGTAACCAACGATGACTTAAAAGGATTGATACAAAGCCCCAAAGGAAACCCGCAACAGGGAATTGCTTAGCTTCCCAAAGCAAAGGAAGTGCTAAAAAAATAAAAATAAACCCACTCTGAGAAAGAGCGAATCCAGCAAAAAATCCTCCTAAAGCCCCTATTGCCCAAATAAAATACTTATAGCGGCTTTTATTACAAGGAAAAAACATATACAAAAAATATTTAGTTTTTTATTAGCTTCAAAACAGAAAGTAGTTTCCAACTGCAAATCTTCTGCAAGAATTAATATTAAATCAATTATAAATTGCCATGAAAGAAATTTTTCTAAGTTTCTCAATTTTTCTTGCATGCGTAATCGTCGCAATTGCCAGTCAAATTATTTCTCCATCAATAGTTTCAGCAAATAGCAACGATTTTAATAATGCTTTTAAAACTAAGCCTGTTAATACTGAAACAATACAAGCTATAAACAATCCTCTGGAATTAGACCCAGACGACCCTAATCCCTCTCTTTTTAAAATGGCTAGCGAAAAACAATCCTCTAACAATTCTCTTGGCGGATCAATAAAAACAGAAATAAAACCATCAGGCCTAAGAGTTACAGACCTTAAAATTGGAGAAGGAGATGAAGCTACAGCAGGCAAAAAAATATCTGTAAATTACAAAGGAACACTTGAGAATGGCAAGGAATTTGACAGCAGTTATGGCAGAGCACCTTTTCCTTTCCAACTTGGTGCAGGGCGCGTAATTAAAGGATGGGACGAAGGTGTCGCCGGAATGAAAGTAGGTGGCAAGCGTGAACTTATCATCCCTCCTTCTTTGGGATATGGCGAAAGAGGTGCAGGGGGAGGGGTTATCCCTCCAAATGCAACGTTGATATTTGAAGTTGAATTATTAAGTGTTGAATAGAAATCTTTCTAGTAAATAGATAAAAAATCACTCATTAATAGACATTGGCAAGTAATGTGTCATAAGGGTTATTTATTAATGCCAAATGTTGCGTTCGGTTCTTTCATCAATTATCAAAAGGCTTCCAGCCCAAAATGTACTTGCTCATTGCGATGGGCCTTGTGGTGTTTATGACCCTGCATCGGCTCGAGTAGCAGCAGAAGCAGTGGTTTCTATGACAAAAAAACTTCTGGATTTAACTCCTCCATCAGGGAATAACCCTGCAGAATGGGCTACTTATAACAATACATTTTCCCGCTATGTCTCTATAAAAGAAGAACAAGCTCAAGAAACAAAAAAGGAACTCCTGATTTTATGGACTGACTATTTCAAACCAGAGCACCTTTCTACTTTCCCAGATCTTCATGAGACTTTTTGGAAAGCATCAAAACTTTGCAGTGCTTGCAAAGTCAATATTGACAAATCAAAAGCAGACGATTTATTAGCTTCTGTAGAAAAAGTTCATCACATGTTCTGGAAATCCAAAGGTCGCTCTGATGCTTGGATAACAGCAAGCTAAAAAGAAGATTCTAAAATCTCTCTTGCTTTTATTAATTGGTTCCCGACGACACTGCCGTGTTGTTGGGAATTCAATGACCCCTTCAATTAGTGACGGTGATTTTCTTATCTACAAACCTTTTTTTATTAACAAAGATATTCTTCTAGAAAACTTATTGATTTTAGTAGAAAACCCGTTGGATAGAGATTCATTAATTGTCAAAAGAATTTCTAAAATAAATGAAAATAGTGTAGAAATTATTGGCGACAATAAATCAATAAGTATCGACAGTCGTCAATTTGGAAAAGTAAATAAAAATCAAATTAAAGGAATTGTTGAAAAAATAATTCCTATACAATAATAATGATTCTTGTATTTTAAAGAATAAAACTTGAAGTTTTATGAATCCAAAAGAATCCTGTCATAACAGAAAGAGCCCCAGTAAATCCAAAGAACATAGGAATTGTTTTTTTACCTGCTCTAAGTGTTGCTAAAGACATTGCTGTAACAATTACACCCATAGATAAAAAAGAACCTAGAAGATAAAAAAATAAATATAAAACAGCACCTACTCTAGGCAAAGCCAAAGCAGGAATAACAGCTATAAGATGACTGGCACCTGCTAAACCATGAAGTAAACCTAGACTTATAGAAGTATGGGAATGTCTATTATGTTTTTTTCCACCTCTTAAATGTAAATGAAAATGTTGATGTTTCCCATCATTCCTATGAGTATGAGTATGAGTATGAATATGAAGACCTAACGATGTTTTAATAGTTAGAACACCAACTATTAAAAGAAAAATACCCACACTTAACTCAGCCATAGTGGACATTCGCTCTATTTGAGCAAAATCTTTAATCAATATTGCCAATACTGATAGCAAAAGGACACCAGTAGAATGTCCTAAGCCCCAAGCAAAACCATCTTTAAGGGCAAATCTAGGCTTGTTAAATGCGGAAGGTGCCATGGCAACCAAATGATCAGCACCACCAATTACGTGAAGAGCTCCAGCAGCAAAGCCAGTTAAAACACTAATTATCATTTAAATCACACAGTTTTTAAGCCTGCTGCCTGAAAGGCAATAGATTCGTTAAACATTTTATTAGAACAATAACTTTAATAATAGGGTTTTTTCAAATTACAATCCGATTATTTCCTGCAACGCACTTTTTAAATCTTCTTTTCTCATCAAAGATTCCCCAACCAAAACTGCTCTAGCACCAAACGACGAAACCTTTTCAATATCCTCTCTAATAAAAAGTCCAGACTCGCTAACTAAAAAAACATCCTGATCTGCTAAAGGTTTTGAAAAATTTCTAATAACTTTCTCCGTATTATTTATATCTGTCTTAAAAGTTGTCAAATTTCTATTGTTAATGCCAATGAGTGGAAATCCACCTAAGGCAAGAATTCTTTTTAATTCTTTTGAATTATGGACCTCAACTAATATTGAAAGGCCAAGGTTTAAAGCAATTTTTCTCATATAAATTAAGTCCTGATCTGAGAGTATTGATGCTATTAACAAAATTGCATCAGCTCCCGCAGATCTTGCCTGATAAATTTGATAAGGATGCAACATAAAGTCCTTACAAAGCAAAGGAAGATCAACTACTTGTCTAACTTCCATAAGCACATCAAACCCTCCTGCAAAAAAAGTTTTATCAGTCAATACCGACAAACATGTTGCTCCTCCTTCTTGATAGGCAACTGCTATCTCAACAGGATCAAAATTTTTTCTAATAACTCCTCTACTAGGACTAGCCTTCTTAATTTCAGCTATTACAGCTGGTTTAACTGAAGACTCTTTTAATTGCATTAAAAAATCTTTGCAAGGAGGTAGTTTTTCAATTTTTGATTTGAGTTTCTCTAAAGGGATATTTTTACGGGCAACACTAACTTCTCTATCTTTTTCCCAAACTATTTTTTCAAGAATATTACGAGGCTCTGCATCAGCATGAGGAATTGAATACTCAAGATTAGCTACCTTAACTTTTGGATTAGGTGGGCGTCGACGAATCTCCATTAAAAAAAAGTAGATTAATTATTGTCCTTTTAATTGTTGAGCAGCTTGCTTATAAGCAACCTCAACAACTTCACTCAAAGTCGGATGAGTATGAACTTCTCTAGACAATTCCAATACACTCTGTTTCCTAGACAATGCATTTGCAACTTCCTGAATTAGATCAGCTGCATGAAGTCCATATATATGTGCACCAAGTATTTCACCAGTATCTTTTCGAAAAAGTAATTTCATTAATCCATCACTCTCTAATTCAGCTAAAGCTTTGGAGTTGGCTTTGAAATAACTCCGAACAATTCCTAGCTTAAAACTATCGGTTTTAGATAATTCTTTTGCTTGTTCTTCAGATAATCCCACCGAACTAATCTCTGGATGAGTAAAAGTGGCCGCAGGGATACTTCTATAGTCAATATTTCTATCGACACCAAGAATGTTATCAACTGCGATAGTGCCTTGTGCTGCAGCTGTATGAGCTAACATTAATTTCCCAGTAACATCCCCAACAGCCCAAAGATTGGGGACTAACTTACCATCAACCAAAACCCTCATTGAGTCATCAATAGGAATAAAACCTCTATTGGTTTTAACACCCATAGATTCTAAATTTAAATCCTTACTACTAGGGATTCTTCCCGTAGCTACAAGTACAGCATCAACTTCTAATTCTTCTACTAAATCTCTTGTTTTAACATCAGAAAGTTCGATGTTAACTGGACATCCTGGCGTTACCTTACTTGCAAGTAAACCTGACTTAGCATCTATATCGCGACCAGCAATTAAATTGCGAGAAGCAATCTTAGTGATATCAGGATCAAAAGTAGGCATGACTCTTTCCAAAGCCTCTATCATGGTCACCTCACAACCTAAAGCTGTATAAACATCTGCAAATTCAAGACCTATATAACCACTTCCAATAATGGCTATCCATCTTGGAAGCCATTCAAGACTAATTGCTTCATCACTTGTAAAAACTGTTCTGCCGTCAATTTCTATCCCTGGAGGGACAAAAGGATCTGATCCAGTAGCTAAAATCACATCTTTAGCGACTAAAACTCGATCGACACCATTATTTTCTCTTAGACCAACTTTTTGTTGTCCTTCCAACCGACCTTTGCCTTGCAAAATAGTTACACCTGACCTTTCTAAAGTCTTAGTTAAATTATTTCGCACGTTCAAAACTAAATTATTTGCATGATCTGCAATTTTGCTTCGTTCAAACCTAACAGGTGCTGAATGAATACCAAACGAAGCAAGATGATCAGAATCAGCAAGTTCCCGAACTTTGCCACTTGCTGCCAACAATGCTTTTGAGGGGACACAACCTCTATTAACACATGTGCCACCCATTTCTCGAGATTCAATAATTGCCACTTTCAAACCATGTTCAGCAGCATGTTTGGCGGCATCAAAGCCCCCATAACCTGCCCCAATGACAATTACATCGAAATCGTAATTTGTTTGACTCACCTTTCTTTCAGGGTACTAAGAGGTCATTTTGGCTCGCAACCGTTCCAACAGTAATGGAACGGCTGCAGATGCAACATTTAGAGACTCAACAAGTACATTATGAGGCAACGTTACTGCATGCGTACAAGAAGCTTGGATTTTCGGATGAAGGCCTGAGCCTTCATTCCCTAAAACTAAGATAGTTGGCTCACTCCAATTAATCTCCCAATAGGGAGAAACCCTTGTAATTGCATGAGCTCCTGGCCCATAAGTTCCAACAATTTGGAATCCTCTATCTTTAGCCATTTTTAACTTCGTAAACAATTCATTAACAGCATCTTCTTCAGAATTACCTAAACGTTGAAAAGGAAGATGGAAAATTGCTCCAGCAGATGATCTTAAAACTTTTTGACTAAGTGGATCTGCTCCCATCGCTAACCAAACATCTTCTACTTCAGCGGCCAAAGCAGTTCTAAACAAAGTTCCTAAATTGCCAGGATCTTGCAATCTATCAAGAGCTAAAATGAAATCAGCTTTATCGTTTACTTTAGGGAGCGAATCTAAAGACAAAAGAGATGCAACTCCATCTGGGTTTACAGTTGTAAGAGATGCCTTAAGCACAGATTTCGAAACAAGATGAAGGCGAACACTTTCAGGTAAACATTCCATTATCTCTAAATGTTTTTCAATCCATTCTGGAGTGGCAATTATTTCAGAAGGCAGCGAACTAGTTTTTAAAGCTTCTTTCAACAAATTACTTCCTTCAAGTAAGAAACTTGATTTTTGATAACGTTCCTTAGGAGCAGATAATGCTTTCAAGCGGCGCACTAAAGGATTCCGAGAACTAGTAATCAAAGTCAGAGCAGACGTTTTAATCTTTAAACCTCTTGAAGAACTAGAATTTCTATTCTAAATAATTTTTTAAAAGATTCTTTATCAGTTACCAAAAAAGGAGGATGTAAATAAGAATTTAAATCGAATAAGCAGCAAAATATTTCATTAATGCGGATGGGGAGACTTGAACTCCCATAGCACAAAGCCACATGTACCTGAAACATGCGCGTCTACCAATTCCGCCACATCCGCATGATCAATTCACTATAAAAAAGCATCAATCTACTTCTCCTTAGCTAAATAAGAATGTGATCTGACTGCCCTAGGTTTTAAGTGAAAAGTCTTTTTCTATTTCATAAAGCTAGACGACTTTATATAACCTTGCATGATAGGGGTATTCATGGTTTCATTTAAGACATGCATAGCGTGTCATCAATACTCAAAGAAGATAGTCTTTTACCGTATTTAAGGGTTGAAGGGAAATCTTGTTTATCGGGTCATGTAAATATTAGTGGTGCCAAAAATTCTGCACTAGTTTTGATGGCGGCATCTCTTTTATGTAAAGAAACTCTTGTTCTCAATAATATTCCAAAGCTTACCGATATTGATGTAATGACAAATATTCTAAAATCTTTAGGGGCAAATATAAAACGTAACAAGAATAAACTCCAAATAAATGCATCTGGATTAAATGGCAATCAAAAAGAATTACCTTATGAACTAGTTCATGCTCTCAGGGCTAGCTTAGTTTGCATAGGACCGCTTCTTACAAGATTCGAAGAAGTTAAAATCCCTTTACCAGGAGGTTGCAGGATCGGCGCAAGGCCTATTGATGAGCATATTAATGGGCTGCAAGCATTAGGAGTTAATGTAAGAATAAAAGATGAAAATATAATTGCTAAAATCACTAATCCACTCAGAAAATTAATAGGTACAAAAATAAACTTTAAATGTAAAAGTGTTGGTGCAACTGAAACAATCTTAATGGCAGCAACTCTGGCTCATGGGACCACTATTATTGAGAATGCTGCTGAAGAGCCAGAAATACAAGATCTAGCAAATATGTTAAACAAAATGGGGGCAAACATTAAAGGGGCTGGATCATCCCAAATCAATATTGAAGGAGTTAATCGATTACATGGTTGTATACATAGAGTTATACCTGATCGCATTGAAGCGGGAACATTTCTAATTGCTTCAGCTATTACTCGAAGTCCTCTCACTCTTTCACCAGTAATCCCTCATCATCTTGAATCGGTGATCTCCAAGCTTGAAGAAGCAGGATGTTTAATTGAACAATCAAATGAACAAGTAAAAATCATACCCCCTCAAACTATAAATTCAGTAGATATCACAACAATGCCTTATCCAGGGTTCCCTACTGATTTACAAGCACCTTATATGGCACTTATGGCTACTGCCAGAGGAACTTCCAAAATTAAAGAAACCATTTTCGAAAAAAGGATGCAACATGTGGGTGAATTGCAAAGAATGGGGAGCAAAATCCAACTTCAAGGAAATACTGCTTTTGTCTCAGGAGTAAAGAGTTTAAAAGCAACTTCTCTTACTGGTGGAGATTTAAGATCTTCTGCTGCAATGGTATTAGCCAGTCTAAGTGCTCAAGGAATTAGCATTGTTGAAGGATTAAGTCATTTGGACAGAGGCTATGAAAATTTCGAAGATAAACTAAGTTCTTTAGGAGTCAACATCTCAAGGAGCATGATAAAAAGTCCAAATAGAATGAAAAAAAATACAAAAATACTAGAACAACCAAACATTGTTTCTTCTGATGCCGAAGTGGCCTAAAATCAAACAATAATCAATCCCAAAAGCAAATTTAAGGGAGCGTGGTGGAATTGGTAGACGCACCGCACTCAAAATGCGGCACCTTCGGGTTTGTCGGTTCAAGTCCGACCGCTCCCATTTGTCTAATGAATACTTATAACCGTATACCTCTAAAATTCGTTAGAGGGAAAGAAGTATGGTTATGGGATGATACGGGGAGAAGGTACCTAGATGCAGTAGCTGGTATTGCAACATGCACTCTTGGTCATAGTGACAAGAAGTTATCAAAAGCTCTTAGCAAGCAACTTAACAAGATTCAACATGTTTCCAACCTTTACTACATTCCAGAGCAGGAAGAGTTAGCACATTGGTTAGTTAATGAAAGTTGTGCTGACAGTGTTTTTTTCTGCAACAGTGGTGCAGAAGCTAATGAAGCAGCAATCAAACTTGCTAGAAAATATGGTCATATCAATGGTGTTAGCAAGACCCCAATTATTCTTTCTGCAAAGTCAAGCTTTCATGGAAGAACACTCGCTGCAATTAGCGCTACAGGACAACCCAAATATCAAAAAGGCTTTGAGCCTTTAGTAGAAGGATTTGACTTCTTTTCTTTTAATGATTCAAAATCTGTTGAGAACCTATACCAACAATTAAAAAATGATGGCTGTATAGTTTCAGCAATTTTAATAGAACCAATCCAAGGAGAAGGTGGAATTCATCCTGGAGACCCTAAATTCTTTAAATTCTTAAGAGATTTTTGTGATGAAAATAAAATTTTATTAATTTTTGACGAAGTTCAATCAGGCATGGGTCGAACTGGAAAGCTATGGGGATATGAGAACCTTGATGTAGAACCAGATGCTTTCACAATTGCAAAAGGGTTAGGAGGAGGTCATGCCATTGGCGCTTTATTAGTAAAAGAAAAAGCAAATATTTTTAAACCTGGAGATCACGCAAGTACTTTTGGTGGGAATCCTTTTGCTTGCAAAGCAGCCTTGACTGTCGCTCAAGAAATACAGAATCGAAATCTTCTAAAAAATTCCACTCTAAGAGGTATTGAATTAAGAGAAGGCCTTCAGGAGATACTGAGAAAATACCCAAATCATCTTAAAGAAGTAAGAGGACTTGGTTTAATGCAAGGGCTAATAATAAAAGAAGAAAGTAATTTAACATCTTCTATATTTATAAAAAAATCTATAGAAGAAGGTCTTCTTCTTATTGGTGCTGGCGATAAAGTAATTAGAATAGTCCCACCATTAATTATCAAGAAAAAACAAATTAAAGAAATACTAAGAATACTTAACATTTGTTTTGAAGATTTAATAACTTGAATATTTCAACTTCAAATCTAAATAATGATTTAGACGACCTAATTCCTTCATTTAAGCTCAAGGGAATGAATCTTAGTCTTGCAAGAATAGAGAATGCAATAAATAAAATGGGAAACCCTTGTAAAAATATTCCAGCAATTCAAATAGCAGGGACGAATGGTAAAGGTTCAATTGCATGTTTCCTTGAAAATTGCTTAGTCAAAGCAGGAATTAAAACTGGTTGTACAACATCACCGCACTTAATTAACTGGTGTGAAAGAATAAGAGTAAATGGAGAAATGATTACTGATAAAGAGCTCAGAGAAGCAATTTTTAGCATTAATTCGTTAATTAAGGGAGATGAATTAACTCCTTTTGAACTTTTAATCGCCAGTGCATTTCATCATTTTTCTAGTAAAGATGTTGAACTAATGGTTTTAGAAGTCGGTCTAGGTGGAAGATTAGATGCAACAACAATTCATCCCAATAGGCCCATAATTGCAATGGCAAGTATCAGCAAAGATCACTGTGAGCACCTTGGTAAAAGCTTAACCGAAATAGCACAAGAAAAGTCAGCTGTAATTACCAAAGGTTCCACAATAATTAGTGCTAAACAAAATTCTGAAGTGAAGAAGGTGCTCGAAAAAGCTGTAAAAAAAAACAACGCAAAGATTACTTGGGTTAAACCTTTATCTAAAAATTGGAAGCTTGGACTAAAAGGGAATATACAAAGAGAAAATGCTGCTGTTGCAAAGGCTGCCTTAGAGTCATTAAAAAGTTTTGGGTGGGTAATTAACAATGATCAAATCAAAAAAGGCCTTGCATCTGCATCCTGGCCAGGAAGACTACAAAAAACAAATTGGGAAAATCTACCTTTATTGGTCGATGGTGCTCATAACCCAGATGCAATAAAACAGCTTTCAAAAGAACGTTTAACTTGGGAAGATGAAGACAAAGGAGTTACTTGGATAATTGGTATACAGAAAAATAAAGATAGTCAAACAATGTTGAGATATTTATTAAAAGCAAAAGACCTTGCTTGGATTATTCCTATTCCTTACCATGAAAGCTGGGACAAACAAAGCATTGCCAATAATTGCCCAGAATTATCTCATCAATTATATGAATCTGAGGGATTAATAGAAGTTTTAAAGCATCTTCGCTCAAAAGGAGAATGGCCAAAACCACCTCCTGTAATAACAGGTTCGCTATACCTAATAGGGGATCTATTTAAAAAAACAATTAATCCATTTAAATCTTCAAAGAGATCCTTTTAACTTTCCTGGATTAAGTAATGCTTTTGGATCATATTTTTTCTTAGCAGAAACCTGGTCAGAATCAATGACACCTAACCCACCGTCTTCAACTGTAATTACATGAGGGTTAAATATAATTGCACCAGCATTTTTGCAATCTAAAATTAATTCCTCTAAATAATCATTACCTTTCCATAAAACCAATGGCAATGCAGCTATTCGTTGTACTCCTTGTTGCCTAACCGCTTCTAAATGCCAAAGCAAAGTATCTCCCCATTTACTTTTAAGATTTTGAATTATCTTGATTTCGGGCTGAGGTAAAAGCATCTGGAGATAAGTCCAATCTGGATTAATTGCTCTCATGTGCAAAGTCGTATGGTTCCAACTTAATTCTCTAAAACCATTACCAGCTTTTTCAGATCCTAGATGGTTGAAATCGGCCCCATAAGCTTTAGCTAATCTCTCTACAGTACAAACCCCATCCGGAGCAACCAAAAGCAATAAACGATTTTTCCCTTTTGGTTCTCCACTCCAACTAGGTAGAAACTGAACAATGGTTCTTTCTAAAAAGCTGCACAAAAATAAATCAACAGCTGCTCTTGTGAAAGTCTCAAATAGTTTTATTGAATCAAAAAGGCTTTCACAATCTATTGCAACCTCCTGCCAATCCACTGCAGGACAAGTAGAGAGTCTTAAAGCAGTAATTATTCCATTAGTTCCATATGCGTGATTCAATGCTTCTGCTGAAGTTGCGTTAAGAGTGATTGTTCTAGAAGGGCTTTCTAAAGTAACAATTTCCAGCCCTAATAAATGACCAGGATCTCGTAAGAAACCCCATCGAACCGAACCTATCCCACCAGAACCCCCTGCTATAAAACCTCCTATAGAGGCAGTTCTCCAAGTACTTGGCAACAACCTCAATTGTCGTCCATTTTTAATCAAATATGTATTTAAATCTCCCAGCAAACATCCAGCTTCTACAGTTACTTCACCAGTATTTAAATCAAAGTTTCTTATTTTTGTAAGAGAAGTCATCAACATCACAACCCCACCCTTAAGAGGAACACATTGACCATAATTCCCTGTTCCTGCTCCTCTCAAAGTCAATGGAATTTGATATTTAGTACAGACATTTGCAACTCTAATTACTGCTTGAATCGATAAGGGTTTTACTACTAGATCCGCACAACATCCAGAAAGTTGATTCTTCAATACAGGCGAATAATCATAAAAATCACGAGAATATCTATTAATTTCAGAAGGTCTTGAAAGTATTGCCAAATCATTAAACCCTTTTATCTCATTTAAAAGGTCATTCAAGAAAGATTTATTGAGCATTTGCTTAAGAACTTTGTTTAAAAAATAATTAATTTAATTCAAGCCACTTTCCTTTAATCATTATTTTCCTGCTCGGAGGTCTAGACATTGCTCCTGACCAACTATCAATATCTAATAAAACAAAATCTGCAGAACTTCCCTTTTGAAAAGTTCCATCCCATTCCAATCCCATCAATCTAGATGGCGCTGTTATAAATGTCGATAATCCCAATCTTTCCCATGGGGCAATATGAGTCATAGATACTGCATTAGCCATCAAAGAAATTGGGTCAAAATTACCACCTGGATTCCAAGGGTCTTGAACATTATCACCTCCAATAGCAACATTGACTCCAGAATATTGAAGCTGCTTGACAGGTGCTAATGGGCGCTTAATTGGAGTTGATTTAGGGCATCTTGATAACAACCAATAATTTGTAATTGGGAGAGAAATTACATTTATTTGATGGTGCGCTAATTTATCTGCAAAGAAATTTATTGCTTTTTGAGAAAGCAATCCCATACTACTTAAATGACTACAAGTTACAGGCACATCTAGCTTAATATGATCAAGAACATTAAGCATTTCACGTAATCCTCCTGAAGGAGTAATAGAAGTTTCATCAATATGGAGATCAACACCGCAACTCAAATCATTTGCTAAAGAAAATAAATTCATCAACAGACTTCTTAATTTTCTTTTTTCATAAGGTGGGGCAATAACTCCTCCAATCAAACCTCTATTTCTAGAAATTTTACGCGCCAATGTTTTCCCATGGTCAGTAATCCAATAGTCCAAAGGAACCAAAGCTACTAATTGCAAATCAATAAATGGTTGCCAATCCTTTTTAAGCTCTAATAAAACTTCCCAGCTCTGATCACCAATCCACCCAAAACTGTCAACATGAGTTCTAACTGCTCTTAAACCATTTCTCAAACACAAATTTAATGCTTTATTAGCTCTTGCCCTAACTTGTTTAATAGTTCGCTCTTTATATTCATTTAAATTTGCTTGCAATGCACCTTGATAAGTGCCTGATAAATTTGGCCAAGACTGCCAGGTAAATGCCTTATCAATATGAGTATGCGGTTCAATCAGTCTTGGGAGGAGTAACCCCATAGAAGGATTTGCAAAATTTTCGATTATCTCGAATTTTCTAATAACACCTTCTTGCAAATGAACTCTTAAAGGACAAAGTCCTTCAGAAGAGATTTCGGCACCTAAAACATCTCCACCACTGGTAATTAAGCTTCTTGGAACTAATGCCTCAATGCTTTGAATATCAGTAGATGTCTTTTTTTGCGCAAACATTTATATCAAGCAAGGCCGAATTGGTAAATTTGTATATATGCGGCGGGCGTCGCCAAGTGGTTAAGGCAGCGGCTTGTGGCGCCGCTATTCGGGGGTTCGAATCCCCTCGCTCGCCCTTATTTAATAGAATCTTATGAAAGATCACAGGCAAAAGTGATGTTTCAGGCGAAAATTAGAAAATCATTTTATTAAATCTTCAGGTTTCTATCAAAACAGTGCCATCAACTAATTCAAAACAAATATATAGAGAATTAGAAACCTCTAAAGAAGATAAAGGAAGTTATTGGATTAAAACTTTTGGATGTCAAATGAATAAAGCAGATTCTGAGAAGATGGCAGGAATCCTCCAAAAAATGGGATATAAAGAAGCTCAGACAGAATTGAATGCTGATCTTGTCTTATATAACACCTGTACAATTAGGGACAATGCAGAGCAAAAAGTATATAGCTATTTAGGAAGACAAGCCTTAAGAAAAAAAACAACTCCGCATTTAAAACTAGTCGTTGCAGGATGTGTTGCTCAGCAAGAAGGAGCGTCCTTGCTTAGAAGAGTTCCTGAAATTGATCTTATAATGGGTCCTCAACATGCAAATCGCCTAGAGACACTTCTAAACCAAGTCGACAATGGTTCCCAAGTTGTAGCAACAAATGAAAATCAAATCCTTGAAGATTTAACTGCAGCTAGAAGAGATAGCAATATATGTGCATGGGTAAATGTGATTTATGGTTGCAATGAAAGATGCACTTACTGCGTAGTGCCATCTGTAAGAGGTAAAGAACAATCAAGAACACCAGAAGCAATAAAAATAGAAATAGAAGATCTTGCTCTTAAAGGCTTTAAAGAAGTTACCTTACTAGGACAAAATATTGATGCATATGGTAGAGACTTACCTGGCATTTCTCCTTCTGGAAGACGTAAAAACACCTTAACTGATCTTCTTTATTACATTCATGACATAAAAGGAATCGAACGAATTCGATTCGCAACTAGCCATCCACGTTATTTCACAAATCGCTTAATTAAAGCTTGCGCAGAATTACCAAAACTCTGCGAGCATTTTCATATCCCCTTTCAAAGCGGTGACAATGAAATACTAAAAAGGATGAGCAGAGGTTACACAATTGAGAAATACAAAAGAATAATTGATGAGATTAGGGATCTTATGCCAAATGCCTCTATTAGCGCCGATGTAATTGTTGCGTTCCCAGGGGAAAATAAAAGCCAATTCAAGAATACTCTTAAAGCTGTTAGTGAAATAGGTTTTGACCAAGTCAATACAGCTGCTTATTCACCAAGACCAAATACCCCTGCAGCATCATGGCTCAATCAACTTCCTGAAGAAATCAAAATTGAACGATTAAGAGAACTGAATGAATTAGTCGAACAAACAGCAAAAATTAGAAATGCCCGCTATAAAAACGAAGTCGTAGAAGTTCTTGCGGAAAAAGTAAATCCCAAAGATAAAGATCAACTGATGGGGAGAACAAGGACAAATCGACTTACATTTTTTCCTAATCAGGCTCTTGGAAATGTTGCATATAAACCTGGAGATCTTGTTAAAGTTAAAATTCAAACAATAAGATCATTCTCCCTCAGTGGCATCCCTTTAATATAAAAGCTAATTATAATTTTTATTTAATAAAAGATCCTCATAAATGAAAAACAAAGTTACAAATGTTGGAATAGTCTTTGGAGGCGTATCAGGAGAACATGAGGTTTCCATCAATTCAGCTAAAACAATTTTAACTGCTTTAAGAGAAACTTCTAATTCCAAAAAATATAAAGGAACCCCCTTTTATATTGATAAACAAGGAAAATGGTTACAAGGGGAAGCTGCTGAAAATATTTTACACGCAGATTCCATACCTAATACCACTAATAATAAATTAAATAGTTCTATAGGGTTAAATTGTTTTCCAGAAGAAATAGAAAAAATAGATATTTGGTTTCCAGTTCTTCATGGCCCAAATTGTGAAGATGGAACTATTCAAGGGCTTTTCAAACTTACAGGTAAGCCATTTGTAGGCTCAGGCGTTCTAGGTTCTGCTTTAGGTATGGATAAAATTGCCATGAAAAATATTTTTTCATCAGTTGGATTACCGCAAGTTAGTTATTGTGAAGTATATAAAAAGGATTTATTAGATAAAAAAAATCTTATTTTATTAATAGAAAAAATTGAGTTAAATTTAGGTTATCCTTGTTTTATCAAACCTGCAAATCTTGGATCTTCCGTTGGAATTAGCAAGGCATATAACAAAGAAGATCTTTTACAAGGAATTAAAATAGCCTCTAAGCTAGACAATCGAGTAGTAGTAGAAAAAGGAATTACAGCAAGAGAGCTTGAATGCGGTGTACTTGGTAAAAAAGAAATGATCACATCTTGCGTTGGAGAAGTTCGATATAAGTCTGATTGGTATGACTATTCAACTAAATATTCAGAAAAATCAAATGAAATTTTAATTCCTGCTCCAATATCAATTGAACTATCAAATAAAATAAAAAAGTTAGCTCTTTATGCTTGCAATGCAATTGCAGTGGAAGGAATTGCAAGGGTTGATTTTTTTTATGAAGAAAATACTTGTAACTTGTTGATCAATGAAATAAATACATTACCTGGGTTCACCTCCCAAAGCATGTATCCAATGCTTTGGGCAGCTTCTGGAATAAATCTCTCAAAACTAGTGTCAAGGTTGATAGAAAGCGCTAAAGAATAAATGAGTTCCACTTGAATGGTTATTTAAACAATCCATTCCGAAAAATATGATTCATGGACTTCTCTGGTTTCCTTTACTTATAGTTTTTGTGCTTCTAACAGCACTAGGTTGGCTTGAGAGAAGAAGGCAAAACCTTTATAGAGATTGGGCAAAAGGTTCTGAGCTCGCAAAATTAGATGGATCATGTGCAGCTCGGCTAAAAGAAGGGCTTCTTAGTTGGAGCAGTTTTGAAGCAGGTACTTTTAAAGAAAAAGAAACTTTTGAAATAAAACAATTAGAACTTCTTGAGTTAATGGCTCTTAGTTCAGGAGAAGCCCCTTTAACAAATGAATCTCAAGGTCAATGTAGATTAAGACTAATTGGATGTGGGAAAGAAATAGACATTCCTTTTTCTGATGCAGATCGTGCTCGTCAATGGATGAATCAACTGATGACTAAGGCACGATGCGACTTATGAAAAGCTTAAAAAAGAATCAAAAATCAATACCTAAGGAAATCAAACAAGTCTGGAGTATATTTTGCTACTTTTCAATATCATTATTATTAGCAATATTGCTTGCAAATAAAGGATGGGAACCAATTGCAACCAACCAAATAAATGTCAAAGGAAATATAAATATTCCCAAAGAGCAAATAATTGAAGCCCTTGGTATAAGGGCCAAGACATCTCTATTAAAAATTAATCCCAAAGAATTAGAAAGCAAAATTCAAAAAAACTTACCAATCCAATCGGTAGCTATTAGTCGAAGGATTTCTCCTTTAGGCATAGATGTTGAAATTCTTGAGAAAAAGCCAATAGGGTTAGCATTCCGCTCAAAGACAAGCGGTAAA
The DNA here is from genome assembly GCF_027359415.1 of Prochlorococcus marinus str. MIT 0918. Taxonomy (NCBI): domain Bacteria; kingdom Bacillati; phylum Cyanobacteriota; class Cyanophyceae; order Synechococcales; family Prochlorococcaceae; genus Prochlorococcus; species Prochlorococcus marinus. The sequence goes on from NZ_CP114780.1 coordinate 744,532, forward strand.
GAAGCAGGGATGATAGACAAAGAAGGAGATTGGATACCTATTTTTGAATCTGCAGAATATACAAATGATTTAAATCAGTTAATAGTTGAAGGGTGGAGCTCTAGAAACAAGCCGTGGATTACTCTGATTCTTAATCATCAAAGAGAATCCCCAAAAAAACTAAAAAAAATAATCTTTAATAATGACGGCCAAATAAGACTTCAAACCAAAGATTTTTTGCTAGTTGATTTAGGGAGTAAAAAAGCTTTACTGAAAAAGCAATTAGATGCCTTCGATGAATTATCTCGGTCTTTATCATCTGATTTGAAAAATGGTTCAAAAACAATCCTCGATTTAAAAAATCCAGAAAAACCAAAATTATTTTTCCAAAAAAAGGAGATTTAACTATCCAAGCTTTGCAAAAAGGGAATTTTCAAAAGAAATTTTATAGAAAAGTCAGTGAATTCTGATTTTATTTCTTAAAGAAAAAAGAGACTTTCTTGAAAAAGCCAACATAAATCTCTAGCCAGTTCATAATGCACAAAAAAGCATTATTTAAATTTTCAATATGGTGATGGGTATGGGAAACAATTCTGGTTCTGGATATAGAACCGAGGGCATTCAACCAAGTCAGAATGCTCGAATAGAAGTCATTGGGGTAGGGGGTGGCGGCAGCAATGCTGTAAACCGAATGATAAATAGCGATCTAAAAGGAGTCTCTTACAGAGTCTTAAATACAGATGCACAAGCTTTACTGCAATCATCAGCAGAGAACAGAGTGCAACTAGGCCAGACATTAACAAGAGGATTAGGAGCTGGAGGGAATCCAAGTATTGGAGAAAAAGCTGCTGAAGAGTCCAGAGCAGAGCTGCAACAAGCCTTAGAAGGTGCTGACTTGGTTTTTATTGCTGCGGGAATGGGAGGCGGAACAGGAACAGGTGCGGCCCCTGTAGTAGCAGAAGTAGCTAAACAGAGTGGTGCACTTACAGTTGGTATAGTTACAAAGCCTTTTGGATTTGAAGGGCGTAGAAGAATGCGTCAGGCAGACGAAGGAATATCAAAACTTACTGAAAATGTTGATACTTTAATTGTTATACCTAATGACCGCCTTAAAGAAGCAATTGTTGGTGCACCTCTTCAAGAAGCCTTTAGAAGTGCAGATGACGTATTAAGAATGGGAGTAAAAGGCATAACAGACATAATTACTTGTCCAGGACTTGTGAATGTTGATTTTGCTGATGTTCGTTCAGTCATGACTGAAGCAGGAACCTCATTACTTGGAATAGGCAAAGGCTCTGGACGTTCCAGAGCAACTGAAGCAGCTCAATCAGCAATTAGCAGTCCTTTATTAGAAGCAGGTCGCATAGATGGTGCAAAAGGCTGTGTAGTGAACATCACTGGAGGGAAAGACATGACTCTAGAAGATATGACTTCAGCCTCTGAAGTCATATATGAAGTGGTGGATCCAGAAGCAAATATTATTGTTGGTGCTGTTATTGATGAAGCAATGGAAGGTGAATTACAAGTAACAGTTATTGCAACAGGTTTTACTGGCAATCAACCATATAACAAACAAAGATTAAGCAACAAAACATCAAATCAATCTCTATATAGACAAGTATCAAATAAAGAAACTGGGGCAAGTATTCCTGAATTTTTAAGGTTGAGACAACTCAGAAGAGAACCTGATAATTAATTCCTTTAATTAGGTGACCCGGAGTCCACGCCAGCTTCAAGCATCCCTTTTGGCTGCTACCTTCCGGTCCTGACCAGTTTTGGGCGTTGAGGCCGCATAGGTCCGAGTCCTCTAAAGTTTAGCAATCTAAATCTCTTAGCAACATAAAAGCTAAATGCTTCCTAAGGAATTAGTTCGATTTAAAGAACTTGGCAAACCAATCACAATACTCACAGCATGGGACAGTCTGTCATCTGCATTTGTTGAAGCAGCAGGAGCAGACGTTGTTCTTGTGGGAGATTCATTAGCAATGTTTATTCATGGCCATACAACAACACTTCCTATAACACTTGAACAAATGCTCCATCACACTCAAGCAGTTGAAAGAGGATTTACTAAGTCAATAAGTGAACAACCTTTAATAGTTTGTGACCTGCCTTTCCTTAGCTATCAATGTGGAGAAGACAAGGCAGTTTCAGCCGCAGGCTATTTATTAAAAAATTCTTCCGCAGCAGCAGTTAAACTTGAAGGAGCTGAGCCAGAAGTTTTAGCGGTTATTAACCGCTTTATTAGAATGGGAATTCCAGTAATGGGGCATCTTGGACTCACACCCCAATCAGTCCATAATCTTGGATATCAAAAACAAGCTAAAGACAAGTTAAGTCAAGACAAATTAATTCAGCAGGCTATTGAGATTGAGGAATCAGGATGTTTCGCGGTGGTTATCGAACATGTACCTTCACAAATCACAGGAAAGATTAGAAACCTTTTAAAGATTCCTGTTATCGGAATTGGAGCTGGCGAAGATTGTGACGGGCAAGTAAGAGTCACTGCTGATTTGTTAGGACTAACATCTAAGCAGCCTCCTTTTGCAAAACCCATAATTGAATCAAGAGAGCTTTTTATAAATGCACTCAAAGATTGGGTGAATCAGATAAAGAATCCCACCAAAACAACATCTCAACAAGAATTTGATTGCTAAGTTCCATACCTTCAGGATCAGTCAATTTAAATCTGGTACCATTTTGTTTAAGTAAACCCATATCAATAAACTTTTTCCAATATCTTTTTAATGACTTCAAATTTTCATTAACTTGTTTTTTATCCCACCCCCATTGACTTAACAATTCTCCAATATTTACTCCTTCTCTTCTTCTTAAACCAACAATAAGTAAATCATCTAAGTTTATTTTTTCTACTTCATTAGATTTTTCAAAAAAACTCTTAATACCTTGTTTCTCTAATTGTTCTATCCATCTTTTATAACCTTCACGAGTTTTTGGTCGTGAAAATCTCTTTCTATAAAAATAACTTGTAGCACCTTGGCCAAAGCCCAACCATTCTGCACCACTCCAATAAACTCGATTATGACGAGATGAATGACCTGGCAATGCATAATTAGAAATTTCATAGCGCGAGAATCCTTCCTTCCTAAGAGTTTCACTAGTCAACATTGACATATCAGCAGCAAGATCTTGACTAGGCAAAGACAATTCACCTCGTTTTTTTCTCCAATCAAATACAGTCCCTTTTTCAATAGAAAGGTCATAAATCGATAAATGTGGTGGAGAAAAATTAATTGCCTTCATTAATTGATTTTTCCAATCAATTAATGTTTGTTCAGGCAAATTCTGAATTAGATCGAGACTCCAACTAAACAAATCTCCCTTCCTAAAACTTTCATTAATCCAATTACAAGATTCAAAAACATTTTTAGAATTATGCCTTCTGCCTAATTGAGCAAGAACATTATTATCAAAACTTTGTGCACCCAAACTTATTCTATTTACACCAGCATCTAAGAAGCCTATCAAAGAATTTTGATCAAAACTTGCAGGATCAATCTCAAGTGTAATTTCTGCTCCATATTGTAAACCAAATTTTCTTTTCAAATGATCTAAAAGCTTAAACAGTTGAGAAGAAGTTAAAAGAGAAGGCGTACCTCCTCCTATATATACAGTTGATAAAGGACTTCCGTTTTGAAATAAATCAATCTCTCTATGCAAAAGTTTTAAATATGCCTTTATCGAATTACTGCCAGGTCCCAACTCGCCTCCAGCTCTGTCTCCCAGAGGGACAATAGGAAAATCACAATAGAAACAACGTCTATGGCAAAAAGGAATATGTAAATAAGCGCTGATAGGGCAATCCACAATTTGACTTATAAATCAATACACAAAGGTATGCAGGTTCGTTTAAAGCAATAGATTTAATAATAATAAAAGACCATAGGGAAAATCCTAAGAATCAATCCTATGATGGACTCCCTGATACTAATTGTATTTGCAATAGCTGGAGCAGCTATTGGATGGTTGGGGATTGACTTATTTTCACCAATAATTGTAGATAAGCTACCTTCCATATTTGACACAAAAACAGTTACATCAGGTTTAACCAGTGTTTCAGGATTATTAATAGGACTTTTATTTCAAGGATTAAGAAAAAAGCTAACACAACAAATCAGGACTACCCCTACAGATTTAATTGTAAGTAGATCTGTTGGTTTAATACTTGGACTACTTGCAGCCAACCTTATTTTAGCTCCTATTCTACTTCTTCCATTATCTAAAGAATTCTTTTTTATTAAACCTATTGCAGCCGTAATAAGTAATATTTTCTTCGGTATTCTTGGTTACAATCTTGCAGGGATACATGGTCGAACTTTCCTTAGACTCCTTAATCCTAATAGTACAGAAGCTCTTTTAGTCTCAGAAGGAATTCTTACTCCTGCAAGAGCTAAGATTATTGATACAAGTATCATCATTGATGGACGAATTAAAGGCCTAATTAATTTCGGCCTAATAGAAGGGAAAATTATAATTGCTCAAACAGTTATAGATGAACTTCAACAATTAGCTGATTCAAGTAATAGTGAAAAAAGATCAAAAGGTAGAAGAGGGCTTAAAATTCTAACTGAACTACGTGAAAACCTTGGAAAAAGACTTGTAATTAACAGAACAAAATACGAAGGAGAAGGAACTGATGACAGGCTGTTACAACTTACAGAAGATACAGGTGGGATACTAATCACTGCTGATTACAACCTTTGCCAAGTAGCTGAATTGCAGGAACTGAATATTTTAAACCTAAGTGATTTGGTAATAGCCCTTAGACCAGAAGTGCAACCTGGTGAAAAATTATCTCTAAAAATAGTTCGAGAGGGTAAAGAGGAGAATCAAGGGGTTGGATATCTTGAAGATGGAACAATGGTTGTTGTTGAAGGTGCTAAAGAATTAATGGGCGAACGATTAGAAGTAATAATTACAGGTACTTTGCAGACTCCTACAGGAAGGCTAGTGTTTGGAAAACTTGAAAAAAAATCCTCCTCCCAACAAAAGCAATAAAAGCTAAGCAACTTATACCTAAATATAGCTAAGCTCAAAACCTAATAAAACTGATTCATATGACAGTATCTGCACCCTATTACGGTGATTCAGCAGTAATGCGAACACCTCCACCAGACCTGCCATCATTATTACTTAAAGAAAGGATTGTATATTTAGGGCTTCCTTTGTTTTCTGATGATGATGCTAAAAGACAACTTGGCATGGATGTAACTGAACTAATAATTGCCCAATTACTATTTCTTGAATTTGACAATCCCGAAAAACCAATTTATTTCTATATAAATTCAACTGGAACTAGTTGGCATACTGGAGATGCTATTGGATTTGAGACAGAAGCTTTTGCTATATGCGACACAATTAGTTATATCAAACCACCTATTCATACTATTTGTATAGGCCAAGCAATGGGAACTGCAGCAGTGATTCTGTCTGCTGGTGCAAAAGGTCAACGTGCAGCATTACCTCATGCTTCAATTGTGCTCCATCAACCAAGAAGTGGAGCAAGTGGACAAGCTACCGATATTCAAATTAGAGCTAAAGAAGTTATTCATAACAAACAAGCTATGCTAAAAATTCTTTCCAAGAACACGGGAAGAACTGTGGAGCAATTAACTAAAGATTCAGACAGAATGAGCTACCTAACTCCTAATGAAGCTGTTGAATATGGCCTAATCGACAAAGTTCTATCGACTCGAAAGATCTAAACCAATCTCCAACTTAATTCACAAGTTCTTCTTCCCAAATTTATCTGATTTTTATTATGCCTATTGGTACTCCAAGTGTTCCTTATAGACTACCCGGCAGTCAATTCGAACGCTGGGTAGACATTTATACAAGGTTAGGAGCAGAAAGGATTCTTTTTCTGGGGCAAGAAGTATCAGATGCGGTTGCAAATAGTCTTGTAGCACAAATGCTTTATTTAGATTCTGAAGACAGTACAAAACCTATTTATCTATATATAAATAGTCCAGGGGGATCTGTAACTGCTGGGCTAGCCATATATGACACGATGAAATATGTCAAAAGTGATGTTGTGACCATTTGTGTTGGACTTGCTGCTTCCATGGGTGCTTTTCTTTTGTCAGCTGGAACCAAAGGTAAAAGACTTGCGTTGCCACATAGTCGAATTATGATTCACCAGCCACTAGGGGGCACATCGCAAAGGCAAGCAAGTGACATCGAGATTGAAGCTACAGAAATACTGCGCATAAAAAAAATGCTTAATCTTGCGATGTCTGATATGACTGGACAGCCTTTCGAAAAAATTGACAAGGATACTGATAGGGATTACTTCCTAAGCTCTCACGAAGCTAAAGAATATGGATTAATTGATAGAGTTATCTCTCATCCAAATGAAGCTTGATTCCCTAGTAAAACCTAGAAAGAAAATTCTCTTCATTTGATATCAACACAAAAACCAAATAATAAAAAAAAAAGACTTTGTAAAAAAAGGTTCTTACTTATAATTTAAATCTCTTAAGCTTTCTTTCAAGAAAGCCTTTAAATCATTCGAATGGCTCAACTTTTTTACGACTCAGACGCAAACCTCGATCTTCTTAGCAACAAAACAGTCGCAATTATTGGTTATGGTTCTCAAGGACATGCTCATGCCTTGAATCTTAAAGATAGTGGAGTAAATGTCGTTGTGGGCCTCTATGAAGGCAGTAGGTCAGCAAGCAAAGCATCTGCAGATGGATTAGAAGTTCTAAGTGTCGCTGATGCTTCAGCCAAAGCTGACTGGATAATGGTTCTTGTTCCAGATGAATTTCAAAAAAACATTTACAACGAAGACATTGGACCTTATCTGAAACCAGGCAAAATTTTAAGTTTTGCTCATGGCTTCAACATTCGATTCGGCTTAATTAAACCTCCATCATTTGTTGATGTTGTAATGATTGCGCCAAAAGGTCCTGGTCATACAGTTAGGTGGGAATTTCAAAATGGACAAGGAGTACCAGCTCTTTTTGCGATAGAGCAAGATGCATCTGGCCAAGCCCGTGATCTGGCAATGGCATATGCAAAAGGTATTGGAGGAACAAGGGCAGGTATTCTTGAAACTAATTTCAAAGAAGAAACTGAAACCGATTTATTTGGCGAGCAAGCAGTGCTTTGCGGTGGTCTTTCAGCACTGGTTAAAGCTGGTTTTGAAACTCTTGTAGAAGCAGGTTACCAACCTGAATTAGCTTATTTTGAGTGCCTTCATGAAGTCAAATTAATAGTTGATCTAATGGTCAAAGGTGGACTAACTGCTATGCGTGATTCAATTTCAAATACTGCAGAATATGGGGATTATGTAAGTGGGCCAAGATTGATTACAGATGAAACAAAAACAGAAATGAGAAAAATTTTAGCTGATATTCAAGATGGAACATTTGCCAAGAATTTTGTAGCGGAATGTGATGCAGGTAAACCAGAAATGAAAAAGATAAGAGATGAAGATGCTCAACTCCCTATTGAAAAAGTGGGGAAAGGTCTTCGCGCAATGTTTAGTTGGCTTAAAACTGATTAATTATTTTCATTTCATTGATTATTGGAGCAGTTTTACTAGACCTGCTTATTGGAGATCCTAGATTTCTAATTCACCCTGTAGAAATAATTGGCATACTAATCAAATATTTAAAGACAAAAGTAGAGGGTTTAGCTCAAGAAAATATATTCCTATTAAGAATTGGAGGATTATTACTTACCTTTAGCGTTGTTTTTGCAAGTTTTTTTGGCGGCTGGGTTTTAGAGCAACTACTTCTTACAAAATCTGCTCCTATATTAAAAAGTTTTATCTATTTTATAGTTCTAATTGCCTTAGCAAGTTCACTTGCATCTAAAAGCCTAAATCAAAGTGTTTCTTTGGTAATAAATGCACTAAATAACGATGACAAGGATCTGGGATTAGCCAGAAGGAAGCTAGCTCATATAGTTGGTAGAAATGTTTCAAACCTTCAAAAACAAGAAATACTCCGTGCAGCTGCTGAATCAGCTAGTGAAAACGCAGTAGACGGAATATTTGCTCCATTGTTTTGGATGATGGCTGGAAGCTTCATATGGAAATTAGCTCCTGGATTACCTGGGCCTTTAGCATTCGCTTGGTTTTATAAAGCAAGCAGTACAATTGATTCAATGATCGGATATAAAAGTGAAAAATTAAGATGGATAGGAGAATCAGGTGCAAAGCTAGATGACATTCTCACCTTTATCCCATGCAGATTAGTCTTATTAACACTTCCATTAATTAGTCATAATTGGATAAAAGCACCATCCATAATTAAAAAAGCTATTAAAGATGGTTCATATGATTCATCTCCAAATTCTGGTTTTTCTGAAGCGATTTTTGCATATTGTGCACAAGTTAGGATGGGAGGAACAAATATTTATAAAGACAAGTTAGTATCCAAAAAAATTATTGCTAAAAATTGTCCAAATGCAAATAGAAACAGTATAAAAAGAATACTAAGTCTTACACTCTTACTTGAATTATCATGGGTTTTAGGCTTTATATTAATAAATAAGTTTATATTAATACTCTAGTATGCACCTCTATCCATTGGAAGAATTAAAACGCCAAAAGTCCTTATAAAAATCCTTATATCCATTAAAAAATTTCTTTTTCGAACATACAACAAATCTAGCATTATCCTTCTCTTATAAGTTAAGTTATTACGACCACTAACTTGCCATAACCCTGTAATCCCAGGCCTAACTGATGCAAATTCACTTATATTAACTCCATATCTTTCAATTTCATTTTCAACTATTGGCCTAGGTCCCACAACACTCATATCACCTTTTAAAACATTTATAAATTGCGGGAGTTCATCTAAGCTAGATCTACGAAGAAACTTACCAATTGGTGTAATTCTAGGGTCATTACGTAGTTTAAAATCTTTTTCAAATTCATCTTTTAATAAAGGGTCTCTTTCAAGTAAATTTTCAAGTAAACTTTCAGCTTCAGGATGCATTGTACGGAATTTAATACATCCAAAAGGAATAAAATCACGACCTACCCTTTCTTGAAAATAAAGAACTGGACCTCTAGAACTTAGTTTAACTAATAAAGCAATTAAAAGAAAAAAAGGAGACCCAAATATTAATACAATAATAGAAAATATAATATCTCCAGTTCTTTTTAAAGTTCTATCATAACGACATTGTCTTTGAAGGAAGTCCTTAGTAGATAATTTCTCAGAAGAGATGGGAGGTTTAGATGCAGAAGAATAATCCAAAGAACTTCTCTAATGCTTAATAAGAAAAATATTTCCTTTAAATAGATTTTACTAAAAAATTCGCATTAGCGAAAAACGAATCTAAGAATCAAACTTTTTGAAAGCTACTGGATCGGTTGATGCAAACTCAGATTCTCTTATTTTTTCACTCCAGGCCTTTTCAAGTAGATTTTGAAATCGTTTGTTAAAACATTCTAAGCTAAAATTCTGCGCCCATTTATTGATCAATTCAGGGTCCATTCTTTTCCAAAGTTTCTGTTCTTCAAACCAACTCACTGCGTCTACTAAAGATTTCACTTTCTGAGATTTAAAAAGAATTCCAGTAGAGAATTCTAAATTTTGAGTTACACATCTAACCGTATCTAATAAACCTCCAATACCTAATGCTATTACAGGTGCTCCAGCTGCCATAGCTTCTACAGGAGCAATCCCAAAGTCCTCAATACCTGCATAAACATAGGCCCTACACTTTTGCATCATATCTTCAACATTTTCCTTACTTTGATAACCCATTATTTGAATAGTTGGACCTGCAAGGCTTCTCAAATAGTTCTTCTCTGGACCATCTCCAACTACCAATAAAGGCAATCGAAGTATATTAAAAGCTTGAATAACTAAATCTACTTTTTTATTAGGAACAAGACGACAAAGGCACAAATAATAATCATCCCTAGAATTGTTCCAATTAAACCGTTCAACTTCAACTGGTGGATGCAAGACTTCGGAGTTCCGGCCCCAATATTTAGATATTCTTCTTGCAGTAAAACGAGAGTTTGCCAAAAGACAATCTACTCTCCCAGCACTTAATTGATCCCATTGTCGTAAATGGTGTAACTGCCATCTAACAAAAGGTCCTAATCCGATTTTTCTTAGAAAAGATCTTTCTAAATAAACATCCATTTGATCCCAAGCATACCTAACAGGCGTATGGACATAACTTAAATGGAGCTGATCAGGAGAAGTAAGAACACCTTTAGCTACAAGATGACTACTACTAATAATTAATGGATAATCTCTTAAATCAAATTGTTCAATCGCATATGGTAGTAGAGGGAGATATTTCTGAACATGGTTTTTACCAAATGGAATCTTTTGAATAAAACTAGTTTTAATATTTCTATTAAATAACCAGCTATCGGCAATATGACTATCGCCGTCAACTAATGCAAAAAGATCAGCTGTACTTCCAAGAGAGGAAATTAGGCCATCGAAAGCATGGACTACTTGCTCAGATCCTCCAGAAGAACGTGTATTAAACCATTCATGAATAAGGGCTATCTTATTAGGGAAATCCTGCATAATCTATAAAATAAAGGCTGAACAAAAGAATATAAAATAATTAGAATAACTCATGAAGCTTTAAGTTAAATGATTTATTCTTTTCAGAAATTTGATAAAAACCCATAGCTAAAATCATTACTAAGCACAACTAAAAATAATATACTAGAAATAAACCCTAAAGAAATAAAATATCTAACATATCCTTTTTGTCTAGGCAATCTAACATAAGAAAGTATCATAATTAATAAAGAAATTAAACCAATAAAAATTATAGATATCTCAGAAGCACTGTCTAATTTCAAGTTAATTAGATAGTGTAAACCAAATAAATTAATAGAAGAGTTAACTACTTCACCATATAAATGCTTGAAAGATAAAAACATTGCTACTAAAGTTGGCAAAACCACACTATTAACGATTATGAAAGTAACAGGCTTAGAAAGCCTATTTACTGTTCTATTGAAACTAATTAAAAGAATTAAAATTAGGCAAGCTGCAAGAAAAGGAGTCGCAGGTATAAAAAAAGCAATTTTTGAAATGGATAGCATTAGTTGAACGGGCCATGATCTCGAAAGCCAAGCTCACAAAAAAATGAGTTTAGCCACAAAATAATTCTAAAACATAAGAAAATATTTTCATCATGCTGATACATTCTTCTTAAACAGCTAACCTCTACTGCTTCTTTAGTAAAATTACATGAACAAATATCTATTTAATCATGAGGCTTCTATTCTATTTTTTTAATATGGAATGGAAAACCTATATAAATACAATAAATTAAGACAGTTCTTAAGCTCATTTAGAAAATGAAGATCTATTTATTTATTATTATTATAGTTTTCTTGATATCAATAATAGGGTTCAGGCTTTATTTATATGAAATCGACTATAGTTTTTTTAGGAATAATAGGATGATCAAGAAAAGAAGAAATAAATTGCCTAAAAGAAAAAAAAGAAATAAAATATTTAGATAATGCAAGCACCAGTCCATGGCAACTTCTAACGATACTGATAATCAAAAAACAAATCAATCAATTCAAAGCCCTCCAACTAATAATAATTCAGTTGAATCATCAGGTGTAAAATGGTTGGACAATGAAAATAAAGAAGTCAAGCAAGTATTTGGCTTTAACCCGAATGCAGAGCTAGTCAACTCAAGAGCGGCTATGATTGGTTTCTTAATGTTAATATTAACAGAATTAATTTTCAACGGTAAGCCTGTAACCTTAGCAATATTTGGGATTAATTAATAACTTAATATTGATAAAAAACAATAGTTCATATAATAGACTATTGAAAGCAAATTTAAATCCTTCCATGACTAAGAAAGACATACTCAGCATTCTTTATGTATCTATTTGGGTAATCATTTGGGGTACAGTTGGCTCTTTAATTGATTTTCCTTTATTAAGTAATAATGTATACGAAGCAGGCTCATTAGGTCAGGCAATTACCTTCATAATTACAGCTTTAATATCACTTATTGCTGGTACTTTTATCTTTAAAAATTTCTCAGATAAATTTTTACATTGACTACGAGTTAGCAATCTATATTAATACCTAAATCTTTTAAAGACAGTTGCCTTCTCATTATTTTTACCAGCTGAAAAAAGTATCCACTGACGGGTTTCTAGGTCATGGTCACATTCAAGCGTTCCTTCAACTTCAAAAAGGCTTAGAGCCTCATAATGACATTGCTGATCTGCTTCAAAGGCTGATTTATAATCAGGGAAAAATCTATACACCTCTAAGGTCAAAATAGCCCCCAATAAAAACAGAACCGAAAGAATAAGAGTTATTCTCATAATTAAAACTTAATTGATCTTTAATTCTAGTACCTAAACTGAATTAAGTCTCATTCTTAAGCTTAAAACTAAGACATCGATTAATTTGTGTTTATCTTGAAAAAAAAATACTACCTCGCTTAATGTTAAAAAACTTCCAGAAATATTCCTTAGATGAGACAATAGAGTTAGACATATTTTCATTAAATTACTTATTTTTTGTAAATAGTTTAAGTATACCTATATAGATGTTTTCACATAAGAATGACTTGAAAAAATTATGCTAAAAAAATTTCTTAGCAAGATTGCCTCTTAGCAAAATATAAATGTTTTCTTATTCTTAGTGGAATACAAATCCATAAGTTACTAAGCCAACTGGCACTGTGCCAGTTGGCTTAGTTGCCTCTAGAGGCCTTGGAGAAACATAAAAGCTAGTCATAATATATTTGTGAGGAGCAGGTATTTGCTAAGGAGTCGAAACTAGGAAAGACTTCCAAGGCAGTACCTAATAAAAAGGCCCTACTATGTAGGGTCTTTTTTATGTTCAAAAAATATTTATAAATTTGATGCATATGACAGAATTGATGATCAATACAAAGTATAAATTCCATTTCTGTAAGGGATAAGGCAACTTTTAACTATCCATATCAAGTCCTACCTACATTGTAGATAAAGTCTTTAAACCAAGGGTTATAGAAATAAAGCAATACAGCAATAACAAGAAGAAGGTTTAGACCTATAACAAGCGAAGCAATAAAGATACGGGTTTTTTTTGTTGGGGTTTTATATTCAAAGCCTCCTACTTTAATCAAAACTTCTTGTGAAGCAGAGTTAACATTATCCTTAGCTGGTGCAGTGCCCTTTTTAAACTTACTTGATTTTTTTAGAAAACTCTCTGGTTGAGATTGACTTGCTTCTTCAGAAGAAGGTTTTGCTTTACCCATTAGAAAGCCAATGTACTTCTTATCAGAATTAGCAGTAAATCCTATCCAAAGTCATTTATAAGGGCAAAACTAAATATTTTAAAACCATCTAATAGGATGAGAGCTATTAAAAGTTTTTATTAAAAGCTACAATTCTTTTGAAGATCCCTAAGCATTCCTAAAGATAATCCCCTCTCTTCTGTCATTTTCATAATTACCATTATCAATTGAGCCTCTAATCCCAACAATCTTGTTTGGCATGAATAATTATCTTTCAAATTTTCTAATGATTTGTATAATTGTATTTTATTTAAGGCTTTTTTACAGACCTTCTTATTTCTCTTAGCAAAGCATTCTTTTGATAAATACATCATAGGTTCATAATGTTCTGACTGAGACATTATTGGGTAAAAATTAGAAGTTCCAATAATTACAGTAGTCATTACAATGATTTTCTTTACTCTAATAAACTTCATCTTGTATTGGTTTGTTAGAGAATTATTAAATATTAAATATATAAAATATTAAATCAAATAATTCAATATATTGTTATCAATAATGACTTAAAGATATCATATAATCCCAAAATTATACGCCTACATAAATCATTAGAGATTTTAAAACATGAAAATAAAGCATAGATTAAGACATCCTAAGAAAAGATATCTTCCATGCTTTAAAAGGATATTTCATGGCCCTGAAGGCGCATAAAAGCCTATGGAATGGCTATAAAAAATGTTTAAGGCCATAGAGGGGTGGCTCTATAAGAGCATTAAAGCTCTATGGCCAAAAAAATGAGCTGAAAGCAAAAATAATTTTCGAAAAATCAGATCAGCCTTGAACTCGATCTTTAAACAATTTACCTGCTGTAAATGCGGGAACTCTTTTTGCAGGAATTTTAATTTTTTCGCCAGTTTTTGGGTTTAACCCCTGACGAGCTGAGCGGTCACGAGGCTCAAATGACCCAAAACCAAGTATGGAGACTTTTTTGCCTTCCACTACTGAATCAACAATAGTTTCTATGGCAGCATCGACGACAAGTGCCACGTCTGTCTTAGTGAGCTCAGTACGAGCTGCAACTAAGTTAACCAGATCTGCTTTGTTCATTTAAAAAGTGTGTTGTAGCAGAGAGTGAAAAATGAAAACCCAATTAAGAATTAATCATCAAACACCCGAACCCGCTAATCGTATGGAGACAAAGCACTTGATGCAATAGAAAAGTATGATGCTGCAAAGCTTTATACCAAGTTTTTTCATTCTGTGAACTAATTTCTCAGAGTCTGTACAGCTCCCCATGGCAAAATTTTCTCATCTCCGAGCAAATGCACTGATCCTCCAGAAGCTAATAATGGCAATTGATCTGAACGAATCCATTGGCATAATTTTTTAAAGCTTTTCTTCTGAATACTCCAATGGAAGGTCCTTTTAGACCTAATTAAACCTAATTGATCTGTTGCAACTGGAATTAACAAACGTCCGCAGAACAGCACATTCCAAGGGGCAGGAGCATAAACAACACAACTGCCAGGTGTCGCGCCAGGCGTCCACAAGAGCTTTAACCCAGAAGAAGTAATCGCTTCTTCTGAAAAAGTTTCCAATTTCTCTATACCAGGCAACAAATAACTTTCTTGTTCATGAAGAAGAACTTGCCATCCAAATTCCTTATGCAATTGAGAAACTTTTCCATGAGAGTCTCGATTAGTTAAAATAATCTTTGGCTGAAGTCCAATACTGAGCTTTCTTAAATCACTAATCACTTCGGGGGAGAGGTCCGGGCAATCAATTAATACAGGCTCAGGTGAGCAATTTAACCACCATGAAGTAAGTGAATTAGAACTGCTTGACGAAGGGAACATCCACAACCAATCTCTAACCTTTTGAACAGACTTACTTAGTGGATCTGCAGACAATTTAGACATTGAGTTGCTAAAGATGACTAAAATAGTAATTGGCTTTTAATGCTTACTGTCTCTTATAAAAAAACCAGTGAGCAAAATAAATATTGGCACTGCTTGGCCTTTAGGTAGCACAATAACCAAAGAAGGGGTTAATTTTTCAGTTGCTGCTCCTGAAGCAGATTTGGTTGAACTTTTATTATTTAACGATTCTAATGATTCTGAACCACAAGAAGTAATTAAATTAAGCAAGCTAAATAGATCAGGAGATTATTGGCACGTTGAGGTTCATGGAGTAGGTTCTGGATGCCTTTATGCATATAGAATAGTTGATTTAAAAAGAGGAGAAAAACATGATTTCTATTCTAATAAAATACTATTAGACCCTTGTGCCAGAGAGATAGCAGGATGGGATTTGTTTCAAAGAAAGTCCACAAAAGAAATATCAAATAAAATAGATATACCACTAAAGGGAGTTGTTACTGAAAGAGAGAAATTTAATTTTAATAAATATCCCCGTCCTAAACATCCATGGAATAAAACAATTATTTATGAATTACATGTAGGTGGTTTTACAAAAAACAAATGCTCTGAAGTAACTGACGATCTAAAAGGGACGTTTCTAGGGTTAATGGATAAAATTTCTTATTTAAAAGAAATGGGAATTACTTCAATTGAATTACTTCCTGTTTTTTCATTTGATCCATCAGATGCCCCGCATGGGGTAAAAAATTATTGGGGATATAGCCCTATTAATTGGTTTACACCTCATCATGATTTCATTTCAAAAACAAACTCATTATCACCAAGAGATCAATTTAGAAAATTTGTAGAAAAATGCCACAATAATCAAATAGAAGTTATTCTAGATGTTGTATATAATCACACATCAGAAGGAAATAAGGACGGTCCTATTATTAGCTGGAAGGGCTTTAGCGAATCACTTTATTATCATAAAAATGAAATCGGAGATTTCTTAGATGTAACTGGTTGTGGAAATACAATTGCTGCTCACCATCCTCTCGTTAGACAATTAATTATTGAATCAATTAAATGCTGGGCATATGAATTAGGGGTTGATGGATTTAGATTTGATTTAGGTATTGCATTAAGTAGAGGGAAACATCTATTACCTCTTGATCAGCCACCAATTTTTGAAGAAATAGAATCAGATCCTGTTTTAAGTGAGTTAAAACTTATAAGTGAACCTTGGGATTGTGGAGGATTATATAGGCTATCTGACTTCCCCGCAAAAAGAATAAGCACATGGAATGGTCATTTTAGAGATGATCTTAGAAAGTTTTGGAAAGGAGATAAAAATAGTACTTGGCCTCTAAAAGATCGTCTTATTGGCAGTCCATTAATGTATAAAAATAAAAAAAATTCGGTAAAGAAATCTATTAATTTTATTACTTCTCATGATGGTTTTACTTTAATTGATCTAGTGAGTTTCAACCAAAAACATAATTTTTCTAATGGGGAAAATAATCGTGACGGTGAGAACCACAACAATAGTTGGAATCATGGAATAGAAGGACCTAGCACAAATAATAATTTAAAGAATATAAGAAGTCGTCAACAGCGTAATTTATTAGCAAGTTTATTATTATCTCCAGGTATTCCAATGATTCTAATGGGTGATGAAGTTGGAAGAAGTCAAGGAGGTAATAATAATGCATGGTGTCAAGATACACCTCTTGGTTGGATGATATGGCACCCAGATGATTGTGACTTTGATCTAAAGTTCTTCGTCAATAGACTTATATATATTAGAAAAAACCTATTGCAATTTTTCAGTCCTGAATATACACCAATTACAAAAAAGCCAGAAGATCCAAATGGTTTTTGGGTTCAATGGCATGGCGTAAAGACCAACTCCCCAGATTGGAGTAGCTGGTCTCACACAATTAGCTACAGCATAAACAAAGGTAATATTGGACCTGTTTTATGGCTTGGCCTAAATGCATATGATCAAGCAATGAATTTCGAATTGCCGACCCCCTCATCACCCTGGATAAAATTAATCGATACTGCTTTTACTCATGATGATATGCAACCCAAACAAATCCAAAACCAAAAAGGAATCAAAATAGAAAGCAGAAGCCTTGTTCTAATTGCTGCATCAGAACATTGCAAACAAGTCAGTGAGCATTCTTGATTGAAAAAAGCGGGCGGCGGGAATCGAACCCGCATCATCAGCTTGGAAGGCTGAGGTTTTACCACTAAACTACGCCCGCACAAAGATGTACTCTAATCAGTCCCAAATATAGGATCTGAATACCCATCTTAGTACTTTTCTATTATTACGTTGTGGAGTCCCCTTTAACGAGAAAAAGAAAGAGTAAGTCTCTTAATAACCAGTCACGCAGAAGGTTAATGCTTTCCTATGGAATGGGAGATGCTGGAACAGGTTTAGCAGCTTCTCAATTGGGGTTCTACCTTTTTCCTTTCTTTACTTGCGCTGCAGGATTACCTGCTTTCCTCGCTGGCTCTTTACTAATGGTAATAAAGATTTGGGATGCAATAAATGATCCTTTAATTGGATGGCTTAGCGACCATACCAAATCAAGATGGGGGCCTAGGTTGCCTTGGATGATTGGGGCTGCAGCACCTCTGGGGATCAGCCTTGCTGCTATTTGGTGGATACCAGCAGGAGGTATAACTACAAAAACGTTTTATTACATATTCATCACAATTCTTCTCATGACTGCTTATACCAGCGTAAACCTTCCATTTGCAGCTCTATCTACAGAAATAACTGAGGAAACCTCAATAAGAACCAGACTTAATGCAGCCCGATTTACAGGGTCAATTATAGCTGGATTAAGTGGGTTAATAGTTGCTGCTGGGCTTGTATCTTCAGGGAGTTCTGGCTACACCTTGATGGGAAAAATTACTGGCTCAATAGCAACTCTAACTACTTTAATTTCATGCTGGGGTTTAGCTCCTTTTGCAAAGAAAGCTAGAAAACCATCAGGGACTTCAGAGCCTTTAAAGCTTCAAATAAATCGTATACTTAAAAATAAACTTTTTCATAAAATTATTCTGCTTTATTTACTCCTCTGGTGTGGTCTTCAGTTAATGCAAACAGTTTCGCTTATTTACTTACAACAAGTAATAAAAGTACCTAGTGGGACTTCTGCATGGATTCTTATTCCTTTCCAAATCAGTGCTCTTTTAGGCCTGCAATTCTGGAGTATTTATTCCAACAAATATGGAAGAATCGCCGCTTTATTTAGAGGAGGTTCTTTATGGATTGGAGCGTGCTTAATTGCAATATTTTTACCTCCAATATCTTCTGGAATATCTATGGAAAGCTTTTTTATATTTAACAATCTAGAATCTTTAAAGTTTCTTACTTTACTATTGATAATTCTACTTGTCGGGTTTGGAGCTTCTACTGCTTATTTAATTCCTTGGTCTTTACTACCTGATGCTATTGATGCAGATCCAGAAAAACCTGCTGGCATTTATACAGCCTGGATGGTTTTTATTCAAAAAATAGGTATTGGCTTAAGCGTTTGGATGCTTGGTGTTTTACTTACTTTCTCCGGCTATAAATCCTCTGTTGATTGTTTTTCTTTAGCCAATTCCATTGATCAACCTTCCACTGCTATAACAACTATTCGAATTTGCATGGGGTTGATCCCTTCATTATTAGTCGCGATTGGGCTACTAATAATGAAAGACTGGATTAACAAGAAGCCAAGCATTTCTGTCTAATAAAAAATGAAGACACCACGTTGGCTAAATCGACTTGCAAGCAGCCTGCTCATAGGAGGTCAGGCAATTACTTCTACAGTTAAAGGAAATTTCAATAAATCAGATTTAATAGATCAACTTATGGAAGCAGGTCCCACAAGTTTTCTAATAATTCTAATCACAGGTATATCAGCAGGAACAGTATTTAATATTCAAGTCGCAGCGGAACTTAGTCGACAAGGTCTTGGCTCTGAAGTAGGTGGGCTACTTGCTATTGGACTTGCCAGAGAAATTGCACCTCTACTGACTGCAACACTTCTTACAGGCAAAGTAGCAACAGCTTATGCAGCACAATTAGGAACAATGAAGGTTACAGAACAGATCGATGCAATAACTATGTTAAAAACTGATCCAGTTGAATATCTCGTAGTACCAAGGTTAATAGCAATGGTTGTAATGGCACCCTTACAGTGCTTACTGTTTTTTTCAGTAGCACTCTGGAGTGGGCAAATAAGTAGTACTGCCTTTTATAGTATCCCTGGAGATGTTTTTTGGACTTCTGTAAAGGGATGGCTAGTTTTCAGCGATCTCCCATCCATGCTAATCAAATCTATTGTATTCGGATTGCAAATTGCTGTTATAGCATGTGGATGGGGTTTAACTACTCGAGGTGGAGCAAAAGAAGTAGGGACTAGTACTACTGGTGCTGTAGTAATGACTCTATTAACTGTTTCTTTGATGGATGTAGTTTTAACCAAAATACTTTTTGGATGACTCTTATGAACTCTTCATCAGAAAAACACGAATCTAATGAGATTGTATTAGAACCAATGTATAGGCTCCCTGCACTAATAATTCTTACAGGCGTACCAATATTTTTGACACCATTACCAATATGGATTGGAGTGTTAATAAGTAGTTTTGGCTTTTTCTTATTACTTCAAACCTTTACTCTTAGAATAAAATTTACGGACAAAGATCTAATTGTTTTGCAATTAGGAAAAGAAATAAGGCGTTTTCCTTATGAAAATTGGGTTGCTTGGAGAATTTTCTTCCCTCAATTACCAGGAATTCTTTATTTCCGTGAAACGGCAAGTCCTCATCTCTTACCAATAATATTTGATAAAAAAATGCTTGAACTCCAATTAAAATTACATCTTGGTAATTTAGAGATAAATAATAAAAAAGAAATTAATTAAATCATTCCAATTTACTAAATAAATTAATGACACTACCAGAAGACCTCTCTAGAGAAAATGAGATCAAAGCAGAACAATCTGTTGAGTCAAGCTCTAATGAAACTATAATATCGAAAGAAAAAGATTTAAATGATAAATCTCAAGAGCAGATTAATCAATCTTTAGACATAAAAGGCCCTGAACAGCAATCTTCAAATAAAATATTAAACCAGAATATATTAGAAGGTTTAAATAAAGAGAGTTTCTTCGAATATGCTTTGAAAGAACTTAAAGATAAGCGTATTAATCTAGAAAATGAGATTAAAGAATTAGAGATTAGAAAGGTCCAAATTGAGAAAGATTCAAATAATTCATTTGCTGGCAAGTCAGATTCAATTGCAAGGCAAGTGAAAGGTTTTCAAGATTATCTTACTGGGGCAATGCAAGGTTTGACTAATTCTGTTGAACAATTAGACCTTATTTCACAACCATTAGTAGTAGCACCATCCCCACTTGATAAAAATAAAGAGTCAGAAGAAAAAGAAGTGGTACAAAATGTATTGGCAATATCAGATACATTTAAACCAGACAAAGAATTGATACTTAAATGCCTAGATCAATATTTAGGTCAACCAGATTATTATGCTGATCCCTGGAAATTTAGAAGGAGTTTAGAGCCAAAAGATGTAGAGATTCTTGAAGACTGGTTTTTCAACATGGGTGGTAGAGGAGCACAACAAAGCAGGGGAACCCGTTCAAGAAATATATTATTATCAGCAGCTTTAATTGCTATTTTAGGTGAAATATATGGAGATCGTTTTCAGGCACTTATTCTAGCCAGTCAACCTGAAAGACTTGGCGAATGGAGAAGAGGTCTTCAAGATGCATTAGGACTTAATCGAGAAGACTTTGGGCCAAATAGTGGCATAGTGCTTTTTGAACGTTCCGAAGCTTTAGTGGAATGCGCTGACAGATTAGAAGCTAGAGAGGAAGTACCTTTAATCCTTATTGATGCTGCTGAAAGAAAAGTAGAAATACCTATTCTCCAATTTCCAATATGGCTTGCTTTTGCAGCTAACCCTGAAGAACTTTATATTGATGAAGAATTGATTTGAGGGAGGATTGCACCATTTCTTCTATTGCATTGTTTCTAATATTTATTGGATATTTACTTGGATCTTTTCCCAGTGGATACCTTGCAGGCAAATGGTTAGCAGGAATAGATCTTAGGCTAATTGGTTCAGGTTCTACAGGGGCAACAAATGTTCTAAGGCATGTAGGCAAGTGGCCTGCCTTAATTGTTTTTGCTTTAGATGTAAGCAAAGGTGCTGCAGCTGTATTACTTGCCAAATCACTACTTCTAGATGAAAGTTGGCAAGTTTTAGTAGGGATTTCATCATTAGCTGGTCATATTTGGCCAATTTGGTTAAGAGGGAAAGGGGGAAAGGCTGTTGCTACAGGTCTAGGAGTTTTCCTTGGAATTTCTTGGAAAGTAGGATTAAGTTCGCTTGGAATTTTTCTTCTAATTTTAAGTTTCTGGCGAATGGTTTCTTTATCAAGTATCTGTGCTGCTATAAGCCTTCCATTATTAATGCTCTTAAGTTTCCAATCTAAACTTTCCATTCCTTATTTATTAGTAAGCCTTGTCGCTATGTCATTGGTCTTATGGAGACATAGAAGCAATTTTAGACGAATAACATCTGGTACAGAACCTAAAATTGGTACCAAGGCTAGCTAGCTAGTTAATAACTAATCTGCTCACAAATTCTTTTAAAAGCTTTTGAAGGGTCTTTTGCAAGACTAATTTCTCTACCTATTACTAATTTGGAAGAACCTGCTTTTAATGCTTCTAAAGGTGTCATTACTCTTGCTTGATCATTCCGGTTAACACCCTCAGAACGTATGCCTGGAGTAATAATCAAAAAAGGTTCAGGGAAGAATTTTCTTAATTTCTGTGCTTCTATAGGGGAGCAAATACAACCGCTGATTCCAGCTTGAAATGCTAAGTCTGATAATAATAATGATCTCTTATTTATAGATTGATTAATATCAAGATCATCGATAAATTCTTGTTCTTCCCAACTAGTTAAAACAGTTACTGCTAGTAGTCCAGGAGGAGATAGTCCAACATCGATGGCACCCTGAATTGATGATTTCTTACATTCTTTTAAAGCCTTCTTACCCGCACATGAATGTATGGTAATTAAATCTGCTCCTATAGAAGCAGCCTGATAACAAGCCCTTGCCATAGTGTTTGGAATATCATGGAATTTAAGATCAAGAAATACTTTTTTTCCTAGTTTTTTTAACTTGAAAACAATTTCAGGCCCTAACAAAGTAAATAATTCTAAGCCAACCTTAACCCAAACTAAATTTGGTAATTTATCTAGCAACAAAATCACTTCTGATTCATTCATATGATCTAAAGCAAGAATTAATTTTTCTTCAGCCTTAAATGTTGAAGTCATAATATAAAAATAATATTTATTATGAAGACATACGCCTAAAAACTTTCTTCCCTATTTGTAATATTCTTCCACTAAGTTCATCTTTATTACAAAATTCAAAATTAGGATCTAAAATCTTTTCTCCATCGATCCTTACACTACCACCTTTAATCTGGCGTCTTGCTTCACTGCTACTCGAAAACAAACCTATAGCACTAAGCAAATAGAAAGCCTTTGATGGAAAGTTAACATCTGAAATAGATACCTCAGGAATATCGTCTAGGCCATCTTGCAATCCAACCATAAGCTTAGAAGCATCTGATTGAGCACTGCTTGCAGTTGCCAAACCATGGAATTGAGCGGTTACACTTAATGCCATAAATTTCTGAATTTCTCTAGCATCCTCAGGTAATTTATTTAATTCCAAATCAGTTAATAAGGTTAAATAATTTAAGACCTGATCATCAGGAACCTTCTCAAGCTTTGAATACATTGAAAGAGCATCTTCTGATAAGCCAATAGTGTTGCCAAGGCTTTTACTCATCTTTTGCGTTCCATCTAAACCTACTAGAATTGGCAAGAGCAATCCAAACTGAGGCTGTTGACCAAAATGACGTTGCATATCTCTTCCCATCGCAACATTAAATTTTTGATCAACACCACCAAGCTCAACATCTGCCTTAACGGCTACAGAGTCATACCCTTGAAATAAAGGGTAAAGGAATTCATGCAACGAAATAGAAGTTCCATTGGAGTAACGCTTAGAAAAATCTTCTTTGGCAAGCATTTGACCAACTGTTGACTTACTAAGAAGATTAATAATTTGTGTCATATCAAAATCTGCCAACCATTCACTATTTCGTCGAACTTCTATTCGACCTTCCGTCTCAAAATCTAATAAAGAATCGTTTTTAGATTTTCCAAGCCCCAACTGCTCAAGATAGGTTTGGGAGTTTTCTTCTACTTCATTACTTGACAACTGAATCCTAGTTTTACTTTTCCCTGTTGGGTCACCAATTCGGGCCGTGAAATCACCAATTATCAAAATTGCAGTATGGCCTGCATCTTGAAAAGCTCGAAGCTTTCTAAAAAGAATACTGTGACCTAAATGGATGTCAGCTCCTGTAGGATCTATCCCAAGCTTTATTCGCAAAGGCTTTTGAGTTGCTTTATATCTTGATAGCTTTAATGAAAATTCTTCAACTTTTTCAGAATTAATCTCGAGAGGGAAAAAATCTACGACTCCTCTAGCCGCCCACTCGGGTAAAAATTTGGATAACTCAAGCATAATTATCTTATCTTTCAATTTAATTTTATACGGATAAGAAACTTATTTAAGAAATCGATTCATCCAAATCAGATCTCATACGATCCAAAGTTAGATTCATTTGGTCAAACATCTGATCAGGAGTCATCCCAAACTGACTTAATTGTGTCTTTAACTGCTCTACCGTCATTTTCGCTTGAAAATCTTCCGAAAGTTCAAACCTCTTCATAAATACTTTATAGCGATCCATTAAGGATTCCATTTTACTTATAAACATTTTTTTCCCCTCCCGATCAAACTTTCCATAATCTCCACCTAACTGCATAAGGTTTTGGTAATCAGAAAAAAGACTTCTTGCTTCTTCCTGAACAATATCGGATTCAAAAAAAGCCATATTTTTAGCTCCCTAGCTTACTGTTGTTATAAAAAGTTCTGAGATATGTAATCGACCAAAGGAAAGGTCAATGTATTCATAATGGCCTTTGAAGGCTTGTATTAATGAAATCACTGGAATCCTGGCAAGAATATTAGGTGGGGTTTAAAAAGAAGTTTTACATATTCTCTCTGAAAACAATGAATTGTATAGGTAGTGAAAACCAATCGAGTCGGTATAAAAGTAATTCTAGCTCCTTCAAATAAAAAGTAATCTAAGGAGCCTGTCACAATCCCTAGTTTTTTTCAGACCTCAACAAATTAGGTTAAAGCTATTCATTAACACTGCCAAATTCCAACTAAAGTTCTGAAAGAATTCGAAAGTTGATCACTTATGAAAACCATTTGTGTGATACCTGCAAGAGGAGGCTCTAAAAGAATACCTAAAAAGAACATCAAAAATTTTCATGGGAAACCATTAATTGCTTGGTCAATAGAATGTGCTATTGCATCTGGTTTATTTGAAAATGTATATATTTCAACAGATAACCAAGAAATCGCTGAAATATGTTCAAAGTTTGGGGCTTTAATTCCTTTTATGAGGCCCAATGAAATTTCAAGTGATTTCACTAGTGATAAAGAAGTTATATCTCATTTTTTAAACTGGATGAAAGAATCAAAACTTGAGGCTGATATTCTTTGCTACTTATATGCTACAGCACCCTTTATTACAACTAAAACACTCATAGGTTGCAATGAGAAGTTACTGAAAACAAACGCTAGTGAGGTGTTCACCGTAACTTCATTCCCTTACCCAGTTTTTAGAGCTTTAAAAAAAAATCAAGACAATACTTTATCATATATGTGGGATAAATATGCTAATTCAAGAAGCCAAGATTTACCAGAGTTATTTCATGATGCTGGGCAATGTTATTTCTTTAATCTAAAGGCAAATGATTTATATAGCAAAAGGGTTGGGTACGAAATAGATAGAATGTCATGCCAAGACATTGATACTTTAGAGGATTTTAATGCGGCAGAAAAGTTATTTTCGATAATAAATTATAAAAAAATCAAAGGCTTGTAATAAAATGAGCTATATTTAAAAAGTTTATTTTAAATATAGCTCATTAAAAAGTTACACTAATAATATTAAATCAATGCAATTACCAAAAGGACAAAAAGAATTATTCAACAATAGAGAATATTTTAATCAACCAATTAAGCTGAATAAGGAATTATCATTTAACAAAGAAGGACTTTTATCTTGGCAGAAAAGAATATATTCTCATCAAAAAAATCTTTTTGATGCCAAAGGTAAAGTAATTAGTCAAGAATCTCTTTTTAAAGAATATGAAACGGGCTCAATAAATAACCTTAATCTATTAAATCTAACTCCATTATCTTTAACTTTCTGGAAATGGCCCAAGAGCCCTCATCAAGGTCCTGCAATATATCTAGTTATGGATAAGCCAATAAATCTAGATTCTCATATTCTTTTATATATAGGAGAAACCATTGCTGCTGATAAAAGATGGAAAGGGGATCATGATTGCAAAGGATATCTCCAATCTTATTCTGAGAGCTTCCAAAAAGTTAACTTGGGGACCAACCTAAGCATTCGGTTTTGGACTGATGTCCCTACAGATACAAAAGCCAGAAGGAAAATAGAAAAAGAATTAATACATCGCTGGTTAACTCCTTTCAATAAGGAGACAAGGGGAGTCTGGAATACACCATTCACTAACTAAAATAAGACAATCAAACCCATTAAAATAAAGATAGATCTAAAAATACAATGCAAATCTCTATAAATCAGGAGACTCCCCAAGGCTGGTCAGGCTCAACATTAGCCATAGGGCTTCTAGAGGGAGATATAACAGCTCAGCTGGGGATTTTATCAGGAATATGCAACCCACAACTGATTGAGAAATATCTAAAAGAGAAAGAATTTTCCCCAACCCTTGGTGAAAGTGTCAAGCTAACTCTATTAGAAAAAAATATTCAACAAATTCTCTTAATAGGTTTAGGGAAACCCGAAGAATTCTCAATAAATTCTCTTAGAGAAGCAACTGCTATTGCTTCTAGAGCAAGTATTGGTTCAGAAGGAAAGATGGCTTTTCACTTCCCTTGTAATAATTTTGACTCTTCTTGTGTTGCAAAAGCAATGGCTGAATCAATAAGGTTATCAATATTCAAAGATCTTCGTTTTCAAAGTGACCCCAAATCTCACAAAGTCCCTCAATCCATTGAACTCTTAGGCTTG
This sequence comes from Prochlorococcus marinus str. MIT 0918, assembly GCF_027359415.1. Classification (NCBI taxonomy): domain Bacteria; kingdom Bacillati; phylum Cyanobacteriota; class Cyanophyceae; order Synechococcales; family Prochlorococcaceae; genus Prochlorococcus; species Prochlorococcus marinus. The sequence continues at coordinate 770,865 of NZ_CP114780.1, forward strand.
CCAGAATCAGCGAAATCAATCCTAGATCTAATAGACCCCATTTGTTCTGGAGTTGAACTTGCAAGAGAATTAGTTGGAGCTCCCCCAAACGACTTAACTCCCAGTTCCTTAGCAAATGAAGCTTTGAAATTATCAGAGCAATACAACCTTGAATGCAAAATCCTTAATCGGGCAGAATGCGAAAAAGAAGGTATGGGAGCTTATTTAGCAGTTTCTCAAGGATCTGATCTAGAACCCAAATTTATTCATCTAACTTACAAACCAAACGGAGAAATAAAAAGAAGAATCGCAATGGTAGGGAAGGGATTAACTTTTGACTCAGGAGGATACAACCTAAAAGTCGGAGCATCTCAAATAGAAATGATGAAATATGACATGGGAGGGAGCGCTGCTGTTATTGGCGCCGCTAGAGCCTTAGGGGAAATGTGCCCTGCCAATACAGAAATACATTTTATAGTTGCCTCATGTGAAAATATGGTTAACGGGTCAGCAGTGCATCCAGGAGATATCGTTAAAGCATCTAATGGAACAACAATAGAAATTAACAATACAGATGCAGAAGGAAGATTAACTCTTGCTGATGCATTGGTATACGCATGCAAACTTAATCCAGACTCAATAGTCGATCTTGCAACATTAACTGGAGCATGTGTAATTGCTCTTGGAGAAGAAATTGCTGGTCTTTGGTCTAATAATGATCAATTGGCAGATGAATTACAAAAAGCCTCTAGCGATTGTGGGGAAAATCTCTGGAGAATGCCTCTTCAAAAATCTTATAAAGAGGGCCTCAAATCAATGCTTGCCGACATCAAAAATACAGGTCCTCGGTCAGGGGGATCAATTACTGCAGCTCTATTTCTAAATGAATTTATAAATAAAAAAGTCGCATGGGCTCATATAGATATTGCAGGAACATGTTGGGCAGACAAAGATCGTGGGCTAGATCCTGCTGGTGCAACTGGATATGGAGTAAGGACTCTGATAAATTGGGCAATGAGTCAAGGTTGACTGATATATAGGTAAGGTATTTAACTCTATTAAGAAGCTTTAAATAGATAATATTCTTCAATCTAAGTATTATCTAATTAGTCATAGATTTTATAGCAGAATCTTTTAGTTTAAGTATTTACCAATTTGCTTTTTAAAGATTTTAGTATTACTATGGCAAGATTATTTGATGAATTAGAAGTAGACAGACATGATCCAATATATCATTTTTAAGCTTGATCATTAACAATAATTAAATATACTAATTGTGAATTAAGATCTAAAGTTATATATTAAGCCAATAAAACAAATAAAAAATAATAAAAGAAAAGCCCTTGCCTCATAATATATTAATTTCTTCAGTTTTTAATTTTCAATTAATTTTCCCAATCAACACCTTTTCTACTATTTGATCCCCATACCTCATCCAATTTTTGATCTCGACCACAAGCATTTCTATAAAAACTATACTTGAGCTTATTTCGTTTAGCAAAATTTTGATGATAATCTTCTGCGATATAAAATTTTTCTAATTTTTGCAATTTAACTTTAAGCTTATCAATAGGTACACTTAATTCATCAGAAACATTTTGGAAAGTTTCCTTAGCAATATCTTTTTGCTTTATACTACTAAAATAAATTACTGGTCTATAAGAGTCACCTCTATCACAAAACTGGCCTCTGTCATCATAAGGATCTATATTCCTCCAATAAATCTTTAATAAGTCTTCGAAACCTAAAATTGTGGAATTGTATTTTACTTGAATAGCTTCCTGGTGGCCTTTATGATTCTTATAAGTTGGGCTAGTACTCTTTCCACCAGTATATCCACTATCAACTGAAAGTATTCCTTTTATATCTTCAAAATCATGTTCTAAGCACCAAAAACACCCTCCCGCAAAAACACCAGACTCTGTTGTAGCAGAAGCATAATTTGGAAATAAAAATAAGCACAGATATATTATCAATAATGAAAGAATGAATGGAATAAGTTGAAATTTATTTAATCTAAAAAGATTCATTTTTTTATTAAATTCAAAATTTCTGCTGCTGCTCTTTCTGTTACGCCTGGCTCTCCTAAATTTTTCCTTAGTTGCTCATAACCTTCAAACATTTTTAATTTTTTCCTATCATCATCTATTAATGACTTTGCTAACTCAAAAATAGCTTTTGGAGTAAATTCCTTTTGAATCAATTCAGGTACCAACATCTTATTTAACAACAAGTTAACAGGTGATATAAAATCAACATCAAACCTCAGAAGTTTTTTTGCTATAAATGCTGTAACTCTACTTACTTTATATCCAACAATTTGAGGAACAAAATGTAATGAAAGTTCCATATTAATAGTACCTGACTTAGCAATAGCCAAATCAGCCACTTCAAAAAAGCTTGGCTTTAAAGAATCAGTTTTTTTTGAGGGCAAGACCTTCCCTTCAACTGCAGAATTTTCCAAGCCATCAATTAAAAGTTGTTCAAAGCTCTCTTGAGCAGCAGGTAATAAAACATAAAAAGATGGATAACTTGCTTGGATTAATTCGGCGGCCTTAAGAAGTATTGGCAATAAATACTTTAGTTCTTGTGTTCTTGATGCAGGAAAGAGCAATAAAAACTTTCGAGAAGGGTCAACTCCAAGATTTTGACATGCTTCTCTTCGATCAACACTCGCTTTTAAGTTATCAAGCATTGGATGGCCCACCCAAGTAACCTTACCCCCTCTTTTTGAATAGAAGTCGGCTTCTTTCTGAAAAATCGCCAATATTTTATTAGTAAAACCAATCAAATCTGTTGACCCACCATCCCCTAACCTCCAAGCCCACTCTTGTGGAGCAATGTAATAAATTATGGGAATAGATGGGAATTTTTTTCTTACTTTTTTCCCTAAGCGAATATTTGGCCCCATATAGTCAATTAAGACCAAAGCATCAGGAGGCTCCCTTACAAATAAATCATCAACTACACTTTGAGCTTTTAATGTAGGTATTACATAAGGCAAAGCTTCCCATAAACCAATTGCTCCAATAGAAGCTGTATCTGAAATCAGCTCTGCACCAGCCTCTTTCATACGAGCACCCCCTAGGGCCATTATTTTCAATTTTAACGAACGTCTTTTTGACTCATTTAACAAAGCTTTGACTAAAAAACTTCCTTGTAAATCTCCTGATACTTCTCCAGTACTTATAAGTAAGCGCATATTAATTATTAATAGTTAAAGGCATAGAGCCTCTTCGACCATCACTGGTAGAAGCATGAAGAAAATCACAAAGTTTCTTCGCTGGTGGTAAAAGTTTTTTTTGTGTAGCCAATTCCAACCCCTCTTTATAAACATGATTTGACCTATAAATTAAATTCCAGACCTCTTGCAATTGTCTATATTCTTCAGGGTTTTTTTTATCAAGATTTCTTCTTCTAATACCTACACGATTCAATCCTCTCATTCTACCTGGGTGTCCCTCAACCAAGCAATATGGGGGCACATCTCTATCAACTCTTGTCATCCCACCAACCATCGCGAGACAGCCAATATGAACAAATTGATGAATGCCACAAGATCCTCCTATTACAGCTCTATTCTCAATTACCACTTCACCTGCAACTTGCACACTATTTGAGATAATCACTTCATTACCAACATTACATCCATGAGCTATATGTGTATAAGCCATTAGAAGACTTCCATTACCTATTACAGTCCTTTCGCCCTCATTAGTAGCTCTATTAACGGTTACACATTCACGTAAAGTATTATTATCGCCAATGATTACTTCAGTAGGTGCACCTTTATATTTTAAGTCCTGAGGTTCCAGTCCCAAGCAGGCTCCAGGAAATATTTTGTTTCCTGAGCCAATTATTAATCTTCCATCAAGTACTACATTTGGACCAATAATAGTATTTTCTCCTATCTGAACATTTGGGCCGATAACTGCACCAGCACCAATAACAACACCTCTACTAAGTTCTGCGTTGGTATTTACATCAGCCAAAGGGTGAATCTCGACTGTGTTGTTAATCATAGATTTTTTAGATTTGTTCTGTTCAATCATTAATTCAATCCACCAAAGAAAACATTAATTCCCCAGAGCAGACCAATTTCCCATCAACTTTTGCTTCTCCTTTAACCTTCCCAAATCTTTGACGTTTAATGCTTAGCAATTGACAATTAATAATCAATTGATCACCTGGTACAACTGGCCTGCGAAACCTAACGCCATCAATACCTGCAAAAACAAAAAGTCCTTTAGGCAAATCAGGCATCTGTGTGACAATCAAGCCTCCTACTTGTGCCATAGCCTCAACAATTAGTACACCTGGCATTAAAGGCCTTTCTGGGAAATGGCCTTGAAATTGAGGTTCATTGATAGTGATATTTTTAATTCCTGTTGCACTTTTCCCAGGTTCATATTGAACAACTCTATCCACCAAAGCAAACGGATAGCGATGAGGCAAAAGGCCCATAATTTGCTCATTAGTTAAAGCAAATTTCTCTGAAGAATGATTAGTCAAAACAAGATTAAATAGAAGAAGATTTTTGAAAAAGCAAGTTAGCTAGTTGAGCATGTAGTTCATGGGACCCTCTGTAAACCAAAATTTGAGCTTTAGGCAATCCTACAAAAGCCAAATCACCTATTAAGTCCAAAAGTTTATGCCTAATAGGTTCATCTTTAAATCTCAATGGGGGGTTAAGCCAAGTGTGACCATCGCATACCAATGCATTATTTAAACTGCCTCCTTTAATAAGACCTGCATTTACCAATGATTCTATTTGATCCTTGAAACCAAATGTTCTAGCAGGAGCAATCTGTTTGACAAATGTTTTTGGTGTTAATTCTAAAGAAAGCACCTGACTACCTATAGCTGGGTAGGGGAAATCAATTATGCCTATTAAATTACAAGTTTTAGAAGGGGTTACAGTTATTAAACTAGATCCTTTACTTAATACAAAAGGTTCTTGTATCACCGGACAAGGCAACCGCGAGGTTTTTGCAGAAACTAAACCAACATCCCTAATAGCATTTACCCATTCAATAGCAGAACCATCTAACAAAGGTATTTCATTGCCTGAAACAAGAATATGAACATGAGTCAAACCACATCCAACTAATGCTGCAAGAAGGTGCTCTACAGTTAATAGTTTTTTATTTCCTAAATGGATTGAAGTACAAAGTTGGCTATTGACCACATGCGAAGGATTAAGAGTAATTGGAGGCTCATCACTATTTATCCACGAAACATGGAAACCTCTTTCCTCAATAGGCAAAAGAGTTACTTCTGATTCATTTCCACTATGCAAACCAACCCCTCTGCGACAGACATTTCCTCCTAAAGTCCAAGCACCTTCATAATCTTGTGGTAACCACTCCATTTCACTAGAATTTCCAACCAAACCCTAAGTTATATCTCCAATCTCCATCAAAGTCCTTACTTGCAGCCTCTATACGAAGGGGGCCAATCGGAGTATTAAAAGACAATCCACTACCAACAGAAAACCCCTTTCCTTTTTTGCCAAGAAGCTTTCCTGGATTCCCTGGAACATGTTTTTGCGAATCAAAATCACTACCAACATCTACAAAAACATTTCCTGAAATCATTCTCCAAAGTGGAACTCTATATTCTGCAGAAGCTTCACCAAAACTTCTCGAAACTGCTAAATCACATGAACTCCAACCTCTAATAGATTTAGAGCCACCTAAACAAAATGCTTCATAAGGAGGAAGCTCTCCAATAACGGTTCCTGATTTCACTTGAAATGCAAGCGCCTGAGAGCATGAATACTTTTCTCCAGCTTTAGGTCTACATCCTTTATGAATCTTTAACCAGTCAATTGGAATAAAATAAGAATAGCTAGCCTTTAAACGATTAAACGTAGGTGAATATTTTCCTACAGAAAGATATTGCTCACTACCTAAACTGAAAAAATTACCTGAGGTTGGATTTCTGGGATTATTTAAATTATTATAAGTTACTGCACTTCGGACACCTACAAGTAAATTTTCTTTTGCACAGTTAAAGGCAATGCAAATAATATTAGAATTTGGAGTTGCATTTTTTGAGATTCTATTATTAGGTACACCGTAAGGTCTTTCTTTCGATGAGTAATCTATTGGCTTAACTTTCTGAAAATCCATTCCAAGAAGCACAGCCCATTTGGATTTCTTAAAAGGGTTACCACCATTTAATGGTCTTGAAAAAGAAAAGTTACCACCTGTTCTTTGAAGCAGAATTGAATCACCTTCATAGTCAAACCAACTAGTAGAAGAATGACTTGTTTTTGCTGCTGCAACAGTACTAAATGCAGAGCTATTTAAGCCGGTATGTGCATGATCAATATCATAAACAGTAGAGGAAGAAGTTGCACCTGGGGCCTCATAATAATCACTTACCCCTAAAATAGTTCCACCACTTTTACTCCTAAATTCTTGAGGTACATCTCTACTAATAAAAACTGATGTACGGAAAGAAGTACGGTATTTATTACCTTTAATCCAAGGATCAGCCAAAGAAAAACTAACTAATGCTCCATATTCTCCATAAGTAAAGTTTAAATCAGTAGACCAAGATCTTCCTAGGAAGTTCTTTTCTTGAAGGCCTGCAGAGCCAAAAAATCCTTGTGTTCCACTATAGCCAAGACCCCCTGTTAGAGAACCTGTCCTCTGTTCAGTAATACCTAATACAATTATTACTTTGCCAGGTTCTCCAGCTATTGGCTTTAAAGTTACTCTGATATCACTAAATAAAGAAAGTCCATACAGTCTCTTTATATCAGCCTCAAGGTTTTTTCTATTAAAAATGACCCCAGGCTTACTCATCAATTCTCTATCTATAACCCATCTCTTGGTCTTACCTTTAACTGGCTTTCCATTATCCTTTAATGAATTTCCTTCTTCATTAAGAAAAACAACCTGAATATCATCAATAGTTCCTTCTTGAACTGTAAGTTGAACCGTTCCATTAGATGTGATTCTGTTTGGACCAGAAATTTTTGCTAGCGAATAACCTTTATCTAAATACCAAGACTTTAATTTATTTATTCTTAATTGAATAACATTTAAGTTCAATGTTTTACCATAATCTTTAGCAAAAATCTTTTGAATTACTTCACTAGATATCAAGGAATCTTCAGGAATAATCTTAATTTCTTTAAATACAGGGTTAGGTTTAACATTTACTGAAAGCTGTACTCCTAATGGAGTGTCTTTCGGCTGTATTTCTAACCCAGAAAACCAACCAGTAGCATAAATAGCATTTAACTCTCTCTTAAGATCAGATTTACTTACTCTACTTCCAGGTCTAATAGTCATTGCATCATAGGCTGCATATTCCAATCTCCCTTTATCAGGATGATCTTCCAATCCATTTATTACAACTTCTGAAATTAAAACCAGAGCTTCTTCAGGCTCTTGTTTACCTGAAATGTCTTTATCACTTGAGTCTGCAATCTCAATACTATAAAAATTCAAGGATGAATTTCTCAGGCTATTATTTTTATCATTTAATTCCGAACTGACTGATCCACCAAATAAAGGCAAGACCAAAGCTAAAAGATATGTCTTTTTGCGAAATAGTCTCATTGAAATAAAGTCAGCAATTCCATCGGTTGATTTTTCTAGGATAAACCTAACTTTACTAAAGACAAAGCTTATTTTCATTCTCTTCCTTTATAAAATCCCTTTATTCTATTAAGTATTTCACTGTACCCCTCTCTCACTCCTCCCAACTCCTTTCTAAAACGATCTTTATCAAGAATTCGATCTTGAGGATCCTTAGCATTTAGATCCCATATCCTGCATGTATCTGGGCTTATTTCATCAGCAATTAATAACTGTCCTTTTTGATTCAGGCCCATCTCTAACTTGAAATCTACCAATAAAAGATCTATTTTCTTAAAAAAATCTTTTAACAAGCCATTCACTTCTAAGGCAAGCCTTTTTAATTCAATTCTTTGATCATTTGAAACTAATCCTAATAAGTCCAATCTCGCTTCAGTAAGCAGGGGATCTCCTAAGGAGTCATCCTTAAAATAAAAATCCACCAAAGGGCAACTAAGAACTTTATCTGGGGGAATGGGTGTTTGCTTACATAATGACCCTGAGGCAATATTCCTAACTACTACTTCCAATGGAATAATCTCGACTTTTTGAACCAACATCCAGCAATTTTCTTGATTATCTAAAAAATGTGTCTGTATACCATTTGATTCTAAAAACCTAAACAGCAATGACGAAATTTCACAATTCAAACTTCCCTTACCCTCAACCTCAGCATGCTTTTTACCATTAAAAGCAGTTGCATCATTCTTAAAAAAAACTAAGCACTCATCTTGATGTTGAGTTGTAAAAATTTTTTTTGCCTTTCCTTCATAGAGAAGTGAAGAAATAGATTGTTGAATTGGGTTTCCTCTCACATCAAACAAAAACTAAGCTCTTATCCAATAAAAATACAAGAATCCTAGGGTAGCAAGCAAAAATATTTTTCCCGAAGAAGAAATATGTCTAAAAAAGATTTGGAATACAGGCTAAAACTTATCAATAAGAGTATTGCAATTATGAACAGCGAAAAAACTCCTAGGCAACTGTTTTTCCCTCAATCAGCCAAAATCCTTGTAATTGGGAGCGGAGGACGAGAAAATTCTCTCGCCTGGACTATGGCGAAATCTGAAAAAATCAATCAAGTTTTTGTGGCCCCTGGCAATGGTGGAACTGAAGAGATTAATTCATGTAAACGATTAAATATTGAAGAATCAAATGGACAAGAATTAATTTCAGCCTGCAAATCTTTAAAGATAGATTTAATTGTCATTGGAGGAGAGAAACCCCTAGCGGCAGGACTTGCAGATGAACTTAGAGCGGCAGGACTAATAGTTTTTGGCCCATGTGCAAAAGGTGCTCAATTAGAAGCAAGTAAAAACTGGGCAAAGCAATTAATGACTGAAGCTAATATTCCAACAGCTCAATTTTGGACTGCCAATAATAAGAACGATGCTATAAAAATATTAAAAAAAGTGGGAGAGCCTCTTGTAGTTAAAGCAGATGGTCTCGCAGCAGGAAAAGGTGTACGTGTCTGTAGTTCTTTAAAAGAAACTGAAACTGCTATTCATGAAATATTCAAAGGCAAATTTGGTAAGGCTGGAGAAAAGGTTGTCTTAGAAGAATGTTTAGAAGGACCAGAAATATCGATTTTTGCATTATGTGATGGGGAATCTCTGATAACACTTCCACCAGCGCAAGATCACAAAAGACTTCTTGATGGTGACAAGGGACCAAACACTGGTGGAATGGGAGCATACGCACCTGCAAAAATAGTAAGCCAAGAAGAGCTGAATGAAATAAAAGAAACTATCCTTGTCCCAACTTTAGAAGCTCTTATAAGAAGAGGAATCAATTATCGTGGAGTAATTTATGCAGGTTTAATGCTTACAAAAGAAGGTCCAAAAGTCATTGAATATAATTGCCGTTTTGGCGACCCGGAATGTCAAGCTCTAATGCCATTGATGGGACCTGAGTTGGCCGAAGTTCTCTATTCAGCAGCTCTTGGAACTTTAAAAAAAGCCCCTAAACTTTCTTTCAGCAAACTTATGAGTGCATGTGTTGTAGCAACAACCTCTGGTTATCCTGAAGATCCTAAAATAGGAGATAAAATTTCAATTGATTTTGATAAAAGCGATAAGAACCGAATTCAAATCTTTCATGCTGGAAGCAAAAAAAATGATTTAGAAGAACTAGTCACTTCAGGTGGGAGAGTTCTTTCAATTGTAGGACAAGCAGAAAATTACGAAGATGCGTTTAAGAATGTTTATAATGAATTAAAAAATGTTCATTTCGAGGGTATTAATTATCGCCTTGATATTGGCAATCAAGTAAGAAGTGATTTTCAACCTATCAATAATACTCCTCAATGAATAACAATAGTTTTAACCAATCACGAGAAAATCCTCAAATAATAAAACCTGAAAAAGTTTCAAAGGGTGAGGGTGTATTAGCTTTAATATCTCAATGGTGGAATGAATTTAGTTTAAGAGCAAAGTTACTAGCTATAGCAACCCTTGTAGTTAGTTTATTAATGACTGGAATTACTTTTTTTGCTTTAAGTAGTATTCAACGAGATGCTGGAATGAATGACACCAGATACGCAAGAGACTTAGGTCTTTTACTCTCTGGTAACGTCACAGAACTAGTCGCAAATAATCAAAAGAGAGAGCTCTTTAATGTTGCAGAAAAATTTTGGAGATCCAGTAGGAATATTAGATATATTTTTTTCACTGATACAGATGGCACTGTCCAACTTGGAATTCCCATTAGCGCAAGTCCTGATGCTTCGGAAAGCGAATTTCAATTAAAAAAGAAGCTACAACTGCCTCAAGAATTAAAAAAACGTCCTCAATTCCCTTTAATTAGACAACACCTAACTCCACAAGGACAAGTTACAGATGTCTTTGTTGCTTTGCTTTTTAAAGGAGAATATGTAGGGAATCTAGCCTTAGGAGTAACTCCTAACAAGAAAGCTCTTGCAAGCGCTGCACTAACAAGAGAAATAACAATAGCTGTTTTTATTTCGATTTGGATTCTTGTAATTATTGGTGCAGTTTTTAATGCTTTAACAATCACTCGTCCAATTAGAGAGCTTGTCAAAGGAGTAAGAGAAATAGCCAAGGGCAACTTTAAATCTCGTATCACTCTTCCTATGAGTGGAGAACTTGGGGAGCTTCTTAACGGATTCAATACAATGGCATCCCAATTAGAAGATTATGATGAAGCAAATATAGAAGAACTAAAAGCAGCTCAAGTAAAGCAACAATCATTAATTGCAACTATGGCTGATGGTGCAATTTTACTTGATGAAAAAGGAAGAATTGTTTTAGCAAATCCAACAGCAAGAAGATTATTCAGATGGGAAGGAAGAAAGCTTGAGAGCAAAGAGTTGCTTGAAGAATTACCAGAATTAATTGCAAATGACATACATCCCAACCTCACCTCACTACTAAATAATGTTTTTGATACTGATGAAATTAGATGTAATGTTGGAGAACCTTCTAGAACACTAAGAATCGTTTTACAATCAGTTAGAGATTCAAGCGGCTCTAACTTAAAAGGAATCGCAATTACTATCCAAGATTTAACAAGAGAAGTTGAATTAAATGCTGTGCAAAGAAACTTCATTAGCAATGTTTCTCATGAACTTAGAACACCTCTTTTTAATATAAAAAGCTATGTGGAAACATTACATGATCTAAATGACAAACTAACTCAACAAGAAAAAATAGAATTCCTAGAAGTTGCAAATTCCGAGACAGATAGGCTTACAAGGTTAGTTAATGATGTATTAGACCTATCCAAGTTAGAAACTTCAAGAAATATTGAATTTGAAGAATTAAATATAGTTCCTGCTATAGAACAAACTCTAAAAAATTATCGCCTAAATGCTGAAGAGAAAAATGTTCAAATAACTAATGAATTAGAAAATAATTTAGAATTTATTCTTGGCAATTGGGACATGCTTTTGCAAGTACTAGATAACTTAGTTGGTAACGCTTTAAAGTTCAGCAAATCAGGAGGGACAATTATCTTACGTGCTTATACATGGCCAGATTCATGTATTGCATCATCTTTGGAGGAAAAAACCAATGCGCCATCATGCGAAGTTATTTCACCATTGCCAAGAATCAGAATAGAGGTCGGAGATACCGGTTGTGGGATTTCAGAAGAAGGCCAAGCAAGAATTTTTGAAAGGTTCTATAGAGTGGAAAATTCTGTCCATACAGAAGCTGGTACAGGCCTTGGCCTTTCAATCGCCTCAGAAATAATTGAAAAACATGGAAGTAATATAAGGATGGTTAGCGCCCCTGAAATAGGTACAACTTTCTGGTTTGATTTACCACTTGCTAGAAATGACACTAATGAATTAAAAATAGAGTCTCAAAGAAAGAGCCTTGAATGGGATAAGAAATTAGAAGAAGAGCTAACTTAAAACTTCGCGTTATTCTTTTTCTTGTGATTCGAGAGTCTTAAAAACTCCTGGGATCTTATCTTCGCTATTTATACGATGAGGTGCTCCACTAAATATCTGTTCAAAATTCGTGAACGAGTCTTTAATTTCTGGGCCTTTGCTAGTAATAATAAACTCTCTAATTCGTTTGTCATGCCATGATCCTCTCATCTTAAAGACATTTACTGCGCGTGCCATTTCTCCTCTAATTTCTACATACTGAAGCAGTAGAATTGTATCAGTAATTGTTGATATATGAGAATCAGTAATTGAATGACTTCCCATAAACTCTTCTGCTGTATTAGTAAAGAATCCTGCAATTTCCTCTTGCTTTGCATATCCAGTGACTCCTATAACAAACTGCCGAAATGCATTTAAACTGACTCCCCTAGCCAATGCAGATAAAGAATCAATTGCCATTCTTGAAGGTTTAAATTCTGTTATTTCCGTTTTAATTATTTGAAGATGATCTTCTAAACCAGTTGATTCTGGATATGCGCAAATAATTTTAAGCAAACCATCACTTTCCATCTTTTCAAAATCAATTCCCCAACTTGTGGCATTCCTTAAAAGCTGAGCTCGAGATTCTTCATAAGCAAAAAGAATCGCTCTTTCTTTATGAGAATATGCATCTTCTATAAATTTGGAAACTAGCATTGTCTTACCAGTTCCAGTAGCACCAGTTGCAAGAATGATTGAATCTTGAAAATAACCACCTCCACACATTTCATCTAAATCTGGCACCCCAGAACTTATACGAACATTTGATGAGCGTTGTGTTAAACGCATTGCCCCTAAAGGGAAAACACTGATACCTTCGGCCCCCATTGTAAAAGGAAACTCACCTTTCATATGAGTAGTTCCTCTCAACTTAAGCACTTCTACTGTTCTTCTTCTCTTCTCAGATTCAAGAACATTTCTAAAGATAACTACATTATCCGAGACAAATTCTTCCACTCCATAACGAGCTATTGGGCCATATTCATCTACTCTTTCAGTTGTCATAACAGTTGTGACTCCTATATCTTTAAGCCTTGCTATTAACCTAAATATTTCTCTTCTAACTACGTATACAGCATCATACTGTTGAAAAACAGCTGTCATAGAGTCAATGGCAACTCGCTTTGCTTTATATTTTTTGATCGCATAACTAATTCTTTCAATCAATCCAGATAAATCAAAATTCCCTGCGACATCCTGACCATCAGGATCTGGAGATGCATCAAGGATGAAAAGCTTATCTTGATCTATTAATTCTTGTAGATCCCAACCAAAGCTTGAAGCATTACGAATAATATCTAATGGCGATTCTTCAAATGTGACAAAAATTCCTGCCTCATCAAAATGACATATGCCATGGTACAAATATTGCAGTGAGAAGACCGTCTTCCCTGTACCAGAGGTACCACTAACCAAAGTGCTTCTTGATGTAGGCAAACCTCCTTGGCAAACATCATCAAAGCCTTCAATGCCAGTTGGAAGTTTCTTAACTTGCATTTTTGGGATAAGAGAATCTGTAGAAGAAGGCATAAAAGCTCTGTTCAGAATTAAAACCTAGGGGAAAATTGCATCTAGGTCACCAGGTCGATAGTCTGATTTAAGGTTTGTCCTGATCTGATGACTCATTAAAAGGTCCAGAAAAGAAATCTTCATCACATAATTCTTCGAAAAGCAAATCTAAACCAATCAGAACTCTTTCACGATCAGAAAGATCTCCAATAATTCTTCTTACAGGTGGGGGAAGGATTTTTGCCAATGTTGGAGTGGCAAGAATTTTATCTTCCTCTGCAAGTTGAGGATTCTTTAGGACATCAATAACTTTTAAAGCATAAACACCTTTAAAATCTTTCTTTAAGATCTCTCTAAGCGTATTTAATGCTCTCATTGAATTGGGGGTATTTCCTGCCACATACAATTTCAGTATGTAGGTTTTACTAGAATTCATTTAACAAACCGCTCCTAGATTAAAGGTAAAATATTTTCCTTTCTAAATCTTGACGAAATTACCCATTAAGAGTGAGGATGTAATCTTGTCTTTCGATTGTGATTCAGGCTAAATCAGAGATCTGGGATTTCAAAATTATTTTCCAGTAGCCCTGAGCCTGTTCATGTCCATTGATTAATAGAATGACTACCAAAGAAAACAAAGAAGAAACTTCTTCTCAAACTTACGCAATTGTTGAAGCCTCAGGAAAGCAATTTTGGCTTGAACCAGAGCGATATTATGATTTTGATCGTATTAACGCAAAAGTTGATGACATAATTATTGTTGACAAAGTGCTTTTATTAAATGATGAAAAAGGCATGTCAGTTGGCAAACCCTATTTGGAAGGAGCAAGTGTTGAATTAAAAGTAATGGAGCATAGAAGAGGATCTAAAATAATTGTTTATAAAATGCGTCCAAAAAAGAAAACACGTAAAAAAAATGGTCATAGACAAGAACTGACAAGGGTAATGGTCAAGTCGATTTCTAAACAAAAAAAAGTTGCCCCTAAAGCAAAAGCCACCACCAAAGAAACTACTTCTACCAAAACAGCTAGTAAATCAAAAGAAACTACAACAACCAAAGCATCTAGTAAAATAAAAAAGGCAAAGGCCAATGAATAAAACTTTTTGCCTTTTTAAAACATTCCATAAACATTCACATAACTAAATCATGGCTCATAAAAAAGGAACTGGTTCTACTAGAAATGGTAGAGACTCTAATTCTAAAAGGCTTGGTGTTAAGGCGTATGGTGGGGAAAAGGTTTCTGCAGGCTCTATCCTGATTCGTCAGCGAGGTACATCTATCTTGCCTGGAATAAATGTTGGCAAAGGAAAAGACGATACTCTATTTGCACTTACTGATGGCATCGTCAATTTTGAAACAATCAAACGTAATCTAAAAAATAGAAAGAGAATTAATATCGCCTCAGCAAGTTAACTCATTAGTTTGGTTAAAAAAAAGCAATATAAGATTTAACTATTTATTGATTAGCGTATAAGCTCTGGTAGTTATTAATAGTGGATGAAAAATCTCCATAAAGTTGCTCTGAAGAGTTATAAAAAATTCCTCTACAATTTCCTTCTCATCAAAATGGAATGGATACTCTCCATTATTTCCTTTAAAGAAATACCAATTCAATAAGGCAACTGATCCACTGGATAATAAATCTTTAAAGATTAAAAGCTGTTTTGAAGGGTTAGGTAAATGTTCCAAAACATCTAAGCAAATCAAAGTATCAAATTGCAAGCTATCAATACTATCTAAATCTCTATGAACTGATATCAAATCACTGATTCCCATTTGTGAAGCTCTTTGTAAAACAAACTCTCTATTAATAGGATTTAGATCTACAAAAAAAACACGCTCGACTGTATCCAAAGCTGCTGCTGCAAGAGCATGGGTCCCTATACCTCCACCGAAATCTAAAACTTTCCCGCGCGCAAACATTTTTTGAAGGCGAAGTGTATCTGCAATATATGAAGAACTACCTAAATGCCATGCTGCAAGGTCAAAAAGATGAGAAGTGCCAACTTGATCTTCATAAAAATGTGTCGCATTTTCTGAGTTGAAAGCACCTGGGTGTATAGAAGACATATTATTCAACCCCGAACTCAACTCTCTCTCCAATTCCTGAGGTTCAAGTTTAAGATAATTAGATAAATGCTCTTTTAAATTAAACCCATCTTGGAGAAAATCTTCAATACTTAAGTTCTGCATATCAGTTATGAGTAAAATGTTTTTCTCTGTCTATTAGCAATATGAGTTAAATGGGAAATCATAAACAAAGATCTTTAATGGGTATTAATAACTTTGGCTTTTTAATTATAGACAAGCCTAAAGGCCTAACCTCTCATGATTGCGTCAACAGACTAAGAAAAATTTACGGTATTAAAAAAATTGGGCATGGAGGTACACTAGATCCAGCTGTTACAGGTGTACTTCCTATTGCCATAGGTAATGCAACTAAGCTCTTAAGGTTCCTTCCATCATCTAAAAAATATGAAGGGACTATACAACTAGGTACAAAAACAAACACAGACGATCTTGAAGGTAGAATTATTTCAAAAAAAAGGTGGCCTAAGCTAGAAATAAATGATTTAGATAACTTCCTAAATAAGTTCAGAGGATCAATCAAGCAATATCCTCCTTCTTTCTCAAGCGTTAACATTTCTGGAGAACGTGCATATAAAAAAGCAAGACGAGGAGAACTCTTTGATTTACCTGCCAAGCAAATTACTTTCTATAAAATTGAAATTACAAACTGGAATCAAGAGACTGGTCAAATTGATTTACAAGTGAATTGCTCAGCAGGTACCTATCTAAGATCTCTAGCTAGAGATATCGGTGAGGGACTTGGTTGTGGTGGTTCATTAGCTACATTGCGTCGAATAGAAGCTTTAGGTTTTAATGTAAATCAATCCATATCATTACCTGAATTACAAGAAAAAGAGGAAATAGAAAAGCCCAGTTTAATTAACCCTTTAAACGCATTAGATCATTTACCTTACTTTAGGCTAAGAAGTTATCAAGAAATGGTGCTTTGGTGTACTGGACAAAAATTAATCATCGAAGGCCAAAGAATAATGAATTCAAAGAATTACATTAAAAATAATAAGGATTTTTCAGAAAACTTTGTTTTAGTTCTCAATGGTCAAGATTACTTGTTTGGTATTGCAAAATGGTCTTCTGACCAATCTTTTATTCAGCCAAAAATTGTATTTAATGCAACAAGTTGAACTTGGGCTCAATATATTTAGTTATCTATTCAAATGAAGTAATTGTGATGCCTTTATAAAAGTGACTAAGTATTCTTTTGAAGTTAGACCCTTTTTCTGCCATGTTTTTGGCACCCCATTGACTCATCCCTACTCCATGCCCAGAGCCAGCACCTTTAACAAGTAAGTAATCATTACTGGGAATTGGTATGGATGGAGGATAAGAATAAATGTAAGAAGTTGAAGGGGGTTGAAGTAATAAATAAGCTTCCTTTTTCTTGATTTCTGGAATATCTTCTTGAAAATATTTTTGTTTATTTTGATGAGAATTTTTCATTGATTTCATTTCAAATTTAATCAATGTACTTTTTAAATCTAACACCCTACGGATTTGTTTGCCTGTTAATCTAAGGGAACCTTTTGGCCCATAAATCTTTGCTTTTAAAACTCTATTTGTCCTAGTTTTATCTACAATACGTATTGCATTTACACCTCCTATTTTAAAAAAAATTTCTTTAAGTTTTTCTGGGGAAAATTTTTTCTCCCATTTATAATGCGGATTATTCTGATCATAATCAGGAACACTAATTAAATAAGACCTATGTTTTCCCCATACAGAAACACTTTCTTCAGTTTGACCACCTGAACTACTATGGAAAACAGCATCAATCAATTTGCCATTTTTCATTATCACTAATGACCTTGTTGAATCAACAGCTTTTTGAGTACTAAGCGTTTCTGATTCTATCCCTAAATAAACTTGACTTGAAACTGATGAATCAACGTCATATTCAGGTTTATTTTTTAATTGATTCAATGCATAAGTTCTTGCTGCTACAGCTTGTGCTCTTAAAGCTTCAATAGGCCAATCTTTTGGCATTTCACTACCAACAACACTTTTCAAATATTTTTCTATTCCTAAATGATTCACTACTTTTAAAGTTCCTCCTGTATTTAAAAGCCACAATTCACCGCTATATCTTCGCTTCCCCAACCAAACTCCTCTAGGGTCTCTAGTCCACAATTTTATATAATTATCATTAAGCGGTTTTGTCCAATTTTCTAAGTCTCTATTCATAAAAACTTTCAACTTCCCATTTTCCAAAAGAACTCTTAAATATTTAATTTTTTTCTTCCTATGATCAATTCCTCGCACAAGTAAAGGCCTAATACCATCCGCTCGAAAAGAAAGCTCTTTACCCTCACGAAGCAAAACCCTAATTTTGGGTTCCTGAGCAGCTAATAGCCCATCAGAACTGGCGATAAAGATTAAACTTACCGTCGATATAATTTTAAACGAAAGTCTTTGCAAAACACTAACTTGGTATTTGGTAGCTGATTAACAATCTATTTTTACTCCTAGACAATTTTGATAAAATGAAAATGAGCAAAATTGTCAATTTTTTTAAAAGCTTTAAAACTTTGTTGATTACATTTTTAGGAACTAGCTCTGGAGTCCCAACAAGAAGCAGAAATGTTTCTGCAATGGCAGTACGCCTTCCTCAACGCTCAGAATTGTGGTTATTCGATTGCGGAGAAGGTACACAACATCAGTTCCTAAGAAGTGATCTTAGGACCTCGCAACTTCGAAGAATATTTATAACTCATATGCATGGAGACCACATATATGGTCTCCCAGGATTACTTTCAACTTTAGGGTTGGCTGGGAAATCTTTAGGTCTAGACCTTTATGGACCCAATAACTTAAAAGATTTTCTCTTTAGTGTTTTAAACAATAGTGCAAGCAGAATTTCATATCCCATTCAAATCAGTTCTATTGAAAAATTGGCTCATGAAAACAAAGTGATTTTTGAAGATAAAGATTTTATTGTTAGATCAACACCTTTAATTCATAGAGTCCCAGCATTCGCTTATAGAGTTGATCAAAAACCAAAACCAGGAAAATTCGACATAGATAAAGCTATTGCGTTAAATATACCGCCTGGACCAATTTACTCTCAATTACAAAAAGGCAAAGAAGTGACATTGCCAGATGGTAGATCATTTAAAGGAAAAGAATTTTGTGGTCCTAAACGAGCTGGGTCAAGCTTCGTGTATTGCACAGATACCATTTTCTCAGAATCGGTAATAAAGCTTGCAACTGGAACAGACTTGCTAATCCATGAAGCAACGTTCTCCCATGCAGATGCAAATTTGGCTTATCAGAGGCAACACTCAACATCAACTATGGCTGCCCAAATTGCTTTAGAAGCAAATGTAGGGCAATTAGTACTCACACATCTAAGCCCTAGATATGCGCCTGGGAACCAATTTTCTCCCAATGATCTCTTAACGGAAGCAAAGGCAATTTTTCCTAATACCCTGTTAGCAAAGGATTTTCTTCAAATTGATATACAAAAGCCTGCAACAGTTTCTTGAGACCTAGGCACACAAAACCCACATCATGAAAGAATGTGCTGGTGCGGTTGTTTCCGTAAGTCTTTGGTGTCCTCAATGGCCTCTCTTATTTCTTCCCTGAAAAGATCCCTCTCAAAATTACTGATTTTAATACCAGTAATCATCGGCCTCACTGTTAGTCCTTTTGCAGTAGATGCTCTATATCCCAGCGACCCATCTTCAGTGGATGCGCTAGACACGAGTCTTCACGGCCAAAAGCTGCAGAACACTGAATATGTCAAATATGACTTATCCGGTAGAGACCTCGGTGACGCAGATCTAAGCGGCTCATATTTCAGCGTCTCGAATCTTCAGAAAGCAGATCTTCGTGGAGCAAATATGCAAAACGTTATTGCATATGCAACTCGATTCGATAAAGCTGATCTTTCAAATGCAAACTTCAGTGGTGCAGAACTATTAAAAAGTCGTTTTGATGGAGCAGTTATTGATGGTACTGACTTCACAAATGCTGTTCTCGACTTACCACAAGTAAAAGCATTATGTGACAGAGCAACAGGTAAAACTGCTGATAGTCTTCAATGCGGAGGTCTTAATCAAAGTTATGTCCCTGCATCAGGAGAACAAAATAAGTTCAACCCTGGCATAGGCGAATAACCTAAAAAAACTCAAATAGCCATGAATAAAGGGGTCTTGTAAAGGCCCCTTTATTCATGGCTATTCTTATTGCTTTGAAAAAAAGTCCAAAGGGCTCTCTCCAAGCTTTACTATCTATGGAGCAGTTAAATAATAGAAAGCTGCTGCTGCTGCACCAATAGCGAACATAGGAACTCCCACTAACAGATGCGAGGTGCCGAACCCTAATCCCTTAGAGCGCATAATGTAATAGCCAACACCTGCCGCTCCAGCAGCTAAAGGGATAGCTGTATGCAAAAGTGCTGCAACTGCGTGATAATCGAAGTTCATTCTTAAAATTGAGCTTATATGAAGAGTATCTCAGTAAATCGTTGATAAATGAAGATAAAAACGCCAATGATGCTTTTATCTTCATCTATATTCAGAAAACAATTGACAAAAAAATCCTAATTGGATTTCATTGATGGAGAAAACAACACAACGGCTGCAGAAAGATCAACATATAGGATTAATATTGCTAGCAAGCTTTGAACGAGGATGTTTGCTATACCACCATTCTTGCATTACTGAAGAAAATCGATTTGAAAAAAAAGTAAGCGTTGTAGAAATAGGCTTAGAGCCTGGCTGAAGAATATCTACGGAATAGGAGGGACAACGCCTAGCAGCTAGATCGGGAACAAAGCGGATGCCAATTCTTCTCCAACTTGGCTCTTTACTTCTCCAAGCCAACCTAGAGCAAGGCCAAGGAAGCTCTTCACGATCAAATAATCTGCAACAAGGACCTATCACACGAAAACTGAAATGGCCACCTTGACTTGAGTGGACAGTGCCATGCTCCATAAGAGCATTAAAGTTTTCCTCTTTAATAGAACTCACAAAAAATAAATTGATTCAAAAAAAAGCCACCCATTGAGGGTGGCTGATTAAAGCTTAATTAGCAAGTATTTAAATACTTATATGAAGAGAAAACAGAAGCTCAATACAATTCTTCTTCAGCATGAGTAGTGATGCTCACATCAGATGTTGGATAAGCAACACAAGTTAAGACAAATCCAGCTTCAAGTTGATCATCGTCTAAAAAGCTTTGATCAGACTGGTCTACAGTCCCTGATGTGATTTTCCCTGCACATGTAGAGCATGCACCTGCTCTACATGAATAAGGAAGATCAATGCCCTGTTCTTCTGCAGCATCAAGGATGTATTGGTCATCTGGGACCTCAATGGTCTGATTCAAACCTTCGCTTTCACTAACGAGGGTGACTTTGTATGAAGCCATGGGATATCAAAAGAAGGACATTTGGGGTTTGAGGTAAAAAATATTACCTCTTCATGAACCCTTTTTACACTGTCTTGGGTCAAATGTGGCTTAAACATGTTAAAAATAACAATCAAGCCAATCAAAAGGGTAGCCAACCATAAGCTTGGCTTATCAATGGTTAGGCTTCTAATCTGCTTCTAGAGAGATGAATCAAAGCCCAATTGGTTTGATTGTAACTAGAGACAAATGTCCAACCAAATTTGATTAGGTCACTTGTTATATCTTCAACTTGTTCAACTAACAATCCACTCAAAAAAAGATCACTTACAGGCAAAGTTACCTTTGAGAAATAAGGAGTAAGCTCCTTAATAACAGGAGCAAGTGTATTGCAGAGCAATAAATCACCTTTTTCAAAATTTTTACCTTGATTTAGCAATAAATCAATTGATCCAACAGAAACGCTTAATTTCGTCGCATCTAAACCATTCAGCGATGCGTTTCTAGAAGTTGCTTTAACTGCTAAGGAGTCAATATCAACAGCACTAACATTCGAAGCCCCTAATTTGAGAGCTGCTATTCCTAAAATCCCACTTCCACATCCAATATCAACCACTTTCAACCCTAATGGAGGGTTACGTTCAAGAGCCTCCAAACATAAGCGAGTGGTAGGGTGACTTCCTGTCCCAAAAGCACTACCTGGATCTAATTTAATAACAATTCTTTTGTTATAGATTTCAGGCAACCCTAACCAAGAAGGCAAAATTAAAATATTGTCACCTATAGGGTCTGGAGACCAAAACTTCTTCCAACTTAAACTCCAATCTTCATTAATTATTTTGTCCCATTTAATAGAAAAAAACTCTTGATTAAAAACCTTTCCCAATTCCATTAAAGACAATTCCAAATTTTCTCTATCTTCTTTTGCCCATTCAAAAGAAGGAAGCCAAATATTCAAACTCTTTTTAAAAGTATTTTCAGGAGGATATTCAATTGAGAATCTACTTATTTTAGATTTATTTAACTGCCAAATCAAACTCTCCTCAAGAACCGAAGGGAAAACTAATACAAGCTTCCACCAAAAAAATTTGCTAGGGTTTTCCACTTGTATTTTTAAAATTTATTCAATCTCACAAAGTAACCGGATGAGCTTGATTAATTCCATCTACCGCAACTATAGAACTAAGAAGTTCTGGCGGTATTGGATCATCAATACTTAGAACCATTACGGCTTCGCCTCTAACAATTTTTCTACCTACTTGCATTGCAGCAATATTTACATTGTGCATACCTAAAAGTGAGCCAAGTTTTCCTATAATGCCAGGCATATCACGGTGTCTAGTAAATAACATGTATCTACTTGGGGTAACATTTACTGGGAATTCATCAATATTGGAAATTTTCAACTCTCCATCGGCAAATACTGTTCCTGAAAGGCTATGAGTTCCATTATCTCCAAAAGTAGTTAAATGAAGAGATCCACCTAAAAAATCAGGACTAACTTCATCTTTCACTTCATTAACAACTATTCCTCTGGCTTTAGCTTCCAATGAAGCATTTACATAATTGATCCTATCGCCCAAAGCACTTGATAATAATCCCTTCAAAGTAGCAATAATTAAAGGCTGCGAAGGATGTTTCGAAAATTCTCCTTGTAATCGAACTTCTACTTTTTGAATTTGCCCTCCTGAAACTTGATTAGCCAAAACACCCAGTGTTTCTGCAAGTTGTAAATGAGGCTTAAGACTATCCATTATTTCAGCAGAAAGACCCGGAATATTTACAGCACTTCTTGCAGGTAAACCCAAGAGAACATCTCTAATTTGTTCTGCAACATCAATCGCCACATTCTGCTGAGCCTCAACTGTAGAAGCTCCTAAATGAGGAGTCAAAATTAGATTGTTCTTAACTTGCAAGAGAGATGATTCTCCTGGCAATGGTTCATCTGCATATACATCTAAAGCTGCACCAGCAATAACATCAGCATCCAATGCTTTCGCAAGATCAGATTCATTAATAATTCCTCCTCTTGCGCAATTCACCAATCTTGCATTGGATTTCATTGTGGTTAACAACTTAAAATCAACAAGATTCTCCGTTTCAGGCGTTCGGGGTAAGTGAAGTGTTACGAAATCAGATTCTTTAAAAAGCTCTTCAATTGAACTAAGCCTCACTTGCATCTGAAGTGCTCTTTCTGCAGATACAAAAGGATCAAAAGCAATCACATTCATGCCCATTGCATTAGCAACCTTTGCAACATGAGAGCCAATTTTGCCAAGCCCCACAACCCCTAAAACTTTCTTATAGAGCTCATTGCCGACAAATTTTTTTCTTTCCCATTCCCCTGATGAAGTACTCAAATGAGCTTGTGGGATATTTCTTGAAAGTGATAACAATAAAGCCAGTGCATGTTCAGCAGCCGCAATGGTATTTCCACCAGGAGAATTAACTACTATTACACCTCGCTTAGTCGCAGTTTGTACATCGACATTATCAACTCCCACTCCAGCACGACCAATAATTCTAAGATTATGAGCTGCCTCAATAACTTCTGCGGTAACCTGAGTGCCTGATCGAATCATTAAAGCTTCATAGTCACCTATGATTGCTTTAAGTTGATCAGGGGAAAGCCCTGTCAATTGATCAACCTGTGATACCTGACTAAGAATGTCGATACCTAACTGATCGATGGGGTCCGAAACTAGAACTTTTGTCATTTAAGGCGAAAGTATGCCTAAATAAACTTTAATGAGCAAAATGTCTCTGATCAGTTTTCTATAAGACAGGTCAGAATTTAAACAATTGGAGGGCTATTTTCGTGGCTATTTGCGTGCTTGTACTAAACAACGAAAAAAAAGCATATGAATTTTGGGAAAAATTACAGGGAGGTGCTACACAAATCACTAATTTTCAAGTTATAGCGCCCAATTCAGAAAAGGAAGAGCAATCATCAGAATTCATAAAAAAACCAAGTACATCTCTTCCTCAAACTGTAAAAATTAAAGATGTGAAATTACTAAACCCGCGTCTTTCTCAAAAAGAACGTCAAAAGAAAATGTCCATTTGGCTAATGCCTTTTGGATTCGTCGCTGGGTTAACTTTCGCGAAAATGACTAATCTAAATACATTTTCAGATCTTGGTCTTGCTAAATCAAGCGAATCTTTATTCGGGGGGCTGTTAGGAATGGCATCTGGATGGATAGGAAGTTTTTTTGCTTCAAGAAGTGTTAATACATTCAATGAAGAACTAAAAAGCCTATTAAAAAGAAATGAACAAGGTTTATGGCTAATTCTATTAGAAACTCCATTTGAGATCGAAATGCCTTGGACTTTAATTAAAGAAATCAACCCTATTGAGATAGTCAATCTAGATCAAATTTGAAACTCTCTAGAAAAAAACTATTCAAAGGCAGAGCTTATCCAATTGAGATAGAACACCTTTTATTACAAGCTGAAAAAGCTTTAAAGACCTGGGAGCCAATTTGGACTTTATTTACCCCTGCCCCAATCAGAGAGCAAACTTTAAAGTTATTAAATGAAGTTGCTGATATTTCATTTATATCAAATGGAGGTTTCCCAAATGCAGAACGGCAAAGAATTCTTTTTCAAAGGAGAGAACAAGAGGAATTAATCCTTGAACAAGAATTACCAATTAGTGGAATAGAGATACAAGGGAATTTTCTTTTCGATAGAACAAATCCCAATGATTTCCTCAATGCTTTAAGAGAAACTAAAGTCAAACCTAATGAGATAGGAGATATTTTTTTAACAGGAGATAGAGGCGCTCAAGCAATTTGTACTCCCTCCGTTTCTAAATCACTAAATAACACCAAAGGAATTATTCGAGATGTAGAAATCGAATACAAGGCATTAAGCCTTGAAGATCTCAGACTCCCCACTCAAAGACTTCCTAAAACAATTAAAACTGTAGAGGCCTCAAAAAGATTAGATGCCATTGCTTCTGCTGGCTTTGGCTTATCTAGAGCAAAAATCATTAAGCAAATTCAAGCTGGCAAGTTACGTTTGAACTGGCATCAAGTCAACAATCCAAGTCGGCAACTTCAGTTAGGAGACAAGATTCAACTTGAAGGCAAAGGTTCCATAGAGATACTTCATCTTGAACTCACAAAAAGAGAACGATGGAGAGTGGAATTACAACGCCAATAAAATCTAAATTCATGAACTGCTATTTTATTAACAAAGGACCTCTAATTAAAGCCATAATATATATGGTTTTTCTTCGGGCGATTAGCTCAGAGGTAGAGCACTACCTTGACACGGTAGGAGTCACTGGTTCGATTCCAGTATCGCCCATATAAAGTGAACAAAACGGAAAAAGCCAAATCAATAATCATTGTAATTGGGTTAGGGACTTCTGGTATTGCAGCAGCAAAGTATCTCAAAGCAATTGGTAATAATGTCGTCTTATTTGAAGAGTCTGAATCAAGCTTATTTCAACAATTAGCTAAAAAATTAAATGCAGAAGGTATAAAAGTAAAACTAGGAATGCCTTTGCAATGGTCGAGTTTTAAATCATATCTAAATCAAATTTCAAAAGTTGTAATTGGCCCTGGAATTCCTTGGGATCAGTCAACTCTGAAGAAATTAAGATCAAAAGGGATAACTATTCAGTCTGAAATATCTATAGCCTGGGGAAGCCTAAAACAGATTCCTTGGGTTGGAATAACAGGCACCAATGGCAAAACAACTGTAACCCATATGCTTCATCATGTATTAAGCAAAAATCTTATCGAATCTGAGATTGGTGGAAATGTAGGTAATGCAGCTAGTGAACTTGCTCTAACTTTAAAAAGAAATCATACAAAAAAAACAAAATGGCTAGTAATTGAACTGAGTAGCTATCAAATAGAAAGTGCTCCTGAAATAACTCCACAAATAGGTATCTGGACGACATTAACTCCTGACCATCTTGAAAGACATGGCACAATTGATAATTACTACAAGATAAAACGTGGATTAATAGAGAACTCATCAATTCGCATATATAACGCTGATGACAAATACTTATCCAATCATAGAGAAGAACTGCCTCATGGCTTATGGGTTAGCACTAGAGAAAAAAAAACTGAGTCTCAATCTTTATCTGATCTATGGATATCATCTAATGGAAAAATAATAGAAAAAGGAAAAGAATTATTTGACTCTTCAATATTGCAATTACCTGGAGATCACAATCTACAAAATCTTCTTTTAGTAACCGCTGCTGCTAGAGAGATAGGGCTTTCTAGCAAAGAAATAGCAGATGCTATAATTAGCTTCAAAGGAATACCTCATAGACTAGAAAAAACTTTTGAATTAGAAGGGATAGAGATTTTTAATGACAGCAAAGCCACAAACTTTGACTCCTCAGAAACTGCACTAAAAGCAACTTTAGGCCCATTAATTCTCATAGCTGGAGGTAGATTAAAGCAAGGTTACACTAAAAGTTGGATGGAACAAATTGAGATGAAAGCATATGCTATTTTTCTCTTTGGAGAAAGCAGATACAAACTAAAGAATATAATTGAAAGTTATAATTTTCAAGGAGAAATTTATTGTTATAATGACTTAAAAGAAACTGTCAAAAAGTCTATTGAAATTGCTTTATCTAAAAACGTAAAGAGCATTTTATTCTCGCCTGCTTGTGCTAGTTTTGATCTCTATAAGAATTTTGAAGAAAGAGGAGATCATTTTAAAATCCTAGTGAAGAATTTTTTAGAGAAGCACAATTCATAATTTTTCTTATTTTTAAATTAATCTTTTAGCTGGACTTTCTAAGCTTTTAAGGGGCTTAAAAGCTAGGCCGGTGATTACACCAAATTTTGCCTAGATTAACTTTCTTTTAATTGTAAGATATATAAAAAAAATAGGTATTGATTGTGAATGAACCCCTCCCAATTCCTGAATCCATAAGCCATAAAAAGCTTAACAAGTTTCTTTCACATGCCAAGAAAGATACAAATTCAACTTCTAAAGACATCAGTTATAAAATAGATAAGAAAGAAAAACTGAAAGAATCACTTCAAGAATGGTCAATTTCAAGCAAAAAATTACTTGCTATTCTCAGACAAAATGAAAAATCGTTAACTGAAATAAAAAATTCTAAGTCAATACTTGCACTTGGAGCTATGGAAGCTCATATCAATATGGCAATGCAAGCATTGAAAGCTTCAGAAGAAGAATCATAAAAAGTAATCGTATTAGCCAAAGAAATTGTTATATATTTTTAGGTATAACTTCCTACAATGCCTGCTTAAGGTTTGCATGTAATTTATCTAATCTTTTTCGGTTAACACCTAGATCACCTAAACCAATTCTAGATGCAGATCTGACTTGAATAATGTCTTTAGAGGAAATTCTAAGAATTTCCAGATCATCTGGAAATCTAAAAATCAAACTTCTAATAACCCCATGCCAATAATTTTCTGTATTTTCTAATATCGAAACTCTAGGCATAGAGGATGCGATGCTAACTAATTTACTATAAGCCAAGTTATTATCAGGAAAAGTCCACTCTGCTCGAACACAGTTACTAGAGAGTTGACATTCAGGTAGATTGTCCAAATTTGTTAAAGCCATTGAACTCTTGGCTCCTATTAATAACACTAGAAATAAACAAAAGTCAAAAAATGGTTTCGACATCATAGCCAAAAGAGACGAGCATCTCTTACTATAAACAATTTCATTTATACCAAAAGAGTTGACTTATTGCATAAAATAAACTATAAAAAAGTATGATTAATTCCAAGAAAAAACCTAGCAAAAGGTTTGTGAGCTCAGTCAACTTTGAGGAGATGGATCATAGACTCTCCTGTGGGTGGCATGTTGAAGTTGAAAGCAGTGGCCAAAGGAAAAGGTATTTAAGGCAAGTAAAAAGCAGTCCTCAAGAAAAGATAGAAAAAAAATTGCTATGTGACAATAACCTGCATTCATTATAGATAACTCTAAATTATTAAAAGATACTTACTCATAAACAAATTCATTAGGTTTCGCATTTTTAAAAAGCTATGTCCTTAAATAAACTTTCATAAGATTGAAAGGTTTTAATTAATCCGTTTTCTTCAACAAAATCACATGGACCCATTTGACCCTGCAATTCATTACGGCCCGAATGACGCTGGAGTTTCCGCTCTTTCTATTACATTAGTAGTAATAGGACTACTTGTTGGTTCATGGGCTTTTGGCGCTCTTTATGGAATACTATCTAATTATCTAAAAGGGAAGAAAAAAGGTAATAATCAAGATTAAAACTTTAAAAGAATTCAATGAAGTTCTATGGATTGAAAAAACCGTTGAAAATAAAACAATTGAATATAAAAAGTTAAAGTAAATATACTCAATAAATCAGATCAATTCACATTCTCTATGTTGTCTTCAGATGAGACTCTAAGCATTGAGTAATACATTCCTGCTCATCCTCACCTAGAGTGCAAGCTGTAATACACTCAAAATAGGAATCTATTGCATCATTATGGTCATGAACAGCCTGAAAATCTTGAGAACTAGACATTAATTCAAACAATCTAAGTATCTATTTTTAGCATAAAACTGACCAGGTTATTCCAATAAGTTAACGAAGATAAAGTACCTAAGTATTAATTACTAACAGACTCTCTTCACTTATGGTTTAATCGTTTTAATTAAAATTCTCAATATTAATTCTAATTAAAGTAAATTCAATTTAGTAAAATATATTCAAGCTCAGTAAAATAGTAAGATGCTAAATTCAATACTTAAAGAAACGATAAAAAACTATAATAATTTTCCTAAGAATGGAATTCTTTTTAGAGATATATCTCCAATTCTTATGAGACCTAATCTCTACAAGGAGTTAATAGAGAAGATGTCTTTATCTCCTATCCTAGAATCAGCCGATGCTATTATTTCTATAGATGCAAGGGGATTTCTGCTTGGTTCAGGCATTTCTCTAATAACGTCTAAGCCACATATTCTTGCAAGAAAGCCAGGAAAATTACCAGGTGAATTAATTACTAAATCATATGATTTAGAATATGGAGAAAATACTCTCTCTATTCAAAAGGAATCAATTAATAAATTTACTTCTTTTGCTATTGTTGATGATTTATTAGCCACTGGGGGTACTATTTTATGTGTATCAAAAATATTATCCTCACAAAAAAAGAGAATTTCTGGTGCTTGTGTAGCTATTGAACTAAGTTCACTTAAAGCAAGAAATAAGTTTAATTTCCCTATTTATTCAGAAGTTTTACTATAAATAAGCTTTGTTTCCCAGTGCAGATAGATTTATAGAAACTTACATACCAAAACAAATTTTTCACATCTCACACTATTATTATTTATGAAGTTTATATCAATTTAAACTGTGGGAAGCAAAGTATGATCATATTCATTAAAAGATATTTCAAGAGGCTATAGCTGATAATTATTGAGAATATACGAGTTATAGAATTATTCTTAATAGATTGAAGAAAAAGTCTTCTCGCAAAAAATTATTCAAAAATGGAACAAATCGACTCTAATGACTTGCTTGGTTTAATTGCCGGTACATTTAC
Organism: Prochlorococcus marinus str. MIT 0918; assembly: GCF_027359415.1. Taxonomy (NCBI): domain Bacteria; kingdom Bacillati; phylum Cyanobacteriota; class Cyanophyceae; order Synechococcales; family Prochlorococcaceae; genus Prochlorococcus; species Prochlorococcus marinus. The sequence continues at coordinate 800,313 of NZ_CP114780.1, forward strand.
AACCATTGCTTTTGTACCACAACTTTTAAAGGTTTGGAATTCAAAATCTGCAAAAGATATATCATATGTAATGTTTATTATGTTTATATTTGGTATAGTTTTATGGGAAATCTATGGGTGGGAGATACACTCTCTTCCTGTAATTTTATTTAATGTAATAACATTTTTACTTGGATCAGCGATATTAACTCTTAAATTTATTTTCGAAAGAAATAAATCTACTCTAATTAAAACTGATTAAGAATAAGATTGTAATTATTACGCAGCATTTTCAAAGTTATTTTGATCAGAATTTTGTAAAACCATAAGCCATTTAATCTCTTGGGATTCAACCATTCGTAAATCTTCTATAGTCATAGCAGCTCCTCCTAAAAGAGAATCATCATAAATTTCTATTTTTTTTTGCATATTGATAAAGTATTATTTACTTAAAAAAGCAAATAAATACAATTTATGCAAGTCTTTCTTTTTAATTCACTAACAAAGCTAAATCATAATTATTGTATGATTATGATTTAAAAATCAATTCATTAGTTGTTAGATGCTAAAACAGATAAAAAAGGATCTCCACTAATTCCCATTAGATTTAGGACTCCATTTTTTTTATTAGTTTCAGAAATATACTCTGGCTCAGGCCAGCCTTGTGCCAATAAAACATTTTTAATGTAATTAATCCTATCAATATCTGATCCTTCTACCCATACACGAGGAGATTTTATCCAGAAAGCCCTATTAGAAAAAGAAATAATTAATTTCCCGTGAGTTCTAAGTACACGTTTTAATTCCAAGGCTATTCTTTCTGGGTATTGCATATACTGCCAACCAGCTGCAATTAAACAAAAGTCTATCGAATCGGTTTCTAAAGGTAGTTTCTGGCTATTATTTAAGTTTTGCACCCAATAAGAATCTAATCTTTTATTACTAGAAAGTTCCACTTCATTAAGACCATGCCCAATAACTCTTTTATATTTAATCTCATTAGGTAGATGACTAACCCAACTAGACATTAAATCTAAAACAACAGCATCTTGATATATTTCTTTTCTATATAACTCTGTTAATCTTTTACGAAAACCATCATCCAAATGATGAACAAATCTAGGCTGAGTATAAAATAATGAATCATCATTATTATCCTCTTTTGATCTTTGATACTCAGTTAATATAGAGTTTAATTTATTCATAAGAACAAAATCCAATCAAATTAGAACATCATCTAATAATTATTCAAGCTGAAAAGTAACTGTTTTTAACTAAATAATTTCTTAATGCACCTGTCCTTTCATAAATATGATTTTTCTTTCTTCTAATTACAATTCCATATGGATTAGTGAAAATAACAAGCAATATTCGTAAGAATCTAAATCTATTTTTTTTATTAGAAGGTTCGACCATTTCCTTTGTGTTCAATTCCTTTATCACAGACTCATCAAAAAACCCTTCTCTAGAAAAAGCCTTAATTACCTTTTCCCTTTGATCAGATTTAATTGTGCTAAGTAATATTTTCATGCCTCGAATTGATTCAAGATCACCATTAATAATTTCTCTAGCGATACTTTGAAATAAATTTTCCCACTTATAGGGCTCTTTCTCAAACAAATAAGAAGCCTTACTCTCAAGATTAGCTAATAAGAGCCTTTGCTCTTCATTTTCATCAGTCTGTGCTGACAGCCAATAATCATACAAAGGAGAAATCTTTGCTAATCCCGAGAAATCCATTAAAAAGTTTTTGAACCCTACTAAAAATAAATTATTTTTTTAATTTAGCTTATGCATTTGACCTTTTCATTACTACCGAAGCCTCTTTAAATAACTCTCGTGCTCCTAAGAGGACAAACCAACCTATAGGCAATCCAATGAGAATAGGCACAAATTCCTTTAGATTAGACATAAAAGAATCCTCCTGGAGAAATTGAATAAGACTTAAAACCAATGAAAAGAATATTCCCAATAAGTGGAAGGAAATTTTCTTAATTCACTGAAAAAGTTCTTTTAAGCCTATTTATTTCTAGGCCAATTTGAATTTAATGTCTATAAGGGTAATAACTCAAGCATTTATACATATTTGATTGGGTGCCTATTTTGCATGAAATTAAGAAGCTGAAAGCAAGTTTTCAATTTAAAATTCTTTAGGAGCTAAAAAAAACCTCGCCAGTTATGGCGAGGTTTTTTTGAATTAGTTCCTACAGGCCAAAACAGCCTATAAGTTCAAAGCTGTTAATCAGCCAAAGTAATTTTTTGACTATCCAAATTGGCTACAGCATTTGTAACTCTCTTAAAGTCAAAGCCTAGTGCACGAATTGCATGCCATAGATGACCCTGAATAAAGAAGAATCCTAAGTAATAATGAACATTGCTTAACCAAGCTCTAGAGGTATGACCAGTAACAACACCATCCATGTTTCCTGTATCAATCCAATAAGGAGAGATACCAAACTTGAGTGCTAAAGGTTCGCCATACCATGCTTCAGGATAAACAGTGGTATTAGTAGCGCACCAGAAGGCTGCAATAATTGCCATCCAACCAATACCTGCTAAAGACCAAGAAAGCACTGCTTCAGCTGATAGTACATTCTTACCTTTGAATTCTGTATATTCCCCAAGAAGTCCAGAACCCATTTTGGTAGCAATGTGATGAGCGCCACCAAGTATCTCAGCAAAAGCCAAGAATGCGTGGCCACCCATAACATCCTCAAGACTATCTATTGAGAGGAAATCAAACTGATGATTCCAAATAGCATTCAAATTCAAGTTGTACTCAACCTGTCGAACAGCACCAAGAGCTGGATCGTAAATTCCATGCCACTTGGCCCATTCAACAAACCATATACAAGCAACACCAAAGAAAATTAAATGATGTCCAAGAATAAAGGTTTGGTTGTCTGGATTATCCCATTCAAGTTTGTACTTTGCTGCTTGTCTATGCTCAGGACGACCTTCAGCAAAAAGTCCTGAAGAATTCTGAGTGTCTGGGCTAAAGACTCTTGAATGCAAAAGGCCAGCAAGTGCATAAACAAATGAGCAAATCAGATGAAAAATACCAATAAAGGCAACATCTTGACCTGTCCAAACACCTGCCTGATCAAAACCAATGCCAATAGAAGCTAAGTGAGGAATGCTGACCATTCCCTGATGTCCCATTGGAATTTCTGGGTTGTATCTAGCAAGTTCCCAAAGGGTGTTTGCACCAGCTGTAAATGCAATTAATCCTGTATGCGCAACATGCGAGCCTATAAATCGACTTGACTTGTTGGTTACTACAGAGTTACCAACCCACCACCCGTAGGTGACGTCTGGATTTCCATAGGTTTGCATAAGTTAAAAAAGTATTTTAAAAACTGCACAAAGATTACATTCATTTTGGTATTGAAGGGGGAGTAGTTCAACTTCCGTAAAAAATGAATAACAACTAAATTCTTGCTGAAGTGCTTTTCCAGAAGGGTGAATTAGTGAAGTTTTAGTCCTAAAATCATTGTGATCAACTTAAAAGAAGACAGATTGGCAAAGCTCTAAGAGGACAGAAGAATCAAAACTTGTCAAAAATCGAAGAGGCGCAATCAGTCATATATAAAGCCCTCAACTCCAAAAAATAATTACCTGACATGACAAGTATTAAGTTCTTCGAGATCTTGAGTAAGCATAGAGAGTTTGATTAATAACTATTTTACTGCAACGTTAAAATAAGATCTAAAAGCGAAAATAAAAAAATCAATCAATTCAATGCATTAAGTACGAATAATTTATATTATAATTTATAAACATATATAGATTAAAAACTATAAAAGATATTCCCAATTAATAATCATATTAATTCTATAACTAAAGGATAGAATTAATTATTTTTTAAATCCCAATAAATCAAATAATTTGTTTAAGAATAAAATACGAGATCTTAATGATTCATCTATATACTTTATTTGTTTTAATAAATGATTACTTCCCTCATGACCTAAAGCGATATTTATAAACTCTTTATCTTCTTTTATCCATTTCAAGAAGACATTCTCTTCAACTTCAACATGAAACTGAATCCCATATGAAAAATCATTAATATGGAATAATTGTTCTAAGCAATCTTCGCTACTAGCCAATAATTCTGCTTTATCAGGCAAAATTATTCTATCTCCATGCCAATGCAAAACCCTCAAATTAGACTTTGCAAAAGCTTGATTTAATGGATTGTCTTTATTTAAAAAAAAACATTACCCCAACCAACTTCAGCCTTTTTTTTCATACGGTGTCCTATACTTAATGGCTCAACTTTTCCACCTGCTGCATATGCCAAAAGCTGTGCCCCTAAACAAATCCCGATGATTTTTATATTATTTTTCAAAGCATTTTTTAAAAGATTAACTTCATCTAAAAGCCAAGGGTACATGTTGTTAGATATATCGCTTACCCCCATAGAGCCACCCATTACTAATAAAAGATCATCTTTATATATGTTAGGGATTGGCTCCCCTAAATATAAGCGGAAAATATTTACATTCATCGAACGCTCTAAAGCTATTTTCTCAAATAGTCCAGGCCCTTCTCTTTCTATATGTTGAAGAACTATTAAACGAGCCATGAATAAGTAAACTTCATTAAAACCATATAATAAATTAAAAATGCTTCATTTATAAAGTAAAAGTTAACTTGACCAATTCTGAAAAAGATCTATAAGGCTAACTATGAAACCACATGCAATTATTGGTGGCGAAACCCATCGAAGCATGAATTTCAAATACCTACGAACTCTAAGACTTGAATTCGAATTGGAAAGATCTTCATCAAACTTTCTTGGAATGACCCAGCCAAGGAAAATCGATAATAAAAAACCTCCCAAAATTAACAGCAACTGTCCCACAATTTTATCTGTTTTATCTAAAAAGTTAATATCAAAAGCTGAAGGCAATCCTAATAAAAACAATAAAAATGTTACACCAATTACTGATTTAGTTCTATTCCAACCAAGTCTATCCATAACCGAAGACACTGGTACTTCCAATAATGAAATAGAAGAAGTGATTGCTGCTATGTATGCAAGCGCAAAGAAAATAACAGCCACGATTCTTCCAGTTATCCCTATTGTTCCTAAACCAGCAGGGAGTGCAATAAACAAGGCTCCGATAGTACTCTCACTAATTGATTCATTTAATCCAAAACTAAACATGATTGGGAAAATCATAAGGCCTGCCAATAAACCAACTGCTGTATCAAGAGAGGCAACCGCAATAGCCTCCTTAGGTAATTTGTTTTGACGTCCTAAATAAGATGCATAAGTAATCATGATCCCAATACCTAAACTCAAAGAAAAGAAAGCCTGAGCAAACGCATTTCTTACTGTTGAAGGCTTAAAAAATTCAGAGCCATCCCATGAGAGCAAAGCCTTATATCCTTCTAATGCTCCAGAAAGAGTAGATGCCCAAAAAGCTAATCCTAAAAGCAATATAAATAGTATTGGCATGCACCAACGTGTAAGACGTTCAATACCTCCCCTAACACCAGCAACAACAACAATTGCAGTAAGAACCAAGCTTATAATCTGCCCTATCAAAACACTCCCGCCACTGCTAATTGATCCAAAAAATGCTGCCGCTTCAGTTTTATCTGCAGGCAAACCAACGAAAAGAGAATGAAAAAATGTATCTAAAGTCCACCCCATTAATACTGCATAGTAAGAGCCAATACCTAAAGGAGCTATAACAAAAAGCCAACCCATGACACCCCATCTAGATCCAGCAGCTTTAGCTGGAGCAACTAGAGAACTCGACCCAGTGCTTCGACCAAGTACCATCTCAGCTACCAGTACTGGCAAGCAAACAACTAAGACAATTAATATGTAAAGAAGCAAGAAAGCAGCCCCCCCTCCTTCAGAAGCTCTATAAGCAAAGCCCCAAAGGTTTCCTAATCCAACTGCACTCCCTGCAGCTGCAAAGACAAAACCCCATCTAGAGCGCCATTGTTCACGTATTGGCATAAAAATTCTTTGAGAGTGTTTTCATTTCTAATAATCAATTATGAAAACCTCTATCGTTTTAAACAAAAATATTTAGCTGTTGTAGGAATTTAATTCTAAAAGCTATATAGCAATGAGTTAGATCTTAACCAAAAATTGATAAACTCAAATCAGAAGACAACCTTCGAAGATCAATATATTCCTGAAAAACGCTGGAATCAAAAGCTTTTTGAGCTGCAGCTCTAGATTCAAATTCTACAACTACACCTAATTGGCCTCCATCCCATTCATTTAAGTCAGAATTTTGCTTTATATCTTTAGCTATCACTATCCCACCTACTGAAAGCAGCCAAGGAATAACAGTTTGGATGTATTCAATAAATAAATCCGTACTTTGTATTGTTACTTGCTTGACCCAATAGCCTTTAGCCACGAAAGATAAAGAAATTTGGAAGAAGTATCGCACAAGATCTGATCTATAGACTCAACAAAAGTCCTTAAAACTTACTAATTCATGAATAGTTATAATTTAATCCGTCTAAAGATAGTATTTATCAAGCTAGTTCCAAAACTAAGGAAGAGGTAGATGGTTTTTTTTATTTAAAGTTGATCAACACATATAGTCCTGATAGTCTAATTACAATTGTAATTAAGGAGGTGATCCATTGTTGTATCCAAGATGCAGGCAGGAGTCAACGCTAAAACAAGCATTTAACTGCTAATTGTCTCCTGTCTCTTTCTATAACTAGAAAATTTTCAAATTTCTTACTTAAAAATCTTATAAAAGTAATAAAGATCTTAAGTTTGATTATATAGATTCTCTTTTCCTAATCGCCTGAGAAACTTTTCCTGCAATGAAAGGAACTCTCATTGAATATTTATTGAGCTGGATTCTTTCTTCTAAACTAACTAATCCACCAACAGACAATCGATTGATAATTTCTTCCAAACGCAAACGTGTTTCAGTTGAAAGCATAAGTCAAAATCAACAATAGCTTGGTTGAATTGATAATACTAGGGTTCCTAAAAATAACCAGTAGAAAGGATAAGCAATTTATTAAAACTTTTAAATTCAATATAAAGCAATTAAAAGAGTTTATCCAAGATAAAAATAGCTTACTAAAATTGATCATCATTTTTTTATTGGTTCAAATCAATAACTAAATCGAGCTAATCTTTGTTATAAGAAAGATATCATTTACCCAGTCATAAAATGTTTAATTTCTTAGGTTCTATTTGAAAGGCGACTTTATTATCTGAAAAATATTAGAGAAAGTACCTAAAAATATATTTTATGGAAATCCAGAAAACTGCTTGTATTGTGGTATGAAAAAATAAAATACAAATATCTTGTAAGCCTTCACAAAAAGCGATCACAGCCCTTTAGAATCTCAGTCAGTGATATAAATTCGATGACTGACAAAAAAGGAAAGGAATTGGCAACAGTCTCCGTATATCTCAACACAGGCATAGTCGCGGTACTGGTTGGGCTTGGGTTTGTAGGGGCAGCCCTTGTTTTTGGGGTTATAACTTTGGTCATAAGATAACTGATGAAACAAGGCTCAAAAAACCTATCCATATAAAAGGCATTCGCGAATTCAAAACTAATCAACTACAATCTCTAAAATTTTTAATTTTAATTTTGGAGTCAGATTTAATAACTATTCTTTTTTCCGCTCTGTTTTCACTAGGTGGCTTTATAGCACTTATCTCAGGATTTGAAAGTGATGATGATGATGACCAAGATGGAGGTGGTACAGCAGAGCCTGTTTATTCAATGGTTTATGCAAAAGGAATGGCATAAAACAAACTTGATAAATCTAATTTCAGCAAGACTTTTCTCTTAGTATTTTTTATATTATACCCTTAAACAAATCAGAACTATTTGAATATCAAAGATTATTAATACCTTATAAAGAAAATAAAACTAAATGATTTTCTATTTAATTTTTTCTACTCTGATCAATTAAGTCCAGAAAACAACTCCTTATGAACTGCAAGAATGTCATATAAGGCTGTACCCGCTTCTGGCGTCAACAGTATTCCATCAATATTTTTAGTGGCACTGCATACAAGGTCACCATCCCATTTAACTCCATGCTCATTTATTGATTTAGACCACTCACGTACCAACCCAAAGTGATCTGGCATATACTTGCCAATTTTTCTACAAACCACACAAAGAGTAGATAGTACAGGAGGCTTAGTCTTAAGCCTTAGCTCTTTAACGATAGTTGGCTGTGAAAAAACACCTTTATATCTGATGTATTCAATTAATTCCTTATCACTTTCAGATAATTCTGCAAGTTCTAAAGCCTTTTCAAACTCTTCTAAAGGCGTAATAGGTCTTTGAATTATTTTCATGGAAAACTTTTCTGTATAAGAAATGTACTATTTTTTGAATCTAGCTAGATCATCTTTTGTTGATTATTCAATGGCTTAAGCCAGCGTTGTTTTTCTACCTAATAACCCAAGCAGAAAGGTTCAACAGATATAAGACTTATAGCCTTTCAAAAAAGTGAGTGCAGAATCTACTATTAAAATTGAGATTTAGCCTGTGATCATAAAATCTGCTAAGAATTAATCGATCACTTAGAAGATTGGTAATGACTTGGGGGGAAAGTCAAAAATCCAACTAAATAAGAAGATATTCCATGATTCAGTCATCTTTGAACGGTAAGTTATTATGCTCATAAGATTTTCATGCCAAGTATTGGCTCTTTTTTATGAATCTTCTAGCTACTTTTGCAATAGGTGGATTTAACCCCTCAGCAGCCGCAGTTGGAGTACTCTCCATAGTTCTCTTTGCAGTGGTTGGTGTCATTGCAGGACCTAATCTTTCTAAATTTGACGTCTAAGCGAACAGAATCCTCAAAAAGGAATTTTGTCTTAATTAGTTTTAGAAAAGGCCTAGGTTATTCCCTAGGCCTTTTCTCTTTGCTTAATGTTGTAAATAAATTTTTCTTTATAGAGCTTATCTGGAAACCATAGAATTTCTAACAATTCACATCAGACATCAATACTACTTTAGTAATTTCTCATTTTAAAAGGGATAAAATAAAACTGATTTGCTAATAATAATTACCTAATTGATTTTAAATTGAAATATATAACATATAAATAAAAGTCATAAAGTCAAATTAATTATTAATTAAAAATGACATTCCATCAACGTTTTCAATTGATTTTCTTAGCATTTATACAGAATGGCTTTAAAATAGTTTTGTTTTGGACATAGAGGGGATGTCGTGGATATCCATCTTTTGTTATACCAATCGCATAGGGTTGAGAAGCTTTAGGGAAATTCCGAACTCTCTTATTATAATAATTTTGGATTTTTCTTAAAACAACCTTATCCCTATTCAAATAACTTCCATTTACACCCCAACCAAGCCATAAGTCACATAGTTCTTTTTCAGACCATGCCTTAATTTTATTGTTTAATTCCTTATTATTAGAATTACCAATAGGGTCAGCAAATGATTTAAGATCTAAAGAATTATTAGAAATAATAGCAAACAAATTAACAACTGATAATGATCCGTAACCCCATAAATTAGAAAAGTTAATTAGCCTAATTAGTGTTCGGTCATTAACAAAAGAATTAGCCTTAGATGGATTTAAACCAATAAATATAATTTCCTTTTTACAAGAATTAAACCTTCTATTCAAATTCCATCGATACCTACCACACAGACTAAATTGAGCATTTGATTGATTCATATTAAAATAGTAATGTAATCATAAGAAGAAGAATCTGTTTTTAAGTGATCTAAAATTTTATTTTCTAATACGCCTCTAGCAGGCACTCCGATTCTGTTGATTATAATAAAAGTTAATGTCAAATCACTTTTGTTCAATTAATCTATATTAGCAAATAGGCGCTAATATAGATATAAATATATTGAGAGATAGATTAGTTTATTGATTACAATAAGTAAAAAATACGAATAACAACCTAACTCCTATTTAACTTTTCTTCTTAATATATCAACAATATTTATTCTAAGATATTATTAAGAAATAACATTATAAGTTCTAAGTTAAATGAATGAGCCAGAAATTCAAACCTTAAATGATCTCGAAAAGCTTCGTTCTGCTCCTAATCTTAGTCACAATCAGAAAAAAGCTTTACACAAAGAGCTTAATGAATATATTGCAGATGCCGATTGGTTCACTATTGGCATAATGGCATCCTCATCTAATCTTGCCATATTAACCTTAAAAGAAATGGAAAATCATTTTAATTGGTTAGCAATGAAGGTAGTAGAAAAACCTCAAAAAAATGGCCCAGTATTCCTTAAAGCAAATCAAAAGACTGGGGATATTTATATACGCATCGAATATGGCTTGGGAGAAGGTATTCTCTTAAGCTGTCAACATAATGATCAATTAAAGAGTACTCAAACTCTAGGCCCTTTGCCATTGAACTTTTTTAAGAAATAGATTCTTATTTATAAGTTAATAGTTACTAGTAAAATTTTATCCAAAGAAAGAATTAAAAGAGCTTCCTGAACCTTGCTTTACTTGCTTTACACAAAGGGCAAATCCATCCATCGGGCAAATCTTCAAATGCAGTTCCAGGAGGAATTCCTTGAGAAGGGTCACCTGTTTTTGGGTTGTAAGCATATATGCAATCTTTGCATTGATATTTTTGTTTGGTGGCTGTGGTCTCCACAAATTTAAAGTTCTCTAGATTCAAAATGGCAAGAATTCTTCTTTTTGACAATTAACTGCTGCTATTTCCTAAACAAAGTCAGGGAAAGACATTTTAAATAAAAGAACGATTTTTGAGTATTTCTTTCAGTTGGTATTAAATGCTAAAAGAAGCGAAGCTGGAATATGACTAATTTTCACTTCCTCCTTGCCCTTTCTCAAACATGGAAACCCTCTGAGGGATTTATTCATGGTTTGTTTCTGATAGGTGCTTTCCTAATTGCAGGAGTTGCTCTTTCAATTTTCACCTTCTATGAAGATTGTTATTGGGGGGATAAGGTATATAGAAAATATCTTAAAGATGGTAAAAAATCTGCAAAGGTTTAGGTTTTAACTATTTCCAATTACAACCAATTTTTCTAGTTTTTCCTTTCCTGCTGATTTTTAATATTTTGCACCAAAAAATTTTTTTATAATATAATTTTGTTATTTAACAATCAATTATGGAACTATTTGCAACATCAGGGTTTTTGGGGATATCACCTAGCACTGATCAGCTTATTGTAATTAATCTTTCAGCAATACTTGTAGGGACAACATTTAATTCTCCACAAAAAGCTATCAAATGGGGTGGATTAATAATTGCAGTGGTTACTACTACATGTGCAATATGGTGTAAGCACTAAAATCTCAAAGTTAAACCTACGTTATTACTTTTCTCGCGTGGAGAGAAAATAGTTGTTGATTCTCCCTCTTTCTTATCTTGTTTAGTGGGAGAAGAAATTATTTTACTTTGAGTTTTTACATCATTGATTGTTTCTTCTTTTGAAAATTCTTGAGTATTTAGATCAAGAGATTTGCTCTCAGTTGGAATTGAAGTTTTCTGCACCTGAGTAGTTGAATTTAAAGAGACAATATTCAAGTGAAGTTTCCCATGAGCTAAAGCAAAAGGAGTGAATGCAAAAAGTGTCGCCAAAAATATTGCACAAAGCAATGAAAAAGCTATTTGAACTATTGGTTGCCAAAGAACAGAAATTTTTACTACTTGATCAAACTTTTTTGCGTTTTGATCAGTGCCAGATCCTCTCTCCAGAAAAATATTATTAGTTAACCATCCTTTGTTTGCAGAACGATAAGGTGATTCCGTCTTGGCAAAATCGACAACCTCTTGGATTCTCTCTCTAATCACTGATAAAACCATTGAAATCGTACTCTATTCAAGCACTGAAAAAGTACTAGGCATTTAACAAACACCAACTCAACTAAAAACCGAAGGAAATTGAAGCAGTTTTACTTGGGTTATCTTAGGAAGAAAACCATAGTGGTCATCAATACTGAAGCTGCGAAAACACCAATACCAACAAGTCCTAAAACTTTTCCTGTATCAAGATAAAGAGAGACTTTAAAGAGCTCAATTCTGCCTTCTCTTTTCTGTTCTGAAACTGTTTTAGCTCTTTTTACTAAAGCGACTTTATTTAAAGGTTCCGTCTTCTTTTTAGCTACTGCTTTCTTTTGCGCTGCTGCTTTCTTATCTGCCTCTAGCTTCCTTTGCGCTGCTGCTTTCTTTTCTGCCTCTGCTTTCTTTTGCGCTGCTGCTTTCTTATCTACCTCTAGCTTCCTTTGCGCTGCTGCTTGCTTATCTACCTCTAGCTTCCTTTGAGCTGCTGCTTTCTTATCTGCCTCTAGCTTCCTTTGAGCTGCTGCTTTCTTATCTGCCTCTAGCTTCCTTTGCGCTGCTGCTTTCTTTTCTGACTCTGCTTTCTTTTGCGCTGCTGCTTGCTTATCTACCTCTAGCTTCCTTTGAGCTGCTGCTTTCTTTTCTGCCTCTGCTTTCTTTTGCGCTGCTGCTTGCTTTTCTGCCTCTAGCTTCCTTTGAGTTGCTGCTTTCTTATCTGCCTCTGCTTTCTTTTGCGCTGCTGCTTTCTTTTCTGCCTCTAGCTTCCTTTGAGCTGCTGCTTTCTTTTCTGCCTCTAGCTTCCTTTGAGTTGCTGCTTTCTTTTCTGCCTCTGCTTTCTTTTGAGCTGCTGCTTTCTTTTCTGCCTCTGCTTTCTTTTGCGCTGCTGCTTTCTTTTCTGCCTCTAGCTTCCTTTGAGCTGCTGCTTTCTTTTCTGCCTCTAGCTTCCTTTGAGTTGCTGCTTTCTTATCTGCCTCTGCTTTCTTTTGCGCTGCTGCTTTCTTTTCTGCCTCTAGCTTCCTTTGAGCTGCTGCTTTCTTTTCTGCCTCTAGCTTCCTTTGAGTTGCTGCTTTCTTTTCTGCCTCTGCTTTCTTTTGAGCTGCTGCTTTCTTTTCTGCCTCTGCTTTCTTTTGCGCTGCTGCTTTCTTTTCTGCCTCTAGCTTCCTTTGAGCTGCTGCTTTCTTTTCTGCCTCTGCTTTCTTTTGAGCTGCTGCTTTCTTTTCTGCCTCTAGCTTCCTTTGAGCTGCTGCTTTCTTTTCTGCCTCTGCTTTCTTTTGCGCTGCTGCTTTCTTTTCTGCCTCTAGCTTCCTTTGAGCTGCTGCTTTCTTTTCTGCCTCTGCTTTCTTTTGTGCTGCTGCTTTCTTTTCTGCCTCTAGCTTCCTTTGAGCTGCTGCTTTCTTTTCTGCCTCTAGCTTCCTTTGAGCTGCTGCTTGCTTTTCTGCCACTTTTTCATCCGAAAGACATAAATATATTCAAGCACTCTTATACGTATTTCGAATGCTAAAACTTTTAAAGATAAATCAAATGCATTGAACCTAAGCACTCCGTTTTGCCTAACTAATCCATCCAAAAAGATTAATATGAAGTATTAAATTCTATATAAGTGTTTATTCTCTAATTCAAAAAACAACTCCATATTAGTTCAATTATTAATCAATATAAAAGTAATTATTGTAAAAGCTCCATCTTTTACCAAGGCAATATTTCTCCATTGGCATGCCAAAATGTTCCTGAATTTTGAATTGATAAGGAATCGATTCTTCTAATAAGTCCTTCTACAGATTTTTCTGGAGTAATCCCATTATTTACAAAACCAGTCATTCTTGTACTCACCAATCCAGGATGCAAAATTGCCACAGATATGCCATTAGGTTTCAAATCAATTGCCAAAGATTTACCAACCATACAAAGAGCTACCTTAGACATCCTATATCCATAAGAACTTCCAGAGGAATTATCATCAATAGAACCCATTCTACTAGTCATAAGAACAATTTTTGAACCTCTTTTAAGAGAGCCAAGAAACGATTGAGTAAAGCACAAAGGACTTAATGCATTAACTTCAAACTGTCGAAGAATACTATCTGGATCTAAATTTGATAAAGAATTGAATTCCGCTATTCCTGCATTATGAATTAAAACATCTATTTGTTTTCCTTGTAATTTATTTCTTAAGTTTAATACTGACTGACCTGAAGCCACATCAACACCAGCCTCAACTCTTACACCAATAGCATCTAATTCAGAAGAAGATGATCTACATGAAGCAATAACCTCATCTCCTCTTTGATTTAACTGTTTACAGTATTCCAAACCTATTCCTCGGTTGGAACCCGTAATGAGATAAGTAGCCAAAACAATCTTAATGCTAAATAAATCTTATATCTTTAAAGAGTTATTAATTAAACTTTTATCTTTAAAATATATATCAAGTAATAAGATTATACTCAAATAAAAAATTAATAATCATTAACGATAACCAACCCATGCTCAAGAAAGTTTCAAAGGAGACCTACTGTAAGCATTAATACTTAAACGAGAAGGTTGCCTGCTTTGCTTGACTTAATGTAATTTGTATATCTTTTATTGATTATGTTGGTTGTTTTAGAAAAAGCAGTTAGCTTAAATAAGTTAACGATGGAGACTAAAGAAATGGAAGAGTCATTAACAACCAAACTAAAAGGATGGATTAAAAATGTCATGAAAGCAATGGGCGATGCAATCTTTTCAGAAAAACCTGATTCTGAGCCTCCTGCTACTGGGGAACAACCATATAAAGACAAACCAAGAAAAGGCCTTTTGTAAATAAATAGCTAGCTAGATTATATAATTAAGTTCTAGCAACTATAAATATTAGAGAGCTTACAATTACTAAAGATTTTCCATACTTACGTATCCATATTATCTCTTATAAGGCAAATCTGAGAAAAATCGTTTAAAAGCAAATTAATAATACTCCAGAATAAAGAAAATTACCAAAAAATGTTTTCTACTGCATCCTTGGATTTTCACATGCTGTAAAGTCTAACTATTTAGCACTTTCAATTATTGAATAGATTAGTTACAACATAGGTAACTACATTAAAGAAATGATTCTATCGACTGGTTTACAAAGAAATCAGAATCAAATTTACTCAAAATATCAAAGGTTTAGAAAGCAGCTAGAGTCATCCTACGAAAGAATACAAGGCAATCTAATATCCAAATTTCATAGAGGAAGTGACATCGGAATGCAAAAACAAAAGTCAAATACAATTAACTTAAAAAAAGTTATAGATAAATCTCCAGCTTTTAAAGAAAATAAAAACACACTTCGTATATCGCTCTCATTCCAAAACACAGTCACTGAGATGCGTGATAAAGAAAAAAAACTAACCTCATCTATAGACTGGACCCGAGGAAGATTTACAGGGGAAGTTGAAAAAATTATAATGAAGGAAGGCATAATCTATGAAAAAATATTCTTAACTCCAAAGGGGGCAATAGTTACGGTAAAGAGAAGTGAACTTGGCTTATTGCTGATGATTCAAGAAAAGCTAATGCTAATTAAAAGAAATAAGCTTTGATAAACAAAGTTAGCCTATTTAATTAAACATGCAGAGGCTGCCAGAGAAAACAAACCAAAGGGGCTTGACTTTATAGCAGTACAAAAGTACTATTAAGTGGTATGGCTTGAGATTGCTATGTAAGCATCCCAAGGATATTTAAAAAAACTATGCGTATTCAACAATTTCTTATACTCCTATTGAAAGCCAATATTATTACCGCCTGGGAGTCCAGAATATTAGAACTTTGTAATAATGGAGAAAGAGCATGATTGGATTCATATTTATATTTACTTGGCTATCTCTTATCATTCTAATAGCAACTTTTAGGCAAGAAGTGTCTTTAAAAAAATAAATAATTAATTAGCAAAAAAAAATTTCTTGCCTTTCATTACAATAAGAAAATAAAGAGGTTAATACAAAGAATCTGGTTAAATTGTTTTATCTCCTAATTAGTCTTGCAATACCAAGGACACACCAGCATTTTCTAGCTAAGCCTTCGTTTACCTTTATTTCTAAAGCATTTCTAGACTACCCCCTCCCAAGCCCAATAACCATTGACACTTAAGTTATTAACCTTTCAACAGGTTTATTATTTTTAAATTGAATTTGAATAGAGGTTTTAGCCTAATTCGCTATACACATTAACCACAAAATTGTAATCATAATGCTTAGCAAAAACCAAACAACCCTCCTGGGCGCAAAATAAACTTTGAGCAAGCGCCTGTGCTTATATTTGTCTTTGATTTACCTTGAGAACCCCACTGAGTTAGAAGCTTGGCAGAAATTATTCCATAAGTAGTCGTAATTTGTATATCACTCACAAATGATTCAAAGAAACAATCTCTTTTCACAAAAAAGCCCCTAAAGATATAGAGGCATAAGGTTAGATTTTCTAAACAGAATTATTTAGAATACTTGCTCCCTCTATAAGCAAGAGTTGAATGAACCTCGGACTTAGCAGTGTCTCTACAAGTATTATAATGCTCTCGCCTATAAGTCAGCTCAGTGCAGTTTTTTGCAACAGGTTTTTTGTGCTGAACGTAATCAAGTCCGCGATAAAGAAGAGTAGTCATTTAATCAAGCTCCAAAATAAACTTAAGTCCCCGTTCCATGGCTTAAGCTGTTATGCGGCTCGCTTTGTAGCGAGTTGAACGTTTTGTAGTCGTTGCTACATTATTTATAATATATATTTTATAGGGACTATGTTGTTCATCCCGATACAAGTTCACAATGAATCCTATTAAGCTTAAAGTGAAAGGTATTTCTATTCATAAAAAGAGGCGTATAGAGCTGCTGCTGAAAAAACTAAATAATGGGGCTCTTTAATTTAATTGCTGCAGGATGGCTTGAATTACATATTCTTCTTCCTTTAGTATTATGGTGAACAACCAGTACAAAATTTACTTCTATCATCAGATAAATCGCTACCTTTTAATATTCCATAAATTATTTAATTGATGACAAACAATCACCATAAATACTCAAGGTTTCATTCAAATGGGTAATCCAAAATCAAGCAGCTGGTCAATCTTCAAGGTTTTTGTCAAAAGAAAATTAATGCAAATTTTTTCTAAGGACTTAGATCTGAACCTAAATCAAGAGCCTCTAAAAGATTGGGAGCAAAAGGTTCAAGAAAGAGAGCTGAAAAGACAAGCAGCCAAAAAAGCCTGGGAAGAAAGACAAAAGCAATTGGAATTGAAATCAGCTCAAGAAATTCAAGCCAATCAAGAATCTAAAGAAATCAATGAAACTCCTCAAGAAAATATTGAATAACAATTATTCAATACATGGTTCTATTCGACACCCAAGTTGAATAAGTCCTCTATCAAATAATCTACCTAGCTTAAGTGCAGTTGCTTCTTCCAGTCTTGAAAAATACCGCTGATTAGCTGTTATCCAATTCATCTCATCACTGGTGATTATTCCAGTTGAAACAGATTGAAGAAAAAGAGATCCTAGATTCATAGCATTTGATCTAATGAGAAGTAAAAAAGCTATCAATTAAGAAATGAAAGCTTTAATCAATTGAACAAAGGCTGACTAATCCCCATCACCCAGCCATTTGGCAAGATTAACTAGCTTTGATCCAGTAATACAGTTTTCGTAATAAGATATTCAGATTTAACTTAATCAAACTTAAAACTATGGGGAAATAAATGGCATTTATTTCATAGCTTCAAATAACGCAAAATTACTCGAGGAAGATTAAGACGCTATTATATAAATAGAAAATAATAAAAAGCCCTTCCCTTTTAAGGCAAGGTGAGTATGACAAGAATCAATTTAATTGATCCAAGTGAGCTTTCTGATCAACATTTAATTGCAGAGTATAGAGAAATTTTCATGGTGGGTTCTGCACTAGCAAGATCTCTAAAGTCAAAGAATTGGCTCAAAACAAAAAATACTCTTCCGAAAAAATTCACCTTAAATAAGGGTCATATAAAATTTTTTTATAATAAAGGCAAGTATCTTCACAAAAGATATATCAAACTTACACATGAAATGAAAAGAAGAGAAATGAATCCTAATCCAAATCGAAAGTTTAAAAAAGAGCAATGGCCAGATGAATTATATAATGACTGGGAACCGGAGCATAATGATTTGAAGCTTATAAATGAGAGAATTAAAACTAAAATTGATCTAAAGCCTGATTGGTATAGATGGACAAATAAAAAATAAGGTTATTCTAGTCGAAAAAATTTCACAACCTTTTCTACGAAACAATCATATGAGATTTCCTAAGCAAATAAAGATTCATGGCTTCATATCTTTTCTAAATCTAAATTATTTGGATTTACATCTCTTCTAAATTTTTAATTGTCCTACATTTTCTTAGCTAATAAAATCTTGATCACACTAATGGAGAATAGCTACATTCATATGCTAATCACCATAGTACTATATAATCAAGAATTCTTGCAGTTAAAATCCAACTCCAATGAATAAAGATTTATTGAAAAACTTAATTCCTTCCTTATACATGATTAGTGTTGGAGTCGCAGCAATATTATGGATAATTAGTTTTTTTAAATAAGGTTTAAAAAGACTTTGCTTAACTCATTGAAGGAAAAATGTAATTATACGAGCAAAATAGTGGTTAACCAAACTTGCATTGTCATCGAGGCCAATAAAACATAATTCTTTTTTCACTTTATCAACTGTTACAACAAGAAAGAATTTTCTCAAACAAAATAGACACACTATTCCAACTCTATTAAAAAAATCGTTTTTTTCTAGTAGCTATTTCCTAGAAATATAACCCTAAACATTTGGCTTTGATGCATGCAAGACAAACAACCAATTAAATTCAGATTCTAGACTTACTCCAAATCAATTTTGCTTGAAATAACAAAAGCTGGAGAATGTAAAGTGATGTATTTTTTCCTAATAGAACCTGATGAGATTGATGAAGTATTTCAATGAGAAAAAGATCTAGAACCTTTCCCAAAAAGGTTTAACTCATGAGGAATAGCTAACTAAAAGTTTTTTTCTAAAAAAATTGCCAGCAATCTTAAAAAGATTGCTGGCAAAATAAAATTCGAAATGGAAGGAATAAATTTTTAACCTTCGCCTTCTGGTACTAAGCGGAATCCTTTTCGCCCCATTTTAATTTCAAAATTATCACCAGGCTTAAGATCTAAAAGAGCTGTGTAGGCTTTACCAATTAATAGGTTTCCATTCCCTTGAACAGTTGCCACATAACTCAGCTTCCTTCCTCCTTTACCAATACCGCCTGCGCTTTCAGAAGCAAGATTTACTCCTTTAGCTTCAAGTAGTGCTTCATAAAAAGCAGTGAAGTTAAGACGTTCACCGCCTCCCTTCTTGGTGGATACATATCCACAAGCCTTAACAAGATCAGACTTTGAGACATCACCCAAGTCTTTTACTTTGGCTAATAAATCCTTACCCGTAAGCATGAAAATAATTATAAACACTACTAGACTAACTTATAATTAAGCAGGAGACAATATGTATATTAGTCTTAACATCTAAAAACAATACCTTCCCCAAGATCAAGAACTTACGAAAACTTTTTTCAAATCCCTATTGTTGCTTTACCTAAACCAATATTTTCCTAGTCAATCAATCTTGTCTTTTTTAGCTGATATCAAGGATTAACTATCTTATTAAGAGCTTCTATTGAAAGTGATTAGAAGATGATTCAAGCTTGTCCCATGAAAATTCTTTTAAATTTCTTGCCAAAGCATCTTATCTTTAAATGTTTTGGACACTAATAATAGGACACCTTTTCACAAAAAAATCTTTCACATTTATTCTCCCTTAAAGTTGGATTCTTCTTCTAGGTTGTACAAACGCCTGACATTGCTAACAATATATAAGGTCTCGCCTCTCAAACCATTCCATTAAAACTGATATACAGAAAAACAACCCCATGCTTTTCTATAAGATCACTTGGCATAACAGTATATAGACCTCCAGTGATAAAAATTTAGAATTGGAATCTAAGTCAATTTTTGAGCTATTTAAATAAATCAATTCACAATTGTCATCTCCAAGCTTTTCGAAAAATGAAACTTCAAATAGAAAAAGCCTTAATCTAGAGAAATCATCATATTCTCATAGAAATAGTTTTGTTTATGAGAATTGATAATTGATTTTATCTACATTATATGAACGTTTTTTAACTAATTTCAGACTTGGGTCTTGAAGTTAGTAATGCAATTTCTAATAAAGGTTAGATCGCTAGAGATGTTTTGAAGACATATTGATTGTTAATTTTTTATTATGGCATTACGTCACTTTAATTAAAAGGGGATAATGGCAGAAATGTTATGGTGGGAAAAAATGAGTAATGCTTTTTTAAGTCCTTGGCATATAGGCTTCGATTTAATAGTACTAATGAGTTTCATGATTTATGTACAAATTGCTAAAAGTAGAAAATAAAACTTTGATTACACCAAGAAGAAAACCAAACTTAAGGCCCTGAAATCCTGAAATCTCGTTTAATCTTTAATTAAAGGAAAGTCGATACCTCTCTAAATTTTTTAAATGGTATAAGTAAATCTTCTCTTTCCAATCTATGTTGTAAAAGCTATTAATAGTAGTAGCAATAAAATCTTCATGATGGTTGAATATTTAATTGTTCCAATTTTGGGAATATTGTTTTGCCCTTTCACATTGATTTTCCTTTGGGAAAATAGAGATGACCTCAAACTGAAGGTGCGTAACAATATTACTTCTAAGACTGCTTAATTAAAAATATCAATTTTGCCCCTAAAGCATTTGATTATCTAATACCATAATGTGTTGACTGACTTAATAAAACACACTGTCCATTAGGTTTTTAAACAACCTTCGTTTATATCCCAATTTTGATAAGGTCCATGCAAACGTTACTCAGGCGCCACATACTGCATATGGTATTTCCTAATGAGAAATCTTAAAAACAATCATTATTCTAGTTTTTACTTTTAACAGGTAATACAAATTCCAATGCTATCAATTCCATAAAGGCTCTCAATTTTTCTTCTATTTTTTCACCAAAAATAATCCAGGCTTTTTATGCAAAACTATATGGCGATGAAATTGACTTCATCATAGCTATTACCAAAGATGGATATTGGAATAATACATCAATATCTAATAAGAAAAGAATACCTGTTTCAATAAGACTGAGATGATCACAAGTATCGTTTATTTTTCCATTTAAGATAATTAGACCATATAACTAAAAAAACAAATCTTATTTTTGAACAAAAGTAGAAAAGTCCTTTAATCAAGATGAATAAGTTTTCACCTCGCATAATTAGTTCCAAAAAGCTTAAAGCCCTTAATAAGAACTCAAAGGGATAGTCAAGACGAAATTATCTTGAGCAGTACAGGAAGAGGGCTAAAACTAGAATGTTTCACTCTGGTTCTTATAAAAACACTCTACCCCTCCCTAAGGTTGTAGCTTCAAATAACCCATGCTATTGATGTACTCTGGTGATCAATGGTGAAAGAAAGAATCTAACTTCGAAGATTTTCACTAGTAATCTGCTTCAGAAGAGTGACCGTTTCTATATTGAAACTTTGAATAAATAATTGTCTCTGTAAATCTATTATTAAAAAATGATCTCTATAAGAGTGGCATGTTGCCTATATATACAAAAATCACTTGATTACATAAATCCATAGTAGATGTTTGAAATAGAATGCCTACTCAAAATGCTTTGATTATCAAGAAGTTAGCGAATTGACTATGGATCAACAATGAAAATACTCTCATAATAAAATCGAAGTATTCATCAATCTGTTATAGATATAATCTTTCAATAGATTCTCATTGAATTAAAATTTACCAGGTTCAATCTCTTTTATTTCGCCTGACTCAATCTCCCTTAATAAACCTTTGACCACTCCCCACATTGGGATTCCTGAACTAAAAGCAAGTATCAAGGATGAAATAAATGAATTAAGTGGGGAAAAAGTAAATGTTTCCAAAACACCAGTAAACATAAGTGTTAAGCCTGTCAAAGCAGATATGTAGCTAGTAATTGATAAAAAACCTTCTAAAGGCAATGGTGAAATTCTCTCTTCTTTCCACTTTTGAATTTTGACCTGAAGCACATACACAAAAACAAATAAGAAAAACACAAGTACTCCCCCACCAAGCCAAGCAATCGATTTAGTATCAATCATGTTATTTGTAAGTTCCATTGAATTACGGGACAAACATTTTATAAAATGTTTGCGACTGCAGAATACCAAAAAGGCTTCCCTTTCTTAAAGCATGAGAAAGGCATTAATCTTTCAATTAGTAAAACTAGAAAATTGAAATGGACGAAAGATTATTCTTTCCAGCAACTGAAAGAAATAAAGATTATATAGGAGATGTCCTCGCACAATTGCTCCCAAAAAAAGGATCTATACTCGAAATAGCAAGTGGCAGTGGCCAGCATGGAGTTACATTTCAAAAACGTTTCTCCTCTCTTACCTGGCACACAAGTGATCCAAACCCTGAATATAGAAAAAGTATTAATGCCTGGATTAATCACGAAGGTTTGTCCACGAAAATGCCAGGTCCGATCAATTTAGACGTAGCAAAACCACCTTGGCCATTAAATAAAAAGACTCTCTACAGCTTGAAAGCAATCGTATGCATAAATATGATTCATATAGCTCCTTTAAAGTGTGCAATAGCATTATTTCAAGAAGCTAAAGAAGTTTTAGGCTCCGATAGTTTACTAATTCTCTATGGACCATTTAAACGAAATGGCAAGCACACCAGTTCAAGTAATGAGCTGTTTGATCAATCATTACAAGTACAAAATCCAAGTTGGGGAGTTAGAGATTTAGAAGAGATTAGTGAGCTAGGAGAAATAAATAGATTCAAGAAGTATAAAGTTTTTGAAATGCCTGCCAATAATTTGTTAGTAACTTTTCAACATGAATAATCTATTGTAAACTCAACGACAATTAAACGCTTAAGAGTACTTCTAAATCTCTTGAAGAATATATTGAGTATGAATAAGTTCAATGAAAATCGAAACGCCTAAACCTGGCAATTTCCCAACTATATATTACTCTTGGTTTAAAAGTTTCTTTGAAAATGGAAACACATGCATATAGCAACTCCTCTGAAAGGAGTGCAATGGGGTCATCTCTTAAGATTTTAAAGGACTCGGGAGATAATTTCTTTGGAAAGATATATAAAATGCAAATACCTAAATCAGGTAATGCAATGGGTTCATCTCTTGATGGACTAAAAGACTCAAGGCAACAACTTAGAGAATCAATAAACAAAGTCTCTACTGTTATGGACTCATCCATAAAAGCTTTCCAAAAGTCTGGGAGACAAATAATTAGTGTTTTACCGAAAATATCTAAGTCCAATCATGCCATGGGCACATCCCTTAAAACGATGAAGAATTCAGGCAAAGAAATCTTTGACAAAATCTCGAACGCAGCCAAGCCTTAAAATAGCTAATAAAATTATCATTTACAAAAGATACCTGATTAGACTCTGATAAAACAAATTGTCCCTCTAACAATTCTTATAACTATCGAATACTATTTATTAAAAAGTTTTTTCATGATCAATGAGACTAGAGAATGATAGGCTAAGAAAATTAGCCGATAATTTTGGAATGACTATCATATATAGACTTGTTCTACACCTAAAGATATATTATAGAAATTAAAGATCTAATCGCATTCAGATTATTCATATCCAAGGTCTAATTTATTCGACTGCCGTCAAAAAGACTCCAAGCCATAGTCATTAATCAACCTCTCCTCCACACTAATTATTAGAATGATAATTCAAATTTGCAAACCGCATCAGTATTAATTGTACGCTCAAAAAATAAGTCTTTTAGTTCACTAACTTCATATAAGTAAGAAATGGCTCTCACTAAAACAATATTTAAATTAGGTCCTCAAAAAGATTTTCAGTAAAACTGCTATTCAATAAGATTTCTGGTGACCTTAACTTATATACCACATACTAATTTATTGAAGTGGTTGTAAAGCTAATGAGAGTCTCCCTTATAGAGAAACTTCAAGCTGACAATTAAAAACCACTTAAAGATAGACACCTCATAAAGCAAGAGTGTCTTCTCTCTAAATGGTTAATAATTGAATAGAAAAAATCAGTAAGTAAATTTAAGGATTAAATCTCTAACCACCAAATAGGGCTGATACAACTGCGCCAACAGCAACCACTAAACCACCCCACTTAATCACAGGCTGATCTTTATCATAAGTTGATGCAAGGAGAATTGCAGCTAAGAGGATCTCTGTGATGTTGCTATTAATCATGAGAAAAATGTATTAGATATTACTTTTACAATTAGCAGGGCTGCAATGACAAGTCCATCAAATATTAAGAATACAACTAAATTAATAAGTTAACTTGGACAATTAATCTATGAAATAAATATTTATTCACACAAAATCAAATAATACCATAATTTAAGATACTAGTGATTTAAACTGGGACTTCTGAACTGATTTAAATATTAAGAGGCTTAAAAAGACTAAATAAATAATTAATAAGCTTTGGAAATAATTAAAGATTTATCTTCAAAGCCTTTTTATTACTCTAATACATCAATAAGTCCCTCAGTGATATATCTTGCCATAGGCATTACATGCTTCTCTATCTCACCTTTAGATTTATCCCACTTTAATATAAGGCTTTCACCCATTTTATTATCCTTGAAATAATTTATCATCGTATTTGCTAAGTGAACTGGAAGATCACCATTTTTTTCTTTTGAGAAAACATCCCACTCTTCTTTAGATAACTGGCCAATAAATTTAAAATCATCCGAGTTTGTATACTTGAATATTTCCTCAACTCCGACACACAAAAAGGTCTGACCTAATTCATGTAAGAAGCTTTCTGCTGTTTCGGTAGTTTTGAAATCACTCAAAATTTTATCGAGAGATCCTTTCTTACTTTCATCTCCTTCCTTAATTGCATGGAGGAGTTTGAAAACCTCACTAAATTCTAGTTCTGTTGTCATTTATCGATGACTGAAAGACAGAATACAAACTAAATTGTATTTTAATCTTCAGCCTAAAAGTAAATTTTACCATTAAAAAGCAATTTTTTGGATCTACTTATTAAATTTAAAAGGGATTATTGAATAGAAGATTAGTTAAGACATGATTAATAAGTTTATCAATATTAAGCTATCTGTAATGGTAAAGACATCTTAATATATTTATAAATGAGAGGCTGAGCCTCAGGTAAATTATAAATCAAAAAATTTTTAACTGACTACGTACATAAGAAATGAAAGTAATTTAAGCAGCCTTAATTTCCGTATCACCTTTTTTATTGATTTCGTCAATTATTTTGACTGCTCTATCATTAGTTCTACCTTCATATTTCCTTGCAATAAATCTTGCAGCACCATTTAAAAAATAATCATCAATAATTGCATCAAAGTCTGTGACAGGCATTAATAATAAAGCAATTATACAACAGTAACTTTTATATAAAATCTTTCAAGTACGCCTTTACAAGTATTTACTTTGCTAATCTTTTAAGCAACAGTGTTGAGATAGAAAAACATAACAAGTCGATCTATATTTATTCAACTTTAATTTATGAAAAGATTGAATTCAAGCATATTTAGTGGTTATGATTACCCAATAATTCTTCTGTTTGAATAGCTTCATGGTATTCAGATAACTCCTTTAAAGATTGAGAGCCGCATATTGCTGACAATGCAATTACAACTAGCGATAGGGTACTGATCAATTGCAATAGAATTGGAAGATGAGCATTTAGTCTTTCTCTAAAGTTTGACATAAAGTAAATTTAATTTTTCTTATTTAATCAAGCGTTAATTATAAATCAATAGGGATTGCTAATTTTGTAACTACTATTAAGATGTAAAAGCCTTTTGCAACTCAAATGGCAATTGACCCTGAAGTAATTCCTCCCACTAGCCATAAAGCTAAGGAGGGTTTTAAGCGTTTACCCAGATGGGCTATTTTTAGCATTGGTAGCCTTGGGGTCTTTTTTTTTATTAGCTTCTTACAATCTTTATTGCCCCTTATAGGGATGGTGTTCTTACTAGCTTTTATTTGGAATCAAGCAAATAAGAAAATCAGTTAAAGAAGGATTAGGATTGTCAGGAATTATCCTACTAAGAAAGCGAAAATTAATCAGGAATTAGATTACTGATTTTATCTATAAAAGTAGCGTAGGATAATCCTAGGAGGTTTAAACTGTTTTTACATAATCAATTCAAAATGGAAAAACGAAATCTTAAAAGAATTATTCAGGATTTTGAGCTCTTACTAAATGAATTAAAGAGTGAAGTTTACTCTGATAAAGAAGCTTACGTTCACCCCTGGTACGAACAAGCAGGAAATACCCCTCTAAGAGTTCATTCTCAAGATGACGATGGATATGCTGATTAAAATAGAGTAAATATATTTTTGTTATCTTCGACTTTCAAGTCCCAGATTAAATTGTAAATAGGTGGGGTAAAAACTTAGTTTTTGAAGTCAATTAATTAGTCCGTATTAATTCTCTAAAGAACTTATCTGCCTAGCTTATAACCATTTTCTATCAGTTTTCTATAGGTAGCTCTAGCTTGAAAAGACTGAATAGTAAGAATGCGTTCTTTATCTTTCTGAATAGTAAAAGAACTATTGTCCATAGGACACCTGCTAAATCTAACTTGTTCTGTACCATTCTTTAAAAGCCATGACTTTCGAGTGTCTTTAATTGAATCCCAAGGCACTTCGATCAATTTTGATTGCTTTTTTGGCAACTTTTAAATGTATATGCTGCTACAAAGGTACGCTGAGGGAACTAATTAGGCAAGGGGTAGAGTCCAGAAAAACTTTACTCTCAACAAGCCAAAATTCCAAAAATCTTAATCATATCAATGGATTGAGCATGATTGAGAGATTCTAAACTTGTTCTGAATTGTTCTGAGTCGTTTAAAAAACTTCAATATTTTCAAACTCTGAAACAAATATAAAATTCATCGAATATAAAAAATGTCTAATTGAGTGCTAAATCTATAAAACAAGACGCTACTATTCTCTTAATTGAAGCCATTGCTAGCTTAATAAAGTCTAAGCTCATTAAGAATCCATTTTGGGCGTTCTTTCTTTGTTTTTTTCCAAATCACAGAAAGCAGAAATGCTACTGCTTCTGGCTTCCTGGGCAATTTGCAACTCAGGTAATTAGTGACATGTGTAGAAGTCATATCGAAATCATCACTACACCATTTATAGCCCTTAAATAAAAAGAAGAAATTAGTATTTATTCCTGAGTGTAACCACTGATTCTTAAAGTCTCGTATCCAAGAAATTAGTCAAATGCAAGAATTTATATGAGAGGGTTTTAGAATAATGCTCTACAAGGCAAAATTCGAAGGCTAGAAATACAAATAACATATTTACCCATCAAATCCTATGCAAAATAAAGTTCCTGAGTAGCTTTAGATCTTGCAATGAGGTCTATTAATACAAATGGGCTTTGCGATAAAAGAAGCTGTCAATCCGTTAAAAGATCTACCTATTACGCCTTAAACTTTTTTGGATATTTTAAGTCCACCTGCCCTGGCAATCTGTAATTGAAAAGCATTCCACTATATAGAGCAAGTCTAAAGACAAGCTTAATCCAGGATTTAGCAACGTTGAGATACTTCATTAAAGGCAACCACCTAATCAATTACTAGCTGCGATTGATTTTAAAAAACTTTTTCTTCACATATTTGTGATATAAAAACTACTTTCTTAAAAAGCTACTGCTGCTAACAAGATACAAATCTAATTATGAGGTAAACCAACCAACTCCCAAAATCATATTTTACAAAGTTTTTGATGACTATTCTTAAAAAAAGAATGTAGGGCCAGTAGGCATAGTTGACAAAATATCAACATTATATAGATATTGTATCTTGTATGTCATAAAAAGGTTTCGATATTTTTAAAATTGGACTCATCCCAATGGTAATCAGTGATATCTTTATTTTACCTTTCACTAAATAATGAATCTTTATCTTGTACTACTAGGCGGGAAGATTCCTGGAGGACACGTTGAGATGCATGATGTTCGTTGGGTCATAGGTGAGACAATTGAATCAACTGTTCCGCAACTGAAATCGGAATGGATGGGCAACTCTAAAGGCTTGCATATTGATAGTTATAAATTGATTAGGTTTGTTGATGGCTATCAGGTCACATTAGTACAAGAAAATATACCTTATGCAAGCCAATCCAATAAACTTTGGTTCGTAAATCTGGGCGGCTATCAAGCAGGTGAAATGCTTGAAAAGCACCACATTGAACTTGTTGTAGCTCCATCAGCTCAAAAAGCAAAGCAGAAAGCATTTACTAAATGGACTGAACTAATTAATCAAATTCATCAAGATGATAAAGCAAAAATCATTAAATTAAAAGGCTATTCAATTCTGCTAAAGCCAGATCCATATTGCAGAGATGAAGGTATGAAGCCCGATTGGGTTGGATATTGGGTTATTAGTTAAATAGATTCTCTAACCATTTGTTTAGTTGATATAATAGTAGCCAATAAAAAATATATTTTTAATCTATATATCTCATTGTAATAGTAGTTTTATAATTTCTAAACTAAAAATATGACCACAATAATTCATATAAATGCATACCCCAATCCTGTACGACCATAACCATTACCATTAAAAAATAAATATTTATAATCACCTAATTTCAAAGGGAATGCATACTCTTGGGTTTCACTTATCCAAAAATCAGATTTAAAGGTCAAATTATCTAATCTTGTGAGCCTATTTAAAGATTTCCCAACTGCTCTACCAATTTGATATGCATTTCCTCTACATGAAAACCATAAACAGTAATCATTTTTACTAAATTCTAATACAGGCTTACCATGTATATGTTCTCCATGTTGATACTTAAGGACTGTAGTCCCATCTCTTTTCCAATTAATAAGATCGTCAGATGTAGCAATTTTTAAATTATAGCTAGGTTGAGAATGAGGGTGGGAGTCAGTTATGAAGCTTTCTCCTTTCCATGGCAAAAAAGATGTATATATCATTTTCCATTGGTTACCCTCTTGAAAAACGCAACAAGAGCCTGTTCCATAGGGTTCTTCATTTGTCCTATCAAGGATAGGCACTTTATTGATTCTTAGATATTCTGAATTATGATGATGATCTAATTTTTTGATTGCTAAGCCTAAGAAATTTTGGAACCTATTCTTCCCACCATTAACCCATCCAACATAATATAAATACTCTTTACCATTATTTTGGACTATCCATGGGTAGGAGACACCACTTTCATCAAAACAACCAGTCTCTCCTACAGTAAAAATTGGATCTTTATCTAAAGATAAAAGTTGTAAGTGTCCATTAGATTTTTGTTGTATTATAGCTTTTCCTATTTGTGAAATTCCATCAGCATCTCTACCAGTAATAAAAGCTTCTATTGTATGTTCATTAACAACTCTGAAAAAACTAGGACCAACAGATGATCTGCACCAATGATTTCCTGTATTTGGTTTTATAAGTAAATAGGATTCTAAATTAGGCATAAAAATATTGAATGCTTGATATCAAGAAAAAATCAAAATCTAATTATATTTTCCATATTACTTATCATAACATTCGACATTTTTTGAATTACTAAATCATTTTTCATAGTTCTCAAAAGCCTCATTTCAATAATTGATAGTACCTTTCGAAGGTATAAATAGTCATATTCTGGGTGATCAGATCCAATAACTAACTTTTTATCCAATTGACTAAATAAATAGACAAAGTCATAAAGTAAAGAAGAATCTATATATCTGCATAAAGTAAAAGATAGGTCAAGATAAATATTATTGAAGTGCTGTGCATATTGCGAATATCTCAAAATATCAACAGTACCTCCATGAAGAAGAATAATTTTATAATCGGGATTTGAAATAATTAATTCATCAATTAATTTAAATACATTCTCTCGACGCATTGTTGGAGAACATTGGAATGGATAAGTACATATATAAAGGATTAATTTTTTCCCTATAATTTTATATATAGAATGTATACATTTAATGATATTTTTATAATCAGCAAATGACGTATAAGATGCATTTATCTTAATTATAATTGGGAATTCAATTGGAATAATAGTAATTATATTTTCAATAAATATATCAGGATTATTTATAACGGATTGATCAATTATTAGGCATGGGTATAATTTTAACTTATTAGAGTTAATAATACAATTATGTACAAAGTCTTTGATTGGAATGTTTTCATTTAAAGTATAATTACATGCAACAGCAGCCTCTATATTATTATCTGCCATAGAAGCTATTAAAGTACTAAATTTTGAATCTGAAAACATCGTCTTCCCGATCCAATTTCCAGAAAATGAAGGATGCGTAAGCGAATCAAAAATAGGCGCTCCATTAGAAAAATTCTCCATATTATGTAAAATAACCTAATATTTTATTAAATACTGATTGTTTATTCATATAAGAATACCTTGGAATATCTTCTAAGGCATTTAAAGATTGATTTAAGATAATCTGTTCTCTTAATTTATTTGAAGGTTGCTCAGTATTATCGCCAGTCATATATATATAGTAAATGTAATTTTCTAACAACATAAAGCTAGATTTTTTTAACTTTGATCTATTTTTCTTAGAAATCCTACTTTCCTCTAAATAATATTTTCTAAGTTCTTCAGTTTCATATTGTAATAAATTTAAAATATTAGCTGCTAAATTCCCCATAAATGGTCCCTCCTCAAAAGCAAGCTGAATAAATGAATCCTTTCCTTCTTGAGATGGACTAAAGTTAGTAAAAGAAAGGAAGCATGAAGTTGTATAGCCATATATCTTTAACAAAAATGCAATTTCATAAATGCTTAGAAGACTATGATCCAGTAAATAAAGAAGGTAGCCAGCCAATGCTGCAGCTCCTGCAGGTTCTGGTTTTATAAATTTAATACTATTGTTATTATTTAGCTTTTCAAGGTAAATTCCTTCACCGTAGATAATAGCTTGTGAAAAATAATTAAGGGTATGTGTTGCAGGATGAAAACTTGAACCTCCTTTAAAAGATCCAGAATTTTTTGCAGAGTCATTTAAAATATCAAAACAAAGATTGCCATTCGAATAAGATGATGAACCAAGGCCTACAAAAGCTGTACCCCTTCCAGAGGTGTGTCTAAGAACAACTACCCCAAGCAATTGAGCTAATGATTGAATATTAGCCAAGTCAAATAAGCCATGAATATGTGAACTAACAGTAATTTTTTTTACTTTATTCCAGTTATCTGAAATAAATTTAAACCGCTTATTAAATTCTTCTAAGGTTCCTTTTTTAAGGAGACTATTATTTTGTAAAACTTGATCTGCTATGACAGTAGCTGCTAAAGCTGCTCCAATAGATGCTTGATTCCATGTGGAAGTCTTATATTTACCCTTAAAGAACCTTAAATGTTCTTCTATCATTATAAAATATGGAAGCATTAATCCTCCTATGCCTCCTTCTACACCTCTAGTTACAATCACCTGGCTTTCTTTAACATAAGCACAAAGTGAATCAAGTAATTTTGTGACATTATCATCAAAGAGCAATTGGTCAATATTACATTTTTGTTTCTCTGCTAATTCTTTTAACCCAACAAATAATAAATTCTGAATTTCCTCTTCAGATTGGGGATTAGTTGGAAAGAAATAACCTCCACTAGATAAAGCTTCACTTAAAGCACCAGGGTCTCTTTGTTGTCTATTAATATATGTCTTAAGTGTTGTAGATTTTGGGTGTTCCTCTTGAAGACTGTGCAACATATTAGACTTTTCATTATTCATAAAATCAGCCTTTTCATCTGGGCACCAAATCCTTAATGAACCTTCGTCTGGATTAAGCATGACATATTCCTTATCATTAATAATTATTGGCTTGCTTTGAAAGGCTCTTATACATTCATGCAAAGATATGCCCATATTCGATGATGTGGAGCATATAATTGGTCTTTTATGTAGCGTTTTCCATATAGCCAATGGTAAGATTGCTTGGGAATTTGATGGTTTAGCTTTTAATTTATGATAGTATTTTTGAATATCAGGATAACAACTTTCCACTTCAGTTAATAAATACCTTGAAGATAAGAATATTTCTTTATCTTTATAATATTCTTCTTGAGATTCTTGATATTTTTGCAATGTAGTAATTACTTGTTCTGCTATTAAACCAAGTGAATTAAACCCTTTTACACAACTCTGAAAATAATCCCATCCTTTTAGAGAAAAGACTTTTGAACCTATTGCTGAAGATAATTTATCTAGAGGAATGGTTAACCTTTCATAATCATTTTCAGGCGAAAAGTAATTACATTTAATTCCACATAATGTAGCTATATCATAGGTTAATAAACATATATTGGTTAACTTATCATATCTATTTTGATTATCTTTAGCTATAGCTACTCTATTATTAATAGAATAAGCATAAGGTAATGTATTTTTGTGAGAGTATGTTGATTGACTAGATGCCATGTTTTTTATTGGGCAATTACAAAGCAAGCTTCTATCACTACGTTAGAAGGTAAAGAATAAACTCCAATAGTTGTTCTTGCAGGGAAACTAGTCAAACCATTCATCCAGGATTTGTACTCATCATTAAAATCAGTAAAATATTTTTTTAAGTCTACTATAAATATTCTAGATTCAATAATATGGTTTCTGATATTATCTTTATCTATTCCTATATTAGATCCTATTAATTCTAATTGATAAACAATACTTTTAAATTGTTCTTTTACAGAATGGGTATATTCGCTATTTTTACTGTTGCTGTATACGCCTACATTTAATCCTGTAGTATTGTCTTTAAGAGATACAATACCTGAAGTGACATAAATCCCATTTGTCCCAGAAGCATGGCTATGACAAAAAGGCAATGGGGATGGCAATTGCTTTATAATTGAATGGTCTATCATCATGGTTTAATTGTATTTAATTGACTCTAATAGATAAGCCTCATCTTCTAACAACTTCTTTTTTGAATCGCTACCAATTACAAAATATCCTAACCTATCTGAGCTATTTCTTACTAACTGAGAAGAACCCTCGCCGTTTGGTAACTCTAAATGGATTAATTCTGAACTATTTGGTTTCCCAATAGAGATCTTACTATATTTAATATTTCTATCAGGTAAAAATCGCATAATAACATACTTATTTTGTTTATCTAATATATCAAGATTTGGTTTTTTTAAATCATAATTCAATGCCCTATTTAATAGAAATTCTGAAGTTGAATAATTTGTAATATATGGAATAATTTTACTAGAGATAGAGCCTCCCCCACCTCTCGGGGAAATCTCAATTAAATACGGTAAGCCAGTGGAACTTTCTATTATCAATTCTGCATGTATTAAGGTAAAGTTATAATTTAGTGCGTTTGCTGAATTAGAAGCAGAATTAATTAAATCTGACTTTATGTCTATTGAAATATCATCAAGGAAAGTGTTTCTCTCATCTATACATGGATTAGAAGAGTAATGAAACTTTCTTGCAATAACTAATGGATATAATTTATTATCTAACACCACTCCGTCGACACTATATTCTACGCCATCAATAAAATCCTGAATTAAAATCATTCCACTTCTCGAGTAACTAAAAGCAGAACTAATGGATTTATTTAATGAGGACCTATCGGTAACAAGAGAAACTCCTTTGGAACCTTGAGCATCAGCTGGCTTAATAATAATATTGATTTTATCGTCCAATTTATTAGAAGCTTCATTAATAAGTCTAATCTCTTCACCAATTGAACCTTGTATAGTGGCAGGGACACAAACATTATTAGTTTTCAAAATTTTATTCTGAGACATTTTATTAATGCCATTTTTTATGGTATCCAAACTCATGTGCACTAATGAGAATTCTCTACAGACTATTGAAACAGTTTCTAAAGCTGCATCCGACTGATCTGAAACAACACCATCAATTTGTAATTCCTCCTGAATAATTTCATCTACAATGTCAAGAGAGTGTCTTATATCCTTAACTATATGTTTACTAGCTAAGAAGGCGCAGGGTGAATCTTCATATGGATCTACAAGGATAAGATTATATCCTGAATCATAGATGTATTGAGCTAATGGGAGCTGATTAGAGCCTCCTGCTATAAGAACTATATTCATTTTAAATATTGGATCCTTTTATCATTGAAAACAGGGTAATTTTCATCAAAAGATTGATCTTTAAGTATAGCTAAGCTGAATTCAAATGGGAAATAGCTATGGTCAATAACAAATCTGCGAGAAATATTGTAGGCAATATCTATAATGCGAGCGGGGTCAGCATTGAAGATTATTTCATCTAAATAATCAACCCTATTTGTAATAAAATTAGCTGCTATTCCAATTGAAGATGTATTGAAAGATGCCTTCAAGACAGATTCTATATATTCATAATTACTACCATTTTTAATTTTAAAATTAAATATTCCAGACATTAAGGAGTAATCTTGAGTATTAATCTTTTCATTAGTATATTTTTCTAGGAAATCTCCCTCAAATAACTTGAAGTTTTTTCTAGACCCATAAGCTAAATTACCTTGCTCACAAAGTTCTTTGACTAATTCATAGCCCTGGTATGACTTAATATTATAACCTTGTTCAATAAGGAAATTATAAAGGTCGCCGAATCCAGCTCCAATATCATTAATTGAGAATAAATGCCTTTTTGAAATATTTAAAATCTCAATTAAAATTTTAAACCTCTCTAATTGCCTTCCTTTCTCTCCCCAGCCTAGGGACTTCTGATCATGACCAAAAGAGCTTAGGTTCTTTAGATATCTTGCTTTTACTAGTTTTATATCCTTAAGTGGTAACTCATCCATACTTAATCAGTTCTTTATTCTATAACTTAATAATAATTATAGACGCTTTATGTAATTGATGAAGTTGTAGCAAACCCCATCCACCTACCATGTGTATCTATAAGTTCTTGGTCACAAATCAAATTAGACCTTACTAATTCCACTCCATGATTAAGTCTTGGGTTAAAAAAAATCATATCTCCTATATCAGTATAATCTTCTGGATAAATATAGGTTCCATCATTCATTATATAGAAAAATCCACCTGAAATAAAATCATGACCTTTTTTTGACATTAATATAGTGGGTACGACATATTGGTTGCTCCCTACTATATCGCTATGATCACTTAAATAACCTTTATTAATTGGGTAAAATTGATAACCTACTCTAGAAATGTAATTATGCGGTGGCTTTTTAAGACTATTATATAGATAGTCATTATTTGAGATTAATGCAGATATCTTATCTTTAGCCTCAAATACCATTCTATAGACATTAAAAGTATTTAAAAGATCCTGATTATGAGGGAAGAAATTAAATTGATAGAAAAAGCCTTTCACACTAGCCCTATCATCTTCTAAATTAATCCTGAAATGATTAGGGCTATTATTACTTATTGGATAATAATTGGGAAATGTATTAGAAGATATATTATTCAAATAACTCCTAACTCTCTTACAATATTCTTTGGTAAAAGCTGATTTGAGAATAATACATTTACCATCCTGCAGACTATTCGCTACAGTCTCTAGATTTAAAAATATATCCTCCCAAGCATCGAACTGCAATATATTTTTTGCTAAATATTGCATGAAATCATATCTAAATCAGTTCAATGCTAGCACTAAATGTTAATTTAATCAAAATCAATATTTTATTAACTCTGAATTAATTAATGAAGGACTTGAAAAATGTTTTTCATAATATTTTAAACAAGTTTTACTTATTCTCAGGAATTTAGTAAAATAAAAGAACCCAATAGACATTTTACTATTATTGTGATACTTATTTTATTAACATCTTTTTTTGTATCTCTGGGAAGTTATTTAATTAGAAAAGGAAGTATAGTTGATTTATTACTTTCTTTAATTAACAAAGCAAGCTTACATCCAGGAGAGTTCTGGTATACCATTTTAGGTATAATTTTAAATATAATAGGAATTATACTTTGGCAAATAGGTTCAAAATCAAATATACCTTTTTCAGTTGCCTGGCCTATATACCTTTCAACCCTACTTCTTTTTGGAAGTATCATTTCTTTTTATCTTGACAAGATAAAACTAGAAGGGAACTTTTATATTGGCTTCTCATTTATCTTAATAGGTGTTTTAATCTTAACTCGCATAAAAACTTAATAATGCTTGCAATTATTTTCATGAAATGGTTATATTTATGGTGGATTAAATAGTTAATAGTGAGTTAATTGAATAGTATTTTCCTTTTTACTGGTTATGATCGCTCAGACTTGATAGATTTTTTTCTATCTAAGAGCATAAAGATTTACGGTTTAGTGGTCCCAAGTAATATTAAGTACACAAGAAATATGACAAAGATATTTAACCTTGCAATCAAACATTTGATTCCAATATTTACAGCTAAGTCTTTGCAAAAATCTCAATTATTTCATAGTTACTCCAAAGGTTCATGCTTATATTCATCTGGATATCCTCTTCTAATAAATGAAAGC
Source organism: Prochlorococcus marinus str. MIT 0918 (assembly GCF_027359415.1). Classification (NCBI taxonomy): domain Bacteria; kingdom Bacillati; phylum Cyanobacteriota; class Cyanophyceae; order Synechococcales; family Prochlorococcaceae; genus Prochlorococcus; species Prochlorococcus marinus. The sequence continues at coordinate 836,638 of NZ_CP114780.1, forward strand.
CTTTATTCAAGATTTAAATATGCATTAAATTGCCACCCTTCACTTTTACCTAGGAATCGAGGAAGGTATCTTGAATATATTTTAATTAATAATGATTATAAAAGCGGAACCACTATTCATCATATTAAATCTGGATGCGATAACGGACCTATAATAATGCAACAAGAGTATGATGTGAGTTTTACAGATAATGTTTCAGATCTACTGGAAAAATCTTATAGATTGGAAATAAATATGTTGAAAGATATTATCCAAGACCCATTAAAACTAGAGATCGAAATTCATCAAGATGAATCAAAAGCCACAACATATACAGCACAAAGAACACCTCAAGACTCTGAATTATCTAATGAGACATCTCTTTTAGACGCATATCTAGCCTCAAGAGCTTTTGATGAAAACTTATACCCAGGATATTTTAAATATAAAAACTATCGAATTTACTTTAGAATGAATGTTGTAGAAGATTCAAATAATTAGTATTAGACTGCATATAATCTTTATTTGTATAAAAACTTTACTGAAGTAACTTAATTAAATATTACAATCTAAATGCGATATTTCTTTAATTTGATAGTAACTACTTACTTTTCCCATATATTTCTTTCACAATAGAATAAGGTCTTCGTTTGGTTTCAATAAATATTCTGCTTACATATATGCCTATTAATCCTAATGATGATATTAGTAATCCAGTAGAAAGCCAAATAGAAATTATAATAGAAGCCCATCCTGGCACAGGGTTCAATAATACTAATATATTAATAGCTAATGCTATTGATAAGAAAAGTGAAAGTATAAATATAATAATACCTAAATAGAACATTCCTACTAAGGGGGCAGAGGTTGAACTCGTGATGCTATCCACAAAGGCATGAATTTTTTTACTAAGGGTATACGAGGTAGGTGATGTACTTAGTTTCTCAACTTCTATTGCTTTTTGATCATATCCTGTCAATAAAGTTAGGTAGTTCAATACAGGATGAGATTCCGTAAATTTGCATAAAGATTCTTTATACCTACTAGTCATAAGTCTTGCTGTAACAATATTACGAGGAAACTCCATTCCAATAAGCATATTAATTAAGCTGTAAAAGAGACTGCCAGTAATTTTTTCAAAAGCATTTCCTTTTCGACTGGATTGAACCCCATAAACACAATCAACATTTTCATTATTCAAAACTTCACGGAATTCTGTGAGCCATTCTGGCTGTTCTTCTAGATCAATATCAATTAACCATATAAGATCACCTTGAGCATATTTCAACCCTGTCATCATTGCTTTATGGTGACCAAAATTTCTTGATAAATTAATTACATTAACTCTAAAATCTTTTTCAGATAAAGATGTTGCTACATTTATAGATTTATCAGGAGAGCCATCATTAACTAAAATAAACTCAATATCATGAAAGACATCTTCAGAAACTAATAAAGACCTTTGATAAAAGTCTTCTATATATTTTTGGGAATTATATAGAGTACTTACAATTGAGAGGGTAGTCATTTTATTATGATGTTCAAGGCAAAAGGTTTGAGTAACATCATCAAGATTACATAAATAATTCTATTATGCCTATTCAAACATGTCTTTGAGAGCACAAAATTAATTTCTTTGATAGTAATATTATTATTAATTAAAGGTATTAAATTTCCTTTAGAAATATCAATATCTCATTTACTTAGCTTAAGTCTGATTTGCAAACAAACTAAATAACAAATTTACTAATAGGTCTCAAAAGAAGGACTAAAAGGTCCACCTGCAAAACCTTGCATGCCTCCGGAGCCATCAGGAATAATTGTCATCCCTCTATTAGTAATACTAAATGTTACTTCCAAGCCTTGAGTGGTATCCTTAATAGTTACTGGTGTTGTAGGAGCAAAACTGCCAAATAATCTTGTTGAACTACCACAGGAACTATCTCCTACATAAGTACCACTACTAACTTGAGCAACTACTGCTTTCATCGTTCCAGTGATACCTGTTGTAAATACCTCTGCACCTGCTAGCTCTGGGTTGCTTCCACAAGTAGCGCCATTGTTAAAATCCATAAGATCTTCATCCCATTCAGCATTGAGACTAGAATTTTGAGTTTTTGCTCCACTAGCCATTGAATAATAATTAGTACCTGCTAATTGATAAGAACCTTTTAATCCAAAAGTATTTTTTATTTTGATGTAAGCATGTGGATAAGTGCCTGATGCTGGCCTAAAGTTTGTCCCACTCAGCGTGGCGGTAGCTCCTCCTCCAAGATTTACTTGACTCCCTGTTGAAGACTGAAAGGTAGCCGTACATGTTGACTCATCAATTGTATTATCAGTAACTACATCATCACTAGAGTTAATAGAAGTACCAGCAAGAGGGTCTGATGTACATAAACCCATTTCATAAACAGTAATTCTATATGTTTCTGGAGTTATATAACAAGAATTATTAATGCTGGATGGATTGCTACCAAATAAGCTTTCGCATGAGTTTGCCTTAGCTTCTGTTCCAGAAAAAACTAAAGATGTTGCTAGGCAAAACCCTAGGCCAGATGATGCTTTTAAAAGTTTCTTTTGAAAAGAGTTCATTGTTTTTGTAAGTTGTTTTTAAATTGAATAATGAGACAGAGTTTTAATGTCTATGAGCCCTTAGCTCTATTTGCAAATCCACCAGCTGATCGCTCAAGTAAAACATCATATTTACGTCTAACAGGTTGAGTCATTTGGGTTAACAAATTTTGCTTGATATTCTGCTTTTCGAATTTAACTGGACGCGCAGTCCATTTAAATCTCAAACCAACATATCTTTCATCAGTATTTGGCAACTTTGAATTAACAACTGTTTTCCCAGCGAAAAGTTCATTAGAAGCCCAGAATTCTAAGTTCACATGTGGTGTTGCCTGCCAATTAAACGAGCCTTCTACCCCACTATTGTCTTGTGTGTGTGTGTAATCCCAACTGAAACCTTTTACAAAGACAGCCATATCTGGACGATTTGGGAATCTATAACCGGCTTCCACATCCCACCCAGGGACAACCTTCTCTGTAAATTCACTACCATCTACAGTTACAGTCTTTTTGTCGGTGATCGACATATACCAGTTATTTCTGAGTTCCCAACCTTGATTGAAATATTCTCCACCTAAACCAAGTCGGCTATGTGCATCACTATAATTTGTCATGCGATAATCCCAAAATGCATTACCACCAAACATTGACAAATCATTAGGACGATGACGAATACCTAACCCCAAATTGGTTGTTGAACTATCACTTGAAGAAGCCCGAGATAACTTAGCCTGTGAAAACAATAATGTTTTAAGATCACCTTCAGAATCAACTGCCATCTCTTTAAGCTTCATCAAGCTGTCTACAGAAAAATTTGTTAGCGAATCACTTGTTCCGCTAACAGTAACAGTTGTTTGTGCAAAGAAAGGAATCTTTTGAATCTGATCATTGCTAAAGTTGTTAACTAATTTATATCCAGCATCTGAAATAAGTTGTCTACCATCATCAATTACGATGTTGGTATAAGCACTGCCTTCAGCATTACTATTTAAAAGAGGCACAAAGCGACCAGCATATTCTGCTGTTTTAATAACAAGGCGATCTAACCTATCTTGTGGTTGATAGGAATAATCATCTGGCCCCAAACACGCAACTGATCTTGGATTAACAAAAAGATTACAATCTGTGGGATGCATTACTCCTTTTGGTCGTTGAATATAGATCTCATTCTCTATACTTTTGTCTTCAAGAATAATAGAAGAAAGTTGTTGAGTACCTAATTGTTCTGCCTGGGCCAATGGGATGCAGAAAGCTGCTAAAAATACAGACGCAAAGGTTTTCTTTTTTAGATTTGAAAAGTTCAATTATTCATTTATTAAATCAGAGCATATATTAATCACTTCAAAAAAATAATCACTACCTAAATAGACAGATTTCAACCTGGAAAGCTTTAAAAGCCAAGATTTATTGATCGCAATTACGTAAAAGGCCTAGTCCCTCTAGACTTACTAGAGAAGGTTAATGCCCTAAACTCAAGACCTACACTGAAGCTAATACTCAAGATGCTTCAAATATTTTCAAAGAACAAAATTATAATAAATTAATTAACAAATTAGTACATGCTATCGATACCATAGAAAGAAATTATTTCGTAACATCAATAGAACCTGCTGGGGCAAGAAAATTGACTATTGCAGGTATCAAAAAAAGAACTGTGATCAATCTCACTGCATGCAAAGCAGCAACAGCGGCCCCAACCCCAAACTCTGCTCCAACTAGGCTCATACCTATAGTTCCACCAGGGGCTGCTCCTAACAAGGCCACAGTCTGATCTACCCCAAGTAACTTGCTAATCAATAATCCAACTAGAATCCCAGCTATCAAAAGGGTAAACGTAATAATCAATGCAGGTTTCCAAAGTAATTGTAATTCTCCTAATGTCTCTCTATTAATACCAGTACCAATAACTGTTCCTATCGCTATCCCCAGTATTGTCTTTGTTCCGAGAGGCCAAGCAGCTACTTCTAGCTGACCACTTATACTTAGCAATCCAGCACCTAATATTGATCCTAGAAGTGGAGCCGCAGGAATTCCAGTCAAGAGCATGATGCACCCTAAGGCTGCTCCTCCAAGCATGTATAAGAACAAAGTTACCAAAGAAGTCATTTCAATTAATTGATCTATATAATCAAGTTTCTCTCTTTTAGGATTGATTTATCAAGGCAAACAAATAGAAATGATTAAGAATCAACGAAAAATTTATTAGCTATCTAAAAATGATATGAAGGTACTTAACAATCGACCCTAAAAGTTGCAATATAAAATTAGTGAGGGCAATGCACTCCTTACTAAATTAATCCCTTTCAACTTTAATGACTGATTCTAACGACAGAGAAAGTTTTAATTGGAAAAAAATTTTCACTAGTCTTACTTTTTTCTTATGTGCTCTTAGCCTTGTTTTTATTGCAATTAGCTTGCGTCCTGTAGCTCAATGGGCTCAATATCAAAATATTTGCGTTGATCAAGAAAGCCAAAAATCACCAATTGAATGGTCAGTTCGAAAGTGCAACGGCAGATCAAAGGTCTATCAAGTGAAATGAGATTGAGGAAGAAATACAATCTACAAGCAAAGTGATTATTTTATTTAAGATTCTTCTTTCTTTCTTCTCGTCTGAGTTCATCATTTTTCAAGGTGGTTTCAATTAAATCCTGATAACCACCTTTAAAAGAGCTATATCCAAACATCAATAAAAAACCTAATCCAGCAAACAAAGTGAGACCTATTTCAACAGGTCCTAAAGCCAGAGCGACTGAAAAAAAGTATTCATAGACAAATAAAAAATTCACTGACTGTGATTCCCAGTAGGTCAATCGTAGTTCTTACCTATGGCGGATAATAAATAAGTTGATATAACAAACACAAGTTGCAAGGTTTTAAATGACCACCTTCGCTCAAATGTTTAGGCCAAAAATTATTGCTAGGGATAATAAGAAAATGGCAGAGTTAACTTCTGATCTATACAAAGAATTACTCAGATACAAAACTCAAGACAATAATTACTTTCGGCAGCCTATTGATTTGTTTAATTATAAGATGAAACTTAACAATACAAAAGCTGCATAAATAAATCTGTAAAACTTGATCATCAGCTCAAGCAATTAATTAGATTTAAAAAAAAATTCATAGCTACATCTTAAAATAATTGTCTATATAAAAAACTATCAGCTTTTAGGAAATAGTTTGACTTAACCAATCCCAAATAATGAAGTCATAAAAGCTGGGATTGGAAGTTTAGAAGTAATATTAGCTAACAAAGCCATATCGAATTCATGGACTGCTGGAATAGTTTTATCTAAAGCAAAAATTGCAAGATATGGAATATTCATTGCAATTTGCCAACGCCATTTGTATGTAATCACTCCCAATATTCTTTTTGCATAAATTTTTTGAGTAGCAGGAAGGCTTTCCCATTTATCAAAAGCAAATTGTTTTATACGTTCCTGAAGCTGAGACTCAGACAAGCCACCTTGTGATTGCATTCCTAAAACCAAATAAGGAAACCTTTATAACGCACATAGGCATTAATCTGCATGGGGTTAGAGTACAGTTTTCAGACTGTTGGAAATCTATACCGAAAAAAAGCTCACTAGGTCCTTAAGAAAAAGCCTTCTATTATTAAAAATTATTTAAATCAATAGATTATTATTTATAATGATCAAATTGTTAATTAATTACCAGAGAATTAATTATTTTTAGGCCTATAAATATTTGGCAATAAAAAAGAATACAATCTTACGCATCATAAAAGTTATAACTGCTATTTGTTTGTTTCAAAGGGTTTTCTAGTGCTTGGGCGAGATTGACTGGATCCACAAAAGAATGGACTAATGATTAATATTCAATGAGAGAGTCTTGTTACAGTAATAGTTAGCATAATTAAGACTGAAGATATCCATTCCTAAACAGTTCATCAAACACCTTTGCTCCTCGTGATTTCTGTCCTAATGAAGGTGGGGATAATTGGTCTAAGACTGCAGCTAAACAAGTTATCCAAAGACTACCTTCACAAACAAGTGCTTTTTTGCAAATATGTTTTGGAGCCTCTGCAATACAACCTTGTGAGGAAGATAATTTAATGCTTTCAACTTGAGAATAAAGTTCTAAGTCCAATAACTCAGCTTCTTGTCGAGTAATTTCTGACCCTTCGGCATAATATTCTAGCAAAAGTTGATAGTTCATTCTAATAATCAGAGTGAAGAAGCTTGATTTCTATAGAGGTTAATGAGCTAAATGGAGATCTATTTCTTTTTTTTCAAAAATTCCTTACTTCTAGGAATATTAATGAAATCGCCAATTAGGTTTTCGCTCATTTCCCATAATTGTTCTCTTTGAGCACTGTTTAAAGCAGGTGGGGCTACTCTGCAAAGAACAGGATAGCCTCTAAAATTAAATTGAGGTCCATACTGTTCTCCACTTTTAGCCTTTAAATCAGTTGCTGCGCGCAACTGAGGAAGAGATCCCATACGAGCACTCTGAAACATCGGATTCATTAATTTATAAGCGATATCCTCTTGCCACGAACCGTTAGCCATTACTGACTGAGGCTGCAAATTTGTTCTAGCCAAACCTGGATGAGCACTAAGAGAAGCAATATCTACATTAGATTCCTTTAGTTTCTTGCTTAGTTGTAAAGCAAACATGACATTCGCAAGTTTACTTTGAGAATAAGATGCCCAACGGTTATAGTTTCTTTCACCTTGCAGATCATCCCAATTAATTTTTCCCATATATTGAGCGCCAGAAGAGACTGTTACAACACGACCTCCACTCTGTTTAGAAAGCAATGGCAACATCTTAAGAGTTAATGCCATATGACTAAGATGATTTACTGCAAATTGAAGCTCAAGACCTTGCTTCGTATATGTTTGAGGTGGAGCCATTACACCAGCATTATTAATTAAGAGGTTTATGGATTGATATTTAGCAATAACTTGATCTGACGCCTTATTTACTTTCTCTAAATCAGCAAGGTCTATTTCTAATACTTCAATATTTCCATGACTAACTTTACTAAGGAGTTCTTGCCGTGCTCTTTCAGCATTTTCGATAGAACGACAACCAAGAATCACTCTTGCACCCTTTGAAAGCAAAGCTAATGCTGTTTGGAACCCCAAGCCACTATTTGCACCAGTGACAAGTACTGTTTTATCTTTTTGGTTAGGGATTGAATCAATAGACCAAAGCATGTGATGTTCTAACACGTTGCCATATGGAAGAAATTTATAGACCCTTTGTAAAAAAGTCTACTTGAATAAAGTTAAGGGAGTAGTAGTGATAGATAACAACAGATTGAGCATAAAGATTTTTATAATACGATCAGATGCAAACTAACTACTTTGAAATGGGTTGTCAGGCATTCGAACTTTACAATGTTGGCTAACTATATCTAATCTATTCTTTTCTCTAGATGTCAGTTTCCATTTCATAGCATTAGCAGCATCGATGGCTTGCATTGGGTCTCGAAGTCCAGCTATTGGGATTGAGCCATGAGATCTGCACCAGTTCAAAGCAACCTGTGCTTGGGAAGTGCCACGCTTAACAGCTATTTTATATAGTTCTTCCCTAACTTTAAGGCTCGCAGGAAGAAGGCGATAAAACAAATTACTCCTAAGAAAGGTTGTCTTAGGGATAGTAAAATTTGAAGGTCTGACAGACAAAACGCCTAGTGCCAATGGGCTATAAGCTAAAAGTTGAATATTCAATTCCTTACAAACATCAAAAATCCTGAAATAGCTTTTTAATTCTAAAGATAATAAAGAAAACTGAATTTGTAAGCTCGTCAAGGGAATTCCTCTTTTTTGGAATCTGTTATGAAACCATCTCAATCTATTTGGTCCCATATTTGAAATGCCTATTTGAGATATAACCCCTCTGTCAAAAAGGTCACAAAGTCCATCCATCAATTGCACTTCTTGCCATGGTGCATATCTTGAAGTACTCCAATGTAGTTGTACGCGATCAAGCTTTCCTCCCAACCTTGCTTTACTTGCTTTAAAAGCATCTCTAAAACCTTGTCTGCCAATTCGCCATGGATATGGCGCTAATTTTGTCGCAACAGTTATTTTTTTATGTTTAGCAAGTGGCAGCTTTCTTAAAAATTTACCTAGCAATTCCTCACTTCGGCCATTGAGTTGGCCTGTACCATAAGAATCTGCTGTATCAATAAAATAAAGACCTCTATTAACTGCCTCATTAAATGTTTTTTCTAAAAAATCATCATCTGTCTCTGGTCGATATCCCCAAAGGAACCTATTTCCCCAAGCCCAAGTTCCAACTCCAATAGAAGACAATCTTTTGAGAGCATTACATTAATGATGACTTTACAACTTATCTTTGATAGAAATTAGTTTTTACTGCAGAGAATATAAAAATCAAAACGTAGTCAATACAAGCAAAAGGTTTTACCAATTAAGCATAATATTTTCTCCTGTTAATTCGTTAAAAACTCCTCTTTTAATCATCAAAAACTTCTAAAATTACTCTACAAACAGAAGTTGGACATTTTTCAGAACTTAATGAAAAGACTGAAATGTTTGTTAGATCTCCATGCTCCGTTTTAAAGTAGAAATCACTTTCTACAGCCACAATTTCAACTCCATGGCTCCGTATCGGCCACCTTCCAATAATCCAATTGATAGTCAATTGTCTTTAACTCCTTCCAGGAAGGAAGTGCCCACAGCCTTGTCAATGATGGTTGATTCAATGGCGAGCATGGCTCAAAGAGCCAAAACTGACCTAGAACGAGTTGATCAAAGGGCTAGAGCTGACCTAGAACGAGTTGATCAAAGGGCTAGAGCTGACCTAGAACGAGTTGATCAAAGGGCTAGAGCTGATCTAGAACGAGTTGATCAAAGGGCTAGAGCTGATCTAGAGCGTCTTGATCAAAGAGCTAGAGCTGATCATCAACGTCTAAAAAAGGATTAAGGCCTAAACAAAAACTTTCAATATTCATAAGCTAATTAAAAAAATAAAAGATTATTTTCTAAAAGCATCTCAGAGGAAAACTAGTGATTTGGATCAAATCTAAAATTTCTTCTGTATCGTAAGAAGACAAAGGTTTTACCCCACTACCTTCTTGTAACCTTTCTGCTTTCATTTTTTCTCTAATTAAAGCTTTCCCACAAAACTACTCATATCTTTGAAGTGTTTTTTTCTTTCTTCTGGTGTTTCTTTATAAGCCATAAATCACTTAAAAGTTTGTTTTGTTACCAAGGCCCTTAAAATCCAAGACTTACTTATACAATGCATCTATTTTCTCAATTTTAGCTTTATAACTTTCTCTTATTATAAGAATAAGCATTAAATTTTTCCCATTATCAGGCCAAAAAAAAAAAACCTCGTAATTTCAAAATTCTTCTCACTATGAATTTAAAATCACAACGATTAAAAAATGAAATAACGTATTAACCCTCTTTATTTAGAACCTCTCTTCTCGCACAAAGTTCATTTAAAGATGGGCGAAAAGTAAAAACAAAACGCCATTGTGCCCAAAACTCATAAAGTTTATCAACAAAAGGGGCTAATAATGGACAAGTTGTTGGAGCATAAATCCACCCCAGTCCTACTAAGCGGTAAGCCTCGCGGAAAACTCGAACATCCTTCAAGATTTCTCCTGAAGGAGTTATCGCATGAATCCTACCCATCGCTTCACGATAACTTATCCCTTTATAAAAAATTGGTTCATAATTAGGCGAATCAATATCTACAAATGAAATACATCGTCGACTATCTCGAGAACTAAGAAAAGAGACCTCTCTTTGACAAAGAGGGCAACCACCATCAAATAAAATAATGAGCTTTCTCTGATTCACACTAGAAATCATAAAATTGATAGAACAAGTAGTTCTTAAAACTAATCTTACTCTTAAGATTAGAAATTATACATAAAATCAATTTGTTCTAAGAATCTATTTAAAAGATATGATATAAACACTTAATAAAGGCTATCATTTAATGCTGTCCTAGTTCAATTCTTTATGGTAATATCACTAAGTCTTATCACTTAAGCTCTTAACTTTATATAGTTTAATTTTTAAATTTTAATATGAATTAAAGTTATTAAAGCTAAAAAGCTATAAGTACATCTTTGAAAAGAAATATGTGTTTTTGAAACGCTAGAAGTTTATATATTTATTATTTATCCCTATAGAGGGTTTAACAGTGCTCAATGCCACCTAACGGCTGTAATATTTAATCAAGTCAAATATCAAATAAATTATGCCTAAAAGCACAAGGATATAAGGCAAACGAGGGTATTTAACAAAAAGATTTTGGGAACCATCTTTTTTTTTTGATTTCTTTGGACCTTTAGGTGCCAATCCCTGCTCTTTTCTTCTTCTAGCTTCGCCCATAGAAATATCTTGATAGTTTAATCATTCTATGATGACTCTTTAAAAGAAGAAAATACTCAGGACATTTATTGAATATTGCGAAATCAATAGGAGCAGGTGACGCAATTAAGTTATATCAACTATTGATTAATGAAGAATTACCTAGACTTTTCAATGGGTTTGACAGATGAAAACCACTAGTAAATACCAGGAATAATCCAGCCAAAAAATCCATAATTAATGATTAATGCAAATAAACCAATCATCGCTAAGCGACCGTTAGTTTTCTCAGCGACTTGCCAATAGTTGTTGTTCATTAATAGATGCCTGGAATTATTTGGCTAGTAGAAATATAGGAGCCTAATAAGGCTATGAAGCCAATCATTGCCCAGCGGCCATTAGCTTTTTCAGCTTCTTCTATATATCCTGAATAATTTTCGATTAGTTCAGGTTTAGCCTCAACAGGGAATACATTTTGACGTTCACCTGCTTCTGTAGTGACGTAAGGAGATGAGGGCATTTTACAAAAAGTTATTTAAAAAATCCCAGGGATAATTTGGCCTGTAGTGGCATAAGCACCAAACGCGGCAACAAAACCAAGCATTGCTGCCCAGCCATTAAACTTTTCTGCTTCAGGAGTCATGACAAAATAAAAAAATTGATTGGTAATTGGTGGTTAATTTTCAGGACAAGCTAGGAACAAGATTTAACTTCCCACTATCGAACAAAATAAACATTAGAAAGGCCTAAGATTGCTCATAATAAAAAGAGTTAAATAATTTCCAACTATCTATTGCTATGGAAAGTAGATAATAATTCCGCAGAAATAGATGTAAGAGATATTCTGGCCATTCCTGGCAAAAAGCTCTAAGACAACTAATTTAGTTAGCAGAGATTTTTTTGTAAACAGCTTGAACAAGCTGCTGTAAAGGCTTGAAAGGATTGAGTTCCATTGATCTAAACAATTCCAGGAATGATTTGACCTGTAGTTAGATATGCGCCAACAGCAGCCCAAAATCCCATCATTGCAGCCCATCCATTAATGCGTTCTGCAAGAAGCTTTTCAGGCTCAACTTTTGACTTTTGCGTTAGTTTGTTCATCTTGATAAAATTCATTTAGTGCTGAAGTGAGCCGAATCAGCTCGCCTGTAAAGAACTATAACAGATTATATTACGGAATGTGAAGCCTTGTCTCTTTTTTAGGCAAATAAATAAAGATCCATACCTCTAAATCAACTGTGAGAAAAGAGTTATTTCTATTATAAAAATTTTTTATATCAAACTTTTATTAGTCTAATCTTACTTATTGAGGAGCAATTAAAAGGATTACTATAAATTAGTCCTAAAAACTAATTATACTAATTAAAATTTAATTTTCTAATTATATCAACATGAATCCTTTTAACCTTTAAAGACTAAAGTGAGCTAAAAAACAACTAAGCACTTTTGGCAATTTGAATAATCTATGGGTAGATTCATAAATTACTAGAACATATTTTGATTTTGGAAGGTATTAATATATGAATTATGATTATTACATCTAAGATTATTTCTAAATGTTTTAACGAGATGGTTCAGGTAAAACACAACTCAGGCTATATATAGTTACAAGCCATATCCACCCTCTTCTCCATTCTCCTAGACCAACCTTATTAATTGGTTTGTAATTTGGGTTCATATACAGCTCCATTACAAACCCCTACAGCGAGAGATTCTTTAGCATTTTGATTCCATTCCTTTAAATCTTGTGCCTCGTTAATCCATGAAACTGTGCTATCAAAACAACGATTCCAATAAGTAGCCTGTCTAGACAGAGGTATTAATTCTATTGCAATGCAAGACACTCCTAGAGCCAGGACGCCAAAAAATGCTTTCTGTAATGAGCTTTCTATTCCACTATGCATGAATTTAGCCTTTATAAAAATATGTTTTGAGGTAATCTACAATCCTATCTCTTATGTGTAAAAAAATCTTTCTAAATGGGCTTACTATTTAGAAAAACTGGTTTAAATAGTTTTAACACTTAAACCAGTCTTCTTGCAAAAAAATAACTAACCCGTTGGAATCTGTTGTAAGAGCTTGATAATATTCTGCTGATGAGCTTTGTACTCCTTGTCAAATTGAGTTCGATAGTCGCCAATTAATTCTTCCATAGTAGGTATTGATACTGAGTCGACAAAATCTTGGACATAGTCCGATGTAAAAAGTCTCCAGAATTGAGTCATAGCAAATTAAAATCATGTAATTATTTCTAATGTCACACTTAAATTATAAATAATCAATAGGAATGGCCTTTCATTGTCTTGGCTAGTAATAATTTATAAATTTCGATATGAGAACCCATAAAGACTAGAGACCCTATTAAAGTTTTAAACAAACTTGCTTAAGTAAAAAGGCCAATCAAAAGGAAAGTCATAATTTAGATAAAACCTCTAAGCATGTGAATTATAATTATAAGACTCTCTATCACTTAAAAAGAATCCATGAATGCTAGCCTAACTTGCTAGTTTTTACCAAATATCTTATAAACATATCCGAGCCAAGGTATAACTTCTGGTTATTATCAAGTAGAGGAAAAGTTATCCATAAAAATTGATTAGTTTTTTCATTATTTGTCACTTCTCAATCAGACAAGTCACTTAATTCAATCCACCTATCCTCAGAAAATTTAATAGTTTCAACAAGTGATGCTAGTTGATAACTAATTTCTGAAATATTACCATCACTTTCAGATATTCTTTTTTCTAATTGCTTTTTCTTTTCTTCTAACTGAGGTAATTCTTCATTTAATCTTTTTAATTCCCTTAACTGTTTAAAGTTAAGTCGCTTTGAAATATTTTTAGATTTTATTTTATAACTTAGATCATTCTTTATGTTTGATTTATCATCTGTGTGATTTCGCACCTGTCTTTCTATTTCAAGCCCCTTTTCAGCTTTTAGTTCCAAAAAGCGAGTATAATTGCCTTCATATCTTTCCAATTTTCCGTTTTCAAAGTTAAATATTCGATCAATAGTTCGATCAAGAAAATATCGATCGTGAGAAACAACTACAACACACCCTTTAAAATCTTCTAGAAAATCTTCTAACACACTAAGTGTTTGTATGTCTAAATCATTTGTAGGCTCATCAAGTAGCAATATATTAGGTGCTTGTATAAGTAATTTGCATAGAGTTAGTCTCCTTTTTTCTCCTCCTGAAAGTTTTGATAAAGGGCTATGTTGTTGACTTGGTGGGAAAAGAAATTTTTCTAAAAGTTGTGATGCTGTTATTTCTTTACCGCCGTGATCGATTCTAAGCGCAGCTTCCTCTACAAAGTCAATAACTTTACGCTTTAAACCTTTACCTTGATTTAAATCACTTGTATGTTGATCAAGGTAACCAATGTGAACTGTTTGTCCAAGTTTGATCTTTCCACTAGTAGGTGATCGTTTACCAGCAATCAGATCTAAAAGCGTTGATTTACCACTTCCATTTGGACCGATAATGCCTATTCGATCCTCTGGGCTGAAGCTATAGGTAAAGTCATCTAAAAGAGTCGAGCTATTATTATTGTCATAATTCAAGAGACATACACCTTCAGCTTCAATTGCTATTTTCCCTATTCTTCTACTAAGTGAATTCATTTCTAATGGGTCTTTGACTTGATCTTTAGGTTTGGCTTGCATTTCAGCAATTCTTTGAAGCCTTGCTTTCTGTTTAGTACTTCTTGCTTTAGGTCCTTGCCTTAGCCAAAGTAATTCTTTTCTTAAAATGCCTTGATTTTTTTTCTTGGTCGACAATTCAGATTGTTCTTGTTCAACTTTCTGTTTAAGAAATTCTCGATAATTTCCTGAGTATTTACGAACTTCTCCATTATTAATTTCTAACATCCGATTAGTGACACGATCGAGAAAATATCTGTCATGAGTAATTAAGACAAGGGCACCTTGGTAATTATCTAGCCAATTTTGAAGCCATTCCACGGCAGCAGCATCTAAGTGATTGGTCGGCTCATCAAGTAATAAAACATCAGGTTGAGATACCAATGCAGAGGCCAGGCCCACTCTTTTGCGATACCCACCAGAAAGTTCCTTAACAGGTTTATCCAAATCTGCAATTCCGAGTCGTCGCAGAATCTCCTGACATTGCTGCTCTAAATTCCATGCTCCAACAACATCCATTAGTTCACTTACTTGACCAAGTTTTTTTAAAAGTTTTTTATCTTGGGGTTTTTGAGCTATTTGCCTACTTAGTTCACTAAACTCGAGTAATATTTCTCTTTTTTTGCCACATCCATCAAGTACTTGTTCCAAAATACTTTTCTCATTGTCATAGATTGTTTCTTGCCCTACTAAAGATATCCTCAAAGAGGATAAACATTGTCTTTCCCCTGCCAACAAAGATTCCGCTCCAGCGAGAACTTTTAATAGAGTTGATTTGCCAGCGCCATTCGGGCCAACAAGACCAAGCCTTTCCCCTTTATTAATATATAAATTAAGGTTTTTAAAAAGATTCTTTATACCAAAATCTTTTGAAGCATTCACAAGGCTTATTAACACAGTCACGTCCTCAAAGACACTTATACATATATCGACCTATGCTGTTTATTAGAAAATGTTTCTTAAATGTGTACATACAAGTCTTAGGTAAAGATCTGAAAGTCCCTGTTATTGAGATATTAGTTTTGACATATTCTAACAAGAAGTATTGATATATGGACAAGCTTAAAGGTTGCCACCAGCAATAGTAATTTCACTTAGTTAGCGTTCCTTTCTCAAATTTCTTATATGCAAAATAAATGCATATCAAAACTATAAGCGCTAAAGAATTTTGATTTATAAACACAAAGACGAAATAAGCAACTATTGGCATAAAGAAAAGCCTTTTAGCAAAGAGCTTTTCTTCTTTAGTTAAACCTTTCCATTCTATATACCTACGCAATTGAAATACTCTTTTCATTTCTCTACCTTTGTATCCTCCTTTATTTTTAAAAGAATTAAATAATCTCTTTAAGGCATCATCTATTGCATTCATCTAAGAAAGATCCTGTGATTACTATAGATAATATAAGAAAAAACATATTATTTCTATCTTGCTAGCTCCAAACAAATCATTTGTTATGAACGATAGTTAACATATGGTTGTTCTTAATCAAATTTTTAATGAGTTTCAAGAGGAGTTTAAGTCTGAACACCTACCACAAGCATTTTCGTCCCTTTAGCTATTAAGAGATGTACAGTAGCTGGATACAGATCTTGAAGACATTCCCACAGAAAAGGTGATTTCAATGTCTACTCATTAGAAAAGAAACCCCAGATAACACCTAATACGGCTACACATGCTGAGAGTTCAATAATTTGCAATTCATTCATTATTCTAGAATCAAAATTACAGGTCACAGATGTTATAGATCAAAGAATAGATAAATTCATCCTAATGACATTCTTTCCTCATGAAGAAGTTGCTAAATAAATAAAAGAGAATATTGGTCAATGGTTTTTAAAGTTTTAATCGTCTCATAAATTTAAGAGTTGTTTATACAAACCCTAGGCATGTAAGAGAGGAATCACTTATGAGAACTATCAAATTCAATCAACTATTACGAGCATCAAACTCCTTTAAAGTATTTAGATCAATTATTGACAAAGTACTTTCTTCAGTAGCCTCAAGGTTGATCAAAGGAGCCATGCCATCCTCATAAGCTTGCTTCCACCGTGGAGCACAAAGACACCAGTTGTCTCCTGACTTTAATCCTGGGAATCCCATCTGAGGAGTTGATAAATCATTCCCTTGAGCCTTGCTATACGAAAGAAATTGCTCTGTCATTACTGCACAAACAGTATGCATACCCATATCAGTTTCATCTGTTTTGCATAAACCATCTCTATACCAACCAGTCATTGGGTGACAACTACAAGATTGGAGTTCAGTGCCTAAAACATTTTTGGATTCCATAGTTCTTCAGTCACCCCTATCTAATTAATATCATCATGAATTTTGGCAGGAGAAATTTGTAAGGTTTGGATTTTGAGGATTTGCAACCATTCGCATTTCATTTTCTACCTTTCGTCTAATGATTATTCCCTTGAGATTTAAATAAACTTTCTCTACAAGACTTCTATCGATTTCATCCAGACTATCTTCATTTTCAGAATCTCCTTGATGAACATCAATCCTAACAAGCCCCTTGTGGCTACCAATAGAACAGATAGAACAGCAAGAGCTACACATATCGAACAGTGAGGAAATCCCATAGACAAATTTCAATCCCTTCATTCTGTTCTACTTCTTTTAAGGCCAAAACTATACTTTTAATAAAATTGTTCATAAGGAATATTAATGATTTTTGTCGCTTCAAAGATTTAACACAAATCCAAATATCAATGCTTATTTAATCGAATGGCAAGACCACAGTAATTTAGATTTACTCATTTAATCTTTCTAACTACTGAATTTTACGATTCGACTGTTTGTCTTTAAGGCATCTTTCCAACTACACCCAAAATATCTGCCAAAAGAAGTAACCCTAGACCGAAAGGAAATTCGAGAAGTGGTCAAAAAAATTAGTCTCCAAAAGAAACCAGCACCAAAAGAATTGCCGGAGTGTTTACATATCAATAAAAAGACTTCTCCTCTAAATCTTCTGAGGCCTTTTACCCTAATCGTCAAGATGAAATTTAACTACTGACTAATGAAAACTAGAATATAGAAGCTGGCAAAGCCAAAGTTAATAATATTCCATCAAATTACTTATAAAGGAAAATAAACAACTGATACCTTGATTGCATCTATACTAATCTTTTTAAACATTAGTATAGAGAATGCGGAAAATAATTGACTGGCATAAATCTCTTGTTGAGCGTGCTCAAAAAGAATTGGGATTGACGGGATATCAAATGTACTTATCTGGTTTACTAGAAGGTGCTCTAATCTTTTGGGTAATTATGAAAGTTGCTTCGTTGTTTAAACCTAGTCCTGAGTTCCCTTTTTAATTATGAAACACTTAATACTCGCAATAGTCATAGCTCTTATATTCCCTTTAGCTGTTTTTGCAGAAAAGCCTCCTATTGTCAGTACAACAAGCACTCCATCTTCAATAGAATTAGCAAAGCATCTTAGAGCTACTGGAGCTGTTAAATATTCCGCCTATTGGTGCCCACATTGTCACGACCAAAATGAGCTATTCGGCAGAAAAGCAGCTGCCAAATTAAATAATATTGAATGCGCTCCTGATGGCGAGAATAATCAAGCTGAACTTTGTAGAACAAAAGGAATTACTGGGTTCCCTTCATGGGAAATCAATGGAATTATTGATTCAGGAGTGAAAACCTTAGATGAATTAGCAACCTTAAGTGGGTACTCAGGACCAAAAGATTTTTAGTTAAATAGATGAAGCAACTCTTACTATCAGTAGTTGATATTTACCAAAACCAAATGGAGGCTAGATATCAAGAGAAGTCAATGCTCACTGACTTATTCGTTGAGAATAAGTTTTGGGGGTGGATGGGATTAACATCGATTGTTATTTGTCTTGGAATATTTTTCTGGACCTTTTACCCACAAGATGACAGTAACCAATGACAGGCAATCAACTTAATTCCCAGAATATGTTAATGCTCTTTCAGGAGGTTCTATTGCCAAACAACATCTAAAAAACATGAGGGTCTAACTATACTAATCAAATCCTATACTCGACCAAAAGTTAGAAGAGGAGGAATAAGAAGCCAATTAGAAGCCCATTGAATAAAACCTTTTATCAATCAAGCTGCTGCTTGTACCAAAACAAAATTTGCTTAATGTATTTATCTTTTTTTCTATTGGACTAAAAAACAAATTTCACCGGTTGCATTGAAGAATGTAGAATCGTCTTATTACTGTGAATGGCAATTAAAATGGTAATCCTAAAAAATAGGGTTCACATATAACTGTCAGTCTCCAATGAGCTTACAAATGGAACCAATATATATTGACAAATCTGCAAATGTATCAGATGACGCTGTTATTGGAGAAGGAACAAAAGTTTGGATAAATGTTCAAGTTCGTGAAAATTCAATAATTGGCTCCTATTGCAATATAGGGAAAGATTCCTATATTGATACCCTAGTTAAGATCGGTGATCGTTGTAAAATACAAAATAGTGTCAATCTCTATAGTGGAGTAGATATTGAAGACGATGTTTTCATAGGGCCTGGTGCTACATTTTGTAATGATAAAGTTCCACGTGCTTTCGTAAAAGATTGGGAAGTTGCTCCAACAAAAATATGCAAAGGAGTGAGCATAGGAGCAAATGCAACGATATTATGTGGTATAAAAATCGGAGAATATTCAATGGTAGGTGCTGGAAGCACAGTAACTAAGGATGTACCTCCATATACTCTTGTCTTAGGCTCCCCTGCTAAACCCATAGCATCAATAGATAAATATGGAAACAGAATTAGAAATTTTGATTAATAATAACAGGCAGTATTTCTCAAATACTGAAGAGATAACTGATATTAAATTATAAGAATAACTTATATATTTATTAGAGAAACCAAAATCAATATTTTACTAGCTACAATATTTTATATAAAAGGATTTGGGAACAAGGTTAAGTTTAGCTAATAAGTAAAAAAGCCCTTTTAATCTTTCAAAGCGTTTTTTATAAGTTGGATAATCTTTCCAAGATAAAGGCTGTTTATTCATTATATGTTCAAACTCGATGTCAGATATCTCTAATCTTTTTTTAACATAAGTAAGTAAATCTGGTTCTACAATAGGGGCCGTATTATATATACTCCATCCATCTTCCCTGGAACAATTTCCAATTCTTACCTGTGAAGATATTGTATTATTTCTAAAATCAGAGTTAAATTTTCCTGGCAAATATATCGTATGAAAAAACGCTGCTGATCTATTTTCTAGGTGATGACCCCCATAATATTCCCATCCACATAATTGGTTTAAGTGTTCCTGAGCATCTTTTTTAGAATATGAAATATACCATAGAGGGCGAATAAATTTAACCTGATCAAATATAATTGATGTAAGGAATCTGGTGAACGTCATTAGAGGGTATGTTTTCATTTTTCTTTTACCAAATTTTTGATGTATGCTTTTAATATATTTTCCATCAAAGTAATTTCTTCCGAGAGGAGTAATTCCTTCTTCAGTAAATGAATGACCTTCCAATATATACTTAATTGAATATTTTCTTGCTGCAATTCTTAGTAAATAAGCAAATCCAAGATCATTCGGGGCCTCACTTTCAGCGACTCCGGCAAGAATAAAAGATCGAATAATATCGTCCATTTCTTTATTATCAACTACATAAGTATAGAGATCTATTTCTAAGTGATTTAATAATTTATGGATATTCATTGTTGCGATAGCTGTATTCCATGTGTTATCAAAATGGACTGCTAATGGTCTTAATCCCCATTTTTTAGCTAAATATAGAAGGTATGAAGAATCTGTTCCACCACTCACTCCTACAATACAATCATATTTTTTGTTTGCACCTTCAAGTTTTATTTTATCTAGAATTTTATTAAGTTGTAGAGTTCCTTTACTCTTTCCAGTTCCATATTCTTCTTTTAATTTATCTACTTGATGGCAATAATTACATATTCCATTTGCATCAAAACTGATATTTGAAACTCTTTCATCATAAATACATCGACTACATACCTTAATCTGTACATTATTTATATCAGGATCTTGCAGGTCTAGCTTATTCATATATTTCAAGGGAAATAAATTCTTTAATTCTAAAAAATTAAGTGCGAAGAAAATTATTTTCGCTTCTAAAATAATAGCACCTAAAATTTATAATCTTCATATACCATTAATTGAAATTTTCTAGTTTAGGCATATGAATAAGTACTCCCATTCCTTTTTTTTGAAATGTAACCATACTACCAAGACCTACAGCAGATGCACCTCCCTCATGGATAGCTTTTTTTATATGATCTAAATTACCTGCTCCTCCATGAGCAATTAATGGAATAGAAATGTTCTGGGAAATATTTTTTATTAAATCAAAGTCCATCCCTTGCCATGTTCCTTCATTATCTACAGAAGTTAGCAATAATTCACCAGCACCAAGTTCTTCTGCTTGCTTAGCCCAATCAATAGGGTCTAAATTTAAATAAGATTTAAATGTATTTGAAAATACATCTTTTTTTGCAAATCTTCTTTTGCGTATGTCAATCGAAACAATAATCGCCTGGCTACCAAAATATGAAGATAGTTGAGAAATAAAAAGATGATTTTCAATGGCATATGTATTTAAAACTATCTTCTCAATTCCTAAATCAAAAAGTTTTTTTGCATGTTCAATAGTTCGTATGCCACCACCATAACTAAGTGGCATGAAGCATTCTGAACACATATCTTTAATCAAACTAAAGTTTGGTGATTTCTTTTCTTTGCTTGCAGATATGTCTAATACCATTAATTCATCTACCTCGAGCTCATTGAATATTCTTAATGAATTGCACGGGTCACCTACATAAGTAAAGTTCTTAAATTTAATTGTCTTGACTAAACTCTCTCCCTTTAATAAAAGAACAGGAATAATTCGAGTACGCAACATTATTATATTTCTGAAAAGCTTTTGAGTATTTGCATACCGTACTTATGACTCTTTTCAGGGTGAAATTGAACCCCATAGATATTGTTTAAACAAATACCTGATTCAAATGTAATTCCATGATGTGTAGTAAATAAAGAATAACTCTTATCTATCAAGTCTACATAGTAAGAATGTACAAAATAAAAGCGTGATTGATTGTTAATCGAAGCACTCATCTTATTTCTTATATTTACATCTACAGAATTCCAGCCCATATGAGGTACTTTAATGTCTTTATAACTTGGGAAACGTTTTACCCTACCTGGAATCCATCCTAAACCGTTGAGTTTTCCTTCTTCACTAACATTTGTCATAAGTTGCATACCTAAGCAAATCCCTAATATAGGAACTTGTTCTTTTTGTGCTTTTCTATTTAGAACCTCCTTCATGCCAGCAATCTGATTAATCTTTGTCATGGCAATATCATAACTACCCACTCCAGGGAGTATTAACTTCCTAGCCATGCTAAGCTTTTCTGGATCACTTTCTACATTCGCTTCCACACCAATATATCTCAACATATTTAACATAGATCCCATATTCCCAATCTCATAGTTAACAATACTAATCACCTGATGCTTTAAACCGTATATTTAAAATTCTAGGAAAAAAAGTTAATTTCTGGTAAGAAGGAATGAATACTTGTAATAAATTAATATCTTAATTAAAATAAAGTAAATATTTTTATTTTCTAGAAAATATCCTAAAAAAACTAAGTTTTTCATAAGAACTAAGTGTAATTTTAAACAAATAACTGACTATAGAAATACTCACCATGAAAATAATTAACTTAAGGCTATAATAACCAGATAAACTATTGATGGATATAAAAATTGAAACTAATAGTGTAAAAATTATTGGAAGCATAATTGACTGGAATTGCCAATTAACGCTATAAAATCTATTAGAAAAAATAGTATTAGTTGCTGCCTTCAATAGTTGGGCTAATACAATTGACCAGCCTATTGAGATTAGACCATAATAAGGTTTTAAAATTATGAATGCACTAGTGAATACAAAGATAAATAATAAGTATGAAAAAAGAAAGTAGATATTATTTTTCTTTATAAACAAGCCAATTCCAGTAACATTGTCACAAATGTCAATACAAGCTGCTACAGATAAAGGAAGTAAAAGTTTGGTAGATGGTAGGAAATTATTCCCTGCAAAAAACCATACGATATCTTGTGAATAAACTGACAATAAAATAACCGCAAAGCAAGAAAATAGAACAACGACTTTAAAAATTAATTTAAAACTTTTTTTTGCACTTGGATAATTATAGAAGCGAAGGCTATATGGGCCATATGCTGTTGCAAACGCTGCTCCAAAAAGAGTTATAAAGGAACAGATTCTTGCTGCCAAAGCAAACTGACCAAGATCAAATTCATTTAAATAAAATCTTACTAAAAACCTTTCTAACAATGGAGAAAATGTTTCTAATCCAACTACAAGGCCAAGGGGTAATGAAAATATAATAAGTCTTTTATATAGACTTAAATCTAAATCCTTAGGCCAGATGATTAAATTCCTTTTAAATGAAATATAAATTGCTATTATGGAAACTATTAATCGTGATAAAAGAAAGCAAATTAAAACACTTAAGAGATTAGTATCACCAAGTATAATGCTGGAAATTAAAATAACAGCTGGTATCACTGATGAAAGTATAGATATCAATATATAGGATCGACGATGTATAGACCATTGCAAGAGACCTAGTGAAGCAAACGTAAGAACTTGGAATGGAACTTGGGCAAGCATTACATATATTATTAGCCTTGAATTAGAGGAATAGATAATGCCATTTAAATAGTCAATATTTTCTATTAATATAGAAATAAAAGTAATTATTAGTAAAGCATAAATTATTTGTATTAAAAAACCGTGAAAAGCAATGTTATTTTTTTCTTCAGAACTTATTGGGTCATTAATTAGCCTACCAAGTGCCTGATCTTGTCCAAATATTGATAAATTTACTAGAAATACTACTCCGCTTAATAAGAAATCTATTTCTCCAAATATTTCAGGAGGTACTCTTCTTGCCAAGAGACTAAAGGCTAAGAAGGTAAAACCAAGGCTAAATATTTTAGCCACAGTAAAAATGGCTGAGCTTTCAACTAATAAAAATTCAAAGCTTGAACTTTTTTCGATATTTGATCTATTAGTCAATATTTTCAATTCTTTTTTTAAAGGTTATTTCCTCAAATAATTCGACCCATTTTTCAGTTAGTGAATGTGCATTATTGGCTTTAAACCAATCTTGATTTTTATAAGACCTAAGACATGCATTATATGACTTTTTATAAATACTTTTCATATGATGTGTGACGTCTCTAGAGGATTTAACATTTAATATTTCAGGCGGGAGTCCATAATCCCAGAATTGCTTAAATGAAGCTTCAGTATAATTTACAGTTTGCAAGAATGGAACACCTAATGCTATACACTCCCATGCTGTAGAGCCCCAGTGCTCTTCGGAGGATACTATAAACTCTCCTACAGCTAAATTCGCATAATTATTCAAAATATATGTAATTTGAGCCCTTGGCATTAGAGGCATCCACAAAACATTCTCTTCAATGTTTAAATCTCTTACAAGTTGACGAGATTCCTCTAGGTCTTGCCCCCATGCTGAAAGAAATAATTTGCAATTTATATTATTAGATTCTTTAATAAATTCACTAAATCCCTCTATAAGGAAATTATTATTTTTATTACATGTCATCCAGGTCTTTTTATCATTTCTTTTCTTATTAAAAACCCAATAATGACGCATAAACGAAAAGGTTTTAAAAGAGTCTTTATTAGTAATTTCTTTTATCAGACTATTATCTAAAGTTTTAAGAGCTTCAATTGGACTCTTGGTGCTTTGCTCAACATAATAAGCAGGTACATGCATATACCTAGTAGGTATTGAGTGATTTTTGAAAACCTCAGCAGTAATTCCAGGCAGCCAACTTGTGACTATTCTAGTCTTTCTAAGACCTTGTAGTTGAAAGTAAGTTAATAATTTCCGAAATGGCCACTCTAAATTTAGCGTTTCTAATTTCTTCTTATTTTCATTATCAGCAACCCATTCAAGACCAATTCCATATGGAGTGAAAACATCTAAATGTTTATTCATTCTCAGGAAAATTGCTGGAGCAAGACCCGAACCTACACATATATCGTATTTAGATAATGTTTTAGATAATTTAGATAAATTTAGCGGTAAGATGAATTTGTCTGGTCTACCTATTACCGAAGCTATTCCATTAGGGATATTCAAATATGATATCTTATCTTGATATAAACTAGCACTATATGAATCCCATTCTGGTGCATGAATAGGGTTCTCTTCACCTTTTCCCTCATTGCTATATAAATATAAATGAGCATCTATATCTAAATCCAGCAGGTATCTAAGAAACGCAAAATTATTATTGCAGGTATTTCCTAGCAAGGCAACCTTCATAAAATCCAATAACTATGATTTGAACTATATCATCAGGATAAATAACATACAATAGAAGATATTAATATCTTAATAACTTAATAACTTAGATTTTTCTATAAAGTCAAAGGGAGAAAAGAATTTGGAGCGGTAATTATTTATATTAAATAGTAATTTTGGAATTCTCTTTTTTCAATTCTAGCAAACTAACCAATATGTAAAATTAGAAAATTATAGAAGTATTAAAAAATCCATATATATATAATGAAAAATAGATTTTTAATACAATTAAACTCAAGAACGGGCATAAATAATACGTAAACTTTAAGTTTTATATTTAACTACTATCTGTTAAAACATAAATATTATAATTGATTCAGAACACTATCCTCTATTATCTCATTAATAATTTATCCCAAAGTCTAAATGCTCCAGAAACTGTTCCTAATACAAAAGACTTTTCATTAAAGTCAAGCATAGATGCTCTGCCTATAGATAAAGGATCTGATTCTTTTTTACTCAAAGAAGAAGTAGTCGTAAATGCATATTTCACTCCATACTTTTTTAATACATCTTTTACATCTTTATTATATGAGCTTTTGTATCCATAAGGATATGCAAAAAAGCGGGTATCTCCTCCTAACTGTTGAATAATACTTGATGCTCTAGAAATCTCCCACTCCATCCACTCTGCTGGTAATTCTGATAAGACACTATGGCTCATAGTATGTGAAGCTACAATAAAATTATTATTGTCTATAATTTTTTTAAGTTGCTCTAATGACATAAGCTTTCTTTCTAAAATAATAGTTTTTTCACTTCTGATGCTTTTTATTAAGCTATAAAATCTATCTAAATCTCTAAAGTTAGAGTTAACTATATAATCAAAGTATTCCTTAGAGCTAATTAAATTTGGGTAATGCAAATTGATATCGGTCTTGTTTACATATTTATACATATGTAAACACCTACTTCTTAAACCATCAGAGTCATTTTGTGGAAGACATAACCCTACAGGAGCAAATAATATTAATGGTATATTATATTCCTCAAAAATAGGCAAGGCATTTAATATAGAAATATCAGCATCATCAATAGTAACTATTAGATTTTGCTTGTTTGATTGAAGTTTCCCATTGAACAAATCATTTAAACTATCAATAGGTGAGCGTAACTTACAGTTTCTATTTATTATTTCCAATTGGTTTATTAAATTCTTATAATTGACTTCTAAACCATCATATTCTACATCTTTATTTGTGAAATAATGATAATCTATAGCCACCAACCTCTTAGAGTAATCTGATAATAATCTTGGCGCAAGACCAATCTTATTGCAGATCATAGAAAAATATTTCCTAAGTTTTAATTGAGCCATTATTTAGGTCTTTTTTCTTAAGCAAACCAAGTAGCTAGCACCAAAAACCCTGAAACGAGTATCATTTAATTTTTCCAGACTAACGGATTTTTTACCTATTAACTTGAGAAGTAGCTGGTCAAAAGGAGCTGGTAGAAGCGTAAATCCTTGGTAAATATCATCTACCAGATCAAAGCCATGTCTAGAAGCGGTTCTCAAAAAATTACCAGGGATATGCTTCCTAGGTATAAATGTCAATCGTTTAGCTTTCGTCTTAGAGCCTAAAAGGCTAACCTTAACAAAGTTAGCTAATTTCATAACACCTGGGATTCCTTTAACGTAATGACTTAGACGATTAAGAACAGTTGAAATACCAAATGCATTCGTTACGTTGAGAATAAACAATCCATCTACCTTTAATACCCGATTAATTTCTTTAAGCAACTTATTATCTTCTGGCATATATTCAATAACTCCTGAAGCGATTACACAATCAAATGACTGGGTTTGAAGTTTTGTATCTTCACAATCACCAAGCATAAACTCCCATGATTCATCAAATCCTTTTGCCTTAGCACGGTTTTGTGAGATTTTGATCATCTGCTGTGAAATATCCATTCCAATACCCTTATAAGAAAGGTTAGACAAATCTTCTTCAAGCAATCCGGGGCCACAGCCTATATCAAGTATTTTGGTGTTTTGACTCTGAAGATATTTGGTAATCAAAAAAACAATTTCTTTTTGCCTAGCCCATTTAGGATGATCTTGCTGACTTAGGTAATAATCATTGGTGTATTCATCTGAGGTGGAATCAAAGTAATCAGCAGATAATGATTTAATATCTGGCATTAATTTTCTGAACCAAAGAATTAGAATTTTACATCAGGGAACAATCACTGAAACAAATCTAAATTTATTGGAAATATTATTTCTACGAGAAGTACAGATTAAGCGGCAAAATAACTTAACCTTTGTCCTGAGTGATGAGAATAAACATAATTAAGACTGCATAAGCATAAAAAACAGAAATTAAATAAATTATTCTGCAAACTTGCTTACAAACATCTAAGAATCTATTAAGAAAGAGAAATACATTAGATGATCGAATAAACATTTCAAGGGATTATGAAAATAGATTGAACTAATAATTAAATGATTACTATTCCACTATGCATCTTCTCTTAATTTAGTAAAAGAGCTCAACGATTATTTTTGATTAGAGTCGTGGCCTTGGGCTTAGAAATATTCTCAGCAACGCAATCATCTCATAGACAACTGAATGTCAACCTCAAGATATTTTTCGCCTGCAAAAAATCTTGCTAGAGGTTAATTAACATCTCTGTAAATTTTGAAGCCTTATCAAAACCATACAACTAATATAAATGACTGTAGCAATTACATCACCCAAAGAGAGATTCATTTCCAAAAAATGAATGTGGCCAGATTGATCAATCCGAAATCTCTACAAAGCAAGGAAACCTTTAAATGTATCCAAAAGATCTAAAAGAAAAGCCAACCTTGGGTTTTATAGGGCTAGGCGCAATAGGACTCCCTATAGCAGCAAACTTGATTAGAGCAGACTTCCCCTTGCAAGTTCATACACGGAGTAGGAAGGCTGAAAAAAGCCCTGAATTGAAAGGGGCGAAACCCTGTTCAACCCCAAAAGAGGTCGCCCAAGGTTGTGAAGTCTTGCTAATTTGTGTAAGTGATGACAAAGCTGTAGAAGAAGTTCTATTTGGTTTTCACGGTGCGGAAAGCAACCTTACTTCAGGTAAAACCGTAATTGATTTATCAACAATTAGTCCTACTAAGGCAAAGTCGTTTGCGGCAAAATTAGCTAGAAAAAATGTTAAGTATATAGATGCACCAGTTACCGGAGGAACAGAAGGGGCCAAGAAAGGTACTCTTACAATTTTCCTAGGTACCAATGATGATTCTCTTAAAGAAGTCTCTTCTATTCTTCAACCGATAGGAAGTAGTTTTTATCCCTTCGGCACGGTTGGGAAAGGGCAAGAAGTCAAAGCAATTAACCAAATATTAGTTGCTGGAAGTTACGCAGCAGTTGCAGAAGCTATCTCTTTAGGAGAAGCACTCAACCTACCAATGGATATAGTTGTCGAAGCACTACAAAAAGGAGCAGCTAGTTCATGGGCACTTTCTAATCGCTCCCAATCAATGCTGCAAGACAACTATCCATTAGGTTTTAAATTACATCTACACCACAAAGATTTATGTATTGCATTAAAAACAGCTGAAGACTCTGGGTTAAAGCTACCAATAACATCCAATGTAAAAGAGTTAGAAGAAAGGTTAATAAAAGAAGGCTATAAAGACTTAGACGTATCTGTTTTAAAACGGTCAATCAAAAATCAGTTTAGGAACCCAACTGATAATTAGTTGCAGATTGCTTATCTAATCTTTTGCTAGTTATTAATACATTTTATAATAGATAAAATGTTTACTGATAAAACTGCGTTTTCAAGGTGAAAGCATTTGAGCAACAAAAGCTTAGTCAATCTCGGAAGATCAACATAATTAAAAGAGACCTAAGGGTTAACTACAAAGTTTGAGTTTTCTTGCCCTTGTCACCATGGCAGAATCAAAAGACTTATCTTTAAAACTCGTTATCCTAAAGACTCTTTTTAATCATTGCTAAAGCTTCAAGAAAATGTATTGAGAAATGGAATGACTCACTCACAGATGCAATAAAGGTCAATTTAGAACAGATGTCTACTATTAATATGAAGGTTTTACTAATCAGCGATATTGTGAAAAGAAATGTTCCCAAAAATTACTTAGAAATTTTGCTGAATAGCTTTCCATTTCTCCTTATAAGGAAGCTCATAATCCTTTTTATCCATAGGGATCCAACTCCAATCAGTACAAATAGTTATTTGATAGCCAATCACATAAATAGCAATAATCACATTGAGCAAATTAACATGCATTACTGGGACATCCATGGGTATTCCTTAACTGGATAAAAATGCTAACCAAAATCAAAATCAAAAGAGCTGCAAATAACCGAACTAAGAAATTCTAGGGAAAGCCACATCCGCTCATATCGAACTAACTGAACAAACTTGCTTCACACTCCTTAACAATATCTGTTATATTTCGTTACATCCATTCATTGTCCTACATGGGTCAATCCAACACTCCAGTTCTAGACATTGCTTTTGGGAGACCGGCAATGATTGCTTTCATGCTCATTTCAGGAACATACCTCGTGACTGGTCAAATCATCCCTGGCACTTTCTAATGAAAAATTCCACACTTTCAACCAGAATCGAAACTAGCAAGGTTTTGGCAGAAAAAATCAATGGCAGAGCTGCACTCATTGGCGTAATTGCTCTTTTAGGCGCTTATTCATCAACAGGTCAAATCATTCCTGGTTATCTCTAAACAACTCCACTTTTTCAACCTACTTTTAATTAAAAATGACTCCTAAAGCAGAAAAGTTTAATGGCTGGGCAGCAATGCTTGGTTTTGTTGCCGCGTTTGGTGCTTATGCCACTACAGGCCAAATTATCCCTGGGATTTTCTAACTATTAATTTATAAGATGACAATCTCAAATCAATCCTTCACTACTAAAAGTAGCTTAGTCGTTACAGAGTACGGCAAGCAAAATATTTTCCCCTTGGAAGCTCCAATGGAACTGGATGAGAATTACACTAGCTACCCAGAAGAAGCTGAAAAAGCTAATGGCCGCTGGGCAATGATTGGCTTCATAGCCTTATTAGGCTCCTATATTTCTACTAGCCAAATAATTCCAGGCATCTATTAATGAACAACAACTATTGGCAAGTCGCTGAGAAAACTAACGGTCGCTTAGCGATGATTGGTTTATTTGCATTAATCATTAATTATGGATTTTTTGGCTGGATTATTCCAGGCATTTATTAAGGTACTAACCACTAAATCTACGTTAAACAAAAAAAGTAGGCATGGAAATTGTAAACCTATTACTGATGACATTCTATGCAGGAGGGATGCTTGTTGTCGTAGCAATAAGCATATTGGAAAAATTCTAACCAAGTCCATTTATAAAATCGACTCAAAATTCCAAATGAATAGAAACATTTTTTACTCTCTAAATTCACCTTTTCGAGAATTAATGGAAAATACTTTCTTATTCGTCATTATTTATCCTATATGGTTAACAAAAACAAAATGAATTTCTCTTCATTAGTTTTTATTACTTCATGGGCTAGTTTATTTTATATTGGTGCTTTTCTTTGGAGAGACCTTTCACGAAATAAATAGCTTAATCAAAAAGATTTATCTTCAAACCCTATTTATTAATTACTAGGCCCTTAGGATAGCTACAAGCATCTATAGAAGATCTTTCAACATTAAAAGCAATCCTTTGGTATTTTTATCAAATGCCAGTTCTTGTTGTACTTGAGTTTTTGCTAGAGGTTTTATTACGGTAATGATAAAGGTGGAAGGGAAATGCTCCCTCTCTTACAAGGTGCTAAATAACAGAGTTATCGTCCTCCATTGCAAAAGTAAACCGCCTGAGAAGCACTCTTTCCATTGCCTCTAACTTCTTCTACGCATTCTATAAAAAGCTTAGATTCGTTCTTGACTGAGCAAAAACTAAGAGCAAGTGCAGCAAGAGATATGGCTGAAATAATACTAGTCCCTAACTGGAGTGAGCCATACGCAAGCATGACTCCTTTCTTTCTACCACAGTTTTTCGTTTCGCTTGTGTTCTCTATAGTCATTAGATTATAAAAGTATTTATAAGCATCTTACAAAAGGAATATATGACTTCGAAAGTAAGGGAATATAGTAAAAACCGTATGTGCTCAATATTTCCTTAATAGCAATAAGGAATTAAGAGTATTCAATGGAATTTATTTAAAGAATCTAATGAAAGAATGGCAATGAAAGTTAAATTAAAAGTCTATATATTTATTGAAACCACCAGTACTTACATCTAAAGAAAATATCCTTTTATACGATTAATATATTACTGTTAGATTTATTGAACCTCTTAGACCCATAGAACTTATAGAAAAAAAGAAGAAATCAATAGTTTCAAAAGCATATATTTATTTTGAAATTATTGAATACTAATCACAATGCTTCTTTCCTTAGGTCCATCTAATTCAACCATAATTATATCTTGGTATTTCCCTAGCTGCAGCTTTCCATCTTTGAAAGGAACACTTACATGATTACCTAACAACAAAGCTCTTAGATGAGAGTGAGCATTTTTAGGCTCATCTGCTGGAATATTCTCTCTAAGGTGTAAATCATCATGTTTATAACCTTGAGCTATAGGTGCCATCTCTTCTAACCATTTACCAAGATCTAATATCAACCTTTCTTCCATCTCATTAACAATCATCCCAACGGTTGAATGCTGACAAAATGCACAAACAACACCTTCGAGCTGTTGAGAGGTATCTAAGAAGTTTTGAATCTTCTCAGTAACAGGGTGACAACTAAACATCGATGAAGATTGAACCTTTATGACATTAGTAAACATTTTGATGAAAAGTCTTCATCCAGTAAAGCTCAAAACAGATCCATTGGCTGTTTTTTTAATAGACTTCAATCTAATTAGCAAAGTCTTAGAAGGAATCAATAACTAAAGTTAAGATCTAAAATCAATAGATGGTTCAACAACTATCTCTAGAGGGAAGGTTAATTCTCTAAGAGCTCGCATTAACTACCCCCTATCTAAAATTAATTTGTAATGCCTAGTTTTTAATGGTTGAGAGGCCAACCTCTCTCCTGGAGCAGGATAAATGGCCTGCCATTGTTCCCCACAAATTTTATAGTCAGAGAAATCTTCAGAAATAGCAAATGATGAATTACATAATTGGTATTTAGACAAGGTTTCTACCTGTTTAACTCTTGAAACGTCTAAAGAATGAAAAACCTGTAAAACCAATTCATCTACAAAAAAAACCGATGCATTATCTAAGGATTGATTACGACCTATTACTTTTGTTTCAAGGAACTCTTGATCTTCAAATTTTGCTAACTGCCGATTGGGAGAGATTGGATCATCTTTTACATACAAAATTTTGTCCCCTAAAATTGCTTTTCCTAAAGACATCGCATTAAAAGAACGTTCCCCAACTAACTCTTGAGAATTATTTATTTGAAATTTAGCTTGATATTCAATGGGCTGAGTTTCTGTTTGGTTGACATCTATACTTTTTACTATCCAAAAGCCATTAAACCAGGGTGGATAAACAATATCTTTTTTCAAAGCTGAGCGTTTAAAAGGTCCAGGGAGCTTCCATTCGGGCCATTCACTTTGTCGAGTTACTAAAGATATATTGTGAGAATCTTCTATCAAAGCATCAACAGGAGCAGTTATAAAGAAGTTAAATGTACATAGAAGCGAAAGGATAATTACCTTTAAAACCAACTTATATAAAAAAGAGATCTTCATATATATAGTCCTACTGCTTAATTAGAATTAGCATCAAATATAGAAATAAAAACTAATGGTTTGGCTAAGAATAAATAAAAAGCATAAATTATCTATTCTTTATTCTCCGAATCGTTCTTAGATGAATCAATCATCTTAAAAATCTAACTATTTGGGTAGCCGTCTTCTAAAACAAGGCTTTGTAGTAAGAGTTTCTTGCCCTCCATACTTGTCTTATCTCTACAAACTGCTCATCAGAAAATTGAAACTCGCTTATAGCAAACAAAAAGTACAACGAGAGAGTCTCTCCAGAAAAAATTCATTCGAAAATTCTCAAAGAAACGAAGGGTTTAACAATGATGGTCGACAAGAAAGCCAAAAAAGTTCTCTGTCGCTTCTAACTACCGTTATTACATCTTCTCCAGTATGCCAAATCCATTGTTCTTGAAGAGATCTCCCGTCAACATCTATGCTTGTCCCCACTGGAGCTCCATAACGATGCCTTAAGCCAGCCAATACTTCTGTCATATTTTTATATTCCATTTCATAAGCAAGTTGTTGTAATCCATCCTCCTCTTCAATGCGAACACGAAGATTATTCACAGGCAAACCACTAAAATTGACGTCTCTAACTTCAAAAACATCTCTGCTTACCTCTTTCTCTATAAGTGATAAGGAGGCTCCAAGATGTCTCTCTACACTTGCGTGATCATTCCCTAAGACAAGCCTTCCACGCAGGCTATCGCTGGTTTAGGGGTGAATTGAATAAGAAAAAGAAGAATACTTAGAAAAACTAATCTAAAAATGTTAACCATCTAATGTATTGAAGCCTTACAAATCAACTCTAGGAAATCTTTTACTAAAATAATTTATTGTATGAACCTTCGCACTAAAAAGCGTGCGAAGATGTTTTCAAGAAAAACTCACAAGTCTAGTAGCAAGGAAGCATCCTTAAACTTTAAGTTTCTTTCAACTTCTGCTCTGATAATCGATTAAAGAAGTGAGAGATAAAAGAAACATTCTGTCACACCAATTCATTTAATACTTTCCTTCTAATTCCTCTTTAATAAGAAATCGAAAACCTTAATAGAAATAACATTCTAATAGTAATAATAGCAATAGAAGGTACGTTAATAATCACAACAGAATAATTCCCTCCAAGATAATCTCTTTACTCTTAGCGCCTATCTCTTGTACTACGTCCTTTAATTCCTCGCAATAGCGAGATGTTATGTTCCTTGTAAAAGGCAAGGAAATGAATATTTCACAAATTTCATGGGAAGCTGAATTAGATGTAGATCTGATCAATGCTTCACTACAAGAAGCACTAAAGACTAAAAAACTTTTTAGGTATCAATTTAAAGATTCAAATAGCCCTGTAAATCAACTAGAAACTCTTATTTGTAAGTATACAAAATCCAAATTTTCTCTTGGTGTTTCATCTGCGACCAATGCGATTTTTTTAGCACTGAAATCCGTTGGAGTTAACTCTAATTCTAAAGTACTTATACCAGCATTCACATTTACTGCAGTGCCAAGCTCCGTTATTCAATGTGGGGCAGAGCCTGTTCTTGTAGACATCACAAAAGAATATGTAATTGATCTAAATGACCTCGAATTAAAAATATTATCTTCAGGAGCAAAGTATCTTTTGTTATCTCATATGCGAGGACACTTATGTGATATGAATAAAGTAATGAAAATCTGTAAGAATCATTCAATAACCTTAGTTGAAGATGCTGCTCATGCATTAGGGGTTAAATGGAATGGAAAACATGCTGGAACATTTGGAATAGCTGGAATTTATTCACTGCAATCATATAAAGTTATTAATTCTGGAGAGGGAGGGATTCTAGTAACTAATGATCCTAATGTTTTTTGGAAATCAGTTTTCATGTCTGGTTCATATGAAAACAACTATATACTCCACTCTTCTAAGGATATAGATATTGCTGATCAATATAAAAACAAACTTCCAGTATTTAATGTGCGAATGAATAACTTAACAGCATCTTTAGCTATTCCACAAATACAAATTATAGAGTCGAGAATAGATCATATAAATCAAAATTATAATATTTTTAAAAAAGCACTTTCTAATAATAGTTTAATTTCCTTTCCATTAGATTTCCCTGAAATAA
This sequence comes from Prochlorococcus marinus str. MIT 0918, assembly GCF_027359415.1. Classification (NCBI taxonomy): domain Bacteria; kingdom Bacillati; phylum Cyanobacteriota; class Cyanophyceae; order Synechococcales; family Prochlorococcaceae; genus Prochlorococcus; species Prochlorococcus marinus. Next base: position 871,449 of record NZ_CP114780.1, read on the forward strand.
GACCAGTCCGAGATTCTGCTCAATTTCGAATAAAAATTAATTCAAATGATAGGATAAAGCTGAAACAAAAACTAGTCAAATCTGGAATACCAATAAGTTATTTTGGGGGCACTAACAATACCAATGCTCGTTTATATCAAAATTGGAAATTTATAGATACAAGCAATTCTAACTTACCCAATACAATAAATAATTTATCAGAAGTTTATGATCTTCGATTGCCGATTCACTTCTCAAGAGAAGCTATTCAAACTATTGCAAGGACAATATTAGATCAAATAAATCTTAGCAACTATCCCATATAAAAGAACTCTTTTGAATTAATGAGAAATTTTAAAAGCATTATGTTTTCAGTTGTTATAATAAAACAATGATGATCTTAATAATTACATTCATTTTTGGTTCGATTATAGGTTGGTTATTGGCTGCTCTACGTCAATCACACATTGAGAAACAAACCGCAAAAAGAAAATTCAGTGATGAGATAGAACTAAGAGCCACTCCTGATACATATCTTTCGGAATTTGATCTTATAAGAAAGCGCTATTACGAAGCCAAATTTAAAAAGATGACAGAACCCATGCTTAATCGAAAGGGTATACCCATGACAGAAGAAGAAATTCGATTAAGGAAAGCATCTCAAAAGCAATAGAAATTGCTATCCAACAAGCTTGCACCGAGGAAAATATCAACCAAAAAAGAAATCTACTTCCTTAGACTTTAAACCTTCCCAACCAGCGTCGATAAGCCGCTGATTAAGAATGTCTTTATCAAAATGTTTAGCTCCAGAACGTACAATTCGATTACGCATTGATTTTTTAACTCCACTTCTTTTTCTAGCTCCTTCTTTTTCCATTACTTCTCGGTAAAGACTGAGCATCTCCAAAGGAATCGGAGTTCCGTCAAGATCTAGTCCTGACCTAATAGCTTTATCAATTGCATCAGGTCCTGAAAAATCCATTGCTAAAAGCGATCGGGTCATAATCATAGGTTCAAATGGATTATGTCCAGAAAAATACTTTGTAGAAAATTATATTGATATAACCGCACCAAGTCCTTAGTAATAAAAGTAGAAACCTTTAATACCAATTAATCTCATAAGATCTCTAAAGCCAATACCAAAAAGCTAATTTGATTCATGTGGATCCTGCTCTCAAAACAAATGGTAGGCATAAGCCCATTTAGCAATAATTTTATTTTTAAGTGAAGGGTTTTTCGATTTCCCTTACGAGCTACACCATTTAGCTGACAAAACAGTTGAGCAGCTTGCATACAACACAACCTCCCTTCTCAAAACAAAATAGTTTTAGGAATATTAAGTTCTCTGGCCTCAATGGAAAGGCTCTTGCCATAGATATGACTGATATCCCAAAAATGAAAGATATTACGGATGTCGTGCCTGCCCACTGTTTCTCACGTCAGACATCAACTTCCTTGGCTTACCTTTTTCAATCATTAATAATCCAAGGAATTGTTATCGCTATAGGGCTAGCGATTCCATTAAATCAAGCAATGATACCTATTTGGATTCTCTATGCCTTGATTTCAGGTACTACAGCAATGGGATTCTGGGTTATTGCCCACGAATGTGGACACGGAGCCTTCTCGAACAATAGGACGTTGGAAACAGGTATTGGTTATGTGCTCCATTCATTGTTGCTTGTTCCCTACTTTTCTTGGCAACGGTCTCATGCCATACATCATCGCTTTACTAATCACATAAGTGATGGTGAGACTCACGTGCCAATGGTGATAGGAGGCAATGGCATTAATGAGAAAACTGGAGGGGAAAGCGAATTAGCCCTTTCAAATGCCCTAGGGAAAAACGCATATGGCCTTATGCAACTTATTTTACATCTTGGCGTTGGTTGGCCTGCCTATTTGCTGACTGGCAGTACAGGAGGCCCTAAATACGGCATTACGAACCACTTTTGGCCAAAGAAACCTTTCTCTAGAAAATTATGGTCTACCAATTGGGAAAAAAAGGTTTGGATATCTGATATTGGAGTAGCATTGGTCTTAACAGTACTTTTTATATTGATAATTCAATATGGGATAGCACCTTTAATAGCAATGTATATAGGTCCGTTATTAGTAGTGAATTGTTGGCTAGTGCTATATACCTGGCTTCATCATACTGATACAGATGTTCCACATTTATCTAACTCAAATTTCACTTTCTTGAGAGGTGCATTCCTATCAATTGATAGACCTTATGGAAAACTCCTGAATTTCCTACATCATCACATTGGCTCAAGTCACGTAATTCATCACATATCTCCGACAATTCCTCATTACCACGCTATAGAAGCAACTATTGCTATTAAAAAAGCTTTCCCTAAGGCCTATCTTTATAATCCAACTCCAATACATAAGGCCCTCTGGAATATTGCTTGCAATTGTATTGCTGTTCAGTCAGAAAAAAATGAAGGTCAATATATTTGGAAGAATTCGTACACAAAGCATTAAAGAATAACCTCATCCAAACAATATTTTTATTAAATCATTCTTCTATAATTTCAAAACTTCATAAGAACTGTAAAAAGCAATTATGAGAAGATTTTATTGTAATCCTATAAAAATTTCTTCTATGGCTATTTAAAAACATCACTACTTTTAACTACTCATATAAATACTATACCGACACCACAAATTGTTGTGGCAGTTAATACTAAAGTTTTCCAATTAAGCACCTCACCTTCTGCTCTTGCAAAAAAAAGTGCAATTACAGGTGAAGTGCTTAAAAGAGTCCACCCTAATCCAATAGGCAGTAATTTAAAGACATTCTGTTGTAACAATATCCCTATATTTGTACCTAAAAATGTTGCATATAAAAGCCTAGACTTGTTTTGTAAAGGTATTCTTTTAATTGAACCAATCAAGTCATTTCTTATAAAAGGAAAGAGGGCAACAATACTTCCAAGCAAACGAATTTCCGTAGTCTGAAATGGAGTTAAATCAGAGTTTTTCAACACAAACCTTGATAAAGAAGCTGCAATTACTGCACATAATACAGAAAGGATTGCAAAAGCAAACCCTTCTTTTTTATCTTTTTTAGATGTTATGTATTTATTGTTTTTTGTTTTTTGTAATGCTACTCCTACCAAAGAAATGCTTACTATAAAGACCCCTATCCACATCTTTAAAGAAAGCATTTCTTGCAAAAGAAATGACCCTACTATCGCTGCAATGATTGGAGAAAGCGCTTCAACTGTAAGAGTACGACGTGTACCTAATTTCGATAAAGATATTATGTAAAAAGTATCCCCTATAGCAATTCCTATAATCCCACTTAATAAAAGAATCAATATTTCTATAAAACCAGGTTGAAAATCAAAAGTTAATATAACTGGTGAAAATATAATAAGCGCAATTATATTTTTTGTTATGTTTATCTGTGAAGCGGATAAATATTTAGTTTGGTATCTCCATAAATAACATGCATATGTCCAGGAGAAAGCAGCTCCTAAAGCAAAAACAATTCCAATCAAAACTTACTGATCTGAATCTTCTACTTGCTCAGTCTTCTGCTCCTTTGCATTCTCTTTAGAATGAGGGCAATCACCATCTCCTCCCCAACCCCAAGCAAGTAAAGGAGCAGTACTAATAGAAAGCGCAAGTACTAATGTAAAAAAAAATTTCACTGTGAATTTGACTTTAGAAACATCTTAAAGAGTTTAAAGAAAAATCGAGAATCCACTTTATTGATTTTACAAATCCCATTAATTTAAATACTTCGTCAGCAAAAAACTAGCCGCTAGCCTGTATATGAGCATCTGAGATTACTCTTGAATAAAAAGCGTTGGGATGGTGCATCCAGAAAGGGCAATAACAAAATAGCGAAGGCCAAAGTAAATAGAGTCAACATTGTTACACTAATCCAGTCTCCTAGATATCTATTTGTATTAGACATGGAAAATATTACACCTACACAAAGGTATATAATTAATTCTTAAGAGTTATTGTTATTATCATACCACCAACCTGATCATCTTCAGCCGAAAGAAAAAACAAATATCACACAATCCATAAAAACTTACTTTACAAAGAAAATTTATCTTGCCATAACTCTTGGCATGGTTTTAGTTCAAAAGATTCTGAAGAAGTTGCATATTACCAACAATTCTAGAAAGAGATTCACAGAGCTAGAAGAGCAACTTTTTTGTGGGGCAAACTATGGCTAATTATATTATGAACGCATACTTTTCTTGATTTAAGAGATAATAGAAGAAACAAGCCTCCCCGACCGGAGATTTATAGAGATTTTGCTCAATCCTACAAATGTATCATCAAGAAAACAAGTCGCCTCAAAACAAAGAAGAAATTAATGAGAAGCACATAGATTCTCTATTGAACTATGAGTGTGAAGAAGATGATGATGGCACTGATTGGGAAACATAAAAACAAATATTTGATTCACAATTCCCTAACTAATAAACCTACAATGGTTAACGTTATCAATAAACTAATTGCTCTTATATACCCTCTAAGACTCTTTCATATCGATTTATAGCGTCACTATCCACCCTAACGAGATCCCTCTAGCTTTAATTAGCAAGAGCATCTTGGTTTTATTTGGTTAAGAAAGGGTGTGTTCCTCCTGAACATTTGTTTCGTCTATTTTTTCGAATGCACCTTTAATTGACATCCACACATTATCATTCTTCTTCTGAAGTTTTCAATACAAGTGTTTCCATTTGAGAGATATAAAGGCAACAAAAAACACTAATCAAAGCTTTACACACTTTGCTCAAATACAATTATCCACTAAAGAATTAACGATAGAAATAAAAAATCTACTCTCTAATACAGTATTAATCTAATAATTCTTGGCAGCATTTGATTGCTGTCTAACAAGTTCAAAGAACTCCTGCTTCAAGCTTAAATCATGACGAAAATCTCCTCTAACAACTGAGTTGATCATGCTAGTGTCTGGCTCTTTCACACCTCTCCATTTCATACAATAATGTTGGGCCTTAACAATAATTCCTAAGCCTTTAGGTTCACAAAGGCGTTCTATTTCATCCGCAAGGATCATTACAGCTTCTTCTTGAATATGAGGCCTAGAAAAAACCCAATCCGCTACTCTTGCAAACTTTGAAAGACCAATCACTTTTTCACCTGGTTTAATCCCAATCCAACAATCACCTAAAATTGGTACTAAATGATGAGAACATGCAGATCGAACTGTAATCGGGCCAACCGTATATATTTCATCTAAATTCTTATCATTTGGAAAACTGGTAACTTTAGGTTGTTGATAAAATCTACCCTTAAAAACTTCATTGATATACATTCTTGATACTCTTTCTGCCGTTTCTTGAGTATTATGATCATTATCAATATCAATCAATAAAGTTTTAAGTAAATCTCTAATTCGAGTTGCAACCTCTTTCTCTAGAGTATCTAGTTCACCTGGTAAAATGTAATCAGAAATATTGTCATTTGCATGAAACCTCGCACCATTAGACTTTATACGCTCACGAATTATTTCTGATACTAATTTACAGGAGATCTTTTCTTGTAGATCATCTTTAATATTCTCATTCGATGCTGTAGAAGTCATAAATTCTAGGTTAAAAGAACAAAAAACAGATAACCTTAATTCGAGATTTATGACCCTATCATACTAGGCTCGCATTTGCTATAGGGAAATCACTTATTTCACAGGCCTAATTAAGATCGGACCGCCCACAAATGCTCTTTAATTAATCTACAACTGAGTTCTTCTCTCAACTAATGGTGGTTGGTCTTTCTGAGAACGCATTTTTAATAAAAGTGGAATACAAAAAACCATTACTGATCCAAAGTAATAATGAGTAGACAAAATCAGATTAGAGAGAGCAATAGGAAGAAATTGTTCTTTTGATCGATCTGGCTGCAAATTTTTTTACGGCATCAACTGATCAAGATTCTATGTAAGAGATAATGCAAGCAAGAGATTCCTGATCGAAATTTCCATTAAACCACTCTTTTCAGCGAGATGAGTTGCTATGATTGAAATTAACTACAGGCAAATGCAACGAGTGCATGCTTTTCTAGCAATGAATTACTAAAGATATCTAAAGCTTGTTCACCTTTTATCAAACTTGCATTGAAAACGCACACAAAATTAGAGCTGGTTCTCCTTTTTACGCTTCCTCTACCGCTCATTGCACAAGTTAACTGGAATGCACCAGAGAGTATTGATGTAAAAAATGTCAAAGTATCAACTGCAAGCGGGCAGGCTGTAGTTGTAACTGCCAATCAATTCGCCAGCAATGCAGCCCTTAAGGCCTTGGAGAAAGGTGGTACCGCCATGGATGCGGTTATCTCCGCTCAGACAGTACTTGCTGTCGTTGAGCCACAAAGCTCAGGTTTAGGTGGTGGGTCTTTTCTTTTGTATTGGGATCAAGCAAAAAAAGTTTTATTCGCTCTTGATGGAAGAGAGGCTGCCTCAGCTCAAGTCGAAGAAGACATGTGGATGACATCTGATAAGAAAACAGTCCCATGGCTGCAGGCTACAAAAAGTCTCTCCGCAATAGGAGTCCCAGGGACAACAGCATTACTCTGGGAAGGACACCAACAATTTGGGCGTTTACCATGGGAAGTTAATTTCCAAACAAGTATTCAGATTGCCAAGGAGGGATTCATTCCAAGTCCTCGCTTACTGAGATCAATCTCTTTGGCAAAGGCATTAGGAATCAAGCATAGTCATGCTTTTAAATCTCTTTATCTCCCTAATGGCTCTCTCCCAACACAAACGATTCCATTTCGCAACCATGCATTAGCATCAACCTTAAGCCGCCTTGCAAAGGGAGGCATAAAAGAATTTTATCGTGGAGAAGTAGCCAATAGACTTATATCTGACCTCAAACTCCAACAGAAAAACAAGAAATCAGAACAGACAATCACTCATCAAGATTTAGCAAAGTATAAAGTCCAAAAACGTACTCCTATATGTCGTAAATACAGATCTTGGGAAATTTGTTCTTTCCCCCCTCCAAGTGGAGGAGGTGTCGCTGTATTACAAGCTCTTGGAACATATGAGATCCTCTCTAAAGAAAGCAGGTCAAAAGAAACGGTAAACCGTTGGCATTTTCTAGCCGAGTCTTTAAGGTTTGCAGATGCTGATCGTTCTCATTGGATAGGAGACCCAATTGATTTACCAGTACCTCTCAAGGGATTATTAGCAGACAACTATATAAAGGCAAGGGCAAACGTTATCCAAAGAGAATCTACAACATTTCGTCCTTCCCCAGGGGAACCAAAAGGTAGTGAATCATTGGATTTAGCAAGTCAACCACGGACTGCTGGTGGAGGAACGACTCACATGGTAGTAGTTGATATGGATGGGAACGTCGCCTCCTACACAAGCTCAGTTGAAACCGTCTTCGGAAGCAGGTATTTATCTGGGGGTATGATCTTAAACAACCAACTTACAGACTTCTCATTCTTATCAAATATCTCAGGGAAACCAATTGCCAATCGAATTCGCCCCAACAAGCGTCCTATGAGTTCTATGTCTCCAGTTATAGTATTTCGTAATAATAGTCCGGTTTTGGCCATTGGGTCACCAGGTGGCTGGCTGATCCCCCATTACATAACAAATGCATTAATTAGCGCACTAGATTTACAACTTTCCCCAAAAGAAGTAGTTAGCCAAAAGTTGTTATCTGTCCGGCCTAATTACACTGTGCTTGAAAAAAATGGTAACTGGTCAAAAAACCATAACAATATCCATGAAGGTCTAAAAAATCTTGGCCACACAATTAAATATAATAATTTTAGCAGTGGGCTAGCTATAATCAAATGGCATAAAGGAAGATGGCATGGTGCAGCTGATCCAAGAAGAGAAGGGAAAGCACTCAGCTTGCAATTCAAGAAAAAGCCTTGAAATCGGAATTTTACGAGTCTCTTGTAAAACCTCCATTGTTGGCTGAAAGTAGAATTTTTATTAGCCCTAGTCACTAGCTAATAAAGAGTTAAAACCTTTGATACTATTTGACAGAAAGAAATCACCAAAACTCATACCAAGAAGAGTTAAATCATATGGAAAACCTATTCGAACCATCAACAACAAAAACTTTCACTGAGTTTTCACAAAGAGCTGACTATTCACTCATGGATTCACTCCTAGCAGACCCTAAAGCAACCGACCATGGACAAGATCACCACCCTCGCCAAGTATTCTCCGGTCATTATGTACCAGTAACTCCCACTGCAATTCCGTCCCCAGAATACATCTCACACAGCAAATCCTTATTCAACGAACTGGGACTTAGCCATGAGCTTGCCCTTGACGAACAATTCCGCCGTCTCTTTTCAGGCGATATCACCGTGGCACAAAATCCAATGCGTCCAGTTGGGTGGGCGACTGGTTATGCGCTATCGATCTATGGCACAGAATATATAGAGCAATGTCCTTTTGGAACTGGCAACGGTTACGGTGATGGCCGAGCAATTTCTGTTTTCGAAGGCCTCTTTAATGGAAAACGCTGGGAGATGCAACTTAAAGGCGGAGGGCCGACACCCTACTGCCGTGGAGCCGATGGACGGGCCGTTCTTCGTTCCAGTGTGCGCGAGTTTCTTGCTCAAGACTATATGCAAGCCCTAGGTGTTCCTACTACACGCTCTCTGACGCTATATGTCTCCCGATCCGAAACTGTACGCAGACCTTGGTACTCACAAACCTCTAATTCAATCGACCCCGACATCCTCGTGGACAACCCTGCAGCGATCACAACACGCGTGGCACCATCTTTTCTACGTGTCGGTCAGATTGAGCTATTCGCTCGTCGAATACGCAGTAAGACACATCATAATGCGCTGAACGAGCTGATGATGATCGTGAAGCACCTGATCAAACGGAACTACGAGCAAGAGATTGATCCAAGTCTTACCTTTAGTGATCAAGTGGTAGAACTAGCCCAATTATTTCGTGAACGACTTATTTCACTCGTAGCCAATTGGATACGTATTGGCTACTGCCAGGGTAATTTTAACAGTGATAATTGCGCCGCTGGTGGCTTCACGCTGGACTACGGCCCCTTTGGGTTCTGCGAACTCTTCGACCCTAAGTTTCAACCCTGGACAGGAGGCGGTGAGCATTTCGCATTCTTCAATCAACCGGCTGCTGCCGAAGCCAATTATCAGATGTTCTGGGCATCTATCCGCCCCTTGCTCAGCCATGACAATGAAGCTATGGGGAGACTAGATCAACTTCGAGATGGCTTCGCAGAAGCTATGAGTCAGAAGATGGAGGCTATGTGGGCAAACAAACTCGGACTAATCAACCATGACACAACTCTAGTGAACGAGTTGCTACAGCTAATGATTCTATCAAAGGTGGACTACACAATCTTTTTCCGAAAGCTGTCTCACATTCCAAACCAATTCACAGCCTTGAAAGAAAGTTTCTACCTTCCCTGCTCAGAGCAAGTTGAGGCACAGTGGAATAGCTGGCTACAACGGTGGCGGGATCGCCTCAAAACCTGCGGTGATCTCAAAGTGATATCTTCAAAGATGAAACGCATCAACCCCAAATACACCTGGCGTGAATGGCTTATCGTACCAGCTTATAAGAAGGCTGAGGAAGGTGATTATAGTCTTATCAAAGAACTACAGGATGTATTCAAAAACCCCTATGACGAACAATCATCAGAACTGGATAAGAAGTACAATCGCCTAAAGCCCAAGGAATTCTTCAATACTGGAGGCGTATCCCACTACAGCTGTTCATCTTGACATCACTAAAAAGTCATAGACTAAATCCATCTTTTACCCCAAGTCATTATATCTCTATCTAAAATAAATACATAATAGACACAAGTGTTATTTTGTTGATTAGCATTTGTTAAATCATAAGTGATTTTGGATCTATAAAGCCACCAATTATTCCGATCATCATCACAAAAGCTGCAATAACAATTAAGGCAACAGGCCAAATAAATCTAAGTTGAAGTTGATCCATAACAAAAATCTTTTTATCCATTATGCCGCTTTAATTCATATCATTTTGTTTTTCGTCTATTCTTGATCAACAATGTACCATTCTCATTGGTTATAAATAAAAAAAATAACTTCAGTATCGAACTGCCACATACATGTCATGTGATCAAATTAAATTGTTATAGACAATTTGTGAGGCATTAAGCATTCAATTGAGTATTTTTAAGTGGTCGAGGAAAAGATTTGTGCTGATCATTGCAAAAGCCAGTAGTCATCTCATTCACACAACCTAATTTCAAGTGTCTCTTTCATATGACTACAATTATCTATTGGCTAATGAGCAATGAAAAGCTATGGATACCAAGGGATTAGAACAAATCCCTAAAACCTTTTGAACATTATTCCCTCTTTTCAACAACTACAAACAATGCGCACAAAAATGTCCCCTAGAAGAGCTTTGCTTACTGCAGCAATAATGTCCATTGCTCCAACGATTCTCTTCACTATTTTCTCTGAAAAGTATTCAGTTTCTGGAGTTCTCATTGCATCTATTCTCATTAATTGGCCAGTAATTCGGTGGCTTGATGATCGTCAGTGGTATAGAGAATGGATAAGAAAGGAATCTAAATAATAAAATTGACCCCTAAATTTTCTTAAAAATGAGTGCTATAAGTAGATCTAACATGGGCTAATTAAAGTAACAATAGAGTTATAACAAAGGACTAAGGGAATTAAGGAATCTCTTCAATAATGACTTTTAGCTTTGCTCAAACTTATCTTGTTGTGTTTTCTCTTCTATTTTGTCTAAACAGCTAGAACAAAAATATGTCCTTTTTTTTCTCAAATAGGGCTTTGCTGATCTTTCTATACTCATATGACAAAGAATGCATTTAAAGATTGGCATTTTTTATATGATCTCCACAAATATTCACTACATCACTACCAGCCATATAACCTTAACTTGAAAGTAATTGAGCATTCTTTTTTTCATAAAAACATCCATATCTGCGCCCTATTCCATTTAGAATCCAAAGATAAAAGAAAAAATCACTGGGGTTCATAAGCTTCCTATAATAATTTTATGACTTACGTGGTGTTATATCTTGCTTGCATAGTGTGTATTTGGTGGGCTTATCGTGTTGGCTGGCTAGAAGCTCTTAAGACAATTATCGGTATATTAGTTCCATCAGCATTGATCATTTTGTTCAATTTGAAAGCTGGTCGATTGCTTTTTAAAAGTCCTATAGTTGGAATTATAAGTATTCTACCAACTGCTTTTTTTATATACCGAGGCTCTCTCCCTTTGGTAACTACAATCAATAGTTGGATTGATAGAAAAACTAATGACTTTGCTGAATCTCAAGATGTAGTTGATGTAGAAGTTATTTCCAAAGAGGATTCTTAACGTGAAATTAAGCAAAAGAACTATGAAATCTATTAATTCACAAATAAATGAATACGCATTACTCAATGCCGACTCCTTTCAAAGCCCTGATAAAACAGGGCTTTTTTTTAATGTAAAAGAGAACTTTATGCAACTACTTTCTTAGCAGTATCTTTAAGTGCATCAACCGCTTTCTCTACCGTTTCTTTAACAGGGTTATTAGTAGATGGAGCAAGGGCTTGCAACTCACTCTTAAGACATTTCTCTCGTTCAAGCAAATGTCTTTTTTGCTTCTCATAAGCATCCTCTAATCTTTTTCGTTGATCCACTACTGAATCAATTTCTTCTTGGTGTTGTTGAAGTTTTAATTGAGCCATCTCGCTATCAGAGATCACATAAATAGGGTGATAGAAAGATGGAGCAAGAGAGAAGCGAGTAACTGAATACATAGCTACAAATGCAAAGTACAAATTCACTATGAACCAAATAGTAGGTTTAGATGGTGATACAAACCGTAGGGAAATATGCGGTATCTACACCGAACTTCGGTCTCTACTACAACCCACCCCCGTAATAACCGACACAAATAAATGGATATCTCAGAATCTAATATTGAGAAGGTATCTCAAAGATTAAAAATTCTTGTTAAAAATTTTCCACATTGGTCCTAATCCACGAACCTTTAGTCGAATCAACTAACTACTTATCTTAATTATTCAATTTAAAACAATTTCTTAACTGCAATCCCCACATAGCCAATCACTAGTCATCTTCACGGTTCATCCAACTTATCCAATTTGCTGAAATCTCTTTTGGACAAGCAGCCTCACAATCAAGATTGTTACTACAACTCCCAAATCCCTCAGAAAGCATTTGGTGTTTCATTTGTGAAGCACGTTTCGACCTAAGTAACTGACCTTGAGGTAATTGACCTAAATGCGCAAGCTTGGCCGCAACAAAGAGACTTGCTGAAGCATTTCTACAACTGGCTATACAAGCTCCACATCCGATACAGGTTGCCGTTTGAAATGAAGAGAAAGCATCAGTTTGATTAACTTTAAAAAAGTTTGCATCTGGAGCCTTCCCAACATCATCAGAGCAAAAACCACCAGACATGATCAACCTATCAAGAGAAGATCGATCTACTACAAGGTCCTGAATTACTGGAAAGGTTTTTGTTTGCAATGGTTCAAGAGTTAGTGTCGTATGGTCTTTAAAGTTTCGTAAATATAGTTGGCAAATAGTAGTTGCATCTTTGGGGCCATGAGGCTGACCATTTACAAGGAACCCACAACTTCCACAGATTCCTTCCCTACAATCATGGTCAAAATTTATTGGTCTATCACCATTGAGAATTAACTCTTCGTTAAGCTTGTCGAGAGCTTCTAATAAAGACAAATTAGTCGATAGATCTTTAAGGGTATATTCAACAAATTGCCCTTTACTTAATTGAGATTTCTGACGCCAAATACGAAAAACAAGCGAGATTTTTTTCATCACTGATAACTACGTTTATTTGGTTTAAGAAGACTGAAGGACAAATTTTCTAAATGCTTTATGGGCTCCGAGCCTGGAACATATTCCCAAGCAGCAATATGTGCATAATTCTCATCATCTCTCATAGTTTCGCCTTCTGGAGTTTGATATTCTTCACGAAAATGGGCCCCACAAGACTCTTTCCTGGAAAGCGCATCAGAGAGCATTAACTGAGCTAGTTCAAGAAAGTCAGCAACCCTCAAAGCCTTTTCAAGTTCTGGGTTTGGACAATTAATTTCAATGGGGATTCTAACTTGATGATGAAACTTTTGCTTTAATAACTTGATTTCTTCCAAGCCTGCAAGCAAACCACTCTCATTTCTAGTAATTCCACATCTATTAATCATTATTTCACCCAGTGCACGATGAAAAATATCCACAGGAATTTCCCCTTGGACATTAATTAAATCATCTATTCGCTTTTTGGTGTTTTCCAAAGCATCTTGACATGCCTGATCCATTTCATGTGAAGAGATTGAGAAAGTGTGACCTTCCAACCATGAATGAATGGAGCAAGGACCAATGAAATATCCATCAGCTAAACACTGCAATAGAGCATTAGCACCTAAACGATTCGCACCATGAACAGTGCAATTTGCTTCGCCCAATACAAACAATCCTGGGAGAGTACTCATTAAGTTGTAATCAACCCACAATCCTCCCATTGTGTAATGAGGTGCAGGATAAATACGCATAGGCATTGTCATTGGATCTTCTCCAACTATTCGCTCATACATCTCAATCAAGTTGCCATACTTTGCTTTAATTTCTTGAGCCCCTTTTTTTTGAATTGCATCGCGCAAATCAAGGTATACTGAACGCCCATCATTCCCTACACCAAAACCTTGATCACAAAGCTCTTTAGCTCTCCTAGATGCAACATCTCTAGGTACCAAGTTTCCATAACTTGGATATAAACGCTCTAGGAAGTAATCTCTCTCCGATTCAGAAATCTCAGAAGGGTCCCTTATATCATGACTACGCCTAGGGAGCCAAATTCTTCCATCATTCCGCAAACTCTCACTCATTAAAGTTAATTTACTCTGATATTCTCCCCCTACTGGAATGCATGTAGGGTGAATTTGTGTAAGAGATGGGTTAGCAAAAAATGCTCCTTGTTTATGAGCTCTCCAAACAGCACTGGCATTAGATTTAATTGAATTTGTAGAAAGAAAATAAACATTACTATATCCACCTGTTGCAAGAATTACAGCATGAGCCTGAAAAACCTCAAGCTGACCATTAAGCAGATTACGAGTAACTACTCCTCTAATAACGCCATTGAGGTTGATAAATTCAATTACATCTCTCCTAGGTAAGAGTTCTACTCTTCGGCTCCCTACCTGACGCATAAGTGACTGGTAAGCACCATAAAGAAGTTGCTGCCCTGTTTGCCCACGTGCATAGAATGTTCTACTGACAAGTGCACCCCCAAAACGACGGGTCGAGAGCAATCCATCATAATCTCGAGCAAAAGGTACTCCTTGATTTACACATTGATCAATAATTGAACTACTTATTTCTGCAAGTCGTCGGCAACTTGCCTCTCGTGCTCTAAAATCACCTCCACGAACAGTGTCTACAAATAGTTCATTTACTCCATCACAATCATCCTCTCTGATTTTCTTTGCAGCATTGATTCCTCCTTGCGCAGCAACAGAATGAGCACGACGAGGACTATCGTTATAGGTAATAAGCTTTACTGGAAATCCTTGTTCGGCGAGAGTCGCCGCAGCCGAGGCCCCCGCAAGCCCACCACCAACAACAACAATTTGCAGTTTATTCTTATTCCCTAAAGAAATATATGGAAGACTTTTTTGAATTCTTTCCCATGCACCATCTATGTTCCCTAAAGGTATGCATGGGTCAAGGAAATAACTCATTAATAATTAATCATTGATCTGCCAATTAAAGCTGTTACTAAAATAAACCCACCACTAATTATCACAGACAAGCCACGCCCAAGAGCTCTTATTAATGAAGAATTTAAAGGAGTTAAAAGTCCAAGACTTCGCTGAGATGATTCAATTCCATGGAAAAGATGTAAAAGTAAAGCTAATGAACTCAAGATATAAAAACTAGAAGTTACAGGAGAGGAAAGGAATAATTGCAATGTAACGAGTTCAGATCCATCAGCTGGACGAGGGAATCTAAGTTGTCCAAGATGAATAAAAAGGAAATATAATAATACAACTCCGCCAATTGGTTGGCTTCGCGCAGCAAAAATAGCTAGAAAATTTTTTCTCCTAGACACTAAGTTTGAGTTGCTTCCATTTTGGGAATTACTTATAACCTTAACAAGGGTTAAAAATATGTGAGTCAAAGCAATTGCAACCAAACAAAGCTCGCACATAATTACCCAAGAAGCTGAATGCAATGCTGTCGCATAAAGCTCAAAGGGAATTGGGGCTATTATAGCTATAAACAATCCAAGCAAATGAATAACTAAAAAAAAGAGTAAAAGCAAACCAGAACTAGCAAGAAAAATCCTCCTCAAACTCTTCTCAAAAGTATCTACTAAAAATCTTAGATAACAACTTCCTAAAAAAACTATTGCTTAGTATTTATTTTTGCAAAATTACTAATTATTTGTGCTGATTAATCACTGATCGACTGCTCTTTCCATCAGCTTCTAAGACCTGGTTGCGACAGGTAAAACCCTATTAGAAAACTAGCATCACTCCAAAAACGAAGTCACCATAGTTACTTCAACAGCTTTATCAGGTAAACATTCCGTTGGATAAGAAATCACATTCTTAGCAGTGAAACCTACGCCGATTGCAACTAATCCAATTACAAACATCCATTTAGATCTTTCAGAAGTAAGAGAATTTTTCACAGCGTAAATAATCGAAAAAACAAATTTTGTTGTTGGTTCTCCATGACCACTAAAGCATTTTCAACAACTTGCTGTCTTTTAATCATGCAAGAACTTAAAAAAAAGCATCCTAATGCTGTCTAAAAAGTGCATCAGCGGAGATTTAATCAACTCGTCCTTAATATATATCCTGCAATCATGTTCAATAGATAAAAAACTTTTAGTAGTGGAAGCTGAATAGATTCTCTCCGACAAATAAATGTTTAGGAACCTATGCCACCCTGTTGATTAAAATAATTGAATGAAATGGCAACACCAACTTTCATGAAAGTTTTCCACATTACGTTAAAGCCTGAATGTGGGGATCAATATTGTGAAGTTTATATGCGAGTGACTAAGGGATCGATACATCGCTTAAACAGGAGAAGATAGTT
This sequence comes from Prochlorococcus marinus str. MIT 0918, assembly GCF_027359415.1. Classification (NCBI taxonomy): domain Bacteria; kingdom Bacillati; phylum Cyanobacteriota; class Cyanophyceae; order Synechococcales; family Prochlorococcaceae; genus Prochlorococcus; species Prochlorococcus marinus. The sequence goes on from NZ_CP114780.1 coordinate 887,551, forward strand.
TTTTCTTTGTGGAGCTTGGAGAAAATAAAAAGCACTCGTTACTGAAAGGCCAAAGAGGCTTGCTCACTTAGATGAAGTATGAGGGTTTATAAAAGAATTATCACCTGAACTTGGGATTAGTGATCCTGTCTGTCCTAGACATTGCTTCCTATGAAGATGATCAACGTAAATAGAAAGATAAGTTATTTTCCCATAGCTCTTCTTAATTTTGTTGCTTCATCCATACCTTCCATGATCGTGAAGGTTGCATTCTCTGTTGCCGCTTTACGTATTTTACTAAGCTCTTGATATTCCACTGATTCATAAGCCTCAACCGCTGCACGCATCGAAGGGAATTCACAAATAACCGCGAGGTTTGCTCCCTCCGTTTGTTCTTTACCTTGTGGCTGCATATCTTTTGCGAAGACATTACCCTCAACTGTTTTTAACCAGGGTCCTACCTTTTCTACGTATTGATCAAAAAGTTCATGGTTGATAACTGTTGAGGTTGAGATCCAATAACCTTTTGCACCTTTTTTGTCCATAAGATTTAAGTGATTTCAAAAGAAGAGCATTTGTCCTCCATTGACACTAAAGCATTAAAAAAGCTCAAGGATCAGCAGAAATTTATATTTTGGGAATTTTTGAGGAGGAACTCGTTTCACTATCTCTTTAGATCCTAGTCGAGGCATCAAGATTTGAACTTGCCACCTAGTGATCAAAAAAAAAATATAACTCAGCAAGCATAAAACAGAAGCCTTGCCCCTCTCCTGGCAAGACTTTAACCACTACAAAGATGCCTACAAAGTTCTAAAGGAGGTCTATAGAAACATTGACTTTTGAGATGGTAATTAGTAAGACCACACTTACTATGAAATCGTAGAGATCACGCATTAAACCAAACTCCTTCTTTTTTCTAACTGAATGGACTTAATTATAAATTCACTTTTAATTATTCCATCAAAAGAACTAAAGTGGCGCTTTTCTAGATCATCAGGTCCTGGAGGGCAAGGGGTAAATACCACTGATAGTCGTGTTGAGCTTATTTTCGATATAAAAAACTCCTCAATCATTAGTCCCTTTCAAAAGATTAGATTGCTTGAGCAACTGCAGAATCGAATTAGAAATGGTTGCGTAAATATCGTTGCTACAGAAGAACGATCCCAATATCACAACCGCAAATTAGCATTAGTCCGTTTAACAAACCTTTTACAAGAGGGATTGAAAGCACCCCCAAAATCAAGGGCAGCAACTAAGCCCACCCGTGCCTCACAAAATCGTCGTCTTACCACGAAGAAACATCGCGGTGAGTTGAAGAAAAAACGTCAACGAAAATCTTCCATAGATGACTAAACGGAACTACTGATTAATCAAGCATTAGCTTAATCTCTATATATGGGAAAACCATGTAACAACAACTAAATTGAGATTTTTTTATCAACGTCTCTTTAATAAGCAATTATTATTAATGGCAATAGAAATTAGAGAGGGAAGCAATTACTTTAACTACTTCAAAACAACTTATTCGATAGATTAAGTAAAAGCTAATTTGCTAAAAGCTTATTGACTATAGTTCTATTTATAATTCCATAAGGGTGATATAAATGCATATTCAACCTATTATTTATTCCCAATGAAGAGCTTATATATTTTATTTTTTTGACTTTTGAAAACTGAATATTTTCATATAAAGAAATCTTAGCATTTTCAAACTCTATAACTGACTCTGCTTGTGCTGGAGATATCGTACTAGATGTATTCTTAATAGCATCAAGTGCTAATAAACTAGTTCCACCTACTGCTAAGAGTGAAATAGCTCCTAATTTAATTAACCTCTTAGTCCTAGATGTTGGCTTTGATTGATTTAAATCTCCTTGAATCAGAGACAAGGCATCAACAACAAAATTTTCAAGTGGATTATATGTTGCTCTATTTTTGATTTCTTCCTTCTGTATAGAAGGTGAAAGTATTGTCAATTCATTCTCTTCAACGGTGTTTAATAATGTCTGCTTTGAAAGGTATTCGTCATATTTACTTAATGAGTAAATAGAAACTCCAAGAATCATAGGGAAAAAGAATAGACTTATAAACCCATAGCTAATTGCTGGATAAGAGCCAACTGTGGTCTCTACTCCCAAGGGAAGAAAAAAGCTAACCATTAAATAATTAAATTTGAACAACTAAACCATTCCTATCAGCAAAGGTCCATGAGTATTTATTCCTTTTTGGTAAGAACTGTTATAAAGGTTGTCCTTATATACGTATTCAACCCTTCTTTTTAGGTTATACCAAGAGTGGCCAGATAAAGGCATTTAAAATGAAGAAGGCTCCGCATCTGCAAACTAGTACCCCAGGGTCTCTCCCTTGCAATGTCTAAAAAAAATAGATATATATAGGAAGCTGATACTATTTAAATAATGTTCACTCTAATTACTGTATCTTTCTCTTTGTTTTTTATTGGTATAACTGTATGGACGATCATCACTTACTTAGTTAAAGAAGATTCCCAAAAGGTTATTAAAGAAGAACTTAAGAACTTGTTTGATATTTGTAAGATGTTCTTTCTATCTCTAAAGAGCCTAATAGGAGTATTAGCAAAGTATTCCTTTTCTTCTAATTCAGGCGAAACAGCTTCTGCTGAGTCAAATGGATTAGATGAACAGCTATTAAAGTTTGTTCAAGCAGTTGAACCAGTTGAATCGCCATCATTTGAATTGTCAGTTCAAGAAGATGAGGACACTGCTCTTTCTTCATTCAGTCCAGAATTGATTGAAGTAATTAATGAAGAAGAAGAAAAAGTTGCTTAATTTAAGTGATCGCACTCCTAGAAATGGAGCTTGGACTATTTAAAACAAAAACATATTTGCTACATATAGAAAAAACTAAAATTTTAAGCTTAACAATTTTCCAACCTATGTTTTTTACTGAGATCCCATACAAAAAAGATTTTAACCAGTGTCCATAGAGAGCCAACTATAAACCATGCCTATTGATCTCAGTGATCTTTGGAAACTCATACTAGCAACTACTTGCTAACCAATTTTTCAACTAAAGTTGGGGAGAGGTATTAAATAAAACGATAACTAAGAATGAATCTTGATTAGAACTTTCAAACCTCAATAAATTAAAAATGCTGGATATATCTATCTATGCCTAACTTCAGTCATAACGAATTCTTAGCATTGAAAGCAACTGATTATGATTGTTGCAAAAATGACAAGTCGTTAACCTTTCCATAGAAAAAAGAGACAGATCATGAGATTGGGTGAGAAATAACAACTAAATCTTTTCTATGATTCAAGACTTCGTTTTCCTCAGGATTATCATGGTTTTCCACAGTTATTCCACCGACTAGTATCAAGATTAGTTTACTTAACTAGCCCCTGTGGATAAGTAACAATTAATAAAAAGCTTACTGGCAGACTCTGGCCACAAAACGATATAATTTGTTTAAGAAATTTTTGAACCCGAGATAATCCTTATAGAGACACATTCTCAAGATAAGACGACTTAATAACGGAGAGTATAAAAACTCTCTTGACTAGCCATAAAAAACAAGTCGATAGTAAAGACAGTTCGAGAAGAATGATCAAGAATGGACCACAAAACTTTCAATCCGAAACAACACTTATCACCCCTTAATAGGGATTTGAAAATGAGTTCTGTGGTTAGTTTTATATCCGATGTCCCTGCACCCATAAAGGCTTCTATGGAAGCTTTTATAAAAAGCCATCCAAACTGGGATCAACATAGGTTTATTCAAGCTGCTATAGCAAAATTCCTAATTCAAAATGGAATCAACTCGAGCTCGATTACACGTCTATATATCGAAAATGTTTTTCCTCAAAAACTTTCTAAGAGAGAAATGCTGTGAAATTAGAAACGGAAATATCAGAAGTTCTTTATGAAAAGATGAAGGCCTTCATCAAATCAAATCCAAAATGGACTCAAGACAGCTTTATGAGTTCATCTCTAGCTAATTTTTTGTTCCAAAATGGATGTAAAAATGAGGATGTTAAAGAGAAATTCCTTCAAGACTTATTTTAAGGCTCTGTCAATCGAAAGAAGCAGAGAAAAATATGCTGCTAATTCTAAATTCAAGAAGACTTGCTTGCAGAATTGCTCTGTCGAATCATTGGAAAATTCTAGTAGATTTGTGTAAGACTTATTCAAATAACTCACGAGCAACCCCTAGGAAGAAACCTATCAACACTTGGGCAAGTTTGATACCTCTTCGTTCCTTTGAACTGAAGGATTCTTATAACAACATCGCTCAATGATGGGAGATATGCCTTCCTCTAATTCTTTTAGTAGCTCATTTTTGAATACCTCTCTATTCTCAAGCGTTGGTGGTTCGTACCCTGATTCTTGAGCATCTACTAAAAGAGCCAAAATAGTTCTATGAAAAAGAGGATGACGTAAAGACATTTCTAGCAACAACCACAACTGCTATCGGAATCATTTTTACTTTCAAGTGCTGTGTTTTCGAATGCATCTGCAACATCCCTAAGCATTACAGCAATAAATTCAGAAGGACATTTAAGTTGATTAATATAGCCTGCACATTGCTGAGCTATGCCCTGCATAGCAGGAAGAATTATTCTGTCGACCTGCTCATCTGTTGGTTGCCAAATCTCTTCGCACTTATCAGTCATTAAACAAAAAGCATTCAGAAATCCATCATGCCGCTTTTCTGTTGTATTTCTCTTAGCATTCAGTGTTTGCAGATATAGAGAAACTGTAAAGGATTTTTCAACTAAATAAATTGATAAATAAAATTAGTTTGTGGCGTTACATAAATCATAGAAACCTAATGATCCACTATAATTTAAAGAGAATCAATCATGAAAATGGGGCCAAAAAGAACTCAGTTGAATATCAATATCGACCCAGAATTGTTGCTCAAACTTAAGTCTGAAGCAATTAAGAATGGACAAACATTAACGAAATATGTCACTGATCAACTAGCAAACCATCAACACAAAAAAGATTCGGATTACCTTCTTGAGCAAAGGCTATTAAAGATAGAACAAAAGCTTGGTTTAGTTAAGAGTTCGACTATCAAACAAAACGAAGATATAGGAGTTATTTTTACCGATGAAGGCGCAAAGTTATATGGCGAGATAGCTAAGGAAATATTTGATTCACACATTCAATCAAAAGGACTTTCTTTGAGCTCTGCATTAAAAGACCTAGCTCGTCATCTCAATAACTACAAACATAGTGACCCTGAACTAGTATTTCAGATCCTATTAGGTAATCATGTATTAACAGGCTTAGAAATGACAAAAGCCTATAGGAAGGGATCTTGTGGCATGAGAACTGCTCTATGTGATTGGACCAATGACAATTTAGAACCTTTAAATGAGGCTTTTCTAAACGCAGTTATAACGAAAAATCTTAAATAAGTAATCGATGAATCTTGGACTTCTTCAAATGAATCAAATTTTAGTCCAAATAGGCTGCCTAATAGAGAATAGAAAGCCCATATCATACAGATTGAGAAAAGGATCAACTTCTTGCAAATAAAAATCTTTTATGGGAAGAATGAGTAACTTCCAATTCACAGATGAGCAATTTTTAGAGATCAGAGAAATCTGGCGAGATATCAACTCCCAATGCAAAACCATTCAAGACCAGACTGGTTGTCCAAATAGTGAAATAGTTAAAATGATTGATTCAGCTAAGAGTTACTGGGAAAATAAAAGCTCCTCCAGATAAAAGAGTGATTTGTTTAGCCAGAGATGATCAAGATGCTTTGGATCTGACTTAAACGTTTTCTTCTCTTTAATTTATTTGCCAATTGGTATGTTTTTATTAGTGTCGAGAAAAAGTTTTATAACCAATGGGAAAAGTAACCAAAAGAGTGGAAGAGCTTGAGAGGAGAGCCCAGCATTTAGAAGTAGTGCTGCAACACCAAGCAAAGAAAAGCAAATAAGTTCCGTACTCATTGCTATCCAATACCTGGGATATCAAAAGGAAGCTTATCTCCTGCTGATACTAAAAATTTTTGAACAAATGGTATACGTAATAAGAGTAAAGGAAGGACAATGTTCAATACGATCCAACCCCCTCCAATAATTGGTGCCCATTTGCCAAATTTTTTGAGAAAGCCTTTTTGTTCTTTTCCCTCTGCCATGGATTTCAAAAGAGTTAGAGCGTTGATTCTTTCTAGCCATCTTTATTAACACTAACTACTGCCTAATGAAGAGTTAACTTGTACCCATGGGCTAACTGTTTAGTGAAGATCAAGATTAACCCAAAATTTATCTAAACCTTATCTGACTTATTTCACTTAACTTTTGGTCGTAATTATTCAAAGTCACCCAAGACTTTTGGGTCCCTAAAATGATGTGCTCTTTGATCATCAACATCTGCCATGACATCAACATCTGGCATAGCATCAACATCCTCTTGTCTCTTCTCAAGACTGTCAGCAATAGTCCTTAAAACGCCCGCAATTAAAGATAGTAAGGATGATTTCATTTTCACTAATCAACTAGAGCAGCCCAAGAGAAAGCTGAGCCTATTCCAATCCAGGCTCCGGCAGTCAAGAGTAGTCCGTTAGCCCCTAACCAATTAATGATTCTTTGAGACATTGCCGTCACTAGTAATAATAAGCCTGCTTGGGCAAAAAGAAGACCTAACAAATAACCTATGAGAGGTGTAGATTCTGCTCCAACAATTGTGCTTCCAAGTAAATAGCCATGTAAAGCAAACATAGGCAAGAGCCATTTTGAACTCAACCGATTTAAAACAATTAATCCTTCTATGGCTAAAGATAATGAAACAAGTGCTTCTGCCCAGGGGGCCAGTAAATCAGGCAACGGTTGCAACTGTACCAATGCACTTCCTGCCAAGCCAACCGCCAAAAGTGGCAGGACCCATTTCTTGGTTCTTTTGAGTCCTATCAGGGCGATGCCCAGCATGAAAAGAAGATGATCAGGTCCTAGCAATGGGTGTCCAACTCCGCTAAGCAAAGCTTGCCAAACTGACAAATCAGAATTCTCGCCCATACCAAAGGGATGATGAGCCAAGGCTGGTTTTATAAAACCAAGTAATAAAAGGAGAAAGAATACTCCTAGAGAATCCAGGAGTTTGGATCCCAAAACAGGAAGCTTCATGAATCGATCCTCGTCGAATAGTGAATAAAGGCAGGTGTTCTGACTGATATCGCAAAAAGTCGATACTTCACAGCTGCGGGACAGCAACGGACTCTCACCGTATTTTCCCTGTTACCTCCAATGGCTGATCTCCATTGGAACCTTTTAAATCTATGTTGGCAGAAAACTTATAAATGTGATTCTTTATTGACAAACTTAGATCATTTATTCTGAGACCAGTTCCCTCAAAGGGAACTGGTTCAAATCTTCAAAAAGGAACAATTAATAGATTTTCAAAGACAATTAAAAAGGAGAATGATTCAAAGGCGAGTAATTAACTAAAAGACATCTCCTTTTAAGTAGATATTTTTTATTAAGATCAAATTATACTTAAAGATGGGATGGCCACATTGAACAGGTGGGTTTTTCGTATTCAAATCAAATACTATAGAGTCAAAAGTAAAAGCATTAAAACTACATATGTCCAATCAATGGTAAAAGAATTGAAAAGATATATGCCATTAAAGGCAATTCTTCTTGAACCATTATTAAATAAAGTAATCAGTGACATTGCTAATGAATCTCTTTCTAGTGCTATTCGTTCCTCTATTAATTCTTGGATTCATCTACACCCTGATCATCGACAACAAACGTCTTTCTCCATGGATAGAACGACTATCTCATAACAGTGGAACGATTTGGACCTATGGAATTATTACGATCACGATTCTATCAATCCTGAAGTACTGGAGTAATAGTTAAATGACTCTTAGTCCTCATAGAAAACACAAAATTTATATCGCAGCAGCTATGGGATATGGGGTTGGTTCAGACGATCCAGAAGAAGTTGCCTATTACAAGCAAATCAAAGAAGAAATGAAAAAAGAAAGGGGAAAAAGGAACATGGGAATCTCAAGAACGGATTAATACACTTAAACTAATTATCTTCTTCTAAGAGATAATAAAAATATCAGTGGAGGGAGGGGTGAAGTTCTACTAGCTGAGATATTAGCCATAGTTTTATTTAAACTTCTAGGTTACTTCAAATAATGGATATTTTCTATTAGAAAAGCTAAAGACATTTAATGCTTTAAAGGAATAGAAAACCAAACCTTTTCCTTTAGCTCATCATCTGCAAACCATTCCTTGTACTCACTTGAAAAGGCAATCCTATCTTCCCCCTCTAAATAATTCAACCGAGCTAGAGCATGATCTAACGCCACCTGTAAGGATTTCATTGCTTGACTCTCTCGAGAAGACATAAAGACTCCTTTGATTAATAGAATGTTATCTCGACCAGGAAGAAAAAGCACTTAAATTAATATCCTTCTTTTCAATTACAAGCGTTTCATGAGTAATAACGGTCAACCATTTCTTGAAGCATCTTACGGATGTGCTCATTTTCAGCATTGGTTTCTTCTTTTAATTTCTCGCATGCACCTTTAACTTGCATCCAAACAGCTTCCATAACTTCTCGTTCTTCTTCTGAAGGTTTCCACTTAGACTTTTCCATATAAAAGATCATAGAACCCAAGTAAGTTCTGAGATCGAAGATTTACCCAAATCCCTACACTAACTATCTAAACCATTGATACCAATACACATGAAATTCTTTTGAATTAAAAGCAATCAATTCAACAAAATACATCAAATCAGATTAATGCATCAATAATGGTCGATGTTTTAAGAGACTATGCAGAAAGGTTGGATGGGTAATAAAAAGCCTGCCCCCTTCTCCTGCCTTGTATTCAATAAAAAATAATGCCAGATAAGCCTTCGAAATGGATTACCTCCCTCCGCGAAGAAATTCGACAGCAATGTGGCGAGGGATGGATGGTCCGCGGCATAGGGAAAGGTCATGTTCAAAAGGTTCAGCTGACAGTTCGTTTTGAGGATGGCAACCGAACCAGCATTGTTCTTGGGCCAAAGGCGAAGAGCGATCCAGATTTTGTTCCATGGGTAGGAACAAGTGCTGAATGGATCTTAAAAATCTCCACAGACATTTCGCTAATAATGAAATCTCAAGGGAAGGGCTTAGCTGAAGCATATAAAATAGTAAAACAAAAAAACGAGTCTAGATTGAATTGTGCACTTGACTGGGAACAACTAGCCAGAAGATTTAAATCACATAAAACAAGTAATGGGAAGAAAGGATTACGAGTTTGGAACCGAAACTACCGAACTCCTATTTCCCGCACATTGCTTATCCTTAGTGGAGAAACTGCTCTATCAAGTGGCTACTCGGTTTTAAAAACCCTTGTTGAACGTCATGGAGGAGAGCCTGGCTCAGCAAGCCGACGACTCCGGATCCAATACGCAGCGGAATTCCTACGCTTTGCCTTTAAGAATGGGGCTAATAGAAGTTGGCTACCACCAGAGGATCTGAATACATTTATTGGAGAGAAGGCAACTAATAAATAAAAACAAAAAAGGGAGTGCGTTGAAAGACACACTCCCTTTATCATCAAAGAGATTAGTTAACTTGCTATCACAAACGATGACGGAAACCAATTTGTGTTTTCCATGCGCCTGTTGAATCAACGTCTAGTTTCGCATTATTCCCTAAGTCAAAAGTTTGATCTCCTACACCTACCCATCCAGTCTCTATAAATACATCAACTGCGTCAGAAACATTTACGTTCAGTCCTCCAAGGAATTCATAAGTAAATGCAGTATCATCGCTATCGTTGGTACTAACACTAACAGTTGTACCGCTTACATCAACTGATGCAGTTATGCCATCCAAGTTAGTCTTAACTAGACCAGCTCTTGCACCTAAATATGGTGAGAATTTATTTCCTTCTTTATTGATGTCATAAAATCCACCTACTTTCAAGGAATGGTTCTCAAGATTTGTAGATAGAGGGGCTGTAACCGTAACACCACCTTCCATTATCTTAACGCTTTCAGTAGTAAACGATGAATACCCATAAGTACCTTCAACTCTCCAACTTCCAAAATCATAACCAACGCCTAAATTTCCTGAAAACCCTAGATCGTATTTCATATTACCGTTAACATCAGTATACCCAGTTTCTTTCGACTTTAGATTTGACTCGCTTACCTTTTCAAACCCACTACCAATAGTCATATACCAATTTGAATGCTCATCACCTGCCTGAACAGGTTTGAAGCTATCAGCCAAAATTGGAGTAGCTATAGAGCCCAAAGCAAGTCCTACAGTTAGAAGTTTTCTTCTAAAAGACATTTGTTCCTCACAAAACAAAAAATACAATCAAAAACTATCATTTGATACCTAGACAATCTAGTTTGTATAGACAGTAATGTTTTTGGCTTTCTTGGATATCATTAGCTTTCTGACTAAAAACAACTAGAAATGAATAGCATGAAAATTCAATTTAGTAAATCACAAAGCATTCCTTAGAAGTAAAGTAGAAGCTTCTATCCACACATCGCAATATCACTGAGAACCCATGGCACAACAGGAACCACGCTACTGGCTAATGAAGTGTGAGCTGCTTTCATACAAAGGGGTCTCGAGTTCTGATCAAAACCCATTTGACCTTTTGGACCATTTGCTCATCAGATAAGAATTTAATGACTGTCTCTAAATCACGTGCTCTACCAACTACTGGTGCCCTAACTGGAATTCTTGAGGCCCTAGCATTCTTCCGCGATCCTAGCTTCGCCAAAAGTCGATTTGATCGTCTTGGCAATGTCTTTGAGACATCAATGCTTGGGCAACCAATGGTGTTCATTCAGGGAGACAAAGCTATTACTGATTTGTTATCTCAACCAGAGGCGATTGAAGTTTGGTGGCCAAAGAGTGTTCAACAACTTTTGGGTAGCCATTCACTGGCAAACCGCAATGGAGCAGCTCATAAAGCAAGGAGAAGGGTAGTAGCTCAATTATTTTCCTCTTCAGCACTTCAACGTTATAGCCCTGGCATTATCGACTTAATTGACAAGCTTTGCAAAGAACTAAAAACAGCAAAAACTCCTCTCCCTTTAGCCGAGGGAATGCGACGTTTTGCTTTTTCCGTTATCGCTACAACTGTTCTTGGACTAGAGGGCAATGATCGTGAAAAATTATTTTCTGATTTTGAGATCTGGACCAAAGCTCTCTTCTCAATTCCAATCTCTGTTCCAGGAAGTCCCTTTGCTAAAGCTCTAAAGGCAAGAAAACGTTTACTTAAAAAACTTCAAGAAATCCTTAGTCAACCTATTAATCGCAAAGGTGGATTGGATTTGCTAGCAGGAGGTCTAGATGAAGCTGGTATTGCTTTCTCAGATGAAGATTTGGGAGAGCAACTACTTCTACTTTTATTTGCGGGGTATGAAACCACAGCTTCTGCCCTGAGCTGCCTAATGCGAGAATTACTTCTCAATGCAAAAGTAAAAACATGGCTTCTTGAAGAGATAGATACTCTAAAATGGCCTCCAACTCCTGAGGAAGCACCTATAGTCTACGATCCTGTCAATGCTCCAAGACTCGATGCCCTCGTAAAGGAAGTAATGCGATTCACTCCACCAGTAGGTGGTTTTTTTCGCCGCACCAAGCAATCCTTGGTCTTAGATGACATTCTCGTTCCTAATAATCGTGTAGTACAAGTAGCTTTAATTGCTTCTAACCGCCATGGGATTGGTGATCTAGATATATTTCGACCACAACGTCACCTTGAGAATGAATGTTCTTTAAAACTGATGCCTTTCGGTGGAGGCGAACGTGTCTGCCTAGGCAAATCTTTAGCTGAACTTGAGATCAGATTGATGGTGGTTGGGTTATTTCGTAAATTGCAACTTGACGTTATCCAGACTCAAGACTTCACCCTACGACAGATTCCAAGTCCATCCCCTCGTGATGGGTTGTTAGTAAAGGTAAAAGTGTAAAAACTCCTTTCGAAATCAATACTTCTAAGCCGTGATCTTTTTCTTGCCATTTAAAATACCACCAACTTTCAGTCTTCTGATTTTTCCATCTTCCCAAATCCAACAAACAGGGTCGGCTGCTTTTGCTTTCTGCAAGTCAGCTTGATGTCTCAAACTAACAGGCTGAAATTCCTTAGTTGAATCGAAATCGCTATCTCTAATCGCCTGATTCAATACAATACTGCCTTCCGGCCCCGAAACAGATCGGTGATAAGTACCAATAGGTATCTGGAGAGCACCCATTTTTTGGTTGAGATAAATCACATGATGAGGCTCTTCCCATTCGGGATTGAGCAAAGTAAAAGTACGCTTCCCCGCTAAGACCAAATTGTGGTCAACCTGGTGATGATGCACATAATACTGCTCAATTTCATCGTCATTTGGAGGAGAAATTGCCCTTCCATGATGAATGACTACATCAGATCCATTAGAGCCCTTGACTCCTGCATCAAAGAAAGTGACTTGAGGTGTTTCCCTAAACACATTCGTGGGAACAAAGTTTAGAGAAGTCTTTTTTTTACTTTTCGATTGATTCCACTGAACGTTAATTTGTATTGAGTCATCTAGATTTCTCAAAACAGGACAGTCCTTCGTGGCCTTTTGAAGAACCTTTAATTGACCAGACTCTAAATCACTTGGCATCTCAATTTTTAGTAATAAAGATTCAATCTTGCGTGGACCATGAGTTGTCATCTTCTTTTCAATTTCCACTGTTATCTCACCTAGTTCCCAACCTTTTTCTTTTGATGTAATTCCCATCACTGTAAGGAAACAAGTCCCTACTGCTGTCGCCAATAAATCAGTAGGAGCAAAATTTTCTCCTTTCCCCGCATGATCAACAGGTGCATCAGTTCTAAGTATTTGCCCAGAATGCACATGCTGAGCTTCTGTATGCAAATCCCCTAAATAACGACAAAGAATTCTGTCTACACTTCGTAGAGCTTACAAGTAGATTTAGAAGGATGAAGTTTGCATTCCTCTTCCCAAAATAAATCTTGCTTTTGTTGTGGTAATTCATAAGAGAAGTCATGAATATAATCAAGATCTCTCAATGGATTTGAAAAGACTGTAAAAGGAGTTCTTAGTTTCATAACCCTCCTGTTCGGTTAATTCATTTTTAACACATTCTTGTAAATTACATATAGGGCTTTTACGAAAGTATTTAGACTGTACGGTCCTCTCTAATCAAAGTGTTATTAACCGTCTTAAGTGATATTTACCGTATATATTTCTTCGGTTTACATGATTAGTGATTTCTAAAACTAGAGGCAAAATAATACTATTCCTGCACGGAACATCATGTACACATCCTTGTTTGACACAGTTCTCTTCGACTCATTCTTTTCTCCTATGAGGACTGTTTATGTTGTCTCTGATAGTCAACTAGAGGAGATAAAACGTAAGCAAAGCCAAGAGGAACTCGACAATCTTGAAGCTTCACGCAAAAGACTTGAGGAGAACTATCAGTCACGTATCAAAATCATTGATGAACGTGAGCATGAACTTCACGAAGAACTCAAAGCGCTAGGACCAGCAGCAGAAAAAAAAACTAAGCCTGCTGCTGAAGAAACTGAAAAGTGCGCTGTTAAGGCTTAAGCCTTTTAACTAGCCGAGTGATAGGGGTCACTAAATAGGTATAAAAGGGGCCTTGTCTGGCCCCTTTATTTTTAAAATTTCAAATGAATTTCCTTAATGACAACCAAAAAAGGAAACACGTAAAGAAATTTTTAGACATGACGAAGGGGGACGTATTTGGATGTCCCCCTTCGAGTCCAGCTCTTATTTTCTTAACCAACGAGCTAGGACTCCGTTCTCATTTCTAGCCAACTCCAAACAGCATCCACACATTGCAATATCGCTGAGAACCCATGGCATCAAAGGGACCTAACTACTGGCTAATGAAGTGTGCGCAAAATTTCGACGACATAGGCACCCCCTCCACAAGCAAAGATTTCTATTCTCGACAGAATCGAGAAAGTACCTACTTATTTTCTGTTCACTGAATTTCTTCTAATATTTGTAAGGCAGTAGTTACATGCTTGGTACTATTTAAGAGGTCATTGAAAACATGACGAATGACTCCAGTGGAATCAACCAAATAAGTTACTCTCCCATCTAATAAACCAAGTACCTTAGGGACACCAAACTTGTTTCTCAATGAATTATTTTCATCGCATAAGAGAGGGAAAGGAAGTTTATTTTTCTCTGCAAATTTCTTATGGCTTAACTGATTATCATTACTAACTCCCCAAACAACAGCTCCAAATAATTTAAATAAGTCATACTTATCCCTAAAACCACACGCTTCAGCCGTACATCCAGGCGTATCATCTTTAGGATAGAAAAATAAAATAAGTTTTTTCCCTTTACATTGTTTACTAGTTCTTGTTTTTCCATCTTGGTCAGACAAGGAAAAATCAGGTAGTTTATCACCTATTTTTAAAGACATTCTCAGAATAATTAGGAATAAATTGTACTAAATTTTAAGAATCTGATCAGTTACGAGAAGCAGCATCTCTAGATAAATCTCTCCAAAGCAAGATCCCGATATAAAACAAGCCAGACCAAGAGATAATAAAAAGTAAAGAAGAGAAATTCATAGAGTCCCCATGAATCCAGCAGTAAAACCAATCAAACAAAAGAATCCAAATTCAACAAGATCACGAAATGGAGTGTTAATTATATTGGAAATTGTCTGAGTCATATGCAAAGTTTGTAAAAGGTTAGGAAGGTCAATTCTTAGCCAATTCAAGTGGTGACTTCATTAAATTAATTCAAATATGTTTATTGAGAAAACCACAAGAATTGAACCAGCTAGAAAAGTTGTGAGGAGTAATTCTAAATTTCTCATGGGTAACTTTATTTATTTTCATCCAAAAATGCTTTGGATGATTAATAAATTCCAGGAATAATCCAGCCAAACAAGCCATAATTAATGATTAGGGCAAACAAACCAATCATCGCGAGTCGACCATTAGTCCTTTCGGCAACATCCCAGTAGTTATTATTCATTAGAAGACTCCTGGGAGCACCTGTCCTGTGAATACATAGCTAACCATTAATGAAACAAAGCCAATCATCGCCCACCTGCCATTAGTTTTTTCAGCTTCTTCTGGATAATTAGTGTAATTTTCCTCTAATTGCATTGGGGCCTCATAAGCAAACATATTTTGTTTGCCGTATTCGGTGACAACTAAACTTTTCTTAGCAGTGAGGGAAGGAGTTGAGGTAGTCATTTCTTAAAAAATCCCAGGGATAATTTGACCTGTCGTGGCATAAGCTCCAAAAGCAGCAACGAATCCAAGCATTGCAGCCCAGCCATTAAATTTTTCTGCATCAGGTGTCATGGTGTAAAAAGTGATTGTGAATTAATGATTTTGAATTAGTGAATAAATCAAAGCCGGCAGCCCAGGTGTAACTGACCAGAGTCCAAAAGATTACCTAGCTTTATAGCTGCAACCTGCTCACATCTGGAAAACGTTAACTGGTTGCTAGTGATCCATTGCAATTCATCTAAAGTGATAACTCCAGATGAAATAGATGTAAGAAATAATTTGCCTATTCCCATTTAAGACTTCTCCAAAAACTAATTTATAGAGATCTTTTTGTAAGCAGCCTGAACAAATTGCTGCAAAGGCTTAAAAGGATTAAGTTCCATTACCTAAACAATCCCAGGAATGATTTGACCTGTGGTTAGATAAGCTCCAATAGCTGCCCAAAAACCCATCATTGCAGCCCAACCATTAACGCGTTCTGCAATGAGCTTTTCTGGCTCAACTGATGGCTTTTGTGATACTTTTTTCATTTAAAAAATTTACTTAAGAGAGAGGAGGCCGATACGACCAACTTGTTAAGAACTATAACAGATAATATTACGGAGTGTGAAGGTTCGGTTTCTACCCTTAGCCTATTAATAAGAAAATGCCCCAATAAAGCATTGCTATAAAAAAGAATTTTAGTAAAAAAATAAAATCCAAAAAGTCATTTATCTAATTTTTATACTATTCAATAGTAGTAATAAGATCAATTAAACATAATTTTATTAGCAAATTAGGCTTACTTAGTAATAGCTTTAATTAGTAATTAACTTCAAAAGCTAAAAAAAGTATTCTGAATTTAGCCACATTTTAAAAAATTACTGAATATGCTATAAATATTTTTTTATAGCAATGGGCGAACTTCAAACCTCATTCAATAGCTTTTCAATATGGCAAGCTATTCTTTGGTGTTACTATCCAATGGCTGTACTTGTAGCCTTAGAGCTTCTTACAAGAAGTATTGACGACGATGATGATCAAGATGGAGGGAAGATGGTTCCAGCCTTGCAAAGTTACTCAGCCTAAGAGTTTCATTTGAGTGCTGTCAGTGCCCATCTCAAGACATTCATCAAATATACAGCTCAAAAATTAGGCGTATAGCTAGGCAATACTCGCTCACTTAAACGAGTTTGAATCACACCAAGCAGTCAGAAAGATCAAGTATATTTGAGATGTTAGTTATTAATAATAGAAACTTGATTGAAATAGAATAAACAAATGAGGGTGAGAATATTAAGCCATCCACACATCGCAATATCTCTGAGAACCCGTGGCACAACAGGAACCTAGCTACTGGCTAATGGAAACATAACCTATAGCCGTGGACTACGTTTTCAGCGAAGCGTCGAGATTTACCCAAACTTTAGCCAAACTTTCGCTCACTTATTTCTCTTTACTTTTGGTCAGTAATGTTTAAAAAGGAAAGCATAGAAAAGCATAGAAAAGCATAGATTTTATAAGCCTATAACTTAACTTTCCTAGAGGTAATAAAACCACTTTGAGAGCGAGAAACAAACCATAGAGGGAGTCCAATCACTAGTAGGCTCGCAATTAACAAAATTGTATTTACAGTAGAACTACTTACACCTAATTCGGAATAAGCTAATGAGAAAAGGATTACTGCCATGGGGTTAACCTTTAAAATAGAACTTCTTCAGGATATATATCAAATCCATAATTTATAACGTTAATTTATAACTTGATTATGGAAGTAATGATACATCCAAGTAAAACATTTATCATTCAAATAGGAGAGCAGAGGAATAGTATCTTATTTGTTTTAAAAATATGAAAAACCATCAAAACAATGAGTCTTCTATCCCTCAAAAAGATATTAAAGAAACAGTTAACATAAAAGATACAAAAGAGTCATCAATTGTAGAAGCTGCTTATATATCAGAGCCATACGAAGCAGTTCAACAACCCAATGAAAAGGTTTTAGTACCAACTACTAATTTGATAGAAAAGTCCAAAAACAACAAAGCTGTAGGAAATGAGACTATAGTTTTAGATAAATTAAATAGTTTTAGTGCTATATTTAATGCTATAGAAGAAGGCTTTCCGCAGGAAAGTGATAAGAAACAGTTTAATTTCCCTCATCCAAAACATTGGATTGGTCCACGATATTTAGCAACTTGGGTTCTACCTATAGCTCTATTAAAGAAGGTTAGAGGAATAACAAGAGAATTATATAAAATTGCCACTCCACATCAAACATCAGACTTCACTGTTCACAAAGCAGAGACTATATATACCTCAACCCAAAAAGCTCTTGGAAAGACTGATTCCATGAGATTCTTTGGAGCTCGTTTTCTTGCAATATGGGTATTACCTTTAGGTATTACTGCAATATTCATTCAATATCTTTTAGTCAATCCTCTTATCAATTAAAAATACATGTAAATTCCAAACAATCATTTATACATATAAAAACAAAAAATTTTACTAATTAAGATATTGATATTTACTATTTCGAAAAAAGAACATCACTAAGTAAAGATCTTTGCATTTAAATAAAAGATATGAGACATTGCCACCCAAACAAAGAGTGGAGAATAGGGAAATAATTCTTCTAAATTATTAATTAACAATGATTCTAAAGTCTTTAATCGTATTAGCGCCTGTTCTAATAGCAATAGTATCAACTATATTCTGGCTCTTTTTTTGGGGGGTTTTTAAAACAGAGAACGGTATATCACTGGAAAACTATCAAGATTGGGAAGATAGTGGAATAATCCCAGAGAACAGACCAGCCGGAGGCTACCCAGTGTTTACAGTCAGAACACTTGCTGTAAATGCTTTAGGCATCCCAACTGTCTTTTTTCTAGGGGCGATATTTGCAATGCAATTCATCAGAAGAGGGTTGTTCAATGCCTAAGCCAGATAGTCGTATGTTGATGAAAGACTCTGATCAGGTTGTCTTTTTTCTGATCTCAATGACAACATTCATGTGGATTGCTATGGAACTTACAGGCTCCTATATATATAGATAACCTTGATCACTTATTTATATATCAGCAACTATGGGATATGGTCTTTGTTCTCAAGATCCTAAAGAAGTTGCATATTACAAGCTGATCAAAGAAGAGATGAAACGGGATCGAGAAAACGGGAATCTAGGAATATCGAGAAAGGACTAATTATCTAAAAATCATTCTTTCCTTGATTTAAGAGATAATACAAATAGCGAAAAAGCTCGCTTGGCTGAGACAACAGTCATAGCCTTGTTCAAACTCTGTTCAAACTTTCACATTTAGCACCACATCCCAGTCATACCATGGCAAAAGAAGAACCTAACTACTGGCTAATGAAGTGTGAACTTAATGTTTTTAGAACCCTTGAGGGGAAGATTTAGTACGCATTTTAAAATTCCAAACGTTAACGCCTCCTTTTGAATTTACTGCTGCCAAAGCACAATCATCAGGTCGCCAGGCAATTGCGGAGACAAGCTCTCCTGCGAATGCTCCACCAAGTGGGTCACCATCACCATTTCTCTTGAGAAACCAAACAAGAACTGAACCATCTCTAGCTCCTGAAGCAAGAAGCATTCCCTGATTTGAAAAGGCAAGACTAGAAATCGATTCAGCATGGAGAGATAATTGTCCAGGGACAGTCCCTTCAGGGCCATTACCTTCAAAGCTCCAAACTGTTACAACATCACTTCCCCCTGTAGCGAGGACTGTGCCACTCTGATCAAACGCTAACTGGCTTGGCTTACCCGGATACCCAGTCATTTCAGAGTCTTGATCAGTTGAGCGTCGCCAGAAATGAACAGAATTATCCTGACTACCGCAAACCACAACATCACCATTAGGACTAAGTACCATAGACACTAGTGAACCTTTCCATTCCAGCTTTTGATTAACCTTGTCAGCAACTACGTCAAAAAAAGTCACTCGGCCATAGCATGCAGTTGCTAGTTCATTCGACTTTGACCAAGCGATCGAGCTAACAGTGCTTGGGTGTTCTCCTGATTTCCAATGCTCATGGCCATCAATCCCATATACATGCACTCTGCGAGAAAAGGCTACAGCCAAGAAACGTCCATCTGGTGACCATCTCAGGTGTTCGACCCAACCGTCTCCAAGCTCTATGACTTTAGTTGACTCCCCTTCTTCGCTATTCCAAATAAGAACACGTCCATCCTGTCCTGAAGTTGCAAAAATATCTCCATCTGGGTGTATAGATAATGCGAGTAGTCCTCCTTTATGGACCTCTTTTTTCTGCCAAAGGGGGCTTCCAGATTTACCCTCAAATAAACAAAGTCCACCTGCAACATCACCTACTAAGAGTGCCTTGCCACCTAAGGTCCACCCACAAACTATGGCATAGTCTTCAACTTCAGCACTCCAGCCCTCGTGAAGCATCCCCTGGGGACTAAATCCTTCTACACCAGGCACTTATCAAACTCCCGACACATTTCTTTTTCATCAAGATTTCGACCGATAAACACTAATTGATTATGGCGAGGTTCATTCCCCCACTCTTTATCTGGCTGAGCAGTGAAGAGCATGTGAACCCCTTGAAAAACCATTCGCCTGGATTCACCCGCGTAACTTATAAACCCTTTTGTCCTAAATATATCTACACCTTTTTCTGACAGGAGTCGACTCAACCACTTATTAAGTTTTTCTGGATCGACATCACCTATTCGCTCAATAGCAATTGAGCCCACTTCATCATCATGTTCATGCTCTGCCACCCAAGTCCGCTCAGTTTCAAGTTGGACCAAAGCATCATTTTTTCCATCACTTTCAGTTGTAGTAATTAAAGTATCAATTCGGGATACTTTGATATCAAATTCTTCTGCTGTGTGCTGGGTGAAAAGCCCAATATGAGTAGGGTTATCAAGTTCCAAAAAGAAAGATTTACGCCCATTAGACTGAAGCTGAAGACTGACATGTTTTTCAATTGGGACTGTGCTTCCAGGATGAAGAAGTTCCGCAGAGTCAGCGTAAAGTCTTACGCAAGATTCAGCACCAGCATTAAGAGCTGCTTCGTCAATCCCCTGATCTTCCAGAACGACCAGCGACATCGTGGGATCAGGACCTTCTTCAAGGCTAAGTTCATAACGACCTTTCTCAAGAGAAAAAACACCTG
This sequence comes from Prochlorococcus marinus str. MIT 0918, assembly GCF_027359415.1. NCBI lineage: Bacteria > Bacillati > Cyanobacteriota > Cyanophyceae > Synechococcales > Prochlorococcaceae > Prochlorococcus > Prochlorococcus marinus. Next base: position 907,940 of record NZ_CP114780.1, read on the forward strand.
TCCACTCGAATGGATATTCTGGCTCAAGGAAAGTGGGGCGACGCTTTAAAACCTGATCTAGATCAAATGCACTAAGGTTTAACACAGTATCAATAGATACCTCCGCTTGCTTACTACGAACAACACGAGCCATCCGGTTCATATCGCGTAGCCGTGATTCAAGAATATCGAGAGATTCATCAGAGACTAAGTCCGTTTTGTTTAGGACAAGGACATCTGCGAAGGCAACCTGCTCAGAACTTTCATCACTGCGACCGAGTTGCTGATCAATATGAGCCGCATCAACGAGAGTAACAATGCCATCAAGAGAAAATTCATTACGGATTTCGTCATCCATAAAAAATGTCTGAGCAACAGGTCCAGGATCAGCAAGTCCTGTTGTCTCAACTAACACATAGTCGAATTTATCTCGTCGCTTCATGAGGTTGCCCAATACGCGAATCAGGTCTCCACGAACGGTGCAACAAATACAACCATTGGACATTTCAAAGACTTCCTCGTCAGCATTAATGACCAGACCCTGATCAATACCGACTTCACCATATTCATTTTCGATTACAGCTATTCGTTTGCCGTGTTCTTCACTCAGAATCCTATTAAGGAGGGTTGTTTTCCCAGATCCTAAAAAGCCCGTAAGGATTGTTACTGGTACCTTTTGTTCGAGATTCATTTTAATTTGCTATTTTCAAGCGAAAGAAATAGCAATAATTGATTATGAAAATGATAATCGTTTTAGCTGGGTTTAGCAATTTCCCCATCTGAATTTCTACTGAACTAATAACAAGCAAATAAACAGTGATAATTTTTCTATGAGATGCGATCTGTAAATTCATTCACTTCTTATTCCTTTCAAATCCTAATTAGATAGAGTAAAGAAAAGAGATAGAAGAATGAGGTTTCATTCCAACTCCATTCCAACCATCGAGTATCGCTAAGACTACAAACTATGACTGAACCTAACTACTGGCTAATGAACCACGTACCAGACCTAATATAACAGTTATCACAAGGCTTTAAGAAAAAGACTAGAATCATATCCACACACCATCCACACATTTTTGCCACAGATTCAACTTCAAGAGAGGGTCTTAAATGGTCGTGGGAGAGTTCTTCTTTACGGCTCAGGAACGAGTGCGGGAAAGTGGTATTACAAAGAGAAAGTGGAAGGACAAAGAAGGTATAAAGAGAAGCAATTATTTGGAGCGAGTTCTTTAGAACAAGCCATTGCAATGGCACCAGAAGCAGCCATTGCATTAGCAAAAGAACCTGAGAAGAAGACTAGTTACAGGTATGCCTCTGATCCTCTAACTCTGATTCAACGAGAAGAGAAACTGATCAAGCAAAAAGAGAAGCTAGCGAAAGAAGAACAGAAAAAGGAACGTCCAAAGATAGTGATTGAATCAGCAATGGATCAGTGGCTATCAGAACAAGAGAAACGCGTAGAAGCTGGAGCTTTTCAACCAGCAAGCTTTAGCCATAAGTTCAATTGCTGTCGGCACATCAAGCTCTATTTAAAAAAGAAGAAGGTTGTCTTTACCACTCAAATCAATACAACAACATTTGATGATTACCCCGTCTATCGACTCAAGCAAACAGATAAAAGAATCGTGATCCATCGAGAGCTTGCAGTCTTAGGTGAATTTATAAAAAGCTATTTGGTTAAACATAAATACATCCCTGCTCATCTCTGGTTAGACGGACAATTCCTACCAAGAATCACAGTCAGAGATACAGATCGAAACGCTAATCCAGCCATCAATCAAGAAGATTGGAGAACCATTATTGATTACATCCGAGAAGAGTGGAGGCCAGTTGCTTATGAGAAAGATCAGTTCGGTAGGAGATCAGAGAAGTCGATCTATTTCCGCAATATGTTTTGGCATTGGTTGTTAATTGCAAAGAGCACAGGTATGAGTCCAGAAGAGATCTGCAAGATGAAATGGAAGAGTGTCGAGATTATTGATGTCGGACGAATCAGTAAGTCAAAAGCGATAGAAGAGTATGAACAGATCCTTGATGAAATCAAAGAAGAAGGGAAAGAAGATGAGATCTATATCGAACCACCTGACTTAGATATCAATCCTTCTGATTGGGTTCTCAATCACGATGCTTGGGGACGAGAAGAACGACTGATTTCTTTTATCACTACTGTTAGAGCAAAGACTTCCAGAGTTAGAGAGATCCCTTGCAATCTTGGATATGTCTTTAGGCGATGGAAGTACTTCTTAGAGAAGGAACTGAATCACAAGGTCAGAGGTGATGACTATGTGTTTGCTCAGATCCACAACGAGATGAAGCAACCCAACCAAAGGAAGATCCAACAGCATTGGAGATGGACTGTTGATAAGTTGATGGATGAAGGGAAGTTAAAAGGTCATAAGTTCTCTGATCGTCCTTATACCTTGTATTCACTACGATCAACCTTCATTGAGAATCACTTAATGAAAGGGATTGACATCTTCTTGTTAGCTCGTATTTGTGGCAATAGCGTCAAGACAATCATGGACACCTACGAAAGAATAGACATAAGGAAAAGAACAAAGGAAATAACAGATATTGAGTACGGAAAGAAGACAACAAATGCAGCCGTTGTGCAGCTCTATGCAGAATAGATTCAAGCCGCTATCTCAATCGCTCTATGCGACGTTAGAAATCGCTTGGAAGGCCCAAAGAAGAATTAAACGACCACTGTTTACCTAAGCGACCTATCTCCTAACTGAAGGGATTCCGCAACCTTACTTGCTCACTATGGTGTCGCCCTTTAGAGAAGGAGAAGAAAAGCGAGGTCGCACGTATAAAGGGAGAGATAAAAGAGCAAGGACGCAGGTTAAAGGGGAGAGGAGATAGTCATTACCTATAAACCCTTCTTGCAGAAACGATTTGCTTGGTGTCGCACGTAAAGGAGGAGAGATAAAACGAGTATCTCAGAAAAGTCTGTCAGAAGAAGGGGTCTGCTTGGTGCCGCACTTATACAGGGAGAGGGAAGAGATTCCTTAACAGCCACTCTATACAGGGAGACTGAAGACAAACAAACATACCTACAACAATCTCCTTTACTGATGTTCCGGTGAGCGGAGCGAACGAACATCACGAAAGCACCGTCTGTATCTCCCCAACACACAAACCCCCACACTCAATATCTAAAAGTTCAACCCTGATGATTCCTCTGTCCCCTCATAGGACATTCCGCATCATCCTGGTTGAGACTGTATGGATAAATAGTTAGTTAATTAATTCACAGTCATCATGAAACCTATTAAACGTCTACCAAAACTCAATATACATACACCTCAAACGCCAGACTCAGATAAACCCTTAACTCCCGAAAGAGCTAAGGAAATTATTGATGAAGTTTGGAGTAAAAAGAGATTTGTAAATGGGTTTAGTTATCCCTCGTTGAAGTATGAACACTCATGAATATCTAAAGATGATTCCTAGAGTTTTAGATGAGGTATTTTCCGGCCATTAGTGAATTATCGATAATAAAAATACTGCAAGCTCTTGGTTTTATTTTTATCCCATCTAACAATAAGCTCAGATTTAAAACAAAATTTGCCGTATTCAATACACCTTTCATTCTTAAACCTGCTATTACTTAATTTACCTTGTCCAGAATAGAGATACGATACTGTCTCGGTAAAAAATCCATCTTGTAATTCAGAAAATTTAAAATCAGAAGGCCATATGTATTCTGCACCAATAATATGGGAATCATCTATAGCAGTAAATAACAATTCCTCTAGAACATAAACTCTCGAACTCAAGCTATGTCTACACGATAAATAATGAAATTCTAAGGGTTCATTTTTCTTTAAATTTATCTTCCGAGATTTTTTTTTCAAATGTCTCTTTTTATGGGCAAGAGTTTTCTCAGTAAAACAAGCTTGTTCTGCCTCTTCATAAGTAGCAAAAGACAAAGAGCTCTTTTCTCTGTTCCCATTATTGATATTTGCATTCACAATCAAAGCAACAGCTGCTGCTGGAATTAAGAACTTCCTGTACTTCTTGAACTCCAATTACTGAAAACTACTTCTAGAACCATTATCGTTCAAAAGTTAGTCTTTATCATGCAAACCAGTGCCAGATAAAAACAATGCAAAACAAAAAGAGTCATGGAAAGACTCACTCAATATTGCAGATGAGATAGGAAGAATTGGAGGAGGAGAAGGTTTAGGTGATTTCAACTTCAAGCGATTCTTTGGAGGGATTTATAAAGATCACTCAGAAGAGGAAGTCGAGCAAAGCTTAATTGTTGGGACATCAACGACTACTCCATCGATTGAAAATATTTCTCTTGATTATCCTCAGCCTTGGCTGTTCTTTAGGTTGATCACTGGTTCAGTCATCCTTTTCTACAGCTTTATCGCAGTCTATGACCAATTTGAAAATGCCAATCTGCTGCCAGGCATTATCTTCACTGGTTCATTTGCCGTTCCTATATCGACTCTCTTTCTCTTCTTTGAACTGAACATCAGGCGTAATGTCCCAATCTGGCAAGTCATGCGACTTGTCTTAAGTGGAGGCTTGTTGTCTTTATTTATCGCACTGGTTCTTTTTCAGAATGTCGCTGCCTTTGAAGGTCCTTCAGGTGCATGGGTTGCAGGATTATTAGAAGAACCAGCCAAGCTGATTGCTCTAGTCGTTCTGATCAAAGACAACAAGAAATATCCATACATCTTGAATGGCTTATTACTAGGAGCTGCGGTTGGTTGTGGATTTGCTGCCTTTGAATCAGCTGGTTATGCATTACGACTTGGGATGACAGATATTGATTCATTGGTACAAATCATCCAACTAAGAGGAGTGCTTTCTCCCTTTGCTCATATTGTTTGGACTGCAATAGCAGGTGCTGCTTTATGGCGAGTGCAAAGAGGTGGTGAGTTCTCTTTTGGACTCTTATTTAAAAAAGAATTTTTTGCTCCCTTTTTGACAGTCGTTTTTTGCCATGCCATTTGGAACTCAGGTTCAATCATTCCTTTTTGGGGTAAGTTCATTATTTGTGGAGTAATTGCTTGGACTGTTGCGTTATCTCTTTTGAACCTAGGTATTAAACAAATTGCTGATGAAAAGGCTGGTAAAAAAGTATTCAGATGTACTAACTGACATTTATAAGAACTTCTGGGTTTAAAAGAATCTCATTTATTTGATTGGCCGATTTCCTTTCTACATGCAACCCTGTAATTAGTTCTAGTGAGTTCAAACAGAACATGTCAGACGAAGCAAAAGACAGACCAGAAAAGACAATTCGAGTCTCTGTAGATCTTCCTGTCAGTCTGGTTGAAAGATTCGATGAGCTCAAGGAGCAATGGGGTCTACAGCACAGAGGAGCAGTTCTGGAGAGGCTTCTCGAGACTCTCTTCCAAGAAGATAAAGATAATCCAAAGAGTTAACGTGGAATCTAGGCTTCAGTATTTCTACCCCCTAGCGAAGTCAAAATTTCATGGTTTAGATGATGGTCCAGCCAAAAATATTTGATGAGTAATCAGCAAGAGAAGAAGACGCAGCTCGAGATCAAAGGGACTGAACAACTCAAGGACTCAGAAGAACTAAAAGCTGTAGCAAGCATCCTGACCACAACCTTCAACGAAATTGAAAACCGTTCATTAGGCGAATCTCCAAATAGTGTCCCAGTCAATTTCTACGACTTTGATGCATTAACACAAGGACTGCAGAGAGGCTCTTTGACTGTTGTTGCTGGTAGGCCAGCGATGGGGAAATCTTCTTTCGTAATGAACATCTCTAAGAATGTAGCTCAAGTACATAACCTCCCAGTTTGCTATTTCAGCTTGGAGCTGAGTAAGGAGCAAATAACTTATCGATTACTTTCAATGGAAATTGGAATTGAATCAGGGAGGTTACGCACTGGTCGGATACATAAAGATGAATGGCCCACCCTTGGCAAAGGCATTGAAGGACTGGGTAAATTACCGGTCTTCATCTGCGACAAGGGTTCCATCACAGTCAAAGAGATATTGGATAAAAGCCAAAAGATTAAAGAAGAATGGGGTAATGGTGAACTTGGGTTAATCGCTGTCGACTATGTGCAAATGATGGATGGCCCGAATCAACAGTCCAGAGATGATGAGCTCTCAAAGATTATCCTGGATTTTAAAGAGATGGCCAAAGCCTTAAATGTACCTGTCATTTTAATGTCTCAACTTAGTCGGGATATTGAGTCTCGAATTAATAAGCGTCCAATGCTTTCTGATTTAAGAGAAACACAAGCATTAGAAAGTCATGCTGACTTAGTCGTAATGATCTATCGAGATGAATATTATGACGCTGACACAGAAGACAGAGGGATTACAGAACTCATCACTTGCAAACATCGCAATGGTCCAGTCGGCACCGTGAAGCTGTTATTTGAACCCGAGTTCACAAGGTTTAGAAATTTAGCGGCTTAATGATGACTGACTCGAACTCTTCTCAAATCGTTCCTTCATTTGATCGCAAGAAAAATGAAAAGGCTGCTAAGCACAAAGTGCAATTATTCCCTATACATTTAAAAGGAAGCTGGGAACCGCAAGATGCTTGTGGAGGTCATCAATGGAATGCTGCTATAAATAAATGGGTAATTAAATAATTAAAATTACCTTTCAAAGAATAAGATAAATAATTATTTTTAAGGAGCAATTTGTGCTTAAAAAACATAATATTTTTTAATCCTGCGAATAGTTTTTATTAATTCAATTTGAACATTAAAGAGTTCCTCAGGGATTGGTTGGTTAAGAGCTCTATCAACATCAAAATACTTCTCGTAGGGATTCCAATTTTTTTCAACACTGCTTCGCCAAACCCAAGCTTTAGTAAACTCTCTAATATGCTTATAATTACAATTGCTGTCCAGGAATTGCTGGCTAACAGGAATTAGGGTTTTTTCATCTCTAAATTTGCGACAACTTCCTACATGATTGTATGCAATGTTTTTCAGCCTATTGTTGTATTCATCATATGATTTCTCTCTCCACCTGTATTCTCTTGTTAAAGAAATATATTTCTTGTTCAATGCTGGGTGGTAACAAGAATATCTCTCATATTGTATTTGTTCATCTTCTACATCGATCTTGCGAGTCAATCTATCTCTATCATTCTCGCAATCTACAAAGGAATCATTATCAACATTGTTTATAATTTCTCTATTATCAGACAGTCTTTTATCATACTTACAATGTTTAAAAGCATTTACTTCTCTAACAGGTAAAACTTCCTTCAGGAATTTAAGCCGAGAATCGTAAAGCAAATTTGCTCGTTTCTTCTTTGATTCTTCATCAAGATTAGAATACCACCTTTCATATCTTGCTAATATTGATTTCTTATTTGAAATAAAAGCATTAATTTCAATTAGAGCTTGGTTATTATACTCGTTTGAACAAAACTCTTCTAAAGAAGTTATATCTTTACTAAGCCCAGAGTAAATCGACTTTAACAAAGTATCTTCAATCAAAGGTTTCTTATATTTCTTCACTCTTTCTTTATATGACTCCATAAGTGTAATTTTATTTTTCGAATATGGGCTCGCTGTTATTTCACACTCTAATTGATAGTTTCTAATATTATTTTTTAGCTTGTATTGACTCATTATATTCTCCTTTTCTTGCTTGCACTTGTCTATTGCATACGCTTCATCTCTATATTGACCAATAGATACTTTTGGCTTTCTATTAATATTTGCATTAAGAAGCAAGCCAACCGCAACTGCTGGGATCAAGAACTTCCGGTACTTCTTGAATTCCAATTCTTAAAAGCATTTCATCTTACATTTCTAGCTAATCTCATTGAGCTCGGCTGCAAAAATAACAGAAATCTCGGACCTGCTATAACGACATACACTGGACGCATACTCCCCCATATGCCCCTCGAAGAAATAGAGATATGGATGAATTCTTCTAATCAGGGCTTAAATTTTAAAAGTCTTCAAGTCGATCCTTAACGTCACAGAGGAAACGAACCTTGAATACTCCTAAGAGAAACACGCACCACCTTGGGATCACTCCATGACTCAGCATTGTGTGGATAGGCTTGAAAGATTGTGTGGATAGAAAAAATACGAAAAACTCAGATCTGTTGCCGTCACTAGATTTCTCAACAGAGGATTCTTATTGGTAATAGATATGTTTTCTGTCAGCTGTGATCTGTTGGTTATTAGTAATCAAAACTGGATTGAAATAGAATAAAGAAATAGTGGTGAGAATATTAATCCATCCACACACCATCCACACATCGCGATATCGCTGAGATCCCATGGCACAACAAGAACCCAACTACTGGCTAATGAAGTGTGAGCCTTGAGTAATAGCAAGCACTTAAATAATGAAATTATCATCTCTTCAGCAATACGGGATCGTTACTACAAATTATTGGGCGTTCACTCTGACAGATGGCGCACTTCGCATGTTGGTGGTTTTTCATTTTCACCAACTTGGCTATACAGCTTTAGAGATTGCATTTCTTTTTTTGTTTTATGAGTTCTTTGGGGTCATTACTAATCTCTATGGCGGCTGGATTGGTGCTCGATATGGCCTACGACTAACTCTCTGGGCAGGCACACTTCTTCAAATCAGTGCTCTTTTGATGTTGGTTCCTGTTGCTTCAAGTTGGCCGAAATTTCTAAGCGTTAGTTATGTGATGGTTGCGCAAGCAATTAGTGGTATTGCTAAAGACCTCAACAAAATGAGTGCAAAGAGTGCAATCAAAACAGTCGTACCTGAAACCCCTGAAGAAGAACAAAAAGGAAAAAAGAAGTTGTTCAAATGGGTTGCTCTTTTAACAGGATCAAAAAATGCCCTAAAGGGGGTTGGGTTTTTCCTAGGAGGGGCATTACTAACTGGATTTGGTTTTAATAATGCTGTTGGGCTAATGGCGATTGGCTTGGCGTTGTCATTTCTTATGACATTGATCTTGCCTGGTGATATTGGACGGATGAAGGAAAAACCAATATTTAAGGACCTTTTCTCAAAATCAAAAGGAATTAACACTCTCTCGACTGCACGTTTCTTTCTCTTTGGAGCTAGAGATGTGTGGTTTGTAGTCGCATTACCTGTTTTCCTTGAGACATCACTTGATTGGAACTTCTCTGAGATTGGAGCTTTCCTAGGCCTATGGATTATTGGATACGGTTTTGTACAAGCATTGGCACCAAGTTTAAGAAATCTTTGGGGGAAGAAGTCGAGCCCAGGAATTTCAACGGTTCAATTTTGGAGTGCGTTGCTGATGGGGATACCTGGACTAATAGCCATTGCATTATGGAGACAGAATGATCCAAGCATTGCCATTACTGCTGGTTTAATTGCGTTCGGAATAGTTTTCGCAATGAATTCTTCTATTCATTCATACATGGTTTTGGCTTATACAGATGCTGAAAATGTCAGCCTCAACGTTGGCTTCTATTACATGGCAAATGCGGCAGGCAGGCTTATTGGGACGCTTCTATCAGGAGTTTTATTTGTACTGGGAGATACTCCTTATTTAGGCATGCAGATTTGTTTGTGGTGTTCCAGCTTATTTATCCTCTTCTCATGGTTGAGCAGCCTTCAGCTTCCTTCACTAAAGAACTCCGGATGTCTTAATTAAATAGTCTCACAACCCAAGAGATCACTTCTGCACTGTCGCAGGAAATATTTTGAATAATATTTTCTATCAGTTGAGATCTGTTAGTTATTAGTAATCAAAACCTGATTGAAATAGAATAAAGAAATGAGGGTGAGAATGTTAAGTCATCCACACGCCATCCACACATCGCAATATCACTGAGATCCCATGGCACAACAGGAAATTAACTACTGGCTAATGAAGTGTGAGCCTTAAGCAGTGAAACTACAGGAGGTCCCTAGACGAACTTTTTAACTGGATTAACAACTGTCTTTAATAAAGATATTCTCCTTTCCACTTCTTGTTGCTATTAATAAGAAAGACATAGATTTTCAGCATTCACTCTTCCTTTTCATATTAAGGGTTTTATTCCCTTAACCAAAAAGCAACGCCTATTTTCGAGGTATCTATAGCATGACTTCACTTGTTAAAAAAGCGATTGAGTTCTTAAGTAAAAAAAAAGAAGGGCTTGTTGAACTGAGCTACCAGCCTAGAGTCCTTAAAGAAACAAAAGATCAGGAAAAAATTTGCTCATTAACTCGTGAATTGATAAATGCTCAATTTCAACTTTGCGATGATGAATTAACCAATAGGCTATGGGAGGAAGTAGCCAATCTCAATATTGATCCTGAACGTATAATCAATCTGATGTATAAATGCGATTCAAATGATGATTTTGCGGCCATGGTTGATAAAGACTCTAAATATTTAGAAAGTTCTTTTGAAATGAAGTAAGCAATTTAAACCATTTGGAATGAGAAGATATCTTTTTGTATCATCTAGTACAAACCTGAATCTTAAAAAATGTTTTTATTCTCAAAATTTATAATTAGCCATGCTTAATAAAGAAATGAAGGATAATAAGAAGAGAAGTGTTTTCAAAAATACACTTGATCGAGATATTTATGCAATGAAAAAGGTATTAAAAATGCTACAAGAAGGTTTTTTTACTTGGATCGGAGAATTAGGGAGTAGCAAATATTAGTCCAGGACACAGGATTAGGAACTAAGTTTTAACTAATTGATCAGATGCAAAAGAAAAGTATCCATTAATACACTAATGAAAGATAATCATTTGTTTGATAAATTGTGTAAATCGATACAACAAGAAATCCCAAAGAAAATATTAATAGTAACAACCTAATACAACAATGGCAATTCTAGTTATTCACCAAAATAGCTAATCTAAGCAAATGAAAAGTTACTTAGAAGGTAAAAAATTAAATAAGATTGAAAGGAACAAAGCCGAGAAAGATGGCCTATTGATTGGTAAGGAAATAGAAGAATTTGCAAAAATTGGTTGGGAAAAAATAGATAAGACTGATTTAGAACTTAGATTGAAATGGTATGGTTTTTTTTGGCGCCCCAAAACACCGGGAAAATTTATGCTGCGTCTTAGAATACCCAATGGAATCTTAACTGCTAAGCAATTAAGAATCATTGCTTCTATAGTTGCTAGGTATGGTGAAAATGGAAGTTGTGATATAACAACAAGACAAAATTTACAGCTCAGAGGTATATTAATTAATGATCTTCCAGAGATACTTAAAAGAATAAAAGAGTCTGGTCTTGAAACAATTCAATCTGGCTTCGATAATCCTAGAAATGTAACTGGTAATCCTTTAGCAGGGATAGACCCTTACGAAATTATAGATACTAGGCCTTTCACATTAAAATTAGAGAAATTCTTGACTAATGAAGGAAAGGGTAATTCTGAATTTTCTAATCTGCCTAGGAAATGGAACACAGCAGTTGCAGGTTCAAAAGATAATTTTCTTCTTCATAATGATATTATTTTTCATCCAATAGAAAAAGGAAATGAACTAGGCTTTGGCGTATGGGTAGGGGGAATACTTTCGTCGCAACTAAATGACTATGCAATACCACTAAATGTATGGATAAAAAAAGATGATATATGTAATTTAACTGGTGTAATCATTTCCATATGGAGAGATAATGGTGAGAGGGAAAAAAGACAAAAAGGAAGGTTTAGATATTATTTAAATGAACTAGGTATATCAGAATTTAGAAACTTAGTTGAACAAAGATTTGGACCATTAGAGAATGACCCAGGCTCATCATTTTCAGAAAAACCGCGTTCGATATTTGGAATTCATCCTCAAAAGCAAAAGGATCTATATTACGCAGGAATTCATATTCCTGTAGGAAGGTTAAGCTCAGAAGATCTTCAAGATATAGCAACCACAAGCATAACTTTTGGGAGCGGAGAAGTACGCCTTACTGAAGATCAAAATATAATTATTATTGATATTAAAAAAGAAAATTTAAGTGATTTTAAAAATGATAATTTATTTAAAAAATTTAGTTTAAGTCCTAATCCAATTTCTGCTGGAACTGTTGCTTGTACTGGGAAAACATATTGTAGTTTTGCTCAAACAAATACTAAAGAAAATGCTAGCAAAATAGCGAAAGAACTAGAAGCAGAAATTCAATTACCGGAAGAGATAAAAATTCATTGGACAGGTTGCCCAAATAGCTGTGGTCAAGCATATATGGGTGCAGTTGGATTGACTGGAACCAAAGCAAAGAATAGTTCAGGGGAAATAGTTGATGCATTCAACATAACTATTGGTGGAGAGCAAGGTGCAAATAATAGAATTGGAGAATTGAAATATAAAGGTGTCATAGTTAATGATTTAAAAGATGTATTAAAAAACATTTTGATTGAAAACTACTCGGCAAAGATTAAAAAAGAAAAATCTCAAGAGACTATTAATTTTCTGAAATACCCTAAAGAGCTCATAGGAAAATTAAGAAAAAGCAGTCAATCTCCTTAGTCTGCTTATCACCAAAAACAATTGTAATTACAAACCTATGAAACAAAAATCCAATGGTCACTTCTCTAGATTTATCAACTGGCTGATGAGGATGAGTGATGAACTTCCAGAGATTAATAGAGAAAAAGGAGGTCAAGATTTTTTCTCTAAAATAATGAATCGTATTAGCAATTAATAGATTTATTATCCCCAAATATATAGAAACTAATGCAAAAAATGGAATCTAATTCTTCCCAAATGGACTATGTGCTACCGAATGAATTGGTAGATGGAATGATTGCAGCTGGAGGTAAGAAATCTACTGTAAGCATTAAAAATCTAATGGTCAGAGGTTTTTATTCAGGAGCAATACTGGGTTTAGCAACTTGTTTGGCAATTACAGTTGGGATTCAATCTGGCATGCCTTTCTTAGGTTCAGTTATTTTCCCATTTGGATTTGCCAGTATTGTTCTATTTGGTATGGAATTAGTAACTGGTAATTTTGCATTATTACCTATGGCGACTTGGGCAGGGAAGTCCTCATGGAGAAATACATTTAGAAATTGGACTTGGGTGTGGATAGGGAATTTTCTTGGAACATTTTTAGTAGCAGTTTTACTATCCATTAGTCTTACAAGTGGAGGTAATGTAGATCCTCTAGCGGCAGCTGAAGGAGGGAAGGGATGGGCTGTTGTAGCTGCAAAGATTATTGCTCTTAACAAAACAAATGTTCTTACCAAATATGAGGCTCTAGGTTCTACAGGATTTTTCCTCGCATTCTTAAGAGGCGTAATTGCAAACTGGCTTGTATGCCTTGGGGTAACAATGGCTCTTGTGAGCAAAAGTGTCCCAGGTAAACTTCTCGCTTGTTGGTTGCCAATTACAGCATTCCAAACAATGGGAATGGAACACATAGTAGTCAATATGTTTTTACATACAGCTGGGCCACTAATGGGGTCTGGGATTCCATTCTACAAAGTTATTTTCTGGAACTTTTTACCTGTGACTTTGGGAAATGTTATTGGTGGGATGGTATTCATTGGAATGTTGTTTTACAGCACTCATCGCACAAAAATGTCTAATGTTTTGCCAACAGTTCATGATGAGAAATTAGAAAGAGAATTAGCTGCAGAGCTTGGTGCAAGATGATTAAAAGTTCACTGATTTGCAAAGAAGAAGTTCTACGAGAGAAAATTTATCTAACGAGAAAAAGCTCATCTCTTGACCCTTCATGGTTAGCTGATGCTTACTCCACTAGCCTTGCAGAAGATCTTCGCTATTCAATCTCAGAACGCCTAGGTTGGCTGGGAGAAAAAGGCTGGCAACACCTAAAAAGACTTATTGATCAAGAAGGTATTCAACCAGAATTCATTTATGCATCAGGGTTGTGCTATCAAACCGAAGCCAAAGATTGGTTATTTAGTCAACTCAATTGCAAAAATAAATTTCAAGTGGAAACTCTTCAGGCACTCAGTTGTTGGGGAGGCGATTTTTCAATTCAACTATTAAAAAGTATCTTATCTGAAGAGTCTCAGGCTATTCGATTAGCAGGGTTGGAAATACTAAAGTTTAAAGCTCATCAAATCAACGATGAATTGCTCATTGAGATTCTAAAAGAACCAATTAGCGACTTCCGTGAAGCAGTAGTTTTAAAAACTATTCGTATTCTTCAAAGAAGAGATGGAATAATAGTCTGTAATGAACTTGCAAAAATAGTGAAGCATAGCCATGAAAAAATTTCAGATGCAGCACTAATAGCATTAGGTTCTATTGCAAATACAAATAGCATTCAAGTCTTATTACAACTAAGCCAATCATTAGAAAATGGTCAAAAAAAAGAAATGACTTTAAAACAGCTATCTCAGCAATATAGATAAAATAGAATAAAGAAATGAGGGTGAGAATATTAATCCATTCACACATTACAATATCGCTGAGATCCCATGGCATCACAGGAACTTAACTACTGGCTAATGAAGTATGAACTAGATGGTTGAAAATCAAGAAGGCATACGCAATATAGTTATAGCAATCTATTTCAGCTTTTAATAAAATAAATTTATTACTTCTTTAGAAGTATTGGCATCATTTTCCCACCACCTTGATCATCATCATCTTCAAATGAGAAAAAAATAACCACTATTGCAAAAATCGCTATAAATAATGAATAAGTGATAACTGCAAATTCACTCATTTGTTTTTATTTGGAATTTCGAAAGAGAATATCAGAATAAGAAAAAAGGAATGTATCTAATTTGACAACCACATTTTTTAGAGGGAGCTTACATTTGAGATACGCTTACTCCTATACAATTCATGTATACCCTCTAACTGATTATAAACAGCAAGCAATTGAGAGCTGATATGATCAATATTTTCAATACCATTTAAGTCAAAAAGAATCCTTTCAATTCGATTCTTTGATTCCACTAAAATGTGGCATTGCCTCGTTCCTGATTCGTATAGCATTAATTTAACTGATAATTTTAAGAGCATTTTTACGAAGTAAAGACTATACAAATGAAGTCAATGTCATTATAATAACTCCAATCATAGCTAGTCTGCCATTAAGGATTTCGGCTTTCTTAAGATCACAGAAAGACATATCTCAGAAATTAAAAGTATTTGTTGATGAATAATATACTAACAAGAAAAAGAAAGTGTATGTATCTATTTATGCTTTTCTCAAAAAACATCGATGCCAATTAAAATTACTATAATATTTAGTATTCCTCAATACATAATTACGATAAAATTCCCGTATTCAATCTAAATAAATTAGCATTTAAAAATAAAGACTATCAAAAAAACTTTTTGTCAAATTAGATACATCTATAAAACAATAAAGCTATAGCTTAATTTCAACCAAAATAATTACTATGGCTATGGAAACCAAAAGTTTGAGACAACAGGATCTAATAAGAAAAGCAATTATTAAAGAATTTCAAAAATGCCATCCATCCGGAATTGCTGTTCAAAAGAAAGCTTATAAGCCTTCCTTAAAAGTCAATCAATCACACTACCAGACATCTCTTTAAACAATGGATAATAATCAAGACTTTCATGGAACGAGCCCTGACCTTTACGAAGAGATATTAGCTTACGAATCACTAGACCCATATGAAGGTCTTTTGAATCGCTCCAAGAGCACTAGAGCATATCTAAAAAACAGCGCTAAGGAAGTTTCACGCCAAGAGCATTCTAAATACTAATCTGCCTATTGTCGTGATTACAAAATGAAAACGATTATCGTTCTTATCTTTTGATAAGGTCGACAATGTTTGGTCTTGCGTAAAAGATGGGACAAAAATGGTTAATTTCAGGCTCGCCAGGGTGCGGGAAGACGACCTGGATACTTAACAAGATCCAAAGCAATCAAGGTGCTTGCGGATATTTACGCCTAACTGAACAAGCCAACAATAATAAAGAAAAGTCACCTGAATCTCTAATTGATTACACATTCTTGAAAGATCAAGCTCCTCATCTACAAGACTTGTCGGACTGTTCTGATACCTCTATGTCACAACAGAAAGACTTCTTAATTTTGATTGAGCTTTCACAATCTCAATCACCTGAAAGCTTAGAACCAGCAGAGCTAAATCCTTACGTCAAGAGTCAACTTGAGGCTTTAGGGCTACAACCTGATAGGCAACTACACTTTGGTCGAGACTCAGAATTACCTAATAATGACACGTTGGTTTTCAAAAAACTTGAATCTTGGAGTCTCAACCTTGCCAAAAGAGTCTGGGATCCACAGAGCCTAAATACCTTTTGGTTTGAGCTCGTGAATGGAGCTTATGGAGATGTCTATAGAGCCAAGGCTCTCATGAACTTGCCCGATGGACAGTCTATTTTCTTCAATTGGATTGTGAGTCAAAAAGGGTCACAGTTTCTTCCACTAAAAACAGTTTCTCCCCCTAATGGCAGGCCTCAACGACCATCAGGGATTGTCATACAAGGGAAAGGACTTGATTGCATAAACATTCAGTCAACGATCAACCTCTGCCTGCTAAACGATTCCTTACTCGAAATGCATCAAATGCCTCTTCGAGATCGACAACCAGAAGCCCTTCACGCAAGCTAATCATCATGAAACATGCAGTGATCTCCTGCCTACATGCCAACCTCGCTGCAGTGAAGGCGGTGTTAAATGATATTGATCAAAATGGAATTAGCGATATCACCTGTCTTGGTGATCTAGTAGGCTATGGACCACAACCGAATGAAGTAGTAGATCTAGTACGAGAACGTGCTATTGCTAGCTGTCAAGGTTGCTGGGATGAAGATATTATTGAGGGTCTTAATGCATGCGAATGCAGCTACCCATCTCAACTAGCGGAAAAGCGTGGACATCTAGCTCATGAGTGGACAGCAGAACAATTAACAGATGTCAATAAAGATTTTCTAGCAAGTTTGCCAACATCAATACGTAGAGATCGCATCCTGTTTGTTCATGGCAGTCCCAATAGCCAACATGAGTATCTTCTACCTGACATGAATGCATTTGCAGCACTTGAAAGAGTTGACAAAGCCGGAGCTGATACTTTGTTTTGCGGACACACTCATCAACCTTATGTACGTGAACTAAGAAATGGATCAATTCGAGTGCGGCTACAAAACACGTCTAATAACAATGCAGAAGAAAAAGAAATAAATTTCCCGATGCGAAAAATCGTCAATGCAGGATCAGTCGGCGAGCCTCGTCATGGGAGCACTAATGCCACCTATGTAATCCATGATGATGTTACTGGTGAAGTTGAAATCAAAGAGGTAGCCTATGATATTAGGCAAACTTGCCAAGCCATTATTGATGCTGGATTGCCACCAATATTTGCATGGCGACTAAGCCATGGCTTTGAATTTGCTGAGCAAGCCGAAGATGCTAGTCATGTTTGCGAACGATGATTGAGCGCTGGGCACTAGTGAGTGGTCTAAAAGGTGACCTAGAAACCTACGAGCTGATTCAAAGTGAATTAAAGAAAGCTCGCGGAGTTACGGCCTTATTTGTCCTGGGAGATATGATCGGGCCAGAACGCAACTGTGATGCATTATTAAATCGACTACAAACCCCCCGACGTGATGAGTTACAACCTCAATGCATATATGGCTGGTGGGAAGAGCAACTACTCGCAGAACAAGGATTACGTGGCGAGCAAAAGGCCGATGCCTTACGACTAAATCAAGGAGAAGAAGCAGTAACGGCCTTATTGAATGCTGTTGATAACTATCACCTCAAGTGGCTAGCATCACTTCAATTTGGCTTCATTGAATTAGACTGCGGCTTAATCCATGGAAGCTCCGCAGATGTAGGAGATAACCTTACACCTGAAACATCTCCGCTCATTCTTATTGATCGCCTCACTCGACTTGATGTAAATAGATTATTCACAGCACACAGTACCAAACAATTTCATCTTGAACTCACAGGGGGAGGGCTCGATTCACAGGTAAAAGACCTGAATGGCGTAAATCAACATCAGCAGAAAGTATCTAAACAAAGCATCATTGGAATTGGAGCAGGAGCGAATTACACCATCTATGACGTTGGTAGCGATAAAACACACTTTCTGACCGTTGGTGGTCAATACAATACAAAAGGAAAAGGTTTCGCATAACAAGCATTCTTAGAAGTAATTCTCATTTGATTCAAATACTTATTAGATAGAGTAAAGAAATAGGGGTGAGAATGTTAAGCCATCCACACATCGCAATATCGCTGACATCCCATGGCATCACAGGAACCTTGCTACTGGATAACGAAGAGTGAGCCAGTTCTCATACCAATGCATTCCAACGAAATGAGGACTGACCATACCAGAAAGAAATTAAGAGCTTAAAAAACAAAATTCGATGTTTGGTGCATAGATTATTTCGTCTGTAGCTACAGTGAATGCTTTCCGTCTTTTCTCTTTAATGATTCCTATTGGTTTAAAATCTATCATGAGTTGGTAAAATATCAAATATTATGCCAAGAAAGAATGACTGCCTTGTTTTCCAAGATATGTGGTTCTTTAGCGGCAGGATTACTACTGGCCGATAGTCCAATTCAAATAAAATTTATAAATAATGCATCTACGTTAGACAACGCAATGCAAACTTATTTTGCTAATCCTGCTGATCAAGCCTCATATAACAAAGCCTTAAAAGCAAGCTATGGAATCATTCAAGAGAATTCTAGAAATTCATTATGTTCAGTACATGTTTTTGGTATAACTCAAATTTTACAAGGAATGCCGATTTTTATTAATGCATCAAACAAAAACATTCTAATGTTGAAGTCTTCGAAGGAAGAATCAATTGCACAAACTGGTCTAGGCAGTTCAAAAAAATGGGATGAAATCATCTCAGCTTCTCAGATAGAGTTTCAAAAAGGGATGGCATTTAGAGGAGAGATGATCGGAAATTACATGCAGATTGTTCATCAAAGCTGCAACGGGGGATTGTGGAGCAAGTTTACGCCTAATATAGGAAAGGCCTTGAAATTGGGAAGGTAAGACAACTTGATGGCATATAAAAATTACACCTCGCATTATAGCTGTATAAAGATGAATACCTTAAGTTGATAGCTATGTTATTTGAAGCATCAATAGCTTTCTTTTGATTAAATACTTCCATAGGGCGATTAGTCTCTGTACTCCAAGATAATCCTGTGATACTTGATAGATAAGCTGTAAACCTGTCTGATGGCTTTTTATTCTTAAATAATATTGACTTGTAAAGTGAAATGCCATCTTCATTTAGATAATTGATAGTGAAGATATATTCATGTGATGATTGAAAAAGAAAAACAGGGCTTATCAGAGCTCTTCCTAAAGCAGTTCTTGAACCTTTACCGCCTCGCCTCCATGAAGTGATATTTCTGATTGGCGTTAATTTAATTTGACCTTTTTCGTCAATTCGTAATGTTTGGGGATTAAGATAGACCTTACACTTCTTCTTACTAGGAAGACATATTGCATCAAACTTCTGCTCGCTCGATTCAGCATAAGATAGAGGAAGAAGCCCAATTAAAAGAACTGGGAGAGCAATTAATGTATTTCTCATAGACTGAATATTAAGTCAAAAGCTTTTAAAAAGTGCTATTATAACTGCAAAAGTTTGGATTGCCTTTTAATGAGATATTTAAATCTTACTAAAACTTAAAAAGACTTATGAAAGGAAAGATTATTCTTTCATTTTGCTTTGCCATTTTTATGGCAATCAACCCTATCATAAATGGGCAATCAGCAAGAGCTTCCGAAAGATTCAATGATGTCTACTGTCAATCAGACTTTGAAGACAAAGATGTCTGTAATGTATCATTTCACCGAAAATTTCTATCCGCTAAATTGATAAAATCTGGGGTTAATATACGAATTCCCTATTCTTCAATCTATAGATGGTCTTATGAAAATTCTACTTTAAGAAAGCGCAAAGGAATATTTACTACTAGGTTAGAACATATCCATTTGTTCACTATATTACACCGTGATATTGATCTTGGGACTAGAGAAGTGTTAATAATTGATTTTGATAATATTGACTACGTACCACCTATGAAGTCATTACTAGACGACATCTTGCCGCAATCTGACTTCACGGATTCTCGTAATTAATTTTAGCGTCAATAAAGTCTACCATTTTATCAATGGTGTCATATATTGCGATTTTTAATTTACTCTCATTGCAGATATCTTTGTTTTTAATATCCGACTCGCATGAAAAGGCTGATTCATCAGAAAATACCCGAGAACCAACTACATTATCGATCCGAACTGCACGTTCTTTAGTTACATCTACTGATCTCCCATTAAATGTTCTGCTAGCCAAGAAGTCCTGTTCAGCAATGCTGATTATGTCAATTTTAATTGACACATCTCCATACACGTTAAGTTGAGTTTTATCAGAGCTGCAGCCAAGTACAGGTAGACATCTTCCTTTCTTTGTGTCAACCCTTGAAGACGTAAGGAGTTTCAATACAACTGGTCTCACAATATAATCAGCTTTTAATTTTTCTCCTGCACTTATCATTTCAGTGATATAAAGATCACTTGTTAGGTCTTGCTTCATCCCTGGCGCTATCATAAAGGCATATGGAGAACTAGACTGTGTTGTATTAGATAAGCCATAAACTTCTTGTTCAAGTGCTTTGCTCACTTTAAACCAAGGGACAGTCTTAACTCCTGTATTGCGCAAGGCCTGGTTTAATATTTCTGTAGAGAAATCTTTAAATGCCTCCCCCTGCATCCCTTTATGGCCAGACTTGTCTACTACAGGCATCAAAATTATTGGGCGGATTCTATTGATCTTGTTACCGCGAGGGATTCTAGTAATAGGAGGTGTTGAGGGCGAGGAGTTTTTTCTTTGTTTTATACAGTAATCACTTTTTCGCCACGTTGGAGACTCACAATCAATCTCAACACTTCTAGAATAATTAATATCAACTGCAAAACATGAAGACAGAAGCGTTGTAATGATTATGGATTTCCTAAAAATATGATTCATTTTCTCAATGGAAGAATTAGGTTTTGTATATTTATCCTTATTGCAATTAGAGATTTTTTCTTCACTGCAACTAATTGCATCATCTTATTTGATAAATGTTATCATAATAGTATATAGATAGGAAGAGGGTAATAATGAATAAGCTTCATACTGTTGTAGCAACTGTTCTTGCCTCATTAAGTATTGGGAGTTTACATACCAATGCCAATGAAGTTGACGCCTCAAGGCATAAGGCCTTATGTAGTTCTTATAGTTCATTCACCCCTTGCGAAGTATTTGTTTATAAAAAGTTTCGAATAACCGCTAACTTGCCAAGAGATTATTTAGATATAAAGAAAGATTCAATTTTGCAAATGGATATTTGTGACCCTGATGCTCGATGTAAATCTTTAGCCTCCAAAAATTTAAAGTATATTTGGCATGATTATTTCCTATCGCCATTTAGCTCTGTCGTTGATTATAAAATACGTTATATTTCTGACTCAGATAGACCCAGAACAGCCATAATTAGATATATCAACCGCAGAGCGGCTTCTAGCTTTGGCAAGGCTTTATTAGCTTCTATAGAGAACCTAGAGTCTCATGAAGGGAAGTTTACTCCCATAGATAAAGACAAAAACATCAAAGAGACCTTAAGACCTTTTAATTGGTAACTTTTTATAGAGTCACTTAGACTTTCTCTCACTTATTTCTCTTAACTTTGGTCAGCAATCTTTATGTGTGAGGAGCTAAAGACCAATTGTGTAATGTAGATAGGCATTAGTCTCTGTTTTTGACAGATAAGGAAGCTCTTGATATTGAAGAGTTCCTGAGATTCTTTGATTGGCACTACTAGCAAAAACACTCTTCTTATCTACTTCTTCGTATTGAATAATCTGAATTTGATCAGGTCCTATTCTTTTGACATGAGTCCTTCTATCAGCATTTTGAATACCTAAAATAATCACTAGCTTTCTTCCATATCTCTTGAGTTACTGCAAAGGCACCAGTCTTAAAAGCAACTTGTCTATCCATAACTTTTCAATAGTGGATTCCAGTTTTAGCGGCTCAATAAGTTAATAGCAAATAACAAAAATTTCTGAACTCATATAACGATATAGGCGAGACTTAGATGCCCCCCTATACCCCTCCAAAAAGTAGATATAGGGGTGCACGATGATTTCCGTATGACTTAATTTTCAAAAGTCTTCAAGCTGATCCTTAACGTCGCAGAGAAAAGAAACCTTGAATACTCCTCATAGAAAAGCGAACCACCTTTCTATAACTAGATAGTTCCTCAAAGTTGGAATCGATTCACAAAAAGGTTGGAATGAGTGGCAACCTCAATTCTTTAAATCTACTGGTATTACTAGTTTTCTTATTTAGCACTGATCAATTCTAATTTGAGATTTTTTTCCATCTAGATATCCTAGAAATTCTCCTTCTCTCTGTCTTGAAGTATTGAGAATTTCAAAAGGCCCCGTTAGGTATCGATCGATTGCTCTTTAAACAAGCAAAGGTTCATCAACAGAACAGAAATATGATCTGTTAGCTATTAGTAATAGAAACTTGATTGAAATAGAATAAAGAAATAGGGGTGAGATTATTAATCCATCCACACACCATCCACACATCGCAATATCGCTGAAAACCCATGGCACAACAGGAACCTAACTACTGGCTAATGAAGAGTGAGCCGGCAGTCATACCAAGGGGTTCTAACGAAGTGAGACTAGCCATACTAGCAAAATACTAGCAAGTCAGATATTGGAATTTAGAGGTAACTATTTGTTCTTTGGTTGTTCTTCTAGGTACCACTGCATAGAACAAGGCATCCACTTTTTACCCATCTTATGAGAACCTTCACATCCAATTTTCTTTGCTGCTTTCTCCGCCTCTACCTTGGTATTAAATACCCTTCCCATCCCAATTGCTTGATCTTGAACTGCAATGGCACATAGAGACATTGAAACAGATAGGAAACATACAACCTGAGGGATCAAAATTTTTTGATAGTGGTTGTTTCTCATAAATTAAGGTTGCTGTGATTAGTTTATTCTTTATTAGTACTAGAAACCTGATTGAAATAGAATAAAGAAATAGGGGTGAGAATGTTAAGCCATCCACACACCATCCACACATCGCAATATTGCTGAGATCCCATGGCACAACAGGAACCTAACTACTGGCTAATGAAATACGAGCCCTAAGTTATAGAAACACATTAAAAGGCACTAAAACAATAATCGGTTCCAAAATATTCCCACATTAATCAAAGAAAAGAAGGGTCTAATAATGATGGTCTATATGAAAGTAAAAAGGGCCTCTCTTCGTTTTTAACCGCAGTGATCACATCTTCTCCAGTATGCCAAATCCATTGTTGTTGAGGAGACCTTCCATCAATATCAACGCTTGTTCCAACTGGAGGACCAAAACGGTGTCTTAATCCAGCCAATACTTCAGTCATATTTTCATAATCCATTTCGTAAGCAAGCTGTTTCAACCCATGATCATCCTCAACACGAACACGAAGTCTATTTACAGGTAACCCACTTATCTGAAAATCTCTGACTTCAAAAAGGTCCTTACTTGCTTCTTCCTGTACAGGGTTTAATGACGCACCTAAATGTCTTTCTACACTTTGGAGATCCATCCCCCATGACAACCCTTCGACACAAGCATTTACAGGCATAGCATTGAGCTGAATCAACACAAGAAGAAAAACTAAACAAATTATTTTAAAAAACCTTGCCATTTAAATGCTTTGATCTTCCTAATTGAAAAGTAGAGGTTTACTTCCACGAGGTACATCTTTTGTGCGGGATTGAACTAAAAGAAAGATAAGATCTCCTAACTGACTGGCTAATGAAAACATAACCTTTAAGCATGGACTAGCTTTTCAGCGAACCAGAAATATTTACCCAAACTTTACCCAAACTTTCTCTCACTTATTTCTCTTTACTTTTCGTCGACAATCTCTTAAAAGTTCTCGCTCTAGGGAGAACCTTGAATTTTTAATTTGGATTATCGGCTAATTCAGGAAAAAGAACGGTAACACCGATAATGCGATACCTGATATAACCAAGAGAATTACAAACAAATATCTAGGTTCTATTTTTTCTTTATCCGATTCTTCAGTCATTTATTTGAATCTCCTGCCTTCTACTCGATCAATATAATCTAATGACTTTTTGACATATTCTATTCTCTTTTCACTCGCTCGAAGAGTACGAGTCAATTTATATCTACGGACTTTGCGCCATAGTCGCATCACAGAATCAGGTATTGGTTTATTTAATGGCATTTAGGAGGATCTCAATAAATTCAGTAGGAGTGAAACAAGCAAGCTGATCGCAATGCAACTGACTACTGGGAAATAAAAAGTGGTGTTTTCTCCCCTCAAAATTATGTCCCCAGGCAATTGCCCTAAACCTATTTGCTTTAAGTAAGGATATAGAACACCTATTACGGCAATTCCAAGTCCGAGTGTAATTAGTAATTTTTGCATTTCAAACCAGGGGTCTTTTTAACTGAGTTAGTTCCAAACCCTTTTCAGGAAGACATTCAGTCTGGTATGAGATTACATTTTTTGCTGTAAAGCTTGCCCCGATTGCAACCAACCCAATTACAAAGATCCACTTGCTTCTCTCACTGGCTAGAAGGTTTCTCATAGAACTAGAAGGTCAAAAGCGAAGAGCTTGTGCCCACCATCGACACAAGCATTTCTATAAATCTAATTACTTAGTTGCTTGTCTCCAGATAAACCCAACAAGCAAAGACATCACAATCAAAGGAAGAAACGCTTTCAAGATTCCAATTAATACGACTACACCAAGTGATATTGCAAGGTAGAAAACCCACTTGGGAACAAAGCGCACAGAGTTATATCCATCAGAACTTGATGGTGGGATTATTTCAGGGTCGATAGCCACTTTGACTCCTCAGGTATACCAAAATTAGCTTGCTTACAATTTAAAAGGTATGGTTTTCACGAAAGAGACGAAAAAATTTTCACAATGGAAATCCTACTCAAACTTTCGATTCATTTTTGAGCATGAAGAAGGGGGACGTATTTTGATGTCCCCCTTTGAGTCCAGCTCTTATTTTTTAAACCAACGAGCTCGGACTCCTATTTCATTTCTAGCCAACTAAGAACAATAGCCACAGAGTATAAACACCTCCTTTTGATCTTTGCTAGCTAATGAAAAATGAGCTTAAAGCTATGACAAGAAAATAAAATTACGTTCCGATTTTATGGAGCGTTTAAAACGCCATTAGTTGTGCATGATGCAGACGTTTAGCCTTCTCTTTTCTTGCAGCACTATTGGCATTTAATACTGACTGATCATGGTACTTGCTTCCATGTGAAGTCGATAGCAACTGTGCTTTGTGAAGTCGTTTAGCTCTTTGAAGTTGCGAGCGGATTAAAGGGAGAGTGTTCATAACATTCCTCCAAAGTGACAGCCCCGTTCCCTGCTGCCAATACATGCATCCCTAGGGGACGAACGTACAAATATTGTAGCAACAGATACAAAATAATGGTTTTGTGAAATTACCTTGCCGCGTAGCAAAGGACACCAAATATTCGCTCTAAAAAAACCACCTAACCAAAATTATCTAACTAATCATTTATTCCGCCAGGATCATTCTGTTAGACAAAAAAAGTCGGCAATACCGCATGCGAACATTTTGAAATCATAAAACCCTGCTTATCATCTACTTAGCAAAACAAAGTTAAATAATATCAAATCGATAGTTCTGAATATAAGTAGTATTAAAAGCAAATAAATTATTATTTTTTATTCTGCATGAAACAATAAACGATGATTATTTTTTTGCTGTGGTTAATTTATCTGGATGAAATTTCTTATATAGATCATTTTGATATAAAGGAGTAGAGAAGCAATTCACGTCATCAAAATCACCCTTTTCATGCATCTCAGTTAGATAAACCTTCGCATCATTTGAACTAACTTTCAGATTAGCTCTAGAAACAAGCGTCAAGGTTGATTGAATAGCACCTTCATGGTCATAAAGAAATTCCTCACATAAAGCTCCAAGTTGGTCTGCCTCAATATTCAAAAGGATTTTTCGAAATTGATTAAAACTTTCCATAAACACGAAAATGAAAAAAATTAAACAATAAAAAATGAAAAGTTTTCCATTAAATTATTTTCTTTACTCCAATTAGTGCTCAAAATAGACATAGAAATATCATTTTCTACAAAAAGGAGGTATAAAACTGATCAAATCGAAGCAACTGTTACTAATGATAAACTCTTTTCAAAGGCTTCAACTGAAAATCGAATGGTAACAAAACTTTCAAAACTTCTTTTATGTTCTTCTACAATTGGGTCCTCCTGTTCACTAATGGTGATTTACCTTTTTGAGAAAGCATAATTAATGCAAGTGGAATCCCAAAAACCAGTAAGGAAGAAAACAATAGAGCAGTATTTATAGTGAAGGCACTCATGGGCAGATCAGAAGAAGCCAAAGCAAAAACGAATTGATCCAAAGTCATAATTAATACGCAAACTTAATATAGAGACTGTCCAAGGGAGAAATTGCTCTTTTGATCGATCTAAATGCAAACTTTTTTACGTCATCTGCTAAAGAATTTTCTAGATAAGAAATAATAAAAGAAAGATCAGTTCGGTATTTACTTCTTACTTTAATTTAATTAAGAGATTGAAAACTATTTTTATTCAGGCTAAGAAAAATAATTAAAAAAGAGAACCCCAGAAAGAATGCAGTGAATAAAATCAGAACAAATGCAATCAAATTTTAATCACCCTAAAAAAAAGAGCTGAATCTGATATTTGATGTAAGTATTGAGAGTTCAAAGCATACATGAAAATCAATCATGCCTATGAGCAATACCTAGTTCATGCATTCGAGCATGTTCATCAATACTATCTGTCAATGCCTTAGATCCTGGGCCAAACGAGTTATACATACCATATGCTACTGAGCCAAATAGGAAAGATAGAATAATTCCTATCATTAAATATGGTGATAGATTTAAAGATGAGTTTTCCAAAATAATTACTATATTTGCTAATTATTGTTTAACATCTCCTATCAAATTTCAAGTATTTATTTTACTATTTCAAGAAAAGTAAATGCCTTGTTCGTGTTATAATTGTTATTCAAATATGTTATATACTCTTATGAATTTTTTCACATCTCTGCGATGTCTAAAATTATATAGACATATACATTAAATGAATATCTCCATGGTAGTAAATATTATTTTGATCTTTTATGAAAAATAACGATCAGCCATTTCTTGCAGCATCTTTCTAATGTGCTCGTCTTGAGCATTAGTCTCTTCCTTTAGTTTCTCGCATGCACCTTTAACTTGCATCCATACAGCTTCCATAACTTCCCTTTCTTCTTCTGAAGGTTTCCACTTAGGTTTTTCCATATGAGTGATAATAGAAGCAATGCAACCTAGCTCAAAGGTTTACCCAAACTTTACCCAAACTCCTATTCACTTCAATTAAGAGGAATATTTACTGATCGATGAAACATTGAAGATCACTATTACCATGAAATTATTTACTAAATAATTCAAACTTTAAAAATGCTTCGATTACTACTTCCATTAGTCGCTGCCCTAGCTCTACCTATTGGTGTTATTGCTCATGAGAAGCCACATAAGGTGGTTTGGATGGTTCTTAATCTGAAACAGGGGGGAGGGGTAGTTGTAATACCAACGGCGTCATTGGCACAATGTAATGCGGAAGGATCAATTGTAATTGAATCTCGTGAACTCAGTTTGAGAGGGAAGGGATATGAATGTGTGGAGGGCGTCCGTTGAAAAAGGGATTCACTTTTTTACCTGTTTTGTTTCTCTTAGCTTTACCTGTTAAAGCAGATTTCGGTGATGCTGATTTCCCTGTTGAATTATTGATGGGAGGACCAAAGAGTTATCACGATGCTTGGTGCGGACGTCTCAATAATGAATGCCGTGTTCGATTTCAAGGCCCAATGATGTGGGTTGAAGGCCAAGGTGGAATCAAATCCTCGCAATACATAGAACATACCTATAGCAAAGAGTGTAAGGGTGACCTTTTCAGGAATTGTGGAGCGCATTTCCACTACATCACTTACAAGTCAGATCAAGGGCCAAATATTCGGCAAGCTCTTTTCTTATTCTCCAGCGGGAGAGCACAAGCTGAATTCTCAAAAGCCTTGAGAAGATGGAAGTCGCAATCAGAGAATGTCTTCCCTAACTATCGACTACCCGCCAGCCAAGGTCCTCAAGACACACAAGGTAGAGATAAAGGTTTAAATCCTTACGACTATCCCCCTATTACTGACTGGTCAGAAAAGACCACGGATTAAGTCGATCAATGCTTCCGAAATCAAAAGCCATGGGAAGGTTGAGCGACAATAGAAACACTTAGATACTGAGCTCAACGGCTTACCCAAACTTTATCCAAACCGCCCATTTTCGCCCAAACCCCTTGATATGACTAAACCTAACTACTGGCTAATGGAAAGCGAGCCTGACGTTTGTACCCCAAAAAGCTAGTGATGCCAATTGATTTAGCCCTTTTTTTGCTGATTTCTCTTTACTTTTGAAGTGATATGCGCCATTTGCTACTTGCACCGCTAATAATTGGGCTTTCGTCTCCTGCACTAGCCGATTTAGGTGAGGCTGAACTTACTGAGTTCCAAACAAGAACTTTTGATGTGTGGTGTGGGCAAAGGTATAAGGATTGCGAAGTTACGTTTACAGGAGAACGGTTAAAAGTTAATGCTGGTAAAGGGATTACACCCAGTTCAATTCTTTTAACACAAGAAGATAATTGTGGAACTTTTTATTACTGTGCCCGTTTCACGGTTACTTATCAGAAAGCAAATGGCTCGAAAGCAAATGGGAAATTCCTTATGCAAAACCACCACACAGTCAGAGAGTTTCGACAAGAATTGGAGAGATTTACTGGTAGAGAGATTGGAGCTGCGAAAACTATTGATATAGAAGAGACTAGAAACAAATGATTAAACGGTTACTTCTCCTACCTCTAATACTTGGTGTGATCTCTCCTGTTCTAGGCGAAGTCAATCCAAGCATTCATAAGAAGTGTCTTCAAGCGAAAGATTATCTGGGTTGCGTAAAAGCAATGTCAGGGGAAGAGTTAAAGAGGAACCAAGTATCTAAGAATGGGAATACATGTCCTACTGGTTATGCCTATATAGGTCAAGGATATTGTCGAGAAGTTATATGTCGAAATTGGGGAAGTGGCCTGACTAATAATCCACTAGTTGCAGGAAAAAAGTGGCGATGTCAAAGAATGGGAGCAGGTAAATTAAATTTGGACTTAGGAGATTCCATAAAGATCGGAAACAATACTAAATGTCCTACTGGTGAACCAAAGATTGGGTGGAATAGTACATGTGATAAGCCTTATAAAGAGCCGCCCAAGAAAGATAGAAGCTATGGGAAAGTTATTTTAAATCTTGTTTTATGAAACGCTTAATCCTTCCAGCCTCAAACGCGAGGCAATAGAAACAACAAAACCCCTAGATCTAAGGTTTACCCAAACTTTACCCAAACCGCCCTTTTTCGCCCAAATCCCTTGATATGACTGAAATTAACTACTGGCTAATGAAAAGTGAGCCTGCTTTTATACCAATCGATCTCAGCTTTTGATCAAAATCCATTCGAACCATATTCGAACCTGCGACCTATTTGCTCCCAAAGCACTAGATCGACTAAAAGCACAAACCATATAATTGAGCAAGAATAGAAAAGAGAATGCAGGCAATTCTTAGGTCTTCGTACCAAAATAGCCTAAAGTATCACAATTAAACGCCGAAACTCCTTGCTATGACTGAAGAAACTAGGTATTGGCTAATGAAGAGTGAGCCTGATGTATATGGAATTAAAGAACTTGAGAAAGAGAAAGAAACACTTTGGGATGGCATTCGTAACTATCAAGCTAGAAACTTTATGAGAACAATGGAAATTGGAGATAAAGTATTTTTTTATCACTCCAACTGCAAGCCTCCTGGGATAATAGGACTTATGGAAGTAATAGCAATTAATCAAATTGATCCTACACAATTTGACCCTAATTCAAAATATTTTGATCCAAAGTCAACAAAAGAAAATCCTAGATGGGATTGTGCGAAATTGAAGTATCTAAAAGAGTATAAACAGCTTTTAAGTTTAAAAGAAATTGCGAATCAATTTAATGATAAAGAGTTGATTCTTGTAAAAAAAGGTAACAGATTATCTATTCTTCCTATAGTTCAAGCAGTAGCAGAAAAATTAATTATAACTCTAGAAAAAAGTGAATAAAATAAGTTTATCAAAATAGAAAGTTAATTATTAATCAATTAAAGCATTAGATTTAAACATATTACCTATATATAATCTTGTAATTGGCCTAGAATCAACACCATTCTGCACAAGGAATCCTGCTAAAGCAGCTTTTATCAATCTATATTGATCCCAATTTGGATGCTTTTCAATAAAATCATTCATAGACTCCTTTAGAGAAAGAGGCAGATTGGCCTGAAAACTAATTATCGAATCTTTTGGCTCTGATTGAGAGGAGTTATTGCTTGATTCAATTAATTTACCTTTGTCGTACATCATAAAAAAATAAAGTCGCCCAACTACTTCCTCACATTCAAAGGGAAACGTCAACCCCTTTCTAACTTGGCTGTCTCATGAATTATCAATGTAAGACTAACTGCTTTGCAATGGTTTTACACTTTGGAAGTGAAATCACTTATAGCTGCATCTGGTAAGAAGTCAAGAAGAATGAGAATTATTTCTCTTTCCACAAGTGAAGGTATGGCAAGAGGGCTATAGGTAATCTCTGTGGAAAAACTGTGCAATGATTTTGTAGATATTCCGAATCAACTAAAAAATTTAAGATTATCAGTCTTTATTCATTCATATGAATCCCACATTGTTCTCATAACTGATGTAACAGTTTGTGCTGTAGGAATAGGCCAATAAATTTCAACACTACGCTGATTAGTTGAGTCACCACACAAAATTAATTTCAAGCTCCAAGAGACATGATTGCCCTCCAAGGATCCCCACCATATTGATTGCTCAAGTTCTATAGATATCTTTTCTTCAGGCATTAGTCTGGTCTTAATCTGCTCATGTTCATCAATTAATTTCTCAATAACTTGATTAAGTTCATTCCACTCATCTTCAGAAAGTTCAACTGCCCAATTCTCTCCTCCAATTAACGTTGAAAAATTTTTCCTTGAAGTATCCCTTACTAATCTCCACCCAGGACCTTCATTATGAATCATCCTGGCAATAAATCAGGTTGATCTTGTTCATCACTCAATTCAATAATTGATCTTTGCACTGGTTTCACGGAAGATTCTTCAAGCAAACCATCAAAATCATCAAAACGGCGCTGCTTTGCTCTAAAAGCAATGCGGACAGTAGTTAAATATCTATTACTTGATTGACGAATAAGACTCTCGCCACGTTTTGCAAGATCTTGCGAATTAAATCCAGCTTTATTCACTAAAAAATTTAGATAGTATATTTATTCTAATAGAAAACGAACCCTAAGTTCCTTAATGAATTTTGGACAGCAATTAAATTCAATAGAAGAATTGTGAAAAATAATCTACTTAAATCAATAGGAACACTCTCTATTGACCTTGGCAGCTCAACCACTGTAATTGCCTTTCAACCTGAGAATGAAGCATCTGTAAAGCTTCTAGAACTTCCACCAATTACTAGATGTCCTGGGGAAATCCCAAGTCTAATTTGGCAAGCTAATAATGAAGAATGTTCTTTATTAGTTGGCAATCAAATTACAGAATTACAATTATCTCATCAAAACAACCCTAGTCTGATTAGTGACTTCAAACGATGGATAGGCGCTCCAAAAAATGAATCTCATTGGGAAGCTAGCCTGTCTCCAGAAGATGCAGGTGAAATTCTAATTAAGGAAATATGGAGAAGAATACCAACAGAATATGAAATTAGAAAACTTGTTTTAGCTGCACCAGTAGAAACTTATAAAGAATATAGAAAATGGCTAAATAAAGTTTGTAGCAAACTAGAAGTTCAAGAAATTGCTTTAGTTGATGAGCCAACAGCTGCTGCAATTGGAGCTGGTCAACAAGGAGGATCCAAACTTTTAGTCATTGATATTGGTGGAAGCACAATTGATATGTCGATGGTCCGAATAGAAGGAGGAGAAGGAGAAGCACAACCAATTGCACAATTAATTCGCTTTAATGGAAAAGATCTAGAAGGTATTAGTAAACAAATAATGAGAGGAGCTACAGTTCTTGGCAAAGCTGGGCTAAGGCTAGGCGGAAGGGATATTGATAGGTGGATCGCTAATTACCTTTTACCAAATAATAAACAAACAAATTCTCTTCTAAATGCTTCAGAAAAGTTAAAGTGTAATTTAAGTAATCTAGAGATATTGGATACAAAAGTTCTTAAGGAGGATCTATTAGATAACGAAAGAGAGGAAATAAAAGAATTACAGTTAAGCAGAAGCGAGTTAGAAGAGCTTCTTAAACGTAAAGGCTTATTTAAAAGTCTTTCCAATTTGTTAGAACAAACCCTTTCTCAAGGACGATCTAATGGATATGAATTAGAAGACCTTACAGGAGTAGTAATTGTGGGGGGAGGCTCACGTATGCCCGCAATTAAAAAATGGATTCTTCAAAAAATTAGACCTGAAAAATTGTTAACTCCGCCTCCTATCGAAGCTGTAGCAATTGGCGCATTAAAACTAACTCCTGGTGTAATGGTTAAAGATGTCTTAACCAATGGAGTATCTTTACGCTTTTGGGATCAAAAAACAAATCAACATATCTGGCATCCTCTTTTCTTGGCTGGGCAAACATGGCCTACAAGCAAACCCCTCGAAATTCTTATTAGTGCAAGTGAAGAGAATCAACAAGAAATTGAACTTATAATTGCTGATAATGGTTTTAATAAACTCAAAGAGGTTATATATATCGATGGTATTCCTTCAATAACAAATAACGACAAAATATATCAACCAAAAATTGTTCCATGGAAAGATGTTCCAACTATTATTAAATTAAATAAGCCAACAGAGCCTGGTATAGACTGTTTAAAGTTATTTTTTCACATAAATAATTCTTGTGAATTATATGTTGAAGGAATTGACCTTAGAGATGGGACAAAAGTCATAGAAAAAGTCATCGGTCTAATCAGATAAATTCAAATCACTTAAGATTTTTGTTCAAGATATACTCCCTCTTCACCATCAATTTCCTTCAGTCTCAGCTCAATTGATTCTGTCTTTCTAGTAGTAATTTGACGACCATAGAAATCAGGCTGAATAGGCAGCTCTCTATGGCCAGTCCTATCAACCATTACTAAAAGCATGACAGATTTTGGCCTCCCCCACGCTTGAAGAGCTTCTATTGCAGCTCTCACAGTTCTGCCTGTAAAGATCACATCATCTACTAAAACAACTTGTCTTCCTTCTAAACCAGAAGAGATATCTGTCGAAGGAGCAATCCTTGTTCCTACTTTATGAAGGTCATCCCTATGAAAAGTGGGATCAATAACTCCTTGCTCAATATTATGGCCAACTTTCTCTTCTATTTCTCTAGCTAAGACCTCGGCAAGTTGTATCCCCCTAGTTGGAATACCTAAAAGCAAAATACCCTTGCTATCTGAAATATTTTCAAGTATTTGGGAAGCAAGCCTAGAAAGAGTAAGCGCTAACTCAGTTTTAGAAAGTATCTGTACCTTTTCTTTATCAGAATGATCAGTCATTGAAAATGAAGTAGGTTCTAATTCTATGCAAAATTAATTGATTTGATTCAATTGGGAAAAGCTAACCGAATTTGATACAAATTAGTAGCCTGACCAACAAACAAGTAATTTGATGGAAGGAATTAAAGCGACAGGTATTAAATCCTTCAAATGCCCCCCATCAGTTCCTCCAATTCAATGAGATCAGGACCAGTAGCACCTGTCGTCCTTACCATTCTTGATGGTTGGGGACACAGTAAAGAAACTAATAACAATGCCATTGAAAATGCAAATACTCCTGTCATGGACGCGCTATGGGAGGCATACCCACATACTCTGATAGAAGCTAGTGGAGCAGATGTAGGCTTACCCGATAATCAAATGGGGAACTCGGAAGTAGGTCATTTGACTATTGGAGCAGGCAGAATTATTCAGCAAGAATTAGTAAGGATTACAAATACAATCCGCTTAAAAAAATTGGATCAAATTAGTAATCTTGAGAATCTTGCAAACAATTTAATCCAACATAAAAAAACACTTCATTTAGTAGGGCTATGTTCTGATGGAGGTGTACATAGTCATATAAATCATCTTTTTGGGCTCTTAGAATGGGCTAAGGAGAAAGGAATCCAAAAAGTTGCAGTACATGCATTTACCGATGGAAGAGATACACCTGCCAAAAGTGCCTTGAACTTTTTAAAGATAATCAATAAAAAATTTGAATCAATTGGCATAGGAGAACTTGCATCTTTATGTGGCAGGTACTGGGCAATGGACCGAGATAATAGATGGGAGAGAACTCAAAAAGCTTATGAATTGCTTACTAATCCAAACGTAGAAATTAGCAAATTATCTCCAGAAGAAATAATTTCAAAGAGTTATAGCGAAAATATAACTGATGAATTTCTTGAACCTTTCCGCCTAACTTCTTCTTACTTGAAAGATGGGGATGGACTGCTCATGTTCAACTTTCGTCCAGATAGATCTCGACAAATAATTAGATCTATAACAGCTAACGAGTTCAATAATTTCAAACGAACTATAAAGCCTTCAATAAATATAGTTACCCTTACTCAATATGACTCTGAATTACCAGTGTCAGTTGCTTTCCCACCAGAATCCCTAAACGATTTATTAGGAGAAATTGTTGCTAATAATGGTTTACTCCAATACAGGACTGCAGAAACTGAAAAATACCCTCATGTCACTTATTTTTTTAATGGTGGAATTGAAAAACCATTACCTGGAGAAAAACGACATTTAGTCCCATCCCCTCGAGTAGCTACATATGATCTAGCTCCAGAAATGTCAGCAGATAAACTTACAAAAAGCTGCCAAGATGCTATTGAAAGTGGTATTTACTCACTAATAGTTATCAATTATGCCAACCCTGACATGGTGGGACATACAGGGGACCATGAAGCCACCACTAAAGCCATAAATAAAGTTGATAGTTGCATTGGAAAGTTATTAAATTCCACGGGGAAAATGAGCGGTACACTATTAATAACTGCTGATCATGGCAATGCTGAACTAATGCAAGGAGAAGATGGCCAGCCTTGGACTGCTCACACGACAAACCCAGTGCCAGTAATTCTTATAGAAGGAGAAAGAAGAAAAATAGCAGGCCAAGGGAATTCAATTCGCTTAAGACAAGGAGGTGGGTTGGCAGATATAGCTCCTACCCTCCTTCAATTACTTTCACTCCCAAAGCCAAGTTCTATGACAGGTTCATCTTTAATAGAAGTAATTGAAACCCCTTCTAAAACATCTCTAATACCTCAACCAGCCTAAATCAATTTAAAAATGCTTATTACAATTCTTTCATGGGTATGGGTATCTAGTGGATTAATTCTAATCCTATTAGTCCTGCTTCATAGCCCGAAAGGAGATGGGATGGGAGGATTAGCTGCGAGTGGGAGCTCAATGTTTTCTAGCGCAAGTAGTGCCGAAGCCACTTTAAATAACGCGACATGGTTAGTCTTAACAATATTTCTCGCCCTTGCAGTAATTCTGAGTGCAGGATGGTTAAAGTAAGTCTTCTTAGAAATATTTTTGAAGCAATATGTTAAAGCTAAGAAGAAAAGTATTTACCTTCTTTGTTATCATCTTCACTGGATGTACATACAAAGTATTTGCAAAGAGTAAAATTTGCGAAATTAAATTTGATGTCAAAAGCAATGCAATAGTATTGGAAAAGAAAATGAATTTAACAAACTTTAGGAGTAAATCAGCAACTAAAAGTCTCTTTCAATGCTATCAAATAGGTCTTGAGCATGATATTAATAGAAAGCCATTAATTGACAATCCTATTTATGCATGTTGCCGAAAAATATAAAAAGGGAGATACATAAGTACCTCCCTTTTTTATTTTGAAAGCAAAGGCTAAATGGATATATTAGTAATCAAAATCTCCACCCATCCCAGCTCCAGCAGCTGGAGCCCCAGCATCTTTCTCAGGAAGGTCTGCAACAATACATTCTGTAGTTAGAACCATCCCAGCAATAGAAGATGCATTCTGCAAACCAGATCTCGTAACTTTTGCTGGATCAACAATGCCTGCAGCAAGCATATCTACATAGTCACCTGAAGCAGCATTGTAACCATCATTCAACGGCTTACTCTTTACATTTTCTGCTATAACAGCTCCATTCGCTCCAGCATTTTCAGCTATTCGCATTAATGGAGCAGTTAAAGCTGCCTCAACAATATTTGCTCCTATTAACTCCTCTCCTGAAAGGTTACTGTTTGCCCAAGATTCAACTTCAGAGGCAAGATGAGCAAGAGTTGTTCCGCCTCCAGGCACAATCCCTTCCTCTACTGCTGCTTTGGTGGCGTTGATAGCATCTTCCAAACGTAACTTCTTATCCTTCATTTCTGTTTCAGTTGCCGCACCAACTTTTACAACTGCAACTCCTCCAGCTAGTTTTGCCAATCTCTCCTGAAGTTTTTCTTTGTCATAAGTGGAATCTGTCTCATCCATTTGTTTTTTGATTTGCTCACATCTAGCTTGGACAGCAACTTCATTTCCTTCGGCAACAATAGTTGTAGTGTCTTTATTGATCGTGACTCGTCTAGAAGTGCCAAGCATTTCTAAACTTGCATTCTCAAGTTTAAGACCTGCATCTTCAGTAATAAGTTGACCATTTGTTAAAACAGCCATATCTTCTAGCATGGCTTTTCTACGGTCTCCAAAGCCTGGGGCTTTAACTGCCGCAACATTGAGAACACCACGTAATCTATTTACAACTAAAGTAGCAAGAGCTTCTTTCTCTATATCTTCAGCAACAATTAGAAGAGGCTTTCCCGTTTTTGCTATCTGCTCCAGCACTGGAACAAGATCTTGAACTAATCCAATTTTTTTATCAGTAAGGAGAATATATGGCTCATCTAAAACAGCCTCCATCCTTTCAGTATCTGTAGCGAAATAAGGAGAGATGTAACCCTTATCAAATCTCATCCCCTCAGTTACTTCAAGTTCAGTAGTCATGGATTTACCTTCTTCCAAAGAGATCACACCCTCTTTGCCTACTTTGTCCATTGCATTTGCAATCATCTGGCCCACTTCTTCATCATTACCAGCAGCAATAGTCCCACATTGAGCAATTGCATTACTATCACTTATTGGCTTGGCTTGGTCCTGAATTTTCTGTACTAAAAATTCAGTGGCTTTATCTATGCCTTTCTTGAGAGTAATAGCATTAGCACCAGCTGCTACGTTCCTAAGGCCTGCTTTAACCATTGCATGAGCTAAAACTGTTGCTGTTGTGGTTCCATCACCTGCTGCGTCATTTGTCTTAGAAGCAGCCTGACGAATAAGAGCAACGCCAGTATTTTCTATATGGTCCTCAAGCTCAATTTCTTTAGCAATAGTGACACCATCATTAATTATTTGAGGTGCACCAAACTTCTTTTCTAAAACAACATTTCGCCCTTTAGGGCCAAGTGTAACGGCTACAGATTCAGCCAAAATGTCAATACCACGCTCGAGTGCACGGCGGGCTTGCTCGTTGTAAATAATTCTCTTTGCCATGGGTGGCGATTTGCTTAAAGAAAGAAGGGTTTTAGGTAAAAGTTAGCTTTTAGAAAAGCAATTTTTTAAAGTCAATTGACTACTGCAAGTATGTCCTTTTCAGATAAAAGAACGTACTCATCACTGCCAATCTTGATATCAGTTCCGGCATACTTGCTGTAAAGGACTTTATCGCCCACTCCAACTTCTGGAGCCTGACGAGAACCATCATCATTACGTTTGCCTGGTCCAATCTGAGCCACCTCACCAACCTGAGGTTTTTCTTTGGCAGTATCTGGGAGCAAAATCCCACCCGCCGTTTTCTCTTCTGATTCAGAGACTTTAATGAAAACACGATCTCCAAGTGGCTTAACAGTGGAGACGCTGAGAGATACAGCCGCCATGAATTAATGCAGGATCAAGAATTTGGCGAATTTACGCCTTTATTTTATATAAGAACGAGATTTACTCGGTGCCTTATGAACAACAAGATATTCACCTAAGCCTCCTCACGACTACAACTATTCTGTGCGGTTGACCGAACCGCACAGCAAAGCACCCCTGCATAGTGGTAGTCTTGCGCGGCTTAATGTGCTTTGCTTTAAAAGCGAATCTTTCAAACAGATCATCATTGATTCTTATGGCTGCTGCTGCTACCGCCTCGATTGGGACTAAAGGTATTGTCCGACAGGTAATTGGACCAGTTTTGGACGTTGAATTTCCTGCTGGGAAGCTGCCAAAAATCCTTAATGCTCTTCGAATAGAAGGCAAAAATCCTGCAGGACAAGATGTTGCTCTCACTGCAGAAGTTCAACAACTTCTTGGGGACCATCGCGTTAGAGCAGTTGCAATGAGTGGAACGGATGGCCTGGTAAGAGGAATGGAGGCCTTAGACACAGGGGCACCAATATCTGTGCCTGTTGGAGAGGCAACTCTTGGAAGAATATTTAATGTTTTAGGTGAACCTGTTGATGAACAAGGTCCTGTAAAAACATCTTCAACATCTCCTATTCATAGGGAAGCTCCTAAGCTTACTGACCTTGAGACAAAGCCAAAAGTATTTGAAACAGGAATCAAAGTTATTGATCTTTTAGCTCCTTATAGGCAGGGGGGAAAAGTAGGCCTTTTTGGAGGAGCAGGTGTAGGAAAAACAGTTTTAATTCAAGAATTGATTAACAATATTGCTAAAGAGCATGGAGGAGTTTCTGTTTTTGGAGGAGTAGGTGAGCGGACACGTGAAGGAAATGACTTATATGAAGAATTCAAAGAGTCAGGTGTTATTAACGCTGATGATTTACCCAAATCAAAAGTTGCTCTCTGTTTTGGTCAAATGAATGAACCACCAGGAGCAAGAATGAGAGTTGGTCTGTCTGCATTAACAATGGCAGAGCATTTTCGTGATGTAAACAAGCAAGATGTTCTTTTATTTGTTGATAATATTTTTAGATTCGTGCAAGCAGGTTCTGAAGTTTCGGCTCTGTTAGGTCGTATGCCTTCAGCTGTTGGATACCAACCAACCTTAGGCACAGACGTAGGAGAACTTCAAGAAAGAATTACATCAACTCTTGAGGGATCCATTACTTCTATTCAAGCCGTATATGTTCCCGCCGATGATTTAACAGACCCTGCCCCAGCAACAACTTTTGCTCACTTAGATGCAACTACAGTACTTGCAAGAGCATTAGCTGCAAAAGGGATTTATCCTGCAGTAGACCCTCTAGATTCAACAAGTACTATGCTGCAGCCATCAGTCGTGGGTGATGAGCACTACCGCACTGCTAGAGCTGTTCAGTCAACCCTTCAAAGATATAAAGAGCTTCAAGATATTATTGCTATTTTAGGATTGGATGAACTATCAGAAGAAGACAGACGTACAGTTGACAGAGCAAGAAAGATTGAGAAGTTCCTTTCTCAACCTTTCTTTGTAGCAGAGATCTTTACTGGAATGTCAGGGAAATATGTAAAGCTTGAAGAAACAATTGCTGGATTTAATATGATTCTTTCAGGGGAATTGGATCATCTGCCAGAACAAGCCTTTTATCTGGTTGGCAACATTAACGAGGTCAAAGAAAAAGCACAAAAAATGAAGTCTGAAAACAAAGGTTAATTAAACTTGTATTTGAGACTTTAAATTAAAGTCTCAAATAAATTACTAAATTTACCAATCTCTAATTACTTAACAAACTAATAAAATGCCCCTCAATCTCAGAGTACTTGCTCCAGACAAGAGTGTTTTCGATGACAAAGTTGAGGAGGTTATACTCCCAAGTACTACCGGTCAATTAGGAATTCTTCCGGGGCATATTTCTATGGTTACCGCAATAGAAATTGGAGTACTTAAAATTCGCATACAAGGAATTTGGAACTCAATAGCTCTAATGGGAGGTTTTGCAGAAGTTGAGTCTGATGAAGTGACTGTTTTAGTTAATGGAGCTGAGCTAGGTAAAAATATTGATGCAACTTCAGCTGAAAAAGAACTTGAAGAAGCTAAAAATAAATTTAGTCAAATTTCAGATGAAGCAAACTCACCTGAAAAAATCCAAGCTAAAGAGAGGCTCGAAAAAGCAAATGCAAGGTTAAAAGCTACAATTAGTTAATAAGCCTTAAAAAACGAAGAATATTTTTTGTAGCCCTTTTGAAGATTAAGCAGTTCCACAGAAAGTTACCTCAGGGAACTTAAGTTTTGCGTCTTCAAGGCTCTTGCCTTTACCCTCTTCCTGCCAATAATTAATAACTTCAGTTGCTTTATTTAAGACTTCAACCCTTTTATTATCTGTTATCCATGCTTTTTCTTCTAACTCTGTTTTAAGTGTTTCCCAAGCATCTTCTCTAGGCCAAAAGAAATAAGCTGTGAGAGGACTAGTCCCTCCTCCAACAATTTGATCAACAGCCAAGGCTACGTTATCTGGCAACCAAAGAATTTTCAAAAGAAATCTTCCCTCATCTGCTTTAGGCGTATGTCCAGAAGGCACTCCATCAGCATCAAATGTTGCAGACGCAAGAACTTCTGCAGCACCTAACATTCCAGGACGACCTGTTTTGGCATTTTCTTCCGAATTCTCTTTTGAATTTGATTTAGTCTGATCCTCTTGAATAGTGGAGGAACCATCAGAAGCACTCATTACTAAGCCTTAACCAACTAACAATCTACTAACTTAACAGGAATTAGTACCAAACAAATGAATTTAAATTTAAAAGGGCTTGTACTATTTGATATCGACGGTGTTATTCGTGATGTTGCCAAGAGCTATAGATTGTCAGTACAAAAAACTGTAAAAAAATTTTGCGGGTGGGAACCAACTAATAAAACAATTGATGAACTTAAATCAGAAGGGTTTTGGAATAATGATTGGGATGCAAGTTTAGAACTAATTAAAAGACATATTAATTCTCATAATTTAGATATAAAATTACCTAAAAAAACAAATTTAATAAAAGAATTTAGCACCTTTTACTTTGGGGAGAATTTCTCTCTAAGCCCAAATGAATGGAATGGCTTTATCAAGAATGAAAAGCTTTTAGTAGAAAAAGAATTTTTTCAAAAGTTAACCGAAATGGGTTTTAACTGGGGTTTTGTTAGTGGAGCAGAACCTCCATCCGCAAAATTTGTACTGGAAAATCGACTTGGGCTTACAAAACCGCCTCTAATAGCCATGGGAGAAGCACCCGAAAAACCAGATCCATCAGGCTTCATTAAGCTTGCTTCAAACCTTTTACCAATGCCTCTTGGCAAAAACAATGTTCCTATTGCATATCTAGGCGATACAGTTGCTGATGTAATGACTGTTGAAAATGCCCGTGAGATATTACCAACTCAAAAATTTATAA
This sequence comes from Prochlorococcus marinus str. MIT 0918, assembly GCF_027359415.1. NCBI lineage: Bacteria > Bacillati > Cyanobacteriota > Cyanophyceae > Synechococcales > Prochlorococcaceae > Prochlorococcus > Prochlorococcus marinus. Next base: position 949,356 of record NZ_CP114780.1, read on the forward strand.
GTATTGCAGTTGCTCCTCCTCACCTTCACAGCGTAAATAACAGCTCAAACCGTAATGCTTATGAAAAAAAATTAATAGCCGCAGGGGCCAATAAAATACTCAAATCAACAAATGACATTTTTGAATACCTAGCAACCTGGTAAAAGTTATTTCACTCTTCTATTTCTTTTAAAAGCTTCAAAGCATTAGAGCTAAGGATGTCCGGCTTACCATTAGTAACTACAACATCATCTTCGACTCTTATTCCAATTCCTTTCCACCTATCTTCAATCAATGGTTGACCATCAGGAACTGGAAAAAAATCACTGATATAAATTCCTGGTTCGACAGTTAAAACCATTCCTGCCTCTAAAGGTATTGGATATTCACCAAGCCTATAAGCACCTACATCGTGGACATCTAAACCCAACCAATGTCCTGTGCGATGCATATAAAAATGCCTATAAAGCCCCTGCTCAATAAGGGAATCAACATTTCCTTTAAGTAATCCAAGGTCTACTAATCCTTGTACCAAAACTCTTACAGCTTGTAAATGAACTTCTTCCGTATTTTTCCCAGGCAAAACACAATCAATCGCCTTTGCTTGAGCTTCTAATACAAGTTCGTACAGGTCACTTTGTTCTCCTGTGAATTTGCCATTAACAGGAAAAGTTCTTGTTATATCTGAGTTGTAATAATCAACCATTGAACATCCAGCATCAATAAGTAACAATTCTCCATCCCGCAACAAAGCATTATTAGCCGTATAATGGAGAATGCATGCATTGTCTCCACTAGCAATAATCGAAGGATAAGCTGGTCCTCTAGCCCCTTCTTCAAGAAAGGTTTTTTCTATAACTGCCTGAACCTCTCGCTCATTCATACCAGCTCTAACAATTTGACGGGCAAATTCATGTGCCTTCGCTGAGATCGAAGAAGCTTCTCTCATCCTTTGAATTTCCCAATCATCCTTTCTCAATCTCAAATCATGAAGAAAAATACTCGGCGCAGTTAAATCAAATGGGACCGCACCAGTTCTCGAAGATCTCTCAATTTGTTCGGAGAATATTTTTAGGACTAATGGTTCTATGTGTGGATGTTTACCAATAGAAAAAGAAATTCCATCAGCACCTTCTAAATAACTCCACAATCTATTTTCTAATTCATCTAAAGGATGAGATACGTCAACATCAAACTGATCAACCACTGCCTCAACACCCCAACGAAATCCATTCCAGACTTCATCTGATGAGATCTTAGGTAAAACAAATAGAATATATCTTTCCCCCTTAGGACGATGAGGAAGAAATAATGCAACTGATTCAGGCTCGTCAAAACCTGTTAAATACCAAAAATCACTGTTTTGTCTAAATGGATAGTCACAATCGGCATGATGTGGAACCATCCTTGCCGCAGGGATAATAGCTGCTCTACCCTCTAATTTACCGAGAAATTGCTCCCGATGATTTTTATAGATCTGCTGATTATTCATAAGAAACTAATAATCAATTAATTCTTAAAAGATGGCATGAAATCAAACTTAGTGGACAATAGAGATCTAATGAGTCTTTGGCACTTCTAAAGATCCCAAGGTATGAATTCTGACATTCTATTCCTAACAATTCTTGTTGTTGTGGTACTAATTGGTTCAGCATTATGCTCAGGAGTCGAAGCAGCATTATTGGCCGTCAATCCATTACACGTCCATGAACTGACAGGAAAACAACCTCCTGTTAGAGGTGCAAAAAAATTAGCAAAGCTTCGACATAAACTAGGTAGAACTCTAACTGTCGTAACCATTACTAATAACACTTTTAATATTTTTGGGAGTTTAATGCTAGGAGGCTATGCAACCTTTGTATTCAAATCAGGGATAGCTCTTCCTGTATTTTCAATAACATTAACTATTCTTGTATTACTTTTAGGAGAAATATTACCAAAGTCAATAGGAACAAAACGTTCTTTGCAAATAGCACTGGCAAGTGCACCAATGTTATACGTCCTTAACTCATTAATGCGTCCATTAACAATCCCACTGGAACATTTATTACCTGTAATTACCACTGAGAATGAGATTAGTACTGACGAAGAAGAAATTAGACAAATGGCACGACTAGGTTTGCAAAAAGGACAAATTGAAGCTGATGAAGCTGCAATGATCAACAAAGTTTTTCAACTAAACGATTTAACTGCTAGAGATCTTATGACTCCTAGAGTATCTGTTCCAACTCTTGATGGATCATTAAAATTAGAAAAACTAAAAAACAATCTCATTCTGAACAATTCACAATGGTGGGTAGTGCTTGGTAAAGAAGTAGACAAAATACTAGGCATTGCCAACAGAGAACGTCTCCTTACTGCATTATTACAAGGCAACAATCAATTAACTCCGATAGACCTTTGTGAAGCAGTTGAATTTGTTCCAGAAATGATTAGAGCAGATAGGTTGCTTACATCATTCAATAAAGATAAAACAGGAATAAGAGTAGTAGTTGATGAATTCGGTGGATTTGTAGGTTTAATTAGAGCAGAAGCAGTTTTAGATGTTTTAGCAGGATGGTGGAGGAAATCAAATAAATGAAGGCTAAACAAACAACTGCAAAAAAATGTAGTTTCTTACTTAATCAATGGAAAAAGAGCTTATCTCTAACTGCTTTTGAAAAATCACAATTATCAGTGGAACTAAAAGCCCTTGATCGTCAAATAAATCGCTTATCACAACAACATTTGCGTGTTACAGTTTTTGGAAGAGTAGGAGTTGGGAAATCAAGTCTCTTAAATGCACTATTTGGTGAAGAGAAGTTTTCAACTGATATTGGTCATGGCTCTACTCGTAAAATGAAAGGAGTGATTTGGGAGCAAGGTATTGATAACCTGCAATACGTTGAATTAGTAGATACTCCTGGAATTGATGAAATTACTTCGGCAGAAAGAGCTCGACTAGCATCAAGAGTTGCTCTTCATTCAGATTTAATTTTATTAGTTATTGATAGTGACATTAATAGTATTGAGTTAGATGCAATGCAAACACTTATAAACAGTAATAAGCCTATTTTATTAATTCTCAATCGATGTGATCAATGGACCCCCACTGAAGTAGATCAAATTGTTCATAGTATTCGAAATCGTCTACCATCCACGGCAAAACATCTGCTAATTGAAACTGTTGCTGCTGCACCAAGGTCAGCGAAGCTTCAAGCAAATGGGAAAGTGCGGAGTGAGAAATCCAGTCCCAAAGTTACCTCACTGAAAAGAACACTATTAAATCTCTTATCAGAACAAGGTAATCTTCTTTTAACACTGAATGCTGTACAGCAAGCAGATAATTTTTACCATTCTTTAAAGCTTGGTCGGTTAAAAAGAAGAAAGTTAGAAGCGCAGGGGCTTATTGGTAAATTTGCTGCTTTCAAAGCATCAGGGGTTGCAGTAAACCCACTTTTAGTTTTTGATTTTGCTACAGGAATAGCTTTAGATACAGCTCTAGTTATGCAACTCAGTAAATTATATGACTTAGAATTAAAAGGGCATTCTGCTAGAGAGTTATTAAAAAAACTATCTCTTCACAATTTTCTCTTAGGCGGAGCACAAATTGGGATTCAAATTCTCTTAGGAAGCATCAAGCATCTCTTACTATCTGCTGCTCCATTCACAGGTGGATTAAGCCTTGCCCCTGCAGCTCCAGTAGCATTGGCACAAGCAGCTGTGGCAGTTCATACAACTAAACTAACAGGTAAATTAGCCGCAAAAGAATTACTCCAAGCGTCTCATTTACCAGGCGCCAATCCAAATCAAATCTTACGTTGTCTTGCCAGATCCAATCCTAAGGTAAAGGATTATTTGAATAGCTGGCAGATAATAGCTCAAAAAAAAGCTGCTCATATTCACACTTTGCTACCGTGAGTAGTCGTTCTTATCAGTCAATAGCCTTACTAGGGACAAGCGCCGACCCACCTACTACTGGACATAAAGCTTTGTTAATAGGTTTAACCAAGTTGTTTCCTAAAGTCGTCACCTGGGCGAGCAATAACCCTACCAAAAAGCATAGAGAACCTCTTGAAAAACGACATGAACTATTAAATGCTCTGGTAGATAGTATTAACATCCCCAACCTTGAGTTAAAACAAGAATTAAGTAGTCGATGGGCAATCAAAACTGTAGATAAAGCTTTAAAATATTGGCCAAAGAGCACTCTGATTTTAATCATAGGTAGTGATTTAATATCAGATATTCCTAAATGGCATGAATCAAATCAATTACTACTAAGAGCCCAACTTGGCATTGTCCCTCGTCAAGGGTGGGACCTCGACAACCAAAGACTCAAAGTTATTAACAGAATGGGAGGCATAATACACTTATTACCACTAAATATACCTGCTAGTGCTAGTTCAAATATTAGGAATAAACCAATTTTATCTCAAATACCCGAAGCAATCTTACCCATGCTTTTAAAGGAAAACCTCTACGGTATAACTAATACAACACAATGAAAATTGCTCTAGCACAACTAAATCCTCTAATAGGAGATCTAAAAGGGAATAGTGAAAAGATTATTGATGCCTGTAAAGATCAAGCAGCAGACAAGGTAAATATTTTAATTACACCAGAACTATCCCTTTGGGGATACCCACCACAAGACTTATTATTCCAACCAACTCTTATTGATCAGCAATGGAGTCTGCTGGACAAAATAGTAAAATTTCTAGCAGTACAAAATTTAGAGTTAACTGTATTAGTTGGCATAGCTGAACCTACAAAAGACCTTCAAGTTCCTAACTTATTTAATTCAATTGTTCTTCTCAATAATCAAGGTTGGGAAATAATCGCAAGGAAACAATTGCTTCCTTCTTATGACGTTTTCGACGAAAAGAGATATTTCAGAGCTTCTAAAAGTACAGGTCTTATCAATTACAAGCTAGGAAACAAAGCCTGGAATATTGGCGTCACTATATGCGAGGACTTATGGGTTGAAGAAAGAATTCAAGGACATCGTATAAAAGGCCCAAATCCTATTGAAAGTCTTACTAATCAAAGAATTGATCTACTTGTAAATCTCTCTGCTTCTCCTTTTACAACTGACAAAGCATTACTTCGTGAACGCATTGCAGCAAAAGCAGCAAGACGACTAAAATGCCCAGTCATATATGTTAATCAAGTGGGCGGAAATGATGAGCTTATTTTTGATGGTTCTAGTTTCGCAACTAATAGTGAAGGTGATATAACACTGTCTCTTCCCAAATGCCAAGAAACTATAGCTATTTGGGATACAAATCAAAACTTATCTTATAGAGAAGCATTAATTATTGATTCGGAAGAAATACTCTTACAAGCACTTGTGCTTGGGTTAAGAGATTATGCTAGGAAATGTAATTTTAAAAGTGTTTTACTTGGTCTTAGTGGAGGTATTGATTCTGCCTTAGTAGCAATTATTGCTTGTGCTGCCATGGGCTCTGACAACGTTTCTGCGATTTTAATGCCATCTCCATGGAGCTCAGAAGGATCTGTACAAGATGCATTAGCACTTGCAAAGAGAATAGGAATTAAGACAGCAACTATACCCATTTCCTCTCTCATGAAGACTTATCATCAAACTCTAGAGGAACCTCTTGGAGAAGCCCCTAAAGGACTTACCGCAGAAAACCTTCAGTCACGTATCAGAGGAACGCTTTTGATGGCAATAGCAAATGCACAGCAACACCTACTATTATCAACTGGCAATAAATCGGAACTAGCTGTTGGGTATTGCACTCTCTATGGTGATATGAATGGAGGCCTTTCAGTAATAGGTGATCTATATAAGACCAGTGTCTTTAATTTGTGTTACTGGCTAGACAACAAGAAATCATTTCGATGCAGAAAAGCTTTAGGGCTCCCAACACAAGGAGAACTAGTGGGTTCAATTATTCGAACTAAACCTCCAAGCGCCGAACTAAGTCCTAACCAACTTGATAGTGATTCTCTCCCTGATTATGCAATTCTAGATCCAATTCTCAAAGCCCTCATCGAAGAACGACAAGACTCATTAACACTTGTGAATCAAGGTCATGATCCAGATTTAGTAACAAAAATTCAACGCTTATTAAAAAAAGCTGAATTTAAAAGGAAACAAGCGCCTCCCACGCTGAAAGTAAGTGATCAAGCTTTTGGGAGTGGTTGGAGAATTCCCATTGCCTCAACATAATAAAATCAGTTACGTGGAGAATTATTTTAAATGCCAATGCTCTACCTAATTTCTCAAACTTAAATGCCATCTTCAGTTCTCTCAGCGCCGATTTCTAGTATCGGCATCCCTAAAGAAATCAAGTCAGACGAACTTAGAGTTGCCATTACTCCCGATGGTGTAAAAGAGCTAGTATCTCAAGGGCTTGAAGTTCGTGTGCAAACAGGTGCTGGAACAGGTGTAGGAATTGAAGATCAATCTTTTGCACTTGCAGGAGCAAAAATTGTTAGCAGAGATGAAGCCTGGTCCTCACACTTAATTGTAAAGGTCAAGGAACCTCAGGAAGAAGAGTATCAACTACTTCGTGAAGACATGGTTCTTTTTACATATCTACACTTAGCTGCATATCCAAAAGTTGGCGAAGCATTACTTAAAGCTGGTACTACAAGTATCGGCTACGAAACAGTTCAGATGGAAGACGGTACCCTCCCTCTATTAGCACCAATGAGTGAAATAGCCGGGCGATTAGCTGCTCAAGTAGGTGCACATTTACTTGAAAAGCCTAATGGAGGAAGAGGAGTTCTCATAGGAGGCTGCACTGGAGTCCGGCCTGCACGAGTAATTGTTTTAGGTGCAGGTACTGTTGGATGGAATGCTGCAAGACTTGCAGCAAATATGGATGCGGAAGTGATGCTACTAGACCGCTCACCTGAGAGATTGCGCAAACTAGAAGCACACCGAAAAGGAAGACTGGTAAGCGTTGTGAGCAGTAGAGGTCTTATAGAGCGGCTAATCCCAACTGCTGATCTTATTATTGGGGCGGTGCTTACTCCAGGCGGGAGAGCACCTACACTCGTTGATGAAAGAATGGTTGAACAAATGAAAAGCAAATCAGTTATCGTTGATGTAGCTATAGATCAAGGGGGTTGTATTGCTACTAGCAAAGAAACAACTCATACCAAACCCACTATCAATATTAAAGGTGTTGAACATTACGCTGTAAGTAATATGCCTGGCGCAGTGCCTTTTACTTCAACAGAAGCTTTGGTTAGTGTAACTCTGCCATATATTCTTTGCATTGCAGGTCGTGGTCTTGAAGGTGCTATTACTGAACGGCCAGAAATAGTCTCTGGGCTCAATACAATTAAAGGATCAGTATGCCACCCTGGCGTAGCAAAAGCTCTTAACCTGCATCCAAGGCACCCAATGGCATGTTTAAATTAATCATTATTTTATTTACTAACAGTTACCTTTTTTATTGGTCTCATTAATGAATCAATAGATAAACCTTCTCTCAACGCTAATACTATAGAAGCTGCTTCCAAGTAATTTTTTACAGAAAAAATCGGCATGTTTTTTTTTAATTGCAAATCTGAAGAAAGCCCTAGAGCATCTAAACCTACACTTAGGATTCCTGAATTAGCTACAACAATCAATGGAATTCTTCTTGCAATACACGCTAAGACAGCCTCTCCACCAAGTGCACCTTGAGGTGCAATAATAGCACCAACTTGTTCAACACCTATTAAAGGTAGATTTAACCCTAAATTCATTTTTTCAATATCATCACTCTTAGGAATTAAATTAGGTGCTCGACTTAAACCAACCAATACAGATGATAAAAATGTATATCCGATTTCTTCTGCCGCTGCACGTGGGTCTAGACATTCATCTATTGGCAAAGGGAACATTGCAGGGGCATGTGCGCATGGTAGACATAAATGACGAACTAATAAATGACTAATCAAAGCCTCAGCTCCTGCAATTACATCTACACCTCTTCCCTTCCGATAAGCCTCCAAACTATTGCTTTCTATATCATCAGGAAATCTTGTAACTACAGCTATAGCAGTCGCACCTTCATCTTTTAATCTCTCACCAGCCTTTACTAATAATCTAGGGTTAATAATTTCGCCTGTACTAGCTCCACTAGAAGATGTTTTAAAACGCATTTCAAGTGGTGACTCAGTAGCAACAACAGGTCCAATATCAATACCCAAAGTAGCTCGGCACGCATCAACAACATGAATATGTCTTTGATGCAATTCTTCTTCTAATCCTGCATCAAATAGAACACCTACTTTTTGTTTACGAACAGGGCTCAACATCAATTCACCACAAGCAAATTGATCTAGCGCAAAACCTTCAACATATTGAATCCTCTTATCATCCCAAAACAATGAAGCCCCATTCATTACATTTGGATGGGTAATCAAGCATCCACTAGCTGCAGCTAATAAACGTGCAAAAGGAATGGCATCACCAGCATAACCCCCTATTTCACAGCCAATTCCCGTGGGAATTACTAAAAGAGATGGCAATGGGGAAGAAGTCATCTAAAACTAATCAATGATCAATACTGCTTCAATCCTTAATTTCCTAGAACAATCTAATTCCTCATCAAAACTAATACTTGCAATTGACCACCTAAGAGGATCTCCATACTGACTTAATTTACTCAATATGAATACTCTTAAAGAATTTAGTGGCATTTCAACTGGCCAATCTAATTCGAGCTCTAGAGACTGAAGTCTCACATTTCCACCTAAAATACTTATCCGCCAGCTCCACCAACAACCTCAAGAATTTCTTGAGTAATTGCAGCTTGACGAGCCTTATTATATGTAAGATTTAAAGTCTTAGCCAATTCTTTAGCATTATCGCTAGCATTATTCATTGCAGTCATTCGACTTGCCAATTCAGAAGCTGCTGCTTCTTGAAGCGCTCTAAGTAGTTGGTTTTGCAAATATAGTGGCAATAAGGAATTTAATAATTCATCTGGACTCTGTTCGAAAACCACATCTGAAGATAGCTTAGGCTCTTCATTGGCTGGAGCAGAATCTTTTTCAATTACAAGCCGGCTATCTTTTGTAGTTATTCTAAAGATTTCATCATCCTCTTGAGCAATTCCCTGAGGGTCCAGAGGAAGCAGAGTCTGAACAACAGGACTACAACTAACTAAGCTAATAAATTTTGTATAAATCACCTCAACCCGATCAGTGCTTTCTGAAAGAAACTCAGATAACACTTCACTAGTGGCCCCCTCTGCGTCTTTAGATGTAGGCACTTGTTCTAAATCCTGAAAAGAAGCACGTATCTTGTACTGACTACTTCTGTTTTGGAAATAAGTAATAGCCTTGCGACCAATGAGAACCAGATCAATATCAAAACCCTGCTTCTTTAATTCCCCATAACGTTGCTCAGTAAGCTTAATCACATTAGTGTTATAACCACCACATAAACCGCGATCTCCAGTAACTGCTAGCAAAGTAACGTTTTGAACATCACGAGTTTTGAGCAGGGGAGAGTCTGCTGCCTCAAATTGCATCCTTGATTGGATGTTCTGAAGAACTCTTGCTAAGCGATCAGCAAAAGGTCGGCTTCTAAGAACCTGCTCTTGTGCTCTCCTAACTTTTGCAGCTGCAACCAAGCGCATTGCTTCAGTTATTTTTCGAGTGTTTTTAACTGAAACAATCCTGTCCCTAATTTCTTTTAGGTTTGCCATAAATCAATAATCTCCTGGGTAACCTAAGGTTTAAGCAGCTGCCAACATTGAGGTTTTAACCTCGTTGATTGACTCTTTAAGTACAGACTCAATCTCATCATCAAGTTTTTTCTCTGTCAAAACCTTATTGATAAAGTCTGGCTTACTTGTTTTTAAATAATCACGTAATTCGGACGCAAATTGTGTTACTTGATCTACAGGAACTTCATCAATCAAACCTTTTACACCTGCATAAACTACTGCAACTTGTTCTGCAAGATTCAAAGGAGCAAATTGTGCTTGTTTAAGAAGCTCTCTTAAACGCTTTCCTCTTTCAAGTTGTTGTTGAGTTGCTTCATCCAAATCAGAAGCAAATTGAGAGAACGCAGCTAATTCATCAAACTGAGCTAATTCAAGTTTCAATGTACCTGCAATCTTCTTAATCGCTTTTGTTTGGGCTGCCCCTCCAACACGACTCACTGAAATCCCAACATTAATTGCAGGTCTTAAACCTGAATTAAATAAATCAGCACTTAAGAAAATCTGACCATCAGTAATTGATATGACATTGGTAGGGATATATGCGGATACATCTCCTGCTTGAGTTTCAATTATAGGTAATGCTGTCATTGATCCACTACCCATAGCATCAGAAAGTTTTGCTGCTCTTTCCAACAAACGGCTATGACAATAGAAAACATCACCAGGATAAGCTTCACGTCCTGGTGGACGACGTAACAGGAGAGACATCTGACGATAAGCCTGAGCTTGCTTGGTTAAATCGTCATAGATCACCAAGGTAGCCTTGCCTTGATACATAAAGTGCTCTGCAATAGCGGCACCTGTATAAGGTGCTAAATATTGAAGTGCTGCAGGCTCTGAGGCACTGGCATTAACAACAATTGTATATTCAAGAGCTCCCTTTTCTCTTAAAACTTCTACCACTTGCGCAACAGATGCAGACTTTTGACCAACAGCGACATATACACATACAACATCTTGCCCCTTCTGATTGATAATTGTATCGATTGCAATAGCTGTCTTACCTGTTTGACGGTCTCCAATTATCAATTCACGTTGACCTCGACCTATAGGTATCATTGCATCTATAGAAGTAATGCCTGTTTGCATAGGCTCATGAACAGATTTCCTTTTAATAATTCCAGGTGCTAATGATTCAATAAGACGAGAGTCGCTAGTAGCAATTTCACCATTACCATCTACTGGTTGCCCAAGTGGGTTCACAACCCTACCTAACATTGCATCTCCAACAGGTACAGAAGCTATCTTTCCAGTAGCCTTAACAGTACTTCCTTCTTGAATGCCTAAGCCTTCTCCCATGAGAACGGCACCTACATTGTCGTCTTCGAGATTTAATGCAATTCCTTCTGTGCCATCTTCGAATTCTACTAATTCCCCAGCCATCGCCTTTTCAAGACCATAGACTCGTGCAATTCCATCACCGATTTGAAGAACGGTACCTACATTGCTTACAGAAACAGACTTATCATAATCAGCTATCTGTTTCTTCAGAAGTGAACTGATTTCGTCGGGGCGTATAGAAACCATGGGAGGAGAGTGTGATGAAAGAGAAAAAGTGGTGAACTAGAAAAGAAGGTTGTTCTGAAAGTTGGATAGAGCTAGTTTACTTTTGATAGCTCAAGACCCAATCTTCGAACCTGTCCAGAAAGACTTGCATCAATAACCTTAGAGCCAACATTAACAATAAAACCACCTATCAAAGTAGGGTCTACTTTCAAATTAAGCTCTAAGTTATCAGTGCCTGCAACTGATTGAACTGTCTTAAGAATTTCGTCCTGCTGATTATCATTTAACGCAGTTGCAGAGGTGACAGTTGCTAATGCAATGTTACGTTGTTCGCGATACAGCTCCAAAAACCTAATAAGGACAGAATCCAACAACCCAATACGTTGACGATCAGCCAATAATTTCAAAAGGTTTAGAAAAGAAGGAGTTAAGTCCTTAGAAAAAATCTTTTCAATAAAGGCTTTTTTTGTTTCGATTTCAAGAACTGGGGAAGCCATGGCATTACTCAATTCTGAGGAATCATTCCATAATTCAAGTAGAGACTTAGATTGAGAAACTACTTCATCAACTTCATTTCGACTTTCAGCAACTTGCAGGAATGCTTCTGCATATGGAGTAGTGATGGTGTTAAGAAGTGGCATCAGATATCTCCTATGTTTTTGATTGATTGTCTTAAGAACTTGTCTTGGGCTTTATCATCAAGACTATTAGACAAAGAAGATAAGGCTTTTTCAATTGCCAATCTTGCAGCTTCTCTGCGCAACTGACCACTGACTCTGGCGGCCTCTAGATTGAGATCTGAAGCAGCACCTTGTTTAATTCTAGCCATTTCCTCTACAGTGCGTTTTTCACTTTCCAAACGAATAGCTTCAGCTCGTTCCTTGCAATCATTACGAATCTTGCCTGCTTTTTGTTCAGCAGATGCAAGATCTTTTTTTGCTTGGTTAAGAGAGATAGCGGCGTCTTCTAATCGGTCTTCAGCATCTTTAAGATCCTGCAAAATTGCAGAGCGCCGACGCTCAAGCATTGATCCCAAGAAATTGGGAAGAAATTTGTAAAGACCAAAAACAACAACAGCTAAATTAAGAATATTTGTCTCAAATAAATTGAGATTTAATCCAAAGCCTTCTGTTGCGAAAATTAGAGAATCATTCATTTGGCTGCTAGTAATCTTTTAACAATCAAATCGCCAAGTTTTTCAGCATCTGAATTTAGCTGCTTTAGTGCCTGGTTTTTTTGTGTGTCAATCTCACGTCTTGCTTGCTCTCTAGAAGCATTAGCTTCAGAAGTTGCCAAAGCCAAAGCCTCTCGATAAAGCTTCTCAGAATCTTCTTCAGCTTCAGTAATAACTTGTTGTGCAGCCTGACGAGCTTCTTTGAGTTGTTTTTTTAAATCAACTTCAAGCTTTGAAACCTCAGCAAGCTTCTTTTTAGCTTCAGCTCGACTAGTTGTGACATAGTCTTCCCTTTCCTCTACAACCCTTCCAACGGGTTTAAAGAACAAAGCATTAAGGATGAATGTGAGGAGAACAACTTGAGCAGCCATAAGAGGCAAAGTTGCATCAAAGTCAAACAGACCTCCCTCACTAGCACCAAATAGAAGCAAGCTGGTCATTTGGCAGGGGTGCGTGAAATTAAAATGGACCTTAAAAAGTTTTTAAGGACTGAAGGGAATAGAAAGATCAGATCAAGTTGGAGATAGATCAATTAACCAAATAAAAATTTATTCGATTAAAGATCAACCTCTTGATTGAACTACTTATCAAGAAAATGGGTTAGCAAAAAGCAGAACCAAAGCAACCACAAGACCATATATGGTTAGTGATTCCATGAAAGCGAAAGAAAGCAGGAGAGTACCTCTGATTTTGCCTTCCGCTTCAGGCTGGCGGGCTATACCCTCTACTGCGCCTTGAGCAGCACTACCCTGACCTATACCAGGGCCTATAGCGCCTAGGCCTACAGCCAAACCAGCGGCAACAACAGAAGCGGCGGTCGTAATGGAATCCATAATTGAGCTAAGGTGAAGCGCCTTCTAAGCGCGAATTTAAGAGAAACCGGGAGTTTATACCTGCGAGGGGGTCATCTCATAGTTCATAAGATGGGCCCAAAAATAAAAGGACCTAATCGCAAGGGTTTTGCCAGAAAGATTAAACAAATCTGACAAGAAAGTTTTGATTAATGATGCTCTTCAACTGCTTCACCGATGTAGTAAGCAGCAAGAGTGGCAAAAATCAGGGCTTGAATAGCACTTGTAAACAAACCGAGAAACATTACAGGAACAGGTAGAACAAGTGGTACTAGAAAAACTAGAACAGCAACAACAAGTTCATCCGCCAAGATGTTCCCAAACAAACGGAAGGAAAGTGAAAGAGGCTTAGTGAAATCTTCAACAATCTTGAAGGGGAGCATGATTGGCGTTGGATGAACGTAATACTCGAAGTACCGCAATCCTTTGTTGCTCAAGCCCGCATAAAAATAAGAAAGTGAAACTAAAAGAGCTAATGCGACGGTTGTATTGATATCCGCCGTAGGGGCCCCTAATTCTCCACTAGGTAATTCAATTAACTTCCAAGGGATCAAAGCTCCTCCCCAATTGCTCACGAAAATGAACAAGAAAAGAGTGCCTATAAATGGCATCCAGTCTCTATAGACTTTTTCTCCTATCTGCGTGCGTGCCAAATCGCGAATGTAATCCCAAAGGAATTCAAGAAGGTTCTGCACACCTTTAGGATCACGTTCCATCTTTTTGGTGCCAACTACAACAAGAGTCAGCAATGCACCAATAAGAATCCAAGAGGTCATAAAAACCTGTCCATGAATTCTTAAGTTTCCTATCTGCCAATAAAGATGTTGACCAACTTCTAAAGCAGCAAAAGTTAAAGCAAATGGAGAGGTACCCATTTTTAAAAAATAAATAATCGCATAAGCGACATTGAGTCTTGATCAGCCTTCAAATCCATCAATTTAAAATCCCCATAGTTTTTCAAGCAGAACGCTTAAATAAAAAATGAATAATGAAAGATGGTTTATATAGTAAAAAGCCAGCTAAAGAAGGCAATAATTCAAGAAATGGCAATTTTGTAATTACCAAAACTAGTAAAACCGGCACAAGCAATTGAACCTTACCGATTGAATTCGAAGTTCGTCCTAGTGATCCAATACTTTTAGCCAGAAGCCTCAAATAAAGAATTCCACATAAAGCTCCTAAAAGAAGACTAATAGCAGCACTCAAATCCAAAAAAATGGCAGTTAACAATCCAAAAAAGAGTGTTAAAACCAAAGTCATCCTATAAATGTGACGTTGAAAAGTCACATATTCTTGGGATGAGTCTTTAGACATGGCATCTAAAGAACCAAGGTCAATTGAAGGCTTTAGCAGATTACTAGCTTCTACATCTGAACACGTTACAGAATCCTCTTCATTAGAAGAGTTCTTGAAAGGTAAAACAAGACGAGATGCCAGCAAGAGCTCCTTACTCCAAAGGCCCGCGGAATCTACCATGCAGTAGGTAAAAAAACCGAGCCAAAACTGAAAAACCACCTAAAAAATTGTTCTATTGAAAATAAATACTTACAAAAAAACTCTTTTTACAAAAAATTCCAATAAGATTGATCTATATTGAATAAAAAGCTCTTAGATTTATTCTAATCTTAATTTAATTATCGTTAAATCAATACAAGCTTAAACAATATAAGTATACGTATCTCTATTTAAGATTAATGTCTTTAAATAAATAAATAATTAACTCTAATGAATTTAATATAAATATTTCTTCTAAGCACTTGGCAAAAGTCAAAAAAGACGGCTCAATAGGAAAAACAATTTCCAACAAAAGAAATTGAGTAGTCCATCAATAAAAAGAATAAGTCGAAAGCGAGTATCGCCAAAGATTTCAAAAGTATATTCTACAAGAAATATAGAAAGAAATCAATTATGGGAAAGGTTTATACCACTGCCTTGGGAGCTATGGCCCTCTGAAGCAAAGTTACTATTAGCACTGATTTTCGTTTGGAGTATTGCAGGCTTATTAATACTTGGATCTGCAAGCTGGTGGGAAGCAAGTAAAGAAATGGGAGACGGAAGTTATTTCATAAAAAAACAACTCTTATGGCTTTTAGCGAGTTGGACTATTGCATGGTTAGCCATATCAATAAATCTAAGAAGATGGTTAAGGATTTCTAAAGCTGGTTTGATAATTTGCATAGTATTAGTTGGATCAACTCTACTCTTTGGGAACACAATTAATGGCGCCTCTAGGTGGTTAATTCTTGGCCCTATTCTAATTCAACCATCTGAAATAGTTAAACCATTTGTAATTCTTCAATCAGCTAATATATTTGCTCAATGGAAAAGAATAAAAAATGGTCAAAAGCTATTAGAGCTAAGTCTTTTAGGAATGTTAATTCTTTTAATACTTAAACAGCCAAACTTAAGTACAGCAGCATTAATAGGCATGCTCATTTGGATGATGGCACTTTCTTCAGGAATAAGTTTTAAAAGTCTTATTTCAGCTTCACTATTAGGAGGATCATTAGGGATATGGAGTATTACTAGATACCAATATCAACTTCTTCGAGTCACATCATTCCTAAACCCATGGCAAGATCCTGAAGGGAATGGATATCAACTTATCCAAAGTCTCATGGCGATAGGTTCTGGGGGCCTATTTGGAGAGGGATATGGTCTTTCTACTCAAAAGCTTCTTTATTTACCTTTCCTAAGTACAGATTTTATTTTTTCGGTATTCGCAGAAGAGTTTGGATTTGTAGGTTCCATAATGCTCATTTCATTTTTTGTTTTAATTGCATTCCTTGGCTTAAGAATATCTTTGAGAAGTAGAAATAATTATTCCAAACTCATAGCAATTGGTTGCAGCACTATGCTTATAGGGCAATCGATCTTGCATTTAGCTGTTACTGCGGGAGCAATGCCAACAACTGGACTTCCTCTTCCTTTTGTTAGTTATGGAGGCAATTCATTATTATCTAGTTTTCTAGTAGGCGGCATCCTCTTAAGATGCGCACTTGAATCCACAGGATTAATTGGTGGATTAAAAATTAAAAAAGAACTCAGATAGATCCTAAAAGATTAAATTAAAGAAGTAATCAAGGAGTTTGTTATTAATTTTCCAGACCTTGCAATGTCTGACTTGGCTCTCAAAAGTGAGCAATTGATTACTAATGGTTTGAGTTCTCCTGGACCAACAACAATAATAATTATTTTTATAAGTGGTTTATTAACAAGTTTAGGGCCTTGTTCTTTATCACTATTGCCTGTAACCATTGCTTATCTTGCAGGGTTTCAAGACAACAAAAAACCATCCGTAAGAAGTCTATTTTTTTGCAGTGGTATTGTTCTTTCTTTAGTAATACTAGGAAGTTTAAGTGGCCTTTTTGGAAAAGTTTATGGGCAAATCCCATTAAAGATAGGTTTACTAGTCCCAATAATTACTATTTGTATGGGAATGAATCTTCTAGGAATATTTCAACTACAAATGCCTATTGGGCCAGATCCAAATTGGTTAAAAGAAAAAGTGCCAGAACCTCTTGCACCAATTGCAGCAGGCTTAACATTTGGCTTAGCAGCATCACCATGCACCACCCCTGTATTAGCAGTTCTGCTTGCCTGGATGGCAGATAATGGTAATCCTATAACTGGGGTTTTTCTTCTAGCAGTTTTTGGAACAGGGCAAGTTATACCTTTGCTCATAGCAGGAACAACAGCTGCAACAATTCCAAAACTTCTTTCTCTTCGTTCTATTAGTAGTTGGATCCCATTAATGAGCGGAATGTTTTTTGTAATAATTGGCTTTCTAAGCCTTTTTGCTAGATGGATATAAGCCATGAAATATACGCTGAAAATTTTGAATTGGTTATCAAGTTTAAAAGTTTCTATAGTACTTATCATTTTGATTGCATTAGCAAGTGGCATTGGCACAGCTCTTCCACAAGGAGAGCCTCTTGAGGCTTATCTCTCTAAATACCAAATCAATAAATTCCTAGGGATAATTAATGGAGATTGGGTAATTCGTCTACAGTTAAACCATGTTTACTCAAGCAATTGGTTCTTAGGGCTTCTTTTTTGGCTTGGTTGTGCATTAATAGCATGTACTTGGAGAAGGCAATGGCCGGCACTAAAAAAAGCAATGATATGGATCGACTATAAAGATCCAAAACAAATTCAAAAGTTGGCAATATCTAAAACATTCAAAATTCAAGAATCATCTCTCGGCATCGAAAAACTAGACAAATATTTAACTAGTCATGGATGGAGCGTCCAAAATAAAACCTCCAGATTAGCTGCAAGACAAGGATTACTTGGAAGAGTTGGCCCTCCTTTAGTACATCTTGGCCTAATACTTCTAATGATAGGAGCCACATTTGGAGTATTAAAAGGGGAACGTTTCGAAAATTTTCTCGCTCCAGGGAGATCAATCGATCTTATAAGCCCAAACAGAAGCAATCAACTAAGTATTAAATTAACTGATTTTGAAATTGAAAGGAGTCCTTCAGGTGTACCAGAACAATTCCGTTCATACTTATCACTAAACAATAAAAATTCAGACGAAATAATATCTAAAGAAATCAGCGTAAATCATCCATTGCGTTTTAAGGGACTAACTATTTACCAAGCAGACTGGGCACTTGCAGCAATCACAATTCAAATAAATGAAAGTCCAAAGTTACAACTTCCCCTTCAAAAATTTAATGAATTAGGTGATCAAGTTTGGGGAGTAGTTATACCATGGATGAATAAGGAGAATGAATCAATTTTGCTAACGCTTTCAAGTGAGCAAGGACCTATTAAAATATTTAACCAAACAGGTAAGCAAATTGGTATCACAAGACCTAATATTAGTTCTTTTAAGGTTTTAGATAAGCAAATAAAGGTTTTCGATATTTTGCCAAGTAGTGGGATACTAATCAAATATGACCCTGGGGTACCCTTTGTTTATATAGGTTTTGCAATATGTCTCTTAGGGGGAGTGATGAGTATTATATCTACTAACCAACTATGGGTAATTACAGAAGATGATAAGAAATTATTACATATAGGATGTTTGTCTAATAGAAACTCTTCGGGTTTAGCAAATCAATTACCAATTATATTAAAGTCTTTATCTTTATATGAATAGATTCATTTTCTTACACCATGAATCGTTTTTATAACTGTATGAACATTACCACGAGGGTTGAAATCTGCTTCTATTTGCATCCAAGTAGGATTTGCTGCAGAAACTAGATCATTTAAAATTTTATTTGCTACTTCTTCATGTGAAATCTTCTGATTACGATAACTATTGATATAAAGCTTGATCGATTTAAGCTCTATCACCTTTTCGAAAGGTTGATATAAGACTCTAATTACTGCAAAATCTGGGTAACCCGAAAAGGGACATTGACAAGTAAATTCAGGTAATTCTATAGAAATCTCATATGGTCTTGAAGGGCTAGGGTTAGGGAAGCAAAAAATCTCGGAATTAGAAATTAATCGTTCTCCATAGAACTCAGAATGATTTTTTTTCACTTAAAAGAACCCACTAAAGAATCATAGAGTTAACAAATAAAAAATAAATCTTTCTTATTTAATTACAAGTGTTATATCCAAAAAATTAGTTTTAGCTAAAAAATCATCGCAACTCAAAAGAGTTTTTTTAAAGAAATAATTGAATATGTATCATCAAGCACAAACTTTATTCTCATAACAACCGCTAATAGAGTCAAGTTAAGGAACATTTTGCATGGACATCTGCTTTCTAGAATTCAATGAATGGGTCCATCTGAGAGTAAATAGTGTTCATGGCATGCTTTGGCTTCAAACACATTTCGAAGACAGTCAATGGGAAGCAATTGCTTCTCAACAAGTAAAGCTAACAAAAAACAACGCTAAAGCTCTTGCAGCAGATGCTACTGAAGCAGGATTAATACTTAATTCAGTTCAATCAGCTTTAAATTTCAGCAATTCCTAAACAGAACAGATTAAAGTTGTTTAGTATCACCAATTTTTTTTATGAAAAAAATAGAAGCAATTATCAGGCCTTTTAAACTTGAGGATGTAAAAATAGCTTTGGTTAATCTAGGCATAGTTGGTATGACCGTAAGTGAAGTAAGAGGTTTTGGCCGTCAAAAAGGGCAAGTCGAAAGGTATAGAGGCTCTGAATTCACCGTAGAGTTTCTGCAGAAACTGAAAATAGAAGTCGTTATCTCAGATGAGAGTGTTGATAGTGTTTTAAAGGCGATTGCAGAAGCTGCTAAAACAGGAGAAATAGGAGATGGCAAAATATTTATATCCCCCGTAGAATCAGTAGTTCGCATTCGAACTGGAGAAACAGACAATTCAGCTCTCTAAGCACAAAGTATTTTTAACGAGTTTTGCCAAGTTGGTGGTTTGATTCACTCCTTCCATTTTCAGCCAAAGCAAATATTCATGATTACCTGCAGGGCCTTTTAAAGGTGAAGGCATAATTCCTTGCACCTTCCATCCTTCCAATTTAGAAAATTCGATAATTGTATTAAGAGCATCAATATGTGCATTTACTTCTCTTACAACTCCACCCTTACCAACTCTTTCACGCCCAACTTCAAACTGTGGCTTAATTAAAAGCAGAGCCTCTTTATTTCTCTCATCAAGAAGAGCCTTAATGGCTGGCAAGACAAGTCGTAAAGATATAAATGAAAGATCTGCAACAGCTAATGAAGCTTTAGGAGCTAAATCCCCATATAACTCATCAGCTTTCAAATTACGAATATTTGTTCTTTCTTTTAAAACAACTCGTGAATCATTTCTTAATGACCATGCTATTTGCCCATAACCAACATCAATTCCATAAACAAGAGATGCTCCCCTTTTTAAAAGGCAATCTGTAAAACCACCTGTAGAGATCCCTGCATCAATGCAAACCCTATCTAGTGTTTTGATAGGGAATTGAACCAAAGCAGCGTCTAATTTCTCACCACCTCTTGAAACAAACTTTGGAGCGAATTGAACCTTAAGAGAAATATCTTTGGGCACATCTAGACCTGGCTTATCAAGAATTTTGCCAAAACAATCCCTTACTTTTCCAGCTCTTATAAGTTTCTGAGCCTGTTCTCGAGATTCAACCAAACCTTTGGTCAGCAAGTGAACATCAAGTCGATTCTTTTTTGTCATATCGTCATAAAAACAAACAGGAAACCGAAAAAAAACCGCAGAAGTAAGTGAATTTTAAAAATCTACTAGAGGATCTATGCATACATTTCTAAAGGACGTGTCAGAAAAGTATTCTCATCAATCCTTTCAAAATGGGAAAAAAAGTACAGGGCACTCAAATATTGTGCCAATAAATCACCATCGAAACCTTTTAGAACTTCTTCATCCTGGAAGTTTTGTCAGATTAGATAATCAACCAAAGGATTTACCACCTTTCCAAGTTATTGTTTGCAAAGGTGGTCGCTGTTTAGTCAGGCAGCAAAGTTGGGGGAGATATATTCATTGGGAAGTTGCGCATAACCGGCTAAAATCAGCTTAAAATGGACTTTTTCTGAGTTCTATTAAAATTCCACAACCCTTTGATTGAACGTTACACACTCCCAGAAATGGGACAAATCTGGACAGAGCAAGCCAAATTCCAAAGTTGGCTAGATGTTGAAATTGCTGCATGTGAGGCAAACATGCAGCTAGGGAAAATTCCTGAAAATGCAATGAAAGAGATTCGTGAAAAAGCGAAATTCTCTCCCAAACGAATACTGGAAATTGAATCAGAAGTACGTCACGACGTGATTGCTTTTCTCACCAATTTAAATGAAAATATTGGAGATTCAGGACGGTTTATTCATTTGGGAATGACAAGCAGTGATGTACTGGATACTGGCCTCGCCTTGCAATTAAAAGCTGCTTTAAAGTTATTAATCGAAGAGATCAAAATACTAAAGCAAACAATTCTTTTAAAAGCGAAGGAACACAAAAACACAATCATGATTGGCAGGTCTCATGCTATTCATGGAGAACCAATAACTTTTGGATTTAAACTTGCTGGATGGTTAGCAGAAACAATTAGGAATCAAGAAAGACTTGAACAATTAACAAAAGAGATCTCTGTTGGACAAATCAGTGGTGCAATGGGAACTTATGCAAATACTGATCCCGAGATTGAAAGAATTGCATGTAATCATCTTGGTTTAACTCCTGATACCGCAAGCACACAAGTCATTTCAAGAGATAGGCATGCAAATTATGTTCAAATACTTGCATTAATTGGCTCCTCATTAGATAGATTTGCAACGGAAATAAGAAACCTTCAAAGAACTGATGTTCTTGAAGTAGAAGAAGGATTTGCCAAAGGACAAAAAGGTAGTTCAGCTATGCCTCACAAACGAAATCCAATTCGCAGTGAGCGTATTAGTGGACTTGCAAGAGTGCTACGTAGTTATGTAGTTGCTTCGCTAGAAAATGTTGCTTTATGGCATGAAAGAGATATAAGTCATAGTTCAATCGAAAGAATGATGTTACCTGATACCTCTATCACACTTCACTTTATGTTGAGAGAAATGAGTGAAGTAATAAAAGATCTAGGTGTTTACAAAAATAATATGATTAACAATATGAATATTTATGGAGGAGTAGTTTTTAGTCAACGAGTCCTTTTAGCTCTTGTAGAAAATGGTATGCAAAGAGAAGAAGCTTATCAGTTAGTACAAAAACATGCACATGCTGCTTGGAATACAGAGTCTGGTGATTTCAAAGCTAACCTTAATGCCGACAAAATAATTACTGACTTTCTATCCACTAGACAATTAAATGATTGCTTTAGCACTGATTTACATCAAGCAAATTTAGATGTTATTTGGAATCGGCTTGGAATTTAACCCAAAGAAGTTTTTCAATCCCTTCATTCACAACTAATCATTTCTGCATTCCATTGAAACCTAAATGACTACATCATATCGAGAAGAACATGACAGCATTGGGACAGTAAAAGTACCATCTAGTGCCCTCTGGGGTGCTCAAACACAAAGATCCCTGATCAATTTTGCAATTGGAGAAGATAAAATTCCTTTAAAACTTATCTATGCATTAGTAATTATTAAGAAATCTGCAGCCATAGTTAACTGTGAATTAGAAGTATTATCGAAGAGTCACAAAGATCTAATCATTCATGCCTGCACTAAAATTCTTAAAGGTCTCCATGATGATCAATTTCCATTAAGTGTGTGGCAAACAGGTAGTGGCACTCAAACTAATATGAATATCAATGAGGTGATTAGTAATTTAGCATCAATAGAAAGTAGCAATCCTTTAGGGAGTCATCAACCTTTACACCCCAATGATCATATCAACCTCTCTCAATCAACAAATGATGTTTTTCCAGCAGCAATACAAATAGCTACATCCCAAGAAATTTGCTGTACTCTCTTACCTGAGATTGATCTCGTAATTAATACTTTCGAAAAAAAGATAAATGATTGGGATCAAATTGTAAAAACTGGCCGTACTCACCTTCAAGATGCAGTCCCACTTACTCTTGGCCAAGAAGCATCAGCATGGAAAGAGCAGCTTCTTACTGCTCGAAATCGACTGAAGAAAAGTATAGATGAACTATTGCAACTCCCCCTAGGTGGCACTGCAATAGGCACAGGGCTAAACGCTCCTTCTAAATTCGATAAAAAGATAGCACTTGAAATTGCCACTTCAACTAATCTTCCTTTCACTACGGCAAAAAATAAATTTGCCATCATGGCAAGTCATGATGGTCTGGTTCAGGTAATGTCTCAACTCAAAATGTTAGCTATTTCGCTCTTAAAAATAGTTAATGATCTTCGACTTTTATCATGTGGTCCACGAGCTGGCTTAGGAGAATTATTATTACCGGCCAATGAACCTGGGAGTTCAATAATGCCAGGTAAAATCAATCCAACACAATGCGAAGCCATGGCAATGGTTTGCACTCAAGTAATTGCACTTGACTATGGTGTGACAATGGCTGGAAGTGGCGGACATTTACAGATGAATGCCTACAAACCTCTAATCGGCTTTAATCTTCTAAAAAGCATTGATTTACTTACTAGCGCATGTAAAAGCTCAAGATTATTTATGCTAGAAGGTCTTGAACCTAATCTTAAGAATATAAACAATAATCTTCAGAAATCTTTAATGCTTGTTACTAGTTTAGCTCCAACAATCGGTTATGAAAAAGCTTCTGAAATTGCTCAATATGCTCACACAAATAACCTCACCCTTAAGGAAGCCGCAACTATCTTAGATTATGTAGGTGCAGATGTCTTTGATCAAATTGTTGACCCTAAAAAGATGACTGGATTAAATATCTAATTACAAAGTAATCATACTAACATCATTTTTTATTAGGTAATCTTTGAGTCGCCGGATTAAAACTACCATCACTGCCTACAACTTGATACAAAAGATCCTCAGACTCTCTTACTGGAAAGCGGTTTAATGCTTTTAAAGCTAAAGAAGCATTGTTCTTAAGCTGATTACTAATTGCCATGCAATAAGGGATTTGTGAAAGAAGGTCAATTGTTCGGCGTAATATCCGCACAACATCTCCTTCATCAAGAGAGGTGTTTGCAATTAATTCATCCCAAGTTGCGCCAGCTGCCCATTTTTCAACTAAACCCATAAATTCTATTTCAGACCATATTGGAATATTTAAATGATATTGTTCTTGGGTTCGTAATAATTCACGTCGAATCCCTGAGAGATCATTTAGAGCTTCTAAAGATTCAGAGGAAGGAGGAAACCCAGACCACAGATCAGGTCGATTTACTTCTGTATTAACAGCTTGTAAAACAGCTGCTAATTGGGCTGGTTGTAATTCATCAAGGTGCCCACTCATCAGAACGAGTCCTAACCAAAGCTCATTGTCTCCTCGCAAAGCTGAAACGGTACTACCAATTTCTGTTGCTTCAAATTCTTCAAGGCATCCAAAATGTTCCAAAATCTCTAACAAAGCTAAGAAAGTCTCCCAATGACGATTAGCACGATGATGAATCAATCTTTCTCGATCCTGTATTTCAAGTTCTAGTTCTTCAATCTTTCTGCGATGTTTCTTTAATTTTTTACGATCCCCCCAATCATGTGCAGGCAATGACACCAATTGTTCTTCTAGCGTTTTAACAAAATTTAATTGGGAAATAACTTCACTAGCGAGATCATATTGAGGTGTGCGCATATCATAAATCTTAGCCATATTAGAAATTGCCCTAGCTAATTCCCGACTATTTTCATCACCATAATTTTTTTCGCCTAGGTGCTTAAGCGAAGGAGGAGTAACCATGTGAATATCTAAGCAAGCTAACTCTGCATGTAAACTAACTACAGATTTACAAGGGATTAAAACCCAAACATTTTCATCAGTTAGACATAATAACAATGGGAAAGGAGTGTTCCCCTCGACCTTGTCGACGATTACTGCAGGAACAACACGTTCATTTAGTGAAGAGGTCTTTAAACTAATCAGTGTTCCAACACTGGCAAACTCCACAGCCAAAGTAAGCTCATTAGCAAGAGTTTCTGCGGCCTGCTTCTGAAGAATACGTAGCAATCTTCTTTCTTCCTTTAATCTGCCTTTACGTTTTTCATAATCCTCAAAATCATCCCATGGTATATCCCTAGATAGATTTTGAAGTGCCCCCAATTGATTTTTTAATTTATCAACAATCTCTTCATCATCAAACAAATCCAAACTAGCTAAATAACAACCAAAACTCCTAAGGACTAACTCTCTAGATTTCTCAAGGTCATAACGCTGTAAAAGGTTTAGAACCATTCCATAGCTTGGACTAAATTGACTGATTAATGGATTGGCAGGACTCGTCGCTAATTGACCTGCTTCACGAACACCTTCAAAACGAGTTTGAACAGTTACAACATGTCCCTGAGAATCCAAGCCTCTTCGTCCAGCTCTGCCAGCCATCTGTAAAAATTCACTCCCCATAAGTTGCCTATGACCATTTTCCGTTCTCTTAGATAAAGAAGAGATCACAGTACTCCGAGCTGGCATATTGATTCCCGCAGCCAAAGTCTCTGTAGCGAATACAACTTTCACTAAACCTTGTTGAAACAACTCTTCGATTAGCTCCTTCCAAGCAGGCAATACACCTGCATGATGAGCCGCAATACCTTTCTTCAAGGCCTCAACATGCGGACCTTTGCGAACTCCCTCTGGGTTATCTTGAACATATGCATTTAATCGTTCTTCAATTTTATTTTTATCTAGTCGAGAAACCAAGTCACACGTACCATACAAATCCCTAACAGCCTTGTCGCATCCACGGCGACTAAAAATAAAACAAATAGCAGGAAGCATATTCTGTTCGACCATTTTAGAAATAAGAAAACAGATCGAAGGAGCTTCTGGCTGCAATGGTTTAGATACTTTCCCTTTACGTCTTTTTCCTTTTGGTGGTCTCCAGATTTTGCAATTTGGATGCAGACCTGTTCGCGCATCATTTAACAAAGGGTGAAGTCCTTTAGCACTACAGAAAGAAAAACTTAATGGGACAGGTCTGAAATCACTGAAAATCAATTCTGTAGGCCCATGAACTTGCTGAATCCAATCAGTTAATTGCCCTGCATTTGCAACGGTTGCAGAAAGTGCAATTAATTGAACAGATGAAGGACAATGAATTATCGATTCTTCCCATACTGTCCCTCTTTGAGAATCATTCATATAGTGGCATTCGTCCAAGACAACTGTTTCTACATCAACAAGTGGATCATCACGTTCATCTGCTTCTGCATAAAGCATGTTTCGGAAAATCTCTGTGGTCATAACAGTTACAGAAGCACCTCGATTCACACTCAAATCACCAGTCATAAGTCCAACATTTTCATAGCCAAATTGACTGCGGAAATCTCGAAGTTTTTGATTTGATAAAGCCTTTAAGGGAGTGGTATATAAAACTTTTTGCCCATGAGCAATTGCACGATAAATAGCATACTCACCAATCAATGTTTTCCCAGATCCAGTAGGGGCACTCACAACTACAGAATGTCCCTGATTTAAAGCATCAATAGCTTCTATTTGAAAATCATCCAATGGAAATGAGAAAATACTGCTTGGGTCCAAACTCTCATGCATCAGATTAGAAGTTGTTTTACTCACCTCACCAACTCATCTAACTTAATCCTAATAAGTCAATTCAATATCCTAATTGAATAATTTCATCTCAAGAAAGGCAGACCAATGCAAAATATCAAGCAATCAACTTTCTTCGTTAATGTCTTAAAGATACTAGTTTCATGAATAATCCCCCTAATTCAAGATTAAGAAAAATGAGGACCTGGACTCCAGGGGCCAGTCTAGGAGAACTTATTGGCCCTCTTGAGAACAAAAAAAGACTCTCATTGATTGATCTAGCTAGCAATGATTATTTAGGGCTAAGTCAAAATCCAAGGCTTATTGAAGCAGCCAGAAGAACAATGATTGAAGAAGGAGTAGGTGCTGCAGGATCCCGATTCATAACAGGCAGTCGCCCAATACATAAAAAACTAGAAGAAGAGTTGAGTAAATGGCTGGGCTTTGAAAAAGTATTTCTTTTCCCTAGTGGATTTCAAGCCAATTTAGCTGCAGTAAGTCTTTTGGCAAATCGAAAAACAACTGTAATAACAGACAGATTGATTCATAATTCACTATTAACAGGTGTAAAAGCAAGTGGTGCAAAGTTAAAAAGATTTGCCCATAACAACCTTGAAGATCTAGAAAGATTAATCCAAAACTGTTTAAAACAAGAACAAAGTCAACCTCCTTTAGTCATTACTGAAAGTCTCTTCAGCATGGAAGGCACTAGCCCTAATCTGAAAAAGATGGCGGTCTTGTGTCAAAAATATCAAGTTATGCTTTTAGTAGATGAAGCTCATGCTCTTGGAGTAATCGGTAATAAAGGCAAAGGACTATCTCATGAGATATCAGCTCCAATAACAATGATAAGTGGAACTTTTGGTAAAGCCTTTGGTAGTGGAGGAGCTTTTCTAGCAACAAATCAACTACTGGGCGAAAACTTAATCCAAAAAAGTGGTGCTTTTCGTTACACCACAGCCCTTGCACCTCCTTTAGCAGGAGCTGCGCTAGAAGCATTAAACCTTATTCAAGAAAATCCAGATTGGATTACAAATCTTCAAAGGAAATCAAAATCTTTAAGATTAAAACTTTTCAAACAGGGCTGGGAAATTCCTGAAGGAAATGGACCCATAATTCCAATTATTTTTGGAAGTGATCAGGCCTCGCTGGATAAGCAACTTGAACTAGAATCAAAGGGATTATTAACCGTCGCAATAAGGCCTCCTACTGTCCCAGAAGGAAGTGCACGCCTCAGAATTGTAGTGAATAGAACTTTAAGTGAAGATACTTTGAATAAATTACTTTTTCATCTCGGGCAAAGGCAATGAATCAAATTATTGCTATGCATGGGTGGTGCGGTGACAGTACCTTTTGGGAAAATTGGGAAGATCACTTTAAGTTAAATGGTTGGCAATGGAGAAATTCTGAAAGAGGGTATGGCCATCTCACGCCTTCAGAGCCGTTTTGGATGGTGAATGCTCAAGAAAATCATCTAACCAAAAAGGTTATTTTTTGCCACTCACTAGGAATACATCTAATATCAAGCAAAGTCCTGAAAGAAGCCTCTCACATTGTTTTATTAAATAGTTTTAGTCGCTTTATCCCTAAAGGTAGAGAAAGTAGATCAATAAAAACCGCTCTGAATGGAATGCAAAAACATTTAAATAAAGCAACTGAAAGAGCTATGCTTTTAAAATTCATTCAAAAAGCAAATCAACCCTATAAAGAAAACTATTGGCTACCAGAACTCTTGAAAAATAGTCTCTCACCAAAAGGTCGGAAAATGCTAAGTCAGGACTTAGAGTTATTAATTAATACCAAAGGCTTGCCACCTGCCTTCCCAAAAACTGGACGAGTGCTAGTAATTAATGGAGGCAACGATCATATATTGAGCTCTGTTGCCAGATCTGAACTTTTAGATGATTTATCAAACCACCTTAATCAGTCACCTCTGAATTGGATTATAAAAGATGAAGGACATAACATCCTTTGTATTGACTTGGTCGACAGAATAAATAACTGGTTGAAAGCAAATTAATGACTGCAAATTGGCCAAAACTTATTTTAAAAAACTTTGATAGAGCTTCCCATTCCTACAATCAAGGAGCCAGTTTGCAAATATTTTTTTCTGACAAACTTGCAAAGTATTGTTCAAAGCAAATTATAGAACCAGGACTCTGGGTTGACTTAGGTTCTGGAACAGGTCTACTTGCAGATGCAATCGAAAAAAACAACCCTAATCAACGTGTGTTAAGAGTTGATGGTTCAAAACGCATGCTTCAACAACATTCTCATAATAAATCTACGCAGCTTTTTAATCTCAATGATGGTTTACCAAAATGGAAAGAACCTCCTAAATTACTTGCCTCAAGTTTTACACTACATTGGTTAAACCATCCAGAAAAAAGATTAAAAGAATGGTTCGCCGCTTTAGCTCCAGGGGGTTGGTTAGCATTAGCATTACCTGTCAAAGGAAGTTTCCCTGAGTGGCATAACGCTGCGAAACGCGCAAACGTGACTTGCACTGCTATTACATTTCCATGTCAAAATTCTTTGCTTAAAGCAATTCCAAAAAAACATATCAAATTTCATACCGTAGAAATTTATTATCAAGAAAAGCCACGAATCACTTCCTTATTAAAACCCTTAGTACAAGTTGGTGCTCAAGCAAGTCCACACCAAATGCTTACAATTAGGGAATGGCGAAAACTTGAAGCATCATGGTCGCTTTCAAGCAAGCGTAATTGTTTCAAATTATCCTGGTCAATACAAATCCTTTTGGCAAGAAAATGAAATCTCCATGTTTTCGTCTAATAGTTTGTGGAACAGATACAGATATTGGGAAGACTGTAGTCAGTAGTCTTCTAGTGCAAGGTTTAGATGCAATGTATTGGAAGCCTATTCAAAGTGGTTTAGAAAATGGTGGTGATACAAATACAGTACGCACACTCTTAAATCTTACAAAAGATAGATTAATCCCTGAAAAATATAGGTTTAAGGCGGCAGTATCACCTCATTGGGCAGCAGAACAAGAGAATACAATAATTAAACATAAAAATATTATATTACCTTCAGTAAAAAAAACTTTGATAATAGAAATGGCTGGTGGGGTAATGGTTCCATTAACTAGAAAATATCTTCAAATTGATTTATTAAAGAATTGGATGCTCCCAGTTATTCTTGTTGCAAGAAGTGGTTTAGGCACACTCAATCACACACTTTTAACCATTGAAGCATTAAAGAAAAGAAACATCCCAATTTTAGGACTAATCCTGAATGGTGAACTTCACAAAGACAACCCAAAAACATTAGAGCAAATGGGAGGAGTACCAGTTATTGCTCAGTTACCAATACTAACCAAACTTTGTAGAGAAACGCTTGCCGATCAATGGATCAACCAAAATCTAGATGAAACATTTAAAAAACTTCTTGTCTCTAATCTTTCAAAACTTTAAATCTATAATTTTAAGCATATATGTCTCATTTCATTAGACTTTCAATATAGCTTTCATAAAAATAATTTAGTGATTTTAAACAAATTATGGTACAGAAACAAAGGCATAGTGAATACTCTATTAGTTCTCGTGCAAGCTAACCCATTAATGGCATTATTCTTTTAGCAAATGATCAAGCAAAACAACACACAAATGGATGCCTCATATACAGGGAAGTGGCACGACAATCTCTGGCCCCCATTCACTCAAATCACTTCAGCAATAGCACCTCAAACAATCAGACATGCTAAAGGGGCTCTTCTTTTCAAAGAAGATGGTACAACCTTAATTGATGCTATCAGTAGTTGGTGGGTTACTTTACATGGACATTCAGATCCATATATCGCAAAGGCCATCTATGAGCAAGCACAGACACTCGAACAAATAATCTTCGCTGATTTCACTCATCCTCAAGCAAAGCTTCTTGCAGAAAGACTAAGTCAGGCTAGTGGACTACAAAGAGTATTCTTTTCTGATAATGGATCAACTGCAGTAGAAGTAGCTTTAAAGCTTGCTATTCAATGGTGGCATAACCAGGGAGAATCTCGGCATCAAATTATTGCATTCGAAGGAGCATACCATGGCGACACATTTGGAGCCATGGCAGTTGGAGAACGCAACCTATTTAATGAGCCATTTAACAAACTTCTTTTCCCAGTATGTAGAGTTCCTTGGCCATCAACATGGTGGGGCGACTATGAGGTTGAAAACAGAGAAAAAAAGGCACTTGACCATCTAGAAACCCTTCTGGAGGTACCAACTGCTGCAGTTATCATCGAACCACTAATTCAAGGCGCTGGAGGCATGAAAATGGTGAGGCCTGAATTTTTGCAAAAAGTTCAGCAAGTTGTTCGTCAATCAAATGCACTGCTTATCGCTGATGAGGTGATGGTTGGGTTTGGAAGGAGTGGGTCTTTATTTGCTTCTCAGCGTGCAGAGATTTTCCCCGATATTATGGCTTTTTCAAAAGGACTAACAGGAGGGTTCCTCCCCATGGGTGTAACAATGGCAAGTAAAAAAATATTTGAAAACTTTTTGGGAGATGATCCCAAAAAAACTTTTTGGCATGGTCACAGTTTTACAGCTAATCCTCTTGGTTGTGCCGCTGCAAATGCAAGCCTAGACCTTCTAGAAGCCAACCCAAATTCTTACCTCAATTTTGAACATCGACATCTACCCTTCTTAAAAGATATTTCAAAGCATCCAAAGGTAACAAAAGTCAGACTAACCGGTACAATCGCAGCCTTTGAATTGAAGACAGATGAGAGTAATGGCTACCTAAATGTAGCCGGTAAAAACATCAAAGCCT
This sequence comes from Prochlorococcus marinus str. MIT 0918, assembly GCF_027359415.1. Taxonomy (NCBI): domain Bacteria; kingdom Bacillati; phylum Cyanobacteriota; class Cyanophyceae; order Synechococcales; family Prochlorococcaceae; genus Prochlorococcus; species Prochlorococcus marinus. Next base: position 980,385 of record NZ_CP114780.1, read on the forward strand.
ATGCATTACAACATAATGTATTCATCAGGCCATTAGGGAATGTAATTTATCTTTTACCTCCTCTTTGTATTGAAGATTCTCAATTAGAACATTGTTATCATGTTATCAAAAAAAGTCTTGACTGTTTCTAAATATTTAAGGGCCATGTTGTAAGGCTGCTTCAACATCTTGACGTGATAATCCATAGGGAAAACTAAACTGACTTTTTGTCTCACCCTCCACCCAATTAATCATTAGTTCATCTTGTTTAATCATTATCTCAGCAGCCCCTTGAGGCATTATCCACTTCCAAAGACAAGGATTCTCACTTGTTCTTTCAGCACCCAAACTACGTAGCCAGAATTCAAGCGCTCCTAATGAATGTTGATTCAAAGGTGTTTTAGCGGGAGGCAAAATCGACATCTTGAATTGTTGGGGAAGAAGGTTGAATCAAAGTATTAGTAGAATTAAGCCAACTTGGACTTACTTGCAATTGTTTACCATCTAAGAACGCAAATCCAATACCCAACAACAAACTAATACTAATCGCAATACCTAGAAGTAACAACGAAAATAATTCTCCTCCTGACAATGGCCTTCTATGTCCAATGCTTGTAACACTTTCCCTTGAAATATCTACAGCTATATCTTTAGAAGGACTATCATCGCTCAAACGGTCCATTCTCAAAGTTTTATCATAAGCCTTTCTTCTAATAGGGTCGGATAACAATTCATATGCCTCACACAGGATATAAAATTTCTTTGCAGCTTCATCAACAGGCAAAACAGTAGTATCTGGATGCAAAGACTTACTTAAACGATGAAACGCTTTTTTAAGAGTCTGTAAATCAGAGTTATGAGAAACTCCCAATAATTCATAATAAGTGTTAGGTACAGTCAAACTATCAAATCTCACAAATCAAAAGGTTCAGAAAATTATACAAGCTAATTTCACAAAAATTGCTTCTACATGACCATTTCACCCAAGTTTTGGACACCAACTCATAACATCTGGAATTGTCTTGACTGGCATCCTACAAAACAACAATTTGAACAATTTACCAAGCTGCAGAATCTCCTAAGAGAATGGAACAAGAATATAAATTTAACGAGGCTCATTGAAGATAATGATTTTTGGATTTCACAAATAATAGACAGTCTTTGGCCTATAAAAAATGAGCTTAAAAATCACGATAAACAGCTACAAATAATTGATGTTGGTACAGGGTGTGGGCTACCAGGTCTTGCTATAGCTATTGCACTTCCTAACTCATCAATCACATTAGTAGATTCAATTTATAAAAAAACACATGCTGTAAAGGAAATTACAAAAGATCTTGGCCTGAAATCTAGAGTGAGCATTCGTACAGAAAGGATAGAAGTAACAGGTCAAAGTTCTCAGTTTAGAGGCAACTTTGATCTTGCTATCGCAAGAGCTGTGGCTCAAGGGGCTGTATTGGCAGAGTATTTAATTCCACTTCTAAAGCCATCAGGTCAAGCAATTCTATATAAAGGACAATGGCAAGAGTCTGAAAAAAAAGAATTGATAGAAGCACTTGCAATTCTAAAAGGAAAGATTTTGTCAAGTGAATATTTTTTGTTACCTGAGCATCAAGGTAAAAGGCATTCAATACGGCTTGGCTCAACACATGAATGTCCAAAAAAATTTCCCAGGTCTATAGGCATTCCTCTTAAACAACCTTTAAATAATCAATCGACTACCAACCTCTGAGAGATTTCTCCCTTAAATTTTTCTCTCAATTCCCTAAGCCTTAAAATAATTTCATCAACCCAAGGACTAGCTTTTAAAACGCTTCTCAGCTCATCCTCACTAACTTGAGAATCTAAATCATCAGCATTAGACCCCGGAAACCAATGACTCCCATTCCCTAGCAAACCATATCGAGATTTGACATAACCTTCCATTCCCCAACACTTATACAATATATAAAGCCACATTAGAGTTCGAACATTTATGTCTCCAGGAATATGCTCCCAAGATGGGAGGCCATGCTTCCAAGTAGTCATCCATTCTTTACCTAATTCTTCATTGGCGGTGGACATAAGACGTTTATATATATTTGGCAATATAAAATGAGACTTATCTAATAAGCTAATTGAATCTAGATGTAAGCAAAAATCTTCAACCTTTGATGCACCAACACTAATTGTGTGAACTCTTGGATCACTTAAACAAAATAAATCATTAAAGACAATGGGATGAAGTGGTGCACATAACTCCAAAAGTTTTTCTGAAGGAGTATGCAAATGCCCTCCCTTGTCAGTAGGACTTATAATAAAAACTCCTAAATCAAATTTAGAAGCAGCCGTTAAAGCAGGTTCATTATCCTGAAAAATAAAATACCAATGAAGGTTTACATAATCAAATTCACCTGTCTCAATAGCTTGAACAATTAATTCAGTAGGGCCATGGGTTGAAAACCCAATATGGCCAATAAGACCATTATTTTGCCACCTGCGTAAAACAGATAAACACCCATCTGGCTTTAAAGTCTGCTCTAAATGCTCTGGAAGGTTTAAACCATGTATAGAAAGAAGATCAATTTTGGAAGATTGTAATTTTGAGAAGCTAGTTTCAAGCTCTTTCTCAAAATGGTTCGGATCCCTTGAAGGTGGTATTTTTGTTTGAATTATTCTATTGACTTGAGGCACTTTCTTCATACCCCAACCAAGTTGCATTTCAGAAGTGCCATAATGTCTAGCTGTCTCAATATGATCAAATCCATTTTGCGCAGCAAATTTAAGAATATTTTCAATATTTCTCTGGTTTTCTATTGAGACTTTATCGCCCTCTAAGTCTTTCCAACTATGCTGAAATCGCATCCCTCCTAGCGATAAAACAGGGACATGAATTTCAGTACGTCCAAAACGCCGAGTAGGGAGCGTTTGTATAGATGGCTGCATATTGCTTTCACCTCAATGGTGGCAAGCCAAGTGGTCTGATCGACTTTTTTTCCAGCTGTAAACGTAAATCATCTAAATCTTCAAACCTAACCCAATCAATACAATTAACTGGGCAAGTATCAATAGCCTCTTGAATTAAATTCGAACTATCTCCATCCTGCCTAATTGCTCTTGCTCTGCCATTAATTGGCTCCATTGAAAATGTATTAGTGGCAACACAACTGCAATAAGTGCAACCAATACATAAAGATTCATCAACCCATACTGCCTTTGATCGAAGTTCTCCCCCAAGAACTGGTTCTTTACCATTACGTTTATTTTGAGCTTGAGCTTTTGCCTGAAAAGCTACTGAGGGATCATTCTCCAAAAAACTAATCAATCAAGAATCCCAACGTGTTACAACTAATTCAATAGAACCGTCAATATTATTTTTTCTCTCTGCAACTTCAAAACCTTCTTCTGCAGTAGCAGCAAGGACAGTACTTAAAGCATATTGCTGAGTTAGTTTTGATAAGAAACGATCAAATGGAATTTGTTGTTTCCATAAGTCTAGATCAGTTACCAATTCATAAGCTTTTTGGTTTTCATTCCATCTAAAACCTATATCCCCTCCTTCAGGCATCTTTACAGCCAATTCTGCCTTAACTGTTTGCCCACGAAATCCTCTGACTGTATTCTTTCCTTCTTGAGGAACATAACCAAGGTGAACCAAAGCCTGCATCAATGGTTCTTTCTTTCGCAATTGTGTTTTGACAGTGGAGAAATGGGACATTAGTGGAGTTTAATTTGTTCTTGAATGAACTGTGATTGCTCTTCTGGGCATATATAGGCCTCAGAAGTCAATTCTGTCTGCTCAACATTGCCTAGGGCAGATTCGAGCTTTTCAGTCAGCTGATAACAAGCTTGACCAACAATTCCCTCGACAGTTTCCTCAACGACACCGTCTTGACGAATCTTAAATCTCAATACGCGTTGAGGCATCTGAGGGAGTTAAATGAAATAAATGATATATAAAACCAGGCAAAATAGTAACTTCAATTGATACATAGACACATTCGGAATTGCTCAATCAAGGCAAAATTCCATCTTCTACAAGTTTTTTTAATCTCAGAACAACATCTGGATGTTGAATTTGCTCCACAACTGTGCGAGCTTCATAACGCACTGATGGTTCTAAATCATTTAATAAAACAAGGAAAAACCCCTCATTTAATTCCAATTTGAAAGGCTCGGGTAAAAGATCATATAAACGACCCAGTGACCAAATACAATTACTACGAACTAATGGCTCTTGATCAATTCGCAAACTAATCAGTAGCTCAGCAACAACCCTTTCAGCCTTTTCAATAGAACTAGAACCAACTTCAGCAAGGGAGCTAGCGGCCCATAATCTGACAGCTGCTACATCATTATGCAAAGCCTTAATCAGTGGATTCATTACAGGCGAATCGGAATAATTACCTAAGCTCCAAGCGGCTGCTTTCCTTACATAAGCATTACTATCTGTCTTTAACAGTTGCAGAAGTTTTTCAACTGCCAAGAGAGAAGGATTTCTACCTAAAGCATAAACAGCACTCATTCTTTCTACAGGGCAAGGCTCAGATAATAAGGGTATTAAGAGGTCCAATGCTCTGGGATATCTATGCTCACAAAAAACTCTAAGGCCCTGCAAGCGTTCTTCATGACCTTTCTGAAGCCAAGACAACCCTAATTGGCATTCATTTAAAATTTTTGTTTTATCTGCATCAAATCTTTCAATATCAATTTCATCTAGGGGATCTCCCTGTAGTTCAGCGGCTAACTCCTCTGCAAGGACATTCGGATCAATTGCAAGGCTCTTGAGCCCTTCATCAGTTGAATTAAAGCTTTCTTCTTTCATATATAGATATTAACCACAGGGAGCAACTCTCATTCAACCAATTGGCGCAGGAGCCATCATGTCCCCTGGAAGCCAAATGCGAGCAGTTACAGCTAACAAAGCAATCCCAAAGAGGAGAACTATGAGTAAAGGGAAAATAGTTGTGCGTAAAAAACTCAAGAGAATTAATCCTTTTGATTCATTGTGGTTGAAATTCTAGAAAATTAAACCTTAATGCAATGAAAACGCTCTTTTTACAAAGTTCCCTCTTATTGCATAAATACAACAAACTCCACAAACCAACCCTATCCAACCTCCTCGTTCTTGATGAAGCAAAAAACCTCCACAGGCAAAAAGAAACCCATACAAAATTCCAACACTCAAGACAAAACGAATTAGTAAACTCTGCAAAGAATCAACTGGAATAATTCCAAAGCGCTTTCTTAAACGCTCCCATCCTGGTCCAGGTGGTCTTACCAAACGAACAAATTTTTCCAATACTTCATCAGATTCTGGAGGACTTAATCGCAAAGCAACTAACCAAATAATTGCAGTTAACAATGTTGTAATCAGAAGTTTAAGCCCATAATCTTCCACTCTCAGAAGCGGAACTACTGAGGTTACAAATCCAATGAAAAACCCACATATCATTGCAGTTAATTCCGCTATCGCATTCACACGCCACCAAAACCATCGCAAAACAAGAACAACTCCAGGGCCAGTGCCTATTGCAATTACAAGACGAAATATTGAGCCAATACTGTCACTTATTAAAGCAGTGATAATTCCAATTATCAAAAGAATGACACAAGTTATTTGTCCAACAAAAATCAACTCTTTATTACTCGCTTTAGGGCGCAAGAATCTTTTATACAGATCGTGTGTGAGGTAACTGGCTCCCCAATTTAAAGAAGTGCTCACGGTACTCATGAATGCCGCCACCAATGAGACAACTACAATTCCAAGTACTACTGGGGGAAGGTATTGAACTGCAAGAGTAGGGTAACTCAACTCCCAGTCCTGCTGATTTGGGAGCAAAACAAGCGCAGCAAGTCCAACAACAATCCATAACCAACTACGTAAAAGATAATTCACAACAAGGAAAACCCACCCTGCCAATTCGGATTGGTTTTCATTCTTAGTTGCAAGCAATCTCTGTATAAACTCTCCACCCCCATCACTTCTACGGAAACTCCACCATTGAAGAGAAAGGAATGCTGTAAACGTTGCAATACTAATCCCAGCCTGACCTATCCATTGAAAACCATTTTCATCCCAAGTCCATGGGAAAACTGAGAGCAATTCAGGTCTCTCTAACTCTTGTATTTGAGACAACATGGCTGACATACCGCCAGATGCATGCACCACAGCAAATGCAAGCGTACACGCACCAATTAAAGCCAACAGTAACTGAACACAATCATTGAGTACGACAGCCCATAGTCCACCTATAGCTGTATATACAAGCATGAATAAACCAACTGCAATAAGGAGCAGTAGAGTATCAGTTACAAATCCAATCAAATAATGACCATCAACCATCCCCAAAGCTTCTGCAACCTTTCTCATCGCTAAAAATGCATATCCAATCCCAATACAATTAATAGGTACTGCCAATAAAAATGCCTTTGTTCCTCTTAACCATGCAGCGGCAACACCGCCATATCGCAATTCTGTAAACGCAGCATCAGTCAAAACCCCACTCCGCCGCCACATAGGTGCAAAGATTACTGTCATAGCAACATGTGCTAAACCAAAACTCCACCACTCCCAATTCCCAGCGAGTCCTCTTGTCCCAATCAAACCTGCTACATATAGAGGTGTATCTATTGAAAAGGTTGTTGCTGCCATTGAAGCTCCAGCCAGCCATCCCGTTAAACTTCTGCCAGCAACAAAATAATCTGCTTCATTTTGATTTCTCCGTGACAAAGCAACACCAACACTCACTGAAAGAATTAAATAAATACTGAGAATCATCCAATCTATTAATGTCATTTTTAATTAATAAAGACTAATACTTCAATTTAAACGTCTTTCAGCCTTAATTACTCATGCATACTTCTAAGTTGTCCACATGCTGCATTTTTATCTAAGCCTCTGCTTGTACGTAGACTCACCGCAATTCCTCGTTCTTGTAATCGACTCATAAATTTTCTTATCCTATTGGAACTAGGTCTCTCAAATTTTTCCCCATGAATTGGATTATAGGCAATTAAATTAACATGGCTCTGTAACCCACTTAATAACACTGCCAACTCTTCTGCATGTTCAATATGATCATTCAAATGTCCTAAAAGTATGTATTCAAAACTAACTCGTCTCCCTGTTATTTCTAAATAGTGTCTACAATCTTCTAATAATGCCGCTATAGGGTAGTTATTTGCTGATGGTATCAATGCTTGACGCAATTCTTGATTTGGAGCATGTAAGCTTAATGCTAATGTGAATTGAACAGTGCCTAAATAATGCCGAGCCAACTCTGCAAGCCGAGGTAAAGTATTAGCAACTCCAACAGTACTAACTGTAATTCGACGTTGTCCAATCCCTATATCCTGATTCAAACAACGAATAGAATTAAGGACAGCATCAATATTTAAAAGAGGTTCCCCCATACCCATGAAAACAACATGAGAAGGAGCTCTATCAAAGATTTGTTTTATTGCAAAAAACTGATCAACAATTTCATTAATATATAAAGAACGTTCAAAGCCACCTTTCCCTGTGGCACAAAATCGACAACTCATGGGGCAACCAATTTGACTGGAGACGCAAATAGTTAAACGATTTTTTGTAGGGATTCCAACTGTCTCAATGATTTGATCATCTTCTGTTTGTAGTAATAATTTCACAGTTTGATCATCAGCTAACAAACGCTGAATTTCTTTAAGAGATCCGATTCTGAATCCTTTTTCAATTAAGGAGTTTTTCCAACTCTTAGGTAAAACAGTGATATCTTCAAGATTTCTAACACCTCTCTTATATAACCACTGATAAATCTGACGCCCTCTAAAAGAAGATTGCCCATTGTTTATAGCCAATTGCTCTAATTGGCTAAGGTTTAAGCCAAGCAACGAAAGCTTTTTACTTTCCAATATCAAAAAAATTATCTAACAAGGACACCATGTCCTAATTTAAATTCCAAAATTAGCAATGCAATGAAACCAAGCATTGCCCATCGGCCATTTAAATTCTCTATATGATTATGAAATCCATACCTAGGTAAATTCCTTTTTGGACTAATCTTTGGTTCAAGCATAGAATTTCCTCAGTGGGCAAGGGCAATTAAGACTATAAGATTACTCATCAGCGAGCAACCCTTCTTCTTGAAGACCTTCTAATGCCGCAGGGTCAGGCATCTGATCTTCTTTGGTTTGATCATCTCCAGTTGGTCGCGCAAAAGCTGCGAAATTACTTGTTGAAGCATCAATACCATGCCGACTTCTAGTAGCTTCAAGATCTTCATCACTTGGATCGTCTAAAACAGCAGTTAAATTTGCTGCTGCTGGAGAGGCCGGCATCTCAACGGTATAGTCAGGTCTGAGATTTTGAATACGTCGATATCCTGCAGGATCTTCAGCCAAAATGTCTGGGTGTGGACCTGCTTCAGCACGTAATTCCTCTACAAAGCCACTAAATCCTGTGCCAGCAGGAATCAATCGTCCAATGATGACATTCTCCTTTAAACCTCTTAACCAGTCAGACTTGCCTTCTATTGCTGCTTCAGTAAGAACTCTAGTTGTTTCTTGGAATGAAGCTGCCGAAATAAAGCTATCTGTATTCAAAGATGCCTTTGTAATTCCCAGTAAAACAGGAGTGAACTCTGCTGGAGCACCACCTGTAATTGAAATAGCCTGATTAGTATCCTCAACCTGTCTAATCTCAATCAATTCACCAGGCAGAAGAGTGGTATCACCAGCATCTTCAATACGAACTTTACTAGTCATTTGTCTCACAATAACTTCAATATGCTTATCATCAATAGAAACACCCTGCGATTTATAAACATTCTGTACCTCGGTCACTAAACGATGCTGGAGTTTTGCGATTGATTCCTGAGCAGCCTCCATTAAGGGCTTGTGATCCCGTGAATCTCCAAAGAAACATTCCAATAACTCATGAGGGTTTACTGGTCCATCTGTTAATAATTCTCCTGCACTAACTTGTTGTGCATCACTAACCATGACATTTTTACCAACAAGAACTGGATATTCTTCACAAGAATCTTCACTCTCAATTACTTTTACGACAACTGAATCATCGTCATCTCCTTGAACTATCTCTACGACTCCTCTCTTCTTGCATAAGGTAGCTGAATCTCTTGGTCTTCTTGCCTCTAATAATTCTTCAATTCTTGGAAGTCCTTGGACAATATCACCCGTCTTCTGCCTTTCAAATACCAATAAAGCCAATCCATCTCCTCTTTGTACTAAATCTCCATCTCTGACATGCAATACAGAATCTGGGGAAACCATATAAGGCCTGCCTAATCGCAAAGTAATTTTATTAGCATTAACCGCTTCAACTTCTCCACAACAGGTGGCAGGGTTTTCTTTAGATAACATATCACCATCTATAACTCTTTCTCCGGTTTTTACAAGTGGCGTGCCATCACAAGCAACCGTCAGTGTATCTTCTGCCCTTTCAACAATTAATCTTCTTATAGGCTCATCGTCTACCAGATCAGGTAATTGAACAATTCCTTTTTCTTTACAAAGTATCTGAGTTGTAGAAACAATTTCTCCAGCTGTTACAATCTGCTCATTTTGGATTTGGAGTTCTGTATGAGTAGATCCATGACTAGAATCAGACATTGTATCTCGTCGAACAAGAATACTTTCTAATATTATTAATCGAAGTCTTTGAATTGTCTTAGATGCTTTATCTAAGACTGCTTCTACATCTACAGTCATTTGAGGTGTTGTTTCAAATGTCTCAAGAATCAACTGTGTTTTAAGTAATTCAACTCCTTCTACAGATTTAATTAACTCACCATCTTTAAACCCGAGTCTTTGTGTAGCTTTTAAGCCTAGAGAAGGTCCTTTTAATTGCTTAACATGATTTAATTCAGGCAATTGTGCCTCGTCAGGAATTGTATATTCTTCAACAGGTCTGAATAAAAGCCCCTTCCCTTCCGGAGTGTCTACAGTCTGAACATACACCATAGATTCGGCCTTTAATCCTTTTGCAATGGTTTCACCTGGGTTTACCATCTGTCCTTCAAAATCAAATCTTTCTAAAGCTTTAGAGTCCTTACAAAGATGAAATTCTCCGCTTCTAACAATAATTTCTCTAAGGATGTCGTTCTTTTGTGTAACTGTAACTATACCGGCTGTTTGACTAAAGATATCCTTAACTACTTCAGTACCAGCTTCTATCCACTGCCTATCTTTAATCATTAACAAAGAGATATCTTTATTAATTTCATGAGTTTCTTGAGGAACCCATAGCAAAGTTCCACCATTACTGACTTCAAAACCATTTTTAGCTGATCTTGCCTTCTTAATAGCAAGTCCAGGGGCATATTTAACTAACCCACCTGTTTTTGTCCTAAATCTATCGTCAGATAGTTCAGCAATTATCTCACCATTACCAATCTTACTTCCCGGAATCGAATTTAGCCTATATTGAGTGCCATCTTTGGCTTCCAAATTCCAAATTTCTCCAGAATGAGTTGACTCTTCAAGCAATTTAAAATCTTTCAAAGTCATTGAGGTAGTAACTATTTGAACCTCTCTAGAGTCACCGATGGAATCACGAAGACGAACCTCACCACCGAACTCACTAGCTTGACTTGCTTCAGCTAAAACTTGACCTTCTTTTACTTGTGAATTAGTTGTGACAACTGGTTGTGCATTAGGTGGAAGATTATAAACATCTCCAGCAAAAACCCAAAGTCTCCCTAACCGCTGTGCTTTAAGAGTGATATTACCTTGCCTATCTGTAACTTCTTTAGGCTGAATAGCTGTTTCATAACGTACTTGACCAGCCAAATCACAAATAACATCCTTAGTAGCTTTTTCAACACTCTTTTTAACTGCGCCTGCAGCTATTTGAGCAACAGTTACATCAGAGGCAATTTCCTGCCCATCATCTACAAAAATCAAAGAACCAGTAGAAATCTCTATTTTCTGGGCTTTCCCAGAACCTTCAGGTTTAATAGTTAAAACAAAATCGACTTCTGACTGACGAGCTTCTACACCATGCGGAGTTCTATAACCACGTACACGTGCTTTAGCTCCATACTCTACTTTCCCTTTAATATTAGAACGAACAACTCCTGTTTCTGCAGTAGAAACTCCACCCGTATGGAAAGTTCTCATTGTCAGCTGCGTACCTGGTTCGCCAATTGATTGAGCAGCAATAATCCCAACTGCTTCTCCTAAGTCAACCAAATGATTATGAGCTAGGGCCCATCCATAACACTTACGACATACTGAGCGAGTCGCCTCACAGGTTAGAGGTGATCTAACTCTTACGTCATGAATTTTCGCCAATTCAATTTTCTTAGTTAACTCTGGGTCAATTGCTGTATCTTTCTTAGCGATTATATTTTCCTCAGAATCAAGAATATCTTGAGCCACCAAACGTCCAACAAGTCGATTCCCAAAACGACCATCTTCAGCTTTAACTGATATTGACCTAGTAGTGCCACAATCTTCTTCTCTAACGATTACATCCTGAGCTACATCAACTAAGCGACGGGTTAAATAGCCAGAGTCTGCAGTTCTCAAGGCAGTATCAACCAAACCTTTACGTGCACCATAAGATGAAATTACATATTCAGTAACTGTAAGTCCTTCTCGGAAATTGGTTCGAATAGGCAGGTCAATAATCTCACCTTGAGGGTTAGCCATTAAACCTCTCATTCCTACTAATTGACGAACCTGAGACATATTCCCTCGCGCCCCAGAATTAGCCATCATCCATACAGAGTTGAGTGGATCATTCTGATTAAAATTCTTTTTAACTGCATCCACTAAGCGCTCATTGGTTTCCGTCCATGTATCTATGACTTTCGTATGACGCTCAACTTCTGTAATTTCCCCAAGTCGGTAACATTCTTCAGTAGCCGTAATTTGTTCTTCAGCTTGTCCCAATAAATCTTGTTTGGCTTCTGGAACTTTTAAGTCATCTACAGAAATCGAAACTGCTGCTTGAGTAGCATATTTAAACCCCAAATCTTTTAAATTATCAGCCATCACTGAAGTAGCTGCAGTACCATGATTCTTATATGCCCAAGCAACTAATTCTTTAAGACTTTTTTTATCTACTACACAATTTCTAAACGATGGAGGTGTCTTTGACAGAGGCTCAATTAAGTTTAATTTTTTGGCGGCTTTCTTTCTAGAGCCTTTTCTACCTTTGCCTGATGATTTGCGAGATTTTGGAGAAGTGGAAGTCATTGATAAAGCCTAATCAGAATGGGGGAAAGTAATGAAATAAAGGTTCAGGCTGAAGTGACAGCATCAATAATAGTGTGATTCATAACCACACGGCCGACAGTTGTAAGGATATAGCGACTAATTAACGCGCCATCTTCATCCAAGCGATCTCTGCGGAAATTCCATTGTTCAATTTTAGTACCATCTTCAAGCGTCTTTATATCTAAAGGAGCATCAAGCTCATCATTATTCTCAACTTGACCATTAAATCGAACCCATAACCAATCATGTAAATTGATTCTTTTATCTTCAAAAGCTTTAATAACATCTTCAAGGCCAGCAAAAGTTTTTGATTGGTCGCCAAAATCAGGTTTGGCAGCCCCTGGCTGAAGAGCTGTTAAGTAATAAGAACCCAAAACCATATCTTGAGATGGTGTAACAATTGGCTCGCCTGTTGCTGGAGAAAGAATATTGTTACTCGCAAGCATTAACATTCGAGCTTCTGTTTGAGCTTCAATAGCTAAAGGAACATGAACAGCCATTTGATCCCCATCAAAATCCGCATTAAATGCTGGACAAACTAAAGGATGTAATTGAATTGCTCGACCAGTAACAAGTTTTGGTTCAAAAGCTTGAATGCCAAGACGGTGCAAAGTAGGAGCTCTATTTAACAAAATTGGATGGCCTTCTATGACCTCTTGTAAAACTTGCATAACTTCATCATCAGCTCTCTGAATCAACTTTTTAGCAGCTTTAATATTATTTACTATGTTTTGACGAATTAATCTATGAATTACAAAAGGCTGAAAAAGTTCTATTGCCATTTCCTTAGGTAAACCACATTGATGCATTTTTAATTTTGGACCGACTACTATTACGGACCGTCCAGAATAATCAACACGTTTACCTAGCAAATTCTGACGAAATCTTCCTTGCTTCCCTTCGATAATGTCACTTAATGATTTTAAAGCCCGGTTGTTTGCCCCAACTACAGTTCTACCTCGTCTCCCATTATCTATGAGGGCATCAACTGCTTCCTGAAGCATTCTTTTTTCATTACGAACTATAATTTCAGGAGCTAATATTTCTTGAAGTCGTGCTAAACGGTTATTTCTATTTATAACCCTTCTATATAGGTCATTTAAATCAGAAGTAGCAAATCTTCCGCCATCTAACTGGACCATAGGTCGAAGATCAGGCGGAATTACAGGTATTGCATCTAAAACCATCCATTCAGGCCTAGCATTAGTTGCAATAAAGTTATCAATTACTCGTAGTCTTTTAATAAGTTTTGCACGCTTCTGTCCTTTGCTAGAACTAATTTCCACTCTTAGTTCTTCAGCAATTTCTTTTAAATCTAAATCTTCTAAAAGTTGTTTTAAAGCTTCTGCACCTATTCCAACAACAGGTTCATTTTCAATCGTGGAATCTTCTGCATAAATTTCATCTTCAATTTCAAGCCACTCGTCTTCTGTAAGAAGTTGTTTATATTTAAGGTCTTTATGATCTCCAACATCTAAGACTACATAACAGTTGAAATAAACTATTTGCTCTACATCTCTCAATGGCATATCAAGCAATATTGCTACATAACTAGGAATCCCCTTTAAATACCAAACATGAGAAACTGGTGCAGCTAAATTAATAAATCCCATGCGATGTCGACGCACTCTGCTCTCTGTAACTTCGACGCCACAACGCTCACAAACAATTCCCCTATGACGAACTCTCTTATATTTTCCACAGTGGCACTCCCAATCTTTTGAAGGTCCAAAGATCTTTTCACAGAAAAGGCCATCCATTTCTGGCTTTAAAGTTCTGTAATTAATAGTTTCTGGCTTAGTAACTTCACCAACTACTTGACCATTAGGGAGTGTACGTTGTCCCCATGACATTACTCTTTCAGGAGAAGCCAAGGTGATTTTGACGTAATCAAAATGATTCTCAGTTCTTAAATTGCTGTTAGTCATGACAAGAAAATAGTGTTAATTAAAAATGCTAAAAACAGTTGATAAAAAAGGTTAATCCTCTTGATAATCAGAACCTAATGATTCATATGTTGGTCTACTTGGAGTACTCCTTCTAGGATTAACATCTTGCATTAAATCAACTTCTTTTCCTTCATCTGTATATACACCAATATCCAATCCTAATGATTGCAACTCTCGCATTAACACCTTAAAGGATTCAGGAGTCCCTGGCCTAGGAATTGGTTTACCTTTCACTATCGCATTTAGTGCTTCATTTCTACCTTGCATATCATCTGACTTAACTGTGAGAAGTTCTTGCAATGTATATGCTGCCCCGTATGCCTCTAAGGCCCATACCTCCATCTCTCCTAAACGCTGGCCACCTTGTTGAGCTTTACCTCCTAAAGGTTGTTGGGTGACAAGAGAGTAAGGTCCAGTAGATCTTGCATGAATTTTGTCATCAACAAGGTGGACTAATTTAAGGAAATGGGAATACCCAACTGCCACTGGTTGGTCAAATGCTTCTCCAGTCCGGCCGTCACGCAATAAAAGCTTACCTGGATAATCAGGGTTAAATACCCATTCTTTCCCAGGCAATTTAGCAGCTTCTTTTAGATATAGCTGCACTGTTTCGTAAGATTTTTCTGCTCCATACATTTCATCAAAGGGGACTACTTTAACTCTGCAATCCAAATGAGCTGCGGCCCAACCCATTAACAATTCAAACACTTGACCTACGTTCATCCTGCTAGGTACACCAAGTGGATTTAGAACTATGTCTACTGGGGTACCATCAGGCAAATAAGGCATGTCTTCTCTTGGCAAAATCCTACTAATTATTCCTTTATTGCCATGCCTGCCAGCCATCTTATCGCCAACCTGAATCTTTCTTCGTTGGGCTACATAGACTCTAACAACCATATTTGCACCAGGGGGGAGTTCATCTCCTTGTTCTCTGGTATATATTCTTACGTCAACAACACGTCCTCTTTCTGTACTAGGTACTCTAAGAGAATTATCTCTTACATCTCTAGCCTTTTCACCAAAAATAGCTCTCAATAGTTTTTCTTCAGGGGGTTGATCAGATTCACCTTTAGGAGTAACTTTCCCGACAAGAATATCTCCACTCTCTACAAAAGCTCCTACTCGAATAATTCCCATTTCATCGAGATTCCCTAAACTCTCTTCAGCAATATTTGGAATTTCACGTGTAATTTCTTCAGGTCCTAATTTTGTCTGACGAGCTTCTATCTCATATTTTTCTATATGTACTGAAGTATACAGATCATCTTTAACTAATCTCTCACTAACTAAAATCGCATCTTCATAGTTATAACCTTCCCAAGGCATATATGCGATTAAAACATTTTGTCCTAATGCAATTTCCCCACCTTCGCAAGCAGAGCCATCTGCCAATACTTGGCCAATAATAACCTTGTCACCGTTATTTACTATTGGCCTTTGATTTAAACAGGTGTCTTGATTAGATCTTTGATACTTCTGTAAATCATGCAAATGCTCCCCCCCTTCTTCATCAGTAACAACAATGGAATTAGCATCTACAAAAGTTACCGTTCCATTTACCTGAGAGATAGGAACCATTCCAGAATCCCTAGCAACTTGGGTTTCTAAACCAGTTCCTACCAGGGGTCGCTCTGGCCGTAAAAGTGGAACTGCCTGACGTTGCATGTTTGAACCCATGAGTGCTCTATTGGCATCGTCATGTTCAACAAATGGTATTAAAGATGTAGCAACTGAAATAACTTGGACAGGAGACAGTTGAACATAATCAACTTGTTCAGGAGGAACCTTCTCAAAATCTTGTCGATATCTTACCGGGATTAAATCAGCAATTATCATGCCATCTTTATCTGTGGCAACATCACCAGGTGCAACTCTGCATTCATCTTCTAAATCTGCAGAAAGATAAATCGGATCTCCTTCTTTAATTACTTTGCCTTCTTCAACTTTCCAAAAAGGAGTCTCAATAAAACCATATGAATTAACTCTTGCATGAGTAGCTAGAGAATTGATCAAACCTGCATTAGGTCCTTCAGGAGTTTCTATAGGACATAAACGACCATAATGAGAAGGATGAATATCACGAACAGCAAAGCCTGCTCTCTCTCTAGTTAAACCTCCAGGGCCTAAGGCAGATATACGTCTTTTATGAGTTAACTCAGCCAATGGATTAGTTTGGTCCATAAACTGACTCAATTGACTTGAACCAAAAAATTCCTTAATGGCAGCAACAAGAGGCTTAGGGTTGACTAATTGAGCTGGAGTTAGGGAATCAGTTTCACCAACAGTCATCCTTTCTTTAATTATTCTTTCTAATCGATTAAGTCCAACTCGAACTTGATTCTGAAGTAATTCCCCAACTGATCTAACTCTACGATTACCTAAATGATCAATATCATCTAAGGTAGCTCCACCAACATCCAGTTCTAAGTTGATTAAATAATCAATTGTAGAAAGAACATCTTCATGGGTTAATGTTCTTAACGAATCTGGAATAGTTAAGCGTAGCTTTTTGTTTATTTTATATCTTCCTACCCTACCTAAATCATATCTTTTAGGATCAAAAAATCTACTTTGTAAAAGTTGCTGACCTCCACTCACAGAAGGAGGTTCCCCAGGTCTTAATTTCTTATATAGTTCTAATAATGCTTGATCTTCTGAACTAATCCCTTCATCATCTGCCGCCTGAATAGACTTTTGATAATATTCAGGATGTCTTAATTTATCTATTACGTCATTATCTGAAAGCCCCATGGCTCTCATGAGAACATGTGCATTTATTTTTCTAGTTTTATCTACTCGTACATGCAGAAGATCATTTTTATCTGTTTCAAATTTTAACCATGCACCTCGATTAGGAATAACACTCGCATTATAAGTTCTCCTACCGTTTTTATCTTGCTCATCTTTAAAATAAACCCCAGGACTTCTAACAATTTGATTAACAATTACTCTTTCAGCGCCATTAATAATAAATGTCCCTCTTTCGGTCATCAAAGGAAGCTCGCCTATAAAAACTTCTTGTTCTTTTATTTCTCCAGTTTCCTTATTAACTAATCTACATGTCACATACATCTGAGAGGCAAATGTAGCATCTCTCCTTTTCGCCTCTTCAACATCATGCCTAGGGCGCTTTAACCTATAATCATCACCTATAAAATGAAGTTCTAGCTTTCCAGTGTAGTCAGTAATTGGAGAAAAATTCTCAAGTTCCTCAATTAAGCCTTTTTCTAAAAACCATTTGAAGCTTGCCCGTTGTACCTCTACCAAATCGGGTAAATATGTAGCGGTCTTAGCTACCTGAATGGCGCTTCTACTCATTCGAGAACCTACTGCTTGTAAAGGAAGGATCTTATCTTGGGAGTGATCGTTACTAATGCAAAGAGTCAATGATCAAATAAAGAAATTGCTCCTCTCTTATTTTGAAAGGAACAAACACTAGAAGCTCAATGAACTCGCACCAAAAAGTAAGGCGTCAGCAAAAACTCTTTTAGAGAAATTAGATTCTCCAGATAATGACGCATTTGAACTACGCCAAGCCCAAGACAATATTTAATAGTACACTTATATGATTTTTTTATCCACAATATTCTGTAATTTATGGTAAATCAAACAATCTTCTTGCATTAGCAGTACTACTAAAGGCTACTGAGGCAAAGTTTTGCTCTCTTAGTTCTGCAATTTTATGGGCCACTGACTGAACATAAGAGGGCTCATTCCTCTTCCCTCTTTTTGGAACAGGTGCTAAAAAAGGAGAATCTGTTTCAATAAGAAAACGGTTCTCTGGTACTTTCACAGCACAAGCATGAATTGATTTAGCACTTGAAAAAGTAACAGTACCGCTAAAACTTATATAAAAGCCTAAATCTAAAAAACCTTCCATTTCCGCTAAGGTACCTCCCCAACAATGCATTACACCTTTAGCCGCACGGCCAGATTCTCTACGTTCATTCAATAAGTCAAACATAGGTGAGGCAGCATCTCGGCAATGAATAATTACAGGCAAATCCAATTCATATGCCAAATCCAATTGGGGAATAAGAATAGCCAATTGCTCTTCTAAATTGGAATCTCGAAAAAGATCTAATCCTAATTCGCCTATAGCTACGACTCGTTTATCATCTAGCGCTGAATTTCTTAAAGTCTCAATGGTGTCATTTTCAATCCAGGATTTTGTATCAAGAGGATGCAACCCTACTGAATATCTAATCTCTGGAAATCTATCTGCAAGAGATTTAATATCAGGTATTTCAGACGGTTTGACACAAGCATGCAGTAGAGCTTTAACTCCTACTTCTCTCCATCTTGAAGCAACCTCATCTAAATCATCTTTAAAATTTGGGAAAACAACATGACAATGGCTATCTATCAAATCGTGTTTATACATAGTTCAATATTTCCTGTGTAACTAGAGATTTCAACCTACAGATTTCATTTATTTGGAAATAGATTCAACAACTTTTTTCACAGCAGAAGAAAGTCGAGATTTTTGATTTGCTCCATTATTTCTATGAAGGACTCCTTTTTTTACCGCCTTATCAATTTTGCTAAAAGCATCATTCATTGTTTGACGAACATTCTCTCTAGCTTCATCGCTAGGTTTATCTGTATATTCTCCACATGCTGTAAAGCATCTTTTCATTAGAGTTCTTAGAGATGATTTATAAGATCTATTTTGGATCCGATTGCGCTCAGCAATCTGTATGCGTTTCTTAGCTGAATTGTTATTGGCCACTGACCCTGAGAATAAATAGTCATTGTAGATAAATTCTACCTCAACAACCTAACCAAACGAAAAGATGTTCTGCAACATATCAGACAGTTAAATAGGTAAGGATCTAATTTAGAACAAGAGTTCTTAAGAGAAACTTGGCAGAAAGTGGGAAAATAATTGATTGCATAAAGGATTCAGAGGAAGTTCTTAAAAGGCTCGATCTGATTTCTGCTAGGACTTCATTAGATAGTCAAGAGAAGGCTTTTTCTATTGTCAAAGAGATTATCAAGGAAGTTCAAGCATCTGGAGACAATGCATTATTTAAATACACCAAACAATTTGATGGTTTTATCCCGGAACCATTAGAAGTATTACCAAATCAACTCATTGAAGCTTGGGAAAAAACTCCAAAAGAACTACAAGAGGCATTAAAACTAGCTAAGCAAAGAATCGAACAATTTCATAAGCTTCAAATCCCAAAGGATTTTCTAATAGAAGGTACATATGGAGAAAAACTTGGAAGACGCTGGGGGGCTGTTCAAAAAGCAGGGATTTATGTCCCGGGAGGAAGAGCTGCTTACCCAAGCACCGTACTAATGAATGCAATTCCTGCAGCTGTAGCAGGAGTAGAAGAAATAATAATGACCACTCCAGCCGGTACTCATGGGAAAATCAATTCAACAGTTCTAGCTGCAGCATATATTGCTGGCATTACAAAAATTTTCCGTATAGGAGGAGCACAAGCAATCGCTGCACTTGCATATGGAACTGAATCCGTCCCAAAAGTGGATGTCATTAGTGGTCCTGGAAATCTATATGTAACGTTGGCAAAAAAATCTGTATATGGTCAAGTGGGCATTGACTCTCTTGCAGGACCAAGTGAAGTATTAATTATTGCCGACCATACTGCAAACCTAAAGCAGGTTGCTGCTGATTTACTTGCGCAGGCTGAGCATGATCCTTTAGCCTCAGCAATTTTATTAACTACCGAAATACAACTCGCAAAAAACATCACTAAAGAAATAAATAATCAACTAAAGAATCATCCGCGTGAAGAGATTTGTCGTGAATCTCTTAATAAATGGGGTTTAATTGTTCTATGCAAAGACATAAGAACTTGTGCAGAGTTAAGTAATTATTTTGCACCAGAGCATCTAGAATTATTAATAGAAAATCCTTTTAAATTTACCTCAAAAATTAAAAATGCTGGGGCAATTTTTATAGGCAAATGGAGTCCTGAAGCTGCTGGTGATTATCTAGCAGGACCTAACCACACTTTGCCGACTTCAGGAACAGCAAGATTTAGCAGTGCGTTAAGCGTTGAAACTTTTATGAAATGCTCATCTATTATAGATTTCTCTGAGGAAGCCTTAAAAGAAACTGGCAAGGCAATTATTGAACTAGCTAATAGCGAAGGTCTACATAGTCATTCAGAGTCTATAAAAATTAGGAACTCTAATTCTTCTTTAAATGATTAACCGAGGTAGATCCTTCAATAATTTCACCAACTAAAACTTGATCTGCAAGATTTATAAACAAACCATTTTCTAACACTCCAGGAATATTATTAATTTCTTTTTCTATTAACTCAGGATTATTAATTCCATCTTGAAACCTAACATCAAGAACTAAATTACCTTGATCAGTAACAATAGGACCAGCTTTTTTTTCAGCCATTCGAAGAGCCGCTATTCCATCTAATTCTTTAAGTCTATTTTGAACTAATTGCCAAGTAGATGGTAAAACTTCAACAGGGAGCTTGAAATCTAAATTCAATTTCTTAACAAGTTTAGTTGAATCCACAACAACAACAAACTCCTCAGCAATTGATGCAACAAGCTTTTCTTGAACATGACAAGCTCCACCCCCTTTAATTAGCTGAAAAGATGGATCAACTTCATCAGCACCATCAATAGCTAAATCAATTTTTGAAACCGCCGAAAATGCAACTAAAGGGATGCCCAACTGTGAAGCAAGAACCTCACCTTGAAAAGAAGTCGTTACTCCAACAATATCTTTTAACACCCCCTCTTTAAGCTTTAAACCCAAAGCCTCAATCATTAGCGCCGCAGTAGATCCTGAACCAAGTCCAAGCACCATTCCATCTTTAATTTGTGTCACAGCTGCTTCTGCAACAGCCTTTTTCATTTGTGTTTGTAAATCTGTCATCAAAAAATCTTAACTTGGTAATAATAATAGTTCTAGTTTATTCCTGGTAATGCTTCAGGCTTTATAGAAAGTTTTATCTCGCGATCATTTCTCAAAAGCTTTAAATGCAAAGGAATATCAATTTGAGAAT
Organism: Prochlorococcus marinus str. MIT 0918; assembly: GCF_027359415.1. Lineage (NCBI taxonomy): Bacteria > Bacillati > Cyanobacteriota > Cyanophyceae > Synechococcales > Prochlorococcaceae > Prochlorococcus > Prochlorococcus marinus. The sequence continues at coordinate 1,001,533 of NZ_CP114780.1, forward strand.
CTTCAACTTTCTCTAATAAAGCTTGAGGATCAGCAACATCTTTATCATCAACTCCAATAATTAAATCGCCTCTTCTTAAACCTGCTTTTTCTGCAGGACTATCTATAAGAATTGACTGGACTAAAGCCCCAGATCTTTCAGGCAATTGAACTAAAGAATTTGGATCAAGATTATGTTCTTTTGCAATTTGTGCATTTAATGGGACAAGTTGAACTCCTAAGTAAGGATGGATAACTACACCAGTTTCTAATAGTTGATTGGAAACCCTTTTAGCAAGGTTAATTGGAATTGCAAAACCCAAGCCTGCTCCCGGTCCTGATCTAACTAAAGTATTAATACCAATTACTTCACCAAGATAATTAACTAAAGGTCCTCCTGAATTACCAGGGTTGATAGCAGCATCAGTTTGAATCAAATCCAATCTTTTATCAGAAAAGCCAAGGCTGTTGATATTTCTATGCAGACTACTAACAATGCCAAGTGTAACCGTACGTTCTAAGCCATAAGGAGTACCTAAAGCTATTGCCCAATCTCCTACTTTCAATTTTTCAGAATCGCCAAGAGGAGCCGCCTCTAAGGCTTGTGAATCTTCTACGCGAACAAGTGCTAAATCTGTTACTAAATCCTTTCCAATTACTGATCCATTAGTCTTATCGCCATTTGCAAGAGTGACACTTACATCATCAACTCTCTCCACAACATGAGCATTAGTCAAAATAAGACCATTTTTATCAATAAGAATCCCTGATCCCTGTCCCCTTTCTCTCTCAGGACCAAGAGATGGCTCCCCTAGTAAATCTCTTAAAAGAGGATCTATCAGAGTCGGGTCATAAGCTTCATGTTCAATAGTTCTTTCGGTATCTATACGAACAACAGAAGGTGCTACATGCTGAACAGCGTCAGCTACAAAACTATGAGAGTATTCTTTATCACCTGTTAATTCACCATAGCTAGGGTTAACCCAGGCAATGAAAAAAATGAATGCAGTAAAAAAAGCAAAATATCCTGAAAGTCTCATACAAATCTGATTTAAACCAATGCCCTTGAATTCTACTGCTGGCAATAAAATAAATGGTTAGGGAAGCACCTTGAAAAAATACAAGCCAGAAAAAACTTTTCAAAAGATAGAAAATTAAAAGGTAATCCAGTAGAATTTGCTTACCTGACGGTTACCTCCCTTTGAGGAGGCAGGTTAAATCGCAAACTGTTGGGCTCACAACCCAATCATCCCTGCCTCTTGTCTAACCAACTCGTCAGAGATTTAGAGCATTTAGCTGGTCAAACAGCTTCTAAAGAGGGTTATCAGATAGTTGGGTTACATGTACTTGCTAATACCAATCCTATGACAATTCAAGTGCAAATTCGTCAAAAAGATGGCACAGATGTTTCTTTAGATGATTGTTCAGGATTTAGTTTTCCAATGGAAACCGCCATTGAAAACTCCAATCTTTTTAAAGCATCTTATATTTTGGAAATTAGCAGTCCTGGTCTTAGTGACATTTTGAAGACTGACAAAGAATTCGAAACATTCAAAGGTTTTCCTATTGAAGTTTCTACAAAGAACAAAGAAAATATTGAAGTCATTCAAAGTGGATTGCTCCACACAAGGTCAAAAGATCACCTACTTATCAATAACAAAGGTAAGGTGAGTAAGATACCTAGAGAGAATGTTATCCAAGTACGTCTAGCTAGTCCTACAGGATAGTTTTAACTACTTAAATTCTAACTCAAACATTCAAAATCAAACCTTCCATCATCGATGGCATTAGTTCTCCTCCCTGGACTCAATAATCTAATCGAAGACATAAGTGAGGAGAAAAAGCTCCCTCCCCAAGTCATCGAAACTGCTCTTAGAGAAGCTTTGCTTAAAGGGTATGAGAGATATCGGAGGACACTATATTTAGGTATTAATGAAAATCCTTTTGAAGAAGAGTATTTCAGCAATTTTGATATTGGATTAGATCTTGATGAAGAAGGTTACAGAGTCCTAGCAAGTAAAATCATTGTTGAAGAAGTTGAGAGTGAAGACCATCAAATAGCTCTTTCCGAAGTCATGCAAGTAGCCGAAGATGCACAGATCGGAGACACAGTAGTTCTTGATGTAACCCCAGAGAAAGAAGAGTTTGGAAGAATGGCTGCATCTACAACTAAGCAGGTGCTTGCTCAAAAATTACGTGATCAGCAAAGAAGAATGATTCAAGAAGAATTTGCTGATCTCGAAGACCCTGTTTTAACTGCTCGAGTCATACGTTTTGAACGTCAATCAGTCATTATGGCTGTAAGTTCTGGTCTAGGTAGACCAGAAGTAGAAGCAGAGCTACCAAGAAGAGACCAACTTCCAAATGATAATTATCGAGCTAATGCAACTTTTAAAGTATTTCTGAAGGAAGTTAGTGAAGTTCCAAGACGAGGCCCTCAATTATTTGTAAGCAGAGCAAATGCAGGTTTAGTAGTATATTTATTTGAAAATGAGGTTCCTGAGATTCAAGAAGGTTCTGTCAGAATTGTTGCAGTTGCAAGAGAAGCTAACCCTCCTACTAGGTCTGTAGGACCACGAACAAAAGTTGCCGTAGATAGTATTGAGAGAGAAGTGGACCCTGTAGGAGCATGTATAGGAGCAAGAGGCTCAAGGATCCAGCAAGTAGTTAATGAGCTTAGAGGTGAAAAAATAGATGTCATTCGTTGGTCTGCTGACCCAATTCAATACATATGCAATTCTCTTAGCCCTGCAAGAGTTGAACTAGTCAGGCTTGTAGACCCTGAAGGGCAACATGCTCATGTTCTTGTACCACCAGATCAATTAAGCCTTGCAATTGGTAGAGAAGGGCAAAATGTAAGATTAGCTGCACGGTTAACAGGTTGGAAAATTGACATCAAAAACTCTCAAGAATACGACCAAGCTGCTGAAGACGCTGTGGTTGCAGAATTAATAGCACAAAGAGAAGAGGAAGAATCTCTACAAAAAGAAGCAGAAGATCGGTTGGCAGCTGAACAAGCTGCAAGAGCTGAGGAGGATGCTCGTTTAAGAGAACTATACCCTCTTCCTGAAGACGAATACGAAGACGAAGTTTCTGAATCTGAAAATAATGATTTAACAGACTCAAATCAAAATGACATTGAAGATCAAAAGAAAGAAACCATTTCAGATGCAGATGAGTCTAAGATTGAAACTCACGAGGATAGAACACGGTGAAACATAAACAGATCCTGCGTCGCTGTGTTACTTGCCGGAAGCTTATAGACCGAAAAGAGCTTTGGAGAGTAGTCAGAGACTATCAGGATGGTGTTGTTCTAGATAAAGGGATGGGTAGATCTGCCTACCTATGCCCTCAAGAGAACTGCCTAAAAGAAGCATGGCATCGAAAACGTTTACAAAAAGCCCTGAGATGTCAGGTAGACGTTAGCGTTATAGAAGTCCTTCAAGATAGATTGAATCACTGCAATGATTCAATTACTAAGGCAAGATAAAACAAAGATCCAACATCATTAGGATCTTTAAAACAAATTGACCGCAACCACTAAAAATTTAATGACAAGCAGCGGCAAAATCAGAATTTACGAACTTTCCAAGGATTTAAACCTTGAAAATAAGGATGTGCTTGATGCTGCAAAAAAACTTTCAATTTCCGCAAAAAGCCATAGCAGTTCAATAAGTGATATAGATGCACAAAAAATCAAGAATTTACTAAAAAATAAAAAAGGTTCACCTTCATCACTAGCTCCTTCAAAACAAACGTCAAATAAGGAAATTCTGTCTGTTAAGAAAGGAATAACTTCCTCTACTCAAAAAAGAGAATCCCCCCAAGAGGCAAAGCCAAAAGACAAAAGCAATGCATCTCAATCTCAAAAGAGTATTGCAAAGTCTCCAACACGTCCTTCTTCTTTAGGTAACTCTAGTACTAACAAAGAGACAGCATCTCATTTGAAACCTGCTAGTAATACAGCTCCAAAATCATCTTTCGAAGATTCTAGATCAAATAAACCATCTATAAAAGCTCCCAAACAACCTCAAAACCCCTCTCCTCCAAGGAAAGCACCAGTAGCAACAACTAGACAGCCTCTGAGCAATACAAATCTCCAAAATAAGCCAACTAAAAACAAGCCGAATATCATTGGCAAGCCACAACCTCAACCAATTGACAAGAAACCAGAATTAATTAATAAGCCTCCAAAACCATCACCAAATATCTCAGAGAAAAAATTATCACCTCCCAAACCTACAGCTCAAAGACCACTAGCCTCTCCGCCGCGTCCAAATTTACAATCTCAAAACCAGCAAAAATCTATATCACCTAAACCAAAGTCCAACTATGGACAACATAAAAACCCCTCACAAAGGCAACGTCCAGATACGCAATACGCCAACAATAACAATCAAAACAAGGACTCAAATCGTCCTTCTAACAGAAAAAACAATGCCCAGGGGCCAACTAGACCGAACCGTGTTGAACTAGTAGGGGCACCTATAAGAAGAACAAACAAGCCTAGCAATAATAAAAATCAAAGAGATGGCAACTTCCGTCCAGGACAATCAAATAGAAATAATTACATGTCCCGTCCAGGGGGAGGTAGACGTTCTGATGCAGCTGGTCGTCCTCCTATGCGTACTGGACCGGGAATGCCTCCAGGAATGCGTAAACCTGTTGCTCCTGGCGAACTTATGCAATTGCAAAAGCCAACAGGTGGAAGGAACGCTCCTCCAACAAAGCAACCTGTAGGGCCTAAAGGGCCGAAACGAGACGATAGCACTCCCACTGCGAAACCACCCTCTAACAGGCCTACTCCATCGGCCAGCCCTAAGAGGCCTCCAGCACGGGCTGGTGTGCCAGGCTCATCACGGAGGCGCAAATCGGACTGGGATGATGCTGCCAAACTTGAAGCCCTGCGAAATAAATCACCTCAAAAACAACGCCAAAAGGTTCATATTATTGGTGAAAATGATGATGCTCTAACTGCAGAGACCAGTGGTTTTGCTGGAGAACAACAAGCTGTATTACTTTCAGCCAGCCTTGCTCGTCCTGCTAAACCGAAAGCGAATAAAAAGACTACAACCAAACCTTCAGCTGCTCTGCGCAAGCGCAAAAAAGAATCAACTCGGCAAAGACAACGTCGAAGAGCAATGGAACTACGGGCTGCTCGTGAAGCAAAGCAAATCAGGCCTGAGATGATTGTTGTTCCTGAAGACAATATTACTGTTCAAGAATTGGCTGATAAACTTAGTGTAGAGAGTTCCGAAATCATCAAATCTCTCTTCTTTAAAGGAATAACTGCAACAGTAACTCAATCACTTGACCTTCAAACCATAGAAACTGTTGCAGAAGAGTTTGGAGTACCGGTTCTACAAGACGATATCGAAGAAGCTGCTAAGAAAACTGTCGAAATGATAGAAGATACAGATATCAAGCACTTAATAAAAAGGCCTCCTGTCGTAACAGTAATGGGTCATGTTGATCATGGTAAAACAAGTTTGCTAGATGCTATTCGCAAAGCTAGAGTTGCTGCTGGTGAAGCAGGAGGTATTACGCAACATATTGGTGCATACCAAGTTGATGTAGAGCATGATAAACGTCTAAGAACACTCACTTTCCTCGATACTCCAGGACATGAAGCCTTTACAGCAATGCGAGCGAGAGGAACGAAAGTTACTGATGTAGCTGTTCTCGTAGTTGCTGCGGATGATGGCGTCAGGCCTCAAACCTTAGAAGCAATTAGCCATGCACGTGCAGCTAAAGTTCCAATAGTAGTTGCAATCAACAAAACAGATAAAGAAGGCGCTTCACCAGATCGGGTTAAGCAGGAATTATCTGAACAAGAGCTTGTAGCTGAAGAATGGGGTGGTGATGTTGTTATGGTTCCTGTTAGTGCAATAAAAGGTGAGAATATCGATAAGCTTTTAGAAATGATTCTTCTAGTTACTGAAGTTGAAGACTTACAAGCAAATCCAGATCGTTTAGCAAAAGGAACAGTTATAGAAGCACATTTAGATAAAGCCAAAGGCCCTGTTGCCACCTTGCTAGTTCAAAATGGTACTCTTCAATCTGGAGATGTAGTAGCAGCTGGTCCAGTACTAGGGAAAGTACGCGCCATGGTTGACGAAAATGGCAAGAGACTGAAATCAGCTGGTCCTTCTTGTCCAGTGGAAGCACTTGGTTTTAATGAAGTTCCTACAGCAGGAGATGAATTTGAAGTCTATCCAGACGAGAAATCTGCAAGAGCTGTTGTAGGGGATAGAGCATCTAGTGCTAGAGCTACAAGACTTGCTCAGCAAATGGCTTCAAGGAGAGTATCTCTATCCTCAATTTCAGGCCAGGCAAATGAAGGTGATCTTAAAGAGCTCAATCTTATACTGAAAGCTGATGTACAAGGAAGTGTCGAAGCAATTCTAGGGACTCTTGAACAATTACCTAAAGATGAAGTCCTTGTAAGAGTACTGTTATCAGCTCCTGGAGAAATCACCGAAACTGATGTAGATCTAGCTGCAGCTTCAGGTGCTGTAATTGTTGGATTTAATACCTCCATGGCTTCTGGAGCAAAAAGAGCTGCGGATGCCAATAGTGTAGATGTAAGAGAATATGAGGTGATTTACAAACTACTTGAAGATATTCAATTAGCTATGGAAGGCTTGTTAGAACCAGATTTGGTAGAAGAGAAAATTGGTGAAGCCGAAGTCCGCGCTATCTTTAGTATCGGCAAAAGCGCTGTTGCAGGTTGTTATATTACTAACGGAAAATTACAAAGAAATTGTCGTGTTCGTGTCAAAAGAGCACAACAAACAGTATTCGAAGGAGATCTTGATTCTCTAAGGCGCAATAAAGATACAGTTAAAGATGTTTCTAGTGGTTATGAATGTGGAATTGGGTGTGATAGATTTGCCAACTGGAAAGAAGGAGACATTATCGAAGGTTATAAGCTCGTAACCAAACGTCGATCATTAACAACCTAAAGAAATTTCACAATACGTCTAAGAGTTAATTAATAGTCAATTCCAATGTAATACAACAAAAAAGCCGTCATCTCACAGAAGAAAGTCTAATCCTTAGATTATTTAATCGACTTTAGAACGATCAAAAACAGTCAGAGTAGCAAAAACTAAAAACGCAATAATCTGAATGCCAAAATCATTTCTTAAAACATGATCACCAGAAACAACTCTCACCGTCATAATCAAAAGACCTAAGCCAGCTGAAGTCATTAATAAAATCCAAGTGAGCCGACGTATACCTCTAAAAGGGTTTCTTGACTCTTGTAAGAGTTTTTTCTTTAAATTAGGATCTAAGTTCAAGGTTTCGCTGGAAGTAAGAATAAAAAGAATCAGAAGCTAAAATAAGTTTTATGCCGGTGTAGCTCAGGGGCAGAGCAACTGTTTCGTAAACAGTAGGTCGATGGTTCAAATCCATTCACCGGCATTGAATGGATTTATTAATAATAAAACATTGAAGTTGAATATATAATTATACGCTTTATAAAGTGACATAAGGTTTACTACTGAAAAATCAATAAATATAAGCACAAGATTGTACAAATAAAACCATTAAAATAAGAGGTAATTAACTTTTTTCTTTGATACTCAAAAGATATATTTCTACTGATAAGTATCGTAAATTATAGTGTTTTAACTTCTAAAACTTATATAAATTCTCTTAAGGGACTAGATAAAATAAAAAGAGTTATTCAAATTTGATGAAAAAGAAGAAACAAGCCCAGCAGTCAGAAAATATTGACAAAAATGTCATTCTTATATATAAACTATTCAAGAATCTCTAGAAAGCAAGGTCGTTTTTTAGAAATAGTAAAGCTTGTAATCAAGACAAACATAATCATGGGGGAAATTGTAAGATCTTAGAATGAGCCAAACGCAATCCAATAAAAAAAACAACTCCAGGCAAAAGTCTCCTCTTTTAGACACTGCAAAAGTCTTAATAATTAGACTTCCCTGTAATCCAATATTTCCTATAGGCCCTATATATCTTGCGGATCACTTACACAAATGTTTTCCGTCTTTATCTCAAAAGATTCTTGATCTAGCTGCTCTTCCTGTGATTGATGTGGAAAGAGTTTTAATATCCAACATCAAAAATTTTAAGCCAACATTACTAGTCTTTTCCTGGAGGGATATCCAAATCTATGCACCTGTTGATGGGAGAGGAGGCAACCCTCTTCAATATTCATTTGAAGCTTTTTATGCACGTAATCCGCTCAAAAGATTAAGAGGAGCTCTTGGCGGGTTCAATTTAATGAAGAGTCACTATGGAGAGCTATGGAGAAATGAAGGTTTAATCAAGAAAGGACTCAAACAAGCAAAAATTCATAATAAAGATGCCCGTGCCTTAATAGGTGGAGGTGCAGTAAGTGTTTTTTATGAACAATTAGGGAAAACACTTCCAAAAGGAACAATTATATCTATTGGAGAAGGTGAACCTTTATTAGAGAAAATTCTTAAAGAAGAAGCAATTGATAACGAAAGGTGTTTTGTAATTGGTGAATCACCTAGACCTGGATTAATTCATGAACAACCTAATAGTGCTCCTAAAACAGCTTGCAATTATTCATATATAGCATCTATATGGCCTCAACTAAATTGGTATCTGGAAGGAGGTGATTTTTACATAGGCGTTCAAACTAAACGAGGCTGTCCTCACAACTGTTGTTATTGTGTATATACAGTTGTAGAAGGTAAACAAGTTAGAGTTAATCCAATTGAAGAAGTTATTAATGAGATTAAACAGCTATATAATTTAGGAATTCGCAATTTTTGGTTTACAGACGCACAGTTTATTCCTGCTCGAAAATATATCGAAGATGCTAAATCACTACTAAAAGCAATACATAAAGAGAAAATGAGTGATTTGAAATGGGCTGCTTATATTCGAGCAGATAATCTAGATGCAGAATTAGCAGAATTAATGGTCCTAACTGGAATGAGTTATTTCGAAATTGGGATAACTTCCGGTTCTCAAGAGTTAGTGAGAAAAATGCGGATGGGATATAACTTAAGGACAGTTTTGGACAATTGTCGATTACTTGCCAATGCAGGGTTTAAAGATCACGTATCAGTAAATTACTCATTTAATGTGATCGATGAAAGAGTAGATACTATTCGTCAAACAATTGCATATCATCGAGAACTAGAAAAAATTTTTGGATCCAACAAAGTTGAACCTGCAATATTTTTCATAGGACTACAACCGCATACGCATTTAGAACAATATGGTTTTGACAAAGGTCTAATCAAACCTGGATACAATCCTATGAGTATGATGCCATGGACAGCTCGAAAACTTTTATGGAATCCTGAGCCAATGGGTAAAACCTTTGGAAGAATTTGCCTAGAAGCTTTTGATATCGCTCCTAACAACTTTGGCAGAACAGTTATGGATCTTTTAGAAAGAGACTATGGAATTGCATCTTTGGATGAAGCATTACGTTCTCCGCTAGAGGGTCGTCCAGCAATGGCAAAAGCAGTGCGATAACAAATTAGAACACAAGATAACCCAACAATTCCAAAAATTCCACCAATCGGGTTAGGGGAATAATCCCCAGGCCCTATCAACCAGCTAGGTGTATTTGGAGCAAGATCTACCAAACTATTATTAATTAAAAACCATATTGATACCAAGCCACCATGCAAACCAATACAGCCACTCAAAACCCCTCTATCCAAGCGCCTTCTCAAAGCAAGAACTAAGCCTAACAAAAATAATCCAAACAAAAGAGCAAATAACTCTAAAAAAGCCAATCCTGATTTCAGAAGAGCAAGAAAATGAGCAAAGCTAAAAATTCCAGCCTGAACCAAAACAGCTGTTTGAGGATTAAAGAAAAGATTTAATTCACTCCATAGCCAACCACGGAAAATCAGTTCTTCTGCAAAACCAACACCAAGGCCTAAGAAAACAGCATTTACTAAATCAGCTGAATTTAATTGCCCTACCCAGCTCCCCCAAGGGCTAAACAAAAGTGGTATCAAAACAATACCGATTAAACCCAAAGCCCAACCAAACCCTCTAAAAAAAGCTCTAAAAAAAGATTGTCTATCTAAAAAACTTAAGCCTAAAACATAACAACTCTCTTTTTGTTTCCATCTTAATCTGACCCAACTTGGCAAAGATAAAAGAAAAAAAATAAAACTGAAAATTGTACCTAATAGAGAAATATCTTCTAAATCGAGGTCATAAAAAAATACGGCTAAAAATTTAGCTATTAGCCATCCAGCTAAATATAAAATAGGGAAAAACAAGATTGTTGGTATCCAGCTGTACCTCTGAAGCAACCAATTATTCCAAATAGCAGTAGGTATATTATTAATCAGGTTTCTGGTTCAATAGTGCTTGTTAAACCCTTCGCCTTAAGAGATTCAGAATAAAATTCTGCAGGCTCAAGATCACAAGTAATAACCAAACCTATTCCAGTATTGTGCGTTTCAAGCATTACTGCAGTGGCATCTTGCTCACTTAATTGTGGGACAACCTGACGCAAAGTGTTGACCACATAATCCATTGAATTAACAGGATCATTGTGAAGCAAAACCTTATATCGAGGAGATGTCTGCCTCACTCTTTCAGCCTGCTTCTCAATAACTGGTGCCCCACTAGGGCTAACATTTACCTTCTCCACCATTAAAAAAGTGGTAATTATGACAACTTTAGGGTCTATTTGTATTTTTACAAAGTCAAAGACTTGAGATTCTTCTCATCGCTTCTTCTACATTCTTTCTACTATTAAAAGCAGAAAGACGAAAATAGCCCTCTCCAGCAGCACCAAACCCACTCCCAGGCGTCCCAACAATATTTGCTTTATTAAGTAAAAAGTCAAAAAATTGCCAAGAATCTATGTTCGTTGGGGTTTTGATCCAAACATACGGAGCATGTTTCCCTCCATAGACTGTGTACCCAGAACCAGATAAATTATCTCGAATAATTTCAGCATTTTTCATATAAAAACTAACAAGCTCCTTTATTTGAGCTCTTCCCTCACTTGAATAGACAGCTTCGGCACCTCGTTGAACGATATAACTCACTCCATTGAATTTAGTGCTTTGACGCCTATTCCATAAAGACCATAAATCAACAATGTCTCCATTAGCAGTTTTCCCTTTGAGAGTCTTAGGTATCACAGTAAAGGCACAGCGTGTTCCCGTAAAACCTGCATTCTTAGAAAACGACCGAAATTCAATCGCACAATTTCGAGCACCATCAATCTCAAATATCGAATGAGGGATAAATGAATCTTGAATAAAAGCTTCATAAGCAGCATCAAAAAGAATTAACGCATCATGCTCATTTGCATAATCAACCCATTTAGACAATTGATCCTTACTAGCAACAGAACCAGTGGGATTATTAGGAAAGCATAAATAAATTAAATCTACAGCCTTCTTAGGTATTTCTGCTTCAAAATTATTTTCTGCGTTCAATGGTATATAAGACAATCCTTCATATTGACCTAAAGAGTCAGCAGATCCAGTTCGACCAGCCATCACATTACTATCTACATAAACTGGATATACAGGATCGGTAACTGCTATGTGGTTACCTTGACCTAGGATATCCAAAATATTGCTGCTATCACATTTTGAACCATCTGAAATGAAAATTTCTTCAGGAGAAACATCACAACCTCTAGATTGAAAATCATTTTTAGCAATGGTTTCTCTAAGCCATAAATAGCCTTGCTCTGGACCATAGCCATGAAAGCCTTTATGGCTTTCCATATCTTCAATAGCTAATTTCATTGCCCTGCAACAAGCCTCAGGCAAAGGTTCAGTCACATCACCAATACCAAGTCTTATCAAATCTGCTTTAGAGTTAGCCTCACAAAAAACGTTCACTCTCCTAGAAATTTCAGGAAAGAGATAACCAGCCTTAAGCTTCAGGTAATTACTGTTGACTTTAACCACGAGAGAATCAATACAATCCTTTTCCATACTGCCTTGAAAAAGGTACCTATGTGCACAGAAATTGCATACGATGTAAAAGAACGCATTTGTTTCTCTTGTATTAACTGTGAGCAAGTCAGCCGCAGAAACTAAAAAATTATTTAATCCAATTGACTTTGAGCAATTAATCAATGATGAGATTCATCAGCCAGCTCAATACATGGGCAAAGAGCTTGGTACTCAAAACCAAGACTGGCATAAAAATGAAGTCCATTGGGTACTGAGTTATCCAGAATTATATGAAGTAGGTGCAAGTAATCTTGGACATATAATTTTATATTCAATTCTCAATAAAATTCCAAATCAACTTTGTGACAGGGCATATCTCCCAGGACCTGATCTAGCAAAACGTCTACGAGAACAGTCAGTAGGTTTATTTGGTGTGGAATCTAGACAACCTTTAAAGAACTTCGACCTGATTGGATTTAGTCTCAGTTACGAATTAGGTGCAACAAATATTTTAGAGATGCTTGATTTAGCCGAAATTGATATTTACGCAAAAAATCGAGAAAACCTTAAATTAAACGATCCACATTCCTCTCCATTGATTTTTGCAGGGGGGCCAACAGCAACAAGTAATCCCGAACCCTATGCCTACTTTTTTGATTTTCTTGCTCTGGGAGACGGAGAAGAACTACTCCCAGAAATAGGATTGATCATACAAGAATCCAAAAGATTAGCACTGAAGAGAACTGAAGCACTTCTTTACCTCTCTGAAATACCAGGTGTATATGTCCCTTCTCTATACCAAGCAAATCCTGATTACTCTTCGATTGAGCCATTAGACAAGTCATCCCCAAAGCAAATTATTAGACGAGTTGCCAATCCAATGCCCCAATATTCGATGGGGCTTGTCCCATACGTTGAAACAGTCCATGATCGACTAACAATTGAAATTAGAAGGGGTTGTACTCGCGGATGCCGTTTTTGCCAGCCTGGTATGCTTACGCGTCCAGCAAGAGATGTTGCTCCAGAAGAAATTGTCACCGCAGTTGAAACAGGGATGAAAAAAACTGGTTATAGCGATTTCTCTTTGCTATCACTTAGCTGTAGTGATTATTTATCCCTCCCACAAGTTGGTGTTGAACTTAGAAATAAGCTTGGAGACAAAAACATCACTTTACAATTGCCTAGTCAACGGATAGATAGATTTGATGACAATATTGCTCATATCCTTGGTGGTAGCCGCAAAGCAGGACTTACTTTTGCACCTGAAGCAGGAAGTCAACGGTTAAGAGATATTATTAATAAAGGCCTCACAAATGCTGACCTGCTTAATGGCATACGCAAAGCAATGGAGCATAAATACAAAAAAGTAAAGCTATATTTTATGATCGGATTACCAGGAGAAACAGATGAAGATATAAAAGACATTGCTGCAACCTGTCATTGGCTACAGGACGAGTGCAAAGACTTTGGAAGGTTATATCTTAATCTAACAATCAGTAATTTCACTCCTAAACCACATACACCATTTCAATGGCATAGTGTTTCTAGTCTTGAATTACAAAGACGTCAAGAACTTCTAAAACTAGAATTTCAAAATCTGAATCTTAAGCATATCAAAATTAATTTTACAGATGTCAGGATTTCAACTATCGAAAATTTCCTTGGACGAGGAGATAGGCGACTGGCACCTGTTATTGAAACAGCTTGGAAAAGTGGGGCAGGGATGGATGCTTGGTTCGAATCCCAAGACCGTGCTTATAAAGCATGGTCTATTGCGATCTCTAAAGCAGGCCTTCAAAATAAACTCAGAGATATAGAACTAGGCACTTGGGAATCGGTTAGAAAACTGACTGAAGATGAATTAATCGCTTTCTGCTCAAAACCACTTCCTTGGGACCACATAGATACAGGAATAAATAAGCAATGGCTAATAAAAGACCTCCAAAATGCTCTTGCGGCTGATACTGTTCCAGATTGTTCCTTTGATAAATGTAGTAATTGTGGCGTATGCGGTCCTGAATTAGGTCACAACAATGTAATACAACCTCAAGAAATACCAGTCAGAGAAGACACTCAGTCCCCACATATAGATAGAAAATGCCGAATAAGAATTAAATTTGCAAAAACAAATCCTATGCATTTAATAAGTCATTTAGATCTAATACGTTTATTAGAAAGAACATTCAGAAGAAGTGAATTGCCGATTAGTTATTCAGGTGGGTTTCATCCTCTTCCAAGATTGCAAATTGCACTTGCATTACCACTTGGTGTAGAAGGATTCGGAGAATGGATGGATGTTGATTTCTATGAAGAAGTTGATCCTAAAATTATAAGAAATCAATTGCAGCGATTATTACCTAAAGGGATAAATTTACTAAAAGCAGAGACAATTTTAATTAATAAAACTAGTCTTTCCCAAAATTTATCAAAAGCAAAATGGAGCTTTGTAATTACTACTAATTCCAATGAAGAAATGAATTTAAATAAATGGAATCAAGCAATACAAAACATACTCAATTCACAAGAGCTAATTTGGATTGATACTAATAAAAAAGGGCATCGACGGGAAAGGGATTTTAAGCCTCAGTTAAACAGCTTAAAATTGAAAGATGCAATAATTAATGATAAAAAAACATCTAATCAAAAATCTATTTCAATAGAACTTGAATCCTCAATCTCGCCATTAGGTCAGAGCATAAAGCCAATACATGTAAAGTATTGGCTAACAAATTCTTTAGAAGCTACTTTGAGCATTACAGACATACAAAGAAATGAACTTATCTTAAAAAAGTGCTAAAATAACTTTGGGTTGGTCAAAGGCTAAGTAGAGCTCAATCACCCTGAGGTTATTTTGGAAGAGCGATCAGTTTCAACTCAAAAAATCCGGGAAGTTGTATCCGGCACTTCATCAATCAATTCTTAATAAGAGCTAGCTCTCTTTTTTTAATCCTTCCAAAAGCCTAGATCTTAACGATTATCCAACTCATAAGCAGATTTCCTGCAAATTATTTTTAAACACTGAGCACAGAACTCTCTTTTTTTCTATATGCCCCAAAAAATTATCATCGCAGAGCAAGAGCGAATAGCCGCCTTGTTCACCGATGACCGAGTAGACAAATTAATCGTTGCACAAGGTCGTTACCAAATTGGAGATGTCTATTTAGGCACAATCGAGAATGTACTTCCAGGGATAGATGCTGCCTTTGTAAACATTGGAGCAAGTGAAAAAAATGGATTTATTCATGTAACAGATCTAGGTCCTTTAAAGCTACAGAAAAATGCTTCTAGCATTACCGAATTACTAGAGCCTCGTCAAAAAGTCTTAGTTCAAGTAATGAAGGAGCCAACAGGGAACAAAGGCCCTCGGCTAACAGGAAATATTTCATTGCCAGGTAGATACTTAGTGCTCCAACCAAATGGACAAGGCGTAAATATTTCTCGACTAATTAATACAGAAAATGAAAGGAATCGACTGAGAGCCTTAGGAGTCTTAATTAAACCTCCTGGCACAGGATTAACAATTCGTTCTGAAGCTAAGCAAATAGCAGAAGAGTTAATAATAGAAGATCTTGAAAATCTTCTAAAAAAATGGGAATTAATACAACAAGCATCCGAACGCGCTAATCCCCCGACACTCTTAAATAGAGATGAAGATTTTATTCATAGAGTTCTTCGAGATCACATAAATTCTGAATTGTCTAAAGTTATTGTTGATTCAAATGCAGGGCAAGAAAGAGTTAAAAGATTTCTTGCGCAGGATTACTCAAATGTGATAGTTGAATGTCATAACGAACCTAACAATTTAATTGAACACTTTAAAATTGACACGGCAATATTAAATGCTCTCAAGCCAAGAGTAGATCTTCTCTCAGGTGGTTATATCATAATTGAACCTACAGAAGCATTGACTGTTATAGATGTAAATTCAGGATCTTTTACTCGATCATCTAACTCTAGAGAAACAGTTCTATGGACAAACTGTGAAGCAGCTGTAGAGATAGCCAGACAATTAAAGCTTAGAAATATTGGCGGTGTAATTGTAATTGATTTTATTGATATGGAATCACGAAGAGATCAATTACAACTTTTAGAATATTTTACATCCGCAATAAAAGATGACTCTTCAAGGCCTCAAATTGCTCAATTAACTGAACTAGGCTTAGTCGAGCTAACTCGAAAAAGACAAGGACAAAATATTTATGAATTATTCAGCAAAGAATGTAGCCACTGTTCAGGGCTGGGTCATATTGCCAAAATGCCTGAGAAAAAAGAAATGCACTCTTCAGTTTTGAATAATACCAATGCCGATAATATATCGAAAGAAAATGAAATCAACTCAAATAATCAAATCAATAATATTCCAGGAGAAAAAGGAGAGTCTAAAACAAAAGTATTAAGCCAAGAATTAAACATTGAAGAAGCAAATGCATCGCAAGAAATAGAAAAAGTTTCTATCAAAATGGATGCTGAAGAAGAGTATGTATATAGCTATTTAGGATTAAGTCCAACTTTACTGCTAGACAAAGAAACAACCAATGACAATCTATTAGTACATGTAATTAGAAAAAATGAAGAGAATGATGACCTTTTAAAACAAGAAGAAGTAACAGAGGTAATTACAACCAATACGAGAAAGAAAGCTAAAGAAAGCATTCAAGATTTATCTATAGAAACAGAATTGATTGATAATCAAGTCGAAGCTATTCAAGAGATATCTAATAAAAAAGAAAATAATTTAGAAGTTAATCAAATTGATTCAACAGAATCAGATCAACAAGCACCTGAGGAGATAGAAGACCCTAGGCGCCGTAGAAGACGTTCATCTGCTTCTAGTTAAAATGAATGAACCAATAGTCGCAGGTTTAGACGAAGTAGGGAGAGGAGCCTTGTTTGGGCCAGTTTATGCAGGAGCAGTCATTTTAGAAAAGAACGCAGAAACAGATTTGATTACAGCAGGTCTCAAAGACAGCAAAAAATTATCCGCTAAAAAAAGAGCTGCTCTAGTTCCATTAATTAAACGTGCATCTCAAAGCTGGGCTATTGGTGAAGCCTCAGCAAGAGAAATAGATTTAATTGGCATTCGTGCGGCCACAGAAAAAGCTATGTTGCGAGCGATCTCTTCTCTATCTCCGAAACCAGATCTACTTCTTATTGATGGGAAATTACCCTTACAAGGCTGGTTAGGTCCTCAGCAAACATTAATCAAAGGAGAAGATAAGGAAGCCTCTATAGCTGCATCAAGTGTTTTGGCTAAAGAAGCCAGGGATGCAATTATCAAACAATTAGCAAGTATTTACCCAGGTTATGGTTTAGAAAAACACGTTGGTTATGGCACAGCCTTTCATCGAAATGCATTAATTAAATCCGGCCCAACAAAGCTTCATAGAAAAACTTTTTTATCAAAAATAATTTCATAGATTATGAAGTGTCTCCTTTTATTCATATTTACACCAATCTTCAAAATCACTAATTAATTGCTTACCTACACGAGCTTTAATGCCTAGTAAAATACCATTTAAAATTGATTGACCTGTGGATTCAAGAATTTTTGGAGGTATCAGTCTCAACAAAGGGGGTTGACTTACACTCACTCCAAGGAAAGCCTCACCATTTAAACCTGTTTCAGTTGCAATCAGAGTCGCATCAAGCATTAATTCAAAGTCATCTACCAATCCCAATCCATCCAGCTCACTATCAGTAGCATGCATTTGTAGTTTATTCCCTTCACTGTTTTTAACCGCAATGGATACAACTGGGTTAACCTCTAATTGAAAAACCTTAAAACTGGTTACTCTATAACGAAAATTACCTTCACCTAAATAATCAAGCTTTTTAGAATCAAGCATTGCTCCAACAACTCTTTCTTGTTGTAAGAGATAATCAGGAAGTCGCTGAAAATTTTCTTTGACAGGCAAATCAATTTTCTGTCGAGCATTAAAAGCCAGAGACATAATTGGCAACTGACGCGACACGATCCTATCGACACTTGCACTCTTTTTTTCACTAATGCCAACTCAAGTGGCCTATCTCGGACCAAAAGGGACCTATGCCGAACAAGCAGCTTGTGCTTTGGCAAAGCTAGAAAACCTGTCAGAGCCTATGTTTATACCTCGTATGGGGCTTAGGTCAGTGATTGAACATCTTGCTACTAAACATTGCGAAGCTGCTGTAGTACCCATAGAAAACTCTGTAGAAGGAGGAGTTACATCTACGTTAGATGCCTTATGGGCTTATCCAAATTTATTTATCAAAAGAGCACTGGTAATACCTATTCGTCATGCATTAATCAGTAGTGGCAGCATAAATGAGATTTCAGAAGTTTTATCACATCCACAAGCACTAGCTCAATGTACTCAATGGCTCAATAAAAACGTACCTAATGCACTTCAATTACCAACAAGTTCCACTTCAGAAGCTGTAAGAATGGTTCAAGGTAGCAATTTTCGGGCTGCTATTGCTTCGAAGCATGCTATTGAAATTGAAGGGCTTAGATCCATTGCTTATCCCATTAATGATGTGGCTGGCAATTGCACTAGATTTGTATTACTCAACAATGAAGAACATATGCAAAAAGGTGACATAGCAAGTTTTGCATTTTCATTACATTCAAATACTCCTGGTTCTTTATTAAAAGCATTAACCGGCATAGCGGATTTAGGTCTTAACATGAGTCGGATAGAATCAAGACCCTCAAAAAGAGAATTAGGTGAATATATTTTCTTTATTGATATTGAATTAAAGAAAAACACTATCAATGTAAAAGATATTCTTAAAACAGTATTAGAACCTTTATGTGAACATATAGTTTATTTTGGATCTTATCTAAACAATGAAATGAATATAGATGAACTTACCCGCGGGTTTTAAATACACCAAACTGCATCAATCCGCTACCAAAAGCCCATCTCATCAAAAGAATAGTTGGAATTTCTCTAAGTCCCTTTATAAAAGATTGAGGACCTAGTTTGAACATAACGTCTGGCCTTCGCATCCCTTCGTAAATTGAATCATGCCATGAATCAATAGTAAAATCTGTCCAATCTTCTGTATATACTTTACTCGATGAAAATGAACTATTTAATAAATTAGCCCTGAAACTTTCAATCGTTGAGAACTCTGGATGAGACCACTGATTTAAGAGCTGTTTCATAACAATTTTCTCTATAAAATTAGTCTTTTTATCATCTCCTTTTTTATTCCAATCTGCTACAGCCAAAACACCACCTGGTCTTAAAATCCTAAGCATTTCATCAGCGTATAACTGCTTATGAAGAATATGAGGACCTGCTTCTACACTCCAGACTCCATCAAAACTTCCATTTTTAAATTTTAAATCTATAGCATCCATAACTTGAAAATCACAAGTAAGTTCTTTTGAAGTTAATTGCTTCGCTCTTTCAACTTGCTTAGAGCTAATAGTTATACCTAAAACATCAAAACCATAATCTTTAGCTAATATTCTTGAACTACCACCAATACCACAACCTACATCAATTACTCGAGAACCCCTAGGGAGCTTATCTAATCCACTCCAATTAATTAATTGATGTACAAAGTCAATTTTTGCTTGTCTAAAATCAACCTTTTTTGAATAATTTGGATAATAACCAAGATGTATGTGTTCACCCCACAAATTCTCTAATAAGCGATCATTAGTCCATGAATCATATGCAGAGGAAACACTTCTAGATGAAACATATTTCCTATCATTCAACAATATTAATGAAATTATTAACGACCCAACAATAAATAGAATTATAAAAAGATTAGTAATCATTAATTATTCTTTTGATCAGCGTTAGAAAGAGTTTCCTTTAAGGCAGTCCTAGCTGCTAGCTGCTTACGAGTAGTATCTAGCATCTCATATTCACGTTCTAAACGTGATTGAGTATCTAATATCTCCAATAATTTTTGTTGTTCCTCGGCTACTGGACCGCCCAAGTGTGAAGCAATCCAAAATGATAATTCTCTAGGGAGATCAGGAAGTTCCTCAGGTAAACTCCTTTCTGAATCTGTTAACTTCCCTGTCAAAGAAACTACATCTTTTAATGCAAGCAATACAGAGCTTGACAGTCTTAGCAACTCATCTTGATCTGCAACGTTTTCATCATCTATCCAGCTAACCATTGCGGTATAGAAAGGCGCTTCCCTAATAATCTCTAATATTCGAAAACGCTGTTGACCAAGAGAAACAATATTACTACGGCCATCTGCTGAAGTCTGATGTTTAATAATTTGAGCGGAGCAGCCTACATCAGCGATCGTTTTAGTTGCTGGATTCAGGCGAACTATTCCAAATAAACTATCCGTCTCCAAAACACTCTTGAGCATCATTCGATATCTAGACTCAAAGATGTGAAGTGGAAGAACCTCCTGAGGGAACAAAACGACATCAGGAAGAGGGAAAAGTGGCAACTCCCTGACTGATATATCTGTCACGGGCTCTTCCAAAGAACATATATAGATATTACTTAAATGTTTTGTCTAATGAGAGATTTTAAACATCAAAGCTTAACTTCGATATCAACACCACTTGGCAAATCAAGTTTCATTAATGCATCAATTGTCTTAGCAGATGGATTATAAATATCAATTATGCGTCTATGTGTACGAGTCTCGAAATGTTCTCTTGAGTCCTTATCAACATGAGGAGACCTTAATACGCAATAAATTTTTCTTTTTGTTGGAAGAGGAATTGGCCCTATAGCTGTAGCTGCTGTGTTATCAGCTGTCTCAATGATTTTTTCACAAGAAAGATCTAGCATTCGCCTATCAAAAGCTTTCAAGCGTATTCTTATCTTCTGCTGGGCTATAGCTGTTGACATGAGATGTACTCCTGATAGTTTCCTCTTTATTGAGGGAATGAAATAGATTTTCTAGGTTCAAAAACTTAGCTCTAAATCAAATTAAAGCCTAATAAACTAATTTACCTGATGGCCAGATCGAAATCCAGCCATCATTCAAAATTTATTTAATAATCTTTGAAACAACTCCAGCTCCAATAGTCCGTCCACCCTCTCTAATGGCAAATCTCATGCCCTGCTCAATCGCAACAGGACAAATCAATTCACCAGTCATTTTTATTCGATCTCCTGGCATAACCATTTCTACACTGGTACCATCATCAGCAGTAAAAGCTGTAATTTGACCTGTTACATCTGTTGTTCGGATATAAAACTGAGGACGATAGCCTGCAAAGAAAGGAGTATGTCTGCCTCCCTCCTCTTTCTTAAGGACATACACTTCACCTTCAAATTGTGTATGAGGCGTAATCGATCCTTTTTTAACAAGAACCATTCCACGCTCAATATCCTCTTTTTCTATTCCTCTAAGCAATAAACCAACATTATCTCCCGCTAAACCTTCATCCAAAAATTTTCTGAACATTTCAATACCAGTAACAGTAGTCATTCTGGTGTCTTTAATACCAACAATTTCAACCTCCTCCCCTTTAGTTACCTTTCCTCTTTCAATACGCCCTGTAGCTACTGTACCTCGGCCTGTAATAGAGAAAACATCTTCAACTGCCATCAAAAATGCTTTGTCTACATCACGCTCAGGCTCAGGTATAGAAGCATCAACCGCTTTCATTAGTTCTTCTACTTTGCCTTCCCATTCAGCATCACCCTCAAGAGCTTTTAAACCAGAGACCTGAACAATTGGGATTTCATCACCAGGGAAATCATAACTATCTAAAAGCTCTCGGATTTCCATTTCAACAAGCTCGATAATCTCAGGATCATCAACCATGTCGCATTTATTAAGAGCAACAACAAGTGCTGGTACACCAACTTGCTTAGCTAAAAGGATATGCTCTTTTGTTTGAGCCATTGGACCATCTGTGGCAGCACAAACCAAAATCGCCCCATCCATCTGAGCAGCCCCAGTGATCATGTTTTTTACATAATCAGCATGACCAGGACAATCAACATGAGCGTAATGCCTGCCTTCTGTCTCATACTCAACATGAGCAGTATTAATCGTGATACCGCGCTCCCTCTCTTCTGGAGCACCATCAATATCACCATAATCTTGTGCTTCCGCCTGACCTTTTTTAGCTAACACATTAGTGATAGCTGCAGTCAAAGTGGTCTTCCCATGGTCAACGTGACCAATGGTCCCAATGTTGACGTGCGGCTTGTTTCTTTCGAACTTCTCTCTAGCCATTTGTTTAAAGAATCAGGTTAATAATAGACGATTGGTGTAGAAGATATCAGGAATTGCCCTGATTCTTAGAGATAATTGCTTCAGCAACATTACGAGGGACTTCCTCATATTGGCTGAACTCCATTGAGAATATACCTCGTCCTTGAGTCATAGATCGAAGTTGAGTGGCGTAACCGAACATTTCAGCTAAAGGAACCTTTGACTGAACTTTAGAAACTCCATCATCAATGGATTGTCCTTCAACCTGTCCTCTTCGTGAGGACAGATCCCCAATAATAGACCCTAGAAAATCCTCTGGAGCTTCGACTTCTACTTTCATCATTGGCTCAAGCAAAACAGGGTTGCATTTTTTTACTCCGTCTTTGAAGGCCATTGAACCAGCAATTTTAAAAGCCATTTCGGAAGAGTCAACATCATGGAAAGAACCATCTACCATTGTGACTTTTACATCAATCAATGGATATCCTGCCAATACCCCTGATTCACACGTTTCTTTCATTCCATTAGATGCTGGGCCAATATATTCCTTGGGAACAACTCCTCCAACAATTTTATTAACAAATTCAAACCCTGAACCTGGTTCTCCTGGTTCCATCTCAATCACAACATGACCATACTGGCCTTTACCTCCAGTCTGACGTGCATATTTACCTTCTCCTTTAGAGCTAGATCTTATTGTCTCCCTATAAGAAACCTGTGGAGCACCAATATTAGCCTCAACCTTAAACTCACGAAGCATTCTATCTACAAGAATTTCCAGATGTAATTCTCCCATCCCAGCTATAACAGTCTGATTTGTTTCTTGATCAGTGCTAACCCTAAATGTGGGATCTTCCTCTGCCAAAGCAATTAAAGCTTTTGACAATTTCTCCATATCGCCTTTTGTTTTTGGCTCAACAGCAACAGAAATAACTGGCTCAGGAACAAACAAAGTCTCAAGAACTATTGGATCATCTGTGCCGCATAAAGTGTCTCCAGTAGTGGTGTTTTTTAATCCAAGAACAGCGCCTAAATCTCCAGCACGAAGTTGATCAACCTCCTCACGATCATCTGCCTTCAATACAACTAATCTAGAAATACGCTCTTTGGCATCTTTCGTAGAATTTAGAACATAACTACCTTTTTCTAGCACTCCAGAATACAAACGAACAAAAGTTAATTTCCCATAAGGGTCTGCCATGACCTTAAAAGCAAGTGCACTAAATGGAGCATTATCCTCAGAAGCTCTTACATCCTCCTTTCCATTAGGCAAAAGCCCTTGTATAGGAGGAACATCAATAGGTGCAGGCAAATAATCAATTACTGAATCCAAAAGCAATTGGACTCCTTTATTTTTAAAAGCAGAGCCACATAGCATTGGCACAAGACCGTGTTTCAATACACCTTCACGAATACCTTTTTTTAACTGCTCTGTAGATAATTCTCCATTTTCAAGAAAAGCTTCTATCAATGCTTCATCTGTTTCCGCAACAGTCTCCATTAACTTTGATCTCCATTCTTCTGCCTGATCTGCCATATCCGAAGGTATTGTTGTCTCTTCGATATCAGTGCCAAGATCATTTTTATAGACATAGGCCTTATTACTTACTAGATCAATAATTCCACTTAAGTCTCCTTCTGATCCGATTGGAAGCTGAATGGGAGCAGCATTAGCTTTCAAACGATCTTTAATTTGTCCATAAACTTTTAAAAAATCTGCCCCAGTTCTATCCATTTTATTAACAAAAACCATTCTAGGAACTGAATATCGATCTGCTTGCCTCCATACAGTTTCAGATTGAGGCTGAACCCCACCAACCGCACAAAAAACAGCTATTACTCCATCAAGAACTCTCATTGATCTTTCAACTTCAATAGTGAAGTCAACGTGACCTGGAGTATCAATGATGTTAATCCTGTGATCTTGCCAACTAGTGGAAATCGCTGCAGCAGTAATTGTTATACCCCGTTCTCTTTCTTGGGCCATCCAATCTGTAACAGCTGCACCGTCATGAACTTCTCCAATCTTGTGAACAACTCCTGAGTAAAAGAGAATTCGCTCAGTTGTAGTGGTTTTTCCAGCGTCTATATGCGCTGCAATACCAATATTTCTTATTCGTTCAAGGGGGAAGGCACGAGCCACAGCTATTTCTCCAGGTGCTGATGGTAAAAGCGGATGTGACTCTACAGGTCAACAGGTAAAAAGTGAAACGTTTTCTCTTTTTTTGCTAAAAAATCAATACCGATAATGAGCAAAAGCTTTATTTGCTTCGGCCATTTTATGAGTTTCCTCACGCTTCCTAACTGCGCTACCGGCTTCATTAGCAGCATCCATTAATTCTCCAGCCAGCTTATGAGCCATACTCCTGCCATTTCTTGCTCTTGAAAAGTTTACAAGCCATCTCAGGGCCATTGCAGTACCTCTTTCCTGACGAACTTCCATAGGCACTTGATATGTTGCCCCACCAACCCTTCTGGCACGAACTTCTACAAGAGGTGTTGCATTCTTTATTGCAGTTTCAAAGAGCTCTACAGGATCGCTTCCAGTCCTCTCATTTATGAGTCCAAAGGCTTGAGACAAAATTCTTTGAGCAGTTGATTTCTTTCCATGCTTCATTAGTCTTGCAACCATCATAGATGCAAGACGATTATTAAATTGAGGGTCAGGTAAAACTGGTCTTTTTTCTGCCGCATTTCGTCTAGACATAAGATTTAATTAATAATGATTTAAATAATTAATAAAGAGTTTTTTTTATGATTTAGATGCTTTAGCGCCATACTTGGAACGAGATTGGCTTCGATCTTTAACTCCAGCGGTATCAAGAGTTCCACGAATTATGTGATATCGAACACCTGGAAGATCTTTAACACGACCACCACGCAATAAAACAACAGAGTGTTCTTGTAGATTATGTCCTATACCTGGAATATAAGCAGTTACTTCAAATCCAGAAGTAAGACGAACACGAGCTACTTTGCGTAAGGCAGAATTAGGTTTTTTAGGTGTTGATGTATATACCCTTGTACATACACCCCTCCTCTCCGGGCAAGAGCGCAAGGCAGGCGACTTTGTTTTACGAGTAAGTCGTTGACGCTCTGTTCTAATTAGCTGTTGGATGGTTGGCATCGAAGAGTGGCTAGATCAATTAGGTTAGGAACCAAATCCATAATCTTTTATTCTACTCTGTCGAGCGCATCTATAAGATTTTTTTTAAAAGCATTTATTGATAATCATTAGTAAAAGAAGCTATATAAATAAATAAGGACTCAAATAATTGATTTATCACGCTTCTTGTTTTAAATCTATTAAATAAAGTCCTCTAGAATCATTTGATACCTCTCCAACTGCTTTTCAAGCTTTACTCAGGCAAAAAACAAATTGGCTTCGTTCATGCCTAACAAATCTCATATTAATACTTGGCCTTACTGTGACAGCAGTTCCCCAAAAGCCTTATCAGGTGAAAAGGACGCTTGCGGAGTTGGCTTTTTAGCTCAAATAGACGGGGAAAATAGTTTTTGGGTTTTACAGCAAGCCCTAAAAGGCCTTGCCTGTATGGAGCATAGAGGAGGTTGTGGTGGCGATGGAGACTCGGGCGATGGAGCAGGGATCTTATGTGCTATCCCTTGGAAATTTTTGAACGGTATCTGGCCAGAAGCAAATCTCTGCAAAAAGTCTGCAACTGGCTTAGGGATGGTTTTTCTACCAAATGATCCAGAACAAAGAAACAAAGCTAAAGATATTTTTGAATCAGAAGCTTTAAAGCTTGGCTTACGATCTAAAGGCTGGCGAGATGTCCCCGTTAATTCTTCTGTTCTTGGTCCACTAGCCCGACAAACATCTCCATTTATTCAGCAATGGCTTGTAGAAACCACTGAAAAAGAACAAGAACAAAACATAGAAAATCTCCTATTTAGATTAAGAAAACGTATACAAAACAGTGTTTCAGATAAATCACTAACAAATAAGGAAGAAGTATATCTTGCTTCGTTGAGCAATAAAACAGTTGTCTATAAAGGGATGGTTAGATCAGAAGTCTTAGATGAATTTTATCTAGATCTACAAAACCAAAACTTTGAAATTTCTTTTGCTATTTACCATAGAAGGTTCAGCACAAATACACTCCCTCGATGGCCTTTAGCTCAACCTATGCGGTTGCTTGGTCATAATGGTGAGATTAATACTTTGCTGGGAAATTTAAATTGGGCAAAAGCATCTGAAACTCATCTAAATGAAATTTGGTCTGAATCAGCAAAAGATTTAAAACCAATTATTAATGAGGCCTTTAGCGACTCAGCCAATCTAGATGCAACTCTAGAAATATTCGTTCGAAGCGGTAGGCCGATTACAGATAGCTTACTAACCCTAGTCCCTGAAGCTTTTCGTAATCAACCTGAGTTGAAAACCCAAGAAAGCATAGAAGCTTTTTATGAATATTCGGCTTGCACACAAGAAGCATGGGATGGACCAGCATTACTTGTTTTCTCAGATGGTTGTTTCATAGGTGCAACACTAGATAGAAATGGCCTTCGCCCTGCTAGGTACTGCATCACTAAAGATAATTTTGTGATTATGGGTTCCGAGACTGGTGTCGTTGATATTGAAGAAAGTAACATCATAGAAAAAGGTAGATTAGGCCCTGGCCAAATGTTGGCAGTTGATCTTGTAAACAAGAGATTATTACGTAATTGGGAAGTAAAAAAAGAAGCTGCGAATAGATATCCCTATAAAAAATGGCTCACTAAAAATCAATTCAAATTTCATGTGCAACCTTGGTCTAAAGATACAATATTAGATAAATTAGATCTTTTACAGCAGCAAACAGCATTTGGATTTTCAGTAGAAGATTTAGATATAATAATTGAATCAATGGCAAGCAATAGTAAAGAGCCTACATACTGTATGGGAGATGATATTCCGCTAGCAATTCTCTCTAACAAACCGCATCTACTTTACGATTATTTTAAACAACGATTTGCCCAGGTAACAAACCCTCCTATAGACCCATTACGCGAAAAGCTTGTAATGAGTCTTGAGATGCATTTAGGTAAAAGAGGTTCTCCTCTTTTACCTAAAGAAAATACATTCTCTGTAATTAGCCTTGAATCTCCAATCCTCAATGAAAGTGATCTGACTTATATAACAAATCAAGATTTATTAACGAAAACATTATCAACACTAATTCCAATTGATGGTAATTTTACAGGCCTTAAAGATACTCTAAATCAAATCTGTAATGATGCAGAAATAGCAGTTAAGGAAGGAACAAAAATATTAATACTTTCAGATCGTGGTATTAATCAAAATCAAACATATATACCCCCTTTATTAGCAGTTGGAGCTGTCCATCATCATTTATTAAATAAACAAATAAGACTTAATGCATCAATAATTATTGATACTGCTCAATGCTGGAGCACGCACCATGTTGCATGTCTAATTGGCTATGGTGCAAGTGCAATTTGCCCTTGGCTCACCTGGGAAACAACTAGACATTGGTTTTTAAGTGCTAAGACTCAGAAATTAATTGAAAGTAAAAAAATACCCTCACTAAATATTGAACAAGCACAATATAATTTGAAAAAAGCATTAGAAGATGGTTTACGTAAAATACTTTCTAAAATAGGCATCTCTCTATTAGCTAGTTATAACGGTGCTCAAATTTTTGAAGCTGTTGGAATTGGTTCTGACATTATAAATGTTGCTTTTAAAGGTACTACTAGCAGAATAGCTGGTTTATCTTTAAAAGAATTATCGAACGAAATACTCTTATTCCATACACAGGCATATCCTAATCTTGAACGAAAAAAACTTGACTTCTTTGGATTTGTTCAATATCGCAGTGGAGGAGAGTTCCATTTAAATAACCCAGCAATGTCAAAGGCATTGCATGAGGCAGTAAAGCAAGGCTCAAATTACAATCATTTTTCAACCTATCAATCACTTCTTGAATCAAGACCACCTACGGCTTTGCGCGACTTAGTCAAATTCAGCAAAAACAAACGGTCTCTTCCTATCGAACAAGTTGAAAGTGTGGAAAGTATTTGCAAAAGATTTTGCACAGGTGGAATGAGTCTTGGTGCTCTTTCAAGAGAGGCGCATGAAGTGCTTGCAATTGCAATGAACCGAATAGGAGGGAAAAGCAATAGTGGAGAAGGAGGTGAAGACCCTCAAAGGTTCAAAATTCTTGATGATGTAAATACAGATGGCGTCTCGAACATTTTGCCTAATCTAAAAGGTCTGAAAAATGGAGATACTGCATGTTCAGCTATTAAACAAATTGCTTCTGGAAGATTTGGAGTTACTCCAGAATATATAAGAAGTGGAAAACAGCTAGAAATAAAAGTAGCCCAAGGCGCCAAGCCTGGAGAAGGAGGTCAATTACCAGGCCCGAAAGTGGATACCTATATTGCAAAACTTAGAAATAGCAAGCCTGGCGTTGCACTAATTTCTCCTCCTCCTCATCACGACATTTATTCCATAGAAGATTTGGCTCAGCTGATTCATGATCTTCACCAAATTCATGAGAAAGCAAAAGTAAGCGTCAAATTAGTCGCAGAGATAGGGATAGGAACTATTGCAGCTGGAGTTGCAAAAGCAAATGCAGATGTAATACAAATTTCTGGACATGATGGAGGAACTGGGGCCTCACCTCTAAGTTCAATTAAACATGCAGGCTTACCATGGGAATTAGGCTTGACTGAAGTTCATAAATCCCTATTAGAAAATGGATTAAGAGATCGAGTCTTGTTAAGAGCAGATGGAGGGTTGAAAACTGGGTGGGATGTTGTTATCGCAGCAATGCTTGGAGCAGAAGAATATGGATTTGGATCAATCGCAATGATTGCTGAAGGCTGTATTATGGCAAGAATATGTCATACAAATAAATGTCCTGTAGGGGTAGCTACTCAACAAGAATCTTTGCGAAAGCGTTTCCCTGGACTTCCTGAACATGTAGTTAATTTCTTCTTATTTATTGCTGAAGAAATAAGGCATATCTTAAGTGAATTAGGTTACTCATCTTTAGAAGAAATCATTGGAAGAAATGACTTGCTTGAACCTCGTAAGATAAATCTTTCAAAAACTAACTCCATTGATCTGAGTTCTTTACTCAACTCAAGCAAAAAAGATGCTCATGATAGATCATGGCTAATTCATCAAAAAGAAGCACATGGGAATGGAAATGTTCTAGAGAATGAACTACTAGAAGACAAAGAAATTTCTAATGCAATTATCTCTCATGGCTCTATTTCACGAACAATCCAAATATTAAATACAGATCGAAGTGTATGCGCTCGTATTGCAGGCCATATTGCTGAAATACATGGGAACAAAGGTTTCAGTGGAAAGCTGAATCTCACATTCAAAGGCTCTGCAGGGCAAAGTTTTGGCGCTTTCTTGCTACAAGGCATGAATATTGTTCTTGTAGGAGAAGCTAATGATTATGTAGGTAAAGGAATTAACGGAGGGACAATCACCTTAGTGCCGCAGCATTTAAAAGAAAATTCATCCAATCAAGTCATTCTAGGGAATACATGTCTATATGGAGGGACGGGAGGGCAATTATTTGCTCTTGGAAAAGCTGGAGAACGCTTTGCTGTAAGAAATAGTGGGGTAGAAGCCGTTATTGAAGGAGCAGGAGATCATTGCTGTGAATATATGACTGGTGGAACAATTGTTGTTTTAGGAGAAACGGGTCGAAATATTGGAGCGGGAATGACAGGTGGCATAGCCTTTTTACTTGATGAAAAACAACAATCTGAGCACCTTACCAACCAAGAAATTGTTGAAATACATGATTTAAAAACTAAAGAACAAGAAAATCTTCTAAAGCCCTTAATTGAAAAACATTTCATCCATACAAAAAGTGCTAAATGCAAAAAGATTTTAAAAAATTGGCAAACATTTAAAAAACAATTTAAAGTTTTAATTCCCCCAAGCGAGAAAATAAGAATGGGGCTTTTAGTAGACGAAAATAATGTTCATTAAACAATGTCTTTTTTTATAAAAAAAGAACAATTTAATGAAAAAATTTTAACTCTATCCTCTAAAGAGAAGCAGAAATATATTCTAGAGCATAAGAAATGGGTTCAAAAGTTAAGAGATTCAGGTCATAATCTTTCATCTGGTTATCTAATAAATAACGAGGGAAATCCTGGTGGTGGAGGAATATTATTACTAGAAGCTAAAAACTTTGAAGAAGCAAGGCTAATTATTATCCAAGATCCAATGATAATTAATAATTTAGTAAATTGGGATCTACAAGAATGGATCCAAGTTGCTGGCAAAGCTATTTATTAATTATCGTGGATACATTTCCATTAATTTTCTCACTTCTCCAGCATGATAACTACTACGTGTTAAAGGCGAACTAATTATCTGTAAAAAATTTAAATTCGTCTCACTTTGTTTTCTATAGGTATCAAATTGATTAGGTTGAACAAACCTATCAACTGGTAAATGCTTAGGCCCTGGCGAAAGATACTGACCTATTGTAACGATATCTACTTTATGATCATTAAGATCAGAAAGAACTTGAAAAACTTCATCATCTGTCTCACCAAGGCCAACCATTAAACCTGACTTAGAATAAACCTTTGAAGAATGTTCTTTAACGCGTAATAATAACTCCAAAGAACGTTTATATATTCCTTGAGGCCTAGCCTTCTTATATAATCTGGGTACTGTTTCAATATTATGATTAAGAACATTTGGAGAAGCATGCATAACCATTCTCAACGCATCCCAATTACCACAAAAATCAGGAATTAACAGTTCAATAGTTGTTTGAGGAGAACTAAATCGCACAGCATCAATGCACTTTATAAATTGACTTGCACCTCCATCATTTAAATCATCTCGATTTACTGAAGTAATAACCACATGTTTTAAACCAAGTCTTTTAACTGCTTCACCAAGGCGTTCTGGTTCAGAAGGGTCCAAACCTCTTACGCTTTTATCAAAATCAATATCACAATAAGGACAAGCTCTCGTACAACCAGGTCCCATAATTAAAAAGGTAGCCGTCCCGCCTGCAAAACATTCACCTATATTTGGACAACTAGCTTCTTGGCATACTGTATTTAAATTTAAATCTGACAATAATTCGGATACATATCCAACCCTTTCATACTGAGGTGCTTTAACTCTTAACCACTGAGGTTTGTTAGTATCCATTCGTTTCAAAATTCAAGTAATAAAAAATTAACAACTGCATTGATCTTTTCTTGATTCAGAAAATAGATCAAGGGATTATCTCAAAAAAGCAAAGAAATCATTTTTGAAAGTAAAATCTACTGTATTTAAGCAATATAAGAATTAGTAGCCACGAGGGGTTACTACATATCCATCGTTAACAAAGCTATCACTATTACCAACTAACAATACTGTCAGCATATTAACTCTATCTATAGGAACAGATTCAAGAGTATAAACTTTCACTTCTTCTTCAGATCTACCAACTTGATAAGCGAAAACGACAGGTGTTTTTCTTGAACGATTTGTCATCAAAATATTAAGTGCTTTCTGCAGTTGCCAACTACGCTCTTTAGACCGAGGATTATAAAAAGCAATTACAAAGTCAGAATCAGAGGCTGCTTTAATTCTCTCTTCAATTTGCCCCCAAGGAGTTAAGCAATCACTCAGGCTAATTGCACAAAAATCGTGCATTAAGGGAGCGCCTATCTTAGAAGCAGCAACCTGTAGAGCACTAATACCTGGGTGAACTTGGAAATCAGGTCTTTCAGCTTTAGTTTTTGCCAACCAAAGTTCCAAAGCCAAACCTGCCATTCCATAGATACCACTATCCCCAGATGAAATCAGTGCGACACATACTCCTTGGGTTGCAAGTCGCAATGCTTCAGAACAACGTTCTTTTTCATTAGTTAAAGAACTATCAATACGCACTTGATCAAATCTTCTTAAAGGTTCTATTAGATCTAAATATCGTTTATATCCAATCCAAATCGCACTTCTTGAAAGTGCATATCTAGAATCATTTGTTAAAAAGCTAATCTCTCCAGGACCAGTACCAATCAAATGCAGCTCACCTCTCTGCGGAGCAAAAGGCTCCTTAGATTGAGAGATTGCTATTGTCACTGCACCTATTTCATTTTCAAGTGACTTATAGATATGTTTAGGGAACTTAAGAGAACCTCCCTTACCAGCAGCCAATAAAGAGGATGCTTCTGCAACTGAATGAGTATCTACCTCTAATTGCACTATCTTTGATGGATTAGGTACAGAGACCTTTGCCAATTCTTCAGCGGTATAAAAACGGATTGGCAATTCTGCTTTTAATTGAAGAGATTTTATTCCTATTTCATTTGATTTGATATCAATAGTTGCCAAACCTGCAATAGCTTCTTTTGCCAAGCCTGCTTCAGCAAAAGCCTTTGTTAATGATCTTTCTATAAGGCTTTCACTAGTATTTTTTTCACATCCTATACCCACCCACAACATTGGAGGATGCCAACAACACTTATTCAGAGCCTCTGAACAAATATGAAAAAGAGGAGTATTTAGAGAATTATTTTCAGTATTAGATTTCTTAGAGAAAAGATTAAGTGCACCTTCTGAGGAGTTCCATAAAGTCGATCCAACATTTTGCTCAAAAGATATGGAAAGTTTTTTCGAGATGTGCATCATCAAATTATTCCAATCAGCAATCGATCCAGAACGCTTCCAACCCCAAGTATCACCAAAACTATCTATTGACAAAAAATTCTCTGTTCTAGAAAAGCCAGTAAAAATAGATTGAGCTCCAAAGTCTTCAGATAAATGGCAAGCTAATTCTTCAGCTCCAGCTTTATGACCTCCTAGTATTGGCACTATATTCTTTGCCCGGGAATCCATTACAAGTACAGCTGGATCCTTAGTTTTTTCAGTTAATAGAGGTGCAATTATTCTAATAACAGCTCCAATTGCACCTATCACAATAAAAGTTGTATCTGGTCCCCAAAATCGTTGAAAAAGCTTCTCAGGCCTGTCGATCAAGATTTCCTCTGATCTAATATCTATTTGAGATACTGCGCCAGGGGTCAAAGCAATGATTTCTGCGTGGCCCCGTGTTTTAATTCTCTGCAATAAGCTAAATGCAGAAGAAGAAAACCCAAGAGCAATTCTTTTGTTAGGTTTCAATTGAGAAAAATCTGGCTGATTTGTAAAGAATTTGAGAGTGTCTCGTTTATAAAAAAATTAGTTTTTTTGAATAGCTTGATCTTAATATTTCCATCCATCGTGACAATCATCTAAGGAAAACCCAGTATAGAGGCCTATTTCCAGATCTATTGAAAAAAAGAATTTAGATTTTGGCAAAAAGAAAAAAGAAAAATCTGGGTAGAACATTTGTTACTTGAATAGGTAGTAACTAGCTCTCGGATCTATGCTCTTTAAATCAGATCCTTTAAATAGGGATCCTTTATTCAATTTTGAAGTAGATCATTGCTCTATTTCAAAATTGCAAACCAGGTGGAAACCCACCAAGAACCCATTCCTCGAGGAAAAATCTCGATGACCATTAGCCCACCAGAACGTGGGGAGAAAGCTAAAGGGGGAGCACCCACCCCTTATGACCAGCCAGTCGATAGAGATCATGCTCCTATCGACTATGAAAAACTCAATAAACCTGGGTTCTGGTCTTCAAAGCTTTCAAAAGGTCCCAAAACCACTACATGGATTTGGAACCTCCACGCTGACGCTCACGACTTTGACACTCATCTAGGTGACCTAGAAGAGACAAGTAGAAAAATCTTTTCTGCTCATTTTGGACATTTAGCAGTCGTCTTTATTTGGATGAGTGCTGCCTTTTTCCATGGAGCACGCTTCTCTAACTACACTGGTTGGCTAGCCGACCCTGCAAATGTAAAGCCTGGAGCTCAGGTTGTTTGGCCAGTTGTAGGTCAAGAAATACTCAATGCTGATTTAGGAGGCAATTATCAAGGCCTTCAAATCACTTCAGGTATTTTCCAAATGTGGAGAGCTTGGGGTATTACCAGCGAAGTCCAACTAATGGCTTTAGCCATTGGTGGTGTGATTATGGCTGCATTAATGCTTCACGGCGGTATTTACCATTATCACAAGGCTGCTCCAAAACTTGAATGGTTCCAAAAAATCGAACCTATGCTTCAGCATCATCAGATTGCTCTGATTGGCTTAGGTTCTATTGCATGGGCCGGACACTTAATTCACATAGGCGCGCCAGTCGCAGCACTTTTAGATGCGATAGATGCAGGTAATCCACTAGTTGTGGATGGCGTCTCTATTGCTAGTGCAGCAGATGTAACTAATCTTGCTCCCCGACTTTGTGATCCTTCTGTTGCCAGTCAAATTTTCCCAAGTCTTGCTGGACGAACAGTAGAAAACTTCTTCACACTTAACTGGTGGGCCTTCACAGATATTCTTACAAACAAAGGTGGCTTAAACCCTGTTACAGGAAGCCTTTGGATGACAGATATCTCACACCATCACCTTGCTTTTGGTGTCTTTGCCATATTTGGCGGTCATATGTGGCGGAACAATGTTCATGGTGTTGGTCACAGCATGAAAGAAATTATGGATGTCCATAAAGGCGATCCAGTGCTTTTCCCTGCTCCAAAAGGACATGAAGGGATCTTTGAATTTCTCAGCAATAGTTGGCATGGTCAACTAAGTATCAACCTTGCAATGGTTGGTTCTGCGAGCATTGTTGTTGCTCATCACATGTATGCTTTGCCACCATATCCTTATCTTGCAATTGATTACCCAACAGTTTTAGGACTGTTTACTCATCACATGTGGATAGGTGGACTATTTATATGTGGAGCTGCAGCTCATGCTGGAATAGCAATGATTAGAGATTATGACCCAGCAATCCATATAGATAATGTTCTTGATCGCATACTAAAAGCACGTGATGCAATTATCAGTCACTTGAATTGGGTTTGCATGTGGCTTGGATTCCATAGTTTTGGACTTTATGTTCATAATGATGTAATGCGTGCTCTTGGTAGACCGCAAGATATGTTCAGCGATACAGGCATTCAATTACAACCATTTTTGGCCCAATGGGTTCAAAATCTTCAACAAAGTGCTGTAGGAACAGGAAATTTAGTAGGTGCTGGTAATTTACCTGGCAGTGTTCTAAGTGAAGTTTTTAACGGGAATGTAGTTGAGGTCGGTGGCAAAGTTGCCATAGGTCCAATTCCCCTAGGTACTGCTGACTTGATGATTCATCATGTTCATGCATTCACTATTCATGTAACACTGCTAATTCTTCTAAAGGGTGTTCTTTATGCAAGAAGTTCAAGGCTAATTCCTGATAAAGCTCAACTTGGTTTCCGTTTCCCATGTGATGGTCCAGGAAGAGGGGGTACATGTCAGGTATCTTCTTGGGACCACGTTTTCCTTGGTCTTTTCTGGATGTACAACGGCATCTCTGTAGTTATCTTCCATTTCTCATGGAAGATGCAAAGTGATGTATGGGGACTAACCGGTGGAAACTTTGCACAAAGTTCTATCACTATTAATGGTTGGTTACGTGACTTCCTTTGGGCACAATCTTCCCAAGTTCTCACTAGCTATGGTCAAGCCATAAGCATGTATGGCCTGATGTTCCTAGCAGCTCATTTCGTTTGGGCTTTCAGCCTCATGTTCCTATTCAGTGGCAGAGGCTACTGGCAGGAACTATTTGAGTCCATAATATGGGCACATAACAAACTAAAACTAGCTCCAACTATTCAGCCACGTGCTCTTTCAATTACTCAAGGCCGTGCTGTAGGTGTTGCTCATTTCCTTCTAGGTGGAATAGCCACCACCTGGGCTTTCTTCCACGCCCGCCTTATTGGGCTCGGCTAACCTTTCCTGAACCTCTCCCTCAATGGCAACGAAATTTCCATCGTTCAGCCAGGGTCTGGCACAGGACCCTACAACCCGTCGTATTTGGTACGGCATTGCAACCGCTCATGACTTTGAAAGTCATGACGGAATGACTGAAGAACAGCTTTATCAAAAGCTGTTCGCAACACATTTCGGTCATTTAGCCATAATTGGCTTATGGGTTGCAGGGAACCTGTTCCATATCGCCTGGCAGGGCAACTTTGAACAGTGGGTTACCGACCCACTGCATATACGCCCAATTGCTCATGCAATTTGGGATCCACATTTTGGTCAAGGCATTACAGATGCATTGACTCAAGCTGGAGCAACCTCACCTGTAAATATTGCCTATTCAGGCCTATACCATTGGTGGTACACCATCGGTATGAGAACCAATGCACAGCTTTTTCAAGGTGCAATTTTTATAAACATTCTTGTTTGCTGGTTATTGTTTGCTGGATGGTTGCATCTTCAACCCAAATTCAGACCCTCTTTAGCATGGTTCAAAAACGCTGAAGCTCAGTTAAATCATCATTTAGCTGTTTTATTTGGCTTTAGTAGTATTGCTTGGACAGGACATCTTGTTCACGTTGCTATACCTGAATCAAGAGGTCAACATGTTGGATGGGATAACTGGCTAACTGTTTTACCACATCCAGAAGGCTTAGCTCCATTCTTCTCTTTGAATTGGGGAGCATACGCTCAGAATCCTGACTCAGTAGACGCAGTTTTCGGTACATCCCAAGGAGCTGGAACTGCAATATTCACTTTCTTAGGAGGTTTACATCCCCAAAGTGAATCACTCTGGCTAACTGATATATCTCATCATCATTTAGCAATTGGTGTGATGTTTATCGTTGCTGGCCATATGTACCGCAACACATTTGGTATTGGTCATACACTTAAAGAGATCACAGAGGTACATAACACTGATAATCCAAATGATCCTCATACCACTGCCAAGGATGGGCGTCATTTTGGTGTTAATCACAATGGAATTTTTGAGACAGTTAACAACTCTCTCCATTTTCAACTTGGTTTAGCACTTGCTTCTCTTGGCGCTGCATGCAGCTTGGTAGCTCAACATATGGGTGCACTGCCATCTTATGCATTCATTGCTAGGGACTACACAACTCAATCTGCTCTTTATACACATCATCAGTACATTGCAATGTTCTTGATGGTTGGAGCTTTCTCACATGGCGCAATCTTCTTTGTTCGCGACTATGATCCTGAGCTTAATAAAGACAATGTACTTGCAAGAGTTCTAAGTACAAAAGAAGCTTTAATTAGCCACCTTAGTTGGGTAACTATGCTTCTTGGATTCCATACACTTGGTATCTATGTACACAACGATGTTGTTGTAGCTTTTGGTAACCCAGAAAAGCAAATCTTAGTTGAACCAGTTTTTGCTCAAGCAATTCAGGCATTCAGCGGAAAAGTGATGTATGGAATTGACGCACTTTTAGCTAATGCAAATAGCTCAGCAACTTTGGCAGCTAATAGCATGCCAGGGAATCATTATTGGATGGACATGATTAATAGACAGGATGCTTTAACCAACTTCCTACCTATTGGCCCAGCAGATTTCTTGGTTCACCATGCTATTGCACTTGGTCTTCATACAACTGCACTCATACTCATCAAAGGTGCACTTGATGCAAGAGGTACTAAATTAATTCCAGATAAAAAAGACTTTGGCTACGCCTTCCCTTGTGATGGCCCTGGTAGAGGTGGTACTTGTGATAGTTCAGCTTGGGACGCAACTTACCTTGCAATGTTCTGGGCATTAAACACAATTGCTTGGGTTACCTTCTATTGGCACTGGAAACATTTAACAATATGGCAAGGGAATGTGGCTCAATTCAACGAGTCAGGTACTTATCTAATGGGATGGTTTAGAGATTATCTGTGGCTCAATAGCTCTCAGCTAATCAATGGATACAACCCCTTTGGAGTTAATGCTTTATCTCCTTGGGCATGGATGTTCCTCTTTGGTCATTTAATCTGGGCTACAGGTTTCATGTTCCTAATTTCATGGAGAGGTTACTGGCAAGAGTTAATTGAAACTCTTGTTTGGGCTCATCAACGTACCCCAATTGCCAATCTTGTTGGCTGGAGAGACAAACCAGTTGCACTTTCCATCGTACAAGCGCGACTTGTAGGCTTGACGCATTTCACGGTTGGTAACTTTGTTACCTTTGGTGCTTTTGTAATTGCCTCAACTTCAGGAAAATTCGGATAGGTTCACTCATCTAATCAAACCAAGAAGGAAAGGAAAAAACCCCGTCAATCTAATTGACGGGGTTTTTTTATTGCATTTTCCATTTACTAAATTCTTCAGCAAATGCAGGTAACAAGAAATTGTTTTTTGCAAGAGCTTCCCCTTGAGAAAAAATTATCAGCAACATTTTTTGCCCATTGGGAGTAAGAAACCAAGCAGCGTCATGTCTTACTTCAGACATAAGCCCTGCTTTACTCCATAATTGAGATGAAATAGGTAATCCCTCTCCTAAAAAGCCATCTACTTGATTTTCTGGATTTTCCTTCCTTTTAATATGATCTAAAGAT
Organism: Prochlorococcus marinus str. MIT 0918; assembly: GCF_027359415.1. NCBI lineage: Bacteria > Bacillati > Cyanobacteriota > Cyanophyceae > Synechococcales > Prochlorococcaceae > Prochlorococcus > Prochlorococcus marinus. The sequence goes on from NZ_CP114780.1 coordinate 1,039,983, forward strand.
CTAAAAAGAAGTGATTTAAGTTTCCTAGTTGCTTGAGGTGGTAACAAATCTCCTGTCATTAAAGATTCAATTAGTCTTGCTGTTCCAAGGGTTGTAAGTGCATTACGATTTTGCAAAGATTCTCCATAAAAATCCTTATCACGGCCAAAAGGTCCATCACTCCAAGTTTTTTGACAACAATTAAGATTTTGGAACTCATCCCATGGAAAGCTTTTCAACCAATCATTAATACAATTTCTCTGTTTTTTCCAAACCATCCATTTTTGTCCTTTTAAAGAAGGTCCACTTGTTGTGGCTGTTAAAAGATCCACAATGTAGCTAGTGGCATCATTACTTGAATTGATAATCATTTCTGATAGAGCTCTTTGAAGCTCTGAAGAATCAAGAATCAAATCTTTCAGCAACCAACTTTCTATCGCACATGCATAAAACAACTTAACGATACTTGCAGGATAGAAAAGCCTTTTTTCTATCCATCCAGCTCCTTTCCCACTTAATGGTTTTGGATTCTGATCTTGATAACAAACCCAAGTAATAGAAATATTATTTTTAAGATCAAATCTAAATTCTGTTTCAAATTTCTCAATTAACTTTCGTATATAAGATCCCATTGCAGGATCATGACTATAGAAACTCATCGATTTTTATCCCTCAATGTCTAGAATAAATATTGCTTGCAGCGAAGAAAAACTCATTTCTGGAAGCTTGTGGAAACTTAATACTAATGTTAATGGCTTTAAAAATATTAAAAGTAATGAATTAGCTACTGAGGTAATTTCAGGAAGAAAATTTGAAATAAAGCATAATATTCAAAGAACCTATAATGGAACAAGACTTAGGGTTAGACTTCTAGAAGATTCTTATGATTGTTGGTTTGAATTAAAAGATATTATTGACCATATAGAACCTATAAATAGATGGAGACCAACAACTTTAAGTAAGGAGCAAATCAAAAAGAAATTACCAAATATTCTCAATTGGATTGAAAAATCATACAATATCCCTAATCATTATTTATGGGGAGGAACTGTAGGCCCAAACTTTGATTGCTCAGGATTAATTCAAAGAGCTTTTTCTATAGAAGGAATTTGGCTGCCTCGTGATGCATATCAACAAGAAAGATTTTGTACAAGTTTAAAATTTGATCAAAATACTTTAAAAGAAATTCACCCAGGAGATCTTTTATTCTTTGGGACTAAATACAAGTGTTCTCATGTTGCCATTTATAAAGGAGGCAGCTCATATTGGCATAGCTCTGGAAAACAACATGGGCATAATGGCATTGGGATAGATACTCTCCAACCTATAACCAAAAATACTATTTCTTCTTATTATCTATCAATATTCCGAGGTGCAGGTAGAGTTGAATCTTGTCATGATGGGAGCTCACTAACCTGATCATGAAAAAAATCCATAGTTAAATTTTTTACATGGACAATCAAATAGACATATCTATTGTCATCCCAATCTTTAATGAAGAAGAAAGTATTCAACAACTTATTAAAGAAGTAATCAATACCATGAGAGAAACTAATGAAAGTTTTGAAGTAATTGTTATCAATGATGGATCAATTGATAATAGTGCAGAAGTTTTATCAAGACTTAGCCAAAATATTCCAGAATTAACCTCTATTTTACTTAGAAAAAATTATGGTCAAACAGCTGCTATGGCAGCAGGTTTTGATATCTCAAATGGGAAAATTATTGTTAGTCTTGATGGAGACTTGCAAAATGATCCATCAGATATACCCATTTTAATAAATAAGTTAAAAGAAGGTTTTGACTTGGTAAGTGGATGGCGTCATGATCGCAAAGATGCTGAAATAACAAGAAAACTACCCTCAAAAATTGCAAATAAAATTATTGGCAAAGTAACAGGTGTTGAGCTAAATGATTATGGTTGCTCTCTTAAAGCCTACAGACGCGAAGTTCTGTCTGATATGAAACTATATGGAGAGTTACATAGGTTTCTTCCAGTCTTAGCAAATATTGAAGGGGGTAGAATTACGGAAATCAAAGTTAATCATAGGCGAAGAAAATATGGGAAAAGTAAGTATGGAATTGATAGAACATTTAGAGTGATGATGGATTTACTTACTATTTGGTTTTTAAATAGATTCCTTACAAGGCCTATGTATGTTTTTGGTTTTGGAGGAATTATTGCAATTCTAAGTAGTTTTTTTACATGTTTTTATCTTTTATTTGTCAAATTATCAGGGAATGATATCGGTGATAGGCCACTATTAATTTTTGCATTAATTCTTGGGATTGCAGGCGTACAGTTATTTTGTTTTGGACTCCTGGGTGAATTACAAATCCGCACTTACCATGAAAGTCAAGGCCGTCCTATTTACCGCATACGAGAAATATTAAGAGGATAACTTTTTAAAGGTTTTTGTAAAACAGTTTTCGAAGAGCCTCGAAACTTAGCAATCCCCTCAGCAGATTTAATAACTACACGACTATCTATATCTCTTAAACCTCTTTTTAAAATAGGAATAACTGATGGGTGACCCCATTCACTAGCTAATTGGACCGCCAACAATCTTTCGTCAGGACCACAAGAAATTAATTTTTTTAGTTGTTTAAGAAGAAGAATTCGTTGTTGAGATTTATTTGGTAAATAATCATTCAATTCAAGTTGCTTAGATCTAGATTGGTTTTTTACAGCGGTCAATGAAGGCTCCACTAAAGACACTTGGCTCAAAGCTAAACCTTCAGGATCCCTTGTCCTAAAAAGGTTTTTAGGCTTTTTTCCAAATCCCCAGAGAGTGAAGGCAAGTACTAAAGCTGCTCCAGCAGCGAAAAACTGATTCATTGGTTTAAGGGTGATAGATGAGTCATTGAACCGTAATGGATTGAACTTTTATGTCACCAATGAGGGTATTGCGTATCTATTACACGTTAACTCTATAAAGTATTAATGGATCTTTTGGTATATCCGATGTCTAGCGAGTTTGCCGCAACCTGGCTTCCTGCTGTGTTTGTCCCTCTTATAGGGCTTGTTACACCAGCAGTTTTCATTGTTCTCATTGGTCGCTACATCACAGCAACCGATTAAAACATTGTTTCTATTTAAGTCAACCAAGTTTTTTATACGCCCATGACTGAATTCCAAGACCCTTTTTTAAAGTCAGCTGAACCTGTCAAATTCAACAAAAAATATGTTGATGACACAGTTCGTCCTGGCGACATAGGAATTAGTGATCAATGGGCTGTCAACCCAGTCGCTGATCCATGTGTAGGAAACTTAGAAACTCCAGTTAATACTGGTTATTTCACAAAAGCTTTCATCAATAATCTTCCCTTCTACCGTGCTGGTCTTTCACCAAATTTTCGTGGCTTAGAAGTAGGGGCAGCTTTTGGGTATCTCCTTTATGGCCCTTACGCAATGACTGGTCCATTAAGAAATAGTGAATTTGCACTGACTGCAGGTTTATTAGGGACTATTGGTGCAGTTCATATTCTGACAGCTTTATTTGTTTTATATAACGCTCCAGGGAAAGCACCAAACGTTCAACCAGAAGATTGCACCGTTTCTAATCCACCCAATGATTTATTCACTAGATCAGGATGGGCAGATTTCACAAGTGGTTTTTGGCTTGGCGGATGTGGAGGTGCTGTTTTTGCATGGTTACTATGCGGAACACTTCATTTAGATACAATTATGCCAATTGTTAAAGGAGTTTGGGCTGCTGGATAAGCTAAAAAAGAACATCTAAAATTAAAAAGGCCTGAGAATTCTTTAATTTCTCAGGCCTTTTTAGTAGTTTTAAGCAATTAAAAACAGAACATGCTGAAAGGCGATGGACAATTTTCAAAGCTTTTCTCAACGGAGAGGGAGGGATTCGAACCCTCGACAGAAGTTGCCTCCTGTAACTCCTTAGCAGGGAGCCGCTTTCAACCACTCAGCCACCTCTCCAGCAGCTACTACACCTTATCAAGTCAAGATTAATTATCCCAAGAAAATATCCAGATTCTTCAGAATTATCAAATTACCACCCTAGGAAGACGATATTTAAAACCACAAAGAATCTCCCAAGGGATCGATCCACTGATAGAACTCCATTGAAATGGGGATATACATGCCTTTCCATCAGGGCCAAGCAAAGTAACAACACTGCCCACTTTGATATGTGGATTTTCAGTAATATCAACAACAAGTTGATCCATAGTAATTGATCCAACTTGAGGATAAAATTTACCATCAATCAAAACTGAGATTTTGCCTGAAAGAGCTCTATTAACACCATCTGCATAACCTATTCCAACAACAGCTAGTCGACTAGGACTTTTAGTCTTAAAAGTATGTCCATAACTCACACCAACATTAGAAGGCACATCTCGAATTAAAGTAACTTTAGCTCTCACTGCCAAAGCAGGTTGTAAAAAAACATTATTTTGGAACTTTTTCAATGGACTATAACCATATAAAGCAAGTCCAATACGAACCATATCGAAATGAAGCTCTTTCCCAAGAAAAGTACCTGCTGAATTAGCCAAATGTATACAACATGAATGAGATCGGTCAGCTACATGAGAAATAAACTTTTCAAATTTTGTTTTTTGAAGAGATGTGAACTTCTCAGCATAATTATCAGATTCTCCATCAGCCAAAGCAAGATGACTATAAATTCCTTTCAAAATAATATTTGGAAGATTATCAATTAAATAAATTAACTCCGAAGCAATTGCCAAATCACAACCCAATCGGGTCATTCCAGTATCAATCTTTATATGAACATTAAACTTAGTAGAATTAGCTTCAGCAATTTTTTGACATAGCTTTATCTGTTGAATACAGCTGATAGTGGGCATTAAATCAGCCTTCAAGCAAATATCTAACTCTTCAGAAGTAACTAAATTACCCAAAACAAGAATCGGACAAATTAAACCAACTTTTCTTAGATCAATCCCTTCCTGCAAAGTAGCGACTCCTAAACTATCTGCCCCACCTCTCAAAGCTGCAGATGCAACTGTTTCTGATCCATGACCATAACCATCAGCCTTTACTACTGCCATCAACAAACAGCTATCTGACAAAAGGCTTTTAATAGCTAATGTGTTTTGCGTAATCGCTGAAGGAAAAACTTCTACCCAAGCTCTTTGACGTGGATCAATCTTATCGAAAAGCATAGAAGAATTAATAGATAAAACAGCAGGATTCTTTTAATGCAAGTAACATGAATTTAATTAATTAGCTGGAACTGGAATGAGCCAAGTTCTAGTGTTAAATGCCTCCTATGAGCCATTGAACATCACTAGTTGGCGAAGAGCCACAGTGTTGATGTTAAAAGGTAAAGCCGAAAGTTTAGAAGAAGATACAAATCATCAAATTAGGAATGATCTAAAGCTACCTACTGTCATACGTCTGAGATACTTTATTAAAGTTCCTTATAGGGAATTAGCACTGAATAGAAAGAATATTCTTAAAAGAGATAACTACTTTTGCCAATACTGCGGATATCGGGGTGAGAAGTTATCTATCGATCATGTAATGCCTAGAAGTAGAGGTGGAGAAGATAATTGGCAAAACGTTACTACAGCCTGTATTTCATGCAATATCAAAAAAGGGAATCGTACCCCCAAAGAAGCAAATATGCCATTAAAAAGAAAGCCTCATAAACCATTTGGCAATCTAAGTTTTGAGGCGACAAAACAAATTGATTCGGGCTTTCATAAGGAATGGAGTAAATATGTTATTGGATACAGCAGGTAACTAAAAAACTATAAATCTGATTGTTGCCCCAACTCTTCCATTTTCAATCTTTGCTCTTCAGCAATGCAAGCGCTAATTAAATCATCTAATTGTCCTTCAAGAACGTTTTCTAGTGGAAAATTTTCTCCCAATCTATGATCAGTAGTACGATTGTCTTTATAATTATAAGTTCTGATTTTTTCACTTCTATCTCCAGTGCCAACTTGAGCCAATCTGGCAGATCGCTCTTTAGCATTGGCTTCTTCTATTTCTCTCTCTAATAATTTAGCCCTCAAAATTTCCAAAGCTCGTTCTCTATTTTGCAACTGAGATCTTTCTTGAGTACAAAAAACCCTAATCCCAGTGGGTTTATGCAATAAATCAACTGCTGTTTCCACTTTGTTTACATTTTGGCCACCCGCTCCTCCAGATCTGGCCGTACTAATTTCTAATTCAGTAGGATCTAGTTTTACTTCTACTGGATCTGCCTCTGGCATAACAGCAACAGTAGCTGTGGAAGTATGGACTCTCCCTTGAGATTCAGTAGCGGGTACCCGTTGCACCCTGTGAACTCCTGCTTCAAATTTTAATTGACTAAATACTGATTCACCTTTAACAGAAATAATCAATTCTTTAAAGCCACCTAGATCTGCTTCAGTAGCACTCATTGGCTTAACAGACCAACCAATTTTCAAGCTATATCTTTCATACATTCTAGCTAAATCACCGGCCCATATACATGCTTCATCACCTCCAGCTCCAGCCCTAATCTCAAGCATTACACTTCTTTCATCTCTAGGATCCTTTGGCAAAAGAGCAATAGTTAAACGCTTCAACAAAACCTGTTCTATATGTTCTAATTTCTGTAACTCTTCCTGAGCAAGTTCCTCCATCTCTTTATCAGACTTACTTTCCCGCAAGAACTGTTTTGCTTCGAGTAGATCAATCTCAGTAGATTGAAGCTGCTGATAGTCTAAAACTAAAGGCTCTAAACGAGATCTTTCTCTGGCTATAGTTTCAAGTCGTTTAGGGTCTGAAGCAACATCAGGATCAGCTAATTGAAGCTCTAAGTTTTTAAAACTTGAACATGCTGTTTCTAATCTTGCTTTAAGGGTTGAAGTGTCCATACCACATCAACTTCCTATATATTGAAAAAATTTAAGAGTTTTTAGAAGATGAGTCTTCAGCTGATTGTGTCTTTTTAGATGGTTCATTCTTAGAATCCTGAGCTGAATTTTCCATACCATATTTCCTCATAAAACGATCCACTCTACCTTCTGTATCTAAAATCTTTTGTGTTCCCGTATAAAATGGATGATTCCCACTCCAAACATCAACATGAATCTCTGGCTGAGTGGAACCAGTAGTCATAACTACTTCTCCATTACAAATAACCTTTGCATCTGGATACCATTTGGGATGTATATCTTTTTTAGGCATTTTTTTAAATAATAAAAATCAATTAATTAATAATAAATAAAAATAAGATGTTTAACGCTTAGAGAACTGAGGAGCTTTACGCGCTTTCTTTAAGCCATATTTTCTTCTCTCTTTAGCTCGTGGATCTCTACTCAAATGGCCTTCATTTTTCAATGGCTTACGATTATCAGCAGACAATTCACAAAGAGCTCTTGCTGCACCTTGCTTAATGGCATCTGATTGACCTGTTAAGCCACCACCATAAACATTGACCAAAACATCATATGCATCAGCCAAACCAAGTGTTATTAATGGAGCTCTAACAGCAGAAAGATATGCAGGGTTGAAATTTAAATAGTGCTCACCAGCTCTACCATTAATAGTTACTTTGCCAGTACCAGGAACTAAGCGAACACGGGCCACAGAAGTTTTTCTTCGGCCAGTACCCCAGTAGACAACAGTATTTTTAGGTGAATTATTCATTTAACTAATTAGAAATAGAATTAAGTTTAAGAATTTGTGGATTTTGAGCAGCATGAGGATGCTCAGAACCTCTATAGACTTTTAATTTTCGAAATAATTGTCTCCCCAGTGCATTATGAGGAAGCATACCTTTAATTGCTTTTTCAATAATTCTTTCGGGTATACGTTCCTGAAGAGCATTAAAAGTTTCAACTTTCATTCCACCAGGTCTACCTGAATGCCTTCGATAAAGCTTTTGCATGCCTTTTTTGCCACTAACCTGAATTTTCTCAGCATTAACAACAACAACAAAATCTCCAGTATCTAAATGTGGAGTAAAGCTTGGCTTTCTTTTACCACGAAGAATTGATGCAACTTCAGTAGCAAGTCTTCCTAGTGTTTGATTCTCTGCGTCTACCAGATACCACTGGCGGTTGAGGGAATTTAGGGATGGGGTAATAGTCTTGTTCATCTCTCCGGCATGCCGGTTGAGTATACCTCTGCCTAAGGCAGGGCTTATTCGCTGAGACTAAGACCAAAAAGTATGATCTTTAGCTCAAACAATTATTTTACACTTCGACAGAATAATTTGAAAATTTTAATTTAATAAAAGCAGGCTGAAGTCTTGATTATTTGCAACTCCATACAAGAATGAGCGTTGTTAACTTAATTAAGAAGAGGAGGCTGTGGCGGTGGATTATTCGTTGCAACAGAAAAATCTGGAAAGCTATCTAAAGGACTATTCTCAGGGAAAACTGGCTCTGGATAGCCAGCACTAAGAAAACAAAGTCCTTTAGCAGGTGCAGCTTCTTTTACTTCTGATCTTAACTTTTTCTGCCATCTAGTATTAAATTCATTTATTGAAAGTTTATGCTCTCCTATTGCCACAAGTTGTCCAACTAATAATCTAACCATTCCATATAAAAAACCACTCGCCTGAATTTCTAAAATCACTAAATCTCCGTTTCTCCAAAGGCTAGTTTTTTGAATAGTTGTCAATGCATTAACTCTATTACTTCCGCTTCGTTGAAAGGCAGAAAAATCATGATAGCCAATAATACTATTCAATGCAAATCCCATTAATTTTTCATCCAATTTATATTGATATTTATGCCAACTCCAAGGAGATAAAAAAAGGTTAGGAGTGAGGCTATTGTAAATCATATATTTATATCTTCTATAAATAGCTGAGTAACAAGCATGCCATTCAAATGGTTTTTCCACGCAATCAATAACCCTAACTGACGAAGGTAATCTGCCATTTAATGCAGATGGCCATCTGTGTACAGGTATTTGTCCAACAGAATCAAAATGAACTACTTGACCAGCAGCATGTACTCCAGAATCAGTTCTCCCAGCAGCGACAACTTTTATCTCATGAAATGGCTCTAAAGAAAAAATACTTTCTTCAAGAATTTTTTGAACAGTTTCTCCAGCTTTTTGTCTTTGCCAACCATTAAAATATGTACCTTGATATTGAATTAATAATGCTATTCGCCGAAGCTTCATATAATTAATTAAGCCTTAAAAACCTCAATAAGGATAAGGAAATAATTATATTTTCACCTTAAACAAGCTCAATAATTGCCATTTCAGCATTATCACCTTTTCTAGAAACTGTTCTTACAATTCTCGTATAACCACCAGCTCTATCCCCATAACGTTCTTTAGCTTTTTCAAATAAAGAATGCACAAGTTTTTTATCATATATAAAGCCTATTGCTCTTCTTCTGGCAGCCAAACTTCCATCTTTTGCAAGAGTTATCATTCTTTCAACCTCATCTCGAAGAGCTTTTGCCCGGGCTTTGGTAGTTGTAACTCTGCCTTCACGAATTAACTGCGTTGTTAATCCACGCAATAATGCTTTTCTTTGATCAGCTGGCAATCCAAGCTGTGGAACACGTAGTTGATGACGCATAGTCTTAACTCCTCCTAAGAACTAGTACAAATTAAATTCATGCAGATGTTCTGCTCTGAGGAATAGAAATTCCAATTCTTTCCAAAGCTTCAATAACTTCATCTGCGGATTTAGAACCAAAGTTTTTAATCTCTAGTAAATCTTCATAGCTAAATCCCATTAAATCAGAAACTGAGTTAACTTGAGCTCGTTTTAAACAGTTATATGCTCTTACTGAAAGATTTAATTCTTCTAAAGGTATTTGAGCTTCTGAAGGAGGCTCTGGTTCTACTGGAACTTCTTCAACCATAGTCACTGTTGCTAAAGGCTGAAAAAGCTCTATTAATTGATTAGCCGCTTCAGCTACTGCGTCATCAGGAGTAATAGAACCATCAGTAACAATTTCCAAGCGCAGCCTTTCTCGTGAAGATGCACCTTCAGATACAGCAGTTTCGTCAATTGTAAAATTAACTTTTTTGATAGGCATAAAAACCGCATCTATCTGAAGCAAGTCAATTGCACTTGTCTCTTCATTTCTACGATCTACAGGGCGATATCCAATACCTCTTTCAACATGAAGCTCTAGCTCAAGACTATGACCTGACTGAACTGTTGCTATAGGACGATCATTATCAACAACTTGAACTTGTGATGAGAATTGAAGATCTCTTGCTTTAACTTCAGCTGGACCATTTACCACAAGACGACCTATTTCCAACTCCTGGCTTCTACTATTGACAGTGAGCTCTTTACAATTCAATAAAATATCTAAGACATCCTCACGAACCCCTGGGACAGTGGCATATTCGTGATTAACTCCGGAAATTCGTACTGCTGTGACTGCACTACCCTCTAGTCCTCCCATAAGAACTCTTCTAAGAGAATTACCCAAAGTAGTTGCTTGACCTCTATCAAGAGGTCCTATTAGGAATATTCCTGTTTGGGAGCGATCATTAGAAACTTGATGATCGATACGGTCAATCTGGTATTGCAACACGGGCTAAATCAATAAATAGAGGGATAAAGAAATTTAGAATAATTGAAAAAGGTTAAACGCGCCTGCGCTTAGCTCTTCTACAACCATTGTGAGGTAGAGGTGTCACGTCACGTATTAGTGTGATCTCTAGACCAGCCACTTGCAAAGCGCGAATGGCGGTTTCACGACCAGAGCCTGGTCCTCTAACAAGGACCTCAATCTGTCGCATGCCTTGATCAACTGCTCTTCTCGCTGCAGCTTCTGCAGCAGTTTGAGCAGCAAATGGTGTACCTTTTCTAGCTCCTTTAAAGCCACTTGCACCAGCTGATGACCATGAAATAACTTCACCATTAGTATCAGTTATAGAAACAATTGTGTTATTAAAGGTGCTTTGAATATGCACAACTCCATTAGGGACATTGCGCTTATTCTTCTTTGAACCTGTTTTCTTTGCTGGAGTGGCCATTAGGGTGGGCCTGCTGGAGAAGTGGATAAGAGAAAGAAAGCCTTAGATAGCTAAGGCTTGGAAGCAAAAAATTATTTCTTTCTACCTGCAACTGTTTTACGAGAACCTCTACGAGTACGAGCATTTGTCCTAGTACGTTGACCTCGAACAGGAAGGCTCATTCGATGACGACGACCACGAAGACATCCTATGTCTTGCAATCGTTTCAAAGCCATTCCTTCCTGGCGACGCAAATCACCTTCAACAGTGAAGGATTCAGTTGCTGCTCTTAGTTTTTGAACATCACCATCATCTAAATCCTTAACACGTATATCAGGGTTTACCCCTGTTTTAGAAAGGATAGTCTGGGCTCGGGTTAAACCAATCCCATATATATAGGTGAGGGCAACCTCTACCCGTTTTTCACGGGGTATGTCGATGCCAGCGATTCTTGCCACTTAAACTTTGAATCGAAGATAAAGGTGAAATCACTCAAAGAGTGATTAATTAAACAATCTAAAGGAAAAGATCAACTAAAAACTAGCAACCATTTTCTTAAGAAATAAAGCCAAGGTTTTAGCCTTGACGCTGTTTGTGCTTTTGAGTAGCAGTGCAAATGACCATTACTCTGCCGTGGCGACGAATCACCCGACATTTTTCACACATTTTCTTGACTGAAGCGCGCACCTTCATATGGTGAGGCCCTCCATATTTGCAAACACAAATTTTACTACACCGTTCAATTTAATGCGTTTCTGATCCGACTTTTCACATCTTTTATGTTTCCACACCCTTCAACAGATCTTAAAATTCCTAAATTTTGATAGAAATTTATTAAAGGAGCCGTTTTTTCCCTATAGATACTCAACCTATTTCTTATAACTTCTGCATTGTCATCTTTTCTTCCTCGTGAGAGCAATCTATCAGTAAGGGTCTCATCATCTATTTCTATTAAAAGAACTGCTTTTATAGGCTGAACAATCTTTTCTAATAATTCTCCTAATAATTGTGCTTGAGCAAGATTCCGAGGAAAACCATCCAATAACCAGCCTTGACTACAATTTGAAAGCCTTTTCTTAACTATAGACAAAACAATGTCATCACTTACAAGTTCACCTCTATTCATAATCAATTCAGCCTCTTTACCCAAGTCAGTTCCCGCTGAAACTTCTTCTCGTAACAATTCTCCTGTGGATAAATGCAATAAACCGTGATCATTGCAAAGCAATTCTGCCTGAGTACCTTTGCCAGCTCCTGGAGGGCCTAAAAACAATAGTCGGTTCTGCATTTTATTAAATCAAGATAAAAGTTTAGATTGAATTAGATTATTGACGAACAAGACCCTCATACCTTTGTGAAATCACATAAGTTTGAACTTGTTTCGCTGTATCTATAGCAACACCAACGAGAATCAATAAAGATGTTGCTCCTAATCCCTGAAAAGTTTGAACATTAGTAGCACGTTCAACAGCAGCAGGAACAATTGCAACAGATCCTAAGAAAACACCCCCTAATAAAGTCAACCTATTTTGAACACCAGAGAGATATTTTGCAGTAGCACTTCCAGGGCGAACTCCTGGTATAGCAACACCACCCCGCTTTAGATTCGCTGCAATATCTATTGGATTGATTGTTAAAGAAGCATAAAAATATGCAAAGCCAAGAATTAAAGCAAAGAAGGTAATTGCATAAGGCCAAGGATTAGCTGCTCCTGGATTTAATGCACTAGCAGCTTTTATTAAAAAAGGATTCTTAGTAACATTTGCAATTGTAATAGGTAAAAAAATCAATGCAGAAGCAAAAATAATGGGCATTACCCCTCCAGCATTAAGTTTAAGAGGTAAATAACTTTGACGAGTGGGTAATAAAGCACTGCCTCCTATTTGTCTTTTAGCGCTTACAATTGGCAGTCTTCGAGCTCCCTCCTGAACAAAAATTATTCCAACAATGGTTATCAAAAAGACTATTAAAAGAACAATTATTCCAAAAACATCACTTCTATCACCTGTTTGGGCCTTTTCAATCGTAGAACTAAGTGCCTTAGGCAAAGTAGCCACAATATTCAAAAAAATTACTAAGGAAGCTCCCTGACCAATCCCTTTTTCAGTAATAATTTCACTTAACCACATCACAATCATTGAGCCTGTAACTAGCGCAATTGATGTTTGAACAACAAATGCAACCTCACTCAAATTCTCCACTGAATATTGTCTAAGAATTAATGCAAATACTAAGCTTTGCATTAGCCCCCAGCCTAAAGCTAAGTAACGAGTAATTTGAGAAATTTTTCTCCGACCAGCTTCCCCTTCATTTTTTTGTAAATCTTCCAACTGAGGTAATGCAGCCGTAAGAAGCTGAATAATAATCGAAGCATTAATAAAGGGAAGAATTCCAAGCGCAAAAATCCCAAGAGTTGAAATACCTCCTCCAGTAAATATGTCCAAAAAACCAATAAGCTGTCCTCCTTGTTGAATAAATTCTTTAAAAGCTTCCCTATCTATGCCAGGGACTGGAATATAAATACCTAGTCTCACAAAAAAAAGAAGGCCTAAAGTTATTAATACTCTCCCTCTAAGCTCCTTATTGAGAATTAACTGAGTAATTACTTCCGATGCACTTGGATTTCTACCTCTTGTAACAAGCATGAACTGATCTAAGGAAATTTCAAGCTAATAAAATAATTTTAATAAATTAAAGTTTATCTTTACCATATTTGCTAAAAACTCTCACACGAGCCTCCAGCAGCTTCGATTTTTTGTTGTGCAGATTTAGTAAAAGAAGAAGCTTGAACTGTCAATTTCACTTTCAAATTACCATTGCCCAAAACCTTTAATGGATTCTTAGGACTAGTAACAATACCTGCTTTAACTAGAGAGTCAAGATTGACAACTGTTCCTTCTTTTAAATCATTTAAAGCAGAAACATTAATGATTGTAAAGGATTTTGGATTGATTAAAGGAAAGTGCTTCAACTTAGGAACGCGTCTATATAAAGGCATTTGGCCTCCTTCAAAGCCAGGTCGAGTTGGCCTTCCAGATCTAGATTTTTGTCCTCGCATACCAAAGCCACAACTGGCTCCCTGTCCAGCAGAAATACCTCTGCCTTTCCTCAACTTGGGCTTACGTGCACCCTTATTTGATTTTAAAGATTCAAGTTTAAAAGTCATGGTTTTCAAGAATAAATCTGTTCTAGGGATATACCCCGTTCTTTTGCAGTGGCTTTATGAGTACGCAATTCCCCCAATGCAACCATTGCAGCCCTTGCATTATTCAAAGGTGTTTTACTACCTAATCTCTTAGCTAAAACATTTTTTATTCCAGCAAGTTCTAAAACTGTACGAATAGAACCTCCAGCAATAACACCTGTACCAGGGGCAGCAGGGCGGATCAAAACACTAGCTGCCCCATCTCTTCCATTAGAAAGTGTAGGGATAGAACTACTAGAGGTTAAAGGAACTCTAACAAGATTCTTTTTTCCATCTGCAACACCTTTTCTTACGGCTCCTATAACATCTCCTGCCTTTCCTACTCCAACTCCTACTTGACCTTTTTCATTGCCCACTACAACAATTGCTCTAAAACTCATCTTTTTACCACCTTTAACAGTTTTAGAAACTCTGCGAATCTGAATAACTCTTTCCTGCCATTCAGAATCCCTTTCCTGATTCCTCCTGTCAGAACGTCTTCCTTTGCGGTCTCCACGATTACTTTTTCTTTGCTCTTGTTGCTGTCCTTCTGCAGCAGAAGGGGCTGAAGCACCTTGTTCTTTTGTTTTGCCTTTTGATTTAGTATCGGTCATTTGTAAAACAATAATCAGAATGTAAGACCTGCTTGACGCGCAGCCTCTGCTAGAGCCTTAACTCTACCGTGATAAATACTGCCCCCTCTGTCAAAAACAACTTGCTTTATACCCTTTTCGAGAGCACGCTGTGCAAGAAGTTTTCCGACAGAAGAAGAAGCAGCACAAGTACCTGGATTAACTTTACTATCCGCACGGAGCTCCTTCTCAAGTGTTGAAGCGGCACAAAGAGTGTTTTGAGCTAAATCATCAATAATCTGAGCATAAATATGGTTGTTAGAACGAAAAACAGCAAGCCTAGGACGCTGCTCTGTTCCACTCAAAAAACGACGAAGACGTTTATGCCGCTTTTGAGTTTTCTGTTTTCTAGAAAGAGTTGTCATAATTAAAAAAGAAAATGGAATAGAGATAAATTATTTTTTACCTGACTTACCAGCTTTTCTAATAATACGTTCACCATCATATTTAATTCCTTTACCTTTATAAGGCTCTGGAGGACGAATACTGCGGATTTTGGCAGCTTCATTGCCAACCAATTCTTTATCGATACCACTAATTAATACACTAGTATTATTTTCAACTTTAAATGTAATTCCAGAAGGAGGAATAACCTCAACAGGGTGGCTATACCCTGCACTCACAACAAGATTCTTACCCTTTACCTGTGCTCTGGAACCTACTCCGACAATCTCTAACTTCTTTGAATAACCATTGCTTACCCCTTCAACCATATTGGCAATTAAAGTTCTAGAAAGTCCATGAAGTTCGCGAGATTTTCTCTTATCACTCTCTGCAGAAACAACTATAGAGCCTTGATCCTGACTAATCAGGACTCCTTCAGGAAGAGTTCTACTTAATTCTCCTTTAGGCCCTTTAACGGTTACTAAAAGCCCATCTAATGTGACAGCAACCTTTTCAGGGACAGGAATGGGTTTTTTACCAATGCGAGACATAATAAAAAGCTCCTGATTAATAGACGTAGCAGAGAACTTCTCCGCCAATGCCCTGTTTACGAGCATCTCGATCACTCATGACCCCTTTAGAAGTAGAAATAATTGCAACTCCTAAACCACCTAAAACCTTTGGCAAACCACGATTATTTTTATAAATTCTCAATCCAGGTTTACTTACTCTTTTCATCGAACGAATGGTTGGATGACGATGCTTACCGCTGTACTTCAATTGGAGAATAAGATGTTTCTGCACACCTTCTCCTTCTTCACTAATTTGAGAGATAAAGCCTTCATTCTGAAGGACTTTTGCAATACTCCTAGACATTCTAGAAGCAGGAACACGAGTGTTTTCGTGTCGTTTTTCACTCGCATTTCTAATACGAGTAAGCATATCTGAAATCGGATCGTGATTAGCCATAATCAATTACTCCTGAAAGGCATTCCCATCTCCTTGAGAAGAGCGCGGCCCTCCTCATCGGTATTGGCACTTGTAACTATCGTGATATCCATACCTCTAATTGCATCTATTTTATCAAACGAAATTTCAGGGAAGATGAGCTGCTCCTTTACCCCTATCGAAAAATTTCCACGCCCATCAAAACTTCTAGGACTAACACCTCTAAAGTCTCTAATTCTTGGTAAAGCAAGATTAATCAATCGCTCAAGAAATGCATACATTCTTTCACCTCTCAATGTAACCGCACAGCCGATTGGCATTCCTTGACGAATCTTAAATCCAGCAATGGCTTTTTTGGCCCTCGTCACAAGAGCTTTCTGCCCGGTTATTGTTGACATTTCAGAAAGAGAAGCTTCTAAAGATTTTGAATTTTGAGCAGCTTCACCTAAGCCTCTATTAACGTTGATTTTGACAACCTTAGGGACTTGATGAATATTAGAAAATCCTAAATCTTTCAATAATTTAGGCCTAATAGTTTCTCGATAACGATTTTTTAGTGACATGATTGATTGGTAGTTAATTCTGGTCTTTGTCAGAATTGAGATGAGCTTGGTGTAAACAGAAAACACACTGGCCAAACAGATGAATTAATCAAGCAATTCACCAGTTTTTTTGAGTCGCCTTTTTTTTGTGCCATCTTTATCAACAAAAACTTCAAGACGACTAGCGACTTTTTTCTTAGTTGAATAAACCATGACGTTAGATGCATGCAATGATGCTTCCTCGGTCACGATTCGACCTGATTCTCCTTCTTGAGTTGGCTTCTCATGACGAGTTCTTAAATTCACACCTTGAACAATTACACGGTTTTGAATCGGTAAGGTTTTTAAAACCTCTCCTGTTTTTCCTTTCTCTTTACCATTGATAACCTGAACTGTATCTCCCTTACGAATTCGCATCTTGATAGGTAAAGCTGGTTTTTTGGTTTGTTTAACGTTGAACATTTAAATAACCTCCGGAGCAAGGGAAACAATTTTCGTGAAGTTTCTTTCTCGCAACTCACGGGCAACTGGGCCAAAAACCCTTGTTCCCCGAGGATTTTTATCCTCGTTAATCAATACAGCCGCATTATCATCAAAGCGAATAGAGTTACCAGAATTTCTTCGCAGAGTTGCTTTTGTGCGAACAACAACTGCCTTAACAACATCTGATTTTTTAACGCCCATATTAGGAACTGCATCCTTCACCGCAGCAACTATCACATCTCCAACATGAGCATATCGACGATTGGAGCCAAGCACACGAATGCACTGCAGTCGTCTTGCTCCACTATTGTCAGCAACAGTAAGATAAGACTCTTGTTGAATCATTTTGCTGCCTCCTGTTCTTGCTTAGTGGATTTAACAACTTCAGCAACAGTCCATCTCTTAGTTGCACTAAGAGGACGAGTTTCAGTAATTCGAACTCTGTCACCAATTTTGCAATTATTTTCAGCATCATGAACTTTATACCGAGTGGTTCTACTAACTGTTTTTTGATAGATGGGATGAGGGAAGCGATTAACTACCGCAACAACAACTGTTTTGTCCATCTTGTCACTAACAACAGTGCCTAACCTTTCCTTAAGAGCCATGGTTTTAAAAGATTTTAGGTTTTAGATGTTGAGCGACTTCGCTCGCTCTGAATCGTTAGTAGCTGAGCCAATTGGACACGAGCTTTCTTAAAACGATGAGTTTCTGTTAACTGCCTGGTAGCAAGCTGAAATCGAAGATCAAACAGCTCACGTCGTGTGAGGTCAATCTTTTCTTTGATTTCACTATCAGAAAGCTGATTAACATCTGATTTTTCTAATTCAGCCATGAATTTAAGACTCCAAAGTAGAAACTGATGTACTCCCAGGGGTATTAACACTCTCTTCAGAAGCTTTTATATCTTCATTAGAGGTTGAAATTTCTTGGCTAGAAGATGGCTTGCCCATTTGAGAAGGTTTTTGACCTTCTTCCAAAGCCAGAAATTTTGTTTTTATTGGAAGTTTGTACTGTGCTAATCGCATTGCCTCCCTAGCAATTGATTCAGTAATTTCCTCTCCACCCATTTCAAAAAGGATTCGTCCAGGCTTAATTACTGCAACCCAGAATTCAGGGTTACCTTTACCAGAGCCCATCCTGGTTTCCGCAGCCCTCATGGTGACAGGTTTATCTGGAAAAATTCGAATCCAGATCTGACCTCCCCTTTTTACATAACGAGTCATCGCTCGTCTACTTGCTTCTATTTGTCTAGAAGTAATCCAGCCACATTCTTGGGCTTGCAAAGCAAACTGACCAAAAGCAATTTTATTGCCTCTAGTAGCAATACCTCTCATTCGGCCACGTTGTTGTTTGCGGAATTTAGTTCGTTTTGGACTAAGCATGTTTATACCTCCCTATTTACCTTCATTAGATCTATCCTCAAATTGTTGAGGCCTACGATTACCTTTCCTGCGAGGACTTGCGCCAACAGGTAAAGGCTGCTCTTCTTTTGAAAGAACTTCACCTTTGAAAACCCATACTTTAATTCCAAGAACTCCATAAGTAGTATTTGCAGTCTTATTGGCATAATCAATCTCAGCTCTTAGTGTATGAAGTGGGACACGACCTTCCCTAGTCCATTCCGATCGGGCAATTTCTGCGCCATTTAAACGTCCACCAACTTGGATTTTAAGTCCTAGCACGCCTGCCCTTTGAGCTCGTTGAACAGCCATCCGAATAGTTCTACGAAAGGCTACTCTCTTCTCCAATTGTTGAGCTATATATTCAGCCAAGAGATGAGCGTCGGCATCAACTCGCTCAATTTCAACAACATTAATTCGAACCTGTCTATTGCGATCACCAATTGTTTTTTGAATTCCAGACCTGAGTTCTTCAATACCACTGCCCTGCCTACCAACTATTACACCTGGTCGAGCAGTCTTTAATTCAACTTCCAATTGATCTGCTTTTCGCGCTATTAAAACATCACTGATACCAGCCGCTCCATATTTCTTCTGAATAAAAACTCTAATCCTATCGTCTTCTTGTAGAAGTAATGGATAAGTCTTACTGGATGCATACCAACGAGAACGATGCTCCTGAGTAATTCCTAAACGCAATCCATTCGGATGAATTTTGTGTCCCATTAGTTTGAAGCCTCCGAGGTTATTGATTCAGTAGCAGGAGCCACAACAATACTGATATGGCAAGTTTGTTTTTTAATCGCAAATGCTCTGCCCTGAGCTCTTGGCCGATAACGTTTCATTGAAGGTCCCATGTCTGCAGAAGCAGTTTTAACAATTAATGATGAAGGATCTAACCCAAGATTATTCTCAGCATTTGCTACTGCAGATCTAAGGACTTTGGTAATAGGTCCGGTAGAACGATAAGGCATGAACTCAAGCATTATCAAAGCATCACGATAAGTTCTGCCACGAATTTGATCTAAAACTCGTCGAACTTTAGACACTGATCCTCGAATGAAACGTCCATGCGCCTTAGAAATAGAAAGTGATGAATCAGTCATCATTAACGGCCTCCTTTTTTATCTTTCATATGACCTCTGTAAGTCCTAGTAGGAGCAAATTCGCCCAATTTGTGACCTACCATTTGTTCCGTAATAAAGACAGGTATATGGGTTTTGCCGTTATGTACAGCAATTGTATGACCTATCATCATTGGAAGAATCGTAGAAGATCTTGACCAAGTTTTAATGACTGATTTGTCATTATCATCATTTTGTTTTTCAACCTTTTTAAGTAGGCTGTCGGCAATGAAAGGGCCTTTTTTAAGTGAACGTCCCATGGAGAATTAAGAGAAATACATGACGATGAAGAAGATCAAGAATCACGCCCTCCTCGACTACGTTTGGAGACTCGACGACGTTTCCTTAGAACAAACTTATTACTAGGTTTGTTACGCTTGCGGGTCTTTAATCCAAGAGCTGGCTTACCCCAAGGAGTTACAGGACCAGCTCGACCAACTGGTGCTCTACCCTCACCTCCACCATGTGGGTGATCACAAGGATTCATTACACTGCCGCGAACCTGAGGCCGTCTACCTAGCCAACGTCGTCGGCCAGCTTTGCCCAAACTTGTATTCCTAATTTCTGAATTACCAACTTCTCCAAGAGTTGCATAGCATTCCGATCTAACAAGCCGAACTTCTGTGGAAGGAAGCTTTAAAGCTACATAATCGCCTTCTTTTGCCATTACTTGAGCACTTGCACCTGCTGAACGCACCATTTGAGCCCCTCTGCCTGGATATAACTCAACACAATGAACACTTGATCCTAAAGGAATTGAAGACAGAGGCATTGCATTCCCTACTTCTATAGGAACCTTCTTGCCGGATATTAATTCTTGACCAACAAGAATCCCTGCAGGGGCAAGTATATATCTTTTTTCACCATCTCTATAAAATAGTAATGCCAAACGAGCATTGCGATGTGGATCATAATGAATAGCTGCCACCTTGGCCGCTATGTCATGTTTATTTCTACGGAAATCAACGATCCTATATTGCCTCTTATGACCACCACCACGATGCCGACAAGTAATAACACCTCTATTATTTCTTCCTTTCAAACGATGTTTAGAAACAACTAAAGAACGTTCGGGCTTTCGACTAGTAACCTCATTGAAATCGGTTACAACTCGTGTACGGGTGCCAGGCGTATAGGGACGGAAAGTACGGATTGCCATTTTTAACTTTCAGAATCAGGGAATAATTTGATTGAATTACCTTCAGCCAATCTGACAACAGCCTTCTTGATTTGGGCTCTTTTACCAGAAAAACGACCGACTCTTCGGCTGCGTCTTGGGGGATTCATTGTACTAATACCTATTACCTTTACATCAAAAAGCTGTTCTATTGCAGCCTTGATATCAGGTTTTGCAGCACGTGGATCAACTTCAAAAGTGTACTGATTAATATCCAGAGCTTTGGTAGCTTTCTCAGTGATCAGCGGACGACGAATCACATCTGCAAGTCTTTGATTAAACATTTCAGTCATCTCCATATACCTCTTGAATTTTTGCTATGGCATCCTCGCCAATAATCAAGGAATTCGCATTTAATAAATCAAAAACGTTTAGATGTTCTGCAGAAATCAACTTAACTTTTTCTAAGTTCCTAACAGATCGTCTAATAATCTCAGAAGGTTGATAGAGGATAATCAGCACTTTCGACTCAGAAGAAATACCCAAACGCAAAAGGAAATCTTTTATTTCCTTAGTTTTAGGGACGGAAAGTTCGGCTCCAAAATCTTTAACAGCTTTGACCTCATTAAATCTTGCCATTAAAGCAGTCCTTAAAGCCAAACGCCTCTCTTTACGATTCATACCAAGATTGTATTTTCTTGGTTTAGGACCAAAAATTATTCCACCTCCTGGGCGTAAAGGAGTTCTTATCGAACCTTGCCTAGCTCGTCCAGTACCTTTTTGCTTATAAGGCTTGCGGCCACCTCCTCTAACCTCAGAACGAGTCAAAGTACTTGCATTACCTTGGCGAGAATGTGCTTGTTGACGTAAGACCGCCCTGTGCATCAAATCACGTGCAGTACTTTCTTTTGCAACTTTCAAATCAAGGCTTGCCTTTCCAGTTTCTTTACCTTGCCAATCGAGAAGCGAACACTTGGTCATGACTTACCTCCTGTTGACACATTTAACCCCACTCGATTTGCAGGCCGAATATTAAGTAAAGAACCAGGTTTTCCTGGAACAGAACCCTTGACTACTAAGAGGTTGTGATCACTATCAATTTTCATAATCATAAGGCCTCTCGTTGTAATCTTTTTCCCTCCATACCTACCTGCCATTCGCTTGCCTGGATAAATCCTTCCAGGTGTTGTACCAGCACCAGTAGAACCAGGCTGGCGATGATTTTTTGAACCATGACTCATTGGTCCTCGACTAAATCCATGCCTTTTTTGATAACCCGCAAAACCTCTACCCATACTTGTTCCACTAACATCTACTTTTTGACCAGTCTCAAAATTAGACACTGTTATTTGATCTCCTAATTCATATTTACCCAAATCTTCAACTCTATATTCACGGAGATAACGAAGAAGATCCTGGCCTGATTTTGATAAATGACCCTGAAAAGGCTTATTTACAAGCTTTTCTCTAACAGCACCAAAAGCAATCTGAACAGCAGAATAACCATCAGTAGCTGCGGTTTTAATTTGTGTGATGCGACATGGGCCAGCTTGTATCAAAGTGACTGGTATAGCCATGCCAGTATCATCAAAAAATTGGGACATTCCCAACTTTTTACCTAGGATGCCAATTGACATAAAACAAATAAAGCCAGCTGGTTAAATTCCCATAATTGAGAATTGAATGGATTATTTGGCTAAATTACACACCCTTGGAAAAAGCTAAAAAATTAGCCTAAAAAATTAGGAACTTAAAATTCTTCTTCGTATAGGGCTAGCAAAAAACCAACTGGTGGAGACTTAGTCAAATTAAAAAATAATTCGATTAGTTTCTCGACAGCAAGGAGTAAACCTTTCTGTTCTAACCAAATAGAACCAACGCAAACGCTGGAACCACACTATTTACTGGAGGCCCGGCTAGCATACGGGCACAGAAAAATACTGCGATTAACTAGGATACACCAATGCCCCCCTTTAAAGATTTCCAAATAACTGCAAAACTATATATATATAGATATAAATAAAATCCATTTAAATAAAATGCCTCTTTTGCTAACTGGTCAAAAATTTAGAAAAGAACTTGAGGCTTATGGCTGTCTTGCAATAAAAACCCCCTTAGAAGGTGGATCTGAAACAAGATTATTAAGACGTCTTAAAATAGCTGGCTATCGAACGCAGATCCTCTCCGTAAGAGGTTTGGGGGATCCAGAAGTTTTTCTCTTGAAACTACATGGAATAAGGCCACCTCATTTAGGGCATCAAAACGTAGGACGCAATGGGGCATTAGGAGAAGTTCAACAAGTTATACCTCAAGTCCATGAATTACTAGCAACAAAACAACCTGTTGTACTTTGGTTGCTAGAAGGTCAAGTCTTATCTGATTCTGAATTGCTTTCCTTATGTGATGTATGTGAAAAAGATTCTAAATTGAAAATGGTAGTAGAAATGGGAGGTGCAAGAGCATTGGAATGGCAATCAATGCGGAACTTTATCAATCAATAATTCCCAACAATTGAACCAAAATTATTGCTCTAATGAAATAGCGCTTCGTCATGGGAACTGGGTCAAACTCATTTGTGGGGCAAGCAATGAAGACCTGCCTTCCATTACGGACTTATGTGCTATTTATGCAGCTGCAGGAGTGAACTGTGTAGATGTAGCAGCGGATTTAGCAGTTGCAACAGCTGCCAAAGAAGGACTGGAATGGGCAAAATCTAAATTAGGCAATAAGCCCTGGTTAATGCTTTCTATAAGCGATGGTAAAGATCTTCATTTTAGAAAAGCTTTTTTTAATCCAGAATCCTGTCCCCCAGAATGTTCAAAACCATGCATAAAAGTATGCCCAGCTAACGCAATTGAAGAAGATAAAGGAATCATTCCAGATCGTTGTTACGGCTGTGGCCGTTGTTTACCAGTCTGTCCTTTAGATCTCATCCAAGAAAAAGATAATCTGTTGCAAATTCAAGACTTGGGCCATCTAATCTCAAAAACAAACCCAGATGCCATTGAAATTCATACTGCTCCAGGGCGAATAAATGAATTTGAGGATGCCGTAAAAACAATTGTTCAATCAAATATTGACTTAAAAAGAATTGCAGTTAGTTGCGGCTTGGAAGGCCATGGGATTACAGCCTATGACCTCTCACAAGAATTATGGTCCAGGCATGAATGTTTAAGGCGTTACAAACAAAAGCCCCTCTGGCAACTAGATGGACGACCTATGACAGGAGATCTAGGACGTAGCAGTGCCAAGTCAGCAATTTCACTATTCAAAAAAATTCATGCATTAGCACCGCCTGGACCTCTTCAATTAGCTGGGGGGACAAATGCATATACCATTGATTATCTTGAGAACCAAAATGGAATTGCAGGAATCGCTTTTGGTGGAATAGCTAGAAAATTAATTCAACCTTTCTTAACAGAAGCTAAAGCTCAAAATAAAAAGCTGATTGAATGGCCAGAGGGTTGGGAAAAAGCACTCAAATTAGCCAAGGAACTCATAAACCCATGGCTAAAAAATCAATATTCGACCACGCATTAACTCACACGGCTGATCAAAAAGCCCCATAAACAGAACCAAGCTAATCAATTGATGAAAATCATGTGGTGATGAGATGCACGTTGTTAATCCACAATGTGCAATTATTTTGTATAACTAGAGAGTAGAGTTTACTCAAAGACTCAACCCTCAATGGGGCGTCGCCAAGCGGTAAGGCAGCGGGTTTTGGTCTCGCCATTCCTAGGTTCGAATCCTAGCGCCCCAGTTTTATTAATCTTTTTGTGACACTGCAACCAATTTTGGTTTTCGACTTTGATGGAGTCATTGTCGATGGACTTCTGGAATATTGGAGTAGTTCTAGACAGGCCTGCCTGCAAATGCTGGAAGGAAATCATAACTTTAAATTACCTCATGATATTCCTAATGCTTTTAAACAAATACGGCCTTGGGTCAACCATGGTTGGGAAATGGTTCTACTTGCAGCAGAGCTAATGGACTTAAATAGTTCATTAGTAATTAATGGTGCAAAAAGTTTTACCGATGAATATAAAAAAAATTGTGATAATGCCCTCAGCAAATGGGGATGGAATCCACAAGAATTACAAAAATCTCTTGATAATGTAAGACAACAAGCTCTGAAAGATAACAAAGAGAAATGGTTAGCTAGTCATAAAGCATTCTCTGGGGTAGTAGATAGACTAAATTGCCTCAAAGATGAAAATATTGCTTTTGCTATCTTGACAACTAAAAGTGCAGCATTTACTTCAGAACTATTAATACATTTAAACCTGCACCCTACACTTTTATATGGTTACGAATCAGGCACAAAGTCTGAGGTCTTATTTCATATTTCTAAAGAACATCTTATAAAAGGATTCATAGAAGATAGAAGAGTGACTCTAGAAACAATTTTGAACACTCCAGGAATAAATTCAATACCTTGCTATTTAGCTAATTGGGGGTATCTAAAACCTAATGATTCAATCAACCTTCCTTCAGGAATCCATTTACTCAAAACAAAAACTTTAATGTCCCCATTAGCAAACTGGCCTTGACTCATTAGCGTACGTCTGTACTAATAGAGGGGGTAGATGGAAAATCGATGGTTCTGTATACCATTCTCATTCAAATTTACAACTTATCTCTTAATTCACACAAGTAATCACAATGTCAGCTGAAGTCAAAACAACCACATCTTCTGGTTCTGATTACCGTTCAAATGGTACGCAGTCCGGAGAAAGAGACAAAGCATTAAGCCTCGTTCTTGGCCAAATAGAACGGAATTTTGGCAAAGGGTCAATCATGCGACTTGGAGATGCTTCTAGGATGCGTGTGGAGACCATCTCAACTGGCGCTTTAACGCTTGATCTAGCACTAGGCGGAGGATATCCAAAAGGAAGGGTTGTGGAAATTTATGGGCCAGAAAGTTCAGGGAAAACAACACTCACTTTGCATGCTATAGCGGAAGTTCAAAAGCGAGGTGGTGTAGCAGCTTTTGTAGATGCTGAACATGCTTTAGACCCTGTATATGCAGCTTCTTTAGGAGTTGATGTTGAAAATCTTTTAGTCTCGCAACCCGACACAGGGGAGATGGCACTAGAAATTGTTGACCAATTAATCAGATCAACAGCTGTCGATTTAGTTGTTGTAGATTCTGTGGCAGCACTAACCCCTAGATCAGAAATTGAAGGGGAAATGGGGGATCATGCAGTGGGAAGTCAAGCCAGATTGATGAGCCAGGCAATGCGAAAAATTACTGGGAATATAGGTAAATCCGGATGCACAGTAATTTTTCTCAACCAACTACGTTTAAAAATAGGTGTCACCTATGGGAACCCCGAAACAACAACAGGAGGTAATGCTCTCAAGTTTTATGCCTCTGTACGCCTCGACATTCGCAGAATTCAAACACTTAAAAAAGGGACCGAAGAATATGGCATACGCGCTAAAGTGAAAGTTGCCAAAAACAAAGTTGCTCCTCCCTTCAGAATTGCTGAATTTGATATTTTGTTTGGAAAAGGAATTAGCACATTAGGATGTTTACTTGACATGGCAGAAGAAACCAATATTGTCACTCGAAAAGGTGCTTGGTATAGCTACGAAGGTGATAACATAGGCCAAGGGCGAGACAATACAATTATTTGGCTTGAAGAAAATACAACCGCAAAAGAAACCATAGAGAAATTAGTCCGTCAAAAACTAACAGAAGGTTCTGAAGTTAGCGCTAATTCCATGCGACCCCTTGCTGCCGCCGCTCGTACAGCAGCAGCAACACCAGTGATGAAAAAGGTTTCTAACGCTGCCTAAAAGCGCGAATCTCTACCAATAAGTCACAAATCAGCCGGAATCCACCATCCGGCTGCAGGTCCAACGATACGTACTGTTAGCCAAATCAAAATTAGTATAGCTATACCTACCCAACCAGCTTTAATAGTAAAATCTATAAACTGAGTTCTTTGATTCTCTGTAACGGAGAGCCAAGGAACAATCCGTGGAGAGTCATTTTTACTAGTTTTTTTTGTTTTAGTATTTCGTGGTGGGAGTCCCTCAAAAGATCTCCTTCGTGCCTCTCCCATGTCAATAATTGCAATTATCTAAAATTGATATGAACAGTCTATCTATAACCACGAAAATTAAACATTATTATTAATCAGGCAATAAACGGTCTACTGGAATCCATGGCTCAAGAGCATCCAAAACTTTTTCACCCCAAACCCTTGCACGCAAACGTCCATCTAAAATAGCAATACGTCCATGATTTTTTCTAACTGGTAGTACTAATTTTGGCAAAAGCGTTAGGAGATCAGGTAAAAGCAAATCTCGAAACCAATCCAATCCTTGTTTCTTAAATGCTTCAACTCTAGCTGAAGTTAAAGGTGATTCTAAACTACTTATTGGTAATATAACAACTACTAATTGTTCTGGAGAAGGTAGTTGATCCTGAGAAGTCAACCACCAATAAGAGCTGCAGCAAATAACTCCATTAGAATCAGGAGCTGTAGATTGATAAATAACTCTTTTACCAAATTCTGCAGCCAACTCAGCAGTTAATTTCCTAAGCAATTGATCATCATCCAAGATAATAATGGTCAGTCCCTGTCTTCCTAGAATCAATCGACGAGATTGAACTAATACATGTTCTGCAAAACATTCGGCATTCGGCAAAGGTTGTCTTAAAGGTGCAAATAATTTCAATGGTTCTTGATGTATTTGAGCGCCTAATTGAACATTCACATTAATAATTTCAGATAAAAACTCAAATTCATTGGATAATGAGTCACTCAAAATAATGAATGAACTGTCTACAAAAAGTTGGTTAAGGATTTGCAATGGTTCAAGAGGTTGTAAATGCCAAGTCCAATCAAGAACCTTATGATTAAGTTCAGTCCAACTAGCCCAACCTTGACCAATAGCATCAAATACTGTCGACCATGGCGAAGGAGGTTGGCCCATTAAACCACATAAATCATTCAACACAAAAACATCCTGTAAATCCAATCGCACGACTCCATCTAATCGAACAGATTGTGCAAATAATTTCCTAGTTAAGCGTTCATGTAAATCAATTAAGGCAAGTGAAATGGAGGGATATGCCCTGCGAAGAGTATCCCAATTAGCAGAAGAAATTTGCATAGCCATTGCCTCCCTTAATCTCTTACTTAACAGTTCTGCCTCAGGAATAATTAATTGCTTTCCCTTGAGATATTTTTTACGATGAGCAGTCAATAATTCCTTATGATCAACCAACCAAACCTGTCCATCCAATGGGGGGGTATTGCCTTCCCATATAGAAAGATTTACTCCCTCATCTTTTAGTCTTGGGATCTCAACTTGAAATAATCGCTGTTTTTGCTTTGCTGTTAAAAGCAAGACAACATCAGAGCTATACCAGCAAAGAGGGATAAGTAGACCTAACCAATAATCATCGTGATGATTAACTTTAAGTTTAAATATAGATCGATCTCTTCTCCGCAAGCTTCTTGCCACTAATCTACTCAAAGTCAAATTATGAGGCCAAACCAAAGAATCCTTCTTAAGAAGTTTTTTTATGAAATTATGAGCATATGCCTCAATCATTGAGCAACACCCACTAATTCACCAAAATTCCATTCTATATTGAAGTGAAAATAAAATGACAAAGGAGCACTCTCTAGAATAATGGGGTTAGAACGCGTTGGAATAGTAGGGCTAGGTCTAATTGGAGGTTCTATAGGACTTGATCTTCAAAAATTAGGTTATGAAGTATATGGTCTTGTGAATCGATCACAAACACTTGAACAAGCAAAAAAAAGAAACTTAGCCCAATTTATCAGTCTGGACCCCCAAATAATTTCTAATTGCTCATTAATAATTCTGGCATTACCTCTCTCTCAACTAATCAAACCAACAACAGACTTAATTCATGCACTACCTCCAAATGCAGTAATTACAGATGTGGGGTCAGTGAAGACACCTGTAATAACAACATGGAAAGAGTTACACCCTAAATTCATCGGCAGCCATCCTATGGCTGGAACAACTGATTCTGGCGTAAATGCTGGTAAGAAAAATTTATTTCAGAATCGTCCTTGGATTGCAACACCTGACCGCACAACTGATCCAGAAGCATTAGAAGTTGTCTATAAGTTGGCACTTGCTTTGGGAAGTAACTGGATTACAGCCGATGCTCAATTACATGATCAAGCAGTAGCCCTCATCTCTCATTTACCGGTATTTATAAGCGCCGCATTACTAAAAGCTGTTAATCGACAAGAGGATACTGCTTTACTGGAACTAACTAAATCAATTGCATCAAGTGGTTTTGCAGACACTACTCGAGTCGGAGGGGGGAACCCTGAACTTGGTTTAGCTATGGCGGAAACTAATACTGCATCACTGCTAGAAGCACTACATACATATAACTCATCAATTACGGAACTGACAGCAATGATTCACTCTAAACAATGGGAAGCTTTATATAAAGAACTGAAATCCACTCAACTAAATAGGCCAGATTTTATTTCTAATTAAATAATTATCGAGGTAAATGTAATTCTCGACCTTTCATAGCCATCAATTGTCTACAAACCATTAAAGATGATTGACTTACTCCTGCAGTCCCTTCTCCTGGATAAATTGAATCTCCACAAAGCCAAAGATTCTTCATAGGAGTTCGACTAGATAAACCAAAAGGGCCAAAATTACTTGGTGTTTGACCTAATCCTCCAACAATACCCTTTGGACGACCTGTCCATCTAGCAAAACTTTTTGGTGTCGCCAACTCCTTATGCAACCAGCATCGAAGATCAATATTCAAGGTTGAATGTAAAGCTTGAAGAATATTATTTAAGGTAATTTCTTTATGTTTTTGGTAGTCAATATCAATGCAAGAAGTCCAAAAATCTGAATCTGCAAAAGTACTGGCAATCACAGTCGCTTGACCTAAAGGAGCACGACCATCTCCATCTTGGCTAATTGAGATAAACAATGGTCCTGGATTATTTAGCATCAATTGCAAATGACTAGAATGATGTAATGGAAGATGCCTACGCTCAAGTGCTCCATAAAAAACAATCGCTCCACTAGGTTGTGATAATTCTTGAATTCTCTGCTCATATTCTTTTGGTAAACATGAGTTCCTGGACATCAAATTCAAAAGGCACTGAGGCGGTAGTGTACAAATCAAATGTTCCGCTTGAAAACGCAATGTAGTGCCTTTATGCTTTCTAACATCTACCTGCCATAGCTTTGAAGTAGCATTCAATTCTAACCCTACAACCTTATGACCTAAAAGTAAGCTGCCCCCATCTCGTCTAAAAGGAGTCAACAAGTTGTCACTAAGTTTTTGCATAGATCCCTTCAGATGCCATAAACCAAGAGGGGCCTGAGCCATTTGAAGGACAGTCGCTCCATATAAAGCTGCTGTAGAGTCTGCAGGTTGTTGTGAATAAAGCTTTAACTGCAAGTCTAAGAATTTTCTTAATCGTTGATCATGAGCACAAGAACATAGCCAAAGGAGGTCAGCCATAGAGGATTTACTAAAAATTCCACTCACGAAATTCATCAATCGGCTAGCCTTAAAAAATTGTTTTAAATCCCAAAAAGTTTGCCAAGGTAATACAGGGTCATTAGCTGCAAAAGACCAATTACTCTTATGTAATGCACTACATAAAGACCAAAAAAGTTGGCTATCGGGAAAGTGTTTTTCGCGTTCGTTTTCCCATTTTTTTTGACTATGCCAAAGCACAATTGATTCACTATCATCACCAAGATTTACAACACATGCTGGATCGAGAATTGTCGCAACAGGTGCAGGAGACTTTAGATATCTAAATATTCGATCATGAATACCACCATGTTCGAGTCCAGCAACTTGTGTGGCTCCTACATCAAAAATATAGGGCCCTCGTCTAAAGGTTCCAGCACATCCTCCTGGTTGCAAATGAGCTTCTAAAATAATTACCTTCTGGCCTTCATGAGCCAATAAGGCGCCCGCTGTTAAGCCAGCAATACCCCCACCAATTACAATGACTGATTGAGTAGACATATCAATAATGATCTATATACACCAATAGCAAAGAGAACATGCAAAAAATCACTATAGAAGAAATTTTTCGCACAGAAAGTCCTCTAAAAGGAGAAAGAGTCACAAATGTAATTCCTGTAAATGGAGGGTGTATTCATGATGCTTGGTGCCTTGACTTAGAAACAGGTAGACAATTATTCGCCAAAACTACATCTGTCAAAAACTCATCAATGCTTCAATTTGAAGCAAAAGGTCTTGATGTATTAAGCCAAGCAGTGAATACATCCTATATAAAAGTTCCTAAACCATTATCTATCCAAGAAATTAAAAATACTTCAATACTAATACTACCTTGGTTTAATTTATTGGAAGGCGATGAAAAAAAACTAGGTCATGGCCTTGCCTTACTTCACAAAGAAACCTCAAAAAATAATACAGAAGGATTTGGATGGGGTGAAGATGGATTTATAGGAAATAATCCTCAAATAGGAGGATGGGAATCAACTTGGGGAGAATGTTTTGTCAATCTTCGTTTAATACCACAAATGAAAATTGCAACAAAATGGGGCCTAAATTTTGATAACAAAAAGGTCTTATCTAAAATAACTAATTTTTTGAATGAACATGAACCTTTACCATCACTGGTTCATGGAGATTTATGGAAAGGAAATGCTGCTACTAATAAAACAGGTGAAGGGGTTCTATTCGACCCAGCTGTCTGGTGGGCAGATAGAGAAGTTGACATAGCTATGACTAAACTATTTGGTGGTTTTTCGAAGCAATTCTATTCTTCATACGAAGAAGTATTCCCTTTAAGTTCTTCTTTTCATCAAAGAATTGAAATATATAACCTTTACCATTTACTCAATCACGCTAATCTTTTTGGTGGTTATTACAAACATGAGTGTCTATCAATATTGAAAAGACTTGATAATATACTCTAATAACTAATGACTAAATTAATCTAATTAATCGATATATTCTTTACGAAGATTTTGAACTTTCTCTACTACTGCATTCCGTTTTTCGCTAGTAGTCAGATTTTGCCAACTCCACTGACCCACAACAACAATTCCCAAAAGTTCTAATAATCCAGGCAATAAAGGGAAGAAATTCACTGTGTCAACTACAACCTTAATAATGATTTGAGCAATAATGACAACTGCAATAATCCCAGCAGCCTTGCCATATTTACCCATTTGCGACCAATCAACTTTTCCAAGAATTTCATTTGCTTGACCCATAAAGTCAGTAGCACGTTCTGAAATACTTGGCCCATCAGGGGTAGTATCAGTGGTTGAGTCTTGGTTTGACTCTGGACTTACATCAGACATTACCAAGTTCTTACATTTGAATGTTGAATTGAGTGTATCTAAATAATCTTTTAAGTGCCAACATTGATTTAGAGATAATGCCGAACCCTGATAGAGAGAGGACCGAACACAACAAAGTTCAATGACAATACCAACTCATATTGAATTTCAAGAAGACTTGAAACAAATTCTTCTTTACAGCCTTCTAGCGGTGAGTCCAGAGGAAGGTTGCGCCTTATTACTAGGAAAATCATTGAAAATAAGACATAATCAAAAAGCAAATATCTATCAAGTTCAATTAATTTGGCCCTGTTGCAATGTCTGGGAAGATAAAATAAATAATAATTTTGAGTCAACTTTTTTATATGAAGAGATGCGTCAAAAAACATTATCCAAAAAGAACCGATTTGCTTTAGACCCAAGAGAACAACTCTTTGCTCAAAAATGGGCTAGATCTAAAAGGTTAAAAGTTCTAGGTACTGCGCATTCACATCCAATCAATTCCACAATCCCATCAAAAATTGATATTTCCTGTATCTTTTCTCCTAATTTAATGATTATCGTAAATGGGGAAAATGAAATGAGCGGATGGTGGGTAAAAAGTCCACAAGATTCTAATCCAAAACAAATACCACTATTGAATAAAAATTAAACGGCGTAAATTAGATTTTCTTAAATAATGGAAAAAACCAATTCAATTAATTCAGAACTAAATTCAGATGACCTAGAAAGGTATTCTAGGCATCTTGTTCTTCCAGAAATAGGTCGTAAAGGACAAGAAAAATTAAAAAGTAGTTCTGTTTTATGTATTGGATGTGGCGGACTTGGTTCTCCATTATTAATGTACCTTTCAGCAGCTGGTGTAGGCCATATTGGTCTTGTTGATTCTGATTTAGTAGAAAAATCAAATCTTCAAAGACAAATCATTCATGGATCAGATTGGATTGGAAAAGAAAAGACTTTTTCGGCAAAATCGCGAATTCATTTAATCAATCCAAATTGTAAAGTTACCATATATAATACTATTCTTGATCAAGACAATGCTTTAAAAATTATAGATCCATATGATGTTATTTGTGATTGCACAGATAATTTTAAAAGTCGATATTTAATTAATGATGCCAGTGTCATTCTTGGGAAACCAAATATTTATGGTGCAATTCAAAGATTTGAAGGACATTCAACAGTATTTAACTTAACCAAAGATAGCCCTAATCTTAGAGATTTTCTCCCTAGCCCACCACCAAATAATTTATTACCATCATGTAGTGAAGCAGGTGTCTTAGGAATACTTCCAGGCATAATAGGATTAATCCAAGCTACAGAAACTATTAAGATTATTACTAATATAGGTGAGCCATTAGATGGAAGAATAGTAATATTTGATGCCTTAAGGATGAAATTTAAGGAACTAACATTATATAAAGATAATACAAGAAAGCCTATAAAAAAACTAAGCGAATATAAAGAAATGGATATCAATCTTAAACATAATCAAGGTGAATCTGTAGATTTTATAATTGAAAGAGTCTCAGCAAAAGAGCTCAAACATCAACTGAAAATAAATCCTAGTAAGATTCTTCTAGTTGATGTCAGAACAGATCATGAATTCCAATTAAATTCTATTAAAGAATCTACTTTAATACCACTAGAAAATATTAGAAATGGAAAAGATATTGAAAAAATTAAAAAGCTTTCGGCTAAGAAAAAAATCTATATTTACTGCGAGAAAGGAACAAGATCGATAAAAGCTATTCTCTTATTAAAAAGATATGGGATAAATGCGATAAATGTTGATGGAGGTATTTCAGCATGGAGCAAAGAGGAATTTCCTAATTAATAATCTACTCCTTTTTTAAGATGAACTCCTTTTTCTGCATAATGTTTATGGCAAACCATCTCAGAATGTACACTTGCTAAATCAAAATAAGGAGGGTGATTTTTACACCGACCTGTAATAATGACTTCTGTTTCAGTGGGTTTACGAAGTAAGGTTTCTACAATGGGTTCAACAGGAATAAGCTCTAAATCAACTGTAGGGTTAAGCTCATCCAAAATCACTGTTTTATAAAGACCACTACTAATAGCAGCTCTAGCAATTTCCCAAGCTCGTTCTGCTTCAACATAGTCAATTGACTGTTGCTGGCCTCGCCAAACAATAGCATCCCTACCTGAACGAAGATGATCAACTAAATGAGGATAACTTTCACGAAGAGCTGCAATTGCAGCATCTTCTGTATATCCATTCCCTCCTTTAAGCCATTGCAAAATTAAAACTCTATGACTTTTATCTTGGCTAATGCCTTTACCAATAGCCTGCAAAGCCTTACCTAAAGCACTAGTGGACTTACCTTTACCTTCACCTGTATAAATTTCTATACCACCAATTAAACTCGGTGGAGAATGTTCTAATTCATTAGCTTTTGGTCTGCGATGAGCTCTCATTTCAGAATGTAATTCTGCTATTTGAATTAGAGGTTGGGGGGCAGCACGGCCTGTAACAATAATCTCCATGCCATCAGGCCTAGAAGCAATAGTTTGGACAACCTCTGCCACCGGAAGCAATCCTAAATCTAGAACAGGATTCAACTCATCTAGAACAACTACTGAGTAAAGAGCACTCGCTATTGCTCCTTTTGCTATATCCCAACCTCGTTTTGCTTCGCTTTTGTCAAAAGCAATTGATTCTTCTGCAGTAAAAAAGTCTCCTCTCCCTGTTCGAACCTGATCAATTAAATGCGGAAACCCCTGTTGTAATGCCTCTATAGCAGGATCTTCGTCATAAGATCTGCCAGGACCTTTAAGAAACCTAAGAAGTAAAACTCTGGTTCTTCTTTTTTCACAAATTCCTAAGCCAATAGTTCTTAAAACAACTCCTAATGCGGCCTGACTCTTTCCCTTCCCCTCACCATCATAAATATGTAATTGGCCATGAATCCTTTCTTTGCTATGAGCAGCTGTAACTATCCCTATAGAATTCTTACTCTTACGAGAAGAAGAATGCTGTTGAGATGAATCCTTCAAATGGTTATTATTTGACACCTGTGAATAATTCCATCATAAAAGAGGTTAACTAATGCATGTATTGAAGATAATCTTCAATAGGGCTTAAATCATGATGCTTAAGCTACAAGATCACCTTAAAAAGTCAAACCTTCAACAACTGAATCTCTTAAGAGATTTCATTAAAAGCTATAAAAAAGCTTGTGTTGCTTATTCAGGAGGTGTCGATAGTTCTTTGATTGCTGCAATTGCTCAAGAACAATTAAATACTAATGCTATTGCAATTACAGGTGTATCTCCTTCATTAGCCCCATATCTACGAAAAGAAGCTCGCCAACAAGCAAAGTGGATCGGTATAAAACATAAAGAATGTCAAACACATGAGCTAGAGAATCCTAACTACAGTAATAATCCAAGCAATCGATGTTTTGCATGTAAAAACGAACTTCATACTCATTTATCGCAAATTGCTAAAACTTTTAAAGGAGCAAAAGTAATAGATGGAGTTAATTTAGATGACCTAGGGGATTATAGACCTGGTATTGAAGCTGCTCGTCTAGCAGGCGTAGGTTCTCCTCTAGCAGAACTAAAAATCAACAAACAATCCATTCGAGAAATATCAAAAGCACTTGGCTTCCCTTGGTGGGACAAACCTTCACAACCTTGTTTAGCATCTCGCTTCCCCTATGGAGACACTATTAGTTCCGAAAGGCTACAACAAGTAGCCAAAGCAGAGCAATGGTTAATTGAAAAAGGTTTCAGAAATGTAAGAGTAAGAATTCAAGGTTTTGCAGGCAGAATAGAAATACCCTCTGAGCAAATTGATGAATTAATATTAAAATTAAATCGTGAAGAACTTATCGACTATTTTTCATCGATCGGATTTACGTCAATTAGTATTGATCTTGAAGGATTAGTTAGTGGAAAATTAAATAGAGATAAGAATTATTTTAAAAATTAATTTACCAATAGAAACTATTATTTGGAGTAAGGATATCTTGGAATAATATTCACTTTCTTAGGAGTATTTCTGATAAAACTTTTTAAATCATGATTACTTGCACCTAGCTCTTTAACTAAAAACTCACAAGCTTTTTCAGGAAGAGTTTCTTGACCACAAGTAAATACATCAATTGCTGCATATTTAATTTCTGGCCAAGTATGAATAGAAAGATGGGATTCTGCTAAAAGCGCTAAACCTGTAACACCTTGTGGGTGAAACTTATGAGTAATCATATTTAACAATTTTGCCCCTGCAACTTGCGCAGCTAGCATCAAACTGGTTCTAATAAACAATTCATCATTCAACCGTGACGAGTCGCAATGGAACAACTCAAGCATACAATGCTTTCCATGCATTTCATCTGGGCCAACATGAGAGTCTTCTATTAGGTTCTTATATGACATCAAGCTTGATACGTAGCAATAGAGTTGGATTAATAATCAGATATTAAACCGTAATTAGACTACATGAGTTCCCATACTCCTTTCTGTTGATCATGTAGATCTATCAACTGAGAGTTTTTGGTCCAATCACCTTCAAAAGCATTTATGTGAGTAGCACTAATTAAACATTGATGATCTTCTCCTACTGCTTCCAAAAGCAACAGTTGCCTCATAGGATCCAATTCTGCAAAAACATCATCTAAAACTAACAAAGGAGGCTGATTATAAATGTCTCTAACCAGTTCTAATTCTGCCAATTTTAAAGCTAAAACAAGAGTTCTCTGCTGACCAGCCGAGCCAAATTTACGTGCTGGCAGACCATTAATTAAAAAACACACTTCATCCCGATGCGGTCCGACTTTACAAAGTCCTAACTTCTCTTCATTTGGCCTTTGTTCTAAAAGCTGCTTTTCAATCAATGTTCTCCATATAAATTCTTCCTCTTCCCCTTCCAACAAACTCCCTGGCAGATACTTTAATTCTAAAGATTCTCGCTCCTTACTAAGTTTTTTTTGCCACCTTAATGCATGAGGCTCCAAATGCTTAAGTGCTCTACTCCGACGACGATGAATGCGGGTACTCACTAATGCCATCTGAGAATCAAAAGTATCTAATAAGGCATGATGATCTGAATATGAAACATCATTCCTTTGCCTCCATAATTGATTTCTTTGACGTAATAACCTATTAAATCGAGTTATTAAGTCTCCATAAATCGGTTCAAGTTGCTGAATAACTCTGTCCAGCCAATTTCTTCGAAGAGAAGGTTCTCCGCGAACCAAAGCTAAATCAAAGGTACTAAAACCAACACATTTAATAGTTCCCAATAAATCTAACTGTCGAGATAATAATTTCCCATTCCTATATGCTTTTCTTGCTCCACTATTTTGAAATTGCAATTCAATTTTCTCCTCATCGCTAGTAATAGCTCGAATGAATGAACTATCTTGCCCCCAAGAAATCAAATCCTTATCATTACTACAACGATGTGAACGTAAACTACCCAATAATTCAACTGATTCTAAAAGGTTCGATTTACCTGATCCATTAGGACCAATCACCAAAAGGCGTTGTTCAGTTAATTTCAGCCGTAGCCGTTTGTAACTGCGGAAATGTTGTAGTTCTAGTTGATGAAGGATAATCTTTCTTTTGCTCCTTTAGCTAAGCTAGGTGTATTGAGACTCTAATAGGTCTCATGATTGGCAGACAGCCAATTAGTGGGCATGTAGCTCAGTTGGATAGAGCATCAGATTCCGGTTCTGAGAGTCGGGGGTTCGAGTCCCTCCATGCTCGTAAAAAGATATTTATCAATTAAATTTTATAAGCCATTGTTCTTATCCCACCTGGATCAATAATAAATCCTGAATCTTCCAATAATTGAATCGCCATAGATGGTGATGCAATTGAAATACTGCATCCAGGCAAATTTTTGCGAATAATTGACAATGCACTATTAATTAAAAAGGCTAACAAGTGATGTTGATTCTTACCTGGTTCAGCTACAAGGTCCCAAAGATTAGCATTTAACCCCTGATCAGTAGTGATCCTAACGAATCCTGACAATTTCAAAGTCTTTTCTTGCAATATAG
Organism: Prochlorococcus marinus str. MIT 0918; assembly: GCF_027359415.1. Taxonomy (NCBI): domain Bacteria; kingdom Bacillati; phylum Cyanobacteriota; class Cyanophyceae; order Synechococcales; family Prochlorococcaceae; genus Prochlorococcus; species Prochlorococcus marinus. The sequence goes on from NZ_CP114780.1 coordinate 1,078,051, forward strand.
ACAAGTTACAAAAACTATTATCAAAGGCTTTGCCTAATTTTTTAGGCGAATAAATGTCTGCATTACATTTATAAAGTAAACGATTCAGCTCCTTAGGCGAAGGAGGCTGTTCCTTTTCCAAAAGAAAGCCTAAAGGAAGTTGGTAAGATTTTGTATTATGAAATGTAAACAAAATTTAACCTGTATTTCTCATACCTGCTGCAATGCCATTGATAGTTAATAAGGCTCCTCTAAGTAACTCACTACGACTATAAGTACGTTCAGAATCCCCTTGTGTTAATAACGTCTCACTAATTGGTGGCTGACGATTTTGATCACGAAGCCTGCGTAATAATGCAACTTGAATAAAGCCTAAAGGTACTATTGTTCGATTTCTTAAGCCAACGGACAATTGCAATGCAGGATCAGCACTTAATAATCTTGATTTGCCAGTTATTTCTAAGACTAACTTTTTTGTTAATTGATATTCTTTAGCAATGATTTCAAAAATCACTTTAAAAGCTGCTCGATTTTGATCACTACCCAAACTAGTCATATAATGGTGGGCTACCTGCAAGTCAACCTTAGAAAGAGTCATCTCGACTTTAGAAATTAACATGCGAAAAAATGGCCAACGCTGATGCAGCATTCTTAATAATTCAATTTGTTCTGGGGAAGTATTAAGCTCTTCTTCTAAAGCTGTCCCAACTCCAAACCAACTAGGCAAAAGAAAGCGACTTTGTGTCCAACCAAAGACCCATGGAATAGCTCGCAAACTAGAAAGATCTTTAGCACCTGCTTTTCTTCTTGCAGGACGACTAGATATTTGTAATTTACTAATTTCTTCTATTGGTGTTACCTCTTGAAAAAAGGCAACAAGATCTGGATTGTCATGAACAAGTGCACGATAATGCTGCCTTGAGCGTGCAGCCAAACGACTCATTAACTGATTCCACTTAGGTGTAGCATCTAATTGATTGGTTACTAAGCTATTCTGAAGAACAGCAGTTGTTACAGTCTCAAGATTATATAATGCAAGTTCAGGAAGACTATATTTAGAAGCAAGAACTTCTCCTTGCTCAGTAATTTTTATTCGGCCTTTTAAAGTACCACTTGGCTGAGCAAGTATTGCTTGATACGCAGGTCCTCCTCCTCTCCCAACAGACCCACCTCGACCATGAAATATGCGCAACGCAATACCATTATTACTAGCAAGGTTTTGGAGAGCAATCTGAGCTTGATGAATTTCCCAATTACTTGATAAAAACCCAGAATCTTTATTGCTATCTGAATAGCCAAGCATAAGCTCTTGCAATGGCAAGAGCTTTTCACCTACTCGAGGCATAGATTTCCTATATATCTTCAAATTGAAAAGCTCCTCCATCACAGATGGTGCATGTTGAAGATCTTCTACAGTCTCAAATAATGGAACAACCAAAAAGTCAAAGGTTGCTGACTCTAAAGCAATGTCGACAAGTCCAGTCTCTTTAGCCAATAAGAGAACTTCCAATAAATCAGAAACTGTATGACTCATCGAAATCACATAGGAACGACATATACGACTTCCAAATTCTTTCTGCAAACGATCAAGCATTCTAAATACAGAAAATGTTTCTTGAGTCGCTGGCGACCATCTAACTCCAGAAGGAATTAATGGTCTTAATGTTTGCAACTCCTCCTTTAACCAGTCCACTTTTTCCTCTTCTGTCATATCTGAATAAGACCTAGACAGATTCAAGTATTTAGTTAATTCATCTATTGCGTCACTATGCCTAATACTTTCCTGTCGTATATCAAGACTCGCAAGAGAAAAACCAAAAATATGAACCTGAGTTAAAAGAGTATCAAGATGTTCACAGCTCAAATTAGTTGCAACCAAGCTATCCCTAATAAGTTCCAGATCATTTCTAAATTCATCAATGGAACAATAATGGAGGCCTTCAAAAGACTGATTTAAATTATTTGATGAATTCGTTCTTTCTAAAGATGTCTCCCAACCAACATCAGCTAGTTCTTGATTTCGTTCTTGGGTAAAACGTAGTCTCTCAAGAGTATAACTAAGTTTTAATCTATAAGGCTCTAATCTATATCTAGCTGCTCTTTCTTCATACACATTGGGAAATCTTACTCTATCCATCTCTAAAGATTCCAGCAATTGAGAACTAACTTGACTCCATTGCATAGAAATACTCAATTGATCTCTTAATTCTTGAACCGAATGAATATAACGCTCCAACATCAATTGCCTCTGATAACAAGCTGTGCGCCAGGTAATCTCAGGAGTTACAGATGGATTTCCATCTCTATCAGAACCGACCCAAGAACCAAATGTACAAAATGCTTCTTGAGGAACATCTACATCTGGATAATGAGTTGATAAAGCAGAGCAAAGTCGGCGACGCAATTGTGGCATTGCATCAAATAAAACTTGTTGAAAGTAATGCAATGCATAATCAACTTCATCCAATACAGTTGGCTTGAATTGATGTAATTCATCAGTACGCCACCAGAGTCTTATTTCTTCCTCGAGATGTAATCGAAGACTATCCCTATCAGATGCTGCAATTATTTGATCTGACTGTAGTTGTTGCAACAAACTAGCCACACGTCTTTGTTTATGCCGAACTGTATGCCTCACAATTTCTGTTGGATGTGCTGTAAAGACTAGGCGTATATCCATTTCTCTTAATAAATCTTCCAGTTGGCCAGGAGGTACATTTAGATGCCGAAGCCGATCAAACAATTCACTAAAAGTCGCTGGGGCTGATTGACTGGCTAAAGGAGGTTCAAAAGGATCTATGCTCCTAGTATTTTTTTCCGTTTTTCCACTGCTAATGCTTTGTAAATAACTGTCTTCCTCAATTCTTTGTTCAAGAATATTAACCAATTGAAAATAAAGCGAAAATGCTCTTGCTGCAGAAATGGCTTCTGCTAAATCCATTTCACTAATCAAATTGACAATCTCATTGATTTGATTAGTTACTTCTCCACCTTTTACAAAACTAGGATTACTAAATTTTTTAAGTTGCAGAAGCCTTTCAGCCTGCTCTAGAGGACACTCACTACGAACAACGGTTTCCCATAGGTCTTCAACTAATTCCAAACGCTCCTTTAATAATCTTCCAGAAAAATGATCAGCTAAAATCTGATTAGAATCATTCTGAGCAGAGGCTTGAGAATCCGCTTTAATTGATAAATTGTCTTTAGTCGATTTAGTCATAATCATGGATAATTCACAGAAATACTGTTCACAAAGTTTTCTTTTTCTTCAGCCTCCATTTCTTGAATAGTTTGTTGCAAAAGATCAGATAAAGAAATTCCATTCGTATAACCATTAAGCCATCTCATTGACTGGTTACCTTTGTTCAGCACTTCTTTAATCGGTTCAAGTAAATAGAGCACATTCAGTTCAATTGCTAATGGTGTCACTTCTAAGATTAATTCTTCGATCCAATCACGACAAAAAACCGTTTTACCTGTCTGCCAATCATGCAATGTTGCATTCAAACTATTCTTTGCTACCTCTTGCTCATTAATATCACTTAAATCAGAAAGTTCATCGGGGGTAAGCGTACTTCCTTTCAACGGATCTAATTTTTCAGGATTGTTAATTAGGCTAATTACTCTTAATTCAAGCAATGCTGTAATAGCTAAGAGCAAATCACAATTAGTGATCAAATCGCAAATGCGAAGTTCTAAACGGTTTAATTCATAAGGCCTCCTAACACCATTTGGCCGGACAGCTGTCCACAAATGGCGTTCATTACACATAACCCCTTTACCCAATTGGTCTTCTATCCAATCGACATAATGCAAATGATTTAAAAACAAAGGTACTTTGGCTGGCGTTTTGGGAAATTGGTTCCATCTTTGTGAATGAAAACCTGTTGCAGAGCCATCTAAGAATGGCGAACTTGCACTTAATGCTAAAAAAAGTGCCGCTTCACATCTGACCAAGCGTAAAGCGGAAAAAATTAAATCTAAATCTTCAATCCCCAAATTGATATGTATGCTAGCTGTAACTACTTTGGTTCCATAATTCAATTCAATAAACTCATGATAAGAATTAGTCAAATCAGATCTTTCAAAGTTCGAACTATCTCCTAATGACAACGTACTTCCAGGTAAAATAGTTAAATCTTTTTGAGCCAACCATTTCCGCAATCTTCTACGAGGTTCTAAAAGTAATTCTTTAATACTTTGATAATTTCTTTCTGGTTTTGTAATATATTCTAAATTCCTTTGATCAGGTTCTTTAACAAAATCAGAGAAGTTATTAGCAACCTGTTCGGAAACACCTATATGTTTACCTGTGTATAAACCAGTAAATAGTTCAACTTCAAAACCTTTAAGTAAAAATAGATTCATAAATCAAATTAAAGCGTCTAAACATCCCAAAGCTGTAAGCATTCCTTTAGCTTTGTTGACAGTTTCTTTAAATTCATTGGAAGGAATAGAATCTGCAACAACTCCTGCACCAGCCTGAACTTCCACTCTATATTCTCCGTTTGATTGTCGATTTACTATCATAGTACGAATAGTGATTGCAGTATTTAATGCTCCATTTAAATCCATAGATCCATAGACACCTGAATAAGGGCCTCTTTTATCTGACTCTAATTCATTAATTAATTGCATTGCTCTTATCTTTGGAGCTCCAGAGACAGTGCCAGCAGGAAATGTTGCCATCAACAAATCCCAAACATCCATTTCAGAATTTAATAATCCTTCTACCTCACTAACGATATGCATTACATGCGAATATTTTTCTATACACATCAAGTCTTTCACAGAAACAGTTCCAGATTGACATACTCTGCCCAAATCATTTCGCCCTAAATCAACAAGCATTACATGCTCTGCAAGTTCCTTGGGGTCAGCCAACAAGTCCTTTTCTAATTTGAAATCTTCTTGCTCGGTATTTCCTCTCGGTCTTGTCCCTGCAATTGGTCTCACAGTAGCTAATATCTGATTCCCAACCGGTTTTGCTTGGACCATGACTTCTGGACTTGAACCTATAAGTTGCCAATCACCGAAATCATAAAAAGCCATAAAAGGTGAAGGATTAACAATCCTCAAACTTCTATACAAATCCAAAGGTGCATGCTTTACTTTAGCGCTGAATTTTTGACTTAAAACAAGTTGAAAGACATCTCCTTGAGCAATATATTCTTTAGTTTTTTTCACAGCACCTTCAAAATCTTTTTTGGCCCAATTACTTTTTACAGAGTCTGGAATATTAGTTGGAGGGTTCCATTTCAAAGGTTCCATAGATGGTAAAGATTCTGACATACGCCTCTGAATTTCTTTCATGCCAGACAATGCTTGGTCATAGGCACTGTCTACTGATTTCTCACTAGTTAAATCCCCATAAGAAATTGCTGTAATAAGCCTTTTTACTTGATCAAAAAGCACAAGCCTATCCATAAACATCCAAATGCCATCTGGAAGTTTATTTTCATTACGAGAATGAACAGATACTTTTGGTTCTATCCATTTGATCAACTCATAACCCCACATTCCATAAAGTTGGCCTAAAGATGGCAAGCCAGGAATAACCTCAGAGTGATATGGAGATAAAAAACTCCTTAATAAAGAAAAAGGATTACCAGTAAATTCTTCAATAACAGAGTTTCTCCAAGTTCTAGTAATTTTATCTCCTCTTACAGTTACTACCCATAACGGATCTGAAGCCACTACACTCCAACGTCCTAGTGTATCTCCACCTTCAACAGACTCCAGTAAGACGCCTGGGGGCTTACCTTCTCCAATTTTCAGCCATGTACTAAGAGGCGTCTCAAGGTCAGCAGGCCAACTACCAACTAGTGGTATATAGGTTAAACCTCTTGAAGCAGCTCCTATGAAAGACTCACGATCAGATATAGACATTCACTTATCATTGCAGCCCTAGAAAAGAAAAGATAGTAAAAACTTTTTTCTTCAGGAGTCGAAAGTATTTTTTCCAGTAAATTTAATACTTGCTGGATTTGGATTTTGACCAATTCTCCTAGCGTTATGATTGATTATTGAACGTCCCTCATTAACTTTTTCAGGAAACACTCCATCTTTAGGATGAAGATACTCTGTATCTCCACCAGGGAAAATTCGATAAATTTTATAATCTTCTATTCTTGGTTTAAATCCTCTTAATTGAGTACCAAGCGCTAAGCATTGCTCTTTACGCGCGAAATACATTATGTTTTCGCCCTCATTCATCTTTGCTGCTCCCCCTGTAGGAAGCTCAAAGGCTTGAGATTTCTTGCTGGTCCAGGTTATGGCGTATTTTTCTTCTGTCTCAGCAGAATTAAGTAAACCACCGGTACTGCCGATGTTTTGAGGAAGGGTACCTTTTAAAACTTCTGTCATTGATCTTTTGCAATTCGGCAATCAATTACTTGTTGAAAGTAGCACTATCTTTTGTACCTTTTATCACTTCGTTGGTAGAACCTTCACACGAGTCAACATTCATGTGATTATTGCTGTGTTTCAGCTATAGGAAAAAAGACAGTTATTCCACTATCTTTTCTGCTTGTCAACCTGCCTCCAAGACTAGCCAATAACCTTTGAGTAGCTGCTTGGCTCAACTGCAAACTACCTGTATTTGGATTCCAACTTAGAACAGTACCTAAGTCAGAATTGTTATTCATTCCAATTTTTCCAAGCTCCCTAGAATTAGAAGAATTACTTGTGATTTTCAATTTCAAACGATGTCCAGCTGGTTGCAGCTCTAAATAAAGGGTTCCTCCAGGAGGAATTCCTCGAGTATTTCGATCTATTAGTCCGCCTAACATCAATTCCAGTCGTTCAGGGTCACTTAATACATGTGGCAAGTCAGGTGTGATATTTAAACAAAGATTCACTCCTCTACGCTCAAGCTGTTTTTCCCAAACTGGAAAAAGGATTTTTAATATTTTTCCTAAATCAGTACTAGCTAAATTGGATTTTTTAGTTTGATTCCTTTCAAGTTCTACCGCATTGAAAATCAACCCAAACCTATCAATTTGCTCAGTGCATTCATCATCTATTTGCTTTAATCTTGAAAGAACTACCTTTGACAAATCCTCTTTGCGAAGAAGAGAACGAATTAAGGTTCTTATAGTTGCTAAAGGAGTACGAATCTCATGTGTCAAAGCTTCTAATAAAGAGATCTCACCATTCGTTTGATTGTTTAAATTTCCTTCTTGTTCTATATCTCTATATGTCTGAATATTTAGGCTTGGTGCAATGCCAGCAAGTCTTGAAGAAATAAGCGGCCAAAAGATTTTTGAAATATCTTCATTACTTTTCAAACTCCCTAAATCTGCTAACGAATCACGAATTTGTTTCGAAAATTGAGGCTTTTCAAAATTCAACCTATGGTCCAAAATATTTAATACATCAGTCAAAGTTTCCGGATCTGATCTCATCAAAAGGTTTCTTTCACCAGGCTTTCCTTGTAAAGCAAGTGCTATCTGTACATCTGGAGTGATTACGATTAACAAAGGATCATGACCATCTTCTTGAAGTAAAGGCAACCTAGTGAAATGAGGTGAGACGGAAACATTTTCGGCAGCAATTGATCTCAAAGAAGCCGGAGGTAGTAATGCTGTATTAAGAAAGTTTAATCTTGATAATTCATCAGGAGCCCATACCCATCCCTTTAATCTATTTAACAACTTAGGTTCATAAAGAGCTGGCAATGGAGAAGCAAGCCACAAACCTTTCTTAAGATTCATGGGTAACAAAATCTCATCTTGAAGCGTATCCAAAGCAGCCCACCATAATCTTCTAACAATTTCCTCATCCACTCTTCCAACAGGAACACCTTCAGCCATTCGCTGTTGGATTGAACTAATTGTGAACTGATTTACCACTAATTCTTGTTAAAAGATCTTGATCTACGCTCTACAGAAAGACAAAGCCCCAAAGCCATAAAACTAACTAACAATGCTGTTCTCCCATAACTCATAAATGGTAATGGAATTCCTGTTATTGGACCCAGTCCAATAGTCATAAAAATATTAATTACCATTTGAAACATAATCATAGTCGCGACTCCTATTACTACTAAAGACTCAAACCTTGTGTATGCATTTCTAGCAATTTTTAAAAGGCTAAAAATTAACAAAAAGAACACACCAGAAACAAACATAGTACCAATAAATCCAGTTTCTTCTCCCAAAGCACTAAAAATAAAATCCGTATGTTGCTCTGGTATAAATCGTAATTTTGTTAATTGCCCTTGTAGTAATCCAGTGCCAAAAAGCCCGCCTGATCCGATACCAATAGTACTTTGAATAAGATGATAACCCCCACCAAGAGGATCCTGCGCAGGGTTTAAAAATAAAATCAACCTATCTCTTTGGTAATCCTTTAAAGCATTCATCCAAAGCCAAGGAGTAACCCATGCAATTACAGTTAGACTACTCACTGTAAAAAAAGCACTAAAATATTTTTTTGGTAATGAGCGATACGCCAAAAATCCCATAATTGGAATCCATAAAAACAGGCCAAAATTCCAAATTCCTACCAAAATAGCTGTAAAAATTCCTGATAAAAAAAGCAAGAGCCATTCCAGAGGCATACCTGCCCAAAAAAGCATCACTAAAAGGACTGCGCCAAAAACTAAAGATGTTCCCAAATCAGGCTGAATAAAGACCAAGAACCATGGAATTGCAATCACGCCAAAAGGCTTCCAGAGCTGCTTTGGAGTATGAAATTTTTGACGCTCAAGAATTGACGCAAGAACAAGGATCACAATAAGTTTTGCAATTTCAGATGGCTGAATATTTACGCCTCCAATACTTAACCATCGCTGAGCTCCTAAAGCTGATACTCCTAAAAACCGTACAGCTATCAGGCTTAAAATACTCAAGGTATATAAAGGCAATAATAAATAGCGCAATCTTGCTAGATGTATTTGAGAAATTATCAATGCAAGCAGAATTCCAACACCAGCTGTAATTAAATGTTGGTACCATGCTACAAAAGCTAACTGTCGTTGTGTACTTGCAATCAAGACACTCGATAAAACGACTAAGCTAATAGGAGCTATTAATAATACTGAATTAAAATCTTTGAATTGTTTCCCACTAAATCTGGTTCTCATTGATAGTCTTTGGTTTTTGAAGCATGAATAAAAAACATTAGACATTAATCCCTATAGTTCTTTAAAATTTTGTAAGAAGGAGCGTACAAGATTATTAAAAGCTTTTGAGGTCTCAGAATTTGGATACTGAATAACGATCGGAATTCCTTCTTGTGGATTCTCTAAAGAGTTTATTTCAAGAGGCAGTTTTGCCAATAAGGGAACACAGTTTTCTGTCGCCAAAGTTTCCCCCCCGCCATTTCCAAACAACTCATATTGACGTCTTGGTTCATCAGGAGTGATAAAAATAGACATGTTTTCTATTACGCCAAGTATTGGTACATTCATTTGCTTAAACATAGCTAAGCCTCTTCTAGAATCTTGTAGTGATACTTTCTGAGGTGTTGTTACTATTAACACTCCACTCATCGGTACTGCTTGCGCGAGAGAAAGCTGAGCATCTCCAGTCCCAGGCGGTAAATCAACGATCAGAAAATCTTTTTCTCCCCAATTTGCTTGATATAAAAATTGTCTAATAATCCCATTCAACATTGGACCACGCCAAATAACTGGCTGATTCTCATCAATTAGTAATCCCATAGAAACCATTCCAATTCCATATATCTCAATCGGAATAATTTTCTGATCTGCACCACTACCAATAACTTCTGGTGTCTTCTCCGTAACTCCAAGCATGATTGGAGTATTAGGACCATATATATCTGCATCTAATAAACCAACTGTATATCCATTATTAGCCAAAGAACATGCAAGGTTTACAGCAACTGTACTTTTACCAACACCACCTTTTCCACTACTCACTGCAATAACATTCTTAACTCCTGGAATTCTTTGCAATGGTGCCATTTGTCCATGACCAGCACTGCCAATTTCTGAATTACTAGAAGCTGTATTGCTTAATTCAATCTGAACTTCTGAAATTTCATTAAAATTCTCAACAATGATTTTAATTTCATTAGCAATTCTCTCTCTTTGACTTTGAGCAAAGCCTGGCAAATTTAATCTAACAATTGCTTTTGGTGGAATTACTCGAACTTGATCAATCCATTTAAGTTCTACTATTGAATGATTACTTCCAGAATCCTTAATGGAAGACAATTCATGAATAACTCTCTCTTCAGTCAGCATAATTTTAAATCATCTTTCACTAATCTTAAGAGGGTAATCCAATGAATTAGCCTCTTAGAGAAAAATAAAAAAAGCTGTGGCATCTAAGATAAAAACCGCTCAACCTCCTTCAGATTCCAGAGAGAGAGCTAAAGCTTTATTATTAGGTTTACAAGACAAAATTTGCAATGGATTAGAGCAAATAGATGCGGAAGGAAAGTTTCAAGAAGAATCTTGGGAAAGAGAAGAAGGTGGAGGAGGCAGATCAAGAGTTATGCGTGAAGGGAGAATATTTGAACAAGGTGGAGTGAACTTTTCGGAAGTACAAGGAGAAGAATTGCCTCCATCAATAATTAATCAGAGACCAGAAGCTAAAGGGCACAATTGGTTTGCAACTGGAACTTCTATGGTTCTACATCCACAGAACCCTTATATACCAACGGTTCATTTAAATTATCGCTACTTTGAAGCTGGTCCTGTTTGGTGGTTTGGAGGGGGGGCTGATTTAACTCCTTATTATCCTTACTTAAATGACACTCGTCATTTTCATAAAATTCATCAAGAAGCCTGCGATTCTATTAATCCATCTCTTCATAAAGTTTTTAAACCTTGGTGTGATGAATATTTTTACTTAAAGCATCGAAATGAGAGTAGAGGAGTAGGAGGGATTTTTTTCGATTATCAAGATGGCTCAGGACTGCTGTATAAAGGCCAAAATACAGATAGCAAAGCTGCAATTACTTCAAAAGAAATAGGAGAGCAAAGCCTTACATGGGAAAAATTGTTTTCTTTAGCTAAGGCCTGTGGAGAATCATTTTTACCAGCATTTATTCCAATCATTGAAAAGCGACATCATCAAACATATGGTGACCGTGAAAGAGAATTCCAACTTTATCGAAGAGGAAGATACGTAGAATTTAATTTAGTCTGGGATAGAGGAACTATTTTCGGGTTGCAAACTAATGGAAGAACTGAATCAATCCTGATGTCTCTGCCACCTCTAGCAAGATGGGAATATGGGTTTAAAGCACCACCGGAATCAAGAGAAGCACTATTAACCGAAGTATTTACACAGCCACAAGATTGGTTTACTGATAAGAGTCTTGAAGAAAAATGTAGTCCTCTTTCAGCTGTGGATTAAATGAATTCCTGGAATTTATACCTTCCAAAAATGCATTAACAATATATTCTGCAATTTTTTCTATTGTTTGATCTCTAGAATCAATATTTCTCAAGTTCTTCTCAAGTTCCCCTTCTAATTTACCTATCTCTAAAATCCTAATATTTCTTCTTGGAGCTCCTAAACCTCCTCGAAAAAAAAGAGGATAACGACCAAAAGTTCGTGCAAGTGATTCATCAATATTATTTAGTTTTTTCGACAAAGGAGGAATTAAACCTGAACCTAAACCATATGCTCCATAAGAATCAAAATGTATCTCCAAAACATATCCTCCTTTAGCCGCGAATTTTGAGCCTACCGACCAATTAGTATTGAAATCATTTTCATCGACTATTGTCCTAACCCTCGAATCATAAGAACTAATGTTTAAGCCTTTTTTTTTACCTAATCTAACTACAGCTTTCATAACTTTTAAATTCCAAAACAACTCATCACTGACTGAATTATCCATAGGAGGCAAGCCATTTACACCTACTGCCTCCCCTGGAGTACCAGACCCTTCAATACCTTGTGAATCTGCATGACCAGCCATAACTAAAATGGGTATAGAACTCGATACAGTTCGATTACCTTTCCAAATAGTTTTTTTATGAAATCGTGGGCCAAGAAAAATGTCTAATGGTTCAGCAATAGAAAATAAATGCAAAGAAAAAATTGATAAAAAAATAAAAAATAAAAAATAAAAATTTGCAAAAGTAAATTTCTTAATTAGAAAAAAACTTCTACTATTCATATTGATTAAATTGGGGAAGAAGTTAATGAACCATCAGTAGTTAATTTAAGACTATTAGAAAGCTCTAGATCTATAGCAATCAACTCATCTCTATGAGCTCTTACTCGTAACAGACTTCCTGCTTGATTAACAGAATCTATTAGTTTTATCTCTAAATATTCAATTCTAGAAGCTCTACTTCGATAATATAAGCCTGCCAAAGGTCCTATAGTTATAAACATCAATGGCCACCAACCTACGTTAGAATAAAGTTGGCAAATAACAAGTCCTAAACAACAACCTCCAAGTCCACAAAGTATTGATAAAAATACAGCTAATACTCTACTATATGAAACATTTCCATTAAATCTCAGCACTTGTTTTTCTGCATCACCTCCATCTCTTCTCCAACCTCTTTTTTCTAACCAATCACTAATTCCATTTAACACATCTATTGGAGGCAAAGGTGAAGAAACATCTACAACTGTTGTCCTGTCTTTACTAGCTGCACGCAAAAAGAAGCCTAGACCAATAGCCAATAAAATTGTTAAAATAAATGTTGAATAATATGAAGATTGCATCTATACAATAATGAAAAGGTTTGAGTGTAAATAATCTAAAATTTTTATTGATTAAATAGAGCTATTTAATCAATAAAAAGCATTTTTCTATCTCATTGATTCTAATCTACTTTTTGAACGTATGACAAGCGTGGATAAAAAACCTGCAAGTTTTAGAGTCTTTAAACAAGATCTAAACGAAGAAACCAAGCAGAATTTTTCGAAAAAAGGTGCCCTAGCTATCGATACAGAAGCTATGGGATTAATACATGGTCGAGACAGGCTATGCTTAGTCCAAATTTGTGATGATGAAGATAACGTCGCTTGTATAAAAATCGATCAAGGGCAAAAAAGTGCTCCTAATCTAAAAGAACTCTTGGAAAATAGTTGTATTGAAAAGGTATTTCATTTCGCAAGGTTTGATGTCGCTGCACTTGCAAGTAATCTTCGCATATCAGTAAACCCTATATTCTGTACAAAAATTGCCAGTAAAATTGGTAGAACTTATTCTCCCAGGCATGGCTTAAAAGAAGTAATTTTAGAACTTGTTGGAGTAGAACTTGACAAACAAGCTCAAAGCAGTGATTGGGGACGAACAGAAGACCTCTCTGAGAAACAACTTGCATATGCCGCTAATGATGTTCGCTATTTGCTTTCAGCTAGAAATCAACTTGAAAAAATGTTAATTCGAGAAAAAAGATGGGAACTAACGCAAAGATGTTTTCAATGTATCCCAGTGATTTGTGATTTAGATCAAATGCGCTTCCATAATATTTTTGAACATTAAAAATCAACTTTCAATCCTCCACCATAAAATTTTCTTCATCTGCAAGAGCCTCCAATAAATTGTCCAACTGATTATTTCTTGTTTTTCCTTCTATTTCAGAAACTGAACGAATTTCATTTAAAAGATTTATTGCCACATCTTTTCTAGAAGAAAGATCCTTAGCACCTTTAGAAGCAGCTACAAGATCTATTTTCTTTTTTGCAGCAGAGATACTGATACTGAGACAAGAAGCCAATTCAGCACAAACTTTTAAATAATCATGTTCTTTGATACCTGACATACGGAAAAGACTAAAGCTTAAGTATCTCTCTTCTTGCAACCAAGCTCAAATCTTGAAATCTTCTCTAAACAATAATTCTGAAATTAAATTAGCAATGGCTGCACTTCCCCCGGCATCCCCCATGCGCTTTTTTCCTATATGAGCTAATGAATCCCTAAGCCGAACATTTTGAAGCAATAAAGTCACTATTTGAGAAAAGTTCTTGCTGTTTTTGCAAGGAATTACAGCTCCACCAAGCAATCTACTCTGTCTCAGGGCAAAACCCTTTTTAAACTGAGGTCCATTCCCTGGCAATGAAACACAAGGCACACCAAGTCCTACAAGCTGCTCAGTTGCAGTCCCTGCATTTGCGAGGCCAACCTCAGCAAATTGTGCCCATTGATAAAACTTTCCTATTCCAATAAAGATTTTCATCGAATCTTTTTCAAACAAAGCATTGGCTAAAAATTCTTGCTTAGCAAACAATTTCTTTGTAAACCCTGCATTAATTAAATACTGCTCAAGATCATCAATAGAAGGTTCGGAGCCAATCGCTACCAATATTGCTAAAGGAATTTTACTTTCAATAAGTTCAAGAGAACTGAGTAATCTTTTGAAATTACTCAAAGATTCAGGCATTCTACTTCCACAAAGTAATAGTAAGCGTCTATATCCAATCAAAGTAGAAGGCATTTGCTTACTTTCAAAGCCATCCATCATTGGATTACCAGGTGCTAAGGCTTTTATATGATTTTTAGCTAGAGAACGAGCCGTTAATTTATCTCTAACAACAATAATTTTGGATCGAGGTGATCTCATTAAGAGCATCTCCCAAGGATCCCATTCTGTCCCCTTTATTCGATGATACAAATCACCAACAAAAGACTTTGGATATGTTTTCCATGTGTAATCACTTTTTGGAGTCCCCATAAATCCAAAAGAGCCTCCACTACTCCATGCAAAAACAAGAGGCAGTAAATCGCCTACAGCAAAAATAAAACTCCCACTCTTCGCAGCATTCTTTACAGATATCCAATTTCGCCAAGTAACGCACAAAAGGCCTGCAAGAATATCTGCTACAAAACCTCTAAAACTTTGATTACTAAAGCCGCCACTAGGCAAGCGTAAAGAAGTGCCTATTTTGACCAACCACCGTTTTGAGATCGCCTCTGAAAAAGTTTTCCCTTCTCCTACTAAAGGCAAAATTTGCAGCCTTAATTCTGGTCGTAATTCATGAAGAGACTCTAGAATTCTTAAAGCAATAAGGTCTTCTCCATGACCATTGGAAAGAACTAAAACTTTTTTACTCTGCTGACTGATACGATCCAAAGGTGAGGTTTTTCTCACACCCTCGGCGGCATGGCCAAGCGGTAAGGCAGAGGATTGCAAATCCTTTATCCCCAGTTCGAATCTGGGTGCCGCCTTCTTACCTTTCCTGAACATCAGTTGCAGGAACTCAATTATCAGGTCTCTCTTACGCATTCACGTTGATCGGTGACTGGTCGATATCAGGGACACTTCGATGCCTTTGCTTGCATCCCCTTCTTTGATTGTGTCAATTACCGACCAAGATGCCACATGGGATTTGAGTTTCATCTGAAATTACCTCTTTAAACAATCATCACCAGTTATCCCAACTAATGGATCATCTTCAAGAGTCAGAAGAAATATAGTGGAACACTGCATGTATTCACGTTGGAAATCTGACAAGAATGATTCAAAAGACATTGACAGAAATCCTTTCTTTGAAGTGATAGCAGCCCAATCATGATTAACCTAATCAACCGAAAATATGAGCTTTCATCCAAGAATCGAATAAAAAAAAGGCGCCCTCAACGAGCAGCGCCCTATTGGACAAGTGTGTGAGGAGTGTCCTTTATCACTCTATACCAAGAAAAAGACTTTTCAGGAAATTCTTAAAAAGACTTGCCGCATTAACTTGTTTCTTAGCAAAAAGAAACCTTGCACCATTTCAAAGAACCTATAGGGGACTAGTTGAAAACCGCGAAAATCGGAAAAAATACCAATCTCTAATAAAAATTAAATGCAATATAAAATAAAAATCTTAAGTCTTACAATTATTAAGATGTTTAGCGTTCTTTTCAACAAGATTATAAAGTTATCAAATTAAAAAATCTATTGAATCAATGGAAAAAACACAACCCCAGTCATTTCTATACTCTCTTTTCTGGGTCGTTCAAATTTCTGCGATTATCATAGCTTCCCTCGGAGCACTAATAGGCTTTGAAAAAGTATTCTTTCCTTTTGCAAATTAAAGGATCCAAATTAGAATTGATAACTGGAAATCCGTAGGGAAGGAAGTGCATTATTTTGAGTTTTATATTTAATATTCACTATCAGCAACACACTTACCAATACAAGCTACTCTATTAATTTTAGTTCTTTTGCAATGGATACATAGTATTTTATTTATTTCTATTTCTTTGTCTAAATTCAATTTACATATATTATTTTTATTATTATTTAATGAATCGAAAAGAGAATCATTCATTATCGAAATTAATCAGTAGTAACCACTGATGCTGAATTAGAAGAAGGTGGTAAATCAACTATTTGCAAAGGGAGTGAACTCTCTCTTGGTGGTTCTTTAGAGGGTGAATTTTTTTCAATTTCTTCTTTAGCACATGCTTCCAGAGCCTCTCTTAATAAAGAATCAAAAGTAGCACCTGGAAGTCTATGTCTAGCAATCTCAAGGAATGTTCTAGGCAAAGATTCTGTAGCAGCATCTTTTAAAGCTGGATTATTCCTTCTATGTTCTTGTTCACCTTCAATTGCTCTAATAAATCTGAGTGTAACTTCATGCTTAGTTGATGCTTTTATCAAAGTGTCATTATCTTTATTTGCATTCTCACCTTCTAAATCATTAATTCTTCTTTCAAGACTATCTAGAACCTCCTCAGCCTCTTTAAAAATATGGGCCAATTGGCCATCAGAGAGATTAGGTAAATCAGCAACATATACCTTCCCATGATCCCTCAATGTTAAAAATGTAGGCCTTGGGCCTTGTCTATTATCCATTTGAGAAGTGCTTCCGCCTAAAGGCCTTCTAGGAGGGACAGGCCCTGCAGAACTACGTCTACGTGTTAAACGAGGTTGATTTTCAGATGACATTGAACTAATTCAAGATCTAACTTCGCAGCTTCCGAAAGAATATTCGGTTTGCATTATTAGAATTTTAGTATCTAACATCTTAAACATTAGGTCAAGAGTAATTGTTTTTTAATAAGGCAAAAAAACTTTTCCACATACAAATTAAATAGGCACTCCTCTAATTACAGATTCTTCATTACGTCTTTCCTCTTCTATTTGGCCGATATGCCATGCAGAAAAGCCATTGTCATGACAAATATCCAGGATTCCTTTTAGGTAGTCAGGTGAAACAATTAAACAAAAGCCAATACCTAAATTAAAGGTATTCCATAAATCAGCTTCTGGAATCTGACCTTTGTTTTGTAACCATTGATAAAAATAAGGAATTTCCCATGAGTTTCGATTAATTGCGGCTTTTAATCCTTTAGGTAGAATTCTCGGCAAATTTTCTGGCAGACCTCCTCCAGTTATATGAGCCATGCCATTAAGAGGTATTTTTTCTTGAAATATGGATTGAATTAAACGAACATAAATCAAAGTGGGTTGAAGCAAAAAATCAATCAGAGAAATTTTATCGGGACCAAAAGGCATATTTTTGTCAAATTCAGTCATGGACAAGACCTTTCGAACTAGGCTAAAACCATTGCTATGAACGCCAGAGCTTGCAATTCCCACAAGACAATCACCTGGCTTGATATATTTGCCATCCACAATTTTCTTTTCTTCAACTACTCCTACACAAAACCCTGCCAAGTCATATCTTCCATCTGGGTAGAAACCTGGCATCTCAGCTGTTTCACCACCCAATAAAGAACAATTAGCCTGCTTACATCCTTCCGAAATCCCACCTATTACCTCTACTAGAGCTTCAGGGCACAATTTACCAGTAGCGACATAGTCAAGAAAAAACAATGGTTCTGCACCACTAGTAATGACATCATTGACACACATTGCCACCAAATCGACTCCAACTCCAAAATGAGAATGCTCTTCTTGAGCTAATTCAAGTTTCGTGCCAACTCCGTCTGTACCAGAAACCAAAACAGGTTGATCAAAACCTTTCGGTAAACGCATGAATCCTCCAAAACCACCTATTCCTCCAATAACCTCAGATCTAGAAGTTTTATCTACACTTGATTTAATTCGATGAACAAAATCTCTTCCTGCCTCAACATTGACACCTGCAGATTTGTAATCCATGGTTTTAATAAATTATGCTTTTGCTTGATCTCTGATCTTCATTGCTAGTCAAAGATTTAGCCAGTGTCTCACAAATACTTTGCTTTCAAAAGAGACTGCGAAAAGGAGATTACAAATTATTGGTATTAAATCGTGGAGAACTTAACCATCTTACGCAGCAATAAGGATTTACAAGATTGGCAAAAAGACAACAATCTTGGAATTAACTTCGTTCCTACGATGGGAGGATTACACAAAGGTCACCAAGAATTAATTAAATCCGCCAAAAATTATTCTGAGAAACAAATCAATACTCAGGTATTGTTAAGTATATTTGTTAATCCTCTTCAATTTGGAATTAACGAAGACTTTACCAAATATCCCAGAAATCTTGATCATGACTGTGAATTGGCATATGAGGCTGGAGCAAATATTATTTGGGCTCCATCTTTAGAAGATATTTTTCCAGGAGGAAAAGAATCTCATTTCA
This sequence comes from Prochlorococcus marinus str. MIT 0918, assembly GCF_027359415.1. Lineage (NCBI taxonomy): Bacteria > Bacillati > Cyanobacteriota > Cyanophyceae > Synechococcales > Prochlorococcaceae > Prochlorococcus > Prochlorococcus marinus. The sequence continues at coordinate 1,096,503 of NZ_CP114780.1, forward strand.
CAATAAAAGCACCTTTAAAGCTACACAAACAATTATGTGGTGCCTATAGAGAGAATCATTTTGATGGAGTCGCAACAGTAGTACTAAGACTTTTAAAACTTATAAAGCCAAAAATGCTTTTTCTAGGTGAAAAAGATTGGCAACAACTATTAGTTTTACGCCAATTAATATCTGATCTTGACTTAGAAGTGAAAATCAAATCAATTCCAACCATTAGAGAGGAAGATGGGCTTCCATTTAGTTCTCGCAATTTATACCTAAGTCAACAAGAAAGAGCAAACGCCTTGCTTTTACCTTCATTGATGGCAAAAGCATCTAGAGATTTTAAATCTAATATATCGATTGACCTCAACCAGATGAAGTCATATTTAGAACAAAATAATTTAAAAGTTGAATATATAGAAACAGTAAATTGCAAAAATCTTACTAAAGTGAATCATCGTGAAAGTAAGCTTTGCTTATTGGCTGCAGCTATCCAATCAGGAAGCACGCGATTAATAGACCACACATTTTTAATGAAAAGAAATCCTATTGTTGCTATTGATGGGCCAGCAGGAGCAGGCAAAAGCACAGTCACTAAAGCATTTGCAAAACAATTAGGTTTAATTTATTTAGATACGGGCGCAATGTATCGTGCAGTTACATGGTTTATCCAGAAAGAAAACATAGATATTGGAAACCATAAAGATCTGGTAATGGCTCTAGAGAATATAAATCTTGACATTCACCTATCTCAATCTGGCGCACAGCATGTTTTGCTAAATAATGAAGATATTACTCATGAAATTCGTTCTCCAAAAATTACTTCACAAGTTTCTTTAATAGCTGCAAATAAAGAAATCAGAAATAAATTAACCAAGCAACAACAAAAATTAGGCCAAAAAGGAGGCCTTGTAGCCGAAGGCAGAGATATTGGAACAGCAGTATTCCCAGATGCCGAGTTAAAAGTTTTTCTAACAGCAAGTCCTAAAGAAAGAGCAAAAAGAAGAGCTCATGACTTAAAAAATCAAGGTTTTGAAGTGCCAAATTTATTAGATTTAGAAGAGCAAATTAAAGAAAGGGATAAACTTGATAGCACAAGAGCAATAGCACCATTGCTTAAAGCTAAGGATGCACAAGAATTAAAAACTGATGGAATGAATGTTGATGAAGTTATAGAGACCTTAATATCTATGTTTAGAGAAGAAATACCAGAAGAAGTATGGTCAACTAAAACTTTCTAAGCTCTACAAGTAATTGTTCAATCGCATCATCAAGAAGGTCCAAAACATCCTCAAAACCTTTTTCTCCGCCATAATATGGGTCTGGAACTTCCAGAGAATCTGTATTGTTTGAATATTGAAGTAAAGGTTGAATCTTTGCTTTAAAAGGCATCTTTAACTCCCTTGAGAGAGACTCAACATCGGCGAAATTTGAATTATCCATAGTTAAAATTAAATCAAAGGCATTAAAATCATCTAATGTTATTTGTCTAGCTCTACTTTCAATAATAATTCCTCTACTTAATGCTGCTGATCGCATTCTCGAATCTGATTTTTTCCCGACATGCCAAGCACCAGTACCAGCAGAATCAACTTCACAATAGTTGTTTAATTGATATTTTTTCAGTTTATAAGAACAAATTGCTTCTGCTGCTGGGGAACGGCATATATTTCCTAAACAAACAAATAAAAGTTTTTTTTTCATTGCTCTAATAGAATAAATTAAACTAACTATTGCATCATATAAGAGAAGTATTACATAAATTTAGATTGGATTTGAATTTAATGCTCTATATTTTAAAAAGGACTTGATGAATATATTCCTCGGTCCATTTCTTACCATAAAAACGTGTCAACATACTTCTAGCAGGATCCTTAGTAGCTCTATAATCAAAATATGACTTTTGACCTTTAAAAATAATACGAGAGCGATCTTCCGATACAATTTCAGCTTCTTGAATTAATTCCAAATAAAGAGAAAGATATTCTTTAAATGCTCTTTGAAGAATATTAGATATTATTAGATCACTTTCTTGATCCAAAGGTAGTCTTGTCCATAAAAAACCAGGCGAGAAAAATGGTTCAGCATCTTTCGGTAAAGGACCACCATCTGGAAGTAATGACTGCCATCGTTCATGCAGCGGAATTAAACGAGGCCATACATTCCTTGTATGTAAATCATCCATCTTTAGTGCAGGTTGCAAATCTAACGCCAATAAATGTCCATTAGGCAAAGTTACAAAATCAGCCCCAAAAAATGGCAAGTCATATTGATGAAAAGGGTTTATAAGCAAATTAAAAACAGATATATCACTCCCTTTGCCTGCTTGCAAACAAGCTGCTCGAATTAATCTAATCTTTTTTGTTTTAGAGGCCCAAGTCGAAGTAGTAACTTCAAATGGGTTTAATTTCGTGCCAGTTAGAACTTTTCTATATAAAAAGTCTTTGGGGATTGGATAAGGTTCTATATCAAGTACAGATAATTCTTGTTCCAAATGACTTAAAAAAGGAGCCCACCTCCATTGAGGTAAATGTAATGGTGACAAACTATTAACACGGATTTCTTGCATCTATTTTAAAACTAAATACTTTTAGGGAAAAGAAAATTTTTTACAAATTCGTCTGCCCACTCCTCTCCAAAATAACTCTTAAATAATCCATGAGCAGGGTCTCTTTCTGCATTATATTTATCATAATTAGAATGACAATACTCAACTTCTGTAGAACTAAGTGGAATATAATTCTCAACTATATTTGTATTTATATTCCAATACATTTCTAAAAAAAGGTCTAAGGTATTTGGTAAAGATATTTTCAAGCTATCAGAACAACCACTATATAAAAGTACCCATGGAGAAAAAAACTTATTTGAATCGTAAATATGCATATTATGTTTTTGATTAAATTCCTTTAAATCATTTTTTAAAGATTTGAGACCTTGTAAATATCTCAAAAAATATTTATCATTTTGAACTAAAGGTTGAAAATCTAATACTGCTACTAACTTTTGTTTTACCCCAAACCAAAGCAAATCCATACCGAGAATTGGTTGATCATTTATATACTCTGGATAAGCCACTGAATTTAGAACCTGCAATTTTTCACCTGCATCCATTCTGGTAACTCTCCATCTTCTAAATCCAGGAACATCCCAAAGCCAACTTCTTATAACTGCTTCTTTTCTTTTAGAAAAACATTCTTCGAAACCATTTGGCACATCAACTGATTTACCACCATGTAAAAGAATACTTTTATCAAGCTGTTTCAAAAGTTGATCAAACATTATAATCTACCTACTGTATAATATTGCTTCCAAAGGTAATAAAGAGTTAATGCAAAATCCTTCATTTAAATTTCAAACATAAAAATTATAATCATAACAAAATTCAAACACTTTCCGTACTTCCTCGACGTGACTTTTGTGTGAAAAAAGAAAATAATAACTTACCAATCGCTGCAATAAGACTACCTTCAAGCTCCTGAAACATATCCATATTATACTTAAAAGCAAGATTAGCTTCTTCAACAATTAAATCAGCTGTTTCTTGATCTATTGGTAACAAATTAAGAGTCTGACTATACTTTAATTTAAATTCTTTTTGATCATTTATTTGATCAAAATCATAAAATTTTAAACCATTTTCACCAGTTATGTTCATAGCTTTTTGAGCAATTCTACGGAGAATTTGACCTCCTGACAGATCCCCTATGTATCTAGTGTAATGATGGCCTATTAATAATTCAGGCTGTGTATTGGCTATAAACCTTATCCTTTCGCCATAAGCCTTAGCAGAAGAAGAAACCTTAAATACATTTAACCAGTCTTGCCCAAAATAAAAGGCTAAATCTTGTTCAAGCGTTTCACGTCGATTAAGTTCCTTAAAACCAATTAAAGAAATAACAGGGTGACCCTCCTTAGAAAGCCGACTTATTTCATCTTCCATTGCAGAATAAACAAAATACAAATCTGCAATCAACTCTCTATACGTAGCCTTATCGACTACACCTTTTAAAAAACAACTTACAAAGCCAGTATTCTCTGCCATCGTATGAGACTTTTTTGTCCCCTCTCTAAGTTGTGATGCAAGAGCTACTGTCATTGGGAAACTTGCAAGAGAATTGATGAAAAGAACTTCTTTACTCTAATGAGCTTTTGAAAGAAAAAATTAGAGGGAGAATTATTTAAACTCAATCTAAAGGAAAAAGAATAAATAATTCACGGCATATTGAATGCAACTGTGACATAACAAAAGATTCTGGCAAATGAGATCCAGTAGCTTTCCAATCACCTACTGTTGCTAAACGCCATTTTTCTCCATCAAAGTTCATTCCTCTCATAATTACACCTAACAATTTAGGCAAGGCTGATGATTCATCTTTGACAACTTTTAGTTGTATCAAAAGACTCCTGCATTGAAGAGGAGGGCTCCATCCAGGGAAATATAATGCAAAGTCCAGGCTATCCTCTTCAAACCAAAATTTGGTATAAGGATCATCCCTCCAAGGACTGAAGTTAATAGAAGCAGAAGGGAAGTAATTCTTCACAAGCCCTCCTACAGAAGCAAGAGCTTGTGCACAACCCAAAGTGGTTACCTTGTCCGCAGCATTCAAGTAAAAAGTCCCTAATTAGAACTGAAGATGACATGCCAATCGCTAAATTGCACGTATCAATTGCAACTATTAATATCCGTTCTGAAATGCAAACTTTGTCAAAGACGAGCAAAAAAGTCATATTCTCTATAGATAGTGCATAGATTCAAAGTCAAAGGCAATGAGTAAATTTGAAAAAATCTCGGTACCAAATAAAGGTGAGAAAATCCAATTTATAAATGGTCTCCCTATTGTTCCTAACAATCCAATTATTCCATTTATAAGAGGCGATGGAACTGGGGTAGATATTTGGCCTGCAACACAAAAAGTTATTGATCAAGCAGTCAAAAAAGCCTATGGAGAACAAAAAAAAATAGAATGGTTAAAAATTTTTGCAGGGGACGAAGCTTGCGAATTATATGGGGCCTACCAATATCTACCAAATGACACCATTGAGGCAATAAGTGAATATGGTGTTGCAATAAAAGGTCCATTAACAACACCTGTAGGGGGTGGTATTAGATCTTTAAATGTTGCTTTAAGGCAAATATTTGATTTATATAGTTGTGTTCGTCCATGCCGTTACTACCAAGGGACACCCAGTCCTCATAAACATCCTGAAGACCTTGATGTAATTGTATATAGAGAAAATACTGAAGATATTTATATCGGAATTGAATGGGAAGCAAATGATCCTATTGGAATCAATTTGATAGAAAATCTGAATCAAAAAATTATACCCTCCAGTTCATCAATCAAAAACCGTAAAATACCAGAAGGCTCTGGCATTGGTATTAAGCCTGTAAGTAAAAAGGGAAGTCAAAGACATATTAGAAAAGCAATACAGCACGCCTTGAAACTTAATGAAAAAAAACGACATGTAACATTAGTGCATAAAGGTAATATTATGAAATTCACAGAAGGTGCATTTCGTGACTGGGGATATGAATTAGCAACTACTGAATTTCGTCAGAATTGTATTACTGAAAGAGAAAGTTGGATTCTTCAAAATATAGAAAATAATCCTGAATTAAATATTGAAAATAATGCAAAAATGATTGACCCTGGATTTTCTGCTTTAACTATTGAAAAAAAAGAGATTATTTGTAAAGAAGTGCAATTAGTAATCAATAAAATTCAACAAACTCATGGCAACGGTAATTGGAAAAAGATGGTTCTAATAGATGACAGAATTGCAGATAGTATTTTTCAACAAATTCAAACAAGGCCTCATGAGTATTCTATCCTGGCAACACTAAATTTAAATGGAGACTATATTTCAGATGCTGCAGCTGCAATTGTTGGAGGTTTAGGGATGGCTCCAGGAGCAAACATTGGAGATAAAGCTGCAATATTTGAAGCGACTCATGGAACTGCTCCAAAGCATGCAGGTTTAGACCGTATCAATCCTGGCTCATTAATTTTAAGTGGTGTAATGATGCTCGAATATCTAGGTTGGCAAGAAGCGGCTGAATTAATTACGAAAGGATTAAGGCAATCTATTCTAGATAAAAAAGTAACTTATGATCTCGCAAGGCTTCTGGACCCTCCAGTTAAATCGTTGAAGTGTAGCGAATTTTCGAATGCCATAATTGAAAGATTCTAAAAGAAGTTTTTTATTAAATTAACGCATTTCCATCATTTTCCATACTTGAACAAGAGTTGTTCTATCTCCCAAATTACCTGGAAAAGTAATAACAGGTAACTGTTCTTTATCATTATCATTTGAACAAACTACTGATAAACCAGGCAAAATTTGTCCTTTTAAGCATACGGATTTCAATTTCAAACCCTCTGATAAAAGAATATGCGTAGTAATACCACCTTTACTTATAATATATCCAATCTTATCTGAAAATTTACATGCTAAGCGAGCCATTAATCTTGCTAAGATAATTCCAAATTCCATTCTTTTTATATTAGTCTCAAAAGAGATCTCTCCTCTACTTGTATACAAAACTGGGGTTTTATTTAAAGCTAAAATATCTCTAATTTCTTGAACATAATTTAACTCTAAAATAGAAATTTCTTCCTGCATATCTCTATTTAGTATCTTAAGAAGTTTAGAAACATTTAATTCTAGTCCTAAACAAGATTCTTGAGCTAATAAACAACTTAACTGATCATCAGCTAGTTTTACATGCGAACCAACAACAACAAGCCCAGGAAAACTTATACCTGATTTATCTTTCAAACTCAATCTAGAAAAATCATTTATTGGATTATATTTAGAGTGAATACATGACAGCGAATTAATTAAACTTGCGGCAGAGCGGAAGAGAAATCGTTTTCGTTTTAATAAAGATTTAATTGCAAATGAAAATGAATCTAAATGATCAGAGCTTGTTGCATCAACAACAACAAATTTATTCCCAGATAATTGTAATAAGTAATCAATTAAAGTGTTCATTCCTTCTTTGCTTTTGCTAGCATTTTCTAACTGTTGAATTCCAATTAAAGAAACACTACTTGCTTTAATCTGTCCATTACTTTTTTCCTGTAACCAATCAGCTAATTTGCTTGTTGAATATCCAAACAATCTATCCTTAGCATAGGCTGTTTGGTGCACTGGTATTCCATTTAAAAAGTGTGTTCCGTCAATAGTGTTTCTACCACCTTCAAAAAATGCAGGTACATGAAAAGTTGCATCAAAAGGACCTAATTCTTCATTAATTAATTTCGGTTCTAGTACTCCATAACCTCTCAATGTAGAATCTCCCCTGCTAACAAAAATAATATCTTCCCAGTTAATACTACTCTTATTAATTACCTGCTTTAATTGTCTACAAACATGTCTAACTCTCTTCTCGACAAGATTAGAAGGTAATGATCTGGTATTTGTGAGTAAGAATAATAATTGAGAAGGGTTTTTAAGTTCCTCTTTCAGGGTGTTTTGATCCCATTGAAAGAGCAGATTACAACCGTAAACTGTTTGAGAACCTGTAGGGTCATCATCGAATATAACAATCTTCATCAATAAACTATGAGGCCATTTTCAACAAATGTCTAACAAATAACTACTGCCAATCACTAGGAATACTAACATAAGAACTATCCAACTTCTTCACAGAATCACACCCTAATAGTTTCATTGTGCGCAAAACATCTGTTTTAATAATTTCAATTGCTCTCGCCACTCCTGCACCCCCCGCAGCTCCCAATCCATAAGCATAAGCTCTACCAATTAATACTCCCTTAGCCCCTAGACATAAAGCTTTTACAACATCACTTCCTCGTCTAATTCCACCATCTAATAACACATCTACCTGAGCATTAACAGCTTGTACTATCTCAGGTAAAACTTGAATAGTAGGAGCTACACTATCTAACTGTCGTGCACCATGATTAGAAACCACAAGAGCATCTACACCTAAGTCAACAGCTTTTTTTGCATCATCACCAATATGGACACCCTTTACAACTATTTTTCCTCCCCATGCTTCTCTAATCCATTGAAGATCATCCCAAGTGACAACTGATGCTTCTAAAGCAGGTCCAATTTCTGTATAACCCATTGGGCCATCATCAAGTTCAACATTAGGGAAACTCATTAAGCCTCCATCGCCCAACCATTGAGTCATCCAACAAGGCTTAATTAGTATTTGAGAAAGGTATGGCCACATCTTTATTGGATTTCTTGATAGCAATTCTTTTGTACCATTACGTAAATCGCGCTCTCGCAAGCCTGAGACAGGAGTATCTATCGTTACAACTATTGCTGAAAAACCTGCTCGCTTAGCTCTTTCGATTGTTTTCAAGGCAACATCTCTTCCGCCAAGTAAATACAATTGATACCAGGCAGGATAATTAGTTGCTTGCTTAACATCTTCTAATCGACATCCAGATAAAGTAGAAAGCGTATATCCTGTACCTGCAATACCCGCTTCTTTAGCCGCAACAACTTCTCCTTGAGGGAAGAATAAACGACTACTTCCTACAGGAGCAAGCAAAAAAGGCAATTGAAATTCTTGATTGATAACTGAAGTAGTGAGATCGCATGAGGGAGTTGCTACAGCACAACGAGGCCTAAATAAAATTTTATTAAATGCAGTGCAATTCTCTGATAGTGTTTGCTCTCTATCGGCACCACTATCTATATAATCAAACACCATTCGTGGAAGCCTCGCCTTAGCTAATACCCGAAGGTCACTTATATTTACTACATTTGGAGAAGAAACATTAACTAACATATGAAAAAGACTGTTCATTTTATATCTATGTATATATTCTAAGATATGAAGTATCTGGATTTATAAAGTAATTGAAGAATAAGAATTTTCTCGCAATAGATCTTTACTCTAAACAATCATTCCACTGATATACAACTATTCATAGTTTTTTTTCTTCGAAGTTTGACCAATCCCAGAGTTAAAAGTATTAGTTGGATCAAGTTTACGATAGAATCTATCTAGATCATTTTCTGCCTTATATAAATGTCCAACATTATGTTCTGCTGGATATTTGGCATTATTTTGATCTAAAATAGAAAATATCTTTTCCTTAATTAAAATAATATCAGCACCATCCTTCAAAACAAAATCCCAATGGAAAACCATACATAAGAAATGTCCCATTTGAAAAGTCTCTGCCATTTGAGAAAGTATTTCTTGAGGTAATATTTCATACCATGATTTGCAATTCCTAGGCAAAGCAACATCCAAAGCAAGAAGTTCACCTGATTTGGAAGAATGAATTTTTTTATACCTAGATGGGGCTGATCCTGCCACATAACGATGCAAAAGGGCATCATCCCCTTCTCTTTTTGTACATTTTATATATTCATAATCTTCTTTCTCAAAAGTTTCATCAATTAAAAGTTTTTCCATTAACTCTATAGATTGATCACTAGATAGAAATAACATATAATGTTCAAACCTATTTCGGTAAGATCGAATTCTATTCGGGATATGATCAGGAAGCTTACTAGCAAAAAATTGCAAAAATTTATCAGTTAAATACTTTGGTAAAAAATTAAATTGATTTGTAAATTCATCAATTAATCTTTTAAAGTAAAGTACTTTTGGTAAAAATTTAGTTCCAAAATACTTAATAAATAGGAAGTTATCCTTACAGTATTTATCTGCACCATCAAAATAACTTCTATGCATGTATTCACCCATATCAGGCAAATAATCATGTCCTAAAAGAATTTTATGACGTAAATCATTAAAATTATCTGGGCTATTTGTACCTACAAAAAAAACCTGTTCTTGTTTTGGAAGTGGGAAAGTATCAAGTCTAACTGCAAAAACAGCTATCTTACCAGCACACCCACTAGCCTCATATAGTCGACGGGAATCTGCATTGAATCTTGCAGGAGAATCTGAATTAACATCTCTTACACGGGTTTTATACTCTATATCAGAAGCTATCTTGTCAGAACTTTCAACATGATGATTATTAAAATTAATTGATTCAAGATTTCGCAAAATCTCTTCAGGAGAATTTCCTAAATCAATACCCAAGTGATTTATTAACTCCAACTGGCCACGTTGATTTAACCTTGCAAATAACGATAGTTCTGTATAAGCAGGGCCACGGTTAACTAGATTTCCTCCAGAATTATTACATACCCCACCAACCACTGATGCTCCTATACAAGAAGATCCAATCTTAGAATGAGGGCCTCTCCCTAAAGGTAATAATTTTTCCTCTAATTGATATAAAGTAGTACCTGGAAAAGAAATAGTTTGAGATCCATTATTAATAATAATTAACTGATTGATCTTCAAGGTATTGATAATAATTACATCTCGATCGTAATCATCTCCACATGGAGTAGAACCACCAGTCAAACCTGTATTAGCAGCTTGAACTATGATTATTTTTTGAAAAGATATACAGGCTACTAGGACTTTCCAAAACTGTACCAAGTTCTCAGGTAATACAACCATACAAGCTTGACCATTACCAAATCTTATTCCAGTTCTATAAAAATGAGTTCGCTTTTCATCTGTTAATATTTTCTTCTTGCCAACAATAGCAACTATCTCCTCATATAAATCTAACAGACGATAATTTTTCATTATTTTGTATATAAAATATTAATTAATTAAAAAAGAACATTTAATCCTTTTTATTTCCCCAGGAGAAAGCAAGACAATTTTATTACCATTAATGAAAGAATTTCTTGGGCTAGTCCATGGCTCTAAACAAATCATATCCCTAGGAGGATCAGTCCAAATTACAACAAAATTGAACGGATCCTCTGCTTTTAATTCTATAGATATATTATTAGCATTATCAACAAGAGTAGTAGTAGTAGAGCCAATTGAATCAGAAATAAAGTCTACTCCTTTTGAAAGGTTATTCAACTGAGAATTAGTGTTACTAGAACTCATATCTTGATGATTAATACATTGTCCATGCAAACCTTTTATAATTACCTTAGAAAGATCTTTAACTAAAAAATAAGGATGCAATCCAAAGGAAAATGGCATGATAATCTTGCTATTATTTTTTACTCTCGTAAGTACTTGTAATGAATTCTTAATTAAGCTAATTTCCATTTCTAAATTAAATTCGAATGGATAGGAAATAAGTGTAGACTTATTTTGATTTAATTGGAGAATAATTGATTTTTTAGTATCAGTTAGATTTATTTGCCAACAAGAATCTCTTGCAAAACCATGCTGTTTAATATAATACTCCTTATTTTTTAAATTATATTTATCTCCTGGTAAATCTCCACATATAGGGAAAAGAATAGGTATCCCTCCTCTAACACTCTTTGAAGCATCTTTAAAGCGAGGCTCATCAAAATACAACATTTCTCTATCATTACAAATCCAACTAGTAATCAAGCCCCCACGATCTGGAACAATTTTTAAACTATCATCAGTTTCTACATTTCTAATTTCCCAATGTTGATACGGTAAATATTTTTTAGCTAATGTTAGGCACATATAATTTAATTATATTTTTGCAGCCAACTCAATACTTCTGAATTAACCCTATCTGGAACTTCATCATGAGGACAATGTCCTGCATTTAAAAGCACCTCTGTAACTTCTAAAGAAGCCTTTTGAGCAAATAGGCGGAATTTTTCTTGTTTTGCTTTTGCATTTCTCAACCAAGGGTCACTGCTACCCCACAACAACAAAAGTGGTGATTGCAAATCCTTAAACAATTCATCTATCGGTTTACCTTTAAGACCTCGTGCCTGAAATACTTTACGAAAAACTTGAAAAGCTCCTGGGTCTAAGGAAGGTCGTCTAATCGACTCAATTAAATAATCATCTACATTAGTTGGATCAATATAAACTTGTTTTAATGTATTTCGAATAACACCTGGTCTACGCAAATTCTCAAAAATCAATCTCTGCATTAATGGATAAATTAAACCTTTAAATAAAAAATCTCGAGAAATCCCCTTACCAATCTCCTGCCTAATTTTAGTGCCCAAATCTTGTGATTCGGCAACAAAGTTCTCATCACTAAAATATCCAGCGGCATTAAGTAAAACTACTCCAGCTGATTGAGATGCTAAGGAGGCTCCAGCAGCAAGAGCTGCATAGCCGCCTAATGAATTGCCAATAATGACAGTTGGTTTCTGAATACGCTCTTGAACATATGCAACTATTTGTTCTTTCCAAAGCTCACCACCATAATCTAATTCTGAGGGCTTAGCGCTACGGCCAAAGCCAAGTAAATCAATAGCATGTACCTCATGACTTTTAGCAAGTTCAGGAATGTTATACCTCCAATGATCTGTTGAAGCTCCAAAACCATGCACAAGTAAGACAACTGGGTTTTGCTTGGAGATTATGTTGTTAGATACATCAATAGAATTGCTACTTACTGAATAAACGTTGTGACCTAAATGGCTCCAAGGAGCATTTGGTTTAGCAGCTAAAGCAGACATCAAAAGTTAGGTTTAAAGAAGAACGATCTAGGGTGAATAGATGTTCAGGGTGTATCAATTGTTTGTTTATTATTTATGTTCATTTGCTCTTAGTCAAAGAAATATCTTCTTTAAGGTAATAAGAAATTCTAAATAAGCCCAACCGGATCAGCCGCCACATCATCAGGAATTGAATTACCCCCTCCAGGTTTTTTATCTTTCAGCACAATTCTTAGAAGAACTGGAGCAAGAAAAGTAGTACCAATTACCATCAGCAAAATTGCCGCTTCTAAGGAAGGTGTTAGCAATCCTGCACTAGTTCCCAGGCCTAAAAAAATCAAACCCACTTCTCCTCTAGGCATCATCCCTAATCCAACAACTAAACGATTAGTAGGCTTATCAATAACAAAAGACCATCCTGAGGCTATCTTTCCAATAATTGCTACAACTAAAAGGAATCCTGCAACAACTAAAGCTGAACGACTCGCTGGATCTAAAGGATTGATTACTGAAAGATCCATTCCAGCACCAACCAAAACAAAGAAAATTGTTGCAAATAAAGAAACTAAAGGGAGAACAGACTGCTGAATAGCATGATTATTTTTGGAACTACTCAATATTAAGCCAGCTGCAAAAGCACCAAGAGCTGCTTCTAACCCAATAGCTGTGGCAACAAAACAACTTAAGACAAGAATTACAAACGAAGCTACTACTACTGCACCAGGAGCTTTAAGTCGCTCTAATAGCCAATCAAAAGCTGGTGCTGCTGTTCTGCTTAATGCTATGGCAGCAATTACAAAAACAGTTGCTGCTAAAACCAATTTGACAATAGGAGCTATTTCTAAGGATCCACCTGTCGCCAAGGCAACTACAACAGCAAGAATAACAATGCCAAGAATGTCATCTAAAACAGCTGCTCCGATAACTATCTGCCCTTCTCTCGTTTTGAGATAACCTAGTTCACCAAATACACTTGCCGTAATACCAATACTGGTAGCCGTCATTGAAGCACCTGCAAAAATAGCTGGAATCAAATCAACATGAAAGATAAACATCAGTCCAACAGTGCCAAAAGCAAAAGGCAAAATCACTCCTGCCATTGCGACAGTGAAAGCTTGAGCTCCAACAGCAACTAATTCTTCTAATTCACTTTCTAATCCTGTTAAAAATAGCAATGCATATAAACCAAGTGTTGCAACTGCTTGCAACGAAGGAAACGTCTCAAAATATAAATCAGGTACTGCTTCTTTTGGTATAGATGCCAAAGAACTAATGACATTAACCAAGGATTGATTCAAAGCGACATGGGCAGTAGGGGGAATCAATAAATGCAGGCCAGAAGCCCCGATCAAAACCCCAGCCAAAAGCTCTCCTACAATAGTCGGCAAACTCAGTCTCACTAAGACTTCTGCTAAAGCTCTTGCGGCTACAAAAATCAAAAGAAATCTAATAACTCCAATCAAGGTTTCTGCAACTTCAATATCGTGAGTACTTAATACAGCAATTACTGGTGAACAAAACATCATAAAAATATTCAATTATTTTTAAAAAGCATAAATTATTAGATGACCAAGTTTAAAACCATTCCTTAATAAAAAATTTAAAAGCAAGTGTTGATCTGAAGGTACTGAAGATATCAAACCAAAAGTTTTGGCTAATGTCCGTCAATATAAAAGACACCTTATATGAGCAGTTCACAGCCTCAAGATCTGCGTCTGCCCACTCCAGGGTGCTATGCAGACCCAATAAAAGCAGGTATTGATGCAGATGCAGTCTTCGATGGAATGACCGAGCATCTATTCTTTACCCTTGGAAAACTAGCAACTACAGCAAGTCTCAGAGATCTTTATATGGCATTGAGCTATGCCGTCAGAGACAGATTAATGACAAGATATCTTGCTTCTCAAGAAGCTATAAGAGCAAAGCCACAAAAAACTGTTGCATATTTTTCGGCGGAATTCTTAATAGGGCCTCAACTCAATAATAATTTACTGAATCTTGGAATAACAAACGAAGCAGAAGAAGCAGTAAAAAGATTTGGCATAGAATCATTAAGCCATATTTTAGAAGTAGAGGAAGAACCAGGCCTAGGTAATGGTGGATTAGGAAGACTTGCAGCCTGTTATATGGAATCCCTTGCAAGCTTGCAAGTGCCAGCAATTGGATACGGAATTCGTTATGAATTTGGTATTTTTAATCAATTAATTCGTGATGGTTGGCAAGTTGAGGTTACAGATAAATGGCTAAAAGGTGGTTGGCCTTGGGAATTGCCCCAACCCGATGAATCCTGCTTCGTAGGATTTGGAGGACGTACAGAAAATTATATGGATGACAAAGGGAATTATCGCTCTAGATGGATTCCTTCTGAACATGCCATTGGAGTGCCTCATGATGTTCCAATACTTGGATATAGGGTAAATAATTGTGATCGCCTCCGTCTCTGGCGAGCAGATGCGACTGAAAGCTTTGATTTTTATGCATTTAATATCGGTGACTATTATGGAGCTGTTGAAGAAAAAGTAGCTTCCGAAACATTATCCAAAGTTCTATATCCAAATGATGGAACAGATGAAGGTAGGCGCTTAAGACTAAAACAACAGCACTTTTTTGTTAGTTGTTCTCTACAGGATATGTTGAGGAGCCTTGATAAAAGAGGAATTAATGTTGAAGATTTCTCAGAACATTGGACAGTCCAATTAAACGATACACACCCTGCCATTGCAGTTGCTGAGTTACTACGATTACTAATTGATATTTATCATTTGGAATGGGAAAATGCTTGGAATATAACTATCAATTCAGTTGCTTATACCAATCACACTTTATTACCAGAAGCACTGGAAAAATGGGACTTAAATTTATTTAAAAGTCTTTTACCAAGGCACCTAGAACTAATATACGAAATAAACAGAAGGTTTTTACAAAAAGTTCGCCTACGTTACCCAGGGAATGATGCGATTTTAAGAAAACTATCAATAATTGATGAAGAAGGTGGTAAAGCAATAAGGATGGCTCATTTAGCAACAATTGGAGCACATCATGTTAATGGTGTTGCTGCATTACATTCTGATCTAATAAAAAGACAATTAATGCCTGAATTCTCAGAATTATGGCCTGAAAAATTTACAAATATAACTAATGGTGTAACTCCAAGAAGATGGGTAGGGTTATCTAATCCAGAACTTTCCTCACTACTTGATAAAGAAGTAGGAAAAGATTGGATTACCAATATGGAATTACTAAAAAAACTTGAAGAGAAGGAAAATGATACTGAATTTCTTGAGTTATTTTCCCAAACAAAACTTTCAGGGAAACGAAAACTGGCTGGATATATTCATCGGCAAACTGGTGTACTAGTGGACCCATCAAGCCTGTTTGATGTCCAAGTAAAAAGGATCCATCAATATAAACGTCAACACTTAAATGCATTGCAAATAATTGCACAATACCTCCGTATAAAAAATGGCACGGCTAAAAATATTGCTCCCAGAACTGTAATCTTTGGGGGTAAAGCAGCACCTGGATATTTCATGGCAAAATTAATGATCAGATTCATTAACGGTATTGCTGATGTTGTCAATGCTGATCCAGATATGGATGGTCAACTAAGAGTGGTATTTCTTCCTGATTATAATGTAAAGCTTGGCGAGCAAGTATATCCTGCAACTGACTTATCGGAACAAATATCTACAGCAGGAAAAGAAGCTTCAGGGACAGGAAATATGAAGTTTGCAATGAATGGTGCACTTACAATTGGTACACTTGATGGGGCAAATGTAGAAATTAGAGATCAAGTTGGCTTAGAAAATTTCTTTTTGTTTGGTCATACAGAAAATGAAATAATGAAACTTAGAGAAAATGGTTATTCGCCTAAAAAATATATAGAAAATTGTCAAGAATTATCTGAAGCAATGAGATTAATTGAATTAGGACATTTTAGTAATGGTGACAGTGAACTTTTCCTACCATTAATTAATAGCCTTAGTGGAAATGATCCATTTTTTGTAATGGCAGACTTTACTGATTACCTTCGGGCTCAAGATGATGTAAATAAGGCTTGGCACAATCCTAAAGAATGGAATCGAATGGCTCTTCTTAATACTGCTAGATCTGGTTATTTTTCATCAGACAGATCAATCAGAGAGTATTGTCAATCAATTTGGAAAGTAAATCCATTAAATGTAGAAATAACTTGTAATCTTAATTAACTAAGTAAGATTAGAATTTTTATCCGGTAAATCTGGCGTCTGATGCAATAAACGATTTAATCTTAATCGATCTGGATTTAATGGATCCGGGGCTAATTCACCAGCCATCTCCTTAAATTTATCCTCTATATTTTCTGGCACTTTCACATCAAATATTTTTTCCATTAATACTTCAATAGAAAAAAGATGTGCATTAATATTTTCCAGTTCAACTAGTGCTTGTTGCAAATCTTCTGCTTCCTTTTCATCTAAATTTTCTAAAGGATTATCTTCATTATCTTTGGAACCGTATTGTTTCTGTAAAACCTCCAACACTTTGCCAGACAAAGTTCTAAAAGATTGCAAAGCTGCCCAATTCAACTCTTGCTGTTGACCAAGGGTCGGATATTCGCGAACCAATCGATCATGTTCTCTATAGAACCTGAGGCAGTCATCACATTGACAAGGCTCTTCGGGCACCTTAGTCACATATAGCTATAGAACCATCATGACATCATGAAGGACCTTCGAGGGAAAAGCAACTAAATATATTTAAACCTGCTCTGCTTCATCAGAACTTTCTGGGATAGGGACTTCGATGCTGGTAACAACCTGAATTACATCTCTTAACCTCATTGAATCTGCAAACCAACCCATAGCTTGCTCTGCATCCCCTCTAGATTCCGCCTCAGTTGCCTGATCTTCATGGGTCTCTGCCAATAAAGCCAACCAACACAAACACCTAGCTTGAACAATTGAAAGATCTAAGTCTGTTGGCTGAGATTTAGCAATTTGCTCACTCTCCTGTTGCACCAATAAACGAAGTCTTAAATCGTGAAGTTGTGTCATCTATTGTCGTGCTGCATTCACACGCTAGCGAAAGAGTTCAGGTTTTGGCCACCCACTACATGTAGCTTATGCAACTTTTTTAAAATCTTAACGGGGCTGGCGGGATTCGAACCCACGACCTACGGTTTAGGAAACCGTCGCTCTATCCGACTGAGCTACAGCCCCACTGGAAGAAATACCTCCTTCAAGGCATTATGGAATTAGAAAGCAGGAGAGGTGATCGCAATCAACATTTGTGGCTATTACCACAATAATTTGTTGATTGAGGAAAGTCCGGGCTCCCTAATGGTCAAGCTTGCTGGGTAACTCCCAGTGCGGGCGACCGTGAGGATAGTGCCACAGAAACACACCGCCGATGACTTCTACAAGGCAATTTCCTTGCTTGAAGAACAGGTAAGGGTGCAAAGGTGCGGTAAGAGCGCACCAGCAGTATCGAGAGGTACTGGCTTGGTAAACCCCGGCTGGGTGCAAGGGAAAGGATCTAGGTCGACCATTTTTGCCTATTTCCTAAAAAAAAACCGCTAGAGGCTATCGGAGACGATAGTCCCAGACAGATGATCACCCACTAACCTAATTTATGGATAGTGAACAGAACCCGGCTTACGCCCTGCTTTCATTTAATCTTAAATATAAACATATAAATAACAAAATTGCCTTGCAATAAGAATGATTTCAAAAAAAAGAGAGGATCAGATTTATTTTTTACTTAACAAAATTAAATTAAAAGATTCAGATATTAAATTAATCAAAAAAAATGAACCCTTAAATTTAGAAATTCTTAATGAGGCCTTAACTCACTCATCTGTTAACCCTAAAAAAAATCATGAAAGATTAGAATTTCAAGGAGATGCAGTATTAAGACTTGCTGCTTCAGAATATATTCAAAACAACTTCCCTACATTATCTGTTGGTGAAAGATCAGCATTAAGATCGCAAATGGTAAGTGATGAATGGCTTGCAAAAATTGGATCGCAAATCAATATTAAAGACATCATGCTGATTGCCCCAAAAGTTCTTAAAGATAGTTCAGCTACCAAAACTATTTGTGCAGAAGCAACAGAAGCCTTAATAGGAGCAATGTATGAATGTTTAAGGAATATCGATTCGATCCAATCGTGGCTCGCTCCTCATTGGGATCAAGAAAGCAAGAAAGTACTGGAAGATCCATATAAACAAAATCCAAAATCTGCTCTTCAAGAATGGAGTCAAGGTCAAGGATTAAATAAGCCTATGTACACAATAAAAGAAGTTTCCAAACTACATGGTGATTTAAAAAGGTTCTATTGCAAAGTTCATATAAAGGAAAAACTGATGGGAGAAGGTTGGGGTAGTTCAAGAAAAAAAGCAGCAAAAGAAGCCGCAAAAGCTTCTCTAAACAAACTTAATACTTAAATCAGTTCCAAATCAGTAATAGGAAAGGTTAATAACTTGTCCCAATTACCTCCTTCAAATAGTACAGCAGCTTTTTTTTTAGTTATACGTTGAACAAATCCCTTATATCCATTGTAAATGGAACTAGAATTGTTCACTATGACAGATGAACCTGGCAGAATGATTCCGTCTGTATTTTTCACGGCATAAATCAAATCATTAATAGTCTAATCCGTTGCAAACTAAGCATGTGTGAAAAAAATCTATGGTTAACAGTAGGAGAAGTTGTTGCCCCACAAGGTCTCCATGGTCAAGTAAGAATCAACCCCAGAAGTGATTTTCCAGAAAGGTTTATCGAACAAGGAGAAAGGTGGTTGCAAAAAGGCAAGGAAAAACCTTACAAAATACAATTAGTTTCAGGAAAACGTATTCCAGGAAAATCTATATACATAGTTTCTTTCTCAGGAATAGACGACAGAAATAAAGCAAAGGACTTAGTAGGACATAAATTTCTAGTGAAATCAAATCAAAGGCCTAAGCTTGCACAAGGTGAATTTCACTTTCTGGACCTAATTGGATTAAAAGTTAAGTTAAGTAATAAAGAAAATGAAATAGGAGAAGTAATTAATTTATCCAGTGCTGGAAATGATCTATTAGAAGTAAAATTACTAGAAGGGAAAAAAGTCTTAATTCCTTTTGTAAAAGAAATTGTTCCAGAAATCCATATTAAGGAAGGCTGGTTAATAATTTCTCCTCCTAAAGGTCTATTAGACCTTTAAAAATTCATTCAACTATAGATGTATAACTTAGATAACAAAAAAGTGACTAACAAAAAATTAATACCAGTAATTCTGTGTGGAGGGACAGGGACAAGGTTATGGCCTTTGTCACGAGCTAGTTATCCAAAACAGTTTTGGGCGCTCAATAGCAAGAAAACCTTATTGCAAGAAACTCAACTGCGTCTTCAGAGCATCAAAGGAATACATGACCCTTATCTAATTTGCAATGAAGATCATAGATTCATAGTTGCAGAACAGATGAGAGAAATAAATGTGAAGACTGGAGCGATATTTCTTGAGCCAACTGGAAGAGACACTGCTGCTGCAATAACAATTGCAGCCCTCAAAGCTAATGAAGAAGAACAAGATCCTTTATTACTTGTTCTATCAGCAGATCATCAAATTATGAATGAAGGAAAGCTAATTGAAGCTATCCAAGCAGGTTCAAGTGCAGCAGAAGCAGGTAGATTAGTAACTTTTGGTATATGCCCAACTAGTCCAGAAACTGGATATGGATATATAGAAGCCGAAGAACAAACAAGCAACAATCCATTAATAGCAAAGTCAATTAAGAGATTTGTCGAAAAGCCCGATAAACTAACTGCCGAAAAGTTTTTACAAGACAAGCGTTTTACATGGAATAGCGGAATGTTTTTATTTAAAACAAGTGTGATTCTAAAAGAACTGGAAAAGTTCGCACCTGAAATAGTTTCTTGTTGCAAACAAGCATTATCAAGAGAAATGAAAGATCTGGATTTTCTCAGACTAGAGAAAAAATCATTTAATCAATGTCCAAAAATCTCGATTGATGTAGCAGTTATGGAAAAAACTAAACTAGGTTCTGTCCTGCCTCTAAATGCTGGCTGGAGTGATATTGGAAGCTGGAAAACCCTTTGGGAGACAGCCGATAAAGACGAAAATGGGAATGTTATAAGAGGCAAGGTAATTGCACAATCAAGTCAAAACTGCTATTTCCGTAGTGAACAACGTCTGGTTGTTGGACTGGGGGTGCAAGATTTAGTAATAGTAGAAACTGATGATGCAATCCTCATAGCAGATCGTGAAGAATCTCAACTGGTTAAAGATATAGTTAAAAAACTTGAAAAAGATAATACTTCTCAGGCACTAACCCATTCAAAAATTTATCGGCCTTGGGGGCATTACACTTCGATCATTGAAGGAAAGAGATGGCAAGTAAAAAGAATTGAAGTTAATCCAGGAGCAAGTCTTTCTCTACAAATGCACCACCATAGAGCAGAACATTGGGTTGTGGTACGTGGCACTGCCTTAATTGAAAAAGATGGTATAGAAGAAATATTAGGAGAAAATCAAAGTACATATATACCCCTAGGTTGTACACATAGACTTTCCAATCCTGGCAAAATGACTTTAGAGTTAATAGAAATTCAAAGTGGGGCCTATATTGGAGAAGATGATATTGTTAGATTTGAAGATAAATATGGTAGGAAAAATTAAATCAGATTTTCAAACCTATTCTACTGTGACACTTTTAGCTAAATTTCTTGGCTGATCAACATCTAATCCTCGATGAGCTGCAATATGATAACTCAATAGTTGCATAGGAATGACTGTTAATAAAGGGCTAATTAATTCATTAACTTCAGGAATTGGAAGCAAATGATCAAAGATTTTAGTATCAGGACTTCTAGGAGCAATCCCAATTAAATTTGCATCTCTTGCTTTTGCTTCTTGTGCATTACTCAAAACTTTATCAAAAACAACGCCCTTATTTGCTATAGATATAACTGGAACTCTCTGATCTAATAAAGCAATCGGACCATGCTTCATTTCTCCTGCTGGATATCCCTCTGCATGAATATAACTTATCTCTTTAAGTTTTAATGCTGCTTCAAGTGCAATTGGATAATTAATACCTCGCCCTAAAAAAATAACATCTTTTGTCTCTGTAAAATGATGAGATAATTCTTCAGTTAAATTATTATGTTGTGATATTAATTCTCTTAAGATTGTTGGTATTAACTTTAATTGGTTACATAAATCAATGATTTCTTTCTCTGAACGTGTCTTCCTTCTAGCTGCAAACATTATCGCTAAACCATAAAAAGTTAATAACTGTCCCAGAAAAGTCTTTGTAGCAGCAACACCAACTTCTAAACCTGAACAAATATCAATTACATTAGGGACTTGACGAGCCAAAGAACTTTCTATTCTATTGGTTATACCTAATTGTAAAGAAGCAAAATTAGGATCATTTAATGCGGAACGTCGCTCATTTTCCATGGCTAATGCCGCAAGCGTATCTGCTGTCTCACCCGATTGTGTAACTCCAATTGTAAGTGTATGAGGTTCTAAAGGAGGCGGTGCATAACGAAATTCACTTGCAAAGAAAACATTGGATGAAAGACCAGCAAATTGCTCTAAAAGATATGCACCTACCATGGCAGCATGTCTACTGGTTCCACAAGCTAAAATCTGAACACGTTCAATAGAGTCATAGAAATTATGCTCAAACGGAAAAGCAACTGGGGTTTGAGTCGATAATCCATCAGGTAAATATCTAGAAATCCATAAAGCAGCTGTCTCAGGTTGTTCAAAAATCTCCTTAAGCATGAAATGACGAAAACGTCCTTTATCTCCGTCCGTTTCATAACCAGTGATTAATGAAGGAGACCTATGTTGACGTGTCCCCTTCGAATCATAAATTTCTATCCCTAGCGGAGTTAATAAAGCAACCTCCTTATCTTCCAAAGGCAAAACAGTCCTAGTAAAGCCAGCGAATGCTGGGGTATCACTTGCGCAAAGGAATTCTCCTTCTCCAAAGCCTATCAGTAGAGGAGCCTTACTTTTGGCCACAATCAAAGAATCAGGAGCGTCGGTCCAGATAACCGCAAGAGCATATGAGCCTTCTAAAAGTTTTAAAACATTTTGAACAGCAAGTAAAAGAAGTGAACCTGATGAATCAATTCCTTGTTTCTTCAAGCCTTTTAATTCTTCTGATATCAGATGCGGAATCACTTCTGTATCTGTATCTGATCGAAATTTAATGCCAGTCGATTCAAGTTTTTGCCGCAAAAAATTATGGTTTTCAATAATGCCATTTTGAACAACAGCCACTTGACCTGCCAAATCCCTATGGGGATGAGCATTGTGCTCATCAGGCTTACCATGAGTTGCCCATCTTGTATGACCAATACCTAAACAACCAGGTGCCCCACTATTTTTCAATAAATTAAGTAAATTAACTAATTTACCTTTAGCTCTTTTACAAGTCATTTGACCTTTACTATTACCTTCTATTGCTCTAACTGTTGCTAAACCAGCCGAATCATAACCTCTATATTCAAGTTTTTTTAAACCCTCAAGAAGAAGAGGGGACGCCTCACGAGAACCAACTAAAGCAACTATGCCACACATATATAAAATTATGAACTTATAAGGTTATGTTTTTTTGGTTTACTCAACCTAGCCCAATATTTGATTCAAACAAATAAATTCAATAGGCCAAACCCATACTCCTAGTAGTTTCATCTCCTAGGTAGACCCTAATACTTAAGAAATCTGTAGGGCATGCAGTTTCACACCGCTTACATCCCACACAATCTTCAGTGCGAGGAGATGAGGCTATTTGACCGGCTTTACAGCCATCCCAAGGAACCATCTCGAGAACATCTAGAGGACAAGCTCTTACGCATTGTGTGCATCCAATGCATGTGTCGTAGATCTTTACTGCGTGGGACATAAAGCCCTATAGATAACGTTGCATGTAAAAAACTTTACTCAATTTGGTTCACGATATATTGATTCATGCAAGAGGCTTCACTCTTGTTAACTAGTTACCATTAACCGTAGGATACGTTCAAATACTCAGAATTATGTCTCAGGAAGCAATTCTCGAAAAAGTGCGCTCCATCGTCGCAGAGCAGCTCACTGTTGATTCAGCTGAAATCAAGCCCGACTCAAACTTCCAAAATGATCTTGGAGCAGACTCACTTGACACTGTTGAATTAGTCATGGCACTTGAAGAGGCTTTTGACATTGAAATACCAGACGAAGCTGCCGAGAGCATTACCACTGTTGGAGATGCTGTTAAATATATAGAAGAAAAGCAGTCTTGAGGATCTAAATGATGGAGAACCTCCATCGAGTTGTTATTACTGGTCTTGGCGCTATTACGCCTATTGGCAATACCGTCGAAGATTATTTCTATGGCTTGCAATCTGGCCAAAATGGTGTTGGACCAATAACACTTTTTGATGCATCTAAACATGCATGTCGCTTTGCTGCGGAAGTGAAAAACTTTGATCCAACTGGATTCTTAGAGCCAAAAGAATCGAAACGATGGGATCGATTCTCAAAGTTTGGTGTTATAGCTGCTAAACAAGCGATTGCAGACGCGGGACTCAAGATTAATGAAACTAACGCTTCACGCGTTGGAGTCATCATTGGTTCTGGTGTTGGCGGCTTATTAACCATGGAAACACAAGCCCAAGTGCTTAATAACAAAGGCCCTGGGAGAGTGAGTCCATTTACTGTGCCCATGATGATTCCAAACATGGCATCAGGATTAGCAGCAATTGCTCTTGGAGCAAAAGGTCCCAGTTCAGCAGTAGCAACTGCTTGTGCTGCAGGATCTAATGCAATAGGAGATTCTTTTAGGCTGCTGCAGCTTGGCAAAGCAGATGCAATGATTTGTGGCGGAGCAGAAGCAAGCATTACTCCTCTTGGTGTAGCTGGATTCTCAAGTGCAAAGGCTCTATCATTTAGAAATGATGATCCTGCTTCAGCAAGTCGTCCTTTTGATTCAGAACGGGATGGATTTGTTATAGGAGAAGGTTCAGGAATCCTCGTTCTTGAAACACTTGAACATGCACTAAAAAGGGATGCAGATATCTATGCAGAGTTAATTGGTTATGGAACTACATGTGATGCTCATCACATAACGGCGCCATCTCCAGGTGGTATAGGAGGAGCAGAAGCTATAAAAGAAACAATAAAAGATGCGAAAGTAGAAACAAATCAGATTGATTATATTAATGCTCACGGAACAAGCACTCCAGCAAATGACCGCAATGAAACTTCAGCTATAAAAACAGCACTAGGCAACAGAGCCCTACAAATCCCTATTAGCTCAACAAAATCCATGACAGGACATCTGCTAGGTGGATCTGGTGGCATTGAGGCCGTAGCATGTGTACTTTCCATCAAAAATGGAGTAGTTCCACCAACAATTAATTATTCCAATCCAGATCCTGACTGTGATCTAGATTATGTTCCTAACACTGCTAGAGAACTCAAATTAAATGTTGTACTTTCTAACTCGTTTGGTTTCGGAGGACATAATGTATGCCTTGCATTCCGAAAAATGAACTAAACGAATTCAATAAAGCACTCAATCAGTCATAATCTTTTAATCACCAAAGAACAAAATGGTCGCTGCGCCCGCTTCCCTTGAATCACTCTGCATTAACAGCATCCGGATGCTTGCTGTAGATGCAATAAATAAATCCAAAAGTGGACATCCAGGTCTGCCAATGGGATGCGCTCCTATGGGATATACCTTATGGGATAAGTTTCTTCGTCATAACCCCAAAAATCCTAAATGGTTCAATAGAGATCGTTTTGTGCTTTCTGCAGGCCATGGGTGCATGTTGTTATATGCACTTTTACATTTAACGGGTTATGAATCAGTAACAATTGAAGACATCAAACAATTTCGCCAATGGGGTGCAAGAACCCCTGGACATCCAGAAACTTTTGAGACTGCTGGCGTAGAAGTAACAACAGGTCCTCTAGGAGCAGGTATTTCAAATGCTGTAGGACTTGCTATTGCAGAAGCCCATCTTGCCGCCAAATTCAATAAAGCCGATGCAGAGCTAGTTGATCACTACACATACGTTGTAATGGGTGATGGATGCAATCAAGAAGGAGTTTCATCAGAAGCTTGCTCACTTGCAGGGCATCTCAAATTAGGTAAATTAATTGCCTTATACGACGATAATCACATCACAATTGATGGGAAGACTGACGTTTCTTTTACAGAGGATGTACTAAAGAGATATGAAGCTTATGGCTGGCATGTTCAACACGTGCCAGATGGAAACAATGATGTTGATGCAATTGCTAAAGCAATTCATTTAGCCAAAGAAGTTAAAAACAAACCTTCTTTAATCAAAGTTACAACAACAATTGGCTATGGAGCTCCTAATAAAAGCGACACCGCAGGTGTTCATGGTGCTCCTCTAGGCGAAGAAGAGACAGAACTTACAAGGAAGCAATTGGATTGGTCCTATGGTCCATTTGAAATTCCGCAAGAGGTTTATAGCGAATACCAAAAAGCGATTGGTCGTGGAGAAAAACTAGAAAAAGAATGGAATCAACTATTATCAACTTATAGAAGCAAATATCCTATTGAAGCAAATGAGTTTGAACGAATGTTGCGAGGGGAGCTACCAAATAATTGGGATAAAGACTTGCCAAGTTATTCATCAGATGACAGCGGACTAGCCACTAGAAAACATTCTCAAATATGTTTAGGAGCACTTGGTCCCAATCTTCCTGAATTAATTGGTGGTTCAGCAGATTTAACTCATTCTAACTACACAGATATCAAAGGAGAAACTGGATCTTTTCAGCCAGAAACCCCAGAAAAACGTTATTTACACTTTGGGGTTAGAGAGCATGGAATGGCAGCAATATTAAATGGAATTGCCTATCACAACAGTGGACTAATTCCTTACGGAGGAACATTTCTTGTTTTTGCTGATTACATGAGAGGTTCCATGAGATTATCTGCACTGAGTGAGCTTGGAGTTATTTATGTTCTGACGCATGACTCAATTGGAGTGGGAGAAGATGGGCCTACGCATCAACCAATTGAAACAATTCCTTCATTACGAGCTATACCAAACATGTTGGTGTTTCGCCCTGGTGATGGCAATGAAACTTCTGGGAGTTATAAAGTCGCAATAGAAAATCGAAAACGTCCTAGCTCTTTATGTTTAAGCAGGCAAGGAATGCCTAACCAAGCAAATTCATCGAGCGAAAAAGTAGCTCTAGGAGGATACATTCTAGAAGATTGCGAAGGTTTACCAGATTTAATCTTTATTGGCACAGGTACTGAATTAAATCTTTGTGTTGAAGCGGCTAAAGAATTAACAGGTAAAGGTAAAAAAATCAGAGTTGTTTCTATGCCATGTGTGGAACTATTTGAAGAGCAAAGCAATTCTTATAAAGAAGAAGTTCTCCCATCTAATGTAAGGAAAAGAATAGTAGTCGAAGCTGCACAGGCATTTGGGTGGCATAAATATATTGGTCTCGATGGAGACAGCGTAACAATGCATAGTTTCGGAGCATCAGCCCCTGGAGGAACATGTATGAATAAATTTGGATTTACAGTAGAAAATGTATTAGATAAAGCAAATAAACTTCTTGGTGAATAAAGCGCAGTAAGAAGAGAATTTAAACTACTTTAATTTATAGGTTTAAATTTTTTTCACCTTTCGAAGAAAGTACCTCCTGCAAATCTTCTAGATCCTTATCAGTGATCTTTGTTTGCATTGGACAATGCTTTGGTCCGCACATTGAACAAAATTCTGCTTGTTTATAGATATCAGCAGGAAGTGTCTCATCATGATATTCTTGCGCCCTTTCAGGATCAAGAGATAATTCAAACTGTTTATTCCAATCAAATGCATATCTCGCTTTACTTAATTCATCATCTCTATCTCGTGCTCCTGAACGATGTCTAGCTATATCAGCTGCATGAGCGGCTATCTTATAAGCTATTAAGCCTTCACGAACATCTTCAGGATTTGGCAAGCCTAAATGTTCTTTGGGAGTGACATAACAAAGCATTGCAGTGCCATACCAACCTGCCATTGCCGCTCCTATAGCACTAGTTATATGGTCATAACCAGGAGCTATATCAGTTACTAAGGGACCTAAAACATAAAAAGGTGCTTCTAAACAATCTTCCATTTGCTTACGTACATTAAATTCGATTTGATCCATCGGAACATGCCCAGGCCCCTCAACCATTACTTGGACATCATGATCCCAAGCACGTCTGGTTAGTTGCCCTAAAGTTTTCAGCTCAGCTAATTGAGCCTCATCAGAAGCATCATGCAAACAGCCTGGTCTTAAAGAATCTCCCAAAGAAAAACTACAGTCATATCGCTTAAAAATCTCACAGATATCATCAAAGCGATTAAACAATGGGTTTTGCTTATGGTGATATAACATCCATTGAGCAAGAATTCCTCCACCACGACTAACAATTCCTGTAAGTCTTCCTTTGACCTTAGGCAAATGCTCTATCAATAATCCAGCATGAATAGTTTGATAATCAACTCCCTGCTGACAATGCTTTTCGATTATGTGCAAAAAATCATCTTCAGATAACTTTTCTATTGATCCATGAACACTTTCCAATGCTTGATAGACAGGGACTGTTCCTATAGGTACTGGTGAAGCTTGAATAATAGCCGTCCTAACCTCATCGAGATTTACTCCGCCTGTGGAAAGATCCATAACGGTATCAGCACCATATTTGACAGCAAGTTGGAGCTTTTTCAATTCTTCTTGAACATCACTTGCATTAGGAGAAGCACCAATGTTCGCGTTCACTTTGCAACGAGAAGCGATTCCTATCGCCATAGGTTCTAAATTTAAATGATTAATATTGGAAGGTATAATCATTCTTCCTCGAGCAACTTCTTCCATAATCAAAGATTCTGGCAAGTTTTCTCTCTTAGCAACAAAAGACATTTCTTCCGTTATTATATCCCTGCGAGCAAAATACATTTGAGAGACATTGCTCTGTCCTCTACGTGGAGCAACCCATGAATTGCGCATAACTCAAAAAGTATAGAAAAACTAAGGGGTGTCTTTTTTAAAGCTTTGATCACTCTCTTTCACTTTCCTTCTCCATTAGATTTAATGGAGCAGGTTCAGAGGGTGTGATCTCAGCCAAAAATAACTTTTTGGCACCCCTAGTGATATTTGTAAGCTAGCGATTTTTCACACAAAAGGCCTTAAATCTTTGAAAGCAAATACCTAATTCTCATGATTCTTTATATGCAGAATTTCAGTCAATAATTTTTTACGTCGAATATTCCTACCAATAGCACTAGAACAACTCAAACCGATACCTATCAATAAAGCTGGTACAGCTTGAATTCGATCATTACCTTTGCGATTAAGAAAACCAAATATTGCAATAAAAACTAAGAGTGGTGCCGCAAAAGAAAGCCAAGAGTTGTTCTTAAATCTCATAAAAGTTTAGCTATGAAGCAAAGATTGGTGTTTTTCCATCCATGTTAAAAGAGTTGAATATAATATTTTTATTCCAATTGAAAGACTTTCTTCATCAGGAGCAAAAGCACCATTATGCAATGGTGCGCATCCTTCAGGAGGGGCCACTCCTAAACGAAACATAGTTCCAGGAACATCTATTAAATACTCGGCAAAATCTTCTGCTCCTAAAGACGGTAAACCTAATCTCTTTACCTTCTCTGGACCAAGTAAAGATTTTGCACAATTTTCGACTAAATCAGTGAGAGCTGGATCGTTAAAAACTGGTGGAGCAATAGAGGTATATTTTACTATTACTTCTGCCCCTAAGCTATTTGCTATGGAATTGATTTTCTTTTCCAACCAAGCTGGAAGCCTCTCATAAAGCTCTGAATCTAAACAACGAACTGTTCCGATTAATTTGACTCGATCCGCAATTATATTAAATGCCTTTCCGCCTTCAATTTTTCCAAAGCTGACAACAACAGGCATTAATGCATCCAATTGCCTACTAATTGCCTCCTGAATGCCACTTATGATCCGTGATGATATCCAAATAGCATCAACAGCCTGATGAGGCCTCGCCCCATGACCACCATCACCTATAACCTCGATTTCTAATTTACCTGCTGCTGCAGTCAAAGTTCCATTACGAATTCCAATATAACCACTGGGTAATTCCGGATAAACATGAACGCCAAAAAGAGCATTTAAACCTTTTATAGCTCCGTCATTCTTCATCCATCTTGCACCAGCAGCAATTTCTTCAGCAGGTTGAAATAACAAACGAACACCAGTTAAAAGGCTCTTGTTTTCAGCTAAAAGTTTTGCCACTCCAATGCCAATGCATGTATGAATATCATGACCACATGCATGCATTACACCTTGCGTCAAAGAGGAATAAGCTAAGCCTGTTTTTTCTTCTACAGGTAAAGCATCCATATCAACTCTCAATCCAACAATAGCTCCACTGGTATTTCCTAATTCTGCAATCAACCCTGTTTTGCCAACTGACTCAGTTACATTCCATCCATATTTTTTTAACTCACCTGCAACCAAAGCAGCTGTCTGATGCTCGGCTCCACTTAACTCGGGATGAGCATGTAAATGCCTCCTAAGTTGTATCAACTCAGGCAAGAAAGACTGCAAATTGTTATTAGTGGGTAATAAACTCATACTGATTTCTTATCTAAAAATTCCATCAAATCTTTTGTAGGTTCAGGAGGCCAGCGACGGATATTTAAGAGCCAATCTTCTTCTGTATATCGATTATCTAAACCAAAAGCAGCAGCCCAATGACTTTGTGCTTCTCCCAAGACACCTTTATGCCATAAAAGTGCACTTAAAGCAGCTCTTCCATCAGCAAACATGGGATAGGTCTTTATCAATGCACGAAGCTGTTCTTCAGCAGCATCTAATTCATTTAATTGGTAATTTGCTAAGGCTTTACTAGAAAGAGCAATGGCAAAATCAGGATTCACTAATGTTGCTTTATTAAATAGCAATTTTGACTGAAGCCAATCCCCCTGACTCACCTTGACATTTCCTAAATTATATAAAGCCGAAGCATTATCTGGATCTCTAGTCAGAACCCATTCGTAATCTTCAATGGCCTCATTCCATCGCTTTAAAGCTTCTTCAGCAATACCTCGATTAAGATGAGGGTCAATCTCATCTGGAAGCATTTCGATAGCACGGTCTTGATCAACAATCGCACCATCAAAATCACCCAAAGCAAGACGCACATTTCCACGATTACTCAATGCAACACCATTTGTTGGATATAAATCGATCACATTATCCCAATACCCCAAAGCTTCTTTAAAATTTCCGGCTCTACTTTCATTTAGAGCCTTTTCAAAGTCCAAAGGAACTGAATGATTCGCTAACGCATCCATAGGATGCAATAACAGAACTAAAAAACAAAGCGATAAGCAAAAAAATATTTTTTTTCTCATATAACTAATTGGTATCTGTTCCATAATGAAAATTAAGATGGTTAATCGCCTCAGGTGTGACAACCCTTCCTCGAGGAGTTCTCTTAAGAAAACCAATTTGCATAAGAAAAGGTTCAACAACAGCCTCCAACGTTGCAGTCTCTTCTCCCAAGGCTGCTGCAAGGGTTTCTAACCCAACAGGACCACCATTATGATTATCACAAATAAACGACAATAAACGTCTATCAGATTGATCTAAACCACGTTCATCAACTTGATGTAATTTCAAAGAATCATCCACTAATGATTTATCTACTAGATCTATCTTATTTTTAACGGTTGCATAATCTCTGACTCTACGTAGTAAGCGATTGGCAATACGGGGCGTACCTCTACAACGACGAGCTATTTCTAGACCAGCCTCAACATCAAGAGATAAATTAAATAATTTGGCTGTTCTCTGAATGATCATCTCGAGATCTTGCAAATTATAAAAATTTAATCGTTGTGTAATTCCAAAACGATCTCGCAAAGGAGAGCTTATAGCAGCTGGTCTAGTAGTAGCACCAACTAGTGTAAAGCGAGGAAGAGTAATTTCTCTAGTACGAGCAGTCGTACCTCTACCAACAGTCAGATCCAAACGGAAATCTTCCAATGCAGGATAAAGAAGTTCTTCTGCTACTTTTGTTAATCTATGAATCTCATCAACAAACAAAACTTCATTTTCCTGCAAATTCAGCAATAAACCAATAATGTCTCTTTGTCTTTCTAGTGCTGGAGCACTAGTAATACGACACTTCACCCCAAGCTCATTAGCTAAAACCAAAGCCATTGTGGTTTTCCCTAATCCCGGCGGTCCATATAACAAGACATGATCTAAAGCTTCTTGTCTAGATAATGCAGCTTTTACCGAAATAGACAGAACTTCTTTCAATGCTGACTGACCTATAAACTCATGCCAAGAGTTTGGTCTTAAAGAATCTTCTTTTTTTGTTTTTGTATCCTCCTCAAGCAGTGTTGGATCCAATAATCTAATCTTCCTATTTATATTAGGAGATGGTGATTTCTCAAAACCAGAGGACACAATTGCCATATTTATAAGGATAAGGACTCTTGTGTACTCTCAAAAGAGTAGTGACAGAAAATGTCTAAAGGGAAAACTAAACAAAAATCTAAACCATCTCAAACTAAGTCACTTAGACGCTTAGCCGACAATCGCTATGCAAAATACCAATATGAAATTTTAGAGACGCTAGAAGCTGGTATTGAACTACTAGGTACTGAAGTTAAATCAATAAGAGCAGGCAACACAAATTTGAGAGATGGTTTCTGTCTTATTCGTCAAGGCAACCTTTTATTACACAATGTTCATATATCTGGCTTTAAAAATGCAAGCAATTACTTCAATCATGATCCATTAAGAGTTAGAAAATTATTAGCACATCAAAAAGAAATTAATAAATTAGAAAATCAAATTAATAAAAAAGGGTTAACTCTGATTCCTCTTAACATGTATTTAAAAGGATCATGGATAAAAATAACTATTGGGCTTGGAAGAGGTAAAAAGTTACACGATAAAAGAGAAAGTGAAAAAAGAAAACAATCTCAAAGAGAAGTAAAATCAGCCCTTGATAGATATTAGGATTGATCAGTATTTAAAATATGAATAACAATGGAAAGAGAAGAAAAAAGAATCAAAATCAAATTCCAGAGGGAAAAGCTAATTCAAATGCTTGAAGAAGCTTATCAAATCGCATTTAATGAACTTAGTTGCCTCAATATTGAAGAAGGATCAATAGCAAAACTCTCACAAGCGTTTCTTTTATCTCGTTCAGAAGCTATGAAACCATTAGAAAAAGAAATTGAAAAGCCAATAATTACACAATCACCAAATCAAAAGCAAGAGAAAAGTTAAATGACCCCTACCCTAAAAGCATCATGGCAATGTCAGGAAACCCAGACACATTGAGCGTCAGATTAAGAGGAAAAAATGATTTTTTATTTTAGGAATGATCGCTAAATTCCCAACTAATAATAAAAAAGTTAAGTCCTATTTTTCAGAAGAAGGAGGCTCAAGGCTCACGTTTTCTGGTGGAGGAGTTGGATCAGGATCTGCAATCAACATATGTTGCAAAACAATTTCTGGACGCTCACTATCCCGCCATCTAATGCGATAAGCAGGCATTTTGGTGCCACGACTTGTTGTTTGTTCAACAGGCTCCATTACCCAACCTCGCCTAGACCGGCCTTGAGGATTGCGCTTAACCACAGCATCAGTGTGCTTAAACCTGAAACCAACGCGCTCTCCGCTCATCCCTAGACGACTTGATACTTAGATCTATTATCCACTTTGATGGGCCTATTTCCGATTACTGAGAACCGGACTCTGGTCGAAGTAAAGGAAAAGCAATTACATCTCTAATTGAAGGACTATCTGTCAAAAGCATTACCAATCGATCAATTCCAATACCCAAGCCACCTGTAGGAGGCATACCCACTTCCAAAGCATTAAGAAAATCTTCATCTAAAGAATGTGCTTCCAAATCACCCGCTTTTTTACGTGACTGCTGCTCTGTAAGTCTTTCTCGCTGATCAATAGGATCAATTAATTCACTAAATGCATTGGCAGTCTCTCGCCCAGCAATAAACAATTCAAATCTCTCAACAAGACCTTTTTTAGTTCGATGTTTTCTAGCTAAAGGAGAAATTTCGATTGGATAATCCATCACAAAAGTAGGCTGCAAAAGATTAGGTTCTACGGCTTGTTCAAAAGCTTCATTCAAAAGTCTTCCAACACTATTTGCTTTAGCTGGAACTTCTAAACCAGCATTCTTCATCGAAAAAGCCGCTTGCTCTCTGTCATCGTTAAAAGCCACAAAATCTAATCCTGTTGATTCCAAAACAAGATCATGCATAGATGCTCTGCGCCATGGACGAGTCAAATTAAGAAGGGTCCCTTGATAAGGAATTTCAAGAGATCCATGGATCTCTTGAAAAATTGAGGTAACAAGTTCCTCTGTTAAATCCATCATGGCGTTGTAATCAGCGAAAGCTTGGTAAATCTCAACTGATGTGAATTCAGGATTATGACGAGTACTGATACCTTCATTTCTAAAAATCCTTCCAAGTTCGTATACCCTCTGAAACCCCCCCACTACAAGCCTTTTCAAATGAAGTTCCGTAGCAATCCTTAAATACAGAGGAACATCAAAAGTGTTGTGATGAGTAACGAAAGGTCTTGCATCAGCGCCACCAGCTTCTGCCTGCAGAACAGGAGTCTCTATTTCCAAAAACCTATGATCATCTAACCAACGGCGAATTGAACTAACCATCAATGCCCTTTTACGAAAAGTATTTCTTGAATCAGGATTAACAATTAAATCCAAATATCTCTGTCTATAACGTTTCTCTACATCTGCTAATCCATGCCATTTATCAGGAAGAGGTTGCAGACATTTAGACAACATTGACCAAAAATGAACCTTAACAGACAATTCACCACGATCAGTTCTTCTCAAAATCCCCTTTACACCAATCCAATCTCCTGTATCAACTAAATCGGTCATCTGCTTAAAAGAACCTGAGTCTGAATCGACAGAAGGCTCAAACTTCTCAAGAGTGGATTTCTCTAAAAAAAGTTGAATAGAGCCTAATTCATCAGACAAAGTAAAAAAAGCAAGCTTTCCCATTACTCTGCGAGCCATTATTCTTCCAGCCACAGAAACTTCTAATAGCCTCTCTTGACCATTAGGTAAATCTTGATGATCAACCTGCAATTGAGAGGTAGTATGAGTGGGGTGAAAATCTGTTGCATAAGGAGTTTTACCTACTTTCCTCAAAGCAGCTGCTTTTCCTAAACGAGTTTCTCTAAGTTCAGACAAAAGAAAACAAAAACAATCTATTTATCTAGAGAGTAGATAAACAAGCAAATAAAACAATTCATTTTTTGTGTTTAAGAAGCAACTGGGGGAAAATCACCCAGCCTTTGCGAGGAATAACCAATGCCTCTAACTGTCAAAATTAACTCTGGGTTGCGTGGATCAGGCTCTAATTTGCCACGTAAACGAGCAACATATACATCGACAACTCTTAGGTCTGCTGCGCGTCTAGGAGGATATCCCCATAATTGTTCTAAAATCTCAGCTCTAGGGACAACTTTTCCTGGATCTCGGAAAAGCAGTTCAAGCAAACTAAACTCTGTATAAGTCAATCCTATTCTCTCTCCACCTCTACTTACTTGTCTTCTATTAGTATCTACCACTAACTCTCCTAATTTCATAACCCCTTGACCAGCAGGAATTTCTCTAGGCTCAGCGACAGCCGCTCCTGGCCCCATCCTTCTTAAAATAGTTGCTATGCGTGCTTCAAGTTCTTTTGGACTAAATGGCTTAGATATATAATCATCAGCTCCTAAATCCAATCCAGCAACACGTTCAGAAATAGCTTCTAGAGCACTAAGAAAAATAATTGGGACAATGGATTCTGCTCTTAACCTTCTACATACAGCAAAGCCATCAAGTTTCGGCAACATAACGTCCAAAACAACAAGGTCTGGACATTCTTGATGGAAAACATCTAACGCCTCTTCACCATCTTTTGCTGAAACAACGGTATAACCGGATAATTCCAGCCTAGTAACCAAGACTTTAAGAACCGCAGGTTCATCGTCTACAACCAGAATAGTGGCATTAGTATGTGATGAGACCTTAGTCATAGGCGGTCCATCAGTGCTCTTCTGAAGAATGGATGAACCTTCCTCAGGCATTGACATTTCCTCATTGAGAAATGCAACCATAACCTTCCACCCCCATCCAAAGGCAAATAGTAGAAGCCCAAATTATGAATTTTTCCATTTTTTTTAATATTTGGGAGGTACTATTGCCTAGGCAATAATACCTATTTTGTTAAACTTGTTCTTGGAAACTAGCAACCCTTTTAGTTATTTAAATAACTAAAAGAAATCTTCTTAATATTATAATTTAATTACACTAATGATGAATATTTCTTGCATATCTTTCCTGTTTTTCTCTTAAAAAATATTTCATAATTAATGGGCATAATAATGGCGCTATTAAAGCATTAAGAATTGCCCCTGCAAATAAATTGTGCAAAAACCAAGCATTAAATATAAAAAATAAATTTTTTTGAACAAAGAATATTGTTTGAAGCCAAATACTTAATCCACTAACAAAAACACCAAGCCATGCAAAAAATCCTAGACTAAATTTTTTATAAACATAGTTTTCTTTTCTTCCTAATCTGCCCCACCACAAGCCCAACAAAATTAAAGCAGGAATTTGAGTTGATCCTGCCAAATTCATTCCATCTAGAACCAAACCTAAATACAAACCTGCAAAAGCTCCAGAGACTGGTCCTTCTTCAAGTGCCCAAGGCAATAGCCATAATTGAGCCCATCTAGGTCCAATTCCTGAAATTAATAACCACGGTGGAGAAAGGAAAGTAAATAATGGAACTAAGAAAGCCAGAAATTGATAAACAATTTTCTTTTTAAGTTTTCTCATTAACGCTTAACAATCTGAACCCAATCAATTGCTTCTGGTGATGCCAACAACTGAACAAAAGCAGAAGGAGAAGGCAAGTTATCATGATTTATTTGTTGTATGACTCCCACTGGCAAATTTGGGGGCAATAAAGTACTGGCAGGAGAGGTAGTAATTATATCGCCAGATAAAGCATTAGGTTTTTTATCAAGAAAAGTCAATTGAGGACGGTGAGTGCCAATACCCTCTAAAACCCCATGTACCTTTGTACGCTCTATCCAAACCCCTAAATTACTAGAAGGTGCAGTGATTAACATTACTCTGGAAGTTAGAGGAGTAACGCTATCAATAAGTCCTAATAAGCCTCCAGGGCCAAGCACTACATCTCCTTTACTAATTCCAGCATTTTTACCTTTGCTAAGTTCTAATTGCTGCCAAAAATCATTAGGCCTTCTAGAAATAACTACAGCTGATATGAAATTTTCCTTAGAAGAAGTTTTTAGCTTTAATAAACTACGCAAACGATGATTATCCTTTTCAAGCATATCAAGTCTAATTTTTTGCTCCAAATCCATACTTTTTGTTATCCATTCTTTCTGGCCACTTCCAGGCCAAAATGGTCTAGATATCACTGAAAATACATCAAGCAATATTGCTCCTTTTGAGACACGAATAAAAAGAAAAAATAAAAAAATCAGCATCCAATAAAGCACACCTTTCCTATACCACCAACGAAAAACACCTTTTCGTTGGTTAATTGCCATCGATTTAATCTCTTACTGCATTTCTTGCAAATTCTGGAGTATCAACTACACGCTTTAAACGTTTAAAGTTATCCAAAACTTGACCACAACCATTAACAACACAAAGCAAAGGATCCTCCGCGACATGCGTGAAAATTCCTGTTTCATGACTTAATAGATCACTAATTCCTCTAACCAAAGCACCTCCACCAGCCAGCATTATTCCTCTATCAACAATATCTGCAGCTAATTCAGGTGGGGTCCGTTCTAAAACTCTTTTAACTGCATCAACTATTTTATTCAGAGGCTCTGACATTGCCTCTCGCAAATCACCCGCTTGCAAAGTAATTGAACGTGGTAAACCTGAAAGTAAATGCAAACCTCGAACTTCCATTGACTGCAAGTCAAAATCATTATCAGGAAACGCAGAACCAATTCGAATCTTAATTTCTTCTGCAGTTCTTTCTCCAACAACAAGGTTATGAACCTTCTTTAAATACAACGCAATTGAATCATTAATTTCATCCCCAGCCACACGAACTGATTCACTTAATACAGTTCCACCCAAACTAAGTACAGCAACTTCTGTTGTCCCACCACCAATATCAACAATCATTGTTCCTATAGGTTCCGTAACTGGAAGATGCGCACCTATCGCTGCAGCTACAGGTTCATCAATCAAATGAACTTCTCTAGCACCAGCTAAACCAGCTTCACGCACTGCCCTTCTTTCGACACTAGTTACTCCGCTTGGAATACCTACAACCAATCGTGGAGCCAGTATCCCTCGTCCTTCATTGCACTTCTCTATAAAAGTCTTAAGCATTTGCTCGGCAGCATCAAAATCTGCAATCACTCCATCTCTTAATGGTCTCACCGCACGAATGTTCCCAGGTGTACGACCAAGCATCATCTTGGCATCATCACCTACAGCCAATGGTTCTCCTTCCTCTAAATCCATTGCTACTACAGATGGCTCCTCTAAAACAATTCCTTTGCCCTGAACATAGATCAAAGTATTTGCAGTACCAAGATCTATACCAATATCACGAGAAAATCTGAAACGTCTTAAAAACACGATGTTCCTATCAGTAATATCTAAGAATAATGAAATCTCTTAAAAAAACATTATTGACGCAAAAAAATAATAGCTTTTCGAGAAATAGCAAATTAACCCAGCTATAATTAAAAAAGCACACACCAAATAATGAGTATTAATTCAGTAAATCTTGTAGGAAGAGTAGGGCGCGATCCAGAAGTAAGGTATTTTGAGTCGGGAACAATAGTTGCAAACTTTACTATGGCTGTAAATCGTCGTAGTAGAAATGATGAGCCTGATTGGTTTAATTTAGAAATTTGGGGTAAGCAAGCACAAGTAGCGGCAGATTATGTAAAAAAAGGTTCTCTCATTGGAATAACTGGTAGCTTTAAACTAGATCAATGGAATGACAAAGCAACTGGAGAAGCAAAATCAAAACCAGTCATTAGAGTAGATAGACTTGATTTATTAGGTTCTAGAAAAGATTCTTATGAAGAAGGACTAAACAACAATCAAACGAAAAATAATTATCAAGAAAATAATAATATTCCTTTCTAATTTCTATTTTTAGTAAGAAAAGATCTTATTAGAATAAATAACAGTCCAATCAATAAACTAAATCCTAATAAAATTTTTATTGCTTTTGAAACAGGCTCAATCCAAAGTTCTACTTTGCTATAGCTATCACCTAGAAATATCCCTGCAAGTGTCAAAAAAATTACCCAAATCAAACTGCCTGCTGTAGTCCATATTGTAAATGGAATTAATGGCATCATCTCTATACCTGCAGGAACAGAAATCAAAGTTCTAATTCCTGGAATCAACCTTCCCCAAAACACTAAAGCTTTACCATATCTCCCAAACCAAGTTCTAGTCCTTACAAATTCATTAGAACTAATTCCAAGCCATTTACCATAGTTATTTAACCAGTTTTCTAATCTTTTTTCATTAACTAGTCTTCCAATTCCATACCAAGGAAAAGCACCTAAAAGAGTTCCAATTAATCCAGCAAGAACTACTGGAAAAAAATTTAATTGTCCTTGATAAACATAAAATCCACCAAGAGGCATTATTAACTCAGAAGGAATTGGAGGGAATATATTCTCCAAAAACATAGCTAACAAAATTGTTATATAACCAATCCATTGGTTAGCCTCTACAGCATTACCAATTAAACTTGGTATATTAAATAAAAAATCTATTATTACCATTTTTAATTATAAAATAATTTAGCATATATCTATCTAACTAATAGCGATAATGATCCGGCTTATAAGGACCTTCAATAGGAACATTTAAATAATCTGATTGTTCTTTAGATAATTCAGTTAACTTGGCCCCAATCTTTTCTAAATGAAGTCGAGCAACCATTTCATCAAGATGTTTGGGAAGAACGTAAACTTGATTTTGATATTTATCTTTCTGTGTAAATATCTCAATTTGAGCTAATACTTGATTTGTAAAAGAATTACTCATAACGAAACTTGGATGACCTGTAGCACAACCCAAGTTAACCAATCGTCCTTCTGCTAAAAGAATAATTTTATTTCCATTAGGCAAAGTCACATGATCTACTTGAGGCTTAATATTTTCCCACTTATATGACTTTAAAGAAGAAACATCAATCTCATTATCAAAATGACCAATATTGCAAACAATTGCCTCATCTTTCATCTTAATAAGATGCTTATTACAAATAACATTGAAATTACCTGTGGCTGTAACAAAAATATCTATATCTTCTACAACATCATCTAATCTAACTACTCTATAACCTTCCATTGCTGCTTGAAGCGCACAAATAGGATCAACCTCGGAAATCATTACAGTTGCCCCCAGTCCTCTTAAAGACTGTGCTGACCCTTTCCCTACATCTCCATATCCAATTACTAAAGCTACTTTTCCCGCAATCATTACATCAGTTGCTCTCTTTATTCCATCTACCAAGGATTCTCTACATCCATACAGATTATCAAATTTACTCTTAGTAACCGAGTCGTTAACGTTAATTGCTGGGAAAGGTAAGTCCCCATTTTTTTGCATTTGATAAAGCCTGGCTACGCCAGTAGTGGTTTCTTCAGTAACTCCTAGAATAAGTTCTTTAATTCGAGAATAAAAAGATTTATCTTGCGACAATTTCTTTTTAATAGAAGCAAATAAAGCAATCTCCTCTTCATTTGAAGGATTCTCCAGAACTGAAATATCCTTTTCAGCCTTACTTCCAAGAATGACTAATCCTGTAGCATCTCCTCCATCGTCCAAAATCATATTTGGTCCTTCAGAAGAACCCCATTCAAGAATTCGATGAGTGTAATCCCAGTATTCATTTAATGATTCACCTTTTTTAGCAAAAACAGAAATACCAGCTTTTGCTATAGCTGCTGCTGCATGATCTTGTGTTGAAAAAATATTGCATGATGCCCATCGAACCTCTGCACCTAAAGCAACCAAAGTCTCAATTAATACACCAGTTTGTATTGTCATATGCAAACTACCAGCAATTCGAGAACCTTTCAAAGGCTGTTCGTTAGCAAATTTTTGTCTAAGAGCCATTAAACCAGGCATCTCAGTTTCAGCTATAGATAGCTCTTTACGTCCAAAGTCGGCGAGTGCTATATCTGCAACTTCATAAGTTCTATCTCCATCTACTTGTGAAGTTGATAATGTTGAAGCAACCATAATTACTTTTTAATAGAAAGGAAGCTAGAAGGAACGTGCAAAAAAAAATCCAGGTTCCTAATCAAATCTCAGACAACTCTAACCAATCAAGCTGGTTCCTTGAAAATCATGACGCCACAATTAAATTTGGCGAATCATTCGTTCACAATCTAAAGGACATTCAAATCCTTTTACTAGATGGACCACTGGGGGCCGGGAAAACATCTTTAGTCAAAGGTCTTGCTAAAGGTCTAGCAATTCAAGAACCAATTACAAGTCCAACTTTTGCATTAGCTCATCATTATCTAAATGGAAAAAGAGCACTGATTCATTTAGACCTTTATAGATTAGACAATCCAATGGCCGCTGATGAATTATTTCTTCAAGAAGAAGAAACTACAAATCAACTAGGAGGGTTAATGGTGATCGAATGGCCATCAAAATTAAGCCTGAAAATAAATGATTCCTACTTAATACAAATTAGATATTTATCTAATGGTGGGAGACAGATTAACCTGATAACTGCTCAACCTAATGATAAAAACTTTTCTACCTCTGGATAATGAGGCTGTGGATCAATTGCTCCTGAACCCTTACAGAC
Source organism: Prochlorococcus marinus str. MIT 0918 (assembly GCF_027359415.1). NCBI lineage: Bacteria > Bacillati > Cyanobacteriota > Cyanophyceae > Synechococcales > Prochlorococcaceae > Prochlorococcus > Prochlorococcus marinus. The sequence continues at coordinate 1,137,855 of NZ_CP114780.1, forward strand.
CAATGCTCCGCATGCAGCTGAAAACTTAACCATTTGTTCTGCAAGATTATTAGTTATAGGATTTAAAGAGTTAATTAAAACTTGAGATAGCATTCCTGCCATAAAAGCATCCCCTGCTCCAGTGGTATCCACTACTAATGAAGGAGCCAAAGGTTCTGTGGTTCCGTGATAGGAACCAATTTTCCAGCAAATAGGATTAGCTCCATCGGTGATAATGACACTTGGTCTCTGAGGAAGAGAGCCTGAAATAAATACTGGATCGTCGTTATTAAAAAACCATATCGCTTCTTCTTTAGCGAGCTTAATTAATGAAGCTCTTGCCAAAAATGGTTCAATCAAAGAAGAGAATTGATTACTAGGACCGCTTTCAGGAGAAAGTGTTTGATCCCAAAAAGTTGGTCTCCAATTCAAATCAATTGCTATTTGAATACCTTGTTGGACAGATTGGTCAATGATCCATTCAACGACCTCTCTGGAATTATCTCCCGCCAAAAGAATTGTTCCCATTACCAACCAATTTGCATTAATTGAGAGTGCAGGCCATTTACTTTGCAAATTTTTTAAATTTAAAGCCTGATCAGCAAACATATTTTTTTTATTTCCTTTAAAACCGCCAAAACTTCTTTCACCATTGCTATCTCTTTTAACAAGTACAACTCTTGTTAAAAGAGTTTCATGAATTTGTAATGCGGAAATATTGACCCCACATGAGATAAATAAATCTTGAAATTGAGTTCCAATAGAATCATCCCCAACGCAACCAATAAAACCTACATTGAAACCTAGCTTGGCTAAGCCACAAGCAACGTTAGCCGGAGCTCCTCCCAGATAATCATGATGAGAATTTAAAGTCTCAAGACCTCCGCCAAGAGGACCTAAACGATCCACCAATGCTTCTCCTAAACAAATGACATTTGGACTGTTCATATCAAAACTATGTATTAACCCTATAATTATCTAAGATGTAAATTTAACGCTAGGAATCTTATCTCTTTTATAAAGATAGATAATCGTTTAATGCAGAAATGATTTTATGATTAGCTGCTGGAAAAGGATAATTAATCAAATCAATAGGTTGAACCCATTCAACTTGCAAGCTAGATAAAGGTTTAGGTTTTCCAGAAACTAATTTACAAATATAAACAACAAAATGAAGTTTTTTATTAGTATAAAAATGATCAAATTCTATAAGTTTTTGTTCTAATTTTACATCAACATCTAATTCCTCTTTAAGTTCTCTAACAATTGTATATTCTATTAATTCACCATCCTCTTTTTTTCCACCAGGAAACTCCCATAACCCAGCCATAGTTTGACTATTAGTTCTTTGGTCAATAAGAACCTCCCCCAAAGCATTGATAATCAAACCAATTCCAATAACTAAATTTTTTCTCACCTTTCTAACACCTTTAACAGGAAAATTTGTTGGGTCCCCATGATAATAAGCGAAGCAATAAAGTTTCCAAGGGCAGCAAAAACATTTAGGACTATTTGTTGTACAAACAGTTGCTCCTAAATCCATTAATGCCTGATTAAAATGTCTAGGAGCATTTTGATCAAGCAAAAGATTACTTAATTTCCAAAGTCGAACTGAATCCTTCGATAATATTTTTTGACTACCAATTAATCTTGAAAGAATCCTTTTTACATTGCCATCCAATAAAGCTGCTGGGGCATTAAAAGCAGAAGAAATAATACTGGCAGCAGTAGTTTTCCCAATGCCAGGTAAAGAAATCCAACTTTCTAAAGTAAGAGGCCAAGCCTCTGGATCTAAATGATCAGCCTCATTAATTCTGAACAATAGTTGTTTAGAAGCGTCATGTAATCTTTTAGCTCGAGAGTAATAACCTAAACCTTGCCAATGTAGTAAAACATCATGCTGTAAAGCATTAGCTAAATCAGGCAAAGATGGAAATTCTGCTATCCAATTTTCCCAATAAGGTAAAACAACAGCCAATTGCGTTTGCTGAAGCATGACTTCTGCAATCCAAATTGGATAAACAGGTAAGTTTTCATTCAATGTTGGGATACTCTTATCTTGTTTGAGCTTCCAAGGAATCCAGTGCCTTCCATTAAGCTCAAACCAAGCAAGAAGAGCTATTCTCATATCTTCAATCTTTTCAATATTCTCAAAATCTTCTATGGGGTTCTTATCTTGAAAAGCGTGAGAACACATTTCTTTAATTGGAATGGATTAAAAGTTGCATGGCAAGCAAAAGGAGCTGACAGTCAGTATCCTTTAGCAACTTTATTAATTCATGGCTTTGGAGCTAATAAAGATCATTGGAGGAATAATCAAAATGTTCTAGCCTCTATTGCCCCTTGCTATGCAATAGATTTAATAGGATTTGGCCAAAGTAGCCAACCTACTTCAAGACTAATAGGAGAAGAAAAAACACAAAAGAATTTCTTTTATAACTTTGATAACTGGGGACAACAAATTATCGATTTCTCAAACCTAATAATTGATAGGCCCGTTTTATTAATTGGCAATTCAATTGGTGGTGTGATTGCATTAAAAGCAGCAAAAGTACTGGGCAAAAAATGTAAAGGGGTCATTTTAATTAATTGCGCCCAACGACTAATGGATGACAAACAACTTATACATCAACCAGAATGGCAAAGAACAATTCGACCTTTTCTTAAAATTATTACTAGGCAAAGATGGATTACTAAAAGCCTCTTCAAAAATGCTGCAAAGCCATCATTTATTCAAAAAGTACTTAAAACAGCTTATCCCACTTCAAATAACATTGATCAGGAATTAATTAATCTTCTGTATAAACCTACGAAACGATCTGGCGCTCACGAAGCATTTCATGGATTCATTAATATCTTTAACGACTACCTTGCTCCAGAATTAATGAACAATTTAGAACTGCCTGTTCATATGATCTGGGGAGAAAAAGATCCTTGGGAACCACTTGATGAAGCAGAAAAATGGTTCAATACAATTACATGTATAAAGTCTCTAGAGATTATTAAGGACTCTGGACATTGTCCTCACGATGAGAATCCAGAGAAAGTAAACCCTTTATTAATGAAGTTAATTCAACTCGCTACGTAAGCTTCTACCTCATTACCATATTTACGTAATCCTTTCAGACCATCTCTTTCAAGATTTCGAACGCGATCTCTGCTAATACCAAGTATTCTCCCAATCCCAGTCAAAGTCATTGGTGCTTCACCATTAATTCCATAACGCATTCTTAACACTCTATTTTGTAATTCAGGTAATTTACCTAACAACATTTCTAAATCACATTTCATACAATCAGTCTCAATTACTTGCTGAGGTAAATCATTTTTTGTCGACAGTAAATCTAATAAAATAGTATCTTCAGCATTACTAATCTTTGTCTCTAAACTGACAGGTTGACTGGCCCTAAACATTAATTCTTTGACCTCTGAAACAGAAATCTCGACATAATCAGCCAGTTCTTGTAAAGAAGGTGTTCTAGCTAATTGCTGACTAAGTTCTCTTTGTCCTTTCTTAAGTTTATTTAGAACCTCAGTAATATGAATAGGTAATCTAATTAAGCGACTTTTTTCTGCTATTGCTCGTGTTATACCTTGACGAATCCACCAATAAGCATATGTAGAAAACTTATATCCTCGAGCAGGGTCAAACTTTTCAACTCCTCTAACTAAACCAATGGTACCTTCTTGAATCAAATCTAAAAGCTCCATATTCCTTTTTGTATATTTCTTTGCAACACTAACTACTAGTCGCAAATTAGCTGCAACCATTCTCTCTTTCGCCCTAGTTCCTCTCTTAAATCTTTTTTTCAACTCTTCAACAGTAATATCTGCATTTTTTGCAAGGTCTTCTGACGTAAGTTTCTCACCGTGAATACTCTCTAATTCTCTTTGCAAGTTTTCCAAAACCATAAGTTCTTGAACCTGTCTTCCAAGAGTAATTTCCTGCTCATTAGTCAACAATGGAACTCGACCTATATCGCGCAAATAAGATCTCACTAAATCAAGGTCTGCCAAAGGCTTTTGAGTTCCTTGAAAAGAAGTTTCTGTTTTCGAAATAATTTGAGTGCTATTCACAATAGAAACTCTGTTGAGTTTTGTTAAGAATATCATTAAGAACTGTAAAGCCAAAGAAACTTACCGCAAATTAACCTTTTTTAAGTATAAATACCTATAGGCTTAACTTCTTATATTTTGCAGTAACCATGATGCTGTACTTAAATAAATCCATACACCAGCAACATCAGTTGCCGTAGTAATAAAAGGAGCGGACATCAATGCAGGGTCTAATCCCATCCGATGGAACAATAAAGGGAGTGCCGCACCTGCCGTCCCAGCCAAAGTTGTAATAGCCATAAGACTTATACCAACAGCTGCGCCAACTAAAGGCCCCTCTCCTTGCCACCAAGCAAAAGGAACTACAAATAAAAGCATGAGCAGGCCTAATAAGGCCCCTGCAATAGCCTCTCTAAAAATAGCCTTATATAAACCAAAAGCCTGGATTCTTTGAGTACTTAACCCCCTAATGACAACAGTCGAACTCTGGGCACCTACATTTCCTCCTGTACCAATTAGCAAAGGAATAAATGCAGCCAATAAGACAACCTGCTGCAAAACATCATCATTGGAAGCAATAACTTTTGTTGTAAATGCATTTGCAATTACAAGCACAATCAACCAAACCACTCTTCTTCTAGCAACTGCAAATAAATCACTTTGAAAATAATCATCTTCATCTCCTGCTTGAACTGCACCCGCTGCATAGATATCTCGAGTCGCTTCTTGTTCAATTACATCGATTACATCATCAACGGTAACAATTCCAACCAAACGCTTTTCTCTATCTACTACTGGTAAAGCTAAAAAATCATATCTCTGTATGGCTCTAGCAACTTCTTCTTGATCAGTGTCAGTTCGAACATTTACTACATCTTTAGTCATCACATCTCCAATACTTGCTTCAGGATCTGCTGTTACTAAATCTCTCAACGATAATATTCCAGTTAAATGCCTCTCTCTATCAGTTACATAAAGGCTATAAATTGTTTCTGTATAAGGGGCCTGTCTCCTGACAATCGTTAATGCTTCAACTGCACTATGAAATTCCTTTAAATCAATAAATTCTGTGGTCATTAAACGCCCAGCAGTTTCAGGTTCATAACCAAGTAATTGGGCAGTAACTCTCCTTTCTTCAGGGCTTAATTCAGCTAATAATCTCCGAACAACTTTTGCAGGTAACTCATCAAATAATCTCACCCTGTCATCTGGAGACATGCTTTCCACTAATTCCAAAACCTCACCAGAGCGCAATCGATCAAGCAAACTCTGCTGAACAGCCGGTTCTAAATACTCATAAACTTCTATAGCCTCATTTTTACTTAATAATCTAAAAGCTAATGCCTGCAAGATTAAAGGTAAGTTTCCAATTGAATCAGCTATATCAACTGGCTGAACAGGTTCCAGTAAAGTTTTAACCCCATCATAATTACCAGCAGACAACATAGCTTCCAATTGCTGAGCTACAACCTCTGCTAATCGAGGTCCATTAACAGAAGAATCTCCATCAATAGATGCACCTATTGTTTCGTTCATCGGCGCACCAAAATGCAATCAATATTTTATGTCTATTAGGGAAAAAAAGATTGCTTTGTTTTTCTACCAATCCAAAAAGCAATAGCAAAAGCTAAAAATCCTACAATTAAGGTCACAGAAAGCAAAGCAAAAGCTTTAAGAAAAAAGCCATTTCTCATCAAATCCCATACATCAACCATCCAACCGCTATATGTAGTTAAAGCACCACAAAAACCAATTCCCAAAAAGATTTGAATATTAGATCGAAATTCAAGTCCAGATAATAAACCAATCAAAGAAGCTCCAAAGATATTTGCCAAGAAATCATTACCTAACTTCCAACGCAATAAAGCTCCTAAAATAGAAGCCACTACTAAAAAAAAATATTTAACCAACAGAAATAATAAAATAATTCATCTAAATATTGACTAAATTATATCCTATCGCCGCTGCAACTATTCCAAGAAATGTTGAGCAAAATAACCTTAAAAATAAATTATTCCAATTCTGATTAGTAATACAAGAGTAAAAATCAAAGATTAAAGCAGAAAAAGTACTCAAGCTTCCTAAAAAACCAATACATATTAATAGGAAAATTGGATGATTAATACTAAAGGATGATCTTATATTTTGTAGTCCAACAAAAAATCCTAAAAAGAATGTAGCTACCAAGTTGACTAATAATATTCCTTGAAAAGAAGATTTTCTTTTCACCATAAAAAGCCTAACAATATGCATTCGAATTATTGATCCAGGAGCGGCACCTAATCCAACATATAAATACGAATTATAATTATCTAGAAAATCAAACACTAATCCAACCACGAATAACTGAAGAAGGGATTTCAATAAAGTCAGGGGTGGCTAATTTAACATGCATCCAATTTTGACCTGATTCATTTACCCAAACTCTTACAACTTTAACCGGTGTTCCTGGTTGTATTTCTCGAAGTGGTTTTGAGATTAATGAAGGATCAGAGAAGAGAATACAAGATTCATTAGCAAAGAAAATCTCTTCAAAACGTTGACTTTGAATTATTTCTATTTTAGATCTATTGCCACCTCCTGCTGGTAAAGCAATAGGTGCTATCAAAGCAAATATTAATAAACACCCCCAGCGAAAAATAGAGCTCATTAAAAGTATTAAATATCTAATGAAGCCATGTCCATTTCTACACTGTGTGTTTCTATAAATTCTCTTCTTGGAGCAACCTTATCTCCCATAAGTATTGTGAAAATCCTATCAGCTTCTAAAGCATCTTCTATCTCTACTCTCTTCATCATTCTTGTAGAAGGGTCCATAGTAGTTTCCCATAATTGCTTAGGCATCATTTCACCTAAACCCTTAAATCTCTGAATTGTATAATTTGCTTTCTCACCAAAACTTGCTATTGTTTTTTTCAAATCAGATTCCTGATAACAATAAGTATGGTTCTTACCTCTTTCAACCTTATATAATGGCGGACAAGCAATATAAACATAACCTCCTTCTACCAGTTCTTTCTGATATCTATAAAAGAACGTAAGTAAAAGTGTACGGATATGAGCTCCATCAACATCAGCATCTGTCATAATTACAACTCTATGATATCTAAGATTTTTAAGTGAAAATTCCTCACCTTTAATACCTAAACCAAGTCCAGTTATGAGTGCTTGAATCTCTGTATTTTTATAAATCTTTGCATCATCTGTTTTTTCAATATTTAATATTTTTCCTCTCAAAGGCAATATTGCCTGAAACCTTCTATCTCTTCCTTGCTTTGCAGAACCTCCAGCAGAGTCGCCTTCCACGATATATATTTCCGATTCAGAAGGATCACGAGAACTACAGTCTGCTAATTTTCCTGGAAGAGTAGTACTCTCAAGAACACTTTTTCTGCGAACAAGTTCACGCGCACGTCTTGCAGCCTCTGCAGCATTAAAAGCTTGGATTGCTTTCTCTAGAATTAGATCAATCACAGATGGATTAAATTCCAAATATTGACTTAAAGATTCACCTACAAGACTGTCAACAATCCCTCTAACTTCAGTATTGCCTAATTTTGTTTTAGTTTGACCTTCAAACTCAGGTTCAGGAACTTTCACAGAAAGCACAACTGTTAACCCCTCTCGAATATTCTCTCCAGCAAGGTTTGAATCTCCCTCTTTTCGTTTACCTCGTTTTCGTGCAAATGTATTAAGTGTACGAGTTAAAACTGTTTTCAAACCTTCAATATGGGTTCCTCCATCAACTGTTCTAATGTTATTTGCAAAGCCGAGAATACTATCTGAATAAGCATCAATACACCACTGAAGAGCAGCTTCAACTTGTACACCATCTTTTTCAGAATTGACATATATAATTTCTGGATGCAAAGCATCTTTCTCAGAATTCATATAAGCAACATATTCTTTAATGCCTCCTTCATAAAAATAAACTTCTTCATACCCGATTCCCTTCTCATCAATTGCCGTTTTTCTTTCATCACGAAAAACAATTTTTACTCCACCATTTAAATAAGCTAATTCTCTTAATCTCGATGATAAAGTTCCATAATCAAAAGCAATTCCATTAGTAAATATTTGAGTATCAGGCTTAAAGGTAACTGTAGTGCCTGTAGTTTTGCTTTCTTCTTTTGATTGCTTTTCCGAACGAAGTGTTCCTACAGGAGCTCCTCTTTCAAACTTTTGATAATGAATATGTTCTTGTCTCCTAACAGTAACTTCAACCCATTCACTAAGAGCATTTACAACTGAAACCCCTACTCCATGTAATCCTCCTGAAACCTTATATCCACCACTGCCAAATTTTCCACCAGCATGAAGAACAGTCAAAACTGTTTCTAATGCACTTTTGCCAGTTTTCGGATGGACATCAGTTGGAATTCCACGTCCATTGTCACTAATTGAAGCTGAACCATCAGAGCAAAGAATAACAACTATTTCATTACAATGACCTGCTAGAGCCTCATCTACAGCATTGTCAACAACTTCATAGACGAGATGATGCAATCCTCTAGGCCCAGTGGAACCTATATACATTCCAGGCCTTTTGCGAACAGGTTCTAATCCCTCTAGAACCTGAATTTGTTCAGCGCCGTAAGCAGCCTGAACTTTCTTTACCTTGGATTCTTCGCTCATTCGTCTAGATATACCCAGGAAAGGTTGTTTGTAAAAGATGCAATGACAAAAAAACCTCTCCTTGGCATCTTCAATTTACCACTGGTAACCAAGAAAGGCTTGAAAGAAATTGCTAAAAAAGCAAAAGACTTCTTCAACTCAAACGATCCATTCTGCTAGAAAAAATTTATGCAAGGGAAAAAACCACTGATAATAGTTTTGCTAGGGCCAACAGCAAGTGGTAAAACTGATCTTGCTATCGAAATAGCCAAAAAGATAAAAGTCAATATTCACAATATTGATTCTCGTCAACTTTATAAAGAGATGGATATAGGTACAGCTAAGCCAACACTGGCGCAACAAGAAAAAATCAATCACTATCTTATTAATTTGAGAGCCCCTAATAATCCAATAACATTAAATGAATTTAAAAAAGAAGCCGAAATTAGTATTCAAAAAGAACTAAACATAAAAAATCGCAGTTTTCTTGTAGGGGGAAGTGGTCTTTATCTTAAAGCAATCATTTATGGGCTTTGTCCTCCCTCCGTACCTCCACAACCATTGCTTCGTGAAAAGTTTAAAAATATTGGACAATTAGAATGCCATCAAATACTTCAAAAATGTGATCCAATCGCAGGGGGAAAAATTTCACAAACAGATGCAATACGAACAGTGCGTGCATTAGAAGTATTTTTTGCAACAGGAAAAAAAATCAGTTCATTACAATCTTTGAAAGCGCCAAATTGGACTGTTTTGGAATTAGGTTTAAACCCTTCAAATCTTCATCAAAGAATTGCTGAGCGAACAAAAAATATATATGCAAAAGGTCTTGTAGAAGAAACTGAACAATTAGTTGAAAAATATGGACCAGAGCTTCCCTTACTTCAAACAATTGGTTACAAAGAGGCCTTGGCGTTAATTGAAGGAGAATATTCATTAGTTGAAGCCATCAATGTAACAACCAATCGCACTAATCAATTTGCAAAAAAACAAAGGACTTGGTTTCGCCATCAACATAATGCAAAATGGCTAAATGAAAAGAACTCTCTAGAAGAAGCTCTCTCTTTGATCAAAAACGTTATAGGGTGATCTCAGTAGATCTAAAATTTGGAGATTCCTTATTCGTTCTGCTTTATTCCTTAATCACACTGAATGCCACCACGTCCCCGGTTTGATCGACGCGCTCCAGTCAGAGAGCTACCCAACATTAATGAACGTATCAAATATCCAAAACTCAGGGTAGTTGATGCAGATGGAGCACAACTTGGAGTTATAAGCCGAGAAGAAGCTTTACAAGTAGCTCAAGATAGAGAGCTAGATCTTGTTTTAGTAAGTGAAAAAGCAGACCCACCAGTATGCAGAATCATGAACTATGGCAAATTTAAATTTGAGCAAGAAAAAAAAGCTAAAGAAGCCAAAAAGAAATCACATCAAACGGAAGTAAAAGAAGTCAAAATGCGATACAAAATTGATCAGCATGATTATCTAGTGCGTATTGGTCAAGCAACACGTTTTTTAAAAGCTGGCGACAAAGTTAAATGCACAGTTATTTTTAGAGGTAGAGAGATTCAGCATTCAAATCTTGCCGAATCTCTTCTTGCCAGAATGGCAAAAGACCTCGAAGAAGAAGCAGAAATTCAACAATCAGCAAAAAGAGAAGGAAGGAATATGATTATGTTTCTAACTCCAAGAAAGACTCCTCTTATCAAAAAAGAAAGTGAGGATAAAAAAAACAATTCAAAAGCTAAGCGAACAATTTAATCTTTCATTAAAAAACTATTGTTTAGATAACAATTTGCAAAACCTGTCACATAAGCTTAGGACAAACAAGCAATTGTCACCCAAGCATTAATTCTCTATTGTGACCACATTGAAACTTGGCATACAGGTGTGAAATTCCATATTCAACAGGAGAGTGACATCCCTGCCTCAACTCAACTGTACAATCAAATATGTTTTGCTATTGCTGCTAGGCACTATCCTCCTGGACATAGGCTCCCAAGCACGCGTCAATTAGCTATGCAAACTGGTTTGCATAGAAATACAATTAGCAAGGTATATCGGCAATTAGAAACCGATGGGGTTGTTGAAGCTATTGCTGGTTCAGGTATTTACGTTCGAGATCAACAAAAGCAAAGAGAGCTAAAGGAAGCTAATGCTCAAAGGAAAAAAGGGATTACTGATCTAGACCAAGAGGTCAGAAATAGCGTTGATGAATTACTTAATGCTGGATGTACTCTCCAACAAACAAGAGAGTTATTTGTGCAAGAAATTGACTGGAGACTGCGTTGTGGGGCAAGAGTTCTTATCAGTACACCAAGAGAGGATTTAGGTGCTTCTATGCTAATAGCTGAAGAATTAGGTCCAAACCTGAATGTTCCAATTGAAGTTGTTCCAATGGAAGAACTAGAAGCTGTTCTAGAAACTTCCAATATAGGAACTGTTGTTACTAGCCGTTATTTCCTTCAACCATTAGAAGAGTTAGCAAAACGACATAGTGTCAGAGCAATAGCAGTAGATCTCAGTGATTTTGAAAAAGAACTCAACCTACTCAAAGAGTTGCGAGCAGGAAGTTGTGTTGGAATTGTAAGTATTAGCCCAGGCATACTTAGAGCAGCGGAAGTGATTTTACACAGCATGAGAGGAAATGAACTCTTGCTTATGACTGCCAATCCTGACGTAGGAAGTAGACTACTAGCTCTTTTAAGAGCATCAAACTATGTTTTATGTGATAGTCCTAGTCTTCCAATAGTTGAACATACGCTTAGACAAAATCGCTCCCAACTCATTCGAATGCCACAAATTCACTGTGCAGAAAAATATCTAAGCGATTCAACTCTGGAACGCCTTCAAAAAGAAATTGGTCTTCTTAAATAACAATTTCCTTATTTCTTTGAGAAGATGCTTAAAGCTTTTTACTCAGATTTAGCGATTATTCGCGAAAGAGATCCAGCAGCAAGAGGAATTCTAGAAATAGTACTCTGCTATCCAGGATTTCAGGCAATAGTTCTTCATCGTATTAGCCACAAACTATGGAACAAAAGAATACCTCTTTTGCCAAGGGTTCTTAGTCAATTTACAAGGGCCGTGACAGGTATAGAAATTCATCCTGGTGCAAAAATAGGAAAAGGTGTTTTTATTGACCATGGAATGGGAGTTGTTATTGGCGAAACAACTGAAATAGGTAATCGATGCCTTCTATATCAGGGCGTCACACTAGGAGGTACAGGAAAAAGCCATGGGAAAAGGCATCCAACCTTATCTGAAAATGTTGTGGTAGGAGCTGGTGCAAAAGTTTTAGGGGCAATAAAAGTAGGAGCTAATACCAGAATTGGAGCAGGCTCAGTTGTAGTAAGAGATGTGGAAGCAGACAGTACAGTCGTTGGAATCCCTGGGAGGATTATTCATCAAAGTGGTGTTCGCATAAATCCTTTAGCCCACTCTGCCCTCCCTGATGCTGAAGCAACTATTATTAAAAACCTAATGGATAGAATCGACTGCTTAGAAAGTGAAGTGAGAACACTAAGTAATATTCTAGATGAATTAAATAAGGGTAATGTTACTCCTAACAAAATATTTTCTGGAGAAGCACAAAACCTCAAAGATAAGGAAATTATTGAATTTCTTGGAGATAATATTAAAGAAGATTAATTCTTTTCTGGTGGGGCAGGTTGAAACATAAACATAGAGTAAATAACATTTCTTCTCATATTTGTCATCATCTCAAGGAACATATCATACCCTTCATTTTTATATTCAATTAAAGGATCTTTCTGGCCATATCCTCTCAACCCTACAGATTCTCTTAAAGCATCCATAGCTTGTAAATGCTCTCTCCATAGTGTATCTATTTGTTGAAGAATAAAAAATCTTTCCGCTTCTCTCATAAGTCCTGGTCTATCTTTTTCAATTTGTGTTTCCTTTAAGTCATAAGCATTTCTTAATTGCTCTTGAAGAAATGCTTGCAACTCATCAATATCCAAACCTTTAATATCACTTGGTTTTAAATCATCTAATAGATATACAAACTCCTGAACCTTGGATACTAATTGTTGTAGATCCCATTCTTCAGATGGCAAATCAGAATTGACATAAGCAAAAACAATCTCTTGCATAGTCCTTTCACCATATCCAATTACTTGTTTCTTTAGTTCAATACCTTCTAAAACTCTATGTCGTTCAGAATAAACAGCGCGTCTTTGATTATTCATAACCTCATCATATTCAAAAACCTGTTTTCGAATATCAAAATAATAAGTTTCAACTTTTTTCTGAGCACTTTCTAAAGATCTTGTCAACATTCCTGACTCAATTGGTATATCTTCATCAACACGAAAAGCGTTCATCAATGAAGCAACTCTCTCACCACCAAAAATTCGAAGCAAGTTATCTCCTAATGACAAAAAGAATCTTGTACTGCCTAAATCTCCTTGCCGCCCTGCTCGACCTCTTAACTGATTATCCACTCGACGAGATTCATGTCGCTCCGTACCAATAACATGTAACCCTCCAACTTCTCTAACATGCTTTTCTTCTTGCTTAACCACAACATCATATTCTGATTTCACTGTTGAAATAGCTTCTCTCAAAGACTTAATTAAGGGGTCTTCAGTTGGAGCCTTTTCTGCAGCCGTTGAAATACGATCTTCAAGGTCAATTGGACTTAATTTTCTATCCCCCCATGCTTTAACTAACTTACGTTCCAATTCTATAAGAACTTTCTCCGTATCATCTGTCAAAATACAGGGGTAAAGACTGCTAACAGGAACACTCTTGGTAATTGTCTGAGATTTAATATTTTTGGAATTTTCATTTTCCTCTCCAAATCCCGTAGATGATTGATCTTGTCGTTGTAGCGGTATAGGTGGTTTATGTCCATCCTCTGGCTTAACTAATTTGGGAGCAAGGGCCTCTCTTACCTTTAAACGCGCCATATAATCACTGTTACCCCCAAGAATAATGTCCGTGCCGCGGCCTGCCATATTAGTTGCAATAGTTACTGCACCTGCTCTACCTGCCTGTGCAACAATCTCAGCCTCACGTTCAACGTTCTCAGGTTTAGCGTTAAGGAGATTATGAGGTATCTTTTGTTCAGATAACAAAGCGCTTAAAACCTCACTTTTCTCAACACTGGTTGTCCCTACTAAAACAGGCCTCCCTTGATTGTGTATCTGCGCAGTTTCATTGGCCACAGCTCTCCACTTAGCAGCTTCTGTTTTGAAGACTTGATCTACCCAATCTTCTCTAGACCGAGGTCGATTAGTAGGAATTACAGTTGTCTCAAGTTGATATGTTTTTTCAAATTCAACCTCCTCAGTTTTAGCAGTTCCAGTCATACCAGCTAGACGTGGATATAAAAGAAAGAAGTTCTGATATGTAATTGATGCAAGAGTCTGTGTTTCAGGCTGAATTGGCAATTGTTCCTTTGCTTCTATTGCTTGATGTTGTCCATCACTCCACCGACGTCCTGGCATTACACGTCCTGTAAATTCATCTACAATTACAGCCTCATTACTTCTTACGATGTAATTGACATCTTTAATAAATAATTCTTTGGCTTTTAAAGCATTAGTGATGTAATGAGCCCAGGGATCTTTAGGATCATATAAATCACTAACATTTAATAACTGCTCCGATTTAGCAAATCCTTCATCAGTCAAAGTGCAGGTTCTTTGTTTTTCATCTACTTCATAATCACCTTCTGGATCAATCCCATCTTTTCCCATCTCAGCAGCTCGTTGTAAAGCAAGGACAACTTCTGCAGCTTTTTGATACTTTTCTTGAGGTCGTTCTACTTGTCCAGAAATAATTAATGGAGTTCTAGCCTCATCAATTAAAATTGAATCAACTTCATCAATAATACAAAATTGAAAATTTTTCTGAACAATCTCATTAATATCATTAGCCATATTATCTCTTAAATAATCAAATCCAAGTTCTGAATTTGTCGCATAAGTTATATCACATTGATAATTTTTTCGTCTCTCTAAAGGATTCATATCTTGTTGAATCAAACCTACAGATAATCCTAAAAATCTATGCACTTGTCCCATCCACTCTGCATCTCGTCTTGCTAAATAATCATTAACAGTTACTACATGGACTCCTCTACCTGTAAGAGCATTTAAATAACTAGGCAAAGTTGCAACTAGGGTTTTACCTTCTCCAGTTTTCATTTCAGCAATTTGCCCTTCATGTAAAACCATTCCGCCTATTAGTTGCACATCAAAATGTCTCATTCCTAAGACTCTCTTACTTGCTTCTCTAACTACTGCAAAAGCTTCCGGGAGAAGTTCATCCAAACACTCTCGTTGTAAATCAAAATTGGAAATTTTATCCAATTGACTGCGAAAAAGAGCGGTTTTTGCTCTTAATTCATCGTCAGTCAGAGGAGATATCTCCTCTTCCAAAATATTGATATCAGACAAAATCGGCTGATAGCGCTTCAGCTTGCGAGCATTTGGATCTCCCAGCAAAAGCTTGAGCATGATTACAGGAACTACAAATACCTACTTAGCCTAACTAACTACGATCAGAGTTACATACGTCATAAAAGAATTAAGCGCTATAAAAGACATATGTGAAGTTTATTTGAAGGGTTATTCAAAGAAAATTTGATTTATGATGTTTTACTATGCAACGCCTAAAACTGATCCATCATGCACCAGGGGCCCCTGGATTGAGATTTTTAGGCCTAGGTCCATACTTCCTACCCATACAAGGACTTACTAAACTCCAAAAACTTCTTGAAAAACATGCTTTTTGGGCAACAGGGAGAAATTATAAAAATCTACGTAAATTACTTGCTAAAAGCACAATAGTTATAACTCTATGGAGAGGAAAGAGATTAATCGGTTTTGGCAGAGCAACAAGTGATGGGGTTTATAGGGCTGTTTTATGGGACATAGTTGTTGCAGGTGATTTGCAAGGACAAGGGCTGGGTAGAAAAGTAGTGGAAGCTCTTCTCTCATCTCCTTCAATTAAAGAAGTAGAACGTATTTATCTAATGACCACAAATAGTGATGAGTTCTACAAGCAACTTGGCTTTAAAAATTGCAATCATCAAAAATTACTAATTAGATCAAAAAGTTAAAAATTGACCCGATAACACTAAAAAGGAAAGCCCCTGAGAAGACTAACCTTATTAAAAAGTAAAAATTTTAAACGCTGGAATCTATCAAAAAGAAGTATTAATTCGACTTTTTAAAGCGGATGAAGAGATTCGAACTCTCGACCCTCTCCTTGGCAAGGAGATGCTCTACCACTGAGCTACATCCGCAAGTCCATAAATATTCTACCTACCAAAGCAGCATGACTTAAGAAAGGTCCTATGGTCAATGATTTGAGTTAATTGATACGGGTTGATTAATTCAAAGAATTCATCAATGAACCCATTTCAATAGCTTGCAATGCATAATTCCAACCAAGATTACTTTTAACACCAGCTCTTTCTAAGGCCTGTTGCATAGTGTCAGTAGTAAGTAAACCAAAAATTATTGGCACCCCTGTTTCTCTTGAAACTGATGCAATTCCTTTACTGGATTCATTAATTACAACATCAAAATGAGGAGTATCGCCTCTTATCACTGCGCCAAGTGTAATCAAAACATCATATCGTCCAGTTTTAGCCAATGATTGAGAAACTAAAGGAAGCTCAAAAGAACCTGGAACCCAAGCTATATCTAATTGATCGCTAGTTTCCGCAATATCAATACCATGTCTATTTAAGCAGTCAAGGCAACCACTTAATAGCTTATTAGTAACTAAATCGTTGAAACGAGCTACAACGATCGCAACTTTCAAGCTTGAAGCATTTTGAAAACGCCCTTCAATAACAACCATTACTTGCTAGAAAATGCCTATTTAGACCTACCTTCGCATGCAACGTGTTGAAGTTCAAACAAAGAAATCAAGTAAGCCATTAATTAAGACTAGGTGGAACCAAACGCCACCAATAATCTCAATTTTCTTAATTTCTCCATTACGACGATCTTGAGGATCTGACTGAGTCATATAAAGAACTGGAACACCAACAACTAATATCAATGAAGCAAATAGAAGGGCGTTAATAGCAACAGAACTAAGTACCTGCATGGGGAATGGAGCAATGGAGCAGAAGCTCTTTTCAATCAACTAATTGTCACATGAGATTGGACATTTTTTACAAAAATGACAAGGGTTGTCGCGAGGCTTCACATCCAAAAAACAAAAAGAGCCTTACGATGCCAACAATTACGTTGGCAGAAAAGCATCTATGACTGCCGAAAGCAAGCCTTTGCAAGGGGACTTTTTCATTAATCCAGAAGAAGAGGGTGTTACAAAGACTTCAAGAAAAACTCCGGTAGAAGATAAGGATTACGACATAAAAGATGAAGATTTGACAAAAGACGCTGAATTAAGACCTAGAAAAAAAAACGGTTCTAACACAAAAAATAAGCTTGTCTTCAAAGAACCAAATTCAGTCAAACCTTCTAATCTCCCAAACTGGTCTCACCATAGTCTTGTGGAACTTGAAGAGCTCACTCCAGCACTTAAACATTATGTAGAACTAAAAATAAAAAACCCTAAAAGGATTTTGCTTTATCGGTTAGGAGATTTTTTTGAGTGTTTTTTTGAGGATGCAATCCAATTATCACAATTATTAGAACTAACTCTAACTGGCAAAGATGGCGGTAAAAACATAGGGCGAGTCCCTATGGCAGGCATTCCCCATCATGCTGCAGAAAAATACTGCTCAATACTGATCCAAAAAGGCCTATCAATAGCAATATGTGATCAACTTGAAAGTGTGCATAACAAAGAAGGAAAACTAATTAAAAGAGGAATTACAAGAATACTTACACCTGGAACAGTAATTGAATCAGGAATGTTGCAAGCCAAAAAGAATAATTGGTTAGCGTCAATTTTAATTGAATCAAAAGCAAATAATGATTCATTAAAATGGGGTTTAGCTAGTGCAGATATAAGTACAGGGGAATTTAAAGCTGAAGAAGGAGAAGGCATTAACTCTCTAGAACAAAATTTATTAACTATTGAAGCCTCTGAAATTGTGTCAGAAAAATTAGATCCAGATATATTAAAAAATTTAAAATTAAAGCATATTCAAGTACATCAATTATCTAAAACTTCTTTTAGCCTTCCTGAAGCAGAATCAATTATTAAAAAGCATTATCAATTAAAGGCTATTCAAGGAATTGGATTTAAAGAATCACAATTAGCATTAAGAGCAGCAGGAGGACTTATTGGTTATCTCTATGAAACTAACCCTATACAAAAAACTACGTTTAAAAGCAAAAATAATCAAGCTCCTCTTGAGGTTCCAAAAATTAATTTTCCTAAAAATAGTTTATTTATAGATGCTCAAACACGAAGAAATCTTGAAATAACAAAAACACAAAGAGATGGAAAATTTCAAGGTTCCTTTTTATGGGCAATTGATAGAACACTTACAGCAATGGGAGGAAGATGTATAAGGCAATGGGTCGATAATCCTTTAATTGATGTTAATAAAATACTGCAAAGACAAAATCTAATAACTGTATTAGTTAGCAATAGAGCTCTAAGAATTACTATCAGGGGCCTATTAAAAAGTATGGGCGATCTCGAAAGACTTGCTGGTAGAGCAGGTGCAGGTCAAGCAGGTGCCAGAGAACTCATTGCTATTGCTGAAGGTTTAGAAAGACTTCCTCAATTGTCATCATATTTAAATGAACTACCAAAAAATCTACCCCCATGGTTTACTAAATTACAAAAAATCAACCCAGAACTTATAGATCTAGCTAAGAGAATCAAGGATGAATTAATAGACAATCCTCCATTAAATATTACAGAAGGAGGAATAATATATGATGGCGTAGATCCCATATTAGATGGTTTAAGAAATCAACTTGATGATCAAGATAAATGGCTTGCTAATCAAGAAAAAAAGGAAAGGAGAATTAGTAGAATTAATAATCTTAAGCTTCAGTACCATAGAACATTTGGTTATTTTTTATCAGTCAGCAAATCAAAAGCTCATGATGTACCATCCCATTGGATTAGAAGGCAAACTTTAGCTAATGAAGAGAGATTTGTAACACCTGATTTAAAAGCTAAAGAAGGAAAGATATTCCAATTAAAAATAAAATCTTGTACACGTGAGTATGAATTATTTTGCAAGCTTAGAGAATTAGTTGGCATACATGCACCTGCAATTAGACAGTCAGCCAAAGCAATTGCTGGACTAGATGTTCTAGCTGGTTTGGCAGAGCTGGCTGCGACTAATAATTATTGTCCTCCAACAATAATTGGAATCAAAGATGATTCTGACTCAAGAAAAATTAACATCAAAGAATGTAGACATCCAGTTGTAGAACAACTTTTAGTAGAGGAACTTTTCCAACCAAATAGTATTAACCTAGGAAACAAAACTGACTTGATAATACTTACAGGACCCAATGCAAGTGGTAAAAGTTGTTTTTTACGTCAAATAGGCTTAATACAATTACTTACACAAATTGGCAGCTGGATCCCTGCCAAAAAAGCTAATATAAGTATTGCAGATAAAATATTTACTCGAGTAGGTGCGGTAGATGATTTAGCAGCAGGTCAATCTACATTTATGGTTGAAATGGCAGAAACTGCATTTATATTAAATCAAGCAACAAAAAACTCTTTAGTTCTATTAGACGAGATTGGGAGAGGTACATCTACTTTTGATGGCCTATCAATTGCTTGGTCAGTAAGTGAATTTCTTGCTAGGAGCATTCGAAGTCGCACAATATTTGCAACCCATTATCAAGAATTAAATGCTCTATCCGAATCATTGAATAATATTTCTAACTTTCAAGTGCTTGTAAAGGAAGCTGGAGAAAGCATAAGTTTTCTTCACAAAGTAATACCTGGTGCTTCAAATAGAAGTTATGGAATTGAAGTAGCTCGGCTTGCAGGAGTTCCCATACCTGTCATTCAAAGGGCTCGAAAAGTTCTGAATGAGCTTGAGAAAAAAAATAAAAACTGATTTGACACCATTAAACAAATCTCAATTCTCATTAACAGCAGCTCTCAGTAAAGCATTAACTGTAGCTGCTGCCATTCCAGCACCTCCTCTGTTCCCATCAAGTCTAATTTGAGGTAAATCTATGCTGGATAGTAATTTTTTACTCTCGATAACACCTATAAATCCAACTGGCATTCCAATAATTAAGCTAGGTGCAAAGCTACTAGCAGAAGTTAACCTTAAGAACGTATTTAAGGCTGTAGGCGCACTACCAAATAGCACTATGGGTGCATTGTCCTTATTAAATTGTTTTGATAAATCATTCCAAGCTTTTTCCATGCCAAGTGCAGTTCTAGTTTCTCCATGATCGGCCTTTTCTGGAGCCCAATTCAAAACACAATGAACTGATGAGTTTAGTGTTCTTGAAGACATTGGTTTCACAGCGGCCGCTGCCATAAAAGTATCAGTCAAGATTGGTGCTCCTGCCTTAAGAGCAGAAATACCAATTTGACAAGCTCTAGGACTAAATTTCAAGGAACCTTGAATAGAAAAATCACCACTAGAATGAATTAATCTCTCTAAGACTTGCTTTTCCAGAGGATCCAATTCTGGAGTAGTTAGCTTAGAGCGAATATAAAAAAGGCTTTTAGTAAAAATCGGATGATCTAATGTCATCACTTTATTTCCCAAATAAGAATTATTTAAGGCATTATCTATAAAAACCACACTCTATTAAAGAATGTCAATACATTTAATATGGGGAGATGATCTCGATGCAATCGATCTATTTATTGAAAAATTTATACAAAAAGCCATTGATCCAAATTGGACCAGTATCAATTTAAGTCGCTTAGATGGCCAAAAACTTTCTGAAGCACATCAAGCTCTCGATGAAAGTCAAAGCCCTCCTTTTGGCGATGGAGAAAGAATAATCGTTCTTAAAAATAGTCCAATTTGCAATGGATGTTCCACAGAATTGTCTAATCACTTTGAAAGAATTATTAATTTGATTCCAGAAAAGACTCATCTAATACTTAGAAATTCCAATAAACCTGATGGACGTTTAAAAAGTACAAAACTAATTAATAAATTGCTAAGTCAAAATAAAGCCTTTGTGAAAAACTTTTTAGTACCTCCAATTTGGGATTCGATAGGGCAAAGAAAGCTAATAGAACGAATTGCATCTGAAATGAATATTCAGTTCCATGAAGATGCAGTTATTGCATTAGTAGATGCTCTAGGAAATGACACTCAAAGAATTCGATTGGAATTGGAAAAACTTGCTCTGTTGGAAGAAACAAAAAAAAATGTTTTACAAACAACTATCATTAGTAAAAATACCGTTGATGAACTTATTCAATCAATTTCATCAAACTCTCTTCAGGTTTGTAATTTCTTATTAGTTGAAAATTGGGGAGAAGCTATTTATAGAATTGATTCACTTCTCAACACAGGAGAACCAGCACTAAGAATACTAGCTGCATTAACAACACAAATTAGGGGTTGGCTTTGGGTGAGTCTCTTAGAAAAAAACGAAACAAAAGAAGTTGGGTTGATCGCTAAACAAGCAGGAATAACCAATCCAAAAAGAGTATATATAATACGTAAACAAATTAAAGGCAAAACTCCTGTATTTTTTGTTGACTTGCTTCGTAAAGTCTTAGAAATAGAAATATTATTAAAGAAAGGAGCTTCCCCAAAAAATGCCTTTAGAGATGGTCTTTTATCAAAATGCTGATTTAGTGAACTATTCACTGAAATAATCACAAAACAATTAAAAGAACTCAATGAACCTTCTGGTGCAAAAATTTGGTGGCACCTCAATTGGCAATGTCAACCGAATTAAAACAGTTGCAAAACAAATTGCATTAAGCAAACAGCTAGGAAATGATCTTGTAATAGTCGTCTCAGCAATGGGAGATAGTACTGATGACTTAACCAAGCTTGCCTTAGAAATTAGCAAGAATCCGCCTCCTCGTGAAATGGATATGCTGCTCGCGACGGGAGAACAAGTAACCATAGCCTTATTAGCAATGGCTCTAAACGAACTTGGGGTACCTGCCACATCAATGACAGGATCTCAAGTTGGAATAATTACTGAATCTGCTTATGGGCGAGCTCGTATTCTTGAAATTAAAACTGAAAGAATTCTAGAGCTTTTAAACAATGGTCAAGTTGTAGTAGTTGCTGGTTTTCAAGGTAAAAGTCTTGGCAGAGGAGACACTGCTGAAATCACAACGCTAGGCCGAGGCGGGTCCGACACCTCAGCCGTAGCTCTAGCAGCAGCTCTAACAGCAAATGCATGCGAAATCTATACAGATGTAGCGGGAGTCTTAACAACTGATCCACGCAAAGTAAGTAACGCACAATTGATGAAAAACATCAGCTGCGATGAAATGCTCGAATTAGCAAGTCTTGGAGCAGCAGTACTACATCCAAGAGCAGTTGAGATAGCTAGAAATTATGGCGTAAAATTGATCGTTCGCTCTAGTTGGGATAACAAAAATCCAGGTACAACTCTGACAAGCAAATCTAAACAATCTTTTGGGAAAGAGGGGTTAGAGCTCAATCGTCCTGTCGATGGAGTTGAGCTCGTTGACAATCAAGCATTAATAAGTCTGTCTCACATCCCAGATCAACCAGGGATTGCCGCTGACTTATTCGAAACATTATCAAACGGGAATATTAATGTTGATTTAATTGTTCAATCAACTCATCAAGGAAATATTAATGACATTTCTTTTACTATTTCGAAAGATAATTTAAATTCTGCCAAAAATCTCTGTCAACATTTAATCAAAAAATTTGGGGGGGAATTAACGACTCAAAACGAAATGACTAAAATAAGTATTAGAGGGGCAGGGATCATGGGAAGGCCAGAAATTGCTGCAAAGTTTTTTGAAACTTTATCCAAGGTTGGTATTAACTTAAGGCTAATAGCAACTAGTGAAGTAAAAGTAAGTTGTGTAATAGATTCTAATAGAAGCGCAAAAGGATTAAGGTGTGTAAGTGAAGCGTTTGATTTAAAAGATAATCAAATTACAATTAATCCTAAAATTACTACCTGTAATGAACCAGAAGTTCGAGGAGTTGCCTTGGATCCAAATCAAGTTCAAGTAAGTGTAATTAATATTCCAGATATACCCGGAAATGCAGCAAGTTTATGTCAATCCTTAGCAGATGCAGGAATTAGTTTAGATACAATTGTTCAATCAGAAAAAAAAGACAATTCTAATAAGAAAACAATAAGTTTTACATTAAATAAACAGGATAGGAAAAATGCTGATCAGTCACTAATTCCTCTATTAGAGAAATGGCCAGAAGCATATATAGAAGATGGATCAGGAATAGCAAGAATCAGTTGTGTTGGAGCAGGAATGCCAACAAGTAAAGGAACAGCAGGGCGGATGTTTAGATCATTAGCAAACGAAAAGATTAACATCAAAATGATAGCAACTAGTGAAATAAGGACTACATGTATTATTGATGAAAATGATGGTGATACTGCACTTAAAGCAGTACATAATTGCTTCGATTTAGGTTTATAAATTAGCTACTTAAATAAATAATTCAATTGAGAAGTCTTCCTCTTAATTTATTGATTTTATCACGTAATTTTACTGCTTGTTCGAAATCTAAATTCTGAGCTAATTCTTTCATTTTTATTTCCAACTTATCAATTAATGGTGGCAAGTCCTCAATTGGGATATCAAAGTTATTATCTGATGTAAAATCTTCAACTACTTTAGTTGTAACATCAATAATATCACTATCTAAACCATCCTTTTGTAATTTTCTAGAAAGTTCTAAGAAAGAAAGTATAGAGTTATTAGACTTTTTACCTGCAGGAGTAGGGGTAATATTATGTTTTTTATTATAAGTATCCTGGATAAATCGCCTTCTTTCAGTTTCTTCAATTGCTCTTTTCATTGAATCTGTAAAATTATCTGCATAAAGTAATGCCATACCTTCAATATGTCTAGCAGCTCTACCAATAGTTTGAATTAATGACCTTTCTGCTCGTAAGAAACCTTCTTTATCTGCATCTAAAATTACAACCAAAGAAACTTCCGGTAAATCTAATCCTTCTCTCAATAAATTTACACCAACTAAGACATCATATGCACCAACTCTTAAATCCTGAATAATTTCAATTCTTTCTATCGAATGAATTTCTGAATGTAAATAACGAACACGGACGTTATTGTCTGCCAAATAATCTGTCAAATCTTCAGCCATTCTTTTAGTTAAAGTTGTAATTAATACCCTTTGTTTTTTCTTTGCTCGCTTTCGTATCTCATCTAATAAGTCCTCAACCTGACCTTTAGTTGGCCGCACTTCTACTAATGGGTCTAAGACACCTGTTGGCCTAATAACCTGCTCTACAATTTGACCAGAGCTTATCTCTAATTCCCAATTTCCTGGAGTAGCACTAATAAAAATAGTTTGATTAGCCTTATCCCAAAATTCAGCTGATTTCAATGGACGGTTATCAGCAGCACTAGGTAATCTAAATCCATGCTCTATTAAAACATTTTTTCTAGACTGATCACCGTTATACATAGCTAATAATTGTGAACAAGTTACATGACTCTCATCAACTATTAATAACCAATTTTTAGGAAAATAATCAATTAAACACTCAGGGGCTGAACCTGGTTCTCTGCCTGACAAATGTCGAGCATAATTTTCTACGCCATTACAATAACCCACCTCTCTTAACATTTCCAAGTCATAATTTGTTCTTTGCTCGAGTCTTTGAGCCTCTAGCACTTTTCCCTGTTGATTAAAAAAGGCTAACTGTTCCTGCAACTCTTGTTGAATATCATTAATAGCAATCAAAAGCCTTTCTTTAGGTGTTACAAAATGTTTTGCAGGATAAATGTTAATAGTATCTAAATTTTCTAGTATTTCTCCAGTAATTGGGTCCAAATATTTAATAGATTCTACTTCATCTCCAAAAAATTCTATTCGAACTAATCTATCATCATATGCTGGTCCAATTTCTAGAACATCTCCCTTTATTCGAAACTTTCCACGGGATATCTCAAGATCATTACGGTAATATTGATTATTAACTAAATCTCTCAATATAGTACGAATATCTATATCCATACCAACTTTAAACTTAACTGCTGCTTTCAAGTATTCACTAGGAATTCCTAATCCATAAATACAACTAATAGAAGCAACTACTATTACATCATTTCTTTCAAATAAAGATCTTGTTGCAGAATGTCTTAACATATCTATCTCTTCATTAATCGAAGATGTTTTTGCTATATATGTATCACTTACAGGCACATAAGCTTCTGGCTGATAGTAATCATAATAAGAAATAAAATATTCAACAGCATTATTTGGGAAAAATTCTCTCAGCTCATTACATAGTTGCGCTGCCAAAGTTTTATTATGTGCTAAGACAAGTGCAGGGCGTCCTGTTTTAGCAATGACATTTGCAATTGTAAATGTTTTCCCTGTTCCAGTCGCACCTAAAAGAGTCTGATATTGCTTATCAGAATTCAATCCATTAACAAGTTCTGATATTGCCTTTGGTTGATCACCCTTAGGAATATAAGGTGCCTTTAAATGATATTTAGACATATTACGGCTATAAAAAATAATTAACTATTAACAACAGAAAAATATTCACCTTAATTGTACAAATCACAGCAAAATTATGTCAAAACTTTCATGAGACAATATCAGAGACAATGCCTTTAGCCTTAGAATTAATAGTTGCTTCTTTTAAAGCTCGAATCATAGCAATCATTTCTAATTGGGTATCTAATTTATTAATAGCTGTACCAACTCCTACTCCAGAGGCACCAATACCTAATGCCATAGGCACAGTCACAGTGGATAAGCCAGAAGCACATAAAACTGGCACTTCACAGCCTAAGTCTGAAAAACTATTCAAAATGGTATGAACTGCTGCAAGAGTTGGAGCTGCTTTTTCAATTAACCCAAGAGCACCTGGTTGTGAAGGCTGTGCACTTGTCCCTCCTTCTGTTTGAATTACATCAGCCCCTGCATCTATCAAATCCAAAGCTAATTTAGATTGCTGATCTAAAGGAAGTAAGTGGGGCACAGTTACAGACATCACCACATTTGGGAGCAATTCTCTACTTTTTACAGTTAATTCTAAAACTTCTTCAGCATCAAAAAATCTTCCTTGAGGATAAAAGGAATCAAAATTTCCTATTTCAATCATTAATGCGCCAGCTTTGATTGCATCTGGAAAATGTTCAGGTTCGACAGAACTTACACAAACTGGCACATCAGAAATCTCAATAGCTGCTCTAACTAAATCAGGACAACAGGCAATATCCAATAAATCTGCGCCTCCAATAGCAGCTGATCTGGCTACATTCTGAACTAGATTTTTGTCAAAATTATTTAACCCAGTAATAACCTTTAATACCGAATGATTATGAAAACTCTGTTGCAGTTCATAAGGAAGAGTTTGAAGACGCGACATTTAATTAAAACTGAATAACCTAATTTTGATATTAGTTCTAGATCAAGAACTAAACAAAATAAATCTAATAGCTGCAAAAAAGAAATGCCTTTATCTAACGATCTAACAAAACCTTGGAGTATTTGGCATGAAAGATTGCATAAAACCTTAAAAAGCAAAAGCACACTTCTTCCTCCTGGAGCAGCTCTTCTGCTTTCTGTATCAGGAGGACAAGATTCTATGGTGCTTCTTCAATTAATGATGGATCTTCAAAGAATTTATAAATGGAAGCTAAACGTTTGGCATGGAGATCATGGTTGGCATGAGCAGTCACAACAAATAGCCAAAGAGCTTAAAGAATGGTGCGAGAGAAAAAATCTTCCTTTTTATTTATCAACGACTACTAAACAACAAATCTCAACCGAACAGAAAGCTAGAGATTGGCGCTATGCAAATCTCCTTGAACAAGTGAAAAAGCTTACCCAAAGAGATCCTTCCATGCATTGCAAACATGTTGTGACTGGCCATACAGGAAGTGATCGAGCAGAAACATTAATAATGAACCTTGCAAGAGGTACCAATCTAGGAGGCTTAAGTAGCTTAAAAGAAAAAAGACAATTATCAGAAGATATTGAGCTCGTAAGGCCCATACTTATTTTTAGTCGACAAGAAACATTACAAATATGCCAAGAAAGAGATATCCCTATATGGATTGATCCATCCAACGCCAATACTCTTTTTGCAAGAAATAAAATCCGCAAAGAAGTAATGCCAATCCTTGAAAGCCTTCATCCTGGTAGCACAATAAGAATCGCACAACTTGCCGATAGATTATCAAATATTAATCATGATCAAAATGATTTAACTAGTCTTGCCATTGAAGCAGTAAAAAACTCAAATGGAATAAATCGAAAAAAAATTATGAATCTTTCCAAAACTGCACGCGCAACTCTCTTAGCAAAATGGATCAAAGAAAACAAAATCAATTCTTTATCCGCAAATCAATTGCTAGAGTTAAGTGAAAAGGTTTCAAAAAACAAACAGCCAGGTAGTATTCAAATTTCTGAAAAATGTCAAATAGAATGGTGTAAAGAATCAATAAACATATCAAATAAGTCTTCGGTTTCTAATAAATAATTAATCAAATACCAGCTGATCGACGGCGCCTAGTCCGTCCAACTGGCTCCTCAGTTTGATTAGGTAAATTCTCTCTTTTGGCTGAAACAGATGAAACTAATTCTGATTCATTTTTTTTTATTGTATTAGCTTGCTTATTGCTTGAAGAATTTGATTTTTGAGAAATTGACTGACTATTGACTTCTTCATCAGCTCTACCTTTGTACGCTGGCGTTCCACTAGGTGCAGGTTGAACTAAGCAAAGTATTAGAGGCTCTACTTGAAATTCTCTTCGCATTCGTCTTGCTATGCCAGATTCCACTTCTCTTTGAAATCCAATCCAATCAACTTCAACAGAATTAGCACTAACTTGTCTGGATAATTGCTTCCAGCGATTCTGCAATACCCATATAATCTCTTTTTCAGTCCAAAGAGACATCTTTCTAGGTTCTGCACTAGTAACAACTCCTCTCAAGTTGACTCGTGGTGGAGCAACCATCGCACCATCGGTACTAACTGCTACAAGCAAAGTAATAACGCCATCTTCGGCTAATTGTTGTCTTTCTTTTAAAACTCTTGCATCTACAATTCCATTTCTAGAAGCATCTAAAAGCTCTATACCAGCTTTCACTGATTGCCCCCTGGACATAGAATCTTGAGTTAATTGAACTACATCACCATTCTCAAGAATCAAAATATTGTTTTCTGGAACACCCATCGTTTGAGCACTTTTGCTATGGCAAATGAGCATGCGGTGTTCTCCATGAACTGGAACAAAATATTTTGGCTTAGTTAAAGCCAGCATTAATTTCTGATCTTCTTGAAAACCATGACCAGAAACATGAATTCCTTCCCCTTTTCCATAAACTACATTTGCACCAAGCTTCATTAAGCGATCAATTGTGTTTACAACTGAGATTGTATTCCCTGGGATAGGACTAGCTGAAAAGATAATTGTATCAGTAGTTTTCACTTGGACATGTTGATGCTCTCCTCGCGAAATTCGACTTAAAGCCGCTAATGGCTCGCCTTGACTACCTGTCATTAAAAGCAATGTCTCTCGATCTGGCATATCTCGAATTTGTTTTATTGGAACAAATAACTCATCAGGAGCCTTCATATATCCAATTTCTCTTGCTTTGGCTATGACATTCAACATCGATCTACCTAGCAAGCCAACCTTACGACCATGTTTAAGGGCAAGCTCCAAAATCATTGCTACACGATGAATGGAACTTGCAAATGTTGTAATAATTACTCTTCCCTGTGCATCTGAAATATGTCGTTCTAAAGCAGGAAATACAGTGCGTTCTGAAGGGCACCATCCAGGAACTTCAGCATTCGTAGAGTCACTAAAAAGACATAACACTCCTTCTTTCCCATAATGAGCAAGACGTGAGAGATCAAAATGTTCTCCATCAACAGGAGTATGATCAAATTTAAAATCTCCAGTAAAAATTATTGTTCCAACTGGGGTTTGAATTGCTAAAGAAAAGCTATCAGCCATAGAGTGAGTATTTCGAATAAACTCAACTGAAAAAGATTGACCTACTTTGACCACATCTCTAGGTCCAACCGTATGAATAGTTGTCCTGTCCGATACACCAGCTTCTTCCATTTTCCCCTGAAGCATTGACATCGCTAAGCGAGGGCCATAAATGACTGGGATGTTGAAATGCTTAAGGTGATGTGAAATTCCACCAATATGATCTTCATGTCCATGAGTAACAATCATTCCTCGAATTCGGTGCTGATTTTCACGTAAATAACTCGTATCAGGCATTACAACATTGACTCCATGCATCCCGTCACTAGGAAAAGCTAAACCTGCGTCAACAAGCATTAGCTCATCACCAAATTCAAAAACACATGTATTCTTTCCAATTTCATGAAGACCACCTAATGGAATTACTTTCAAGGTTGGTTTCTGAATATTGGATTGTTGCGAAATGCTCCTTGAAGGATTTGTAGAACTCATCGTCATTGGAAAACTATGTAAAAAAACAAACTGGATTGGTTAATGAGATCAGGCTCTCAAAAAAGCCAATTGCTAAAACAACTTTTTAGGTTGAACGCAAGGCTGAAATGATTGTCATAAGTTCTTGTTTCATTTGATTATTTAAAGGAGTTAAAGGACTTCGAGGAGCGCCAACAGGCCATCCAATTAATTCAAGGGCTGCTTTAACAGGGATAGGATTTGTTTTAGCAAATAAAGCTTTAAAAAGAGGTTGTAATTGTTCGTGATGCTCAATAGCAAGACTACATTGTCCTGTGAGATATGCCTCAATTATCATTTTTATACTTTGACCAACAATATGACTAGCCACACTTACTACTCCTACAGCACCCACAGATAACATTGGCAGGAGAAGAGCATCATCCCCACTGTAAATAGCTAATTTCGAACCACATAGGATCCTTAAATCAGTAACTTCATTGATATTGCCGCTAGCAGCTTTAAAACTAATAATATTCTCACAATCAAGCAATCTTTCTACTGTAGAAGGAGCTAGTGAACAACCAGTTCTACTAGGTATGTTGTACAACATCAAAGGCAAATCTGAAGCTGCATGAGCAATGTCCCTGAAATGCGCTTCAAGGCCTTCTTGGGGCGGTTTATTGTAATAAGGAACAACTACTAAAGCACCATCAGCGCCAGCGTCAGCAGCTTTTACTGTTGCTTCAATAGCTTCTGAAGTGCTGTTACTGCCAGTACCAGCAAGAACTTTAATATCTTCACCAACAGCATTTTTGACAGTTTCCAGTAATTGATATTGTTCCTCCCAACTAAGTGTGGGGGACTCACCTGTAGTTCCACAAACAACAAGTCCATCTGACCCTTGATCTACTAAAAACGAAGCAAGTCGAGCTGCTAAATCAAAGTCAACAGAACCATCTTGATCAAATGGAGTCACCATTGCTGTTAACAAGCGTCCAAACGGAACAAAAGCTGGATCACAGGAAGTGTTTATCATTTTCGTATGAAAAGTTCAGCAATTTGGATCGCATTTAATGCAGCACCTTTGCGAATTTGATCACCACAAAGCCACAACTCTAAAGCGTTAGGATTACTCAAATCTTGGCGAATCCTTCCTACAGCAATAGCATCTTTACCTGTCACGTCAATTGGCATAGGGAATCTATTTGAACCGATATCTTCTAACAATTCAACTCCAGCAGAGTCTTTCAGAATTTCTCGTGCATCTTGCAACGGAAAAGGCTCTGTAAATTCAATGTTAACTGATTCAGAATGAGCTCTTAAGACAGGGACTCTTACACAAGTTGCAGTTAGAGAAAGATTAGGCTGACTCATAATCTTTCTAGTTTCATTAATCATTTTCATCTCTTCTTCACAATAATTATTTGACTGAAGAGGTGAATTATGTAGGAAAAGATTAAACGCAAGTGAATAGGGTAAGACTTGACTAATAGCATCTTTTCCATCTAACACATCTTGACTTAATCTTTTCAACTCATCCATAGCTCTAGTCCCTGCCCCACTGGCTGACTGGTAAGTTGAAACTACCACTCTTTTTATGGGTAATTTTGAGGCTAATGGGGCTAAAACCAAAGATAATAAAATCGTAGTGCAATTTGGATTTGCAATTAAACCTTTATGAGAAAAGGCGTCATTAGGGTTAACTTCTGGAACAACTAAGGGAACATCAACATCCATCCTGAATGCATTGGAATTATCAATTATAAGAGCTCCTAATGAATTAATCTCTGTTCTCCATTTACGAGATACAGATCCACCAGCAGAAGCTAATACCAAATCAACATTTTCAAATTTATTTCGTGAAACCTCTTCAACTCTTAACTCAGTGCCTTTCCATATTTGAGTTTGACCAGCAGATCTTTTCGAAGCCAATAAACGCAATTCTTTAAGAGGAAAAGACCGTTCTTCAAGAATTTTCAATATTTCAATTCCTACTGCTCCTGTGGATCCAAGAACAGCAACAGTCAAAGGTCGATCAAAAAAAGGTTTTTGAAAAGTCAAACTAGAAAAACAAAATAGTTTAGAAAGAATGAGATCTATCTAATTTAGAAAAAATGTCCAAAAATAGATAAAAGACAAATAGCTTTGGATAGATGGCCTTACTCTTATTTAGTGTAATAGGCCAATGAGCCAAGATTTTTATCTAACCAATGAGTAATTCTCAATTAAAAATAAAAACCAAACCCCTCCCTAATAGTCGTTTAGCAATTGAACTTGAGGTTCCTGCGAAACAATGCAAAGCAAGCTACGAAGAGGCACTATCCACATTATGTAGATCAGCCAATATACCAGGTTTCCGCAAAGGAAAAGTACCAAAGGCAGTTATTCTTCAACAAGTTGGTGCTATGAGAATCCAAGCGTCAGCATTGGAAAAACTTTTAGAAAAAGTATGGAAACAAGCTCTAGACGAAGAATCAATTAAACCACTCTGTGATCCAGAACTAGCTAATGGATTTGACAAAGTCTTAGAAAACTTTAATCCTGAAAAAGCATTGTCTATTACCTTAGAAACAGATATCTCACCTACACCGAAATTAAAAACTACTAAAGGTTTAACTGCAGAAGTAGAACCAATTAAATTCAACACCAACAAAGTTGATGAGCTTATAGAACAATCAAGAAAACAATTAGCAACTGTTGTTCCAATTGATAACAGAGCTGCAAGTCATGGAGATATTGCTGTAGTGAGTTTTAAAGGTACTTTTGTCGATGATGGCAGTGAAATAGAAGGAGGGAGTGGAGAGGCTATGGAGATCGAATTAGAAGAAGGGAAAATGATCCCTGGGTTTATAGAAGGAATTTATGGCATGAAAATCAATGATAAAAAAAGTTTAGAATGCATCTTCCCAAAGGAATATCAAGATGAAAAAGCGAAGGGAAGAAAAGCCAAATTTGATATTGAATTAAAAGATCTAAAAACTCGTGAACTACCAGATCTGAATGATGCTTTTGCAAAACAAGCAGGTGATAAAGAAACCATGTTAGAGCTAAGAAATGATCTTACAGAACGTCTGAAAAAAGATAATGAAAACTTAAATCAAAAAAAACGTCAGGAATCAATATTAAATAGCTTAGTGGAACAATTAGAAGTTGAACTACCAAAATCGTTAATTGATCAAGAAGTAAGAAATTTAATTGAAAAAACAGCTAGAAATTTTGCTGATCAAGGTATTGATGTTAAATCAACATTTACTCAAGAAGTTGTTAATTCTCTTATGGAATCTTCCAGACCTGAAGCTGAAGCCAATTTAAGGAATAGTTTTGCACTGAATGCGTTAGCTGATGCTGAAAATATTGAAGTAGAGCCTCAAGAGCTTGAAAATAAATTAGAAGAAATAAAAAAAGAACTTGCATCTCAATCAAATATTGACCAAGACAAATTACGTACCATTGTTGCTGATGATCTACTTCAAGAGAAATTATTTAAATGGCTAGAAAAACACAATACGATTATTGAAAAAAAACCAAAAAATAAATCAACCAAGTCAGAGAAAAAGTCAACAGAAAAGAAAACACCAAAAAAATCTCAAAAAACAAACACAAACAATGGGAAAACAACTAAAGATTAAAGCGAATCATAAAATCTAATTATAGGATTATTTAAATAACAGCCTGGAACCATCAAGGTGATTAACACACACTGCGCACATCCTATTCAAAACATATGGAAAAGCGACCGACCCAGTTCAGGCCCAGGAGTTCTGCCAACAGTCATTGAACAATCAGGGCGAGGAGATAGAGCATTTGATATCTATTCAAGGCTTCTTCGTGAAAGAATTATCTTTCTTGGAACTGACGTAAATGATCAAGTAGCAGATGCATTAGTTGCGCAAATGCTGTTTCTTGAAGCTGAAGACCCTGAAAAAGATATTCAGCTATATATCAATTCTCCTGGGGGATCAGTAACTGCAGGTCTGGCTATCTATGACACTATGCAGCAAGTAACTCCTGATGTAGTTACCATTTGCTATGGCTTAGCTGCAAGTATGGGAGCTTTCCTATTAACAGGAGGAAGTAAAGGGAAAAGACTTGCATTACCTAATTCAAGAATCATGATTCACCAGCCCTTAGGAGGCGCTCAAGGTCAGGCTGTTGAAATTGAAATTCAAGCAAAAGAAATTCTTTTTCTTAAGGACACTTTAAATACTTTGTTAGCAAGGCATACTGGCAAATCTGTCGAAAGAATTTCTGAAGATACTGATAGAGACCACTTCCTTTCTCCCCAAGAAGCGGTTGAATACGGCCTGATAGATAAAGTTATTACCAGTCTCAACTAAATAGGAATCGTTACGGAAAGCTGACTAATCATCAATTCATGACGATCCTATAGATAAGAGCTGATCATTCTTAATCAGATCCAACAACCAATCCTGGAACCCTTTCAGAAACGATGGCAAAATTCGAAGCCCATCTTAAATGTTCATTTTGTGGCAAATCACAAGAACAAGTGCGCAAGTTAATTGCTGGACCAGGAGTTTATATATGTGATGAATGTATCGATTTATGCAATGAAATTTTAGATGAAGAGCTATTAGAAAATCCTGGAAAATCAAAACCAGTAGGCAATGAGAAGATTCCCAGCAATTCTCCAATTCCATCAACACCAGCTCCTACACTTTCATCTATTCCAAAACCTATAGAAATTAAAGAATTCTTAGACAAGCAAGTAGTAGGACAAGAGGATGCCAAAAAAATTCTTTCGGTCGCTGTTTACAACCACTACAAACGTCTAGCCTGGACAGGTAATGACAAAGAGGAAACAGACCTTTCAACAACTAAACTCCATAAATCAAATATCCTTCTAATAGGGCCAACTGGTAGTGGAAAAACTTTATTAGCACAAACCCTTGCGGAACTACTTGATGTACCATTTGCCGTTGCAGACGCTACTACACTGACCGAAGCTGGCTATGTAGGTGAAGATGTAGAAAATATTCTTTTAAGACTCCTTCAAAAGTCTGATATGGATATTAATCTCGCCCAAAGAGGAATCATATATATCGATGAAATTGACAAAATTGCTCGTAAAAGCGAAAACCCTTCTATCACAAGAGACGTATCAGGAGAAGGGGTTCAACAAGCATTACTAAAGATGCTTGAAGGAACAACAGCCAATGTTCCTCCACAAGGGGGCAGAAAACATCCTTATCACGACTGTATTCAAATTGACACTAGCCAAATATTATTCATATGTGGTGGAGCTTTTGTTGGCTTAGAAGATATAGTTCAAAAACGATTAGGACGAAATTCTATAGGTTTTATGAATTCTGAAAATCGCACGCAAAAATATAAAAATTTAGAAGGAGAAAACAAACAATTACTAAGCAATTTAGAACCTGATGATTTAGTTAGATATGGTCTTATTCCAGAATTTATTGGAAGAATGCCTGTAAGTGCTGTATTAGAGCCACTTAACGCAGAAGCATTAGAAGCAATCCTAAAAGAGCCTAGAGATGCAGTAGTCAAGCAATTTATTACTCTTATGAGTATGGATAATGTGCAACTCAATTTCGAAGATAATGCAATTAAATGCATCGCTCAAGAAGCATTTAGAAGAAAAACTGGTGCTAGAGCATTAAGAGGAATTGTTGAGGAATTAATGCTAGACATTATGTATAGCTTGCCTTCTCAACAAGGAATAGACAAATGTACAGTTACAAAAGAAATGGTTGAATCTATTACAGGGGGAAAAGTTGTTCCTCTACCTGAATCAAATAAAAGGTCTAAACAAGAATCTGCCTAAATAAACTATCGAAAAACTCAGCTTCTAAAACAATTAATTTTCTAGTCTTCTAATATTTTTGACCTATTAAGCAGCATGATTTCCAATTACCAACCGCTGCATCATAAATATCGTCCAAAGCGATTTGATGATCTTGTAGGACAAGAATCAATTGTATCTACACTTAAACAAGCAATAAATACTAATCGGATTGCACCTGCCTATCTTTTTTGTGGGCCTAGAGGTACTGGAAAAACTTCCAGTGCAAGGATTTTTGCCCGTTCTTTAAATTGTTTAGCAAATAACGGACCAAATATTAATCCATGCGGCAAATGTAGCGTTTGTATAGAAATTACTAATAGTATCGCTTTAGATGTGATTGAAATAGATGCTGCTTCTAATACTGGTGTAGATAATATTCGAGAATTAATCGAAAAAGCTCAATTTGCACCTGTTCAAGCTCGTTGGAAAGTATACGTAATTGATGAATGCCATATGCTTTCGAATGCAGCTTTTAATGCATTATTAAAAACCTTAGAAGAACCTCCATCACAAACAGTTTTCATATTAGCCACAACTGATCCACAAAGGCTTTTACAAACAATTTTAAGCAGGTGTCAACGTTTTGATTTTCGTCGTATTTCCTTAAGTTCATTAACAAATCATTTGCAAATGATTGCTATTAAAGAAGAAATTAATATTAATAATGAATGCCTTAGTTTAATTGCTAAACGTTCTGCTGGTGGGCTGAGAGATGCAGAAAGCATGCTAGATCAATTAAGTCTATTACCACCACCAATAAACTTGGATTCAGTATGGGAATTACTTGGAGAAGTTCCTGAAGAAAAATTACTAGAGCTTGCAGCTTCTTTAGCAATAAAAAATCCAAGTAAATTATTAGAAATACTTAATAAATTAATAGATGATGGTAAAGAGCCAATAATAATTCTTCAAGGAATCGCGTCTATACTTAGAGATTTAGTAGTAAGCAAATCTATAAAAAATAAAGCTCTATTATGCAATATATCTAGCAACTCTCACGATAAACTAGAAGAAATTTCCTCAAAAATAAATTTGGAAGATATTTTACGGTGGCAAGCTTATCTGAAAGGTTCAGAATCACAAATTAGATTAAGTTTACAGCCAAAGCTATGGCTAGAAATTTTACTTTTAGGAATGCTAAATACACAACCTAATAACAATCAAGCAACCCCCATTAAATCTCGAAGTATCAATGAGAAATTAAAACCTGTTTCAGAAGAAAAACCTTCAGATTTGAATAATCTAATTGGGATAAAAAAAACTATTGTTCCAGCTGAAAATAATGTATCGCAAAATGAATTGTCAGATACTTGGAAACAAATACTTTCTAACGTTGGTTTACCTTCAACAAAAATGCTTTTATCCCAACAAGCCAAACTTACAACTTTAACAAAAAATCAAGTCATAATAAAAGTATCAGAGAATTGGATAGGGATGATTCAAAGTCGAAAAAGTATTATTGAAAAAGCGATTAAAGAAACACTAGGAGAAAGTAAAGAGTTAATTCTTGAAAAACAAATAAATCTAAAATCTATGAACGGGGAATTAAATAGTATTGAATCAAAAGTAGAAAAGAAACAAATATTAAATGAACAAAAAATGGATTCTAATCAAGAGTTAACGAAAAAATTAGAAGGTAAAGATAATGAATCAAAGAAAACAATCAGTAGGGAAGAATTAGTTTCAGAAGAAACAGAAAATTTTGCAAATTTTTTTAATGGAAAGATTATTAATTTAGAAGATGAATAAATAATAATAACTAAAATCCTTTATGAGTGGTTTTTAACCAGATCAATTTTTTTGATCTAAATGCCATATTAATTGTGATTAATGGAATTACAAAAAACCAATGGGATAAATAAATAATAAACATTAATAAGTTTACAAAATGAGGAGAAGGAATATTAGGGCCAGATGAGTATTTTTTCGCACCACGAAAACAAGCAAATCCTGAAATAGTAAATGCAACCAAAGATAAAGGCCAATATAGAGGCAGCGTTTTTGTCACAAGTGCAATGAATAAATCAAAAAAAGATATGACAGGCAACGCATATTGCAATAAAAAGAAAGCAATTAAATCAATAAGTTGAACAATAGTTAATTTCTTAGATATCAATAAAGACCAATAATCAAAAAAACGCTGCAATCCACCTTCAGCCCAACGTTTTCTCTGTCTCAATAATGCTTGAAGAGATTCAACACCCTCCTCTGTTACAGGAGGATTCCAAAGAATTCCTATAGAAGCTCCAGAGATTAAAAATCTAAAACTTAAATCCAGATCATCAGTAACTGTTTCCTCATTAAATCCCCCACAACTATCTAATGCGATTCTATTTAAAAGCTCCCCGTTACCCCTTAATTCAACAACACCATTGATATTCTGTCGCCCTTCTTGAATAACAGCATCCATGGCCATTTCCATCGATTGACAACAAGTCAGAAAATTCTTCTGAGAATTCACAACAGCTTTTCTTAATTGAATAGCTGCCAAGCTCCCTTCTTTGGCAACCGGCATCAATCGCAGCAAAATATCTGGAGGGAAATCTGCATCTGCATCCAAAATAAAAACCCATTCTCCGCTTAATTTTTGTAAGGCATAATTCAATGCTCCTGATTTTCCTCCTCCCGACGAAGGAGCTCGATGAAGGATTTTGATATTTGAAAATGTTTGGCTCTTTTCTTCTAAAATTGATGCAGTATTATCTTGGCTGCCATCATTAATAATGCATATATTAATTTTTTCTTCTGGATATTGAACATTAGCCAATCTATTAATTAATTTTTCTACTACTGTTTCTTCATCCCTAGCTGAAACCAAAACATCAACAGAAGGTAAATCTTCAGCTGGTATCGAAGAATATGTAACGGCTGAAGAGATACTTGCTCGAGAACGAGCCAATAAAACAACTCTTAATCCATAACTACCTAATAAAAACAAAAACAGTAATGCTGGAAAAAGTCTGTATGGTGCATCAAATGAATGAGGTAAAGCCCCAGCAAAAGCACATGCAAATAAAAATAAGCATGCCTTGCCTCGTCGGTTTTCTCCAGTTACTCGAGCTAAGGCCATGACATTCCCGAGGTTTAGAAAAAGACTCTAAGAGGTCTTCTCAAAACTATTCAAAAGATTCATATGTTGTTCCTGGGTAATAATGCTTAAGAATCTTCTTGGTTGTCCATCCTCTATGGGCTAAATCAATTGCACCAGCTTGAGATAAGCCAGCTCCATGACCAAAACCTCCTCCAATAAATTGCCAAGAACCTTCTTCAATTTGTTCAACATAAAAAAGCGTACTAGGCAAATTTCTCAGATTTCTTCTAATAGCATCTAATCGAAGAATAATTTTTGAATTTTTTTTGCTTCCTTGAATCTCCAATGCTAAAACTCTGCCACTAGTACCCCGTTTTAAAATATTAATAGTCTTAGGTAGAAACGTAGATAAGTTTGTTAAAGCCAATTTTTCCTTAATTTCTTCTGCTTTTAAAACTCTTTTCCATCTAAAAAGGCGATGATTATTACCAAAAGCACCATCTCGTTTCTTTAAGAGCCTTTGTATCTGAAAATCTTCATTTAAAGGCAATGAAAACTGCTTCCGCCAGCGTGTCGACCCATCTAAAAAGGTTTTAAGATAGGGTAAAGAAGCCATAGACCATGCCTCATTGCCAGCAGCACCTACCCCTCCATTTGTAGCATGATATACAGCATTAATTGGTTGGCCATTCCAACTAAGTATCTTGCCAGCAGTTGATGAAATAGCTCTAGCAACTGCATCATTAGATTGATTAGGATCTTTATAAACCTGACACTGAGTATTGCTACATAAATGATATCCATCAATTTCAAAACGCTTTCTATTAGAAATAGCCCATGTTCTAGCCAAAACTGCTTGTGCAGCTAATGCTGCAGGGGGAGATGAACTCCCAATTTCATGAGGTAAAACTCCAAGTAAATATTTCTCAATAGGAACCTTTTCGATTAATGACCAACTTCCATATGCATCAGGTTTCAAATAAAAAGGTCCTGAATACAAGCCTCCCTTCCAAAACAAACCATCAGGAGCAAAAATTTCTAAATCTCCGGAAATTAAAAAATCAATTGAACCAAGTTTTAAGACTGGTTTAACCTTAAAGAACACATTTTTCTGGACAATTCGAGAATTAAAATTTTCAGGTATATTATGTCCCTCAGAAATCCATACCTCCCAGTCAGATGGATAGGCAACTAGGCTTGGAATCCCCTCTTGCCTTAATAATTCTGAAACCCTCTGAGCGGATTCAAAACTTGCAAATGGACCAATAACCTGCCTAACAAATTTTAGAGGCCTTTGCAGATCAACTCTTTGCCAACTTATTGTTATTTGAGCTGCTTTATGCGTCAAACCCTTGGAATCTTTCAAAAATATTGGCCTGCCAGGACTAACTAACTTCAAATCTGCTGCATGAGACCCATCCAGACGTGGTTTACCTAAATATGTTTCCAAGCTAACTAACAGTTCCTGAGAGTCTTTAAAAGGTAATGGTTGAGTAGTTGAAAAATGAGTTGGCAAAATTTGAGCATCCTCGGCCCTATATTCATAATTACTAAAATCAAGCAGCAGCAATAAACTACAAAAAAATACTTTGGGTACAAAAAAACTGTTCATCAACCTCATAAAAATTAAATCAGCGAAAACAATTAATTAAAAATCAATTTTGCCTAAGGCAGTGTTAGGAAGTAATGTGTTGGATTGTATTAGTGTATTTGCCAAAAATGCCTAAACTAAAAACTCGCAAAGCTGCTGCAAAGCGATTTAAAGCAACAGGCACTGGCAAGTTCATGCGTCGCAGAGCTTTCCGGAATCACTTGCTAGATCATAAGAGTTCTAAACTCAAACGCCATCTTGCAACAAAAGCCGTTGTTGATGAACGTGATGCAGACAATGTGAGCTTAATGCTCCCATATAGCTAAACACTACTTTTAATAAAGAAGTAATCGTTACTTCTATCCATTGTTTTTTGATCTTTTAGTCATGTCACGCGTTAAAAGAGGAAATGTTGCTAGAAAACGGCGTAATAAAATTCTCCGATTAGCAAAAGGCTTTAAAGGAAGCAACGGCAGTCTTTTTCGCACTGCAAATCAGCGA
Organism: Prochlorococcus marinus str. MIT 0918; assembly: GCF_027359415.1. NCBI lineage: Bacteria > Bacillati > Cyanobacteriota > Cyanophyceae > Synechococcales > Prochlorococcaceae > Prochlorococcus > Prochlorococcus marinus. Next base: position 1,177,944 of record NZ_CP114780.1, read on the forward strand.
GTAATGAAAGCACTTTGCAATGCTTACAGAGATAGAAAGCGTCGTAAACGTGACTTCAGAAGATTATGGATCTCAAGAATAAATGCAGCAGCAAGGTTAAATGGAATGAGCTATAGCAAATTAGTCGGAGAGCTCAAAAAAGCAAATATTCAAATTAATAGGAAAATGTTGGCTCAATTAGCTTTAATTGCCCCCCGCAACTTTGAACAAATCGTAACAGGGTTAAAAAGTTAAAACTTTAACAAGCAATTACAATAAAATTCTAAAATAATAGTCTATATATTCTACGCAAATGTGCATAGCCACTAAAAAAGGAAGTCAGCTCTAAACCTAATAGATACTAACTTTAATTTATGACTACATCACTGCCTCAAACTTATCTAATTATACTTACTAGCTTATTAGTAATTCTAGTAATAGTTGTAGGCCGTCAATTTTTAAAAGTCAGAGGGGATGAAATTAAATTAGCAAAGCTAGAAAAGAGCGATGCAATCAAGTCCAATCAATCTAAAGACCTATATGAGCTTGGCAGTGCTCAATTAAATAAAAGATTATATCCTCAAGCAACGAATACCTTAAAAAAAGCGTTAAAGAATTTAAATGATGAACCTGATGAAGCTAAGGCAATTATAGAAAATGCTTTAGGCTTCTCCTTATCAGCCCAAGATAAATTTTTAGAAGCAGTGAAACATTATGAAAATGCTATTAAATGCAAAGTAAAGTATTCGGTTGCAATAAATAATTTAGCCTTTGCAAAACTAAAACTTTTAAAAGAAAATGAAGCCTATAATTTATATCAAGAAGTTCTTACTTTCGATCCAAATAATAAAACTGCTAATAAACAAATTAAAAAAATAAATAAAAGAAATCCTAAAAACTTCCAAATTGATAATGAGAACAAAGGCTTTTAATCATCCTCATATCTAATTCAATGACTCATAATTCTTCTCTATTAACTATCGGAGGAAAGGACTTTCATAGCAGGCTTTTAACTGGGACAGGAAAATACACAAGTATAGAAAACATGAGTGAAAGTCTAACGAAATCTGAATGTGAAATTGTCACCGTAGCAATAAGAAGAGTTCAAACTGCTGAGGTTTCTCACCAAGGTTTAATGGAAACAATTAACTGGGAAAAATATTGGATGCTGCCCAATACTGCTGGATGCACAAATGCAGATGAAGCAGTTCGAATAGCAAAAATGGGTAGAGAGTTTGCCAAACTTGCTGGGCAAGAAGAGAACAATTTCATCAAACTTGAAGTTATTCCAGATAAAAAATATCTTCTACCTGATCCATTTGGAACACTTAATGCAGCCGAACAATTAATCAAAGAAAACTTTGTAGTTCTCCCATATATCAATGCTGACCCTCTTTTAGCAAAAAAACTTGAGGAGATTGGATGCGCAGCAGTCATGCCTCTTGGGTCAGCAATAGGTTCTGCTCAAGGAATTCGAAATGAAACAAATATTGGAATTATTATTGAAAACGCTAATGTTCCAGTCATCGTTGATGCTGGGATTGGCGTACCAAGCCATGCCGCCAAGGCTATGGAAATGGGTGCCGACGCCGTGTTAATTAACAGCGCCATCGCTCTGGCAAAAACCCCTCAAACAATGGCACAAGCCATGAAAAAAGCGGTTGAGGCAGGTCGGGAGGGATTTTTAGCAGGACGTTTAACTGAAAGGCAACATGCCCTTCCAAGCTCACCAATAAGTGATATTTCTACAATGGAATCAAAAATCACTCAGTAAAGCTAAGTAACATATCCCAAAAGAATGCTTATGAGATCATATTCTCCCTCCAGATAAATTAAATAAATGACAGTTACAGAAGAATCAGGGGGAAGACTAAATGCATTTGCAAACGAACCAAAAATTGAAGTAATTGCTGAGAAGCATTACAATGACTGGAAATATCCTCAATTCGTAATTTTTGGAGGTATATTCTTAATAAGTATTATTAGTGTTTCTTTAATAATTAAGTGAACCCATGTAGTAGTTTTTCTAATATTGGATCTTTAGATCTTCACTCCAGGAGTTTTGGGTGAAAGTTTTTGTTCTAGGTGGCGACGGCTTCTGTGGTTGGCCATGTTCTGTGAACTTGGCAGAACATGGACATGATGTTCTCATAGTCGACAATCTCAGTCGTCGAAAAATAGATATCGATCTTGAAGTCGAATCATTGACTCCAATTACCAGTATTGGAGAACGTTTAGATGCATGGAAGGAAATTGGTGGGAATCCAATTCGCTTTTCAAGACTTGATATAGCCAATGAATATCAACGGTTACTCGACCTTTTAATAGAAGAACGACCTGACGCAATAGTTCATTTTGCAGAACAACGTGCTGCTCCTTACTCAATGAAAAGCAGTGCAACTAAAAGGTATACCGTAGATAATAATGTCAATGGAACTCATAATCTTTTAGCGGCAATTGTTGAATCTGGATTAAATATTCATGTTGTTCATTTAGGAACAATGGGAGTATATGGATATGGGTCGCATAGAGGTGCAACTATTCCTGAGGGTTATTTAAAAGTTGAAGTGCCTCAACCTGATGGGAGCAGATTCGAAGAAGAAATTCTTCATCCAGCTAGCCCAGGCAGTGTTTACCACATGACTAAAACACTTGATCAATTGCTTTTTCTTTATTACAACAAAAACGATAATGTGAAAATTACAGACCTTCATCAAGGAATTGTATGGGGAACTAATACCGAAGCCACTTCAAAAGACCCTCGACTAACTAATAGATTTGATTATGACGGTGATTATGGAACTGTGCTCAATAGATTTCTTATGCAAGCTGCAATAAATTACCCTCTAACCGTTCATGGGACAGGAGGACAAACGAGAGCTTTTATTCATATTCGTGACTCAGTAAAATGTGTTCAACTAGCTCTTGAAAATCCACCCCAGGAAGGAGAAAGAGTCAAAATCTTCAATCAAATGACAGAAAGTCATCAAGTGGGTGAACTAGCAAAAAAAGTAGCTTCACTAACTGGAGCTAAAGTGAATTATCTGCCTAATCCTCGTAATGAAGCAGTAGAAAATGATCTTATTGTTGATAATCGTTGCTTTATTGATCTAGGCCTCAAACCAACAACACTAGATGATGGCCTCTTAACTGAAGTTGTTGATGTTGCTCGTCGTTGGTCTAATCGATGCGACAAAAATCGTATACCATGTGTTTCAGCCTGGACTTCAACCCAAGCACAAGCAATACAAAAGCCTAAATAAATCACGTGAAGATTGCTTTTTTTACTGAAACTTTTCTCCCAAAAGTAGATGGAATAGTAACAAGACTAACAAAAACCATTGAGAGTCTCACAAAAGCAGGAGATGAAGTCGTTGTCTTTTGCCCTGAAGGTTGTCCAAATGAATATATGGGCGCCAAAGTTATAGGTGTACCAGCAATGCCCTTGCCTCTTTATCCAGAGCTCAAACTTGGTCTTCCTGGTGCAGCAGTTTCAGATGCCCTAGATGAATTAAAGCCAGATTTAATTCATGTAGTGAATCCAGCTGTTCTAGGGCTAGGAGGGATCTGGTTAGCAAAAACAAATGGTATCCCTTTAGTTGCTAGCTATCACACTCATCTTCCCAAATATCTTGAACACTATGGAATGGGGATGCTTGAACCACTTCTTTGGGAACTACTTAAAGCTGCTCATAATCAAGCAATATTAAATCTTTGCACTTCTAGTGCAATGGTTAAAGAGTTAAGCGAAAAAGGAATTCAAAATACTGAACTTTGGCAAAGGGGGGTAGATACAGAAACCTTTCGACCTGAATTACGCAATGATGATATGCGTAAAAAACTTTTAGGAAAATTTACCGATACAGGATCTCTTTTAATTTATGTAGGTAGGTTATCAGCTGAAAAACAAATCGAAAGAATAAAGCCTGTACTAGAAAAAATACCTGAAGCAAGATTAGCTTTAGTAGGAGATGGGCCTTATAGAAATCAACTTGAAAAAATCTTTGAAAATACTGCAACAACATTTGTAGGTTATTTATCAGGAAATGCACTGGCCAGTGCATATGCATCAGGGGATGCATTCTTATTTCCTTCAAGTACTGAAACTCTAGGATTAGTTCTTCTAGAAGCGATGGCTGCAGGCTGCCCTGTGGTAGGGGCCAATAAAGGAGGGATACCAGATATCATTACTGATGGAGTGAATGGTTGTCTATATAATCCTGATGCAAAAAATGATGGTACTGAAAGCCTAGTTAAAGCTACGCAAAAACTACTGGGAAATGAAAACGAAAGGAAAATTATGAGAAACGCTGCTCGATTAGAAGCCGAAAAATGGGGTTGGTCTAGTGCTACAGAACAATTAAGAGGTTTTTATAAAAAAATACTAGAGAAAAGTGACAATCAAATAGCTGCTTAAAGCATTTTACGCAGCGTGAGGTGGGGGAGTAGGGGAATCAAAGGTTTGAAAAGGTAAAACTAAAGTAGCTAATCTTTCTGGATTGTGAGGCCTTTTTTTTCTGGGGTGTCTAACACCAAATGGTACTCTTACAACATTTGTACCATCTACAGGTAAAAGGTTCCCTTTTTCTAAAGCATCATCAATGATGCCTGGTATCGATGGCAAGTTCAAACCATCGGTATCTAATTTCTTTAATTGGTCAGAAGAAATGACTTTCACCAATTTACCCCCATAAAGATTGGTAAAACTGCTAAAGAGAAAATAAACTCCTTAATGTATGCAGCATTAAAAGCCAAAAATTTGCTTTTCGCTCAAAATTTAACTATTAAATTAGATATAAGCTAGGGGTAAAAAAAACTAATTTTCAGAAAGTTCTTCAACTGTGCTGCAAGAACAAACCAAATTTCTATCTCCAAAGACATTATCTATTCTAGAAACCGATGGCCAAAATTTATTTTTCAATTGATTTTTTAGCGGAAATGCAGCTTTTTGCCTAGAATATGATCTATCCCAAGTCTCAGCAGTGACTATTTCCATAGTATGAGGCGCTAAAGATAAAGGGTTATCTTTTAGATCTATCTCACCCATCTCAATCTCTTTGATTTCTGAACGAATAGAAATCATTGCATTACAAAATCTATTAATTTCCTCAAAACTTTCACTTTCAGTAGGTTCAATCATCAAAGTACCAGCCACTGGCCAACTAATTGTTGGAGCATGAAAACCATAATCCATTAAACGTTTCGCAACATCATTTACTTCTATACCTGTCTTACTTTTAATCTCTCTCAAATCTAAAATACATTCATGAGCAACTTTTCCATTAGGAGCTTTAAATAACACCTTAAAATATGGTTCTAGCCGACAAGCAATATAATTTGCGGAAAGAATTGCTAAAGAACTTGCTTTACGTAATCCATTAGCACCCATCATTCGAATATACATCCAGCTAATTGGCAAAATACTTGCACTACCAAGAGGAGCCGAAGCAATACTTCCTACTGAATAATCATTATGATCAAGAAGATTGGCTTTTTTAGGTAAAAACTCAACTAGATGTTTTGCGACGGCAATTGGACCAATTCCTGGCCCCCCTCCTCCATGAGGTATACAAAAAGTTTTATGCAAATTCAAATGGCATACATCCGCACCAAATTTGCCAGGACGACAAAGACCAACTTGAGCATTCAAATTAGCGCCATCTAAATAAACTTGGCCACCATGCAGATGAACTTGGCCACAAATCTCTTTAATATTTGGCTCAAAGACCCCATGCGTTGATGGATAAGTAATCATCAAAGTGCCTAGTCTAGAGGAATATTTCTCCAGTTTTGAAACAAGATCTTTAAAATCGATATTCCCATATTGATCACATTCAACTGAAATAACTTTAAATCCAGCCATTACAGCACTGGCTGGATTTGTTCCATGAGCACTCTTCGGAATAAGACATATATTTCTATGGTCTTCTCCGCGAGATTTATGCCAATTCCTAATAACAAGGAGACCTGCAAACTCTCCTTGAGAACCAGCATTAGGTTGCAAGGAAACACCTTCAAACCCCGTTAAAACTGAAAGCCAATCTTCTAGCTGTTCAGATAATAATTTAAAGCCTTCGGATTGCTCAGCAGGTACAAAAGGATGAATTAAGGAAAACTTATGCCAACTTACTGGTAGCAATTCGGCAGTAGCATTTAATTTCATAGTACAACTTCCTAAAGGAATCATTCCATGAACTAATGAAAAATCTCTAGAAGCTAATTTCTGAATATATCTAATTAATTCAGTTTCACTATGATAAATATTAAATACAGATTGCTGTAACCAAGGTTTCTTTCTTAATGGAATTGAACTTAACAAATTATTGATGTTTAAGTCCATTTTATCGATAGGATTAAATATTCTATTTTGTATATCAGCAAAAATTTTACATAATTGATAAAGCTCTTTTTGAGTAGTTAATTCATCAAAAGTAATTGCAAATCCTTTAGCATCCTCTATACAACTACCAAAGGGAAGTACTCGTAAATTAAATCCCCTTTCTTGAAATTTTGCATGAATTTTAGCAGCATTTTCACAATAAACTTCTATCGTGTCAAACCTATCAAAAGATTCAATTATAAATCCAAAATCTGTCAAATAAGTTTCAAGTTCCTTGAGTAGTAAAAGAATCTTTTTAGAAACTGAATGCAAACCAATGGGACCATGATATATCGCATAAAAAGAAGAAATAATAGCTAACAATGCTTGTGAGGTGCATATATTGCTTGTAGCTTTTTCTCGGCGAATATGTTGTTCTCTAGTTTGTAATGCCAGCCTCAAAGCTGGATTACCTTCTCTATCAAGAGATTGCCCCACTATTCTTCCTGGAACTTGTCTCTTATATATCTCTTTAGTAGCAAAAAATGCAGCATGAGGTCCGCCAAAACCCATAGGGACACCAAAACGCTGAGCACTTCCAATTGCAATGTCAACATTAAAATCACTCATTGGAGCAATTAAAACTTGTGCCATCGGATCAATAGCAACTGTTACTAATGCATTAACGTTATGAACTTGGTAAATTACAGAAGAAGGATCCCAAATTTGACCATTTTTACCTGGCAGCTGAATGAATAAACCAAACACAGTTTGATCTAATTCCAAATTTTGAAGATCAACTAACTCAACAATTATCTCTAAGGGTTCTGCACGAGTTTGAAGAACCTGAAGTGTTTGCGGAAACACCTCTTTATCAACAAGAAATTTGCGTGCCTCAGAATGCTTTTTAACTGCGTAACTAAGACTCATCGCCTCTGCCGCGGCCGTCCCTTCATCTAAAAGTGAAGCATTAGCAATAGGGAGACCTGTTAATTCGGTAATAAGAGTCTGAAAATTAAAAAGAGCTTCCAATCTTCCCTGAGAAATCTCTGCTTGATAAGGGGTATATGAGGTATACCAAGCAGGATTTTCAAAGACATGGCGTTGTATCAATGCAGGAGTCGACGTACCGTAATATCCCAGGCCTATCAAAGAACGTTTAATCTCGTTTTTATTAGCTATATCACTTAACTCATCCAAAGCCTCTATCTCATTACATGGCTTAGGCAAGCTTTTAAGTGGATCTTCAGTATCTAGAATTTCTTGAGGAACAACGGAAGCAATAAAATCATCTAAATCATAATGATTGAGAGACTGCAAAATCTCTTGTTGGGCCTCATCACTCAAGCCAAGATGACGATCAGCAAATTGTCCTGAAAGATTTGTACTCACAATGAATTTTTTGGCTTAAAAAGAAAATAAAATGATCACAGAAATGTTGGAAAAGCTAAAAGTACTTTGAAAGAAAAGTCAAACAAGCTTCCTATTCAGAAGTCACTTTTTCTGAATAAACTTCAGAACTCATGAGCTGATCCAATTGGGTTAAATCTGATGGCTTAATTAGCAAAAGCCATCCCTTCCCATGAGGATCATTCTGTAATTCCTCAGGGCTTTCTAGGACAGAATTGTTAATTTCTAGGACTTCCCCTGTCAAAGGTGAATTCATATCTTCTACAGCCTTAACTGACTCAACAGATCCAAAACTCACTCCCTGAGAAACAGAAGAACCAACATCAGGAAGGTCGACAAAAACTATGTCACCAAGCTGATCAACTGCAAACGCACTAATGCCAACTCGTACAAAATCACCTTCACTAACAGCATATTCATGACTATCAGCAAACCGAAAGTTTTCAGGAAAATCAAAGGCCATGAAAAATTTGCACAGGTCTAGATAAAAGATGAGTTAAATCTTTGGCAAATCTACAATTTGTTCTTGAACTAAAGCAATTACTGCTTGAATTATTGCAATTTTTACATGGGCTCTATGCGTACCACCTTGTACAAAAAGATTATAAGGAGGCAATAAGGGGGCATCTGCAGAAAACTCACTGGTGCTTCCATCAATAAAAGTCCCTCCAGCCATAATTAAATCATTTTCATAGCCTGGCGTTGAAGCAGGGATAGGATTCAAATAAGAACTAACTGGTGAAGCAAGTTGAAAAGATTTACAAACTAATTTTAAGGCTTTAGCATTTCCCAAACATATAGTTTGAATTAAATCACCACGAAATTTTCCTGGCAAGGGTTGAACCTCAAAACCAAGTTTCTGAAAAACACCAGCAATTATATCTGAACCTATTAAAGCCTCTGCAACCATTTGTGGAGAAAGGAATAACCCTTGTAAAACCAGTCTATTTAAATCAAACCCTGTTCCACCTTTACTACCTATGCCTGGGGCTGTTAATCGGCAACAAGCTTTTTCCACCAAATGATCTTGACCTGCTATATATCCACCTGAAGGAACAATAGTACCACCAGGGTTCTTTATTAATGAGCCTGCAATTATATCTGCTCCTACTTCACTAGGCTCCTTTTCTTCAACAAATTCTCCATAACAATTATCTACAAAACATATGCAATTAGGTTGCTTAAAATGAATCAATTTACATATCTCTTCAATATTTTTAATAGATAATGATGGTCTCCAAGAATAGCCAGAACTTCTTTGAATAAAAATCATCTTTCTAGAAGATTGCAGTGCAAGCTCCAAAGATTTAAAATCAATATTTTCACCATTAAATATAGATATTTCATCATACTTAATTCCAAAATCTATTAATGAGCCATGATTCTTTCCTCTAATGCCAATTACCTCTTCAAGAGTGTCATATGGTTTACCTGTAATTGATAATAAATTATCCCCTGGCCTTAAAACACCAAATAAAGCAGACGCAATTGCATGGGTACCACTAACAAACTGCATTCTTACAGCAGCCTTTTCCGCCCCAAATACACTTGCATAAACATTATCAATCAACTCTCTACCTAAATCTCCATGGCCATATCCACTTACCGAAGAAAAATGTTGAGGGCCTAAGCCTTGATCCGAAAAAGCCTTTAGAACCTTTTCTAATCTTATTTGCACCCCTTTAGTTCTTCTATCAATTATTTGTTTTAAACCATCTTCTACTGAAGAAACTAAATTGAAAACGCTTTTATGCAGAAAATCATTAGTTGGATTTATATTTTTCATTGATCTTTGAACTCAGTATCAAAGTTGTTCCAATTCTTCTATTAAAGAAACTCTAGATCTTAAACTTTCTAAAAACATATCTGCACTTGAAACGTTCGTAGACGAAATTCTTTGGTAAGTAGAGAACAAATCCAACAACTCTCCATCCAACTCTTCCGCTGAATAATCTCTTAATCCTGCCATAACAGCTTCAAACCTCTCTCTTCTATCAGCTTTCTTAACTGGATAAGCTGCCATAACTTGTTCACGACATTGTCGCCAAGGGTGGCTATTACATAATGAATCTGCTAAAGCTGCACTCAAAATTCCTGCTTCGTCTTCCTCAATAAACCAATCAAAAACAGATGGTAAAGGCACTAAGCCTATAAAAATTTCAAACAAATCTCCAGCAGAGAGTGGTTCTTGTTCATCATTCAGCAATGGAATTGCAGACTCTAAAAGTAGTTTTAATAACTCAGGATTTGTTTCATAAAGACGATCCCTGATTTTGTCAATGCCTTGATAAAGAAGATGATTTACTTGAGACAACGCAAGAAAAACTTCTGGTCCAGGGGAGAAAAGTTTCGCATTACGTAGATTAGAAATTTGAGAATTATGAACTTTTCCCAAATCAAATATTTCAGTAATGGCAGGTAAAACCTTATGAGACCAGCCATTGCGTTCATGCCAAACATGAATCAGGTGAGCCATTGATCGCCTGCCTTTTGCTAATTGATCACGAAATCCAGTACTCACAAAATCACACAGAAGATCAACTAAAAAATCCGATAATAACTCTTATCAGATATTGTAGTATAGGGTATCGTTAAACAAGGTCATTGTGGTGTCAAGTGTGGTAGAGGCAACGGCTCCTTTGAGAAGACCAGTATCATCGGAGAAAGCACTTGCTGCGTCTGAGAAGCTTCAAGTGAAAACCAAGAAAGAATTGAGATACCCCCAAAAATTTAGGCGGCGTTGGGGAACAGTTGGTTTCATGTTTGCTATACATGCTTTAACAATATTTGCCTTACTTCCAAGATTTTGGAGTATTCCTAATATTATTACTTTATTAACTCTATATTGGGTTACAGCATGTCTTGGCGTCACTCTTGGATACCACAGACTTCTTTCTCATCGTGCACTGAAAGTACCAAAATGGCTTGAACGTTTTTTTGCTACTTGTGGTGCTTTAAGTTGTCAACATGGTCCTATTGATTGGGTAGGTTTACATCGCCACCATCACACTTTTTCTGATACTGATGCTGATCACCACAATAGTAATAAAGGTTTTTGGTGGAGTCATATGGGATGGATGTTTGAACCAATACCAGCACTCAAAACAGTTCCAAATTTTAGTGGAGATCTAATTAAAGATCCTTATTATAGATTTCTGAACAAAAATTTCTTACTTCTGCAAATTCCACTCGGTGCATTCCTGTATTGGATAGGTAGTCATACGAATTCGGGAGGATGGTCCATGGTTCTTTGGGGTATACCTTTTCGTTTAGTTTTGGTATATCACGTTACATGGCTAGTTAATTCTGCTACTCATTGCTGGGGATCAGTTGCTTTTGATAGTGGAGATGGATCCAAAAACAATGCATGGGTAGCTGCTCTAACCTTTGGAGAAGGTTGGCATAATAATCATCACGCATATCCAAACTCTGCGAAGCAAGGACTTTTTAAAGGGCAAATAGATCTTACTTGGCAACATATTCGCCTTTTAAATGCTTTAGGTCTTGCAAAAAAAATACGTTTGCCCATGAAGCCTTAATATGAAACTCTTAAGGTTTTCGACTTACAATCCTAAAATTTAAGTAATGCGGTCCACTTTCTTCCAATAAACAATGGCGAAAAGAGTAAAAGTTGTTCTAAAAGAAGATGTTCTTAGTCTTGGAAAAGATGGGGATGTCGTTGAAGTCGCTCCAGGCTATGCACGCAATTTTCTTTTGACTCATGGAAAGGCTTTAGCTGTTACTCCTGCAGTCTTAAAACAAGTTGAACATCGCTTAGCCAAAAAAGCTGAGCATGAAGCAGCTGAAAAACAAGCCGCAATTGACTTTGAAACAGCTCTGAAAACCATTGGAAGGTTTACTATTAAAAAACAAACTGGTGAAGATGGTGTCTTATTTGGAACAGTGACTAATGGAGATGTTGCAGAAGCGATAGAAGTCGCAACCAAAAAAGAAATAGATCGTCGAACAATTCTTGTTCCAGATATTCATGAAACAGGGCAATATAAAGTACAAGTCAAGCTTCATAGTGAAGTCACTGCTGAAATCAACCTTGAAGTCACTGGTAACTAAGTTTAGTGGCAAGGTTTCACTTACCAGCCACAGTAAGTATCTCTGCTAATTCATATTGCAATGGTTAATGTTCCTTTCCCTAATAAAGAAGATCAAACAAGAAAACAATCATTACCAAATAAAAGGTACGAAAACTTTCGGGCACAAAATTTTGACGGTCAGTCTGACTTAATTCCGCCACAAAATTTAGAGGCTGAAGAAGCTGTTATAGGTGGGGTTTTATTAGATCCAGATGCAATAAGTCGTATAGCAGATTTAGTTCAGCCAGAAGCTTTTTATTTAAATGCACACCGTAAAATTTTTCAAACTGCGCTAATGCTCCATAGCCAGGGTAAACCAACAGATTTAACATCAATGAGCGCTTGGCTAGCAGATACAGGAGAACTAGAAGGAATTGGTGGAAATAATCGATTAGTCGAACTAGTAGAAAAAATCTCATCTACAGCTTCCATCGAACAAGTCGCAAAATTAATCACGGACAAATATCTGCGACGGCAACTTATTCGCTCAGGAAACGAAGTCATCAAGCTGAGTTTTGATCAAAATATGCCAATGGAGGAAGTTCTAGATAAAGCAGAGCAAAAAATTTTCTCAATCAGTCAAGAAAAACCCTCGAAAGGACTCATTCCAACAGCAGAAATATTAACAAGTACATTTAATGAAATTGAAAGTCGTTCTTTAGGAACAGCAGTCGCTGGGCTACCAGTGAATTTCTATGACCTAGATGCAATGACTCAAGGTCTTCAACGAAGTGATCTAATTATTGTTGCAGGAAGGCCAGCAATGGGTAAAACATCAATTGTCCTTAATCTTGCCAAAAACGTTGCTCAACTGCATGAACTACCTGTTTGTGTTTTTAGTTTAGAAATGAGTAAGGAGCAACTAACGTATCGCCTGCTATCAATGGAAGTTGGTATTGAAAGTGGAAGGCTACGCACAGGAAGATTAAACCAAGAAGAATGGCCTTTGCTAGGTAAAGGAATTGATACTCTTGGTCAACTACCAATTTTTATAGATGACAAACCTAATTCAGGCGTACTTGAAATGCGATCTCTTTGTAGACGACTCATTGCTGAACAAGGCAAAGAACTAGGTTTAATTGTTATCGATTATCTTCAGCTAATGGAAGGGTCTACACCCGACAATAGAGTTCAAGAACTTTCAAGAATCACAAGAGGCTTAAAAGCAATGGCGAGGGAATTGAAAGTGCCCGTAATAGCACTTTCTCAACTAAGTCGAGGAGTCGAATCTCGAACAAATAAAAGACCCATGCTTAGTGATCTAAGAGAATCAGGATCAATTGAACAAGATGCTGACCTAGTACTAATGATTTATAGAGATGAGTATTACAATCCTGAAACTCCAGATAGAGGTGTCACTGAGTTAATTGTTACAAAGCATAGAAATGGCCCAATAGGAACAGTCAAATTACTTTTTGAACCACAATTTACAAGGTTTAGAAACCTTGCTAATTAGAGAAAGGTTCATACTCACGCATGCATTATTAGTTTATGAGCTATTCATCCAACACTAAAGAAGCCTTTGATGTAATAGTTGTTGGGGGAGGTCATGCAGGTTGTGAAGCTGCTATAACGACTGCAAAGCTAGGGTTCTCAACCGCGTTATTCACTTTAAATCTTGATCGCATTGGATGGCAACCATGTAATCCTGCCGTGGGGGGGCCAGCTAAAAGCCAACTCGTTCATGAAGTAGATGCATTAGGAGGAGTGATTGGCCGTTTAGCAGATTCAACAGCCATACAAAAACGAATCTTAAATGCCAGTAGAGGTCCAGCAGTTTGGGCACTAAGAGCTCAAACTGATAAAAGAGCATATTCTCGTGAAATGCTTAATCTCCTTCAACAAACATCTAATTTGACTCTTCGAGAAGCAATGGTTACAGATTTAGAGGTAAAGAAGCTGGCACCTAATACGCAAAAAGACGCGCAATCTGAATCTACTATTGGCCAAATAACAGGGATCAAAACGTACTTTGGAAGTAGCTATAAAGCAAGAGTAGTAATTCTCACTACTGGAACATTTTTAAGAGGAAAGATTTGGATAGGAAATCAATCAATGGAAGCTGGTCGAGCAGGTGAACAACCTGCAACAGGTTTAACTGATGCACTGCAAAAGCTTGGTTTTGAAACTAGTCGGCTCAAGACAGGAACTCCTGCAAGAGTAGATCGCAGAAGTATTGCACTCAACTCCCTTGAAGAACAAATAAGTGATGCTGCAAATCGATTTTTTTCTTTCGACCCATCTACATGGAAAAGCAAAGCTCAAATGAGTTGCTATATCACTCGAACAACAACAAAAACCCATCAACTTATAAAAGACAATCTTCATTTAACTCCTATTTATGGAGGGTTTATCAACAGCAAGGGTCCTCGTTATTGCCCATCAATAGAAGATAAAATTGTTCGGTTTGCAGATAAGGAATCTCATCAAATCTTTCTAGAGCCAGAGGGAAGAGATACGCCGGAGATATATATACAAGGATTTTCGACCGGGCTACCAGAAAATATACAGCTAGAGCTTTTAAGAACACTACCTGGTCTCGAAAACTGTATCATGCTTCGTCCAGCTTATTCAGTGGAGTATGACTATTTACCGGCTACACAACTTTTACCATCTCTAGAAACAAAAAGAATTAAAGGATTATTTAGCGCTGGACAACTTAATGGAACAACTGGTTATGAAGAAGCTGCAGCTCAAGGCATAGTAGCTGGGATCAATGCGGGACGATATATAGAACAAAAACATCCGATCCATTTCTCTAGAGAAGAAAGTTATATAGGAACCATGGTTGATGATCTTGTGACTAAAGATCTTCGCGAACCATATAGAGTTCTAACTAGCAGAAGCGAGTATCGATTAATGCTTCGAGGAGATAATGCGGATCGAAGACTTACACCACTGGGTTATCAACTTGGATTAATTGATGAAAAAAGATGGAAAATATTTAAAGCAAAACAAGAAGCTTTGGCTAAAGAAAAACTTCGATTAGAAACTGATAGGATTAAAGAAACTAATACAATCGCATTGATCTTAGCCGAAGAAAGTGGTGCTCCAATTAAAGGATCTATAACTTTAGCCAATCTACTTCGACGACCAGGAATGCATATGTCTAATCTCATTAGACATAATCTAGTAAATAGTCAATTAGAGCTAAGTGTACAAGAAGGAGTGGAAATAGATATTAAATATAGCGGGTATTTAGAGCGCCAGGCTGCCCAAATAGATCAAATTAAAAAACAAAACAAAAGAACATTATCTCAAGAGTTAAATTATACAAATATCAAAACACTATCCCAAGAAGCAAGAGAAAAATTAAACGCTAATAGACCCAAAACATTAGGTGAAGCAGCTAAAATTCCTGGTGTAAGCAAGGCAGATCTCACCGCATTACTCGTATGGTTAAAAATACACAATCGAAAAAGCATAAATAAAGTAATTAATAAAAAACACATCAATAACTCAGCGACGAAAGTTTCTTTCCAAAACAGGAGTTAATTTCTGAGCACCAATCTTTATCCATCGCCTCAAGCAATTTGGGAAGCCAAAACAGCATCCGTATTATCTGGCAACCTTTCAATACAACTATCTGGAGCATGGCAATTAATGCTATTAGGGGATGGCAGTCCTACTCGCCATCTGACGCTACTCACAGGGCATGAAGTTCAAATAGAATTAATTGGAATGGAAGCAGAATGGTTAACAAATAAGTCAATACCTAAGGAAGTGAATGAGCTTTTCCCTCCTCTTTTAAAGAGACAAGTTTGGCTCCAATGTGGAGATCAAACTCTTGCATGGGCAGAAAGCTGGTGGAATAAACAAGAAGCAGAACATCATCTAAAAAACAAAGACCAGCCAATTTGGCAAAGCCTTACCCAAGGACGATCTGAATTATTTCGTGAAGTTGATGGACTAGCTTTAGTTAAAGCTAAATGGTTAGAAAATAGATTTAAAAAAACAGGTCCTTTTTGGAGTAGACACTATAGATTTTTTCGCCATCAACAAGAATTAACAGTAATACGAGAGGTGTTTAATCCTATATTAGAAAACTGGTTGGGAGACTCTATGCGCAATCAACTTTGCCCATAAATAAATTAAAGAGATTTATTTTCTTCTACTAGATCTGGGTAAAGGACGCCTAGGAAGAGTTGTTTCTTGAGAAGTATTACTGGAATCGGAATCTTGATAATCAGAAAATTTTCGCTCAGAGGAGGTCTCACGTTCCCATCTTTCAATGCGAAACGTAGAATCATCAGGCCATGGCTGTTCTAAAGATGTATCCACATCTTCGGATGATGGTGAAAGTGCTTTAGGCACTCTCAATGATATTGCAGTTAAAGGCTTTTTTTTAATAGGAATGTTTTCCTCTCTTTCTAATTCTAAGTCTATAGGTTCATACCAATTATCTTCTTCTTCAAAAAACCAATCAATTTTTTTTCCTACCCAGCGACTCATACCACTAACACCGGAACGGTTTTCTTTTTTTCTTTGTCCAGGTCTATTTCCAGCAACACCATCAACTAACTGTCTACCTGTTTCCATCCATTTATCCATACGACGCTCTAAAGATTCTCGAGAGCCCTGACGTCTGGAATTAGAGTAAAAACTTCTATTCATAAAATAAATTTATCGAATTTTCCAAAAAAAATCATTCTGGAAAAGACGTAAAGGAATCGTTAGACCAAGAATTAAAAACCCAGCCAAGTTCTTAATCAATTTTCTAAGTTTAAAGGCTGAAAAACAAGTACACAGCTTGGATTCCATCTCCCTCCATACAAAGTATCACAACAATGCTTACAAGCTATTCCTTTAGTCCTTCTTTTGTAAGTTGAACTCAAACCACAAGAAGGACATATGCCCAACCATTTTGGCAATTTAATAGGCATCGGGAATTGATGCCTGACACTTATCTGAAAATCATTCTGAGCAGCATTAATTGCTTTCATTCGTGCTTGAAAATTCCGTCCATGTCCTTCAGAAACTTTTAAAACAAGATCTACCCAAGCATGGATCATCTCGTGGCAAAGAGTGCTTTCCACAGCGCTTTGAGGAAGATTTTCTAATACAGGGCTAGACAAGACAATTTCACAGACTCTTTGTCCTTTCGCTTGACGTCCATGACGATAAAACCCAGCTGTATTACGTAATCTGCCATCACTCCACCTAATTGAAACAAGTGGTTTCAAATCTTTAACCAGCAAGCCATCAAAATATTGACGGTTCAAACGATGAAATATAGGCAGAAGAGGAATGAGTGGCATTAATTCTTATAAGGCAAATCTTTAACCAAGCCATAACATTCTGTCTAAAAATTAGTGACTGTGAAATACTCTTATCTCTAAAGTTAGTAAAACTAATCTTCTAATTAAACACTTTTCACAATGGATGCGGCACTAGTTAAAGCAATCGGCATCAAAACTCTTCTCTATGGAGGGGGGGCATTGCTTCTCTTCTGGACCTTCAATGCCATCAAGCTTGTTATAGGAGCAAGAGGAATCAATCCTTTAGTAAAACAATTCTTCAATCAAATCGCTTCGGGGCGTATTGATGCTGCATACAGGCTTACAACCAAAACATATAAACAACACGTAAATCGTCAAGATTTCCTTAAATTTTTAGGAGGCCTGCAATTAAACAAATACAGAAACTTAAAATCAGGGCGACCAAGAATTGAAGACAATCAAGTCATACTGACTTTAAATCTCAGATCCGAAGATAAAAGTTCTCAATTACCCTTGGAATTTACATTCATTAAAGTAGACAAAGATTGGCGAATCAATCGAATTGCAAAATCAACTAGCTAACCATAAGTTGCTTTAAGTATCAGTGAAAAAACCTTCAGGGAATTTTTCAAGAAGAGTTTTAGAGCTTCGCAAGGTCTTAAATAAAGCTAATCATGCTTATTACGTTCTTGATGCTCCCTTAATGGAAGATGCTGTCTTTGATCGTCTATATCGAGAATTATTGGAAATAGAAAAACACGACCCGTCTCTCATAACACAAGACAGTCCATCTCAGCGTTTAGGAGGGAAGCCATCAAAAGGTTTCCAAAGTGTTAAACATAGAATTCCCTTACAAAGTCTAGAGAATGCCTTTAACTTAGATGAGCTAGAGAATTGGTATTTAAAAATTAAAAAATCACTTGAACAAGAAGTCAAGATGATATGCGAACTCAAAATCGACGGAAATGCTCTTGCTCTAAGTTATTCAAATGGTTTTCTAGAAAGAGCAACTACTAGAGGAGATGGTTTTGAAGGAGAAGACATCACATCTAATGTGAAAACAATTGGCTCGATACCATTATCTTTACAACTAAAAAACCCACCACCCTGGCTTGAAGTAAGAGGGGAAGCCTTAATGCCCAATGAAATTTTTGAAAAAATAAATCAATTACGTCAAAAAGAAGAAAAACAAGTCTTTGCAAACCCTAGAAATGCATGCTCAGGCACTCTTAGACAATTAGATCCTCAAATAGTGGCATCAAGAAAACTAGATTTTTTTGCCTATACAATCCATCTTCCTAATGAATGGGAACCAACAGACGAAGACTATCCAAAACCCAAAGGACAAAAAGAAGGATTGCAATGGCTAAAAAAAGCAGGGTTTAAAGTTAATCCCAATACAAAAACAAGCCCAGACCTCGAAGAAGTAAAAGATTTTTGTAACCTATGGGAAATTCGTCGTCAAACCCTTCCATATACAACTGATGGAATAGTCATAAAACTCGAGAGTTTTGAACAACAAAAAACTTTAGGTGTGACCAATAAAGCACCTAGATGGGCAATTGCATTGAAATTCCCAGCAGAAGAGTCACCAACTCAATTAACAAAATTAACTTTTCAAATAGGTAGAACTGGAGCAGTAACGCCTGTAGCCAAATTTAAACCAATCACTCTTGCAGGAACACTTGTAAGTAGAGCAACATTACATAATGCAAATAGACTTGCAGAACTTGATTTGCATTCTGGAGATACTATTGTCGTCCGAAAGGCGGGAGAAATAATTCCTGAAGTCGTTCGTGTCATAAAAGAGCTCAGACCCCAGAAAGCATCGAAATTATTTCTTCCAACAATTTGTCCAGAATGCAATCAAAAACTTTTGCAAGCTCAAACACAAGCAGCAACTAAATGTACAAATAATTCTTGTCCAGCAATCCTACGTGGTGGTTTACGTCATTGGGTAAGCAAAAACGGAATGAATATAGAAGGGTTGGGAACAAAACTGATAGAACAACTAGTGGAGAAGAAACTTGTTTCATCAATTGCAGGTATATATAACCTAGATAAACAATCAATTACAAAGCTCGAGCGCATGGGGGAAAAATCAGCTGAAAAACTTTTATATGCAATTGAAGAATCGAAAAAAAAACCATGGCATAAGCAACTATTTGCTCTAGGTATCCTCCACATTGGAGAAGCTAATGCAAAAGCAATTGCTAACGTTTTTCCAAATGTCTCAGAACTTGAAAAAGAGATAATTAATGCACCTGAAAGTATTTCTAATATCTATGGCATAGGAAATGAAATTGTAGAGTCATTAAAACAATGGTTTACTTCTCCTAATAATCAAGAATTAATTAAATTATTACAAGAAGCAGGAATTACACTTGCAAATACTTATAAAGAAAAATTAACTATCAAAAACCAAGAAGTTGCTGGAAAAATAATAACAATAACTGGAACATTTAATGTTCTCAATCGTAACGAAATAAAAGGGATTCTAGAAAATTTAGGTGGAAAGGTTACTTCTTCTATTAGCTCTAAAACAAGTTTTTTAATTGCAGGGGAAAAACCTGGAAGCAAATTAAGAAAAGCTAAAGAACTAAACATAAAGATTATTGGGGAAACAGAATTAATCAATATATTAAATCAAGTAGCCAATGACTAAACCATTCATTTACACTTTAATTAAAACAGATTGTGGTAGAGCTAAATACCAAGAAATTGCTTCTAGAAAGACTTTTAATTCAAAATTGAGATTATTATGGTTTATTGTAATTGCTACAATTAAAGATTTAACTTTAAAAAATCAAAAAGAAGAAAACTAACTACTTGATTGACTAGAATTACGAACACTCCTTAACACAAGAAATAAAGCCAAAGCAGTAGAAAAAGTACCTATCAATGTTAAAAAATTGAATTGAGAACTATTAGAAATTATTGAATCAAATTTCGAAATCTCTCCTGCTAAAGATCCCAAAGAACAATAGAGTAATGTGCCTGGGAAAATAGCAACCAACCCTATTGTAAAATCCTTAAAACTAACTTTAGTCAAAGCATATCCAAGGTTTAAAAGACCAAAAGGAAAAGCTGGAGAAAGACGAGTTAATATAATAAGTTTTAATCCTTCACTAGTAATGGATTGCACGATTAGTTGCAATTTAGGAAAGGAATCTAGCCTTTTGTTTATCCAATGTCTTAGAAAAGTTCTAACTAAAACAAAGGTAGTAATTGCTCCTAAAAATGCACCAATAAAGACAAATATACTACCAAGTAATGAACCATACACCAATCCTGCAAACATAGAAAGCCAAGAGCCTGGCAACAAAATATTTACCCAAATTGCATAGAAAAGAATAAAAACAATAATGCCTAAAGGAGTAGACAAAAATTGAATTTGATACTCAAAAAAATCTTTTAGATATAACATATAAAGACTATGAGATTCATTCTAAACCTAATAATCTTTGGCGAACTAATTCGGCTTGGGAATTCGCATCAGATAATTTAGCCTTGCATTCTAAAACAATTTCTTCAGGAGCCTTCTGAATAAAATTAGAATTATTTAAACGGCTTGAAAGAGTAGAGATTTCTTTTTCTGCCTTAAACAAATCTTTCTTTAAACGATTCTTCAAAGCTGATAAATCTACTAACCCTTCAATTGGCAAAATAACTTCTAATTGACCAGAAACTCCAGCTAGCGACTTTGAAGTTGATTGTCCAGACAATTGATCAGGACCAAAAACCTTAACTTCATTTGCTTTGGTCAATATTTGAATATCAGGAATTGCTTTGTTTAACAAATCTGAAAGATATTTATTTTTAGTAACAAAATGTACTGGGGCTTGTTGTGAAGGCTTAAAACCTGCTTCTGCTCTTAAATTCCGAACCACTCTAATCGAAGCAAATAACTCATTAAATGAAGACTCTAACTCCTCATCTATGAAACCTGGATTAAATGCTGGCCAAGACTCTAATGCAAGTAATCTATTCTCTGAAAAACCAGTAACACCATGCCATAACTCCTCAGTTAAGTGAGGCATTAAAGGATGGATCATAATTAATAGATCCCTTAAAACCTTAAACATCACTGTCTGAGCTCTTTTTTGATCAATCAAATCATTTCCAGATAAAGAGGATGAAACATTAAGGCGAGGCTTGATTAATTCCAGATACCAATCACAAAAGTCATTCCAAGCAAATTCATATAAACCTTTTGCAGCTTCCCCAAGAGCATAAGTTTCATATCTTTTAGCTGTATCATCAATCATCTTAGAAAGCCTAGACAAAATCCATTGATCAGATAATTGCAACTTTGAATAATCTATTTCCTCAAATGTCTCTTGAAAAGTAGTGCCACGAAGGTTTATCAAGGCAAATCTTGTAGCATTCCATAACTTATTAGCAAAATTTCTTGCTGCTTCTACCGTTACAGAAGTATCTGATTCTCGATCATAATCAAGGCGAATATCTTGTCCTGCTCCAACAACCTCCTTAACCAAGGCAAAGCGAAGTGCATCGGTTCCATAACGATCAATTAATAAAATTGGATCAATCCCATTCCCTGCACTTTTACTCATCTTGCGGTTATGTTCATCTCTAACTAAACCGTGAATATAAACATCTGAGAAAGGGATCTGTTCTGTAAAAGCACCTGCCATCATTGTCATTCGTGCAACCCAGAAAAAAATAATGTCAAACCCTGTGACCAGAGTATTCGTTGGATACCAACGAGAGAAATCTGCATGGCTTTCATCAGGCCACCCTAAAGTTGAAAAAGGCCATAAACCACTAGAAAACCAAGTATCAAGAACATCATCTTCCTGCTTAATTAGAACGTCTCCTCCATATAGACGTTGAGCTTCCAATAAAGCATTCTTCTCTGAAATAGCAACTATATAAGGAGTTTCATCAGTGAGCTGATTATTTGTTTCACTAATTACAAACCAAGCTGGGATACGATGCCCCCACCACAATTGTCTACTAACACACCAGTCTCTTAAATCTATTAACCAATCTTGATAAACTTTCTCCCATCTAGC